>NZ_CP019239.1:2843236-4264855 GCF_001955715.1 Rhodoferax saidenbachensis | reverse complement strand
TGTAGATTATCAAAACCTTATCCACAATTTTCATGAACCAGAGGCTGCTTCGTGCTTTACCCACCAAATCCTGCGCAAGGTGTTGCCGGCATTGAGAAAATTTGCGATAATCGTCGGTTCCCCTGATTGTGATCGGGGTTTAACCTGAAAACCCCTCCTGCTCCGGGGCACTGCGCTTGCGGGCAAGATAGCTAGAGCCGAGAAAATTATGAAACGCACTTACCAACCTTCCAAAATTCGCCGCGCCCGTACCCACGGCTTCCTGGTTCGCATGAAGACCCGCGGTGGCCGCGCTGTGATCAACGCACGCCGCGCCAAAGGCCGCAAGCGCCTGGCTGTCTAAGCAAGTCCAGTTCTGGCCTTGCCGTTCCGGATCCCGCTGGTGCATAGCTTTGGCGCGGTCTGAACGTGCAGCGCTTGAAGACCCGGGCGCAGTTCCAGGCTGCTTTGGCGGGTAAAACCGTGGCAAAAACCGCACACTTTGCCCTGCATAGCTGTGCCCTGGACGCCGTCATGGCCGTAGTCCCGCAGGGCGTTTCGCCCCTCCTGTTCCCCATTTCTGGGGTGTGGCTGGGAGCCATGGCGCCCAAACGGTGGGCCAAGCGTGCCGTGACCCGCAATGCCATCAAACGTCAAATCTACAACGTGAGCGCTGAATTCGAGCACACCCTGCCGCAGCACGCCCATGTGGTGCGTCTGCGCGCGGGATTTGACCGTGCTCAATTCTTGAGCGCGACCTCCGACAAACTCAAAGCGGCAGTCCGTGCCGAACTGCAGCAGTTGTTTGCGCGTGCCGGAGTACCCACACCGTGATGAAGTCTCTGCTGCTTGCCGTGGTCAGGGGCTACCGTTTTTTTCTGAGCCCTTGGTTGGGCTCAGCGTGCCGGTTTGAGCCAACCTGTTCTGCCTACGCCTTGCAGGCACTGCAAACCCATGGCGCAGCGGCCGGTAGTTATCTGACTGTGTCGCGGCTGGCGCGTTGCCACCCATGGTGTGCGGGCGGCCTTGACCCCGTACCGACTGAATCCCCTCGGCTGTTCACCCGGCTGTTCCCCTCTCCTTCCAACAAGAAACCTTCATGAACGATATTCGCCGCACCATTTTGTGGGTGATCTTTGGCTTTTCCATGGTGCTGCTGTGGGACCAATGGCAGGTGCACAACGGCAAGAAAGCTACTTTCTTCCCTAGCCCTGCGCAGCAAACGGCACCGGCTGTGGCGGCTCCAGGCGCTCAGCCGACGCATGCCGATGCGGGCGTGCCCGGCGGCGTTGCCACGCCAGCTACGGCGGCGGCAACATTGCCCGCCACCGCGCCTGCAGCGCCAGTGGCGCCCAAAGAGCGTGTGGAAGTCAGCACCGATGTGCTGAAGCTCACGTTCGACACAGAAGGCGGCTCCTTGGTGCGTTCGGAATTCCTGAAGTACACCGATACTGCGGACAAGACACGCAACGTCGTTCTGCTGGATGACAGCAAGGACCGTATTTACATGGCCCAAACGGGTGTGGTGGCTGGCGCGGTAAGCGGCGCATTCCCCACACATAAAACCGTCATGACCATGAGCGGTGAGCGCGCCCTTAAAGAAGGTGACAACGAGCTGGTCGTTAAATTTGTGTCACCCGATGTTGGCGGTATCAAGCTGGTCAAGACCTATACCTTGAAGCGCGGTGCCTACGACATTGCGGTCAAACACGAACTGACGAATACCTCTGGCGCCCCGATCGCGCCGCAGCTGTACCTGCAATTGGTGCGTGATGGCAACAAGCTGCCGGGCGAATCGTCTTTCTACTCCACCTTCACCGGTCCCGCGGTCTACACCGAGGCCAAGAAGTACCAGAAGGTCGAGTTCGCCGACATCAAGAAAAAGAAGGTCGATGTCGAGAAGGCATCCACCAATGGCTACATCGCCATGGTCCAGCACTACTTTGCCAGCGCATGGATCTTGCCCGAAGGCGTGCAGCGCAACATCTCGTTTGACGCCGTGGACATTGGCGCCACGCTGGCCGATTGCTGCTACCGTGCCACCTTCGTTGCGCCGCTGGAAGCCATCGCGCCTGGCGCCACCAAGGTTGTCGATGCCACCCTGTTTGTCGGTCCGCAAGAAGAGAAGAAGCTTGAATTGCTGACCCCCGGCCTGGAATACGTCAAGGACTACGGCATCTTTCACATGCTGTCCAAGCCGCTGTACTGGCTGTTGGAAAAGCTGCACGGCTTTCTCCAGAATTGGGGCTGGTCCATCGTAGCCTTGGTGTTGCTGCTCAAGATCGCGTTTTACTGGCTCAACGCCAAGGCTTACGCCAGCATGGCCAAGATGAAGGCGGTCAATCCCAAGATTATGGAAATGCGTGAGCGCCTCAAGGACAACCCGCAGCAGATGCAGCAGGAGATGATGCGCATCTACCGTGAGGAAAAGGTCAACCCCATGGGCGGTTGCTTCCCCATCATGATCCAGATTCCCGTGTTTATTTCCCTGTACTGGGTGCTGCTGTCCAGCGTGGAAATGCGTGGGGCGCCGTGGGCGCTGTGGATCCACGACCTGTCCTCGCCTGATCCGTACTTCATTCTGCCGTTGGTGATGACACTGACCACCATGCTGCAAACGGCGCTGAACCCCGCGCCGCCGGACCCCCTGCAAGCCAAGATGATGTGGTTCATGCCGCTGGCTTTCAGCGTGATGTTCTTCTTCTTCCCGGCTGGTTTGGTGATGTACTGGATTACCAACAACGTCTTGTCGATTGCGCAGCAGTGGATCATCAACACCCGCATGGGCGTACCACCGCAGTTCAACCTGCCGAAATTTAAGTAACCCCCGCAAGGGCCGCACTCAGCGGCCCTTCTTCATGGAGCCCTCCATGCTGCCACGCCACCACGATCCGATCCTTGCCATCGCCACCGCGCCTGGCCGTGGGTCCGTGGGCATTGTGCGCATCAGTGGCAAAAGCCTGGGTGCTTGGGGGCAGCAGTTTTTGGGCCGCGCCCTGCGCCCGCGCGAGGCCACCTACCTTCCCTTCAATGACGCCCAGGGCCAGCCGCTGGACCAGGGCCTAGCGCTGTTCTTCCCGGCGCCCCACTCGTTCACAGGGGAGGACGTGCTGGAGTTGCAGGCCCATGGTGGCCCGGTCGTGCTGCAACTGCTGGTGGCGCGTTGCCTGGAAGTCGCTCGGCAGACCAACTCCACGACCGGCCGACCTTGCCTGCCAGCCCTGCGATTGGCCGAACCGGGTGAGTTCAGCGAACGGGCTTTTCTGAATGACAAGATTGATCTGGCGCAGGCCGAAGCCATTGCCGACCTGATCGACGCAAGTACCGAAGCGGCGGCACGCAGCGCCACCCAGTCGCTCTCGGGCGCCTTTTCGCGCGAGATCCATGGCCTGCGCGACGCGTTGATCCATTTGCGTATGCTGGTCGAGGCTACGCTGGACTTTCCTGAAGAAGAGATCGATTTCCTGCAAAAGGCGGATGCCCAGGGGCAACTGGACCGTTTGCAAAACAGCCTGCGCACCGTGTTGCAGAAAGCGGCACAAGGCGCCCTGTTGCGCGAAGGCATAAAGGTGGTGATTGCCGGCCAACCCAATGCGGGCAAGTCGTCCCTGCTCAACGCGTTGGCGGGCGCCGAACTGGCCATCGTCACGCCGATTGCCGGCACCACGCGCGACAAGGTGCAGGAAACCATACAGATCGAGGGCGTGCCGATCCACGTGGTCGATACGGCAGGACTGCGCACCAGCGAAGACGCGGTGGAGCAGATCGGCATTGCGCGGGCCTGGGAAGCGATTGAGGGCGCGGATGCCGTGCTCTTCCTGCACGATCTGACGCGCGCAAATGCTATAGATTACATAGCTGCTGACGCACAGGTGGCGGGGGCTTTGGCCCAAAAACTCCCAAAATCTGTGCCCATCATCGATGTCTGGAACAAGGCCGATGCGGTCACTGCAGATCTGCCATCCCCCACGGGAGTGGTGCTGTCCGCCAAGACTGGGCAAGGGCTGGACGCCTTGCGCCAAGCCCTGCTGCAGACCGCGGGTTGGCAAGCTGCTCCGGCGGGCGGGACTTTCATTGCCCGCGAACGCCACTTGCAGGCCTTGCGTGAGGTCGACGCCCATCTGATGGAGGCAGCAGCCCATCTGGCGGCACGTGCCCAATCCCTGGACTTGTTGGCCGAGGAGTTGCGCCTGGGGCAGAACGCGCTGAGTGCCATCACCGGGGAGTTCACATCGGACGACCTGCTGGGCGTCATCTTCTCAAAATTTTGCATTGGGAAATAGCTGGCTTACACTGTTTGCGTCGTGGATTCCGAAAGCAAAAAGCAATGTCCTTGTTCCAATGGTTCTCCAGAAAGTCGGCCGCCAACCGTGTGTTGAGTGCCGAAAGCTCGGGCTTGGGCCATGTGGACGCGACGCTTCCCCTGGGCGCATCGGGCCGCGGACTGGCCAAGCCGGGTGCTGGCAACGCCGCCAACCGCAAAACAGAACGGCTGGAGCGGCGTGAGTTGCTGTACACCGTAGTGCGTGAGGCCATGACCCGTGCAGGTGTGTTGTCGTCCAGCTTCAAGTTCAAGGTGTTGTCCCTGGACTCCCGGGGTCGCCAGTACCTCATCATGATGGATCTGGCGCGCCAGTATGCGGGCGAGACCGCGCGCCTGGCCGAAATTGAAGGCCTGATTGCCCGAACGGCCAAGACCCGCCACGATATTCTGGTGACCTCAGTGTATTGGCGTGTGAACGAACATGTCACCGCCGGTTTGTCACACAAGGCCGAACCCGCGTCGGCTCCTGCACCCCTGAGTCCGGCCCTGCCAACACCCGCGGCGCCCGTAACGGCCGCACCCGCAAAACCTCACTTTGAGCCGCTGCAGGACGATGAAGTAGCGGCCTTCAAAAAGGCACTCGCCTCCGTCGCTACTCCTGCTGCGTCACCCGCGCATGCAGGTGAGGTGGTTCGCTCCGGACGCCGTAATCCGGCACCCTTGCCGGTCTTTCAGGACACCCAGATGGTGGATGAGGGCCACTCACCCCTGAGTGGCACCCAGTACGGCGATCTGCACTGAGCCGTGTGAGCCGAAGAGGTGCGGCCACTTGCCGCCGGGCCGTTCCAGTGTGAGCAAGCTCCCTCGGGCGGACCGACTCGCAGAGCGATGGAGCCGTAATTAATGTCCGGCGAAGTCAATTAGCGTGAAGAGGGGCAGGCCTGAGGCCCGCAGCTTGTCGGAACCACCCAGCTCAGGCAAATCCACAATGGCGGCGCCCTCCATCACGGTGGCGCCCAGCTTCTCCAGCAGTTTCTTGCCGGCCATCATGGTGCCGCCGGTGGCGATCAAGTCGTCAATCAGCAAGACCCGTTGACCCGACTTCACCGCATCGGTGTGCAGCTCCACCGTGGCGCTACCGTATTCCAGCTCGTAGGTCTCTTCCACGGTGGTGAAAGGCAGCTTGCCCTTTTTGCGAATCGGCACAAAACCGACATTGAGTTCATAGGCCACGACTGAACCCAGGATAAAACCCCGTGCGTCCAGCCCTGCCACCACGTCCGGACGCAGCGCCGGATCCATGTAGCGGTGTACAAAGGCATCGATCAGCACGCGAAACACGCGCGCATCCTGCAGCAAAGGGGTGATGTCCCGAAACTGCACGCCCGGCGCCGGCCAATCCGGCACGGTGCGGATGTGGTCGCGCAGATACTGGTTCACACTGGTGTGTTGCATGGGTCACCCGAAAAAAATGCATCCCCGCGGATGCCAGCCGCCATTGTGCCCGCAGCCGCGTCGTACTCAGCCCTTGAGCAGTTTTTGTTCCGCGATCGCGATGGCCTCGGCCCTGCCGGACAGCACCAGCGTGTCGCCGTGCTCCAGCGCTGTGTCCTTCTGCAGGACTACGGTCTTACCACTGGCCCGGCGCAGGCTGACCACGCGTACATGCAGCACGTCCAAGGCAAATTCGTCCAGCAGGCGCCCGCCTGCCCGCGCGCCCAATGGCAAAGTCACAGTGCCCAAGCGCTCATGCTGCAGTTCGTCCACCGAGTTGTCATCGGCGCCGTGAAAGAAGCCACGCAACAGGTTGTAACGCGCATCACGCTGGTCCTGCACGATGCGGATCACCCGGCGCATGGGCACGCCCACCAGCGCCAGCGCATGGCTGGCCAGCATCAGGGAGCCTTCAATCGCCTCGGGTACCACCTCGGTGGCGCCGGCTTGCATGAGTTTCTCCAGACTGTGGTCATCCTGCGTGCGCACGATCACCGGCACTTGGGGCGCGTGCTCCCGCGTATTGCGCAAAACCTTGAGCGCGGCCGCTTCGTCCAGGTAGGTAATGACGACGGCACTGGCCCGCGCCAGCCCTGCGGCCATCAGGGCTTGCAGGCGCGCGGCGTCCCCAAACACCACGGAGTCACCGGCCGCGGTGGCCTGGCGCACACGGTCTGGGTCCAGGTCCAGCGCCATATGCGGAATGCCTTCGCGCTCCAGAATGCGGGCCAGGTTCTGGCCGCAGCGCCCATAGCCACAAATGATGACGTGCTGGTTGGCATTGATGGATTTGCGCGCAATGTTGGTCATCTGCAGCGACTGTTGCAGCCATTCGCTGGACACCAGCTTCATCACGATGCGGTTGCTGTACATGATGATGAAAGGGGTGGCCAGCATGGACAGCACCATGCTGGCCAGAATCGGGTTGACCAAGGCTGTGGGCATGAGCGCGTTTTCCTGGGTCAGGGTCAGCAATACAAAGCCGAATTCACCAGCTTGGGCCAGGTACAGGCCGGTGCGCAGGGCGACGCCGGGCGTGGACCCCAGGGTCCGCGCCAACCCGGCCACCAGCGCCGCCTTGATCAAGGTGGGGACAACGACCAGCAGCAATACCAGGAGCCACTGCTCGACAACCTGGTGCCAGTCCAGCAGCATGCCGATGCTGATAAAAAACAGGCCCAGCAATACGTCGTGGAAAGGACGGATGTCGGTCTCGACCTGGTGCTTGAATTCGGTTTCCGAGATCAGCATGCCAGCAATAAAAGCGCCAAGCGCCAAACTCAGGCCTGCCAGCTCGGTGAGCCAGGCCAGCCCCAGAGTGATGAATAAAAGGTTGAGCACAAACAGCTCTTCACTTTTACGCCGGGCCACCACGGTCAGCCAGCGGCGCATCACATGTTGCCCACCCACCAGCAGCACTGTGACCAGCACACCCGCTTTCAGCGCGGCCCAACCCAGTGCGCTGGCCAGTTGTTCACCCGAGGCGCTCAGTGCCGGTATCAACACCAGCAGCGGCACCACGGCCAGATCCTGGAACAGCAACACGCCCATGACGCGTTTGCCGTGCTCGGACTCCAGCTCGACCCGCTCGGACATGAGTTTGACCACAATCGCCGTGCTGCTCATGGCCACTGCGCAGGCCAGCGCCAGCGCAGATTGCCAGGACATGCCCCATAGGGATGGGTACGCCATGGCCAGTCCCAGGATAACCAGCGTGGCTCCGACGATGGTCAGCACCACCTGCATCAGTCCCAGCCCAAACACATGCTTGCGCATGGCGCGCAGTTTGGGCAGATTGAACTCCAGCCCGATCACAAACATCAGGAATACCACGCCGAACTCACCCAGGTGGCGCACCCCCTCGGCACTCTTGGACAAGGCCAGGGCATTGGGGCCAATCACCACCCCCACGGCCAGGTAACCCAGCATCGGTGGCAGTTTGAAGGAGCGACAGACCACCACACCCAGTACTGCAGCCAGCAGATAGAGAAGGGTGATTTCAAGGGAGGTCATATCGCCATACTAGCAAGAGACGGTCCACTCTATAAAATGCGCGCATGACAGCACACGCACCACAAGGCCCCGCAGCAGCGGCGCAACGCGCCATTCGCCTGGCCCAGGAGACCTTTGACATCGAAGCGGCTGCGATTCTGGGGCTCAAAAGCCGCGTGGGAGAGTCGTTTGCACAGGTTGTGGCCCTGGTGCTTTCGCTTCAGGGGCGTGTGGTGGTGATGGGCATGGGCAAGAGCGGACACATCGGTCGCAAGATTGCCGCCACCCTGGCGTCCACCGGTACGCCCGCCATGTTTGTGCACCCTGCAGAGGCCAGCCATGGGGACCTGGGCATGATCACCGCGTCTGATCTGGTACTGGCCATTTCCAACAGCGGTGAGTCACAGGAAATGGCAGCGATCCTGCCCGTGCTCAAACGTCTGGGCGCTCCTTTGGTGGCCATGACAAGCAACCCCAAGTCCACCATGGCCCAACACGCCGACCTGTGGCTGGATACCGCCGTGGACAAGGAGGCCTGCCCCCTGAATCTGGCGCCAACCGCCAGCACCACGGCGCAACTCGCATTGGGGGATGCCCTGGCCGTGGCCTTGCTGGACGCACGCGGCTTTCGCGCCGAAGATTTCGCGCGTTCGCACCCGGGCGGTGCCTTGGGTCGCAAACTACTGACCCATGTCAGTGATGTGATGCGTGCAGGAGAATCTGTGCCCAAGGTGCTGCCGGAGGCCAGCTTTAGCGTGCTGATGCGTGAAATGAGTGCCAAAGGCCTGGGCGCCACCGCCATTGTGGATGGCAATGACCAGGTGCTGGGTATCTTCACGGACGGTGATTTGCGCCGTTTGGTGGAGCAAGGCGTGGATTTGCGTGAAAAAACCGCGCAGGAAGTCATGCACCGTGCGGCTACCACCATCGGATTGCAGGCGCTGGCGGTAGATGCTGCCGACCTGATGGAGCGTAAGCGCATCACCAGTGTGCTGGTGGTGGACGAAGCAGGTCGCCTGTGTGGTGCCCTCAACAGCAACGACCTGATGCGTGCGAAAGTGATTTGATGAATAAGGCCCCCACGCTCGGCACCAAGGTGTCCTCGCTGCCCCCCGAGGGGGCTGTTTCGCCTTGGGGCGGCCCGGCGGCGAAACCTGCCATTCAGTTCGATCCCGCCTTGCTTCTGCGCGCCCAGGGTGTCAAAGCCGCTTTCTTTGACGTGGATGGCGTGCTCACCGATGGGGGGCTGCTGTTCTCCGAGACGGGTGAGACGCTCAAACGTTTCAACACCCTGGACGGCCATGGCCTGAAGATGCTGCAAAAGGCCGGCATTACCCCGGTGGTAATCACCGGGCGTGATTCCTTGCCTTTGCGTACACGTTTGCAGGCACTGGGTGTGGTGCATGCCCACTTTGGCACCGAAGACAAACGCCCCGCCGCAGAGCAAACGCTGCAGGCGCTGGGGCTGGACTGGGGCCAGGCTGCAGCCATGGGCGATGACTGGCCGGACCTGCCCATGATGCGGCGTGCGGCCTTCGCTTGTGCCCCGGCCAATGCCCACACCGAAGTGCTGGCGGCGGCGCATTACATTACCCGGTCCCGGGGCGGCGACGGCGCCGCACGCGAGTTTTGCGACCTGCTGATGGTGGCGAGTGGTCGTTATGTCGATTTGCTGGACGAGTACCTGCGGTGATAACAAGGATCCGTGACGCTTGGGAGCGTGTGCTGTTGTACCTACCCCTGATGGTGGTGGGTGCGATGGCGCTGGGCACGTACTGGCTGGTACGTAGTACGCCGGCGGCCGGCGAGGCAGAGGTGCCGCGTGTGGTTGGCCATGCACCCGACTATTTCATGCGGGGCTTTTCCATCAAGACGTTTGACGCAACCGGTCAGATCCGTAGCGAGGTGATGGGGAGTGAGGCACGCCATTACCCGGATACCAAATGGATGGAGATTGACAGCATCCGTATCCGCTCTTTTGACACACAAGGTCGCCTGACCACAGCCACCGCGAAGCGTGGTTTGACCAACGAAGATGGCTCCGAAGTCCAGTTGCTGGGCGACGCCTTGGTGGTGCGCGAGGCAGAGACGGGCAAGGGCGCGAATGCATCACCCCGCATGGAGTACCGCGGCGAGTTTCTGCATGCCTTCATGACCACAGAAAAAGTCCGCTCCCACAAGCCCGTGGAATTGACGCGGGGCAGCGACCGTTTCACCGCAGACAGCCTGGACTTTGACAATGTCGACCAGGTGTTGCAACTGCAGGGGCGTGTGCGCGGTACCTTGGTGCCTGAAAAGAAATAATTGCAGGAAATCCATCCCATGTCCAAGCTGATCTTCATCACCGGCGCGTCCAGTGGCATCGGCCAGGCCTTGGCCTGGCGCTTCCACCAAGCGGGTTATTCCCTGGCTTTGGTGGCACGCCGCACGCAAGAGATAGAAAACTGGGCCAAGGCGCAGGGAATAAGCGCAAGCAGCTATCAAATATATAGCGCTGATGTGGCAGTCACGGACAGCATCGTGGCTGCAGCTCGGCAATGTATCGAGCGCCAGGGCGTGCCGGATGTGGTGATTGCAAACGCAGGCATCAGCATCGGCATGGACACGGCGGTGCGGGAAGACCTCGATGTCATGGCCCAGGTTTTCGCCACCAACAACATCGGTCTGGCCGCGACCTTCCACCCATTCATCAACGCCATGGCGCAGCGCGGTTCCGGCAAACTGGTGGGTGTTGGCAGTGTGGCCGGCATCCGTGGTCTGCCTGGGCATGGGGCTTACTCTGCCAGCAAGGCGGCCGTGATCAGCTACTGCGAGGCACTGCGTGGCGAACTGCGTTCCGAAGGAGTTCAAGTGCTGACGATTTGCCCCGGCTACATCGACACACCGTTGACGCAGAAGAATCGTTATTCCATGCCGTTTCTCATGCAACCGCAGGATTTTGCGGACAAGGCCTTTGCGGCGATCGAAGGCGGTGCCAGTTACCGGGTGATTCCCTGGCAGATGGGCGTGGTGGCCAAGCTGCTGCGCCTGCTGCCCAATGGGTTGTTTGACAAAGTACTGTCCGGGCGGCCGCGCAAACGCCGCAGCAACGAGGCTTGAGCCCCCACGTTCCGCCGCTGCGCGGGGCACTGCCCCCCAAAGGGGGCTAATTTGGCTTCACCGCTTTTCGAGAACCCTTGGGGCGGCCCGTCGGGAAATTGCTGCTACTTCGCTTGTTGTGTAGCGGGCATGAAAAAAGGGCCCGAAGGCCCTTGTTTGATTTGCGTGGCAAACCGGTTTGCTGCTTAGTAGCTGCTACGACCACCGCCGTAACCACCACCGCCGCCACCGCCGGAGCGGCCACCGCCACCACCGCCGCCGTAACCACCACCGCCGCCACCGCCGGAGCGGCCACCGCCACCACCGCCGTAACCGCCGCCGCCGCCAGCGCCACCACCGAAGCCGCCGCCGCCAGTGCGGGGAGGACGGGGTTCCATGGGACGGGCTTCGTTCACCACGAGACCGCGGCCACCAAATTGTTGACCGTTCATGCCGTTGATAGCAGCTTGTGCTTCAGCGTCAGAACCCATTTCCACAAAGCCGAAGCCCTTGGAACGGCCAGTGTCACGTTCCATCATGACTTTGGCGCTGGAAACGGAACCGTGTGCTGCAAATGCTTGTTGCAGGTCTTCGTCACGGAAAGAATAAGGCAGGTTGCCTACGTAAAGTTTGTTGCCCATGGAGGGACTCCTCAAAATAACTCAAAACGCGATGGAGTCCATAACCGCAATCAACAAACCAAGAATGACTTAACAGACGCGAAACTGACTAAACACCGCAAACTTGCACCGTCCTTTTTTGGGCGATGCCGGGCCATTATGCGCCCATTTTTTAAAAAGGTGCATATTTTTCAGGTTTTTTCGTGTTAGCCATCCTGAGACGGGTCAGAAACTGTGTAATTTCGCCACTGTTGCATGCTGTTGCGCATCGCCAGCATCTGCCGCTCGAACCGGGGGCAGGCGTCACAGATCACCATATGCAAGCGCAGCGCCAGTCGGTCGGCCAGTGGCAGGTCGCGGTCTTCCCGGGCGACCAGCAGGGCAGCCACTTCTTTGCAGGTGCGTTTTAACGGTGTCATGGGACGGCGGCCTTTCCAAACCAGTTCAACTCAAGGCATTCGCGCAAGCGCAGGCGGGCGCGGTGCAGCTGGACGTACAGATTGGTCGGTGTCAGGCCCAGTTCCTTACAGATCTCTTCGCTGGAAAGCTCCAGCCATTCGCGCATCAAAAACAGGCGGCCCTGGGCGGCAGGCAACTGACTGGTGCAGGCTTCGAGCACTTCAAAGAACTGGCGCGAGCGCATTTGTTGCTCCGGGTCACCCCATTCCGCAGGTGCCTCGGTGAAGTGGCCATCCGCCTGGAACTGGATGTAATCCATCGGGTCTGCCTGGTCGTCGTCGCTCTCCGGACTGGTGCTGACTTCCCGGCCATGCAGGCGCAGTGCGTCCACCACTTTGTGTTTCAAAATGCCGACCAGCCAGGTTTTGAGTTGCGAGCGGTTGGCAAAAGCTTGCGGTTTGGCCAATGCTGCCAGCACGGTTTCAGACACCGCATCTTCGGCCCAGGCGTCGTTGCGCAACTGCAGGCGCGCGAACTTCATCAGATAGTCGCGAAGATCAATGATCTGTTGTTCAAAGCTGGCCATGGACGTGCACGGGAAGAAAGATGCAGTGTAAGGCGGGTGCCAGACCAGAATATTTCTGCGCGGTTTGTAAGAAGCCGGCTGCTGGCCAGACTAAACCCTAACCAGCAAAATGGTGCATACACTGCAAGGCCTTTCTGGTTGTTTTTAATCTTTCCAATCTTCAGGAGTTTTCAAATGAACCAACGTGCAATGATCGCCGCCACTGCCTTGACCGTGATGTCCATGGGCCTGCTGGCTGTACCCGCCGCCGCCCAGGAAAAGGAAAAATGCTTTGGTATTTCCAAGGCCGGCCAGAACGACTGCGCCAGCGCATTTGGCACCCATTCGTGTGCCGGCCAGTCCAAGGTCGACATGGACAAGACCGAATGGAAATACGTGGCCAAGGGCACCTGCAAGGACATGAAGGGCTTGTCTGCGGATGAAGCCAAAAAAATGAAGATGTAATCCGGCCCGCTAGCAAGAGCCGAAAACCGCCGCCATGCCACTTGCGGACCACGATGCCCCAGGGGCGCCCGCGGTCGGAGTGGGCTGGCGGCACCCCCATTACGCGCAGTTGCTGGAGACGCAGCCCGCGCTGGACTTTCTGGAAGTCCATTCCGAGAACTTTTTTGCCCAAGGCGGCGCGGCCCTGGCCGTGCTGGCGCAAGGCCGTGCGCATTACCCCATCAGCCTGCATGGCGTCGGTCTTTCCCTGGGCTCCGCTGCGGGACTCGATGACTGGCATCTGGACCAGCTGGCGCAACTGGTGCAGCGCATTGAACCCATCCGTGTGAGCGACCATGCCGCGTTTGCGCGTGGGCATTTCCAGGGCCGCATGGTGCATGCGTCAGACCTGTTGCCCCTCCCTTTTACTGCCGAAGCCTTGCAGGTGTTGTGCGCCCATGTGCAGCAGGTGCAAGACCGCCTGCAGCGGCCTTTCATGGTGGAAAACCTCTCCGCCTACCTGCGTTGGCAGGTGCCACCGGAGGAGGCCGCCTGGGAAGAGGCGGCTTTTTTGACCGAGCTGGCACGGCGCACCGGCTGCGAGTTGCTGGTGGATGTGAACAATATTTATGTCAATGCACTGAATGTGCAAAAAGCGGGCGGCATGGCAGACCCGGTGCAGGCCTGCCGCGCCTGGCTTGACGCCATCCCTGCGGAGGCCGTGGGCGAGTTGCATCTGGCGGGCCACCGCCATGTGCGCGATGACCACGGCGACATCGTCATCGACGACCACGGAAGCCGGGTGTGCGACCCGGTGTGGGATTTATACCACCACGCCGTGCAACGTTTTGGCGCGGTGCCGACATTGGTGGAGTGGGACACGGACATTCCCGCCCTGGACGTGCTGCTGGACGAAGCGGCGCGCGCGCGTGGCGTGGCACAGGACGCTTTGCAAGGCGTCAGCGCATGAGCACGTTGGCCACCCAGCAACAGGTATTGCTGGACGCGCTGTTTGCCTGGCCTGCGCAAAACGCTATGAAAACAGTAGCTGCTTGTGCAATAGACACGGGGGCTAGAGGCCTGAAAGCCTATCAAACCAACGGCCATGTGATGGCCCAACGGGCCTTGCAGGCCGCGTATCCGGTGCTGGAGCAGATGCTGGGCGAGGACAGCTTTGCGGATCTGGCCCGCGCGTTGTGGCACGCCCACCCGCCGATCCGCGGAGATCTGGGCTTATGGGGCGAGGCACTGCCGGTTTTTCTGCGGGGCAATGTGCAGTTGCAGAGCGAACCCTATTTGCCCGACGTGGCGGCGGCGGAATGGGCACTGCATGGGTGTGCCGGTGCGGCAGACGTGCCGGCAGACCTGCCCAGCCTGGCCATGCTGGCCGAGCACGATCCGCAGAATCTGCGTATCCGCCTGGCGCCGGGTTGTGCCGTACTGCAAAGCGCCTGGCCGCTGGCCAGCCTGCTGAGTGCGCACCGGGAGCAGACCCCCTCGTTCGAAGCGGTGGGCCAGCAAGTGCGTGATGCGGTGGCGCAGGACGTAGTGGTCTGGCGCGAGGGACTTCGGCCCCGCGTCCGAGAAGCCCTGGCCGGCGAGGCGGCGCTGTTGCGCAGCCTGCTGCAAGGTCAATGCCTGGCGCAAGCGCTGGATGAGGCACAAGCGCTGGATTTTGGGCAATGGTTTCCGGTAGCGCTGCAAAGCGGACTGGTACTGGGCGCCACCCTGATGGCAGACAACGAGACAACACCATGAATACAAAAAACCGGACCCTGCAACTGCTCCTGCGCCCATGGGGCTGGATGAACACCGTGCTGGATGCGCTGCAGCCGCTGGCGTGCCTGTTGGCCCGCCTGTACGTGGCACAGGTGTTCTTCGCCTCTGGTTTGACCAAGCTGCGCGACTGGGACATCACGCTGGCTCTTTTCATGGATGAATACAAGGTGCCGGTGCTGCCGCCGGAAGTGGCGGCATTTATGGGCACGGCCGGTGAACTGGGCCTGCCGGTGCTGTTGGTGCTGGGCTTGGGCGGGCGCTTTGCGGCGTTGGGCTTGAGCGTGGTCAACGCCGTGGCCGTGGTGTCGCTGATGGAGGTGGCGCCGGCAGCTCTGCAGCAGCACATCACTTGGGCCGTCTTGCTGGCGGCGCTGGCCTTGTTTGGCCCGGGCACCTGGTCTGTGGATGGATGGTTGCAGCGAAAACGCGGTAGTCTGCGGCGATGAGCGACAGCATTTTTGGCGACCTGATACAGCCTGCGCAGCGGGGCTTGCGCCGGCTGTGGCCCAACCGCATTGGGCGGCGTCTGGCGCTGGGCTTTGGTGCGTTGGTGGCACTGATGCTGCTGGCGCTGTCACAGGCTGGATTGCAGCTCAAGCTGGTGTCCGAAGTGACCCAGCGCTTTGCCACCGGCGACATGCAGCGCCTGCTGCGCGTGCAGGCGCTGTCCCTGCAGACCGAGGGCGTGGGCAGTGCGCTGATCCGCCTGATGAATGCACCGCGCGAAAACCGCGTGGCCGAATACACCGATGTGGATGAACGCAACCGGCGCATTGACGGCATCATCGAGTCGCTTAGCAACGACCTGAGCGATCCCGAGCAGGAGGAGACCCTCAAACGCCTCAAAGCCTGCCGTGCCATCTATGCCGACGCGTTCATCGCCACCGTGGACGAGGTGGAGGCCGGTGACCTCAAGGCCGCGGCCAAAGCACTCAATGAGCAGATCAACCCCTCGCTCAAGGCCATGCTGCTGGAGTCCAACACCCTGCTCGCACGCGAACGCCAGCGCGTGGAAGGCCAGCTGGAAGACGCCCAGAAACTGTTCCAGCAGGCGGCGGTGTGGGTGGGCGCACTGTCCTTGCTGATGGTGGCGTTGGCGGCCTGGCTGGCCTGGCGCACCACGCAAAGCGTGGTCGTGCCGCTGGCGCAACTGGAGTCCGCCGCGCGCGCCATTGCCGGTGGTGACTACACCGGCCGTGTCCCCACCACTGCCACCCGGGAGGTCGACCGTGTGGGCCGGGCGCTGAACACCATGGCCGACGCGGTGGCCCAGCGCGAGCAGCAAATCGCCCGCCTGGCCTACCACGACCCACTGACGCATTTGCCCAATCGCACCGCCCTGCTGACGCGCCCCAGCGAAGGCACACCAGCACCGAATACCTTGGTCCTGATGGACATGGCGCGGCTCAAGGGCATCAACGAAACCCTGGGCTACACCACGGGCGATACGCTGATCCAGGAAATGGCCCAGCGTGCGACCTGGGTGTTTGAGCTGGCGGCGGATGAGGGCCTGATTGGCCCGTCTCCCGTGGTGGCGCGCCTGTCGGGTGGCAGCTTTGCCGGGTTCTTTTATGCGGCCGATCGTGCGGCGGTGGAAGTCCTGCATACGCGTGTGGAGCGGGCCATGGCCGAGTCGGTCCAATGCAGTGGCCACAGCGTGGACTTGAGCATGGCCTGCGGCTTTGCCGATTCGGGGCCGGACGGCCCACCCAAGCCGGTCGGCACGCTGATGCGCAACGCCGAGATTGCGCTGCATGCGGCCAAGCGCAGCGCCGTGGGCCACGCCTGGTACAGCGAAGCGCAAGAGGCTGCGCGCCTGACCCACCTGAGCCTGGTGTCCGAGTTGCGTGGTGCGGTGGCGGCCTCGCAACTGCAGATGTGGCTGCAGCCCAAGTTTTCGCTGGTCACTGGCAAGTCCGTGGGTGCAGAGGCGCTGGTGCGCTGGCAGCACCCGCAACGCGGCTTTATTTCGCCGGCCGAATTTGTGCCTTTTGCAGAGCAGACCGGCTACATCACCATGGTCACCGACTGGATGCTGCGCGAAGCCCTGCGCACCCTGGCCACCTGGGCGCCGCTGCACCCGGAGCTGAGTATTGCGGTCAACATCAGCACCCGGGACCTGCAGGACCCCGGCTTTGCCCGCCGCGTGGAAGGCATGCTGCAGACGGCAGGCGTAGACCCCAGCCGCCTGCGGCTGGAAATCACCGAGAGCGGCCTCATGGAAGACGCGCAGAACAGCGTGGCCCTGCTGCATACGCTGCGTGGCATCGGGCTGCCGCTGTCGATTGATGACTTTGGCACCGGCTATTCGTCGCTGGCCTATCTGCAGAAATTGCCGGTCAGCGAGCTCAAGATTGACCGCAGTTTCATCGACAGCATCGATGCCTCTCCCGGCACGCAGAAGCTGGTCAAGGCCATGATTGAAATGGGCCATGGCATGGACTTGATGGTGACGGCAGAAGGCGTGGAAACCGAGGCCGAGCGCGCCACCATTGCGCGCTTGGGTTGCGACGTCATGCAAGGCTATCTGGGCGCCCGCCCGCTCTACGGAGACGCATTGCAGACCTGGTTCGACCAGTTATAAACTGGTGCCATGCGTACCCTGCCCTTCGTCAAGATCTGCTGTATTTCGAGTGTGGAAGAGGCTCGACTGGCCGTGCAGCATGGTGCCGCCGCACAGGGGCTGGTGTCCGCCATGCCCAGCGGGCCGGGGGTGATTGCGGACGAACTGGTCACCCGCATTGCCGCCAGCGTGCCACCACCCGTGGCCACGTTTTTGCTGACTTCACGCCAGGACGCGGTTGGCATTCTGGAGCAGCACCGGCGCTGCCGCACCACCACGCTGCAACTGGTCGACCATGTGCCGCATGCTGACCTCGTCACCTTGCGCGAGCAGCTTCCCGGTATCCAGCTGGTGCAGGTGATCCACATCGTCGATGAAACCTCGGTGCAGGAGGCGCTGGCTGTGGCGCCGCTGGTGGATGCGCTGTTGCTGGACTCGGGCAACCAGAAGCTGGCGGTCAAGGAGCTGGGCGGTACCGGCCGCACCCACGACTGGACGCTGAGCCGGCGCATCCGCGACCTGTCGGGCGTGCCGGTGTTTCTGGCCGGTGGCCTAAGCCCAGCCAATGTGGTGGCCGCGGTGCAGGCGGTGCAACCGCACGGGCTGGACCTGTGCAGCAGCGTCCGTAGCAACGGGCATCTGGATGCAGAAAAACTGCAAAACTTCTTCGCAGCCCTTGCAGGGCATGCGCAAGAAGCTACCAAAATAATAGCAAACTAAGCCTGGTCTGCCCCCCCGGCCTGGCGCCAGAGGGTCGCCAAGTTACAATCGCGGCTTGTCATTGGGGAGTAGCCGCCCTTCTTCATTGAGAGGGGCTTGCGTCAACAGACTTGTCAGCCCCCGCGGCCGACATGGCGCAAGCAGGGCGCGCACGGGATTGTGATCACGTGTGTGTCTTGGCGAGACCTTTGACTGCACGCCTCCGATTTTGGCCGGGGGTGTCGTGCAGTCATTGGTTTTATCCCGGCCGTGGAATCCTCATGGAAGCTTTTCTTACCTCCACCGGCATCGTTGCCCTCGCCGAAATGGGCGACAAGACGCAACTCCTCGCCCTCATCCTCGCAGCCCGCTTTCGCAAGCCCTGGCCGATCGTGCTGGGCATTCTGGTCGCGACACTGGTCAATCACGCGCTGGCGGGCGCGGTCGGCGCCTGGATCACCACGGTTATCGGCCCCGACCTGCTGCGCTGGATACTCGCGGCCTCCTTCATCGCGATGGCCGCGTGGATGCTGATTCCGGACAAGATGGACGATGAAGACACGGATGCGCAACCGCGTTGGGGTGTGTTCGGCACCACGGTGATTGCTTTCTTCCTCGCCGAAATGGGCGATAAAACCCAGATCGCCACCGTCATGCTGGCGGCCAAATACAACGCTTACCTTTGGGTGGTGGCCGGTACCACACTGGGCATGATGCTGGCTAACGCGCCGGTGGTATGGCTTGGCGAACGCATGACGCGGCTGGTGCCGATTCGCATCGTGCACATCGTCTCGGCGCTGATTTTTGCGGGGCTGGGCGTGGCGGCACTGGTGTGGTCTTAGTCCGCAGCAGTCGTTATACTTGCACCCAGCGCCAATTTGCCAGCTTGCGGGCGCTTAATAAATGCAGCTAAACACGGAAACCCGAGACCCGGACCGCGTTTAGCGCTTTCCGGGTTTTTTTGTTTTTATGCTGATCGCCACGCCCCAGTCCATGCCGTTTGAAGCTGCCTTGCCTCTGCAAAGCGGCGCCAGCATTCGCGGTTATTCCCTGAGTTATGAGACCTACGGCACGCTCAACGCCGACAAGTCCAATGCAGTGCTGATTTGCCACGCGCTCAACGCCTCGCACCACGTGGCCGGGGTGTACGCGGGCCAGGACAAGAGCGAGGGCTGGTGGGACAACATGATCGGGCCTGGCAAACCGCTCGATACGAATCGCTTCTTTGTCATTGGCGTCAACAACCTGGGCTCCTGCTTCGGCTCCACCGGGCCCATGCACGTGAACCCGGACAGTGGCCAGGTGTATGGCGCCGACTTCCCCGTTGTGACGGTGGAAGACTGGGTCAACGCCCAGGCGCGGTTGCTGGACGCGCTGGGCATCCAGAAACTCGCCGCCGTGATGGGCGGCTCGCTGGGCGGCATGCAGGCCTTGAGCTGGACGTTGCAGTACCCCGAGCGCGTGGCACACGCGGTGGTGGTGGCCAGCGCGCCCAACCTGACGGCGGAGAACATCGCCTTCAACGAAGTAGCGCGCCGTGCCATCGTGACCGACCCGGACTTCCATGGCGGGCATTTTTACCAGCATGGCGTGATTCCCAAACGCGGCCTGCGCATCGCCCGCATGATCGGACACATCACCTACCTGAGCGACGACGTGATGAACGAGAAGTTTGGCCGCAAGCTGCGCGATGCGGCCACGCGGGGCGAGTTGCAAGACTATCTGTACTCCACGCAGGATGTGGAGTTCCAGATCGAGAGTTACCTGCGCTACCAGGGTGACAAGTTCGCCGAGTACTTTGACGCCAACACCTACCTGTTGATCACCCGCGCACTCGATTACTTTGACCCGGCACGCAGCCATGGCGGCAACCTGACCCAGGCGCTGGCGCGCGCCACCTGCAAATTCCTGCTGGTGAGCTTCACCACCGACTGGCGCTTCAGCCCCAAACGCAGTCGCGAGATCGTGAAGGCGCTGCTGGATAACAAGCGTGACGTGAGCTACGCGGAGATCGATGCACCCCACGGACACGATGCTTTTTTGCTCGATGACGCCCGCTACATGCGCGTGGTCAGCTCCTATTTCGATAGCGTAGAGAAGGAAATCACAGCATGAGTGACGCCTCCATTCAACACGCCATTGCCGAACTGGTGCCGCACGGCGCTCGTGTGCTCGACCTGGGCTGTGGCGACGGCGCCATGCTGGAATATTTGCAAAAAGAGCGTGGTTGCAGTGGTTATGGTGTGGAGATTGATGACGCCAACGTGCTGGCCTGTGTGCGGCGCGGCGTTAACGTGATCCAGCTCAACCTCGACGAAGGCCTGGCGATGTTCGAGGACGCGTCGTTTGACGTGGTGCTGCAGATCGACACGCTGCAACATTTGCGCAATGCCGAGGTCATGCTGCGCGAGACCGCACGTGTGGGCCGGGTCGGCATTGTGGCGTTCCCCAACTTTGCGCATTGGCCGAATCGCCTGAGCATCCTGCAAGGGCGCATGCCGGTGACCAAGCGCCTGCCCTACCAGTGGTACGACACACCCAATATCCGCGTCGGCACCCATGCCGATCTGGCCGATCTGGCCGCACGCAACGGTCTGCGTGTGCTCGACAGCTTTGGTCTGCAGAACGGCCGCACCGTGCGCTTTGCACCCAACTGGCGTGCCGGAACTTCGGTCTACAAACTCGCGCGGTAAGTTAAAGCGATGGCTTGCTGACAAAGGCCGTGCTACATTGCGCCTGTCGGGGTGTCAGCTCCCCGGCGTCGGACCGCAAGGTCCCAAGACGGTGTCCCGTCCAAACGCTGTAAACGCTTAGGAGTACGCCCGTGGACACCGCTTTTTCAATCCCTATTTCCATTTCTCCGCAGGAACTGGTCACCCATTTGGGCCGGCCTGATGTACCGCTGTTGCTCGATGTGCGACGGCGCGAAAAGTTTGACGCAGCCCCCACCCTGCTGGCAGGGGCACAGTACTGCGCCCCTGAAGCGGTGGCGCACTTCGCACGCACCCAGGCGCCACGCGAAGTGGTGGTGTATTGCGTCTATGGCCACAACGTCAGCGCCGACGCCGCGGCCACCTTGCGTGCTGCGGGTTGGCCGGTGCGTGTCCTGGCCGGTGGCATCACGGGTGGTGAAGAGGGTGTGGATACGCATGCCGATATTGCGCTGTGGCGCAGTCAGACCTTGCCCATGGTCACCAAGCGCGCCGACTGGGGCGTGACGGGTGAGCAGCCCTCGCGCTGGATCACGCGCGAACGGCCCAAAATCGACCGTATTGCCTGCCCCTGGGTGATCCGACGCTTTGTCGATCCGCGCGCCAGCTTCTTGTATGTGCCCACGCCGCAGGTATTCAGCGAAGCCGAACGCCTGGGTGCCGTGGCCTATGACATTCCCGATGCGCCCGTGTCCCATGTGGGTGAAGAGTGCAGTTTCGATGCCTTGCTGCAGGGCTTCGGCTTGCGCGACCCGGCGTTGCAGCATCTGGCCACCATCGTGCGCGGGGCCGATACCGACCGGCTGGACTTGGCGCCACAGGCTGCGGGACTGCTGGCGGTGTCGCTGGGCATGTCGCGGACCTACGCGGACGATCACGCCATGCTGGAGGCGATGTTGCCGGTGTATGACGCGCTGTATGCCTGGTGCGTAGACGCGGTGGCGGGCCAGGACGAACGCCACAACTGGCAGCCCGGGATGTCGCGATGAGCACGCTCTCCGCCGCCCCCGCGCCAGTATCTTTCTTTGAGGCACTGAAGTTCTGGTTCAAGTTGGGCTGCATCAGCTTTGGCGGCCCGGCCGGGCAAATTGCCATCATGCACCGCGAGCTGGTCGAAGAGAAACGCTGGATCTCGGACCAGCGTTTTCTGCACGCGCTGAACTACTGCATGCTGCTGCCCGGCCCCGAGGCACAGCAACTGGCTACCTACATTGGCTGGCTGATGCACCGCACCTGGGGCGGCATCGCGGCCGGTGCGCTGTTTGTACTGCCTTCGCTGGTGCTGTTGATCGGCCTGAGCTGGGTCTATGTCGCTTTTGGTGGCGTGCCCTGGGTGGCGGCGGTGCTCTATGGCATCAAGCCCGCGGTCGCCGCACTGGTGCTGCAGGCAGTGCACCGCATCGGCTCCAAGACATTGAAGAAACCGCGTACAGCGCCCGTGCTATGGGCAGTGGCAGCTACCAGTTTCATAGCGGTTGCCGTGTTGAACGTGCCGTTCCCTCTGGTGGTACTGGGCGCTGCGCTGCTGGGCTGGTTGGGCCAGCGTTGGTGGCCGGACCAGTTTTCCGGTGGCAGTGGGCACGGGGGTGGCAAGGCTACGACCGCCCATGCCCCGGCCTGGATTGACGATGAGACGCCCACCCCGCCCCACGCGCGCTTTCGCAAATCCCACCTCGCACGCCTGCTGGTGGTGGGTGTCCTGCTGTGGCTGCTGCCCATGGCGGTGCTGGTGGCCTGGCAGGGCTGGGATGGCACGCTGGCGCAGATGGGCTGGTTTTTCACCAAGGCTGCGCTGCTGACCTTTGGTGGTGCCTACGCGGTGCTGCCCTATGTCTACCAGGGCGCGGTGGAGCACTTTGGTTGGCTCAATGCGGCGCAGATGATGGACGGCTTGGCGCTGGGTGAAACCACGCCGGGCCCGCTGATCATGGTGGTGGCTTATGTAGGTTTTCTGGGCGGCTGGGCCAAACAGGTGCTGGGGCCGGACGCGCTGTTTCTCGGTGCGGCGCTTGCGGCGACCATCGTGACTTGGTTCACCTTTCTACCCTCTTTTCTCTTCATACTCGCGGGCGGGCCACTGGTGGAGTCGACCCACGGCAACCTGCAGCTCACCGCGCCACTGACGGCTATCACCGCCGCAGTGGTCGGTGTGATCGCCAGCCTTGTTCTGTTTTTCATAGCGCATATCGCAATCCGTACGGGGGCTACAGGCTCATTTGGCACTCAAATTGATGTGCTGGCTCTGGGGCTGGCCGCGCTGGTTGCATTGGCGCTGATTCGCTACAAGGTGGGCGTGGTGCCCGTGATTGCAGCCAGTGCGCTGGCGGGCTGGTTGGCCAGCCTAGTAGGATGGATCTGATGCCCCGTTTTGCCGCCAACCTGAGTCTGATGTACACCGAGGTCCCGTTTCTGGACCGGTTTGAAGCCGCCGAGCAGGATGGTTTCACGGCGGTGGAGTTCCTCTTCCCTTACGCCTGGGCGCCGCAGGACCTCGCGCAGCGGTTGCAGGCGCATGGATTGCAGCAGGTGCTGCTCAACGCTCCGCCGGGTGGCGCAGACCGTGCGTCCATGGCCACGGCGTGGGACCGCGGCGAGCGTGGCACGGCCTGCCTGCCCGGGCGCGAGGCGGAATTCCGTGCCGGTGTACAGGAGGCGCTGCTCTACGCCCAAGCGCTGCAATGCCCGCGCATCCACGTCATGGCGGGTCTGGCGCCGCAGGGTGTCAGCCCGGAGGTGTTGTTGGCAACCTATGTAGCCAACCTGCGCTGGGCCGCACAACAGGCGGCGAAGGCCGGTTGCGCGGTGCTGATCGAGCCAATCAATCCGCGCGACATGCCGGGCTACTACCTGCAACGCCAGGACCACGCCCACGCCGTCGTGCAAGCGGTTGCGGAGCCCGCGCTCAAGGTGCAGATGGACCTGTACCACTGCCAGATCGTGGAAGGCGACGTGGCCACCAAGCTGCGCCACTACCTGCCCACGGGTGCCGTGGCCCATATCCAGATGGCCGGTGTGCCGGAGCGCCAGGAACCCGATGCGGGTGAGTTGCATTTCCCCTACCTTTTGGATCTGATCGACAGCCTGGGCTACACCGGCTGGGTGGGCTGTGAGTACCGGCCCCGCTTGGGTGCGCAGCCGGGTGCCACACGCACGGGCTTGGGGTGGATGGCCGCGTACCGTAGCGCGGCGCACCGTTAGCGCAGAACACGAAACACAGGCGCGCCAAGGCGTGGCATGATGCGCGATTCCCAAAATTTGATGCATCAGGAGCCCCGTATGGATGTGCGTGTACCCCAACCTGTTTTGAATGCCACCCAGGCATTGGACCAGGTGAGCCACGCTTGGGACGCACAGATCGTTCCGCAGCTGCAGGACTACATCCGCATCCCTGCCAAATCGCCCATGTTTGATGCCGACTGGGCCGCCCATGGCTACCTGGATAGGGTCGCGCGCAACACTGCCGCCTGGATTGAATCGCAAAAGGTCAGCGGCCTCCAGCTTGAAGTTATTCGTCTGGAAGGGCGTACCCCCGTACTGTTTTTCGAGGTGCCGGCCACGGCACTGAATTCCACCCAAACCGTGCTGATGTACGGCCACCTGGACAAACAGCCCGAGTTCTCCGGTTGGCGCAATGATCTGGGCCCGTGGACGCCGCAGATGGAAGATGGCAAGCTGTATGGCCGCGGCGGTGCGGACGACGGTTACGCTGCCTATGCGGCCATCGCAGCGATCCAGGCCCTGAAAAGCCAGAGCACGCCGCATCCGCGCATCGTCGGTCTGATAGAAACCTGCGAGGAAAGCGGCTCTTACGACCTGCTGCCCTATATCGACGCACTCAAACCCCGACTGGGGGATGTGGGGCTGGTGGTGTGCCTGGATTCGGGTGCCGGCAATTACGACCAACTCTGGCTCACCAGCAGCCTGCGCGGTATGGCCAGTGGTGTGCTCAAGGTCGAAATCCTGACGGAAGGTGTGCATTCGGGCGATGCCAGTGGTCTGGTGCCGTCCAGCTTCCGCATCATGCGCCAGGTGCTGGACCGCCTGGAAGACAGCGCCACCGGGCGCTTGTTGCCGGCCAGCTTCCACTGCGAGGTGCCGCCCGCGCGCCTGGCCCAGGCCCAAGCCACGGCGGCGATTCTGGGCGACGAGATCCACAAACGCTTTCCCTGGGCGTACTACGACTGCGGCGGCTCCACTGCTTTTGCCTTGCCCACCACCACCGACCCGGTGCAAGGCCTGCTCAACCGCACCTGGGCACCCACGCTGAGCGTGACCGGGGCAGAAGGCTTCCCCGATTTCAAGAACGCCGGCAATGTGCTGCGGCCTTACACGGCCTTCAAACTCTCACTGCGTCTGCCCCCTTTGCTGGAGGCCGACGTGGCGGTGCAGCAGCTCAAGGCCCTGCTCGAAGACAACGCGCCCTACCAGGCGAAAGTCACGTTCGAAGGTCTGTCCGCTGCCACTGGCTGGAATGCGCCGGACACCGCGCCTTGGTTTGAAGAAGCGCTCAACCTGGCCTCGCAGGCGCATTTCGGCGCACCTTGCGGTTACATCGGCCAAGGCGGTACGATTCCCCTCATGAATATGCTTTCCAAGGGCTTTCCCAAAGCGCAGATGATGGTCTGCGGCGTGCTGGGCCCCAAGAGCAATGCCCACGGACCCAACGAGTTTTTGCATGTACCCTATGCCAAGAAACTCACAGCCGCGGTGGCCCAAGTGATTTCCCGCTTCCCCTGAACCCCAGACAGGCGCCTCAACCATGAGTACAGAATCCACCCTCTCCACTTTTGTGGCCAGCGACGGCGACAATGTTGTTATCCAGGACTGGCCGCTGGATTCTGGCGTTGCCTTGCGTGGCGTGGTGATTCTGGTGCATGGCCTGGGTGAACATGCCGGTCGTTACGACCATGTGGCCAAGCTGCTCAATGCATGGGGTTTTGCGGTGCGAGGTTATGACCAGTGTGGCCATGGAGAGTCGGGTGGTGCGCGGGGTGGCATGCCGACCGACACCCGGCTCTTGGACGATCTGGCCGACATCGTGGACAGCACCCGTGCGCGCATGCAAAAGGACACGCCACTGATCCTGCTGGGCCACAGCATGGGTGGTCTGGTGGTGGGGCGGTTTGTGTCCCTCAAGATCCGCCCTGTGGACGCACTCATCATGTCCTCCCCCGCGCTCGATCCGGGCCTCAGCGCTTTCCAGAAATTCCTGGTCGCCGTGCTGCCCAAAATCGTGCCGGACCTGCGTGTTGGCAATGGCCTGAACGCCACGCTGATATCGCACGATCCCGCAGTCGTAGAGGCCTATGTGTCCGACCGCCTGGTGCATGACCGTATCTCGGCGCGTCTGGCCCGTTTCATTGCAACAGCCGGCCCGCAAACCGTGGCACTGGCCAGCCAGTGGAAGGTCCCCACGCTGTTGATGTATGCCGGTGAAGACAAGCTGGTCAACCCGCAGGGCAGCCGTAACTTTGCTGCCGCTGCACCCAAAGACGTTGTGACTACGGTTTGCTTTGACAAGCTGTACCACGAGATTTTCAACGAACTGGATGCCAGCGAAGTCTTTGCAACGCTCCAGAACTGGCTGGAGAAGCGGTTCTGAGCGGCGTGACCTGCATGGCAGGGAGCCCGCTGTGATGAAGTCGATTTTCCAACTGCTGGGCCGCTTGCGTGCCCGCTGGCGTGGTGGGCTACCCCTGCGCTACACGGTGATGGTTGCGGTGCTGGCTGCCGTGACGGCACCCGCCGCGTTGTTGCTGGCCATTGAGCAGCAACTCAGTGAAAAATCCCAACAGGCCCTGCTTGCGCAGGGCGAATCCGCGCTGATGGCGATTGGCAGTGTGTCGATTGCCGAGCCCATGTGGGTGGTGGACCGCGTGGCGTTGGACGCGGCGGCCCAGCGCCTGCTGGAGAACCCGCAGGTCGTGGCAGTGCGCATCGAAGACGGTTTGACCAATGCCCCGCCGGTGGAGCGCATTCGCGACGGGTATGCGCGTGTGCTGGATGCCGAAGTGGCCGCCGGTCGCCTCAACCACCAGGTACGCCAAGTGGTGCGCTCGGGGGAGAACCTGGGCCGTCTGGTGGTGTGGTTTGACGCCACCTATGGCCAGGGCCTGCTGCAACAACGGCGCAGCCAGATGTTTACGCTGGTGGTGCTGCAGGTGCTGGTGAGCCTGGTGGTGCTGACACCCATGCTGGTGTCCCGTGTGCTGAAACCCATTGAGCGGCTCAAGGCCCAGGCCTCGGCGCTGGTGGAGCACAGCAGTGAAGAGCAGCCTGTGTTTATCTGGCGCCGCCATGATGAATTGGGCCTGCTGGGCCGACATCTGGGCCAGGTGCAGGACCGGTTGCGCGAATTGTTCGGTCAGCTCGGTGCCAAAAATGCGCAGCTCGAACAGCTGGCCATGTATGACCACCTGACCGGTTTGCCCAACCGCTCGCTGTTCATTGACCTGGTGCAGCGCGAAATGCTGCAGGCACGGCGCAACCAGCAAAAGTTTGGCGTGTTTTTCATCGACCTGGACCGCTTCAAGGCTGTCAATGACTCCATGGGCCATGCGGCCGGAGACCAGCTTCTGATTGAGGTGGCGCGTCGCCTGCGCGATACGCTGCGCGAGGTCGATGTGGTGTGCCGCCAAAGCGGAGACGAATTTCTGGTGCTGGTGCGTGACATTGCACACTGGGAAACCCTGGGCGACATGGCAGACCGCATCCTGCAGGCGGTGGAGGCACCGGTGGTGCTGGCCGGGGGCTCGGCCCGGGTGTCTGCCAGCATGGGTATTGCCTTGTTTCCTGACGATGCCGAGGACTTCGAGAACCTGGTCAAGAACGCGGACATTGCGATGTACCAGGCCAAGTCCCTGGGACGTGCACGCTACAGCTTTTTCCACAGTGAACTCAACTCGCGCCGCCAGGCCCATCTGGAACTGGAGCACCAGTTGGGCCAGGCCATTACGGCCGGGGAACTGGTTCTGCACTACCAGCCCCAGGTGGACGCCAACACCGGTGCACTGGTGGGTGTTGAAGCACTGGTGCGCTGGCAGCATCCGCAGCGCGGCCTGCTGTATCCGGGCCATTTCATTGGCCTGGCCGAAGAGTCCGGTCAGATCGCCGAAATGGGCGTGTGGACCCTGCACGAGGCCTGCCGCCAGAAGGCAGAGTGGAAGGCCCGCGGGCTCGACGTGGGCTGCATGTCGGTCAATGTCTCGGCGCTGGAATTCCGCGACCACCGCCTGCTCGACAGCCTGCAGTCGGCCCTGACGGACAATGGCCTGCAACCGGGTGAGCTGGAAATCGAAATCACCGAGAGCGTGCTGATGACCGAGACCGACACCAGCCAGCGCATCATCGAACGCGTGCGCGCGCTGGGCGTAGGGATTGCCATCGATGACTTTGGCACCGGTTATTCGTCACTGTCTTACCTCAAGCGCCTGCGTCCTAACCAGCTCAAGATCGATCGCTCTTTTGTCAGTGATACCGCCACCGACAACGATTCGCGCGCCATCGTGCGGGGCGTCGTGGGGCTGGCCAATGCACTGAGCCTGAATGTGGTGGCGGAGGGTGTGGAAACGGTGGAGCAACAGGCTTTTTTACGGGAGACCGGCTGCCACGCACTGCAAGGTTATTACATCGCGCGACCTATGGCGGTGGAGGCCCTGGAGGCGTGGATGGCAGACCGCAATAACAAAGAGACAACGGCATGAAACAGATTTCCACCCGATTGCGATGTGTTTTGCTGGTCGGCGCACTCGTCTGCACCGCGTTGGAGGCGCAGGCCGCCACGGTAAGCAGCACGTTTGCCCCCACCCAGGTGGTGCAGGGCAGCACCCTGTCGGTCAATGGCATGGGTACGCGCTACCGTGCCGTCTTCAAGGTGTATGACCTGGCGCTGTACACATCCAGCAAAGTCACCACGCCCGAGGCCCTGCTGGCCTTGCCTGGCCCCAAGCGCCTGAGCTTTGTGGCCTTGCGTGACATGCCGGGTACCGATCTGGGCCTGGCCTTCATCAAGGGCCTGAACAGCAACTCAGCACCAGAGCTGGTGCAAAAACACGCAGCGTCCAGCACCCGCCTGATCGAGATTTTTTCTGGCAAACCCAAGCTGGTGACAGGTGACACCTTTGCCATGGAATACGTACCGGGCAAGGGCACCACCTTCTTCATCCAGGGCCAGCCTCAGGGCGCGCCCGTGGGGGATGCCGAGTTTTTCAACATGGTGCTCAAGATCTGGGTGGGCCCCTCGCCCGCCGATTTCAAACTCAAAGACGCCCTGTTGGGCCAGTAAACCTTAGGCTGCGGGCTGGCGGCGCTGGTGAGCGGCCAGCCACAGCAGTGCCACTCCGGTCAGCAGCACCAGCGGCAACGAGCCCAAGTTCAGCCAGGTCCAACCACTGGTCACCACCAGCGCACCGGAAGCCAGCGAACTCAGTGCCATCACCGCAAACACGACGAAGTTGATGGTCGCTTGGGCCCGGTCTTTTTCCTCCGGGCGGTAGCTGCCCAGTGACAGGGCGGTGCTGCCCGTGAACAGGAAATTCCAGCCCACACCCAGGAAAAACAGCGCGATGGTGAACTGGTGCAGCTCCACCCCGGTGAGCGCCACCGCAATACACAGCAGGTTCAACAGCACGCCCACCCCCATGATGGTCAGCGTGCCAAAACGTTTGATCAGGTGGCCGGTAAAAAAGCCCGGCGCAAACATGCCGATCACATGCCACTCCAGCACCAACGCGGCGTCGTCAAAACCCAGGCCGCACTGTTGCATGGCCAGCGGCGTGGCTGCCATCAGCAGGTTCATCACGCCATAACCCAGCGCGGCGCTGAGTGTGGCCACCAAAAACACCGGCTGGCGCGCAATCTCCCGCAGCGGCCGGCCACGTACCGTCTGGGCCGTCGGTGGCTGGTGTGCGGGAAACTGCACAAACGCCATCAACAGCATCGCCACCAAGGCCACACCGGCCAGCACGACATAGGCACCGGCGAATGGAACGTCCAGCAGCGTGCGTGTGCGTGCAGCCAGATTCGGCCCGGCCACGGCGCCAATAAGTCCTCCGGCCAGCACCAGTGACACGGCTTTTTCGCGGAATGCGGGCAGTGCCAGTTCGGCCGCGGCAAAGCGGTAGAGCTGTCCGTTGGCGCTGTAGTAGCCCGCCACCACGGTGGCGGCCACCAGCCACCAGAACTGCTTTTCGGCTACGGCCCAGGCGCCCAGCAGGGCGGAGACCACGGCCACTGCGAGGCCGATCTGGAACGAGATGCGCCGCCCGTAGCGTGCCTGCGTCTGTGCTACCAGCGGCGTGGCGAGCGCGCCGCCCACGACATAACCCATGACCGGCAGTGTCGCCATCCAGCCATAGGGCGCCAGCGCCAGACCGACCAGGCCGTTGATGGCGATGAAGGTGACGTTGTTGGTGAGGAACAGTCCCTGGCATAGGGCCAGCAGCCAGAGGTTGCGGTTCATGGTGAGAACGCCCGGGTGGGGCGTGGTGGGTTAGGGCCTGTTCACACTATTTTTGCAAGTGCGAACGAGGTGCAAACAGCGCCAATCTAGGCGCGCGACGACGCCCAGACCGGGTGTCTGGGCTGGGAGTGCAACAACGAGTGGCGCTGTTTGCACCCCGTTCCCTTCGGGTTGCGGCCAAAAAAGCCATGCGCGGCGTTGCGAAGCCTTGCCGGGGGGATACCCCGGCTGCGTTTCGCGCCTTGCGCATGGCTTTTTTGATCCGCAACGCATCTTGCAAAAATAGTGTGAATAGGCCCTAGGGCAGCAGTGCCAGGGTGGTGAGTGCGGCCAGCGCGGCGGTTTCTGCGCGCAGCACGCGCGGGCCCAGGGACACCGGGGCAAAGCCGCTGGCCAGTGCCAGGTCTTCTTCGGCGGGGCCCAAGCCGCCTTCGGGGCCAGACAGAAACACAGCCTCGTCAGTCAACGGACGCGTGCGCAGCGCGGCGCTGCCTTCGCGCAAGGACAGCAGCAAGCGCTGCGAGTCTCCCGCTGCTGCGGGCAGGGCTTTGAGCCATTGGGCCAGTGTGAGTACCGGGTGCACCGTGGGCACGCGGTTGCCGCCGCACTGCTCGCAGGCCGAGATGGCCACGCTTTGCCAGTGCGCCACTTTTTTCTCGGCGCGTTCGCCCGAGAGGCGCAGCACACTGCGTTCGGTCATCAACGGCCGGATGCTGGCCACGCCGAGTTCGGTGGCTTTTTCGACCAGCCAGTCCATGCGGTCGTTGGCGGGCATGCCCACGGCCAGGTGCACGCGGCGGGCCGGTTCACGGGCCGTGGTGCGCGCCTCGCCCACCTGCACTTGCACATCACTGCGGCCCATGCGGGTGACGGTGGCGTCGAACTCTTCGGTGCTTTCGCCGTTGAACAGCGTGATGGCGTCGCCCGGCTGCAGGCGCAGCACCTGCACATGGCGCGCGGCGCCTGCGGGAAGCTCCAGCAGGGCGTCAGTCACCAGTGGGGTGGGGCAGTAGAAACGTGGCATGCGGCTATTTTGCTATTGAATCAGGAGCTGCTTGCGCAATATCCACGGGGGTTGGAGGCCATTTTGGCCTGTAAAACGCTTTATGAACGACCGAAAGCGAAGACATTGGGCACTTCAATGCCCTCAATCTTCTCCACCAGGCGCAGCAGGGGTTTGAGTTCGCTGTAGCGGCTGCAGGTGCTGCGGATGTAGTGGATAAAGCGCGGCGCATCGGCCAGGTACTTGGGTTTACCGTCGCGCAGCGTCAGGCGGGCAAAAATGCCGGCCACCTTGAGGTGGCGCTGCAGGCCCATCCACTCCAGGCCACGGTAAAACTCGCCAAAGTCATCGCCCACGGGCAGGCCCGCCTTGCGCGCTTTTTCCCAGTAACGGATGGTCACATCCAGGCAGAAGTCTTCGTCCCAGCTCAGAAACGCGTCGCGCATCAGGCTGGCGATGTCGTAGGTGACGGGGCCATAGACGGCGTCCTGGAAGTCCAGCACGCCCCAATACAGTGGGCCGGGCGAGGCACCTAACCCGCCGCCGGGCCGCCCCAAGGCGGGTTGCGCCCCCTCGGGGGGCAGCGAGGACACGTCAGTGCCGAGCGTGGGGGCCATCAAGTTCCGCGGCATGAAGTCGCGGTGCACGTAGACACTGGGCCAGGACAGGTTGTTCTGGATCAGCAGCGCAAAGGTATCGTCCAGCACCTTGCGCTGGGCTGCATCCAGCGTCACCTGGCGGTGTGCGGTGATGTACCACTGGGGAAACAGTTCCAGCTCGCGCTGTAGTAGCGCGTGGTCGTAGGGCGGCAGCACGCCCGGTTGGGAGGCCAGTTGCCACTGCACCAGCGTGTCCACCGCGCCCAAGTACAGGTCCAGCGGTGGGGCGCTTTGCGCCTGACCGGTGACGCTGTAGGTGGGATTCAGGTCGCCGCGGGTGTCCATGAACTGCATCATGGTCAGCGTGCCCAGGTCGGTCAGCAGCATGAAGCCATGGGGCTGGTCCCAGTCCAGTACGTCAGGGGCGCGCAGTCCGGCTTGTGTCAGTAGCTTGGCGATGTCCACAAAAGGCTGGCAGTTCTCTTTGTCAGGCGGTGCGTCCATGATGACCAGCGTGCCCTGCGGACCCTGCACCCGGAAATAGCGGCGAAAACTGGCGTCGGCCGAGGCCAGGCCCAGCGTGCTGGCGTCCAGTTGGTGGACGCTTTGTACGCGGTCAAACCAATCCCAAAACAGGGCCTGGCGTGTCGGGTCGGTCCAGAGGATTTCGGATGCTGGCAGGGCGGGGGAATTGGGCGAAGGGGCGGGGCTTGGGCTCATGGATAATCCATTCTACAAAGCCCCGCTTTTTACCGTCCCACCTTTCCGCGTTCCACCTCCTGCCTCCATGTGTTTGCCCCCGCGCGATTTGCGCGTTCTGTCCCCTAGTCCCCGGTTTGCCCTGAGCCGCATGGCCCTGTTGGTCTGTGCGGTGGGCAGTGGCCTGGCACACGCACAAGCGGTGGTGGAAGCGCTGACGGTGGAGGTGCCCTTGCAACTGCAATCCAGCGGCTTGTTGGCAGAAACCATCACACCGGCCCAGCGCGAGGCTGCGCCGGTGTTCCTGCAGGGCGACCGGATTTCGGGCCGCCCCGATCTGGAAACCGTGGTCGAGGGCGATGCGGTGTTCCGCAAGGCCGGCACCACCATACGCGCCGACCGGCTGGAGTATTACCAGCCGGATGACCAGGCCAAGGCCACCGGCAATGTGCGCATCAACCGCGCTGGCAATGTCTATGAAGGCAGCCTGCTGGAGCTCAAGGTCGAGAGTTTTGAAGGCTTTTTCAACGAGCCGAGTTACCACTTTCTGCAGAACGATGCCCATGGCGAGGCCGACCGTATCGATTTTCTGGACGAGAGCCACGCGGTGGTGCGCAACGCCACGTACACCACCTGCCGCCGCCTGCCTGGGCCGAGCTGGATGCCGGACTGGATACTGCGCGCCACGAGTATCAGCCTGGACAACGACGAAGACGTGGGCGTTGCCACCGGCGCGGTGCTGAGTTTCAAGGGTGTGCCCATCCTGCCGGTGCCGGCCATCAGCTTCCCGCTGTCGGACAAACGCAAATCCGGCGTGCTGCCGCCCACCATTGGTGTAGACAGCGTCAATGGCGCCGAACTCTCGGTGCCCTACTACTGGAATATCGCGCCCAACCGCGACGCCACACTGACACCCACCGTGATGGCCGAGCGCGGCGTCGATCTGGGCGCCGAGTTTCGATATCTTGAGCCCACGTATTCCGGCGTAGTCCGGGCCAATTACATGCCCAGTGACCGCCTGCGCGGGGCAGACCGCTGGGGCATGGCTTTTGTTCACCAGGGCATGGTGGATACCGGCATCGCGGCTGTGGGCAATGTGAGTGTGACTGCCAATCTGAATCGCGTCAGTGACGACAATTACTGGCGTGATTTCACGCGCTCCAGTGGCACGCTGACCCAACGCCTGTTGTCCAGTGACGTGACCGCGAGCTGGGGGCGTGGTCCGGTATCCGCCAGCGCACGGGTGCTGAAGTGGCAAACCTTGCAGGACCCGACCGCGCCCATCGTGCCGCCTTACGACCGCGCGCCCCAATTGACGGCACGTTATGCGAAGAGTAATGACTGGGGTGGTGTGGATTGGTCGGTGGATGGCGACTTCACCCAGTTCGAAGCCGACCGCAGCCTGACCCTGCAGCCCAACGCCCAACGCAGTCTGGCGCTGATGCAGATCAGCCGCCCTTGGCTCGGCTCTGCCGGGTTCGTCACGCCCAAAGTGCAGTTGCACGCGACGAGTTACCAGTTCGATGCCCTGTTGCCCAACGGCAGCAGCACCGCCAGCAGCGTGGTGCCAACATTCAGCCTGGACAGCGGCCTGGTGTTTGAACGCGACACCAACCTGTTTGGGCGCGGCCTGGTGCAGACGCTGGAGCCGCGCGCCTTTTATGTGAATACACCGTACCGCAACCAGAGTGGGTTGCCCAACTACGACACCGGTGCCAACGATTTCAACTTTGCCAGCATCTATACGGAAAATGCGTTTGGCGGCCACGACAAGATTTCGGACAACAACCTGTTGACGCTGGGCCTGACCACGCGTTACCTGGACGCCGAGACCGGTGGCCAGTTGGCGCGTTTTGGCATTGCCCAGCGCCTGCGTTTTGAAGACCAACTGGTCACGCTGAATTCCACCACGGCGCCGGCGCAGGCGGGTTTCAGCGATGTGCTGCTCGGTGCCTCAGTCAACGTGAATGACCACTGGGCGCTGGACTCCACGGTGCAATACAACGCCAAAACGGATCAGTCCACGCGCTCCACTGTCGGTGGACGTTACAGCCCCAGCAACTACCGCGTGGTCAACGCGGCGTACCGTTTCCAGCGCGATGTGAGCGAACAAATCGACGTGAGCTGGCAGTGGCCACTCAACGACCTTTTAGGGGACATGGGCCAAGCACTGGGCGCGGGACGCGGCCAGGGCGAGGGGCGCTACTACAGCGTGGGGCGTTTGAACTACAGCCTCAACGAGCGGCGCCTGGTGGATACCGTGTTTGGCGTCGAGTACGATGCAGGCTGCTGGCTGGGCCGGGTAGTTCTGGAGCGCGTGCAAACCAGTACCGCAACCGCGACCCAGCGCGTGATGTTCCAGATTGAATTTGTCGGCTTCACCCGGTTGGGTGTCAGCCCCCAGCAGACCTTGACGCAGAGCATCTCGCGTTACCAGAATTTGCGTGAACCCGGCGGCAGCGCCAGCCGCTTCAGCAACTACGATTGAATCCCTATGGACTTCCAAGCTCACATCCGTTCACTGGCCCTTGTCTCCTTGTCTCTGCTGGCCGGGTTTTCCGTGCACGCACAGGCACCGCAGCAGGCCGACTTTATTGTGGCGGTGGTCAACTCGGAGCCCATCACCAACAGTGAGGTGCGTTCCGAAGTGCGGCGTATCACCCTGCAACTGGAGCAGCAACGCCAGTCAGTTCCCCCCACTGAGGAGCTGCGCCGCCTGGTGCTGGAACGCATGGTCAATGACCGGATCCAATTGCGGATGGCGCGTGACACGGGTATCCGTGTGGACGACGCGGCGGTGGACCAGGCAGAGCAGAGCGTGGCACAGCAAAACCAGATCGATCTGCCAGCATTGCACCAGCGGCTGGCCAAAGATGGCGTCAGCGTTGCCACCTTCCGGGCCCAGTTGCGTGACCAGCTGACTTTGGCACGCCTGCATGAGCGGGATGTGGAAGGCCGCATCCGTATCTCCGACCAGGACGTGGAGCGTTTCCTCCAGGACCAGCAAAACAACAATGTCGACCCGTTGACGCAAGACATCAACCTGGCGCAAATCCTGATCGCCGTGCCCGAGAAGGCCACCGCAGAACAGACGGCATTGATCTTTCAACAGGCGCAGAAGGTGCTTAGCCGCATCCGCGCGGGTGAAGACTTTGGCCGCCTGGTGCAGGAGCTGTCCGCCGCGGACCGCAACAACGGCGGCCAACTGGGCTTGCGTCGCGCAGACCGCTATCCGCCGCTGTTTGTAACGGCAACCCAGCAACTGGGCGTCGGTGGGGTCTCCGAAATCGTGCGCTCCGGTGCGGGGTTTCACATTCTGCAGGTCGTCGAGAAACGGGCCCCTGCCACGGCAACTCGTTTTGTGGTGCAAAGCCGTGCGCGGCACATCTTGCTGCGTACGGATGCCAAACTTTCGCAAACGGCTGCAATCGCCCGTTTGGCGGACGTGAAGCAGCGCATTCTGGCAGGCAGCACCACCTTTCAGGCCCAGGCGCGTGCCTTGTCCCAGGATGGCAGTGCCGAGCAGGGCGGGGATCTGGGTTGGGCTAATCCGGGCATGTTTGTGCCGGAGTTTGAGGAAGTCATGAACCGCCTCAATGAGGGAGACATCAGCAACCCTGTGGTGTCGCGTTTTGGGGTGCACCTGATCCAGTTGATCGAACGCCGGCGCGTGGAACTCAACCCGCAACAGGTACGCGAATCCGTGCGTAACCAGTTGCGCCAAAGTCGGTACGAGGAAACGTATTCCACCTGGGCGCAGGAATTGCGCGCCCGCGCCTTCGTAGAGATGCGTGAGCCACCCCAATGAAAAATATGGCCCCCACGCTCCGCCGCTGCGCGGGTCGCTGCCCCCCGAGGGGGCTAATTTCCCTTGGGGCGGCCCGGCGGGAAATTGCCTTCACCTGCGTGCTGGACCACTCTTGGTCATGAAACACATCGCGCGCAAACGATTTGGCCAGCATTTTCTGTCGGACGGCGGCATCATCGATGCCATCGTGCATGAGATTGCGCCCAAGCCGGGGCAACGTATGGTGGAGATTGGGCCGGGCCTGGCCGCGCTGACACAGCCACTGGTGGAGCGCCTGGGGCACCTCACCGTGATCGAGCTGGACCGTGACTTGGCCGTGCGCCTGCGTAGCCATGGGCAACTTACTGTCATTGAATCTGATGTGCTCAAAGTGGACTTTGGCCATATCCAGTCTGCGCAACCAGCTATAGAAAATATAGCAATTACAGATGCTGCGTCACACGGTGTGGACAAGCTGCGCGTGGTCGGAAATCTGCCGTACAACATTTCGACGCCCATCCTGTTCCACCTGCTGCAGTACGTGGATGCCATTGAAGACCAGCACTTCATGCTGCAAAAGGAAGTGATAGACCGCATGGTGGCGAAACCGGCCACCTCGGACTACAGCCGTCTGAGCGTGATGCTGCAGTGGCGTTACGCCATGGAGAACGTGTTGTTCGTGCCGCCCGAAAGCTTTGATCCGCCACCCCGGGTGGACAGTGCGGTGGTGCGTATGCTGCCGCTGGCGCAGCCCCCGGCGATCGATATTGCGCTGTTCAGTGAAATGGTCCAGGTGGCCTTTAGCCAACGCCGCAAGCTGTTGCGCCATACTTTGGGCCGTTGGCTCGAAGCGCGCGGCGTTGCTGGCACGTTTGATGTGCAGCGGCGTGCCGAAGAAGTGCCCGTGCAGGAATATGTGAGTCTCGTGCAGCAGCTTTGATGTGCTGAATGCAGACGTAAAAAAGCCCACTGCGTGCAGTGGGCTTTTTTACTGAGTAGTGCCAATTTCCCACCGGGCCGCCCCAAGGGAAATTAGCCCCCTCGGGGGGCAGCGACCCGCGTAGCGGCTACATCAAGCAGCAGCCAACCAGTATCCCGCGTTAAAAGGACTGCTCATGCGCAGTGCCAGGGGCGATACGTCCAACAACTTGTCGGTAGGCATCTTCTCGCCGTTTTCGGTCATCAGGTCGATCCCGGTGACAGTATCAGCGGACGTGACCTCGCTGTTTGCCTCGTTCGCCCGTTCTGCTTGGCTGGTGGATGCAGAACGGGCTACAGAAAAGAATAGAAGCACCTGAACGGTATCTTCCGGTCTCCCCAGTAGTCGGCCGTGTCGCGGAAGATGTCGAGCAATTGCTCGCGCGCTTCCTTGTCGAATTTGGCGTTGGCAGGGATGTGCTCCAGCACGACGATGAAACCGGGCTGTGGGCCCGACTTGTGCACCGGGTCGGTCATGCTGTCATACAGCGCGTCGAAGTTCTTGCTGACGGTGGTCGGCAGCATGAACTGCTGACCAATCATGTCCAGCACGTCCTGCTTGGTTTGTGCGTTGGCCAGGTTGGCGTACAGAAAGTGGTGACCCAAACCTTGGGCGGCTTCCTGCAGATCCGGCACGCGGAAGGCGCGGATCGATTGAACGATGTTCGTTCTAACAGTTCGAAGTGGCATATCCATCCCCGATTCTCTTTCTTTAAGTACTAAATCCAATTCAGGGCACAACCTTGCGAAAACTCGCGTAGTGGTCGGCCGTGTAATAACAGGCGTCTGGCAGGGTGGAGGGGCCTCCGCACACAATGCGTTGGGCTCCCCGGTCACGTGAACCCGGTGTCTTGACGGTGTATTCGCGGTAGTAGCCCCGCTTTTGCAGGGGAAGCAGTCGCTCCCGATTACCGAATACCACGCCGTCTTTTGCGTAAGGAAAGGGACCACCCTGGTGAACCAGCTGGTATGTTTCGCGGCCTTGCGGAGGTAGTTGGCTGAGCGCCACCGTGGCACTGTCTGTTGCCAGGGCTTTGGCCTGAATTCCGTTTCCTGCCCAGGCAGAAAACAGGAAAATGCCAGTAAGCGCTAACTTGAAAATACCCCTGCGCACTTTGAAACCTCTCCCACGACTCCGGGTAAACCCCAAAAATCCAAGGAACGTAGTGTCGCGTATCCAGCCTGAAAAAGCAAGGCCCTGCCCAATATTTGGGCAGGGATTAGGGCGAATTTACAAAAGAGAGTGTGTGCTAACTGTTTGTAACAACGTTACCGTGTGGCGTTTGCATCTGCCACGGTCAATGCTGTCATATTTACAATCCGCCGCACGGTGGTGCTAGCTGTCAAAACATGCACCGGTTTGGCCGCACCCAGCAACACGGGGCCAATGGCGATATTGCCGCCAGCGGCCGTCTTGAGCAGGTTGTATGCAATGTTGGCCGCATCGATATTCGGCAGCACCAGCAGGTTGGCATCGCCGTGCAGGGTGCTGTTGGGCATCAGGGCTTTGCGGGCTGCACCGTCCAGTGCCACGTCGCCGTGCATTTCACCATCGACTTCCAGCCAGGGTGCCTGCTGCTGCAGCAGGGCCAGGGTCTGGCGCATCTTGATGGCGCTGGGTTCGTTGCTGCTTCCAAAGTTGGAGTGGGACAGCAACGCGACCTTGGGCTTGACACCAAAACGCATCATCTCTTCGGCGGCCATCACCGTAATCTCGCACAGCTCTTCGGGGTTGGGGTCGTAGTTGACGTGTGTGTCGACCAGGAACACCTGGCGGCCCGGCAACATCAGGCCGTTCATGCAGGCGTAGATCTGTACGTCTTGCGGCGTGCTCGGGCTGCCGCCTTGGCGCTTGCCGATGACCTGGTCGATGTAGTGCAGGTGCAGCGCGGTCGTGCCCCAGGTGCCACAGATCAGGCCGTCCACATCACCCTTGTGCAGCAGCATGGCGCCGATCAGCGTGAGGCGTCGGCGCATCTCGATCTTGGCAACCTGCACCGTCACGCCTTTGCGTTCAGTCATGCGGTGGTAGGTCTGCCAGAAGTCGCGGTAGCGGTGGTCCTGTTCGACGTTGACGACGTTGTAGTCCACGCCTTCTTTCAGGCGCAGGCCGAACTTCTCGATGCGCTCGGCAATCACCTTGGGACGGCCGATCAACGTGGGCAGGGCCAGGCGTTCATCGACCACGATCTGGGCGGCGCGCAGTACGCGTTCGTCTTCGCCTTCGGCATAGGCCACGCGCTTCTTGAGCGCTTTCTTGGCTGCCGTAAAGATGGGCTTCATGGTCGTGCCAGAGGCATAGACAAAACTTTGCAGCCGCTCGCGGTAGGCGTCCATGTCTGCAATCGGGCGCAACGCCACGCCGCTGTCTGCAGCGGCCTTGGCCACAGCCGGCGCAATCATCATCATCAGGCGCGGGTCAAACGGCTTGGGGATCAGGTATTCGGGGCCAAACGCCAGGTGTTCGCCCACGTACGCGGCGGCGACCACTTCGCTCTGCTCTGCCTGTGCCAATTCGGCAATGGCGTGCACCGCGGCAATCTCCATCTCCAGCGTGATGGTGGAGGCACCGGCGTCCAGCGCACCGCGGAAGATGTAGGGGAAACACAGGACGTTGTTGACCTGGTTCGGGTAGTCGGTGCGGCCGGTGGCCATGATGGCGTCGTCGCGCACCGCTTTGACTTCTTCGGGCAGGATTTCAGGCGTGGGGTTGGCCAGTGCAAAGATCAGTGGGCGTGGGGCCATGGACTTGACCATGTCCTGCTTGAGCACACCGCCGGCGGACAATCCGAGGAAGATGTCGGCGCCAACAATCACCTCGCGCAAGGTGCGCGCATCGGTTTTCTGGGCGAACTGGATCTTGTCTTCGTCCATGAGTTCGGTGCGGCCTTCGTAGACCACGCCGGCCAGATCCGTCACATAGATGTTTTCGCGCGGGATGCCCAGCTTGACCAGCAAGCCCAGGCAGGCCAGCGCCGCCGCACCGGCACCGGATGTCACCAGCTTGACGTTTTTCGGATCCTTGTTGGCCACTTTCAGGCCATTCAGAATCGCAGCGCCCACGCAGATGGCCGTGCCGTGCTGGTCGTCGTGGAACACTGGGATCTTCATGCGTTCGCGCAGCTTGCGCTCGACGTAAAAGCAGTCGGGTGCCTTGATGTCTTCGAGGTTGATGCCACCAAAGGTGGGCTCCAGCGACGCAATGATGTCGACCAGTTTGTCGAGGTCGTGTTTCTCGTCGATTTCCAGATCGAACACGTCGATGCCGGCGAATTTCTTGAACAGTACGGCCTTGCCTTCCATCACCGGCTTGGACGCCAGCGGACCAATATCACCTAGGCCCAGCACGGCCGTGCCGTTGGTGATCACCGCGACCAGGTTGCCGCGGCTGGTGTACTTGAAGGCGTTGTTCGGGTCTTTGACGATTTCTTCGCAGGGAGCAGCGACGCCGGGTGAATAGGCCAGTGCCAGATCGTGCTGGTTGACCAGTTGTTTGGTCGCCGACACGGCAATCTTGCCGGGTGTAGGGAACTCATGGTATTCCAGTGCCGCTTGGCGCAACTGCGCCTTTTTCTCAGCGGAGTTGGACACGGGGCCGTGGGGTACGGCGGAAGACTGTTCGGGCATCTTGCATCCTCTGCGGCTGCGGGCCTGCGCCAAGTTGGCTGGCCCGTAGCTCCGTTATGGGCTTTGCATTGTAGACCTCACGATCCAGCAAACTGCGTGCCAGCACCCCTACATCATGCAGAACAAGCATGACTTTATTCCAGGCTTTTCAGAGCAAGGTGAGCTTGGCCAGTTCCATGCGCCGCGCCGTGTGTTTGCCCGCGAGCACAAAGCCGCGCTGCGCGCCTTCGGGATCCAGAAAGCGCCAGACACCGTCTGCCGCGTCAGCGTCCGCCTGCCACAAACCGGCTTGCGCCGGGTGCGCGGTGGACACCACGAGCGGCAGCGCTGGCGTCTTGACCGACACCGGCATCAGCGGAAACACCAGCGGTGTGGCCGTACCCGCCAGTGTGGCGGCGAGCGCCCGGGCCGCGTTCATGATGGGCATGACATAGGGCAGCGTGCGCTGTCCGGCCGAGGCGTACTGCGCGCAGTCGCCCAGCGCGTAGACGTGCGCGGCCGAGGTTTGCAGCAAGTCATTCACCACAATGCCACGCTCGCACTGCAGGCCTGCAGCGACGGCGAGTGTGGTGTCGGCCCGCAGGCCAATGGCGCTGAGCACCGCATCGGCTTGCACCACGCTGCCGTCCGACAGGCGCACGGCCAGGCGTGTGGCGTCTGCGTCAACGGCCTGTACCGTGGCGCCAAAGTGCCAGGTCACGCCCAGTGCTGCCAGGGCCTGCTGCAACTGCAGTCCTGCGCCTTCGGGCAGCAGCAGCGCCAGTGGGCGTGTGGCTGGGTCCACCACGTGCACGGTGTGGCCAGCCTGAAGCAGGTCGTTGGCAAACTCGCAGCCGATCAGGCCGGCGCCCATGATGAGTACGGTTTTGCTATCTATTTCGGAGCTTTCCGCGCTCTCTGCATGCGGGCTCAGGGCTGAATGAAAGCTTGAAAAGTCATCCAGTGAATTGATCGACCGCACCTGGTTTGCGGCATTGCCCTGTACCGGCACGCGGATCGGCTGCGCGCCCAGTGCCAGTACCAACTGGCTATAGGCGAGCGTGGTGGAGGCGCCCGCATGGCTGAGCTGCAGTGTTTGTGCCGCAGTGTCGATGGCTTCGACGCGCGTGTGCGCCATCAGCGTGACGTTTTGCGTCTCGGCCATCTTGGCGGCCGGTGTGGTGACCAGTTGCGCGGGGCTGCGCTTCTGGCCGAAGGCGTTGGACAGCGAGGGCTTGGCGTAGAAGTCGCCGTTATCGGAGGTGACCAGCACGATGGGCGTGGTGGTGTCGAGCTTGCGGAACTCGCGCACCGTGGTCCAGCCGGCCAAACCTGCGCCGATGATGATTAGTGGGTTCACTGAAGCAATCTTTCTACGGGGAAGGGAGGCAATTCTCCACCAAGCCGCGAGGGCTTAGATTTCTACAGCCTCAAAGTCGGCCTTGGCGACGCCACAGTCCGGGCAGGCCCAGCTCTCGGGCACATCGGCCCAGCGGGTGCCGGGCGCAATGCCGTCTTCGGGGCGGCCAGTGGCTTCGTCGTACACAAAGCCACACACAATGCAGATATAGGTTTTCATGGGGAGGTTCCGATTTTAAGGGTTAAAAGTGCCTGTAGCCCGCGCAGCAATTGCGCAAGCAGCTACTGAATTAATAGCGTCTTAAGGCTTGTTCAAGTGGCCAGACGCGCCAACTGCTCTTTGTAGTGGTTGGCGTGGCGTTCTTCTACACGGGCCAGCGCGGCAAAACGCTTTTGCGCCTTTTCCAGCGTGGCTCTGAATTGCGCCGCATGTACCTTGCTCTCTTCGATCTGCTCGTCCATCTCGGCCACGGCCGCCGCGTTGCCCTCGGCTTCGGCGGTGGCGCGGAAGCCCGGGTACATCTCGGTGTATTCATAAACTTCGCCGTCGATGGCGATCTGCAGCGCCTTGGCCGGTGTCATCGTGGCCTTGGGGTAGAGCAGATCCAGATGGCCAAAGGCGTGCATGACTTCCTGGTCCGCGGTTTCTTCAAAGGTGCGGGCCGTCGCCTCGTCGCCCATCTCGCGCGCCAGCTTGGCGAAGTAGCGGTACTTGATGTGCGCCATGGACTCGCCCGCGAAAGCGGCTTCGAGGTTGGCAAAGGTCTTGATCTCAGGGCGTTGCAGTGTGGTCATGGTCATCTCCAGTGCGGTGGGTTACTTGTCTGGTAGGGTTTGTCTATCAGCACTGGATGAATGGTAGTTCTTGGCTGATTATTTGGCCAATCGCTTATTGCTAAGTCATTGATAGGAACTATTGAGAGGTGTGCGAACAGTTTCCGGTTGAACTTGCCGATGGAACGAGGCTATCCGCCCGGCGAAGCCTGATGGGATTGGCGAACCAGTGCGTCGATAACCCGGCGCGCCCTGGCCGGGCCCGCATCCACGTGAATGCCCAGCTGCGTGCGTCCTGGGAAGCGGCGCTGGTTCTGCCATTGCGCATCAATGATGACCCGGTCTTCCTCGAATGTCATCGCCGTCTGGTCCACCACCAGTTGCGTGACGTCCTGTTTGTCCGGATGCGGGTTGGTGGCGATGGTCCAGAAATAGTGCGATGTGTGGTCCGTCTCCGGCGTCACGCCATGGAATCCACGCATGTGGAAGCCCTCGCGGTCCGGAGCCCGTATGTCGCCACTGCCAGCGTCCATGCCGCCCGTCCAGATCAGCAGATGGGACACCTGAAACTCCACTTCCTGCCATCGGTCAATCCGGCCTTTGAAGGGCCAGGCCGCGGCATAGGTGGGCGGCGGCTCGGAGTCCGGCATCAGCCGCACGACACGCACCACATCGTCCACGGCGGTCACCTTGAGCTCGGCATTCATGTGCAAGCCCGGATTGCCACCAATGGTTTTCAGGTGCACATAACCCAGATGGCTGAGGTCCAGCAGGTTGTCATGCACCAACTGGTACGGTGCGTCGTAGTGAACGCTGTTGCCACCGAATTTGTACTTCGGATCGTTGTGCACGGCGTAGTGCGGAGGGTCTTCTGTCGGGGTGGACTCCGGCGTGCTGCCGATCCAGACCCAGAGAATCTGGTCCTGCTCGCGCAGCGGATAGGCGGGGACACGCGCCTTGGTGGGGATGTGCTCCTGGCCTGGAATCTCGATGCAGACCCCAGCGCAGTCGTACAGCAGGCCATGGTAGCCACAGCGCAGCCCACGCGCTTCGACCGAGCCACACGACAGGGGCAGGTCCTTATGGCAACAGCGGTCTTCCAGTGCAGACACGGTGCCGTCGGGTGTGCGGAACAGCACCATGGCGCGGTTGAGAAACGTGCGCGCCAGGGGCTTGTCCGTCAACTCCCAGGTGAAACCGGCCACCCACCAGCGGTTGAGCGGGAACGGGGCGATGGCCGACAGCGGCGCGGCTGCGCTCAAGATTGCATTCATTGCGCGGTGTTCCTTCAGTTGGCGCGGGCGGTGTCTTTGACGGCCTTGTTGACGTCAATTTCCACATTCCATAACTGGCCGTTTTTGCGTTCGACGCGGCGGATGTACACATCCTGCACGATGTCGCGTGTTTGTGCGTCAATCAGCACGGGGCCACGCGGGCTTTCAAATATCTGTCCCTTCATCGCAGCCACCAGAGCCTCGCCACCGCCTTTGCCCTTCGTGGTCTCCAGCGCCTTGTAGATCACGCGCATGCCGTCGTAACCGCCCACCGCCATGAAGTTGGGCCGCATGCCCTTGTTGGCCGCGTTGAAGGCCTCCACAAACTTCTTGTTCACCGGGGAGTCATGTGCCGCCGAGTAATGGAACGACGTCACGGTACCCAGCGCCACATCGCCCATCTCGTTGAGCAGGTCGTCGTCGGTCACGCCACCATCGCCAATCAGCTTGATGCCGGTCTTGTCCAGGCCGCGTTCCGCAAATTGTTTCATCAGTGCTGTGGCGGGCCCCGACGGAACGAAGACAAACAGGGCGTCGGGAGAAAGGTCGCGCACCTTCTGGAGAAACGGCGCGAAGTCAGGCGCGCGCATCGGTACGCGCAGCTCGCCCACCACCTGGCCGCCATTGAGCAGCACACGTTCCTTGAAATTCTTTTCCGCGTCGATACCTGGGCCGTAGTCGGATACCAGCGTGACGAACTTCTTGAGCTTGTTTTTGTTCGCCCACTCGGCCATGGTCACGGCCGTTTGTGGCAGCGTATAGCTGGTGCGCACAAAGTACGGCGACGTGCCCACAATGCTGGAGGTCGCCGCCGCCATGATCACTGCGGGAGTCTTGGACTGTGTGGCAATGGACCCCACCGACAGTGCGGCGGGCGTAATGCCAAACCCGGCCAGTACCGCAACCTTGTCATTGACGACAAGCTCCTGCGCAAGGCGTTTGGTCTGGTCAGGAATACCCGCATCGTCTTTGAGAATCACCTCCACCTTGCGTCCTGCCACGGTGCTGCCGTTCTGCGCCATGTACAGCTTGACGGCGGCGTTGATCTGAACACCTGTCGATGCAAATGGCCCTGTCATTGGCAGGATCAGCCCGATGCGGAAGGGCTCTGCTTGCGCCATGGCGGTCAAAGGCACGGCAAAGGCTGCGCAGACAAGGCTGGAAAGAAGGAGTCGTTTGTTCATGGTGGCTTAATGTTCAGTATGCTGAAGATTAAATGGTATCCGCCAGAAGCGGGCGCCGCAAGCTGTGGTTTCTAGGTGATTACCCTGGAACAAGATGGCCGTCTGCGTCGAGCGGCGGTTGTGCCCGGAGACAATCACCTCTCTCCAAAGACACGCAATCAAAACCGCTATGCCCCCAAAACGCCGGCCCCCGGAGGCCCCGCTCGCCGAGACACCAGACGCAGTGTCCATGGACCTTTTCGATCAACCAGGCCACTTGCTGCGCAGGGCCAACCAGATTGCGGCAGGCATCTTCAATGATCTGGTGGGTCCAGAAATCACGCCCATCCAGTACGCGATCCTGCGCATGGTGTATGAAAAGCCGGGCATCGACCAGGTCGGTCTCGCGCGGAGCATTGCGCTGGACACGTCGACCACCGCGCTGGCCGCGGCCCGGTTGGCCACCAAGGGGCTCATCCAGCGGACAGTGGCCGATGCCGATCGGCGCCAGCTGCAGCTGACGCTGACGGCACAAGGCGAAACACTGTTGTCCAGCCTGGTGAGTGGCGTACACCAGATGCGCGAAAAACTGCTCGATGCACTGGACCCGGCAGAGCAGGAAGTGTTCATGTCTTTGCTAAGAAAATTTGTCCATATCCAGAACGACCAAAGCCGAGCTCCCATGCGGGCCCACGGCAGTCTGGCCCCAGCTGCCAAACCCCGCAAATCGCGCGCCGTGTAACGATCCGTCTTCAGTTTGCAGCAAACCATGTCCGAACAGTCTTCACCACCCACCGCCCTGTATCCCGCCATCGAACCCTACCGCAGCGGCACGCTGCCGGTGGACGATATCCACACCCTGTATTGGGAAGAGTGTGGCAATCCGCAGGGCGTGCCGGTGCTGTTTTTGCACGGCGGCCCGGGCGCTGGTCTTTCGCCCAAACACCGCCAATTTTTTGACCCGGCCCACTACCGCATCGTGCTGTTTGACCAACGTGGCGCGGGGCAGTCCACACCGCTGGGCGAGGTGCGCAACAACACGCTGCCGCTGTTGATTGAAGACATTGAACGCATCCGCGCCATGCTGGGCATTGCGCAATGGCTGGTGTTTGGCGGCTCCTGGGGCTCCACGCTGTCGCTGGCCTATGGCCAAGCGCACCCCGAGCGCTGCACGGGGTTTGTGCTGCGCGGCATCTTCCTGTGTACCCCGGCAGAGATCGACTGGTTCCTGAACGGCATCCGCTGGTTCTTCCCCGAAGAGCATGCGCGCTTTGTCGCACCGGTGCCCGAGGCCGAACGCGGTGACTTGCTGGCCGGTTACCGGCGCCAGTTGTTCAGCGACGACCCGGCGCACAACCTGCACGCCGCGCGCACCTGGGGCCGTTACGAAGGCAGCACCATCCATCTGATCCCCGACCCGCAGGTGGAAGAGCAGTTTGCCAGTGCCGCTGTGGGGCTGGGCGTGGGCCGACTTGAAGCGCACTACTTCCACCACGGTGCATTTCTCTCGGAAGACCAGTTGGTGCGCAATGTGGACCGCATCCGCCATCTGCCAGCCGTCATCGTGCAGGGCCGCTACGACATGCTGTGCCCGCCGCTCTCCGCCTGGCGCCTGCACCAGGCCTGGCCCGAGGCGACCTTCACCATGATTCCCGATGCGGGGCATGGCGCGTTTGAGCCGGGCATTACGTCGGCGCTGGTAGCCGCGACGAATCGCTTCAGGGATGAAGGGACGCTTTAACCAGCGCAGAACATACTTCCCGTTCGGGCTGAGCTTGTCGAAGCCATCAGCGAAACCTTGATGTGCAAGGGCTGCGTTTCGACAAGCTCAACGCGAACGGATTCATTCAGCGTTTCCTCAAGCCTGCGGCCCGAGGAAGCGGCGCTCCCAGGCGCTGATCTCGTGCAGGTAGCTGTCGTACTCCACGGTCTTGGCCGCGCAGAAGCCGGTCACAAATACATCGCCCAGCAGCTTGCGTGCCGATGCACTGTTTGCCATCTGCGAATGCGCAGGCAAAAAGCTGCGCGGCAGCGTGTGGCCCAGGTCGCTGCTATTCACGGTGATGGGCAACGCCGCGGTGGGCGCCAGTGTCTCATCCATCCCGGCCAGGCCTGCGGCCAGGGAGGCGGCGATGGCGAGATACGGATTGGCATCTGCGCCCGCAATGCGGTTCTCCACGCGGCGGGCGGCAGGCCCGCTCACCGGAATGCGCAGGCCGGTCGTGCGGTTGTCGTAGCCCCACTGCAGGTTCACCGGTGCCTGGCTGTTGGAGACGTAGCGCCGATACGAATTCACATACGGCGCAAAGATCAGCATCATGTCCGGCACATAGGCCTGCAGCCCGGCGATGAAGTGGCCAAAGGCGGCGCTCTCGCTGCCGTCTGCATTGCTGAAGATATTGCGCCCGGCGGCATCCACCACGCTCTGGTGCAAATGCATGGAGCTACCCTGGTCGCCCGCAATCGGCTTGGCCATGAACATGGCGTTGAGGCCATGCTGGATGGCAATTTCTTTGGCTGCGTACTTGAACAGAAAGGCCTGGTCGGCGACGGCCACCGGGTCGCCGTGCAGCAGGTTGATCTCGTACTGGCTGGCGCCCACCTCGTGGATCCAGGTGTCGGCTTGCACACCCAAACCATCGAGCGCGCTGCGCAGCGCGTCCCAGAACGGCGCCAGCTCGTTGAGCATGTTCATGCTGAAAGCCGACTGGCCCACTTCGGCGCGGCCGTTGCGCGCGGCGGGCGCACGCAGGGGCTGGCTGGCGTCGGTGTTTGGCGCGGTCAGGTAGAACTCGATCTCAGGCGCCACCACGGGCGTAAGGCCCTGTGCGGTGTATCGCGCCACCACGGTTTTGAGCAATGAGCGCGCCGCAAACGCGCAGGGCTGGCCGTCCAGCTCCACACAGTCGTGGATCGCAAACGCGCGTGGCACGCTGGACCACGGCGACAGTTTCAAGGTGCTGTAGTCCGGCACCAGGCGCACATCGGGGTCGGAGTCGGGAAAGATGGGGTCGTAGGAGTAGTCACCCGTGACGCACTGCATCGGTATGGCCTGCGCAATGCGCAGCTCGTTGCCTGCGGCAAAACTGGTCGCCGGCATGAGTTTGCCGCGCGGGTAACCCGCCATGTCGGGGAAGATGCACTCGACATCGCGGATGCCGTGTTGGGTGAAGAAGGCCTGGAGTTCGCCGGAGCGGGGGTGTGTCATAGGGAGCGCATACTGTCTGGGAGGGCGTCGAAATTGTAGGCCAAACAGGCCTGTAGCCAGCATGTATAGTGCGCAAGCAGCTATCAAAAAAAGAGCAAATTCGCGCACCGTCGCAACCAAGGCGTTTTGCCAATACCATGCGCCCCACGTTTCAGGGCGCGATTTTCAACTGGAGCACACCATGACCTGGACCCTGCAGCAGGTGCCGACCCAAAGCGGCCGCGTCGCCATCGTGACCGGCGCCAACATTGGCCTGGGTTTTGAAGTGGCGCTGGCGCTGGCGGCGAAGAACTGCAGCGTGGTCATGGCCTGCCGCAACCGAGACAAGGCCGAGGCGGCCAAGGCGCGCATTCTGGCGCGCCACCCCGGCGCTACGCTGGAATGCATGGCGCTGGATCTGGCCAGCCTGAGGTCGGTGCACGCTTTTGCCGCTGCGTTTGGCAAACGCTTTGAGCGCCTGGACCTGCTCATCAACAACGCTGGCATCATGATGCCGCCCTATGCGCTCAGCGAAGACGGCTTTGAGAGCCAGCTCGCGGCCAACTACCTGGGCCACTTCGCGCTGACCGGCCTGCTGCTGCCGCGTATCGTCCAGACGCCCCACTCTCGTATCGTGTCGCTCAGCAGCCTGGCACACCATTGGGGCGATATCCAGTTTGACGACCCACAGTCTGCCCGGGGCTACGACAAACGCCGCGCCTACGGCCAAAGCAAGCTGGCCTGCTTGATGTTTGCCTACGAGCTGCAGCGCCGCCTGGCGCGCGCTGGGCATGGCACGTTATCGGTGGCGGCGCACCCCGGCGTCTCTGCCACCAACCTGTTCCAGCACCTGCCTGTCATGTTGCATCCGTTCGCACCGCTGGTCGGGCTGGTCTTCAACACGGCTGCTGGCGGCGCCCTGCCCGTGTTGTATGCGGCATTGGGCGATGACATCGAAGGCGGCGATTACTGCGGCCCTCAGTCGTTCCGCCAGATGCGCGGCGCGCCCGTCAAGGTCGGCTCCAACCGCCGCTCGCGGGACGTGGCAGCGGCGGCCCGTTTGTGGAATTTGTCACAAGACCTGACCGGTGTGCGCTTTCTGGAGGAATGAGGTGCCCCCAAGCCTTGGCAGGACTGCGTTATGCGCTATGCTTTTTGCATAACGGTTCCCTGCCGTTGATGAGGACCCTCATGCATCTGGCCCCCTGGAAAAGCGCAATGCCTGCGCTGCGGATGGCGCTGTGCGCGCTGGCACTGCCGTCTGCAGTGTGGGCGGGTGACTGCGTCAAGACCGTGCGCTGGTACGACGATGCACCCTATGCCTTCAAGGGGGTAGATGGGGAAGTGCAGGGCTTCTCCTCGGACCTGATCCGGGAGGCGCTGGTGCGCATGGGCTGCACGACACGGTTTGTCGAAATGCCCTGGGCCCGTGCACTGGTGGAGCTGGAGGCCGGGCGCCTGGACATCCTGCCCGGTGCGCTGAAGACGCCCGAGCGCGAGCGTTTTGCCTACTTCTCGCGCCCTATCAACCGCTCGCCCAATGTCCTGTTTGTCAGCAAGGCCGCGGCCGAGAAATACCGCCTCAAGAACCTGACCGACATGGTGGGCACCGACTTTCGGCTGGGCGCCCAAATTGGCGTGGCCTACGGCCCGGAATATGTGGCCCTGCAAAGCAATCCTGCCTTCGTGGAGCGCTTGGTGCCTATCACCCAGCGCCGCAGTGCCTGGAAGATGGTGGAGGCCGGGCGCCTGGACGGCATGATTGCCGACGAGGTGACCGGTCTGGTGGAGCTGCAGCAACTGGGCATCAGCCAGAGCGTGGTCAAAACCAAAGTCATTGTCTCCAGCGAATCTGCCATGGTGGCGCTGAGCCGCCAGTCCCTCACGCGTGGTTTTGTCGACGCGCTGGACCGCAGTCTCAATGGCATGCTGGCCGACGGCCGTTACAAACAACTGTGGGAGCACTACATGCCGTGCCCCGCCGCAGCCGAAGGCCTGGGCTGCCGCTAGGGCGCAGGCCTTCGCGCTTTAGCGCATCGACAGGCGGTATTTTTTGGCCAGGCGCTCCAGTGCACCGGTGTGCATCAGATGGGCCAGGGCCTTGTTGATTTCCGTCAGGCTGGCGCGGGACTTGGGCGACACCGCGCACTGTGTGGGTACCGAGGTGAAGATTGCCTTGGACGTTTCAAATTGCCCACGCTCCTGCGGATGGTCGTAAAAATAACCCTCGATTTCCGCCTCGGACGTCACCAGCATGTCGCTGGCCCCCAGCGCGACGGACTTGAACTGGAATTCCACCTTGCTGTCATCGACCCGTGTCGCCTGGCCTGCTTCGAACAGCGGCTGCAACGGGGGGTAACCATAACCGTGCTGCGTGGAAATGCGCTTGCCCATCACATCCTGGGGCAGGTCCTCAGGCATCGGCGCGCCCTTGCGCACCACGATGCGTTCGATCTGCGGCAGCGTCGCAATGGTCCAGCCGAACTGCGCGTGTTGTTCGGTCCAGCCCGGGCTGTGGTAACACACCAGATCCACATCACCGCGCAGCAGGGACGGCTCAATCCGTCGCCGGGAAAGCGGCACCGTCTGCAATTGCCGCCCCAGCTCTTTTGCCAGCAAAGCACCCATGTCCGTGAGCAGCCCGCCATTCAAGCGCCCCTGCGGGTCCCGCGTGTTGAGCGGGTACCCCATGGACTCGAACACGCCATAGCGCAGCGACGCCTGGGCCTGCGCAGGGCCGGGCAGCGCCAATACGCCTGCCAGCACCACAAGGGCCGCTGCCCAGGGGCGTGTCAAAACGATGAAAGACATGGTCAAAGTGGAGTCCCGTTCAGGCCCGCATCAAGGCTTCAATCGCGTCGGCGTCCACCGGTACGCCGCGGCTCATAAGCTCGCAGCCGGTGGCGGTGACCAGCGCGTCGTCTTCGATGCGGATGCCGATGTTGTGGAACTGCTCGGCCACGCCGGGTGCCGGGCGCACATAGATGCCGGGCTCGATGGTCAGCACCATGCCGGGCTGCAGGATGCGCGCCGGGCGGCTGATCAGCGTCTGGCCGGTCAGCGCGTCGCGGCGTTCGCTGGTGTTGCCAATCTCGCTGGGCTCGGTGTAGGCGCCGCAGTCGTGCACGTCCATGCCCAGCCAGTGGCCGGTGCGGTGCATGTAGAACTGGAAGTAGGCGCGGCTCGCTATCACATCGTCCACCGTGCCCACGGTGTTTTTATCGAGCAGGCCGACATCGAGCATGCCCTGCGCCAGCACCCGCACCGTGGCATCGTGCGGGTCGGTAAAACGCGCGCCGGGTTTGGTCGCGGCCACGGCGGCGTTCTGGCTGGCCAGCACCAGGTCGTACAGCGTGCGTTGCGGGCCGGTGAACTTGCCATTGGCGGGGAAGGTGCGGGTGATGTCGCTGGCGTAACCGTCCAGTTCACATCCCGCGTCAATCAGCACCAACTCGCCGTCGCGCACGGGCGCCGCGTCGGCGCGGTAGTGCAGTACGCAGGCGTTCGCCCCGGCGGCCACGATGCTGCCGTAGGCCGGGTACTGCGAGCCCTGGCGGCGGAATTCGTGCAGCAGCTCGGCGTCCAGGTGGTACTCGCGCACCTCCTGGCCCGCACGCAGCATGCGCGCGCTCAGCTGCATGGCGCGGATATGCGCCTCTGCGCTGATCTGCGCGGCGCGGCGCATGGTGTCTTGTTCGTAGGCGTCCTTGATCAGGCGCATCTCGTCCAGCGGGCCGCACAGGTCGCGCACCTGTTCCGGCACCAGCGTGCCGTAACGCACCCGCACGCGCAGGCTGTTCAGCCAGCCGTCCACCCGTGTCTCCAGCCCTTTGTGCGTGGCAAACGGGTACCAGACCGCATCACAGCCATCCAGCAGGCCGGGCAGGTGTTCGTCCAGCGCGTCCACGGAATAGGCCGCGTCCACGCCCAGCGTGGCCGGTGCCGCGTCGGGGCCCACGCGGATGCCGTCCCAGATTTCGCGTTCCAGGTCTTTGGGCTGGCAAAACAGCGTGGTCTTGCCATCACCGGTGATGACCAGCCAGGCCTTGGGTTCGGCGAAGCCGCTGAGGTAATAAAAGTAGCTGTCGGCGCGGAACAGGAAGTCGGTGTCGCGGTTGCGTTGCTGTTCGGGCGCGGTGGGCAGGATGGCAATGCCCTTGGGGCCCAGTTGGGCGGCCAGCGCAGCGCGGCGCTGTTGGTACATGGATGCGTTCATGGGGGAATTGTCCGGGATTTGGGCGCTGGGGGTGGATGTGTGGGTTCAGGCGTTGAGCTGGGCCAGCCGCTCGGGCGTACCCACGTCGGTCCAGCGGCCCGTGTACATCGCTGCGCTCACACGGCCCTGGTCCATGGCCGCACGCAACAGCGGCGCCAGCGCAGCCTTGACGCCATCGGGGTTGCCGGCGGGAATGTCACACCAGGGCGCCGCAAACAGCGCCTTGCGGTACAGGCCGATGGTGCTGTAGGTGAAGCGGGGCTGGGCACTGTCCTTGGGGGAATTCAGCGCCAGGCCTTCGGCGGACAGTCCAAAGTCTCCGCCCGGGTTGTGCGCCGGGTTAGGCACCAGCCACAGGTGGGCCAGCGCGTCGCTGGCCTGGAATTGCGCCACGGCGTCGGGCGCGAATACAAAGTCGGGCGCATACACATCACCGGCCAGCACCCAGAACACGTCGTCCAGCAGGGGCAGCGCGCGCGCAATGCCGCCGGCGGTCTCCAGCGCGTCGCCAAAGTCGCGGCCTTCGTGGGAGTAGGCAATCGGCAGCGGTGCAATTCGCTCATATTTTGATAGCTGCTTGCGCACATCCAATGCGGGCTGCAGGCTAAATTGATGCCCAAACCGGGCTTCGATCTGCTCGCCCAGCCAGGCCGTGTTAATGACCAGCCGCGAGCCTGCGCCCTGCGCCAGCGCTTCCATGGGCCACTGCATCAGCGGTTTGCCGCGCACGTCCAGCAGCGGTTTGGGCGTGTGGTCGGTCAGCGGGCGCATGCGTTCGCCGCGGCCGGCGGCCAGCAGCATGGCGGGGGCGCTGGCGGTGGAAGGGGGTGTGGCAGGCAAGGCGTGCAATCCAGAGAGTGAGGCTTCAAAGCATAGCCCAGAGCCGGCCACCGCCGCCGCGCCCGCAACAGTTCGACACACATGGCGAATGCCTTCCTGGAGGGGGCCGGCGGGCTTGTGCCCATAATCCGGCCTCACTTCCCAATTGCCGATGCCAATGCAGATGCCAATTCAGTTCCAGGGCCCCTGGCCCAAACGCGTGCTCCAAGTGGCCCTGGCGCTGGCTGCCCTGGGGCTGGTGTTGCTGTTGGTCGCGACGGCGTTTTTCTACACCCAGCTGCCGGATACCGCGTCCCTCTCCAACTACCAGCCCAAACAACCGCTGCGTGTGTTCACGGCTGATGGGGTGGAGATGGGCGGCTTCGGCGCCGAGCGCCGGGTCTACCAGCGCATCGACCAGATCCCCGCGCTCATGAAAGACAGCCTGCTGGCAGTGGAAGATTCGCGCTTCTACAGCCACGGTGGGCTGGACCCGATTGGCGTGGGGCGCGCACTGGTGGCCATCGTCACCGGTGGGCGCATGCAGGGCGCATCCACCATCACGCAGCAGGTGGCGCGCACCTTCTTTTTGAGCCGCTCGCGCACGCTGGAGCGCAAGCTCAAGGAGGCCATGCTGGCCTACCGTATCGAAGCGCAGCTCAGCAAGGACCAGATCCTGGAGCTGTACATGAACCAGATTTACCTGGGCGCGCGCTCCTACGGCTTTGAGGCGGCGGCGCAAACCTACTTCGGCAAGACCCTCTCGGCGCTGTCACCGGCCGAGTGCGCCATGCTGGCCGGCCTGCCGCAGAACCCCTACTTTGCCAACCCGATCCAGAACCTGGACCGCGCCCGCGCGCGCCAGATCGTGGCGCTGGGGCGCATGCGTTCGCAGGAGGTGATTGACGGCGGCCAGTACGCCGCCGCGCTGCTGGAAAAGCTGGTGGTGCGCAAGCCGCATGACGTGGATGTGCACGCCGAATACGCGGCCGAAATGGTGCGCCAGCAGGTCTATGCCCAGTACGGTGAACTCAGCTACACCACCGGCCTCAACGTCACCACCACGCTGCGCGCGGCCGAGCAGCAGGCGGCTTACAAGGCACTGCGCCGCACGCTGGTGGAGCATTCGCTGCGCCAGGTCTGGCGCGGCCCCGAGGGGCAGATCAATTTGGCCGACTCGCTCAAGGACGAGAACCCCGCCGTGGCCCAGGCGTTGGCCGACTTTGACGACGACGAGGACTTGCGCCTGGCTATCGTGACACGCGCCAGTACCAAAGCCGTCACGCTGGTGCTGGGCTCGGGCGAGGTGGTCACGGTGGACGGTGCGGGCTTGCGCCCTGCGCAAAGCGGGCTGGCGGACTCCGCACCGGCCAAGTTGCGCGTGCGCCGGGGTGCGGTGGTGCGCGTGTTGCAGCAGGGCAAGGCCTGGAGCCTGGTGCAGTGGCCCGAAACCGAAGGCGCCCTGGTCGCGCTGGACCCGGCCAATGGTGAGATTCGTGCGCTGGTGGGCGGCTTTGACTTTCACCGCAACCAGTTCAACCACGTGACCCAGGGCTGGCGCCAGCCCGGCTCCAGCTACAAACCCTTCATCTATTCCGGCGCCATTGAAAATGGCGTGCAGCCTGAGACGCTGATCAACGATGCCCCGCTGCAGAACGTGGGTGACTGGGCGCCGGAGAACGACGACGGCAGCACTGACGGCCCCATCACGCTGCGCCAGGCGCTGGCGCGCTCCAAAAACCTGGTGTCCATCCGCTTGGTGCAACTGCTCTCGCCGCAGGGCGCCCGCGAGTGGACCAGCCGGTTTGGATTTGATATCGAGCGCCAGCCCGACAACCTGACGCAGGCGCTGGGCACGGGCTCCACCAACCCTTTGCAACTGGCCGGTGCCTACGCCGTGCTGGCCAATGGCGGCTACCGGGTGAGCCCGCTGCTGATCCAGCGCATTGCCCGTGCCAGTGGTGAGGTGGTGTTTGAAGCCCCGCCACCAGCCGTGCTGGACGAGAGCCAGCGCGCCATCCCTGCGCGCAATGCTTTCATGGTCTCCAGCCTGCTGCAGGAAGTCACGCGCAGCGGCACCGCCGCGCGTGCGCAGGCCACACTCAAGCGCCCCGACCTGTATGGCAAAACCGGCACCACGGACGACGTGGTGGACGCCTGGTTTGCCGGCTACCAGCCGGGCCTGGTGGCCGTGGTGTGGGTGGGGTATGACATACCGCGCAGCCTGGGCTCACGCGCCTCGGGTTCGGCCCTGGCCCTGCCCGCGTGGATCGACTTCATGGCCACGGCCCTCAAAGGCGTGCCGGTGCAGGAAGTGCAGCCACCCGAAGGCGTGGTGCGTTCGGGCAGCGACTGGCGGTATTCCGAATGGAACTGGGGCGGCTTCATCACCAGCCTGGGCGTGGACAGCCCGGCCATCAGCCCGGCGCTGGCCGTGCACCCCGGTGAGCCCGCCCCGCCCAGCACCAACAGGCCTATCGTTATCACACCACCTGGATGACGCGTTGACGAGCCCCCGCCGGTGCTGCTCTCAAAAGCTGGTGCCCAGCATCACCACCACGGCAATCGCCATGACCCCGGTGGCGGCCCAACCGAAAAAGCGGTGGCGCCGGGAGATGGTGTGTGGGCCCATCACACGCTCGGACTGTCCCACCAGCATCATGGCTGCCATGATGGGCACCGAGATCACGCCATTCACAATCGCGCTCCACACCAGTGCCTGGATGGGGTCTACCTCCAGGTAGCCGATCACTGTGCCAATGCCGGTGGCGGCGATGATGATCAGGTAGAAGCCCCGGGCCTCACGGAAACCGTGCGCCAGGCTGGCTTTCCAGCCATACAGCTCACTCACGGCATAGGCGGCCGACCCGGCCAGCACCGGTACGGCCAGCAGGCCCGTGCCGATAATGCCCAGCGCAAAAATCAGGAAGGCAAACTCACCCGCCACCGGGCGCAGCGCCTCCGCCGCCTGCGATGAGGTCTGGATGCTGGTGATGCCCTGCGCGTTGAGCGTTACCGCGGTGGCCACCACGATGCACAGCGCCACCAGATTGGAAAACCCCATGCCGATAAACGTGTCCTGCTTGATGCGCGACAGGTGTTCGGCCGCGTAGTCGGGGTGGGTCTTGAGCGCGGCGGCGTTGGGGCGGCGGTTGCTGTCCTCCACCTCTTGCGCGGCCTGCCAGAAGAACAGGTAGGGGCTGATAGTGGTGCCCAGCATGGCCACCACCATGGCGGCATAGTCCTTCAGGCTGGCGTGTTCCAGCGCAAAGTTCCAGGGCTGGAACGACTCGCTCAGCGCCTGTTTCCACGGCACGCGCACCGTCAGGATCACCGCGACATAGGCAAACAGCGTCAGCGTCAGCCACTTCAGCACGCGCACCGTGCGCTCGTAGGAAAACAGCACCTGGGTGCAGATGCACAGCACGCCAAAACCCAGCACATACAGCGCCAGTGGCCCGCCCACCAGCAGGCGCAGGGCTTCGCCCATGGCGCCAATGTCGGCCGCGATGTTGATGGTGTTGGCCACCACCAGCAAGGTGACCAGGCCGGTAGTGAGCCAGCGTGGAAACATCTTGTTGATATTGGCCGCCAGGCCTTCGCCTGTGACCCAGCCGATGCGGGCCGACAGCATCTGGATGCCAATCATCAGCGGCGTGGTGATCAGCAGCGTCCAGACCATGGCAAAGCGGAACTGCGAGCCCGCCTGCGAGTAGGTGGCGATGCCGCTGGGGTCGTCGTCCGCCGCGCCGGTGATCAGGCCGGGGCCCAGCCGGTTGATGAATTGTTGGGCTTTTTGTTTGACCATGGAAATCTCCCCGGTGGGTCGCAGGGCGGCCCACCACAAGCACTCCAGAGGAGTGCAGATACTTTAGAAATACCTGGGGCGCGTGCCAAGCCCATGTTTGCTAGGGCTGGGTCGCTGGCATGCCAGGCACGAAGGGTGTGAAAAGCCTCCGCGCCGAACCGGACGTGCCACTGACGCGGTGTCAGTGGTTGGCCGGATCAACCGGAGGCCAGGAACTTGCAGAGTCCATGGCGGTCGTCCGTTGTTGATGATGGTGGCGATTGTAAAAGCGGGGGGCGTGCGCAGGCCCCTTATGGCGTGTAAATCCGGGGTAAAGCCGATGCTGCCGATGGTCAGCCCGTCGGGTCAGCGCACGCCCACCGTGGCCGCCTTGCCAAACACGGCCGAAGCCTCGCGCGGCAGGCTGCGCCAGTACACCGGATTGGCCGCCACTTCGCCGCCCAGTGCGGCAGCGGCCTGCCAACCCCAGCGCGGCTGGTACAGAAAGGCCCGCGCCATGGCGATCAGGTCGGCATCGCCGTTTTGCAAAATCGCCTCGGCCTGGTGCGCGTCGGTGATCAGGCCCACGGCGATGGTGGTCAGGTCGCTGGTCTGGCGCACCTGTCGCGCAAAAGGCACCTGGTAACCCGCACCCAATGCAATCTTTTGCTGCGGCGACACGCCGCCGGACGAGGTGTGAATGAAGTCCGCGCCCAATGCCTTGAGGCGTTTGGCGAACTCGGCGCTCTGGTCCACGTCCCACGCGCCTTCGACCCAGTCACTGGCTGAAATACGCAGGCCCAGCACGCCCTTGAAGGCGGCGCGCACGGCGGCAAACACCTCCAGCGGGTAACGGATGCGGTTCTCAAAACTGCCGCCGTAGTCATCGGTGCGTTGGTTGGCAATCGGCGACAAAAACTCGTGCAGCAGGTAGCCGTGTGCCGCGTGGATTTCTACCGCGTCTATGCCCATGGCGTCGGCACGCTGCGCCGCCAGCACAAAGGCGTCACGCACCCGCGCCAGCTCGGCCGCATCCATCGCTGTGGGGGGCGCTTCGGTCGGCAGATGCGGCGTGGCGCTGGGGCCAAAGGTTTCCCAGCCGCCTTCGGCCTTGGACAGCAGTTGCGCGCCCTGCCAGGGCAGCGCGCTTGACGCCTTGCGCCCGGCGTGTGCGAGCTGGATACACACCGCGGTTTGTGGCGCCAGCTTGCGTGCGCGCGCCAGCGTGTCGGCCAGCTTTGCCTCAGTGCCCGCGTCCCACAGGCCCAGGCAAGCCGGTGTAATGCGCCCTTCGGGCAACACGGCGGTGGCTTCGATGGTGAACAGCGCCGCACCACTGTTGAGCAGGTTGGCCCAGTGCATCAAATGCCAGTCGGTCGCCTCGCCGTTGACCGCCGAGTACTGGCACATGGGCGCCACGACGATGCGGTTGGGCAGCGTGATGCCGCCGCGTGGGGAAGACAGGGTCAGGGGGGTGAAGAGCAGGGACATGGATGCAGTGGAGTGGGTAGGGAAAAGGCTTGGCCGTGTAGCTTAGCCCAGAGCCTTGAAAGCTGCTTGTTGGGGTGTATTGGCATCAAATTGGCCTGTAGCCAGCATGCAGATTGCGCAGACAGCTATCAAAATCAGAGCATTTTGCAAGAGCGGGTGCGCGGTATACATTGCGGTAGGCGTCACCCACCCATTTCTCCACGCGTCAGCACATGGTTCCCTTCTCCATCCAGCGCATTGACCATCTGGTTTTCCGCGTGCGCGATCTTCAGCGCAGCATTGCTTTTTATGAAACCGTTTTGGGTTGTGCGGTGGTGCGCCGCAGAGACGACCTGGGGCTGATACACATCCGTGTAGGGACGTCCATGGTCGATCTGATTTCCGTGGATGGAAAACTCGGCCGCGCGGGTGGCGTGGCCGCTGGTGCGGAAGGCAAAAACGTCGACCACCTGTGTCTGCGCATAGCCCCGTTTGTGGAGGAGTCCATCGTGCGCCATCTGGGGCAAAACGGCATCACGCCGCACGGACCGGCAACAAGCAACTTCGGCGCCGAAGGAGAAGGTTTCTCTTTGTACTTCGATGACCCGGACGGAAATACCATCGAGCTCAAAGGCCCAAGCCTCGCCGATACGCCTTGACGCCGCGCTTGCGCGTTATGCTGCACCATCCGCAACCCTATCCACTCTGAACCCATGGAATATGCAATCGAACACGAAGAAGCCGCTGCCAAGGGGGCCTTTTTTGTCCAGAAGGACGGTCAGCGCGTGGCCGAGATGAGCTACAGCCGTACCAACGCGACGCTGATCATCATTGACCACACAGAGGTCGATGCGTCTTTGAGTGGCCAGGGCGTCGGCAAGAAGTTGCTCGCGGCGTTGATTGAATGGGCCCGCAGCACAGGCACCAAGGTGGTCCCGCTGTGCCCGTTTGCCAAGGCGCAGTTCGACAAGGACGCCTCCATCCGCGACGTGCTGCGCTAGGCGCCTGTTGGCTTTGGAAAGGCCATAATCCGGCGACGATTCAACCCAGAGATTTTTGATGCGACAAGTGTTTGAGGGGCATTGCCAGTGCGGGGCCGTCGTATACCGCGTGACGGGTGTGGCTGCGACTTTATTTGCGTGCCATTGCACCGAATGTCAGCGTCAATCCAGCAGCGCATTTGGCATGGCACTGTGGGTAAAAGAGCCTGTGGTAGAGCTGGCATCGGGGGCGGTGAAAGAATGGATTCGCACCATGCCATCAGGGCGAAAAATGTCGTGTCAGTTTTGCCCCGACTGTGGCACGCGCTTATTCCACACGACGGTCGGTCAGACCCAGCTCCTGAGCATCAAACCAGGCACCCTGCGCGATACGCGTGGTTTGAAACCGGTTGGACACATCTGGGTTGGCAGCAAACAGACGTGGTTTGACATCGAAGACGGCACGCTTCAATACCCAGGTAACCCGGAATCCTTTGACGACCTGATGCGTGCTTGGTCAGAACGTCCATGACGCAACTTAAACGTTAAATTGCACGACTACATATGAGAAGGGCAGAGAAACCGCAATAGTTGCCGCGACGGTTCTTGCCGGTTGTGCGTACGTCGCCTGGGCGCTAGGCATACGCCCCGTCGACCGGCACGGACAGCGCCCGGTCCGCCGCTGCAATCTCGTCCACCACACGCGCAAACGCCGCGCGTAATTCCAGCCCGCTGTACCAGGCATGCAGCGCCGCATGCCCTTTGATCGACGGCCCGCCCAGGCGCTGGCTGTACAGCACCGTCACAAACATCGCAATGTCGGCCACGCTGAACGTGCCGCATAAATAAGCCTTGCCGGCCAACTGCTGGTCGATGTGGGTGAAGTGCTGGGCGATCTGCCCCTTTGCCACCTCTGCCGCCGCTTCCAGATCCAGCCAGCATTGTGGGTCGGCCGGGCGCGGGCCGGTGCGGTGCATCAGGGCGCGCACGGGTGCCAGCAAGATTTCATCGGCATAGACGTCCCACAGACGGCACTGCGCGCGGCCGCCTGGGCTGGCGTGGTACAGCGCCGGTGTGGGGTAGGCGTCTTCCAGGTATTCGAGGATGACGGTGGAGTCGTACAGCTTGAGGTCGCCGTCGATCAGCACCGGTACCTGGCCCTTGGGGTTGATGGCCAGCACCTCGGGGTGCTTGGGGCTGTAGCCCACGGTCTGGGTAAAGGGCACCATCACACGGTCAAACGCCAGGCCTTTTTCGGCCAGCGCGATTTCCACTTTGCGGGAGAACAGACTGAGGGCGGATGAATAGAGTTGCATGGGCGATGACCCGCGTTGAGGGCGTCGTGCGCATGGTAGACGATAAATGCCTAAATCGGCCACTTGCGCCCGTATCCATTGCGCAAGCAGCTATCAATAAATGAGCAAAAAGCCGGTGCAGCCCTTGGCCGATCAGCCCTTTTTGGTGCCCATCACCAGGAGCGCTGCACCCACCACGATGGCACCGACGCCAGCCCAGACGGGCACGTTCACGGTCTCTTTTTCTTTCACGGACAGTTGGACGGGGCCAAGCTTCACGTCATGGGTTTCCTTGGTGTAAGTGAAGCTGCCGTAGGCCAGGGCCAGTACGCCAGCAGCGATCAGGGCCAGGGCGGCCAGTTTGATAGTGTTCATGTGGGACTCCAGAAGTTGCCTGCAGTGTGCGCACCCTACGCCCAGCGGTCTGTGCGCTGGGTAACACTGCGGGCATACCTGTAGACGCCGGGCTCGCAAGCCCTTTCCCCGGGGGCCGGTAAAATGCCGGGTTTCCCCCAGCCCCCTCTTTCTTTACCCCGGAGTCGCTCGCCCCATGGCCCCCACGCAAAACACCCCCCAAATGGCCAACGCCATCCGCGCCCTGGCAATGGACGCAGTGCAACAAGCCAACTCCGGCCACCCTGGCGCCCCCATGGGCATGGCCGACATGGCAGTGGCCCTGTGGGGTGAGCACCTGAGCCACAACCCGACCAACCCCCTGTGGCTGAACCGCGACCGTTTTGTGCTGTCCAACGGCCACGGCTCCATGCTGATTTACGCGCTCTTGCACCTGACCGGCTACAAGCTGCCGATGTCTGAGCTGAAGAACTTCCGCCAGCTGCACAGCAAGACCGCCGGCCACCCCGAGTTCGGCATCACCCCCGGCGTGGAAACCACCACCGGCCCGCTGGGCCAGGGCATCACCAATGCCGTGGGCATGGCGCTGGCCGAGAAGCTGCTGGCCAGTGAATTCAACCGCGAAGGCCACAACGTTGTTGACCACCACACCTACGTGATGCTGGGCGATGGCTGCCTGATGGAAGGCATCAGCCACGAAGCCGCGTCGCTGGCTGGCGCCTGGAAGCTCAACAAGCTGATCGCGCTGTACGACGACAACGGCATCTCCATCGACGGCCAGGTCGCACCCTGGTTTGCTGACAACACCGCGCTGCGTTTTGTGGCCTACGGTTGGAACGTGATTGGCCCGATCGACGGCCACGACGCAGCCGCCGTGTCCAAAGCGATTGCCGAAGCCAAGCTGCAGACCGAACACCCCACGCTGATCATCTGCAAGACCCACATCGGCAAAGGCAGCCCGAACCGCGCCAACACCTCCAAGGCCCACGGCGAGCCTCTTGGTGCCGAAGAAATCAAGCTCACGCGCGCCGCGCTGGGCTGGGACTCTGCCCCGTTCGTGATCCCCAAGGAAATCTACGCCGACTGGGACGCCAAGGAAAAAGGCAAGGCCGCTGAAGCCGCCTGGAACGTGCAATTTGCCGCCTACAAAGCCGCCTACCCCGAGCTGGCCAAGGAACTGCTGCGCCGCATGAAGGGCGACCTGCCCAAGAACTTTGTGCAGACCGCGGTGGACACCGTGATCGGCGCGCACCAGAAGGCCGAGACAGTGGCCAGCCGCAAGGCCAGCCAGCTGGCGCTGGAGTCCTTCACCGCTGCACTGCCCGAGCTGCTGGGTGGCTCTGCCGATTTGACCGGTTCCAACCTCACCAACACCAAGAGCACGCCCCAGTTGCGCTTTGACGCGCTGACCGGCGGGGTGGTCAAGAACGAAGCCGGCCAGGGCGGCCGCCACATCAACTACGGCGTGCGCGAATTCGGCATGGCCGCCATCATGAACGGCGTGGCCCTGCACGGTGGTTTCATCCCCTACGGTGGTACCTTCCTGACCTTCAGCGACTACAGCCGCAACGCCATCCGTATGGCCGCGCTGATGAAGATTCGCGTGGTGCATGTGTTCACGCACGACTCCATCGGCCTGGGCGAAGACGGCCCGACCCACCAGTCTGTCGAACACGCCGCCAGCCTGCGTTTGATCCCCAACCTGGACGTGTGGCGTCCGGGCGATACGGCCGAAACCGCCGTGGCCTGGACCGTGGCGTTGCAAAACAAGGCCAAGCCCACTGCACTGCTGCTCAGCCGCCAGAACATCAGCTACGCACCCAAGGGCGACTCCGCTGCAGCACCTGACGCCAGCGGCATCGACGCGATCAGCAAGGGTGCCTACGTGTTGTCCGAGCCATCGGAAGTAGGCCTGAAGAAAAAGGCGCAGGCGGTCATCATCGCCACCGGCTCCGAAGTGCAACTGGCACTCAAGGCGCAAGAGCTGCTCGCTACCAAAAAGATAGCTGTTCGCGTAGTTTCCATGCCGTCTACCACCACATTTGACCAACAAACTGCTGCCTACAAGGCGGAAGTGTTGCCGGCCGGTGTGCCCCGCATCGCGGTGGAAATGGGTTCGACCGACGGTTGGTGGAAATACGGCGTGTCGGCCGTGGTCGGTCTGGACACCTTCGGTGAGTCCGCCCCCGCGCCGGTACTGTTCAAGCACTTTGGTTTCACGCCCGAGAACGTGGCAGAAACCGTGCAAAAAGTTTTGAGCAAATAAAACCGTTCGGGCTGAGCCTGTCGAAGCCCTCGCGAGCCCTTCGACAGGCTCAGGGTGAACGGCGTTGAAGATTTGGGTTTTATATTTAGGAGCAAACCATGACTATCAAGATCGGTATCAACGGCTTTGGCCGCATCGGACGCAACGTACTGCGCTCTGCTATTCAAAACTTCAGCGACATTGAAGTGGTTGGCATCAACGACCTGCTGGAGCCCGAGTACCTGGCGTACATGCTGCAGTACGACAGCGTGCACGGCCGCTTCAAGGGCACCGTGTCGGTGGAAGGCAATACGCTGATCATCAACGGCAAGAAGATCCGCCTGACGCAAGAGCGTGACCCGGCTGCGCTGAAGTGGAATGAAGTCGGTGCGGATATCGTTATCGAATCCACCGGCCTGTTCCTGGACAAAGTCACCGCGCAAAAGCATATTGACGCAGGTGCCAAGAAAGTCATCCTGTCGGCACCTTCCAAGGACGACACCCCCATGTTCGTCTACGGTGTGAACCACACGACCTACAAGGGTGAAGCCATCATCTCCAACGCATCCTGCACCACCAACTGCCTGGCTCCTTTGGCCAAGGTGGTGCACGACAAGTGGGGTATCAAGCGCGGCCTGATGACCACCGTGCACGCTGCGACAGCAACGCAAAAGACTGTGGACGGCCCGTCCAACAAAGACTGGCGCGGCGGCCGCGGCATTCTGGAAAACATCATTCCTTCGAGCACCGGCGCTGCCAAGGCGGTCGGCGTGGTGATTCCTGAGCTGAACAAAAAGCTCACCGGTATGTCCTTCCGCGTACCCACCAGCGATGTGTCCGTGGTCGATCTGACGTGCGAACTCAACAGCCCCGCCACGCTGGCTGAAATCTGCGCCGAGATGAAGGCGCAGAGCCAAGGCGCACTGAAGGGCGTGCTGGGTTACACCGAAGACAAGGTGGTCGCCACCGACTTCCGCGGTGAAACCTGCACCAGCGTGTTCGACGCCGATGCCTCCATCGCTCTGGATGGCACGTTCGTCAAGCTGGTGAGCTGGTACGACAACGAATGGGGCTACTCGAACAAATGCCTGGAGATGGTTCGCGTCGTCGCGAAGTAAGGCCCCCACGCTCCGCCGCTGCGCGGGTCGCTGCCCCCATGGGGGCTAATTCCCCTTGGGGCGGCCCGGCGGGGAATTGCAGCGCCTTCACAGTGTGTCTTTAAAAAACGCGCCTTAGGGCGCATTTTTTATTGCAACCGTGCCGCCAAGAAATCGAGGAAAGCAGTGATCCGCGACGACAGCGCCGTGTTGCGGTAATACACCGCGTTCACGCTTTGACGCACATCCAGCGTTTCTTTGGTCAGCACCTGCACCAGTGCACCGCTTTTGCGATCAGCGCCGGTCATGAAGTCCGCAATACAGGCGATGCCCATGCCTGCCAGCGCGAGATGGCGCATGGTTTCACCGCTGGAGGCACTGAAGGTCAGCGTGGCGCTGTAGCGGTCGCCCTGCGCTGTGCGCAGCGGCCACTGGTTCAGCGCAGGCAGCTTGCTGTTGCCAATCAGCGTATGGTGGTCGAGATCGGTTGCGCGTCTGGGTTTGCCGTGTTGTTCGAGATAGGCCGGGCTGGCCAACAGACGCAAAGGGCTGGCGCACAGGGGCCGCGCATGCAGTGTGGAGTCGCGCAGCGTGCCAATGCGTATCGCAATGTCGGTGCGCTGCTCCAGCAGATCCACATTGAGGTCGTCGGTGTCCAGCGCCAGGCTGATCTTGGGGTACAGCGCATGAAAAGCCGGCATCAGCGGCACCACCGCGTGCAGCATGAAGGACGATGCGGCATTGACGCGCAGCAGCCCGGACGGTGTTTCCCGCCGCATGGTCATTTCTTCTTCGGCCTGGTCCATCGCATCGAGAATCAGTCGGGTGCGCGCCAGGAAAGCACGGCCTTCTTCCGTCAGTTCCAGCCGCCGCGTCGTGCGCCGCAGCAGCGTGGTACCGAGCTTTTTCTCCAACCGGCTCAGGGCACGGCTGATGCCGGAGACGGTTTGCGCCAGCTGGTCTGCCGCTGCGGTGATGGAGCCGGTGTCGACCACGGCGCGAAAGGCCAGCAGTTCTTCAAGCGTGGTTTTCATGGCGCTTCATTGTTGATTTCAGATCAACAGTATTCTGCAATATAGGGGCTTATTCTGCAAAGGTAAACCGCGCACACTCCGGCCTTCCTTCTTCATCTGGATTGCCGGAGCCCTCCATGCCTATCGCCCTTCTTGCGCTGACGATCAGCGCCTTTGCCATCGGAACCACCGAGTTCGTCATCGTGGGCCTGTTGCCCACCGTGGCGGCTGATCTGCAGATCGGTTTGCCCTCTGCGGGGCTGCTGGTCAGCCTGTACGCGCTGGGCGTGGCCATTGGCGCGCCCGTGCTCACCGCACTCACCGGCAAGCTGCCGCGCAAGGCCTTGCTGCTGGGCCTGATGGCCTTGTTCACGCTGGGCAACCTGCTGGCCTGGCAAGCGCCGGGCTACAACACGCTGGTGGCCGCGCGCATCCTCACGGGGCTGGCGCATGGCGTGTTTTTCTCGATCGGGTCCACCATTGCCACGGGCCTGGTGCCCAAGGAAAAAGCCGCCAGCGCGATTGCCATCATGTTCACGGGCCTCACAGTGGCGCTGGTCACCGGCGTGCCGCTGGGCACTTTCATCGGCCAGCACTTTGGCTGGCGTGAGACCTTTCTCGCCGTATCGGCGCTGGGTGCCATTGCGTTTGTTGTGAGCCTCATTTTTATCCCCAACACCATTCGCCACACCGCTCCCGCTTCCATCGCGCAGCAGCTCAAGGTGCTGGCGCAACCGCGCCTGTTGCTGGTGTATGCCACCACGGCGGTCGGCTACGGCGGCTCGTTTATTCCGTTCACATTTCTCGCCCCCATCCTGCAGCAGTCAGGCTTCAGCGCTGGTGCAGTGGGTTGGGTGATGCTGGTGTACGGCGTGTCGGTAGCCGTGGGCAATATCTGGGGTGGCAAGCTGGCCGACCGCAAGGGCCCCATCGCTGCGCTCAAGCTCATTTTTGCGCTGCTGGCTGCTGTGCTGTTCGTCTTCAACTTCACCGCACCACATCCCTGGCTGGCCGTGGCCACTGTGTTGCTGTGGGGTGCCGTAGCGTTTGGCAATGTGCCGGGCCTGCAGGTCTACGTGGTGCGCCAGGCCGAGCGCCATACGCCACATGCGGTAGACGTGGCCTCAGGCCTCAACATCGCCGCCTTCAACGTGGGCATCGCGTTTGCCGCCTGGGCCGGTGGCCTGGTAGTCACCCACATCGGTCTGATGCACACGCCGTGGATCGGTGCGGTCGTGGTGCTGGGCGCGCTGGCGCTCACCTTCTGGAGTGGCCGCCTTGATAGCCGCGACCGAGCCCATGCCCCAACACTTTCTCCACGCCGCGCACCCGCGCATTGATACGGAAATATTCACATGACCTCCAACACTTTGACATCCACCCCCATTCCCGCTTTTGGCCTGGGCACCTTCCGCCTGAAAGACCAGGTGGTCGTGGATTCCGTCAGCAACGCGCTTGCGCTGGGCTACCGCCTGATCGACACCGCACAAATCTACGGCAACGAAGCCGCGGTGGGCCAGGCAATAGCCGCTAGCGGCGTGCCGCGCAGCGAGCTGTTCATCACCACCAAAATCTGGACCGAACACCTGGCCCAAGACCGTGTCATCCCCAGCCTGCAAGACAGTCTGGACAAGCTGCGCATGGACCATGTGGACCTCACGCTGATCCACTGGCCGTCTCCCGGCGGTGCAGTACCGCTGGCCGACACACTGCGTGCGCTGATGGACGCCAAAGCGCAAGGCCTGACGAAACATATCGGTGTGTCCAACTTCAACATGGCCCTGTTGCAGCAGGCCGTCGACGCGGTCGGTGCGGTCAACATCGCCACCCACCAGATTGAATTGAGCCCCTACCTGCAAAACCGCGCGGTGGTGGCGTTCGCGCAAAGCCACGGTATTCATACCACGTCGTACATGACGCTGGCCTACGGCAAGGTGCTGCAAGACCCGGTACTCACGCAGATTGCGCAGCGCCACGGCGCCACCACCGCCCAGGTGGCGCTGGCCTGGGCCATGCAGCTGGGGTATGCGGTGATTCCTTCATCCACGCAGCGTGCCAATCTGGAAAGCAATATGAAGGCACAACAACTGCGGCTGACGGACGCAGAGATGGCCGCCATCGCCATGTTGGATTGTGGCGACCGGTTGGTGAACCCCGAGGGCCTGGCGCCGCGCTGGGACTGAAGGCATCGCGGGGCGGGCGAAGTGCCAAGCCATGTGTCACGGTGAGGCACACTCCTGTGGAGTCAACACCGTCCAAACACATGAATTCAGGAATCATTTACGCCGCCCTCGCCTATACGGCCTGGGGCCTGTTTCCCATCTATTTCCACCAGGTCGGCAATGTGCCAGCGCTGGAGGTGGTGGTGCACCGCACCTTGTGGGCGTTGGTGTTCCTTTTGGGCGTGTTGCTGGTGCGTCGGCAATGGGCCTGGGTCGGTGGGGTGCTGCGCCAGCCGCGTGTGCTGGGCGCCTTTGCGCTGTCGGCCCTGCTGCTGTCTGCCAACTGGCTGGTCTACGTGTGGGCGGTGCACAACCAGCATGTGCTGGACGCCAGCCTGGGTTATTTCATCCTGCCGCTGGTCAATGTGGCCATGGGTTATGTGTTCCTGCGCGAGCGTCCGCGCCCGGGCCAGTGGCTTGCGTTGGCCGTGGCCGCTGCCGGTGTGTTGTGGCTCACGCTGCAAACCGGGCGTCTGCCGTGGATCGCGCTCACCTTGGCCCTGACCTTTGGTTTCTATGGCCTGCTGCGCAAGGTGGCCACACTGGGCGCACTGGAAGGCTTGGCGCTGGAGACCTTGATGCTCGCACCGCTGGCATTGGCGGTGTTGGGTTATTGGGCCGCACAGGGGCAGGGCGTGCTGGTGCAGGGCGATGCGGCTTCGCTGGGCTGGCTGCTGCTGGCCGGACCACTCACCGCCATACCCCTCTTGTTGTTTGCCGCCGGTGCACGCCGCATTCCGCTCACCACGCTGGGCCTTTTGCAATACATCTCGCCCACGCTGCAGTTGCTCATGGGGGTGTGGCTGTTCCACGAACCGTTGCCCGGCGTGCGCCTGTTTGGTTTTGTGCTGATCTGGGTGGCGCTGGTGCTCTACACACTGGAGGGCTGGTGGACCAGCCGCAGGGCTGCCTAATCCGGCGTATTCACCGTTGAGCCATACACCACACGCCAACGTGCACGGATGTGCTGCACTGTGGCGCTGGGCGGGCCCAGCAGGCCTGCGCTGGCCAAAAGCGGGGCAATGACCTTGGGCTCGGGCGAGAAGTGCAGTGTCTGCAGCGCCGCGGCATACAGCGCCGCCGCATTCTCGGGCGTTGGCGTGGTCGTGGTCACATAGGCAAACTGCACCTCGTCATGGAATAACCAGGAGCCACGCACCTTGTCCAGCGTGTCGTCGCGGTAGGCTTCATCCCGTGAGGCGGGTGGCAGGTAGAGCTGGCCCACACGCCAGTAGTCCCAGCCTGCATAGGCCACCAGCGCCAGTGTGCAGGCGGCCAATGTTCCGGTGACTGTCAGGCGCATCGCGATGGGTTCGTTAACTTGGTAAGTGCTAGGTGCACGTGTGCGCCATAACAACCAAAGACACAACGCCACCGCCATCTGGAACGGGGAATACCACAGTGGGTACTCCAGCAGGCTGTGTATGCCGATGACCACCAGCCCGGCCCAGGCCAGTCGCCGTGTGGCCTCTTTCTCACGCCAGGGCTTGGCCCACCACAGTGCGGCCAGCAGTGCGCCGCACAGCAGCAGTGCCAGCGGCACACCCAGCGTCACGGCCAGGTGCAGTGGCAGGTTGTGGGCGTTGTCCACAATCGCGCAGAAGCGTTCCCCGTCATACGGGTAGATGAAGTGCGCAAACTTCAGCTCGCCCCAACCCCAGCCCAGCCAGGGCTGTTGGGCGGTGAGTTCCAACACATTGCGCCATAACACCGGGCGGCTCTCGCAGCCAATGTGCTCCTGAAAACGCGTCAGCGCATTGCCGCCACCGATGCCCGACTGCGTCTGCAGCAAGACCGGCAACACCAGCATGGCCACCACATACAGCCCCAGCGCCTGCAGGCTCCAGCGCAATAGCGGCCCCGGCTTCTGGCGGCCCCAGAGCCATGCCAGCACCACCAGGCCCACCCATTGCAACACTCCGGTACGGGAGCTGCTAGTCGCGTTGCCCAGCGCAAGCAAAGCAAGCGCGAGGATGAGCGCCAGCGTGTGGGTTCGCGTGCGTGTGTGGTTGTGATCCGGTGTGTGGGCCGTCACCAGGTACAGCAGTGCCACGAGGCCCAGCGAGGTGAGCGAGGCAAACTGGTTGCGCTGGCGCAGGTTCGCATAGGCCTGGCCCGGTGTGGACGCGTTCACCCAGTGGGCAGGCAACAGGCCCTCTGCACCAAAGTACTGCAACAAGCCCAGTACCGCGCTCAGCAGCGCCGCCAGCAGCCAGGCGTTCGCAATGCCGCTGGCGAGAGTGTGCCTATCGATGCGTGGCGACCATCCGACCAGCGCCACGAGCAACACGGCGGCACAGCCCGCCGACAGCAGGCGCTGCACCATCTCGGGCGTGGGGCCCCAGCTCACCGGGCTTAGCCAGGGTGCGGCAATCGCCAGCACCACGGCTGCGGACCAGACCGCCAGGCCTGCACCGCCCGGTGCGGCGCGCTCAGCCGCCATCGCTGGCCCAGCAGTTGCTCTGGGCGCTCACACCGTTGTGCACCCAGTATTCGTTGCCACCCCCGAGCCGGAACACACCGCCCAGGCTGGCCGCATCGGCTACGCGAAAGCCTGCGTCCAGTGACGACCGTTCGCAGGCCTGGTCGGCCGCGCTGCGTGTGGCAAAGCTGTTGCCGCGGAAGTCATCGCTGGTGGCGGCCACTTCGAGGTGGCGGCTGTTGCCTTCATCCACCGTCTTGCCACAGGCCAGTGGCCGGGGTGTCACGCAGCTTTGTGGCTTGACGCACTGAAAGCCGCACTGGTTCAAATCGGCCGGGTTGGCGGGCACCACCACCACGCTGCCAGTTTCACCGGCTTGCAGCGCCACACCCGCAGTGCTCACCGTGGCAGGCAGATCGCGCAACACCTGGGCATTGGCCTCCAGTTGTGCGGGAATGTCGGCCTCGGACGTCAGCACTTCGGCGCTGCACAGGCGCCCTATCTGCACCGGTGATGTAGCGCTCACGCAGTCGTAAAAAATACCCGTGGCAGAGCGCACCACCGGCACGTATTTCAACTGCACCACGCGCCCGTCCACCTTGGCATCCAGTTCCACCAGCACTGTGCTGTCGCTTTGCAGGGCCCAGGTTTTCACGCCACTGTTGGCGGGCACGACGGGCAGCGCCACATCGCCGGGCAGCGCCGGTTTCTGGTTCTTCAGGAAGTACACATACAGCGGTCGCATCAACGCGCCGCCGTTGTTCGCCGACCAGTCTTCATACCGCTGCAGGTTGATACGCGCCTTTTCACTGCCCAGCTGCGACCAGCTGAAAAAGATCAACAGCGGCACACACACCGCCAGCAGCAAGCCCCATCCGCGCATGCGACCCATGGTGCGGTCCCGCTTAGGCTTTGTTGAACAGCGGATGCAGCGAGCTATGTTTGCCGTCAAACACCTCCGTACCTTCGTCAATTTGCAGCGTGATGCCCAATGGCTTTTGCGCCAGCAGCGCGGCAAAGTGCGTACCCACCGCGGCGGTCAGCGCGTCGCCCATCTGCTTTTGTAGGGCGGCACTGCGCCCGCGTGCGATGCGCAGGTTCAGGTAGACAAAGCCGTAGTCGCCCTTGCCGTCTGCAATGGCGCTGTGCGCCGCTGCATAGGCCAGCACCCGCACACCGCCGGTAGGAAATACCTGTTTGCCGGTCTCGTCACGCTGCGCCAGCATGGTGTCTGCAAGGGTGCGGCACAGGCCCGACATGTCGGTCTCCCGGTCCAGGTTGGGCGTGTACAGAATGACCAGATGGGGCATGGGTGCTTCCTCGCGGTTGTATTTACTTTGCGGCCTACCCGTCCAACTGCTGAACGGGCGCAATGCCAAGTCTATGTCTTCCCGGCCGCGTGCCGTGGTGCGTGTAGCCCTTCGTGTCGGGCTCAGGCCGCAGCTGGGGCGATGACCATCCAGCCCACCCCGAAGCGGTCTTCCAGCATGCCAAAGCAGGGCGACCAGAACGTCTTGCCCAAAGGCATCGTGACCGTGCCGCCTTGGGCCAGCGCGGCAAACACCCGCTCGCCTTCCGCTGCGTCGGCCACGCCCAGCGACAAGGAAAACCCCTTGAAATTCGCCTGCATATTGCTGTTGCCGTCCGACACCATCAGCGCGGTCGTGCCGATGCGCAGGGTGGCATGCATGATTTTGTTCTCCGACCCCGGTGGCGGTGGCTCGGGCGCCTCGTTCATGCGCATCTGAAACAGCAGCTCGGCGCCCACGGCTTGTTGGTAGAAGGTGATGGCCTCTTCACAGCGGCCATTGAAAAACAGGTACGGCTCGACTTTCATACGGACTCCTTTGCGGCTTGGGTGCTCGCACTGTGCCAGCCCGGCGCTGTGGCGGCAAGCCGGTGGCGCACGCAAAGCGTTTATGTTTGTAAACCCGCATGGGGATTGCATGACCAAATGCCACTGTGTAAAAATACAGTATTCAATCGCGCCCCAATAGTCCCGCTGCCCAGGAGCATGCCCATGAAAATCTTGCCCACCGACTTCGACGGTCAGTCCATTCGCCGCGTGTTTGATGAAGACACCGAGACTTGGTGGTTCTCGGTGGTCGACGTGGTGCAGGTGTTGACCGAGAGCAAGAGTGCCAAGCGCTATTGGTCAGACCTCAAGCGCAAGCTGGCACAAGAAGCCGGCTCGGAGCAACCGTACGAGGAAATCGTACAGTTGAAGTTGACCGCCACAGACGGCAAACAGCGGGAGACCGATTGCGCCCAAGCGGCCACGCTACTGCGCATCGTGCAATCCGTCCCCAGCCCCAAAGCCGAACCCATCAAGCTCTGGCTTGCCAAAGTGGGCTACGAGCGCATGCAGGAAATGGCCGACCCCGCCCTCTCGCTCAACCGTGCTCGCAAAACCTGGCAACAGCATGGCCGCAGTGACAAGTGGATCCAGCAGCGCATGACCGGACAAGAGACGCGCAACAAACTCACTGATTACTGGCGCGATCACGACATCAAAGCCGGTCAAGAGTTCGCCATCCTCACCAACATCATTCACCAGGAATGGAGCGGCGTCAGCGTCAAAGACCACAAGGCCGTCAAAGGCCTTGCCAGCCACAACCTGCGCGATCACATGACCGAGGCGGAATTGATCTTCACCGCACTGGCCGAGCTGTCCACGCGCCAGATCGCCGAGACCACCCAGGCCACTGGCTTGCCAGACAACGCCACCGCAGCCAAGGCCGGTGGCGGCATCGCCGGGCAGGCGCGCAAACAGCTGGAGAGCCGGACTGGCAGACCTGTGGTGTCAGGGCAAAACTACCTGGCACCCAAAGCCGCCAAAAAAGCATTGAAAGCTCTACCCAAGAAAGCAGGTCGATAGCCAAAAATTGTGCATCAAATAAGCCTCCAGCCCAGGTGAAATATGTGCAAGCAGCTATCAAAAAAAGAGCAATCATGATCCCGCTGGACCTGTTCGAAGATCCTCCACCCGAAGCGCAAACCGCACACGAAACGCTGGCGCCCGGCGCGGTGCTGATGCGCGGCTTTGCGCGGGAGGGGGATGGGGAGCTTTTGCAGGCGGTGGAATCCGTTATGGCGCAGGCGCCGCCGCGACACTGGCAGACGCCGGGTGGGCACAGCATGTCGGTGGCCACCACGCGCTGCGGGCCACTGGGCTGGGTGCCCGGGGCGGACGGCTACCACTATGCGGCGCAGCATCCGATCACCCAAGCGCCCTGGCCTGCCATGCCGGGTTGCCTGATGGACTTTGCGGTCAGCGCGGCGGCCGAAGCGGGCTACCCCGGCTTTGTGCCCGACTCCTGCTTGATCAATCTCTACGTGCCCGGGGCCAAGCTCGGCATGCACCAGGACAAGGACGAACGCGACCTGCGCGCGCCCATCGTCTCGCTGTCGTTGGGCCTGCCCGCCGTGTTCCTGTGGGGGGGCCACCAGCGCACCGGCAGCCCGGAGCGCTACCGGCTGGTGCATGGCGACGTGGTGGTGTGGGGCGGGCCGTCGCGTCTGCGTTTTCACGGGGTGTTGCCGCTGGCCGATGGGGAGCATGCACTTGTGGGGCGGCGGCGCATCAACGTGACGTTCCGCCGCGTGCGGCCCTAGCCCCCGCGCCACTGTAGGGCTGCTTTGACTGATACAGCGCATGGGCGCAAGGGCCTGTCTGTGCCTTGGTGATGCGGAGTGCGCAGCCTACAGTCGAACGCATAACGCTGGAGCTGCCCCATGTGGACCGATTTATTGCCTTTGATGACCTACTGCTTCGTGATGTCGAGCACGCCTGGGCCCAACAACGTGATGCTCGCCACCTCGGGCGCCCAATTTGGCTACCGCGGCGCATTGCCGCAGATCCTGGGCCAGACCAGCGGTGTGGCGGTGCAAACCTACTTCACCTGCCTGGGGCTGGGGAGCCTGTTCGTGGCCTTTCCGGTGTTGCACCAGATCCTGCGCATCACCGGTGCGGTGTATCTGATCTATCTGGCCTGGAAGCTCAGTGGCAGCGCTCTCGGTGCGGCTGCGGAGGGCAAGCCGCTCACCTTCCTGCAGTCGGTGCTGTTCCAGGCGGTCAACCCCAAGAGCTGGGTCAAGGCCATCACGCTGGCCTCGGTGTTCATGCCGGTGGGCATGAGCGCGCCCATGGGAGCGCTGCTGGTGTCGGTGTTGGGCCTGTTGATTGGCCTGCCCAGTGCGTCGATGTGGGCGCTGTTCGGCGTCGCCATCCGCCGCCTGCTGACTGACCCGCGCAAGCAGCGTATCTTCAACCTGACCATGGGCGCCATGCTGGTGGTGCTGGCCATCAGCTTTCTGCGCTAATTGCGCTAACCTTCGCTCATGTTCTCGCTAGACCGCAATGCATCCACGTCGCTGACCGACCAGATCGAGCTGGGCCTGCGCGAGCGCATTGGGTCGGGCCAGTTGCCCGCCGCCGCGCGCCTGCCGTCCATCCGCCAGTTGGCCGCGCAGTTTGCGGTGAGTCCCAATACCGTGGTCGTGGCCTATGACCGGCTGATGGCGCTGGGGCTGATCGAATCGCGCGGCACGGCCGGTTATTTTGTGCGCGAGTCACGCGCCGCCACACCCATGCCCGACGCCGCCGCGCTGGAAGCCGGCGAAGAACAAGACGGCGTGTGGTTGGCACAGCAGGCCAATGACCAGCGCGCCGGGGTGCTGCTGGCCAGCAGCGGTACGTTGCCGCCCGCGTGGCTCGAAGACGCGGTACCTGCCGCCGCCGTGCAGCGTGGCTTGGCGCGTGCCAGTGCTGGCATGGCCTCGCGCTGCCCGCCGCAGGGCCTGCCCGATCTGCGGGAGCGCATTGCCATGGTGCTGCGCGGCATTGGCATTGCGGTGGACGCGGGCCGCATCCTCACCACCTTTGGCGGCACCCACGCCATCGACTTGATCTGCCGCGCCTTCCTGCAACCCGGCGACACCGTGCTGGTCGAAGACCCAGGCTACTTTTTGATGTTCGAGCGCCTGCGCAAAGACGGTATACGCGCCGTCCCCATCAAGCGTCGCCCCGACGGTGTGGACCTGGAGCAGTTGGACGCCGCCTGCCGCGAACACAAGCCGCGCATCCTCTTCATCCAGACCGTGTTGCACAACCCCACGGGCTGGAGCAGCACTGCGGCCAACCTGCACAAGGTCTTGATGCTCGCGCAGCAACACGGCTTCCTGATTGCCGAAGACGACGTGCACGGCCACTTCCACCCCGGCCACGCCACGCGCCTGGCCAGCCTGTCGGGGCTGGACCGCGTCATTTATTACTCCAGCTTCTGCAAGGCGCTGAGCCCGGCGCTGCGCATGGGCTACATGGCGGCCGACCCCACACTGCTCAAGGCGCTGATGCGCGAGAAGATCTGTTCGATATTGACCACGCCCGCGCTCAACGAATACGTGCTGCTCGAAGTGTTGGCCGCCGGGCGTTGGCGCAAACACCTGGACCGTTTGAACGCCAAGCTGCTGGTTGCCCGCCACGCCAGCGCGCGCCAGTTGACCGATGCGGGTTTGTTACTGGACCACCCGGGCGAAGGCGGCCTGTTCTTGTGGGCCACGGTACCCGGTGATGTGGATTTGAATTTGCTGGTGCAAGACGCTTACCGCAACAAGATCGTGCTGATGCGCGGCGCCACCTTCAGCGCCGACCAGCAGGCCGACGCGCATATCCGCTTTAACGTCGCTTTCAGCCAGCAGCCGCGCTTGGCGGATTACCTGCGCGAACGACTGCAGTCGCTGGCCGGCGCACGCGCCGCGCTGGCACGTGTGAGCGGGCAGGCCCTGTCGAAGCCTTAGCGCTTTACCACCGACCAGCCGGCCTGGCGGTTGACCTTGTTGTTCTCGTATTCCCAGATCGTGCCGCAGCGCTCGCAGCGGTAGCGCGTGTGGGTCACCGTGCCGTGTTTGTGCGCCACGCTGCGGTTGCTTCCCTGCACCAGTTCCGGGTGCCCTTTGGTGCCGCGCCAGTTGCGCTGGATGCCCGCGCAGGGTTCGCACAGACCTTCATTGTTGGCGTCGGGCTGGGGCGTGGTGTCTTGCGTCATGGTCGGCTCTTCATTCAGGTGGGCGGGGAGGGAGGATTGTCCTCTACCGCGCATGCTCGGCATTTTCTGTAGCATTTGGTGTCGGCTATTTCAATAGGAAATGAGCCTCCAGCCCTCATGGAATATGCGCAAGCAGCTATTGAATAGATAGCAAATTAGCCCTGCGCATCCTGCCGGGCCATGTGCTCGCGCAGTGCCGCCATGGTCATGGGGCGGGCAAACAGCCAGCCTTGGGCAAACTGCACGCCGCGTTCCTGCAGCAACCGGGCCTGGGCTTCGGTCTCCACCCCCTCGGCAATCATTTTCAGTTTCAGGGACTTGGCCATCTCGATAATGTGCAGAGCCACTTGGCTGGTTGCTGCGTCGATGGCCAGCGTGTCCACAAACGATTTGTCGATCTTCAGGTAGTCCAGGGCAAACGTCTCCAGGTAAGACAGGCTGGAATAGCCGGTGCCAAAGTCGTCCACCGCCACCTCAATACCCAGCGCGTGGATGGCGTTTATCACCTCGCGCACCTCGGCCGCATCCATCAACCCGCGCTCGGTGGCTTCCACCAGGAGGTTGTGCGCCCCGGCGCCCGTCTTGCGCATCAGCAGGTCCAAAAGCTCCACCGTGCGGGTGGACTGCAGGTCTGCCGCCGCCAGGTTGATGCCGATGTGAAACGCCGGGTAATCGGCGAACAAGCTGCCAGCGTCTGCCGCCACCCTCTCCAGCACCTGTTCGGTCACACGCTGTATCAGCCCCGACGCTTCCGCCACGGGGATGAACACATCGGGTGGCACCATGCTGCCATCGGCGCGCCGCCAGCGGATCAGCGCCTCTGCGCCAATGCAGCGGCCGTTGTGCAGATCCACAATCGGCTGGTACAGCAGAAACAACTCACGTTTGTTCAGCGCCCTGCGCAACAAGGCCGGCATGCCCATATGGCGGCGTGCCATCAAAAATGCCGCCACACCCAGTGCCAGGCCTGCGGCCACGCCAAAGGGCAGCAAAAACCCGAGCATTTTGCGCGTTTGCACCAGCATGTCCGACATCGGCGCGGCGGCCACCGTAACCGTGGGGAAGTTTTGGGACGCTACCAGTGCCACCAACCGCTCGCCGTCGTCAAACGTGGTGGGACGCTCGGTGCTCAGGTGGCTCAGCCATTCCTTTTTGACCACGCCGCGTGTCGACCGGAAGCCGTTGTTGCGCAGCGAATAGGTGGCCAGCGACAGCGTGTCGGAATCGGTCGTTACATCCAGCGGAATGGCCTCGTGTATCACCGCGGCATAACCACCGCGCGCCACGATGGTGAAGTGCATGCCAGGTGCAATCGACAGCTGCGCCCGCGTGTACTGTTCCACGCCATCCTTGCCGACAGGGTGCTCTGACTCTGTGGTGATGGGCAGGCCCGCGCCAAAGCTTCCCACGGACGCACACACCAAGCGGTCCGCCACGATGTAGCCCATGGTCTGAATGTCGGTAGACGACAGGTCAATCTCAGCCATCAGTGCCATTTGCGCGGGTGAACAGGGGTCGCCCTTGCGGGCCTGGTTCAGCCGGTCAATGCCCGCAAACACCTGCTGCGACGCGCGCTCGGACCGGTACAACACGTTGGCGGCATAGCCCAGCAGGCGCTCCTCTTCCAGCACGCGTCCCTGATGCTGCGCCAGCACTACAGACAGGGCAATGGGCACAGCACCCACCACCATGCTTGCGCACACGGCAATCACCAGTCTGGCTTTGTTGTTCAAACCCACTCCCGCCTTATTGAATGTGTGGCACTGTAATTTGATTTGCACAAACTACCAAACGGATGTGTGGCCCTTGCCACACGGCGGGGCGTGCACGGGGGAACCCATGCTATGCAGTTCCTACCTGGCGTTTGGTGTGCCGTCGCAATTTGACAAGGTGCATGTCCGCAAATCTGATCCATAGTCCTCCACGACATCCACGGCCACAGTCGTTCGACTAGGTGGGTGGTCTGGCGCACGAAACTTGTGTCCGTAGTAGGCTCTCATGGAAATCAACACACAGGTCGACCGCTGTCAGTTGGCAACTTCCGTGTGTGCGAACCGCGAGCAATTCACATGCCCCTACGAATATTCAAGCGCCATGCCGCGACCCTGCGGCGTGGCCGTCAGACGTTCCCGCTGGTAGGCCTGACGCTGATGCTGCTGACCTCTGCCCTTGGTGCCACGTCCATCTGTCGCTGGGTGGATGCGAACGGGCGCACGCAGATGTCAGATGTAGTCCCGGATGGTTATCAAAATTCTGCAAGCTGCACCAACTCCCAGAAATACGAACTTTCGCCGGAACAGCAACGGGACGCTGAAAAGCGTGCTGCTGATGAGCGCTCCTTGTTACGCAGCCATGAACAGGGCATGCCCCCAAAGACACCTTCCAGCCCCGCCGCACCGGCAGGTGCAGAGACGCCAGTCCGCACCAAGCGTCCGGCCCAGCTGGTCACAGACAGTACGGACTGCCAGACGTGGTGGCGTATTTACGATGAAAGCAGTGAATGCTTTGGCCCCTTCAAGACCACGCAAGGCGGCATCAAACCCGAAGCCTTTGACCAGTGCAACGAAGTGAAAAGTCCCGAACTCCAATGCGGGCCGCGACGCAACTAAGGCCTGTTCACAGCAGCACGGCTTGAACCGGTCTGCGCAGTGAAGACGGCATGGTGGGGCCGCGCCCAAACCGCACCACCAGATCCGGACGCAGGTCACCGAGTCCGAGGGCCGCGGAAAAGGATGGCCGCACGGATGACACTTCCACAGGCTGGTTCAGAAACGCATTGCGGATGCCCAATGCCGTGGCCTGCAGCGCAAACCGTTCGTAGCAGCGGCCCACCTCCACCCAATGTGCCTTGTCGGCGACGTCGCTGACAAACACGGCGATGCCGGCGGAGCTGCGAATCTGGCGCGTGTACTTGTCGTTCTCCCCCTGAGGTTTGAAAAACATGCCGAAGGCCAGCTCACCCAGCCAGGTGGGGATGGTCGGGTTGTCGGATGTAAGGCTGAACAAGCCGTCCCGCGTGCGAACGGCCTCCGTGCCGTTGAAACGAATCCATGTCTTGAGTTCCTTCATGAAGTCCGTGGAGGCCATTTGTGCTGTGTTGGCCTGAACGACAAAGTCGAGCACGTTTTCCATGGCTGGGCGCTCGGTCAGCAGCAGCATGCGCACGCCGTTTGCGGTGCCGGCACGCTGTAATAAATCCAGGTCTGTGGTCGACAGGGGTTTGCCGTCATAGTCGCCGCGCGTGCACTGGCGCGATGGAATGGCCTGGAACAACGCAGAGGCCTGGGCGCGCGTGGGTGCCAGTGTGATCTGCACGGCCTGTTGGGCCGTGTCATAGCGGGCATCGGCCAGCTGTCCGTGGGCCAAGGCTGCTTGGGCCAGATTCTCCGTGGCGCATCCCAGAGACACCCACAGATGGTGGTCATCCGGATCAACCGCCGGGCATCGCCGCGATACATCAGGCACCACCGTGATGGTCTGCTGGGCAAGCCTGAATTTCCAGCACTGGGTGTTATGGCTGGAGGGAGCCAGTGTCGCGTAGCGGACCAGTTCGCGGTGGAGTGCGTCGCCGTTGACACCCGTTACCGCAGCGGGGCGCCAGGTTGCGGCCACCAGGTCTTCGTAGCTTGTGGCGTTGGCGTCCGGGCTGCACGCGGACATGAGCGGCGTACCGGCCAACAAGGCCGGAGCCGAGAGGGTGAACTGCCTTCGTGAGATGTCGAGCACAGGAGCCTCCTGATGGTGCCTGTCCACTGTAGCAAGTACCGGATGTCAAACTCAGTGGGCTAGCGAACGCAAGCGAGGGTCCAGAGCACCTTGCCCCAGAAGCGTCAAATCACTGCCATCAACCGCTGTACCGCCATCTCCACAAACGCCGTCACCGCGCGCGGCACATGGCGGCGGCTGGGGTAGACCACAAACAGGCCGGCCGGTGCACTGGCCACGCCCGGCAACACCTCCACCAGCGTGCCATCACGCAGGCTGTCGCGCAGCGCGTTGATGGGCAGCAGGCAAATGCCCAGCCCCGACTCGGCGGCCTGGCGCTGTGCCTGGCCGGTGCTGGCACCCAGGCGGCCTTTCACGGGCACTTGTACCGGGCCATCAGGGCTATTCAGGTTCCAGGTGCCGTGGCCGCCCGTGTGGGCGGGGCAAATGCAGTCGTGTGTCGTCAGGTCGGCTATGGTCTGCGGCGTGCCGCGCGCGGCCAGATAAGCCGGGCTGGCCGCCAGCGCCAGGTAACTGCTGGTCACTTTGCGCGCCACCAGGCTGGAGTCCGGCAGCTCGCCGCTGCCGCGAAACGCCACGTCAATGCCCTCGCCAATCACATCCGCCATGCCGTCGCTCAGCACAAACTCCAGTTGCACTGCCGGGTGCGCGGCCAAAAACTCCGCCACCCAGTCCATCAGAAAGTAGTCAAAAAAGCCTGACGGTGCCGCCACCCGCACATGGCCCTTGGGCGTTTGGTCTTTGCCGGCCAGCGCGCTGGCCGCGTCCTGCAGCGTGGCGATCTGCGCCGCGCTCTGGTCAAACAGCGTGCGGCCCGCGTCGGTCAGCGTCAGCTTGCGCGTAGTGCGCTGCAGCAGCCGGGCCTGCAGGCTGTCCTCCAGCTGCGCCACCTGGCGGCTTAGCGTGGTGGGCGGCATGCCCAGGCGGCGCGATGCTTCGGCAAAACTCCCCGCTTGCACCACCTGCACAAACAGCGCCATTTGGTTCAGGTCCAGCATAGTGATCCCTGCCCCCCAAAGGGGGCTGTTTCCCCTAGGGGCGGCCCGGCGGTGAAACCTAACAAAAATGGCATAGTGAATGCCAATTGTGGCATCTACACAAGTAATGGGGCAAGCCCTAACCTACAGACATCGCTTGATTCACCGTTTGAGGAGATCACCATGTCTGCAGCCGCCACCGCCGAAGTTACCGTCCAACAACGCCCCATCGTTCACCGCACGCGCGGCAGCACGCATGGCGCCATCACGCGCCTGGTCAGCCCTGGCGACCTGGGCGAAGTGCTCAAGCCCTTTATCTTCCTCGACCGCTTTGAAGTCGCCGCTGGTGGCGAGCCACCGCGCTTTGGCATGCACCCGCACTCGGGCATTGCCACGCTCACCTATTTGATGAGCGGCCAGACCGCCTACGAAGACACCACCGGCGAACACGGCGCGCGCGGCGTGTTGCCCAATGGCGGCGTGGAATGGATGATGGCCGGCGGCGGCGTCTGGCACACCGGCGCGCCTGAGAACACTGAACGCGTGCTGGGTTTCCAGCTCTGGGTGGCCATGCCGCCCGAACTCGAATTGGCCGAAGCGCACAGCATCTACCTGGGCCCCGAAGGCGTGCCGCATGTGGGTCCCGTGCGTGTGCTGCTGGGTGCGTACGAAGGCAAAGTCAGCCCTATCCCCGCACCGTCCAACATGACCTACCTGGGTGTGCACCTGAAGGCCGGTGAGACCTGGCGCTTTGTGCCGCCTGCGGGCCACACCGTGGCTTGGGCGGCGGTGGGCGAAGGCACGCTGACCGTGCCCGCCACCCTGCGCACGGGTGACCTGGCCGTGTTTGACGACGCCGGTGGCGCCATCACGTTTGAAGCGCAGACCGACACCGCCTTCGTACTCGGCTCGGGCGTGCAGCACCCGCATGAACTGTTCATGGGGCCCTACTCGGTGCACACCAGTGAAGCTGCACTGCACCGCGGCCAGGCCGGCATCCGCGAGCGTGCGCAGCTGCTGCGCCAGCAGGGGCGCATGTAGTTTTATATGCCAAATAGGGCTCTAGCCCTTATGAGGTGTGCGCAAGCAGCTATCAAATAGATAGTGATTTGCGCGCATCAACCCGGCTGGCCCGCAGCCAGCATGGCAGGCACCGCGTCCAGCGCCGTGGGCGCTCGGGTGGCGGGGTCGGCTGCCAGGTGCACGCGGTCGCGCCCCAGTTGTTTGGCCTGGTACAGCGCCGTATCTGCCAGAGACACCAGGGCCGAAGGCAGCAGCGCCTGGGTGGGCCACATCACCGCCACCCCCACGCTGACCGACACCCGTTGCAGCCCTGCGCGCGTATGCACCAGTCCCAGCGCGGCCACGCGGTCGCGTATGCCCGCTGCCAAGTTATTGGCGCCCGTGGTGTCGGTGTTGGGCAGGATCACGGCAAATTCTTCGCCCCCGTACCGCGTGGCCAGATCGCCGGGCCGCGCCACCTGGCTGGCGATGGCATGTGCCACTTTGCGCAGACAGTCGTCGCCGCCCAGATGGCCGTAGGTATCGTTGTACAGCTTGAAGTGGTCCACATCCACCATCAACAGGGCCACCGGCTGCTGTAGCCGCTGCGCACGGCGCCACTCGGTCTCCAGCCTTTCGTCGAAGGTGCGGCGGTTGGCCAGCCCGGTCAGTCCGTCGCGGCTGGCCAGCTGCGCCAGCAGGGTGTTGGCCTGCGTCACGCGGCGGTACAGCGACGTCAGGTCCACAAACAGCGACATCAGCACCACCATGGACGTGAACAGGCTGCCCACCTTGGCCAGGTACCAGCCCACCGAAAACCGGTTCGTGCCATGAAAGGTCAGCCACACATCCATACACGCCGCGATCATGCCCACCATCAGCCACAACTGCTCCGACGACTTGTTGCGGATACGCATCACGCTGTACAGCGCCGCCACATTGACGCCCAGCACCGTCCAGGCAATCAGCTGCATCGGCCCTTCAAAAAAGGTCTTGCCGTTGGTGAACAGCGCGGGCAGCCAGGGCAGGCCGATGGTGCCCAGACACGCCAGCGCCACCACGCCTGCCAGCACCCCGACGAACTCGCGCGCAGGCCAGGGCCGCTTGGGCCGCTGGCCCGCCGCGTCGCGGTGGATGGCAATGGCGTAGCGCAGGATCAGCGATGCAAACCCGGTGTGCCAGAAGATCCAGATCCACACCGAACTGACAGGCTCACCAATGATGTTGCCGGGAACAAACGCACCGGGAAATGCCGCCATCAGTGGCAGAAAAATCGCCGCCACGTACAGGTAGGCCGAGCCCAGCTTCACGGTGGCCGCACTGCGCTCGGCCACGCCGCGGTTGAACAGCAGCGCCGCCAGCAGTATGTTGGTCACGAACATCGCCGCACCAAAGGCCGTCATATACCCAGGAACAGGGGGCCAGGGGTAATTGGCCAGCGGCGTCATCACCACGCCCCAGACGACCAGCGCGGCGGCGGTCACAAATGCGAACCGGTTTTGTCGACCCGATACGCCTGTTGCCGGGCTCGGTGGTGTTACCAGCGGCTGTGCCGCATTACTTCTATCCATGATGCGCTTTCCAACGTGGGCTATGGGCCTGCTTACGTCCCTCTATGAGGACATTGGGCGGCGCGGCCCCGCCAGCGAATTCAGGATTGCTCCCCTTTGGGACGAATTCTCTGCCCTAAGTCAGGGGAAGGCAAGCGCGCGCAGTTGCACGTGCGCCGCCCCCGCGCGGTCGGGCGGCTGCTGGTGTTTGGCCTGCAGGTAGTGGTGGGTGAAAACGTCCAGGTAGGCTTCCAGCGTTTGCGCGGCGTGGGCTTCACCCGCCAGCTCCAGGCATAGTGCGCCGACTTCGCTGGTGCAAAAGTGGTCATCGCGGCGGCTGCGGCGCAGTTTGTAGCGGGAGATCTGCTCCGAGGCCAGGCTCAGCACCGGCAGCGTGTCTAGGTACGGGCTCTTGCGAAACATCTTGCGTGCTTCGGGCCAGGTCGCGTCCAGCAGCACAAACAGAGGCCGTTTAAGCAAACCACCGTTCGGGCTGAGCCTGTCGAAGCCCAGCCCTTCGACAGGCTCAGCCCGAACGGTGTGGTGTTCGATCAGCTGCGTCACCACCCGTTCAGCCGCCACAAACTCACCGGGAAACACCACATACGGCTGCCACTGCGGATCGGCCAGCAGGGCCAAGAGCGCGGGGTCCACCTCGGTGCGCGCCCAGCCAAAGGCAAAGGTGTCGGCCACCACATCGGCAATCAGCCAGCCCGTGTTGCTGGGCTTGAGCGGCTCGATGTCCGCCATGATCAGGCACATGCCCGCGTTGGTGGCCACCACCGGGCGCTCCGCACACAGGCAGTGGCTCACGACCAGGCGGCAGCCCGCGCAGCGCGGCACATCCGAGCCGCCACGCGCGAGAAAGGGCTTGGTGCTGCGCGCCAGCCGCGTGGTGCGCAGGCGCGACACAGCGTGTGCTGCAGGTATGGACTGCGTGTTCATAAAAATCTATTCACAATTCTATCTAAACCATTGTTGTTAAATAACTTTTAGTTGAAATTATCTATTCATATAATCATTCATGCCCCGTCCCGCCGACCTTGCCCAAACCATACTCCAGGCCTTACTGCGCCAGGGCGGCGCGCTCAGTAGCGCCGAGCTGCAGGCCCAGCTCGGCGTCAGCCAGCCTACCGTGTCGCGCGCCATGGCGCCACTCATCCAGTCTGGCGAAGTGCAAAAGGTCGGGGCCGCGCGCAAACGGCGCTACGTGCTGCCACGTACTGTGCGCGATGTGGGGCGCAGCATTCCGGTCATGCGCATTGACGCACAGGGTCAGCCCAGTCCCTTTGCGCGCCTGGTGCCACTGGCCAGCGGCGCGGTGTGGGTGGATGAAGAGGACGGCCTGAGCAAACGCTTTGACGGCCTGCCCTGGTTTCTCGACGACATGCGCCCGCAGGGCTTCATGGGCCGCACCTTTGCGCACAGCCACCCGGATTTGCAGTTGGGCAACGACCCCCGCTATTGGAGCGACGACGACGTACTGCGCGCCCTGGCCCTGTATGGCGACGACCTGCCCGGCAATCTGGTGGTGGGCGAGCCCGCCTTTGCACGCTTTCACACGCTGCGAGAGCGCGCCAGCCGCGCCGCCTCGGCAGACGATTACCCCGCCCTGGCCGACGCTGCGATGCAAGGCACCCTGGGCGGCTCATCCGCCGGGGGCGAGCAGCCCAAGTTTTGTACGACCACCGCCGGGCGCGCTGTTCTGGTCAAGTTTTCGCCCGCAGGCGATGCACCCACCGACCAGCGCACGCGCGACCTGCTGGTGTGTGAGCACCTCGCGTTAAAGACGCTGGCCGATGCAGGCGTCAGCGCCGCCAAAACGCAAATCTTCACCGGCGCCGGCCGCGTGTTTCTGGAGGCCGAGCGCTTTGACCGCACTGCCTCGGGCCGCGTGGGCATGGTCTCGTTGATGGTGTACGACGCCGAATACGTGGGCGCGATGGACAACTGGGCCGCCACCGCCAACCGCATGCAAGAGCGCCAACTGCTGCGCCCGGAAGACGCCCGCACCCTGCGCCTGCTGGAGGCCTATGGCGTGCTCATCGCCAACACCGACCGCCACTACGGCAACATCTCCTTGCTGCTGCAAGACGACGACTGGGTGCTGGCCCCCGCCTACGACATGCTGCCCATGCACTACGCCCCCGTCGGCGGCGAACTCGTGCCACGCAACTTTGCAGAGCGCCCCCTGCAACCCACCGCCGCCACGCTCCCCGTGTGGGCAGAGGCCCTGGCCCTGGCCCGCAGCTTCTGGGCGGCAGTCGCAGTAGACGTGCGCATATCAGCAGGCTTCAGACAAATCGCCGCAGACAATTTAGGCCAAATTGGCCTGTAGCCCTCATAGATAGTGCGTGAGTAGCTCCTAAAAAAGGAGTAACAGCATTGCGCATAGGCGCGCTTTCTGCGGTCTCTCAGCGTCGCATCGCCCGGGCCTGCAGGTACGCCAGCGCCCCCACAAAACCGGCCTGCAGCAGCACATAGGCCACACCCAGCGCGTTCAGCGTGGGCCAGTGCAGCTCCACCACCATCACGCTGGCCGCCACCCACAGTGCATTGCCCACCACCAGCGTGCGCAAGCCCAGCGCAGGCACCTGCGACTTGGCCAGCAGCACAGCGATCAGCGCCACAAACACCAGCACCACCATGGCGCTAGCCTGTACCAGTGCTCCAGGCAGGCCCAGCAGCGTGGCCTGCAAGTCAGACGCGGCCAGACCCATGAGCCCGGATGCCAAGCCGGTGATGCCATCCACCCACAGCACCGTGCGCAGCCACGCCGGGTAGCGCGCTGTGCCTGCGGGCAGGGTGGAGGAAGTAGATTGAGAAGATGCGTAGCCAGTCATGGAGAACTCCTTTGCGGTTGAAGAAGCCTGCATGCTCCGGCTTGCGGCGCGGCGCGTCCATTACCTGACAGGTCATGGCGGGTGTGCCACAAAGCGGGTTTGCGCCGCTAATATGCGCCCATGTCTGCCCTGCCTCCCACGTCTGCCACGCCATCCACCACTGCGCACAGCAGCTTTGGCCAGCACCTGCGCCACTGGCGGCAACACCGGCGCATGAGTCAGCTCGATCTGTCGCACCAGGCCGAAATCTCCACCCGCCACGTCAGTTTTCTGGAGACCGACCGCTCCGTGCCCAGCCGCGACATGGTGTTGCGCCTGGCCGAACGGTTGGACGTGCCCCTGCGCGAGCGCAACGCACTGCTCACCAGCGCCGGTTACGCCGCCATGTACCGCGAACGCCCGCTGGACCACCCCGACATGGCCGAGGCCCGCGCCGCGGTCGATTTGATACTGCGCTGCCACGAACCCAACCCCGCACTCGCGATGGACCGCCACTGGAACCTGGTGGTCGCCAACCGCATGGTCCCCGTGTTCCTGACCGATGTGGCGCCTGAACTGCTGCAACACCCTGTCAACGTGCTGCGCCTGAGTCTGCACCCGCAGGGTCTGGCCCCGCGCATCCTCAACCTCGCGCAGTGGAAGCACCACCTCTTTGCCCGCCTGCAACAACAAATCCAGAACACCCAAGACACGCAGCTCAAAGCGCTGATGGCCGAGCTGCACACCTACAGCGCCCACCACGCGCCCGACGGCCTGCACCTGCAGGGCGAGACGCGCGGTGTGGTCATGCCGTTCCAATTGCAAAGCAGCCAGGGCGTGCTGAGCTTCATCAGCACCGTCACCATTTTTGGCTCCCCCATGGACATCACGCTGCAAGAGCTGGCGCTGGAAACCTTTTTGCCCGCGGACCCCTTTACTGCGCAGCAACTGGCGCTGTTGGCACCCGTGCCCGCATGAGCCACCCCGATCTGCTGGCCGCGCAGGCCCTGGCCTACGCGCCCATTGGCCTTGCTTGTACCGACGTATTGCCCGAGGCCGAGAGCGCCGACTACGCCGCCCACACCCTGCGCCTGGGTGATCTTCGGGTGTGTTTTCGCGTCGCCAAAACCACGCCCACCAAAGTGGGCCAGTTCGTCACGCTGTGGAAACGTGTGGGACGCGGCCCCATACAGCCGTTTGAGCAGGGCGACCCGATCGACGTGTTTGTGGTCAGCGCCCGCAGCGGGCCGCATTTCGGCCAGTTTGTGTTTCCCAAAGCGGCGCTCGCAGCACACGACGTGGTGGCGAAAAACGGTGTGGGTGGCAAACGCGCCCTGCGTGTCTACCCGCCGTGGGACACCACCACCAGCCGCCAGGCGCAGACCACACAGGCCTGGCAGTCGGCGTACTTTCTGGACCTGTCAGAAGGCCACGCGGTAGACCTAGGGCGGGCTAAAGCGCTGCTGACGCTGCAGACCTAGCCAAGGTGCGTTTAGGCAAAAAATCGGGCTCCAGCCCCCGTGGAATGTGCGCAAGAAGCTATCAAATTAGGAGCAAAATTCTTTGCGCTGCAGCCGCAAGGCGTCGCGGTCGATGCTGGCTTGCAGCAGCGCCATGTCTGCAGCACACACGCCCAGTTGCAGAAAATGCGCCTGCCACCGGTCTACGGCACGTGCAACGTCTGCTACCAATGTGAGGGCACGTGGCGCGGAGATGCCAAATTCCTTGTGCTCCGACCGCGCATTTTCCAGTGTGGACTCGGTGCCCCGTGCGCCCACCACCATCGCCTGGTAACCCAGGTTCTGCATGCTGGGCACTACATCAAATGCCGGGGCCAGTTCATAGTAGCCGTCAAAACCCAGGCGCAGGCAATGGTTGCGCTCATGGTCGTCCGTGTTGTCCATGAGGATGTTGAACACCATGCGTTTGAACAGCTCTTCGCGCATCGCAGCCTGACGGTCCGGGTGGCCCAGGCGCAGCAACACGGTGGCCAGCGCGCTGTAGCTCTCAGGCAAGCGCGCTGCGCGCAGCACGGTGTGGGCAGACAGGCAATGCAACCGCAGCGTGCCCTGCCGGTCAAAGCGCTGAATCGTCAATGCATGGCGCGCCTTGCCATGGCGCGGTGGCAGTGTCAGTAAGCCTGTGGACGCGACCGTGATGCCCGCCGTGGCGGCCAATGTGATGGTGGCGTGTTCTATGCAGGGCGTGTCTACCGGGTCGTCCAGCTCGCTGAACTTCACCACACACGGGCCGTCGGGCGTTTGCAGCAAAGCCTTGGGCCGCGCGCCGCCCAAGGTAACGCCTGGCTGCACCAAACGCTGGATCTGCGGCGTGATAGGTGCCTGTTGTTGAACGTCCTCCACTGCCTGGGCCAGTTGCGCCAGGTCGCTCAGTTGCGGGTAAGGGCCGATGCGGCGCGGGATGTACTGCTCTGCAGAGACCGAAATGCCCAGCGCCCCAAACCGGTCGTCCCCCGCAAACAGCAGCATCTCCAGCACCGACAGCCGGGCTGGGCGTTCGATGTGCCGGATGATGCGTTCGCCCCAGCGGTCAGGCCGCGCATCGTCCAGTGCGCCGGGTACGCTGCTGCGCTCCCCCACGCTGAAGTCTTGCCCGGCAATCAGCGGAAGGTCTTCGCTCAGGGAGAAGTTCCACCACGCGGGCGCATAGGTAAACACGGCACAGTCGGGCACCAGCGGCGAGAGCCGCAGCTCGCCCACCAGCGCGGGGCTGGCAGGGTTGACCAGCGCCCACACGTAGAGCCGGTCTTGCGGCACATAGCTGCCGGGCTGGATGTCTGGAGTATTCATTTGGGCTTGCCCAGTCCCTGTGCCGCGATCAATGCGGCCAGTCCGGATGCGGTTTGCGTGGCACCGATGCGGGTTGTGAGCGCTGCGCCTATGCCGATATCTTTAATCGCGGAACCAAGAGCCACGCGTGTACCGCGCGATTGGATGCGCACAATCTCGCGCTCCAACGCCGCTTGGTCCTGCTGCGGGGCGATCAGGTCGGCCAGCGTGGCGGACGGGCTGATCAGCCATATGCACATCACATACGAGGCCATGGCCACCGAAGGGTCCCCACTTTCGATGCGCGCCATGGTGGGCTGCGAAACCCCCAGCTTCTTGGCCCACTGCGCCTGCGTCTCCTTGCGCCGCTTGCGTGCAATGACGATGTTTTGCGCCAGCAACGCAATCTGCTGGACAACGGCTTGCGGGTAGTCAGAGGGTCTAGTGTTTTGTGCTGGCATTCATAGATGTTAGCAAATTAAATAATTTAATCAAATCTATAAATAAATTGCTTGCTGCCTGACGCTACGCAATCACTTCTCATAGTCTGTAAATATCTATAAATCTACAGAAATTAAAGAATTTTGTATTTCTATAAATAAATAGCGCTTTTCACACATCGCTACCCAGCCGGTCCAGCTGCGCCTGCACTGTTTGCAGCACTTGGTTGAGCCGCTTGCTGTCGGCCGCGCTCAGCGAACCCAGCAGGTCATGCGCCACGCTGGCTTCCAGTGCGGAAAACCAGGCGCATTTTTTATCGCCCTCGGGCGTCACCGTCAGCAGCCAGACCCGCCCGTCGCGCGCGTCGGGTGTGCGCACCAGCAGGCCGCGCTCTTCCAGATCGCGGATCAGCCGCGCGATCTGCCCCTTGTCACGGGTGAGCGACTGCACCAGTTGCTGTTGCGGCGCGCCCGGGTTGCGCTGGCACAGGCACAGCGCGCGCAGGTGCAGCGGCCCCAGGCCCTGCTCGGCGTCGTTTTGCATGCGTGTTTTGAGCAACTGCTGGGCCTCCCCAAACGCCGTCATGAACGCGACGAAGGTTGGTACAGAGGCCGCAGGGTCGGCCAGCGGCACGGCAGAAGACTTGGAGGGCGTGACAGGCATGGGCGTATTTGGTTGACAATATCAACCAATAAGGGCTACAATGTTGAGATTGTCAACTATATGGCCGCCGCTGCCAACCTCTCCCGTGCGCAAACTCTTTCCCCATATCCTCATCCTGCCTACCGTGGCGCTGCTGCTCAGTGCTTTCATGACCTGGGCCAACGTGGGGCTGGGCGATGCGTTTCCTGCCACCTGGGCGCGCAACTTTGTCGCCAGCCTGGTCGTGCTGCCGCTCATCCTCATGGGTATTGGCCATCTGGAGCATGTGGCCGCGGTGCTGCTGCCGCGCCTGGCGCCGTTCTGGCGCAAGCTCTTGGTGTCGCTGCTGACTGCGTGTGTCATTGAAAGCGTGCTGGCCCTGGTCATTGCGCTCATCAACAGCCCGTGGGACGCCACGCTGGCCCGCTTCTGGTGGCTCGCGTTCAGCCGCTCGTTGCCGATTGGCTTGGTGATTGGCCTGTTCATGGGCTTCTACATGAAACCCAAGATCGACCGGATGAAAGCCCGCGCCGCCGCAGCGGCGTGAGCCTTATGCCAGCTTGAAGGACGCCACAGTACCCACCAGGTCCTGTGCCTGGCCTTTGAGGCTGGACGCGGCGGCGGCCATCTCTTCCACCAGCGCCGCATTTTGTTGCGTGACCTGGTCCATCTGCTGCACCGCTTCGCCGATCTGGCTCACGCCCTGGCTCTGCTCATTGCTGGCCGCGCTGATCTCGCCCATGATGTCGGTGACCCGGCGGATCGAGCTCACCACTTCATTCATGGTGGTGCCCGCCTGATCCACCAGCGCGGAGCCTTCTTCCACCCGCTCCACACTCGCCGAGATCAGCGACTTGATCTCTTTGGCGGCTTCGGCACTGCGCCCCGCCAGGCTGCGCACTTCGGACGCCACCACGGCAAAACCACGACCCTGCTCCCCGGCCCGCGCCGCTTCGACCGCCGCGTTCAGCGCCAGGATGTTGGTCTGAAAGGCGATGCCATCGATCACGCTGATGATGTCCACGATCTTCTTGGAGCTGTCGTTGATGCCCTTCATGGTGTCCACCACCTGCGCCACCACTTCACCGCCCTTGATCGCCACCGTGCTCGCACTCTGGGCCAACTGGTTGGCCTGGCGCGCGTTGTCGGCGTTTTGTTTGACGGTGGAGCCCAGCTCTTCCATCGATGCTGCTGTCTCTTCCAGGGCGCTGGCCTGCTCTTCGGTGCGCTGGCTCAGGTCATGGTTGCCCTGCGCGATCTGCGAGCTGGCCGTGGCCACAGACTCGGAGCCCGCACGCACGGTCGACACCACCTTCACCAAGCTGTCCTGCATGTCCCGCATCGCGGAGAGCAGTTGCCCTGTTTCATCCCGCGAACTGACATCGATGCGCGATGTCAGATCACCCGCTGCCACTGTCTGCGCCAACAGCACGGCCGTGGTGATAGGGGACACTATCGAGCGGGTGATAAAAAACGCGGCTGCAATGCCCGCTGCAATGGCCAGCGCACTCAGCGCCAGCATCATCGTGCGCGCGCTTTGGTACTGCTCCTCCGCCACCTTGGCCGCGTCTTCACTCGCTTTGAATTCAAAGTCCGCCAGCTCGCTCAAGGTAATGAGCCAGGCACGTTGTGACGGCAACGCCTCTTTCATGAGGACCTTGGTGGCTTCTTCATTCATATTCGCCAGGCCCAGCTCGACCACCTTGGCCAAGGCCGGTTGGGTCTGCGTCTTCAGCGTCTTGATCTTGGAGAAAAGCTCTTTCTCTTTGGGCGTGGTGCCAGCGTCCGCGACAAACATCTTGTCCAACTTTTCCTCTGCTGCGTCGTATTCCGTGCGGATCTTTTGCAACTCGTTGCTGACGGCTTTCATCTCAGCCGGGTCAGACAGCAAAACAATGTCTCGCACCGCCGCACCCACCCGGTTCACATTGGAGCGCATTTCCACGGCCAGTTTGGTCTCGGGGTTGTTGACGCCGGTGATCACTTCGGTGGCATCGTTGATCTGTGCCATACGGCTCAGTCCCAACCCGGCGACGCTGGCCAGTAGCAGCAGTACGACGCCGAAACATAGGCCCAGGCGGGCGCCGATTTTGAAATTTTTCATGTTGCTAATGTCTTCCAACTTTGCAAGTTGACTGTCACGGTTAGTCGTGCCGCAGTTTGGACTGCGAGCCCTTGGTGAGAAATGCCCGAGCGGTGAAGCACGGGCAAGGCCCGCATCCAGTTTCCGACATTTACTGCGACTGTGCAACGCCTATCGGTTATTTCAAGGCCGGCCGACCTAGCGGTAGACGACGTTGTTGTCCACGCTGTACAAAACGCAGGCCTGTTTGGCGCGTTCTTCACAGCGCTTCAGCGCCGCAGCGTTGACGTCCTCTGCGCCACCCGACACCCAGGCCCAATGTTGCCGCGTGGGCGCCACGGCGAAGGCCCGGGGCAAATTCGCTTGCAAATAGCGCTGGTATTGCTCGGACCCAGCGGGTGCAGCCAGCGGCAGTTTGCCCAGGTCGTCCAACGCGGCATAACCACTGGGCGCAAACTGCTGGGCACGCTGCCGCTCGGGCAAGGTGTTTTGGTCGGGGCTGGCAATGCGGCGCAGGTCCGTCACCACGCCGCGGTCCAGCGCATTGGTGGCGATGGGCTCGCAGCTGGTCACCTTTTGTGCTGTCAGCCCGTCGCAGAAAAAAACGCTGTTACCTAACGTGGCGCCCACGTCCGGATGGAAGAAGTTGGCCGCGCCTTTGTTTTTCTCAATGGCAATCCACCGCATCACCAAATCCGGGTCGGCTTTGCCGTCCGAGTATTTGAGGATCCAGGTGTAAAGACCACCCTTGCCCACCGACTTGCGGTCCAGATTGCCGCTCGCGTCATAGTGCCCGTGGAAGCCCACATAGGTGCGGTCTGCCGGATAGTCGTCGGTGAACAGCCGGTTTTTGCCACCCAGAAACATGCGTGAGCATGACGAAATGCAGTAGCCAGACACGGCGGTGGTCACCCCCGCATCGCGCAGCAGCTCGCCCACGCGGTAGCCCGTCCACGCATCGCCGCCGTGCGAGTTGCGCAGCACCACCAGGTCAATCTTGGGGTTGGCCGCAAAGGCGTCTTTCACCATCACCAGCTCTGTGCCGGTGACCGGCCCCGACAAGACAATCGTGTTGCCGTGCGTAGCCAGCTCCATGCCATGGGCGGTATTGCCGGCTACGGCAGCGAGCGCCAAGGCCGCTACGGCGCAAAGTCGGTGCAAGGTAATTTGCTGCATGCTTGTCTCTGTGTTGAACCCGTGGGGTGGTGCGCCAGCCGCTAGCGCGGCTTGGGCACAAAGCCTATCGTCAGGCCTTCATTCGTTACCGTGATGCTGCCCGGCTGCATGCCCAGCGTGTCGGGCAGCGCCAGGTCTTGCGGGCGCAGCGTGTGCACCACAACCTCCAAGAGCGTGCGCTCGGCCAAGGAGGGTAAAGATGCAAGCGAATAGTGAGTCCAAGGAGACGCAATGCGCGATTCAACCGCCGTCGAAAAAGATATAGCACAAATGATTGACAGCTAATCCGTTGAGCTTGGCTGGGCTCGTGCAGTAGCACGACGATAGATTTTTGCCCTTGAACATTCTGATGTCGTCGTCTCTGCGGGCACCCCGGCACGCATCATCCCGTGAAGAGTTGGCATCCCCGAAAGTGGCCAAACGATCTTTGTAACAAGCAAGTGGCACCGAGGACCCTGGCACCGAGGATATCGACCAGCCACTCCCTGCTGTTGGGCTTCCAAGTTCGCAGCCAGATCCACCTTTGGGTTGCGGCAGTGCGTTGCTGGGACTCTTACTACGCGTCTCTTGCTTGTCAGGCGGCACTGCGAACTGAATCTGTCCAGACAGATTGATCACATTCTTCACCACTTTTCCAATTACCGGATTTTTCCCTCCAGAGGCTTCTGCAGTGTTGACTGAATTCTTCACTTGGTTGAAGGCCGCACCAGTGATGGCGTCAATGATCTCGTTCTTGGTGGTGGGAAACTTAACCCCCACTTTTTCGATCACCATGGCATTCAAGCCTGAAGCCTTCATTGCATATTCAATAATTTCCTGAGGTTGATTCTTTGCATTGGCTGAGGTGAGTTTGGCCAACACATTGCCCGCGTCGGATACATCCCCGATCACCTTTGCCAGAGCAGGATCCAATCCGGCGTGCTTCACCACCTGCGATATCAAAAGATCCTTGATATTTGTGCTGTTGGTGTTTCCCAGGACCCCCTGCGTCAGGGTTTCCAGCGACTCTCTTTGCAGAGAACGGATCGTACTGGCCGAACCGCCAACGTTCCATAACCCTCCCATGATGTTGAGCACAAACGCCATGTTGTTCTTTGCGTTCTGTGACTCGTTGGCCGCCATCTGGGATTTCTCCGCCGCGATGTCCTGCTGCAACTTCAATAGATAGTCCGGCCTCGCCCGCCGAAAAGCCAAGTTGGAATTTCGTGTCGTGGCATCACTGACAAACAATCCCTGTATGGCCTCATTGCTCTCCTCATCGATTCGTACACCCTGGAATACATAGTGTCCACCGCGTACAGCGGAGATGTAGCTGAACTCACCGATGTAAACATGCCCTGTGGCGTGATTGATGTAACGCCCGTTCTTGTATACCAGTAACTTGTCGCCCGTGGAGTCGTGCACCACCTTTTGAAAGGTGCCCGAGTATTCGCCGAGCAGATCGTCATAGTCGCCTCGCAGGACGGTCCCTTCCAGCAAAAAACCCTCGTCATCGAAAATCAGTTCGAAGGTTCTGGATGGGTCCAGCCGGTAGCGCGCTTGGTACGGTACGCCCTTGCGGTAGCGCCCTCCCTTCCAAGTTCCCGTGTATTCCGTGCCGTCTGCGGTGCGAAGCGTTCCCGCTCCGTTGGTGCAATCACCCGTCATGCAACTCTCTGATGGCCCAAAGCCCCATGCCGGAAACCAGGAAATGCACAGGATGAATGCTGCGATACCTGTTGTGCAACGTGACATGCGTATCGATCAATTCGCTTCGCACTTGCTTGCCAGAATAACTTCGCCCTCTTCATAACAAACGGGTGGGCTAGGTGGTACGTCAAAACTCCCCATCTTGTAAGGAAGACCACGTGATTCACCGTGCATCAGACCATTTTTGGTGGGGGTAATAGTAGTCAGGGTGCCACCCATGTAAGACCTGGACTCGCCATTGCGCCCATCCGTCATTTCATGCATTGACGTGAAATATGAGGACTTTGCTCCTGCCATCATGACCTCGCTGATGGAAACCGTGGTTGCTGCAAATTTTTCTTCTGACTGATATTGGACGAACGCTGTTAGCGGGGGCTTGACGTCTGCAGTTGGCTGAGCATTCATCTGGGCCTGAACCGCTGGATTTTTGGATGTTCTTTTCATTGACACTTGACTGCTGACGACAGTCAGTGGCGCTCCCGGCAAGTATTGGCCAGCACTCAGAGTCATTGAGTGGCGTGACCTCGTGCGCATTTCCGATACGTCCATCCCTGCAGCCGTATCCAAGACACGTGTCAGCTCCATCATGAATTCAAGGGGGCCATCCAGCTTGCCGTTTTTGCAGGTTGCCTTGATCGGAACAATCTGAACATCCTTGACCTGGACCCTTTGACGCATATTCAAATTGACCGAACTCAAACGCTTGAGGCGTTTCATCCCGGCATCATCTTCGTTGTCGCTGAGGGCGCCTGCGAGTTTTCGGAGCTCTAGATTGGGCACATTGCACGGCCAACTACCGTTCGTTACTGACATGCTCATGAAAGCGGGATCTCTCGCCTTCACCAGCAAAGCTTGGGCCTGCTCAAAAGCAGCGGCAAGTTGGGGGTTGTTTGGCTTGGGTGGTAAATCCGTTGGAGACTGTGCCGAGACAGAGATGGCACTTAGAGTCATAGCAGCCAAGAAAATCTTCCGAATGTCCATATCAATACACTCCCTGAATCTGTTATGAAATTGCTTTTTTAATACAGCCGCCGCTATGGGCGCAATTTCAGGATATGCCTCATGCTGCAGTATGGGAATCATGCCGTTGATCAGATGCGGTAACCAGAATTCATTTCTTAATGTTGGTTTTTGCAAACATAGTAGGCTGCAGCCCTCATGGAATTTGCGTAAGAAGCTACTGAAATCGCAGCAATCCGCAGGCGCTACGACAGCGACTTTGGCACAAAACCTATCGTCAGCCCCTCGTTCGTCACCGTGATGCTGCCCGGCTGCATGCCCAGCGTGTCGGGCAGCGCCAGGTCTTGCGGTCGCAGCGTGTGCACCACCACTTCCAGCAGCGTGCGCTCGGCCAGCGCGGGGCCATACGTGTTGAGCAGCGCCACCACACTGGGCTGCAGGCTGGGGAACTGCAACCGCGCCAGGCGCAACTGGTGCGCGCGCACCGTGCGGTCTGTGGCCTCGTAACGCAACGCAAACTCCACATCCAGCGTGCCCTGGTGGCTGCGGTTGAGCGCCGGGCCTGCGGCCTCCACCACCATGGTTGCATTCAGCCGGTTCAGCGCGGGCAGCAGGCGCAGCGTGGGCACCTGCACATCCAGATTCATCAGCCCCGCCACCGGGTAACGCAACGGGAAGCGTTGCGCCACGCCCGCCTGCAGTTGCGCTGCAGACACTTTGTAGCTGGGCTGCTTGGGGGGCTGGTCCTCTGCATCTGCCTCTGTCTCTCGCTCAGGCGCTGCCCACACCAAGCCGGGCAGTGGCAAGCACAGAAGCATGGGGAGAAAAAAGCGGCGGTGCACTTCAGGGGTCCAGCGGTTGGGTTGTCGGTACTTGGGGATGGTATGCCACTGCCACCGTATCATCCGCCGCATGTCCCGTTTGGCCCGCCTTTTTGATCTGCTCCACATCCTGCGCAGCCACCGCCGCGCGGTGAGTGGCCAGGCACTGGCGCAGCAGTTGGGCATCAGCATTCGCACGCTCTACCGTGACATTGCCAGCCTGCAGGCACAGGGCGCAAAGATCGACGGGGAGCCAGGCGTGGGCTACATGCTCAAACCCGGGTTCGTGCTGCCGCCGCTGATGTTCACGCCCGAAGAAGTCGAGTCTTTGGTGTTGGGTGCGCGCTGGGTGGCGCAGCAGACCGATGCGGGTTTGGCCGCTGCGGCGCGCAGCGCATTGGCACGCATTGCGGCGGTGCTGCCCCCGGAGCAGCGCCATGACCTGGAGGCATCGGCCTTGTTGGTGGCCACCCGGCAGAGAAACCCGAGTGGCCAGAGCGCAGACCACGAACCGCTGGCCGTGACCGTGGCCCCCGAACTCCTGCGCAAGGCAGTGCGCACGGAGCACAAGCTGCACATCACCTACCAGGATGCCCAGGGCGCCCAGTCCCAGCGCACCGTCTGGCCGTTTGCCCTGGCCTACTTCGAGCACGCGCGCGTGCTCATGTGCTGGTGCGAACTGCGGCAAGATTTTCGCTACTTCCGCACCGACCGCATCGCCAGCGCCGAGCTGCTGGACACCCGCACCCCCCAGCGCAAACAGGCGCTGCTCAAGGCCTGGCGGCTAACCCTCACACCCGACAAGCGATTCACCGTACTGCCAGAAACTGACAGCCTCTAAGCCTAGTCTTGGCTCCTTGTTACTACCCAGGAGCCCTTGATGAAATTTGCCTCTGTTCGCCTTGTGACCGGCGACCCTGCCAGCGTCGACAAGCTGGTGTACTTCTATACGCGCCTGACCGGCGTAGCCGCCACCCGGCCGGTGCCAGACTTTGCGGAGCTGCGCATCGCAGGCCTGGTGCTCGCCATTTCCACCGAGCGCATGGTCCAACAGTTCAACGCGGGGGCAGCCCGCGCTGCGGCCAACCGGTCCGCCATCCTCGAATTTGAGGTGGACGATGTGGACGCCCTGCACCAGCAATTGGGCGAAGCGACCCTGGACACCGCCATGCCACCGACCACCATGCCCTGGGGCAACCGCTCCATGCTGCTGCGCGACCCGGACGGCAATGTGGTGAACGTGTTTTCCCGCCCCATGGCCAAGCTGCAGGAGGTGCCCCATGCTGCATGAGTTTGGCGCCATCCCCTGGCTTGGTGTGTTGGTGGCCACATGCGTGGCGTCGTTCGCCATGGGCGGCGTGTGGTTTGCGGTGCTGTTTGCCAAACCGTATGCGCGGGCCTTGGGCCGAGAAAACAGCCCCCCGGGAAAACTGGCCCCCATCTTCCTGATCGGGCCCTTTGTCTGCAGCCTCGTCGTTGCCATCACCGGCGCCATCTTGCTGCCGCTGCTGCACATCGACTCTGCAGTGGGCGCCGCAGCCCTGGGCGCGCTCGTGGGGCTGGGCTATCTGGGCTCCACGGCGTTGAATGTCGCCATCAACCCCAACATCCCGCGCCCGCTGCTCTATGCGCTGGTGAATGTGCCTTACTTCCTCCTGTCCAGCATCGCCATCCACGTCATCCTGGTGCTGCTGCGTTAGCGGTTGCGCTTGACAGCCCGCGCCCACAGGTAATACTGGGTCAAAACAAGCGGAGACAAAACATGACACGCTGGACGCTGCTGGTTACCGCTGCGCTGGCTCTGTTGCCTGCCAGCCCGGTGTGGGCACAAAAACTGCGCGTGGCGTACTCAGACATCGAAGTGGCGCCCTACCAAATGGGCAGCGGCACCGACATGCCCTACGCGCCCGGCCTTGTCGTGGAGCTGGTGCAAATGGTGGCCCAGGAAATGGGGCTCACCGTGGTGTTTGAACGTGCGCCCCAGCTGCGCAGCTTTCGGCGTCTGCAGAGCGGCGATATTGATGCCACTTTTGCCTACTCCTACGCGCCCGAGCGCTTGCACTACGGCCGTTACCCCCTGAAAGACGGCAAGCCAGACGAGTCCGCGCGCGTGTTCAGCCAGTCGTATGTGTTGTACCGGCTCAAGGGCTCGCCCTTCAACTGGGACGGGCGCGCAGTCTCCGGCCTGGGCGATGGCGCCATTGGCTTCAACTCCACTTTTTCCATTGGCGCCGAACTCAACCGCAAAGGCCTGAAAGCCGAAGACGCCAAGACCACCGAGCAGAACTTCCAGAAGTTATCCAAGGGCCGCATCCAGGGCTATGCCATGCAAGAGCTGGTGGGCGACAACTACCTGAGCACGCACCCCATGCCAGAGGTGGAGAAGATCGCCATCCCGCTGGAGACCAAGGCCTATTACCTGATGCTGAGCCACCAGTTTGTGGCGCAAGACCCCGAGCGCGCCGAACGCCTGTGGGCCAAACTGGGCAAGCTGCGCCAGGACAAGGCGCCGGAGCTGCTGCGCAAATACGCACCGCTGACGCAGTAGTGCGCGGGGCGTTCAGCGTTGCGCCGCGTCTTCAGGCTCGGGGGTGGTGTGCATGGCACACAATGAAGCACCCGCCCTATTTTTACCAAGAGAGTTCGCCATGAAAAAACGATTTGCCTTGCTGCTGCTCAGCAGCCTTGCGCTGGCCGCCAGCGCCGAGACCGTTGGCAGCGTCAGCACCACCTTCAAACTGCTCAGCCCCAACGACAAGGTGGTGGTCGATGTGTTTGACGACCCGGCGGTGGACGGCGTGGCCTGTTATCTGTCACACGCCAAAACCGGCGGCTACTCCGGTGCGCTGGGCTTGGCAGAAGACACCTCAGACGCCGCCGTGGCCTGCCGCCAGGTCGGCCCCATCCGCTTCAAAGAGAAGATCGACAAGCAAGACGAGGTGTTCAAGGCCAGCGCCTCCTTCCTCTTCAAACACGTCCGCGTGGTGCGCATGGTGGACGTGAAACGCAACACCCTGGTCTATCTGTCGTACTCCGACAAGATCATCGACGGCAGCCCCAAAAACAGCGTGACGGCGGTGCCCGTGCCCGCGGAGCTGCCGATTCCGGTGAAGTAAGTTTTATAAGAGAAATCGGGCTGTAGCCCGCGTCGAATATGCGCAAGCGGCTATCAATACATGAGCGATAAGGCGCGCCATACGTTTGAAACACCCGAGCAGCTCCACGCGTGGCTGCGGGTGCACCACGCCAGTGAGACCGAGCTGTGGGTGCGCATCTACAAAAAGGCCACCGGCCAGCCCAGCGTGACGTGGGACGACTGCGTGGTGGCTGCTATTTGCTGGGGCTGGATCGACGGCGTGCGCAACGCCTTGGACGACACCTCGTTTTTGCAGCGCCTGACGCCACGCCGCGCGCGCTCCAACTGGTCGCAGAAAAACGTGCAGCATGCCGAGCGGCTGATAGCGCAAGGGCACATGCAAGCCGCCGGCCTGGCGCAGGTAGAGGCCGCGCGCAGCGACGGGCGCTGGGCCACCGCCTACGCCGGTAGCGCCACCATGGTGATACCTGAAGACTTCTTGGCAGCGCTGCAACAAGACCCCGCTGCCCACGCTTTCTACGCCACGCTCAAACGCCAGAGCCTGTTCACCATCTACCACCGGCTGCACAGCGCCAAGCGGCCGGAAACCCGGGAGAAGCGGATGGCGGAGATGTTGGCGAAGTTGGGGCGGGGCGAAAGTCCTTGAAATTTGCCGCCAGCGTGAGGGGTATGCAAACGCCAGTTTTATGAGTCAAATTGGCCCGTAGCCCTGGTGAAATATACGCAAGCAGCTACTAATTTAGTAGCAATTTGGTTTGCCGCCACTGCCAACTCCAGATCGGCTTGGCCTCAAAACTCATCATCAGCCCCGCCATCGCAGCCCGTAGCTGCGCGGTAGACACCTTGTGGTGCGGCTGCGTCCTCAGTTTCGGAAGTGGCGACGGCGCATCCATGGTCCTTTGAACGATAGATTGTGCGCCTGAGATTTAAGTACCAAATATGGTGCGGCGATGACGGTAACTTACACAGCAACGCGGTCAGAAATTTTTACCGGGCCGTCAGTAAATAGTTAAACGAGTCGCGCAGAAATTGAGGACAAGATCTTCTCAGCAACAATTGGAGATACGCTGTTCCCCAACTGGCGAAAACTATGCCATTTCGTAGGATGCAACAAGAACCAATCTGGAAAACCTTGAAGTCTTGCGGCCTCGCGTGGAGTAATCACGCGTGCCTTTGTCGGATGGATAGGTCTAACAGCTTGATAGCTACCTTTGTCACTCCCAGTTCCTGCTCTCAATGTTGGACAGAACCATGAGAAGTCTAGTCGCGTGGCCTTTGATATGGGATCTTGCTGCCGTGGCTTGAGGTTTTTGTATCGTGCTGCCACTTCCGCGGTATGAACCGTTCCAAAGCAGCCAGATGTATGCCCAGATTGGAAAAATGCGTCAAGTGCAAATTGATCGCCAACCCCTTTGGGGATGTTCGACTGAGCTCTTTTGTTGAAATACGAATCAGAGAGCTGCCCCACTGGTTGCCAACTACTGAACTCTGATTGCCACGACTGGTCAATCTCCTCTGGTAGGCCCACTAAAGCATCTTTAACAGTGGTCTTTTGCAAATTAGGCAGACTATTAAATATGTCCAAATTTAATTCACCACAACGCCTTGGGTCAAAGCCTACGAAGAAAACGCGCGTTCGCGTGGTTGCTGCGCCGAAATCTGTTGCGCAGACTTTTGTTGCAGGTAATAGTACGTAGTGTTTGGGCAGCAGATTGAGCGCGCTCTTCAAAATATCGCCGTTTCGCTCTTGCAGAATACCAGGCACATTTTCGGCAACAAAGAAGCGTGGACGGGTCTCGGCAACTAGACGAATGTAGTGCCCAAATAGCGAGTTACGCCGGTCTTTGGGATCACGTCTACCCATGTCACTAAATCCTTGACAGGGCGGTCCACCAATGAGGCCATCTAACTCTCCGGAGTTTAGGCCACTCTGCGCAAGTAAGTCGCTACCTTTAAGTGTTGATATATCGATACCCAGATGGCGCGTATTAGGGAAATTCCGGCCATGTGTTTCATTCGCGTATGGATCTATCTCCACTGAGCTGACAACTTCCATTCCTGCGCGTGCAGCGCCTAATGAGAAGCCGCCGGCACCGGCAAACAAGTCGACAATTTTTAGCTTCTTTTTCATCTAACACGTAATGAGGTGAGAACATCAGAGCGTATCTACTTTTGAACGTCCTGTCGATCGGTAAGCGCATGTTTTGCGAAAAATCAACCTTCGAGCACTGCGAAATTAGGGAGGTAACGATACATTTTTGCGAATTGGCGAGCCTCGCTCACTGGAATGGTTCCGAGGACAAGTTCGCTTCCCTGCGCTAGCGGTAGCTGGCTTTCGAGTTTTTTAAATTCGCGGGCAGTAAGCTTCGGCACGTTTATTCGTACTGCGGATATGGGCTCTGGGAGGAAGTCGAGTCCTTCGAAATGGCACTGTTCTAAAAGATTCTTTTCTTCAGGCGAATAAAAAATGACGGTTATTGTTGTCATCTTTGCTCCGTCTTCATATTCGAACTCGCATATGAGCTTAGAACGCATTTCAGCCAAGGCGTGGCCGGAATTCCGAATCGCTATTTCAGCGTCTATTTCTTGCAGCAGCATTTCTCGACACAGCGCGCCGAATGGCCAACCAAATAGTTGATCTGGCTTGGTAGCAGGAGGCACACGGGCGCGCCCAAATGCAGCGACAAAGCGCTCTAGCGCAGTTGGCGCCTCTGGGGTTTTGTCCTCTTCTGCTTCCGTAGTCTGAGACGCCTTTGCGCATTGAACAGAGACTGACAGGACAGTGCCGGAGGATGCCCGACGCACGACGGTACGTAAATCTTGCAACATATCGGTGGAAAGCTGATCGTCATAATCCAGCCAAAGAAACTGCTTTCTAGACCAATCTAAATCGGGCAACGCCTCCTTTGACTTTCTGTAGTCCACAGGAATCCGGAAGGGCTTGTTATCTTCGATCCGAGCTTGGGCAGTTTCTACCTGCTCAATTGAAATCATGTCCTTTATTCCAAGGGATCGATGAACCAAAGTGAAATCCGAAAACCAGACTGAGCCAAAACCTACATAGACATATTCTTCTACGCGACCAAAAGGCCTGAGTCTGCGAAAAACGTCGCAAAGCATTCGGCGCTCTGCATGCTTAGCGGGTCTCAGTGAGTAGTCAATTTTCTTGAAGCTGGCAGTCATTTGCCCCCCATGCGCTGATAAATCAATTCGAATGTTTTTTCGCCGACAGCTTTCGCGGTGTTAACGGCCAACTCATTCATTAAGAACTCGACCTGATCGACAGGCTTGGCATACTGGAGTTTTACGGTTCTTAGCTCTTTTGAGAGCGACCCCCGCGCGGGTGCAGTAAAGGCAGAGCGAACAGTGAGCTCCTCTGACTTCACGGCGGCAGCTTTGATGACATACGCCAAGAGAGGGCTATGCTCACGCGTATGCTCGTCAATGTCCGCATCGAGTTCATTCAGAAAAGTGATTACTGGCCGCATCATCTCTGTCATCCGGCCGAACGCCTTCTGCCATATTGGGTTGTCCTGATCAACGTCAGTCTTCGTGGTATTCCATGGGACTCGCACGGAGTCGTTGGAGTCGAAAGTCACTATTCCGCGAAAACGTGAGAACTGGTTGTGATAATTCGGAATTGCTACGGTATTTGATTGCTCCTCAACCACTCCCCAGCCGGTGGTGGGCCGTCGGTCAGCTTCCAAAACTACACGACCATTGCAAACGACATACCAGCCCGCTTCTCGCGGAGAGCTAGGGCCCACGCCGACAACAATCCGAACTTTGATTTCCTGCCCGCTGTCGTCCTCAATGACGTATTCGTCAATACCTGGGCGGAACTTCGTGTCGGTGGCGACCAAGAGATAAAGACTGGTAGCGTCGATATGTTGACCGTTAACAGTTATCTCTAGACCACCCGCAATAAATTGACGATGCTTTGATTTGATCAATCCATGAATTGCATTTTTAAAATGCTGGGTCGAAAATTTTGCAGAAACCTCAGTGCGCAAATCACTAACAATGATCTCGGTTCCTGGAGAGGCCTGTGAAATTTCCTCATCCGCTGTAAAGGTTGCCCAAGGGAAGCTCCAGCCGGGCTGATTTTCCCAAGCTGGTACTTGCACGCTCACGGCCCAAGCATCGTCTTTAGTCGCAGACCTTACGGAGAACTGATGTCCGAATTTGAACAACGCTCTCTTCATGCCGACTCCGAATTGTCCAATGGAGTGCGGAGTGCGTGGGCTACCAGGAGGCTTTCCAAATTTGAACGCGTACTTCCGAGCAACCTCACTGCTGAAGCCACCGCAGTTATCAACTATCCGAAATTTCTCTTTCGAGAACTCCAGCGCAATCTTCATTCCCTCGAACGGCTTATCCCCGTCGCCTTTGAGGCCTTTGGCACCGTCAATTGAATTGTCGACAAGATCGAGAACCGCCTGTTCCAACGCAATATCTCGCGTAAGCATCTCAACGAAAAATCCTTTCGTGGGTTCTGCGTCGATGTCTAGCTTGTCTGGTGTATCAGGCATATGTGACCTCGTCTGAAAAGTGTCGTTCATCAAAGATGGAGTATTCCGTAAGGCGCTCGCTAGCGTCTTGGCGAAAGATGTTCGGGATGGTTTCCCATTTTTTTTGATCGGTTCGCAGGATGGTGGTGGTTTTCCAGTCCTCCACCTCCAGCACCAGAATACCGCGGCGCGGGTGCATGACGCAGAAGTCTGGGTGGGTGTTGCGCCCCATCCTAGGTACGTCGTACCAAAGCCTGTCGTCATCGGGCTTGCGTTCCAGCCGCTCGGCCAGCCTGCGCTCGCTGCTGGTCATGCGTGAAACGCACGAACCCAATGAAGGAATGAGTGTATTCATCCTGGATCACCCCCTGAGCGATATGTGTTTTTATGTAACACATCATGCGGGCAAAGCCAAAGGCTGGCTAGCGGAGTTTCACGGGCTGTGGGGTTTTTACAAACAAAACTGGCCTCTAGCCCGCATGTAGCTTGCGCAAGCAGCTATCAAAACCATAGTATTCAGGTAGCTCTTGCAGCAAAACCGCCTCGACTCGCAAGACGGAGAGAACCCCAACCATGCGCGAAACCACGGCTTCCGACAACGCTGCAACCCCCGCCGCCAGTGACGAACTGGTGCACGCCGACACGCTGGTCCTGTTGTTTGAGCAGGCGTTTCCGGCGCTGTTTCATAGCTTTCTTGTCGCCGGCATCCTGTGCTGGGCGCTGTGGGGGCGGGTGGATTCGGTCAAGCTGCTCACCTGGCTGGGCCTGCTGGGCGTCAGCACGCTGATCCGGCTGGCCGTGTACCTGACGTACTTCCGCGCCAAGCCGGTGGGCCGCGCTGTGCTGGCCTGGGAGCGGCCCTACGCGGTCACGTTGTTGCTGTCAGCGCTGATCTGGGGTGTGGGGGCGGTGTGGCTCATGCCGCAGCAAGAGAGCGTGGAGCAATTTGTCATCTTGTTCTTTGTGGCGGGCCTGGTGGGCGGCAGCATATTTACCTATACCGCGCACCGGGCCATGACCATCTGCGCCATGTTGGCCGTGTTGGTGCCCAGCACGGTCTGGCTCTTTTTGCAGCCGGGCCACATCACGTTCGGTTTGGGCGTGGCTGCCAGCACGTTTATGGTGGGCGCGCTACGGGGCACCTGGGTGCTGTCCAACGCCATGCAGCACAGCCTGCTGCTGGGTTACGAGCTCAAGCAGGCCAACCTGGTGGCCGACCACATGGCCCGCACCGACGAGCTCACCGCCATCAACAACCGGCGCTCTTTCATGGAGCTGGGTGAGCAGACCACCCGGCTATGCCAGCGCCAGGCCAAGCCGCTCAGTGCGCTGCTGATTGACGTGGACCACTTCAAGAACATCAACGACACCCACGGCCACAGCGCGGGGGATCTGGTGCTGCAACAGGTGGGCGCTTTGCTGGCGCAGCAGTTCCGTGCGGCCGATGTGTGTGGGCGCATTGGCGGCGAAGAGTTCGCCGTGCTGCTGGCCGATACAGACCCCGACACGGCCACCGCCCTTGCAGAAAAGCTGCGCCGCGCCGTGGCCAGCGCATCCATGGCGTGGCAGTCGCAGACCCTGCAGGTGACGGTAAGCATCGGCGTAGCCACCCACAGCGGCCACCTGGGCACCCTGCTGCAACGCGCAGACGCCGCCATGTACAAAGCCAAGGAAGGCGGCCGCAACCGCGTTATCTTCCACGCGGAAGAAGGCGCGGCGGTCTAGGGCAACGCTGAACAAGGGCCTCCGTTCGGACTGAGCCTGTCGAAGTCTTCTGCAGGTCTTTGATCTCTAAGGGCTTCGCCCCCTTCGACAAGCGCAGGACAGGCGGCTCAGCCCGAACGGGGATGGTTTCAGTAAAAAGTGCCTGTAACCCGCACACATATTGCGCGGCCAGCTATCAAAACAATAGCGACGCGCTGACTGCAGGCGCGTTACCAGCAGCCAGCGCATGTGCCTAAGCCGTTATTCCGTGGCCGCACCCAAGTACACAGCCTTCTCGGCGGACAGGCCCTGCTTCACATTGCGGGACAGCTCGTCGGCCAGCACTTCGTCTTTGCCTGCTTCCAGTGCGGCCAGTGTCTGGCGCGCCACGTCCAGCGGGCTGGTTTTGGGGCCGGGCACGTCGCGTGCCATGTCGGTGTCCATATAGCCCACATGCACGCCCACCACCTGGGTGCCCTGCGCGCGCAGCTCGCCGCGCAGGCCGTTGGTCAGTGACCATGCTGCAGCCTTGGATGCGCTGTAGGTCGCCACGGGGGCGATGTTGAGCCAGCTCAGCACTGACAACACGTTGACGATGGCGCCGCCGCCATTCGCTTTGAGGATGGGCGCAAACGCCTGGCTGAGCGCCAGCGGGGCGAAGAAGTGGGTTTCCAGCTCGGCGCGTGCGGCGTCTGCGCTGCCTGCGGCCAAAAAGGAAGAGCCGCGGCTAATGCCCGCGTTGTTGATCAGCAGCGTCAGGTCGGTGCACTGTTTTGCAGCGGCGGCGATGTCGGCGGCGTTGGTCACATCCAGCTTGATGGGCGTCACGCCTTTGAGCGTGATGCTGCCGGGGTCACGCGCAGCGGCGTAGATCTTGGCGGCGCCCGCTTCGAGCAGCGCGTTGACAAAGGCCTGGCCCAGGCCGCGGTTGGCACCGGTGACGAGGACGACGGAGTTTTTGATTTGCATGGTGGTTTCCTTGGGGTGGTTGGTTGGGGTTGATGAACTTTTGATATTCCGTTTGAGCCGTTACTCCGTTCGCGGCCCATTCCGTTTGGGCTAAGCCCCCTCCGTTCGGGCTGAGCCTGTCGAAGCCTGCAGGCCCTTCGACAAGCTCAGGGTGAACGGAATGAATTCAGCCCGAACGGAGGTTGTTGGTACTACTAGATGCGTTCGAGGATGGTGGCAATGCCTTGCCCGCCGCCAATGCATTGCGTAGCCAGCGCATAGCGGCCCTTTTCGCGCACGAGAAGGGCGGCAGCCTTGCCGGTAATGCGTGCGCCGGTGGCGCCCAGTGGGTGGCCGATGGCCAGGCCGCCGCCGTCGATGTTCACGGTGGCGGGGTTCAAGCCCAGGTCGCGGATGCAGGCCAGGGCTTGGGAGGAAAACGCTTCGTTGATTTCCACCACATCCAGGTCGCCCACGGTCAGGCCCGCGCGGGCCAGCGCCTTGCGGGTGGCGGGGATGGGGCCAATGCCCATGATGGCCGGGTCCACCCCCACGCTGGCAAACGACACGATGCGTGCGGTGGCTTGCAGGCGGTGTTTCTTGGCAAAGGCTTCGCTGGTCACCAGCACGGCCACGGCGCCATCGGTCAATGGGGACGAGGTGCCCGCGGTGACCACACCGTCGGCCTTGAACACGGGGCGCAGCGCGGCCAGTGCTTCGGCATTGGTGGCGGGCCGGATGCAGCCGTCTTGCGTAACCCATTCGTTGGGCGCGGTGCTGATGCGCACGATCTCGGCGGTCAGGTGGCCCTGTTCGCGTGCGGCGGCGGCCTTGCGGTGCGACTCCACGGCCAGTTGTTCCTGGTCGGTGCGGCTCACGTTCCAGCGCTGGGCCACGTTTTCGGCGGTGTCGCCCATGCTGATGTAGGCGTCGGTGTTTTCATAGAGGTGCGGGTTGGGCGAGAAGTTGAAGCCGCCCTGCGGCACCATGGTCATGCTCTCTACGCCCACACACAGGAAGGCGTCGCCCATGCCCGCCTCAATCTGCGCGGCGGCAATGTGGATGGCTTGCATGGACGAGCCGCAGAAGCGGTTCACCGTCATGCCGCCCACCTCCACGGGCAAACCGGCCAGCAGGCCGACGATGCGCGCCAGGTTATTACCCTGCGCGGCCTCGGGGTAGGCGGTGCCCAAGATCACGTCTTCAATCAGCGCTGGGTCGAGCTTCGTGCGCTCCAGCAGGCCTTTGACCACCTGGGCGGCCAGGTCGTCCGGGCGCACATTCGCCAGCGCGCCTTTTTTGGCAAAGTGGAACGGGGAACGGGCGAAACCTGAGATGACTGCTTTCATGGAGGGCTCCTGTTAAATGATGGTCGTCATGATTGAATTATATGACGACTATCATTTAAAATACAAGCGCCAGACAATTCCCTCTGTTTACCTTTCCGTTCGCCCATCCGTTCGTTTCTCCGTTCGCCCTGAGCTTGTCGAAGGGTCTGCAGGCTTCGACAGGCTCAGCCCGAACGGGAGGGCGAACGGAGATATTCACCACAAGGACCCGCCATGAAAGTCACCCGCGAACAAGCCAGCCAGAACCGCGACCGCGTGCTCGACGTAGCCGGGCGCCTGTTCCGCGAACGCGGCTTTGACGGCATTGGCGTGGCCGACCTGATGAAGAGCGCGGGCCTGACACACGGCGGCTTTTACGGCCAGTTCGCCTCCAAGGAAGAGCTGATGGCCGAGGCCTGCGAGCGCTCGTTCAACAACGCGGCCGACCTCTGGGCGGGTGTGGCCGAGCGTTACCCCGACAACCCGCTGGGCGCGGTGATGAAGGGTTACCTGAGCAAACAACACCGCGACAACCCGGGTGAGGGCTGTGTACTGGCCTCACTGGGTGCAGACGCCGCACGCCAGGGCCCCACGCTGCGCCACGCGGTGACCGAAGGCACGCGCAAGCTGCTGGATTTGTTCACCGGCTTGGCGCCCGGTCGCATCAAGGCGCGCAAACGCGAACGCGCCGTGGTGGCCTACGCCAGCATGGTGGGCGCGCTGATCCTGGCGCGCGCGGTGGATGACGCAGCCCTGTCCGACGAAATCCTGAAAACCGTGGCCGCCAGCCTGCCCGACGCCAAGGCCAGTGCATCCGCCAGCGCGTAGTTACAAGCAAAATATGACCCTAGCCCGCATGGGGTCTGCGCAACCAGCTATCAAAAGCATAGTGGAAATGACATAGGCCAGACATCTCCATGCCGCATAATTGGGCCTCTGGTACAGAGGCAAACAGGGGCACAGGGCGGTATGGGGCACACAGCACGAAAAAACACCACAGGGCGCATGCGGCGCTGGTTGTGCGGCGGGCTGTTGTGGCTGCTGCCCGTGCTGGCCATGGCGCAGGCCGTGCCGGTTCAACAGCCTGGTGCGGGTGGCCGTGACCTGATTGGCCACCTCACCTACCTGGACGACACCGGTGCCAACCTGACGCTGGAGCAGGTGCAAGCCGCCGACCGCGCGGGGCGTTTTGCGTCACCACCACCGGCCAAGGGCGCGCTGTCGTTTGGATTCACCCGCTCAGCCATCTGGCTGCGCGTGTTGTTGCACAACCCCGGCGCAGAGCCCAGCGCCCAGATGCTGGAAGTGCCCAACGCGTTGATCTCGCAGGTCGCGCTGTTTGCGCCAGACGCCCGTGGTGCGTACCACGCCACCTACACCGGTGGTGACTTGCCGTTTGCCACCCGGCCTTACCCGAACCGGCAACTGGTGTTTCCGCTGGAGGTGCCCGCACAGAGCGAGCAGGTGCTGTACCTGCGGGTGCAGTCCACCATCGGGCTGCTGGTGCCGGTGGAGTTGTGGAACAGCAATGACTTTGTCGAGCACACGCGGGACGATTACGCGGTGCAGGCGGTGTACTTCGGCATGGCGGCGGCCATGGTGCTGTTTAACCTGATGCTGTTCATTGCGCTGCGTGACCGCATTTACCTGCTGTATGTGAGTTTTGTGCTGTGCTCGGCGTTTGTGCTGGCGCGCAAAGGTGGGCTGGCAGGGGAATTTTTGTGGCCCGACACGCTGGTGTGGAGCAACACCTCGTATTACGGCGGGGCGTCTTTGGCGCTGATAGCGTTTTTGATGTTCACCCGGCGCATGCTTTACACCGCCACGCTGCTGCCGCGGGTGGACCGCGTGCTGGTGGTGCTGGCGCTGCTGCATCTGGTGGCCGTGGTGGGCTACGGGGTGAAGATAGAAACGGTGTCGCGTTATGCGCTGGTGCTATTTCTGGTGACGGCCGTGGTGTCGATGAGCGTGGGCTTTTGGGGCGTGTACAAGAAGATGCGCAGCGCCTATTTCTACATGGGTGCATTTGCCATGCTGCTGTTGGGTGGGGTGACCACCGTGGCGCGCACCATGGGCTGGCTGCCCAGCAACACATTGACGGTGGACGGTCTGCAACTCGGCTCGTCGCTGGAAATGCTGCTGCTGGCGTTTGCACTGGCCGACCGCTTTAACCAGATGCGCCGCGACAAGCTCAAGGCCCAGGGCGAGCTGATGACAACACAACAGCAGCTGCTGGACAGTGTGCAGGCTTCGGAGCGCACGCTGGCGCTGCGCGTGGAAGAGCGCACCCAGCAACTGCAGGCCCTCAATGACAAGCTGGAAGCTCTGAGCATGGTGGACGGGCTTACCGGCATTGCCAATCGCCGCCAGTTCGACCAGGTGCTGCAAAAGGAATGGACGCGCATGCAGCGTCTGGGCCAGCCGCTGGCGCTGGTGATGGTGGATGTGGACTGGTTCAAGCAGTACAACGACCAGTACGGCCACCAGGCCGGGGATGAGTGCCTGCGCGCCATTGCGCAGGCCATTCTGGGCATCAGCCGTGCCAGTGATCTGGTGGCGCGGTATGGCGGCGAAGAGTTTGTGATGATTGCCCCCGCCACCGACCGTGCCGATGCGCTGCGCATGGCACAGCGCGCCTGCGACGCGGTGCAGGCGCTGGCCCTGCCGCATACCTATGCCGAAATGGGCGTGGTGACCCTGAGCTGCGGCGTGGCGACTGTGGTGCCGCAGCAGCAGCACACCCCCGAGGCCCTGCTGCGCAGCGCCGATGAAGCCCTCTACCAGGCCAAGGCCGCAGGCCGCAACCAGGCCGTGCTGGCCCCTGCCGAGCCGGGCGGGCCGGACGACTCTCCGGAGTCACCGTGATTTCCTACAATCGCGTCCAATCTTTTTGAACCGCTAACCCTACCGAGCACTCCATGGCCGCCAACAAGCCTTCCCCCACACCATCCGCCAAGCTGCGCCCTATCCCAAACTTCATCTTCGCCAGCCGCTGGCTGCAGTTACCGCTGTACCTGGGCCTGATTGCGGCGCAGGGCGTTTACGTTTTCCACTTCTGGGTGGAGCTGGTGCATTTGCTGGAGGCCGCGTTTGGCAGCCAGACCGCGCTGCAGGCGCTGGTGACCAGCATTGGCTACAAGTCCGACATCACGGTGCCCGCGCTGAACGAGACCATCATCATGCTGGTGGTGCTGGCGCTGATTGACGTGGTGATGATCTCCAACCTGCTGATCATGGTGATCGTGGGCGGGTATGAGACCTTTGTGAGCCGCATGGACCTGGAAGGCCACCCCGACCAGCCCGAATGGCTGAGCCATGTGAACGCCTCGGTGCTCAAGGTGAAGCTGGCCATGGCCATCATCGGCATCAGCTCCATCCACCTGCTCAAGACCTTCATCAACGCGGCCAACTACGACGTGAAAGTGCTGATGTGGCAGACCATCATCCACGTGGTGTTCCTGCTCAGCGCGCTGGCCATCGCCTACACCGACAAGCTGCTCACCGTCACACACAACGCACAGCAGCACTGAGCCCAAGATCCGGCGCTTAAGATCGCGGTTTTCCAGTTTTAGGAAACCGTATGGCTGTGTATGGACTGATGGGATCGTTCGGGCATGCAGAAAATGGCATGACGTTGAGCGACATGCACGCCACGGTGCGTGTGGCCAACGATCTGGACGAGGTGATCATCTTCCGCTCTACCGGCCCGTGGTCGCAACGCTGGATTGAGCGCGGCTACCCGACCAAGAATTTTCACGTCAAGGGCAAAAGCTCTGACTGGGGGCCGCAGGCCGGCTTTGTGCCCTACGAGGGCATTTACAGCAAGGTCGGTGCCGACCCCCAGAAGGCCGCCGACGGCAAGACCGCCAACCAGGACGGCATAGACCACGGTTACGCGGCCAAGGTACAACTCATGCTGTCGCGCGAAGAAATCAACCTGCAGCTCAACAAGCCGGAGGAAAACCCACCACGCCATGCGCTGGTGCGCATGGCGCAGGTGCCCGACAGCAAGGACCTGTTCCTGGTGGGCCGGCGCAGCGGAGACAACAAGGAGTTTGTGTTCCGCGCCGTGGTGGCGGGGTCGACCACCTTCACGATCTGGGTGTACCCCGAAAAACTGGGCACCAACCTCACGCGCCTGATGTTTGAGCGCCCCACGCCGCTGGAGGTCATGACGTCCTCCGAGGTCGGCGCGGACAACAAACCCATGACGGGTGACTACGACCTGATGTCGGTGTGCCCCACCTGGGACAGCTACGGCGGCACCTCCAACGCCGTCATCTCCAAACCCGGCATCCGCTTCAGCGGCAAAAAGGGCTTGCAGCTGGGCCAGCAATTCGACGTGGGTGCACGCATGGACAAGGTGCTGGACATGCGCAGCAACACCGGTGCACGGCCCAAGCTGGGCAATACCAAGGTCACGTTCCAGGGCATGACCAAGCGCGATGGCGGCAAGCTGGCCGAGCACGGCGACATGGGCAACATCACGCCGCGCATCCTGCGCTGCATCAACATGCTCAACGCCGCCATGGGTGCTACGGGCGGCAAGTCCGCCGGGCGCCGGGTACACCACAACGCCGAGTCCCACCGCAACCATATCTTTGGTGCGCTGGTGGAAGCGGACATGAAGAAGGGCGATGGGTTTCCCATGACCGTTTTCCAGCCCGCGCGGCTACAGGGCTACCAGTCACCCACGGCCAAGTACCGCGATGTCGCCACGCTGGACACCATGGGCGAGTTCCGCGCCTACGCGCTGTTGCTCAACGAAGCGGGCTATTACGTGCCGCGCAACTGGACCTGGGGCATGTCGGTGCGCGACAACGCGGCGGACATGCAGCGCTACTTCTGAGGGGCCTACCCGACGAGGAGCATTAGTTGGCGTGGAACTGGTCGGCGTTACGGCCTTTGAAGGGCGCGTAAAAGGCCTTGATGGTGGCCATGTCGGCGTCAATGTCGCCGGTGGGTATGAACACCGGGCCCAGGCCGCTGACCTTCTTTTCGTAGTCCATGTAGGCCATGATGATGGGCACCTGCGCACCGGTGGCGATGTAATAAAAGCCGGTCTTCCAGTAACGCGCCTTGGCGCGCGTGCCCTCGGGCGGCACGATGAGCTGCAGCGGCCCGTCGGCCGCCTGGATGGCGGCGACCGATGCGGCCACCAGGTTGTTGGCTGACTCCCGCTGCACGGGTATGCCGCCCAGCCACATCATGATGCCGCGAAACGGCGGCTTGAAGAGAGACTCCTTGCCCATCCAGTAGATGTTGAGCCGCAGTGCAAACGCCACCATCAGCGTGTAGGGCAGGTCCCAGTTGCTGGTGTGCGGCGCGGCGATAAAAACGCTTTTGGTGCAGTTGGCAGGCAGGCTGCCTTCAACCTTCCAGCCGGTGAGTTTGAGAAAGGTAACGGACAGCGCGCGCAGAACGGTGTTGACCACCGGGGTGTCAAAAATGGTGAGGTGCATGGGCCGGCATTGTCGCCGATATATTCAAGCAAAATTAGCCCCTAGCCCGCATAGGGGCTGCGCAAGCAGCTATGAATATGCTAGCAAATTGACTTAAATCAAATCGACTAAGCCGTGGCCATGCGCAGCCGACGCGCGGCGTCTTCGGCGCGGGCGTCGTCAATCTCGCGCAGCACGGCCTGCATGTCCACGTCGGCGGTGGCGCGCTCGTAGTGGCCGGTGAGCGGGGTCTCGTTGCTGAGCAGGCCGCCCTGGTACAGGCTCCAGATCTCGGGGCCAAAGTCGGTCTTGAGCAGTGTGGGTGCAAACTGGCCAAAGAAGTCGCGCAGGTTGGCCACGTCGCGCAGCAACATGCGTTGTGCGTGGTTGTTGCCCGCAGCATCCACCGCCTGCGGCAGGTCGATGATCACGGGCACGTCCACGCCGTCGTCACCGCCGGAGTTCGCCAGCAGGATGTTGAACTCTGACAAGTCCCCGTGCACCACACCCGCGCACAACATGCGCACCACTTCGCCGATCAGCGTGGCGTGGTGTTGCAGCGCCTGCTCCTCTGTGAAGGCCACGTCGTTCAGGCGCGGTGCGGCGTCGCCATTCGCGTCGGTCACCAGCTCCATGAGCAACACACCGTCGTGGAAGTTGTAGGGCTGGGGCACGCGCACGCCGGCCGCGGCCAATCGGTACAGCGCGTCGACCTCGGCGCTTTGCCAGGCGGCCTCTTGTTCCTGGCGGCCAAAGCGGCTGCCCTTGGCCATGGCGCGGGCCGAGCGGGAGTTTTTGACTTTGCGGTTTTCGGTGTAGTCCACCGCCTGGCGGAAGCTGCGGTTGTTGGCTTCCTTGTAGATCTTGGCGCAGCGGGTCTCGTCGCCACAGCGCACCACAAACACCATGGCCTCCTTGCCGCTCATGAGCTGGCGCACCACGGTGTCGATCAGGCCTTCTTCAACCAGGGTTTGCAGTCGGGGGGGAGCTTTCATGCCGCTAATGTACGCGCGGCTTGGGCCGAGCTCCGCACTAACGGGCCGTGGCTTTGGCGTCGCGCACCAGTTGCCCGCAATCGCTGTCCTTGCCGGGGCCGGCGTCGATCAGCGGGATCAGGGCCAGAAACGGATTGATTGCCCCCAGCGCCACCGCGCCGGCCGCACGCAGCGCCACCCGTCCCTTGTCCACGCTGACTGTGGGCTTGGCAAAGCTGCCGCGGACATAGATGGGGCTGCGCAACGCCACCGGGCTGGTGGTCTTGGTGCGTGGCTGCAGCGTCAGGTCGAGCTGTTCCTCTGCCAGATTGATGTTGCCGCTGCCAAACAGGGTGGTGACTTCGGTATCAAACACCAGGGCGTTGGCCTGCATGTTGCCCTGCTTCACATCAAAGTCCGCCACCACACAGCGCAGCTGCACCTGTTTGTCGCCGGTCAAACTGAGTGTCAGGATTTCCCAGATATGCAGCCCGGCTTTTTCCATCATCAGGCGGCTGATCTGCCCGCCCGACACGACCAGGCCCATCTTGCCGTTGGAGCTGGCCAACATGCTGCCCACCGAGCTGCCGCTGCCCACCAAATCGAAGTCGCCATTGAGTTCACCCAGGCTGGTTTGGGCCAGCGCCACGGTGGGGAACAGTTGCGACAGCAGCAGCTTGCGTGCGCGTATCTGTGCCCGCGCCTGGATGGGGTTGTTGCGCCCGTCCAGCGTGATGTTGGCGCGCAGTTGACCGCCCGCAAAGCCGAACTCCAGTGGCTCCAGTGTGAGCACCGCGTCCTGCATCTTCAGGTGGACCTGCATGTCTTCGAGTGGCAAGGCCTTGGCCCGGGCGATGGTCTTGGCGCGGATTTGCACGTCGGCGTCGACCGAACCCCAGCGCTCGGCATGGAAAGGCAGGTCGGGCAAGACACGGGCCTCGCGCGGTGTTTGGGGGTTGGCTGCGGTTGCAGCGGGCTGGGCGGCGGCTTGGGCCACGCTGCCGGGGCGCGCGCCAATCAACGGGCCCAGATCTTCGAGCGCCAGCAGTTGCGAGCGCAGATCGCCCGTGAGCATGGGGCGTTTTCCGCCCGTGACCACTTGCACAAAACCGGCGATATCGCTGCCCCCCACGCGCCCGGTGAACTGCTCATAGCGCCAGGTAGTGCCGGTGCGCAGCAAACGGCCCTGCGTGCTGTAGGCGGGTGTCGCGGGTAAGGCGATGCCCAGCAAAGGGTACAGCTGCTCCAGGCTGTCGCCCTTCAAAGACATCTGCATGTCCACCGCAGTGAGCGCCAAAAGGCCGGTGACCGTGCCGTTGAGTTTGACCTGCGTACGGCCCAGCATGGCCTCACCTCGGAGTGGATAGGGCTGCGTGGCGTCGCGCAGCGCGAGCACCGGGCCGCCGTTGCCCTGGGCCTTGAGTGGTTGGCCCTTGTAGGTGCCAGTGGCGGTGAATGCCAGGTCGGTGGCGCCGCCGATGGTGGCGGCATTGGAGGTGGACAGCTCGCTGCGGATGCGGGTTTTCTGCGCCGCGTCGTCGTAGCCCAGTGTGCCGTGGTCCAGCGCGATGCGCCCGATAGCAATGCGCGCGTCTTCGTCTTGCTGTTTCAGGTCCAGCAGCCAGCTCTTGCGTCCGTCCACCGCCTGCTCCAGAAACACGGCCGCATGGTCCAGCCGCACTTCGGGAAACGCGACTTTGCGCAGCAGCAGTTGCGACAGGTCCACCGACACCTCCACGCCTTGCGCGGCCAGCATTTGTTTCTCCTGCGTCCAGGCGGGGTTGGCAAACTGCACACCTGCGGCGTGCAGGCGTGCCACCGGCCAGCCGAAGTCCACCGTCAGGTCACCTTCGATCTGCAACACACGCCCGGTTTTCTCCAGGGTGTAACGCTCCAGCGGCTCGCGCATCCAGTTCCAGCCCAGAAGTGCGATGAGCAGCACGGCCAGCAACAGCAGGCTCAATATCGAGCCCACGATCCACGCGGCGATTTTTAGCAAGGGAGATGGTTTCATGGATTCACTTGGGTTGTGCCGCCACAAACTGCGCTAGTTCGGTCGACACCGTTTGCACCGCCTGGTTGGCCGCGGCCACGCCGCCTTGTGGGGTGTCGCTGGCAGCGGGGGCCTCGGCGCGGAACTCGCGCCAGGCCAGTACGCGGCGTGTTTTGTCGTCCAGCAAAAAGGCGCGCAGCGTGAGCTGCACCCGGCTGGGGCTGGTCTGGAAGTTGTGTTGCAGCTGGATGATTTCGGTCTCCAGCCGCAGATCACCGGTGGCGCCCGCCGGTGTGAGCACCACGGCGCCAAAGGCACCGGTGGCCTGCATGTGTGCGGCCAGCAGCGGCCCCAGCATACGGGCCGGCGTGTCGACCCACTCGCTGTGCGCGAAGTACTCCACCTGGTGGGCATTGCGCACAAAGATGATGCGCTGGCTGTCAAACCCGGCCGCGGCGCGGGTGGGGGTGATGACCAGCGTGGGCAGGGTGCGGGTGGCGCTGTCGGGTGCGCGTGCGGGTGCTGTGGTGGGCGTCGCATTGAGCGCGTAAAAGGCGGGTGGTTCGGTGTTGCTGGGCTTGAGTACGCTGCAGGCGCTCAGGGCCACGGCGCACAACACGACCAGCGTGTGTGCGGCCCGGCGGTTGTTCCAAGGTGTCATCGTGGTTCCCCCGTTTCACCGGGGCCTACGGGCACCGGTGTGCGTCCAAAAATCAGGCCACGCGGGTCGCGCCGGGTCTGGTCGGTCAATTGGCGCAGCGAGCCGGACAAGGTGCTCAGTTCGCCCAACAGGCGTTCCAGCTCTGGCAGTGTTTCAGCGCTGAAATGCCGCACGTCGGAGCCAATCACGTCCACCGTCTTGCCCGCGCTCACGCTGGTCTTGGCCACTTCGGTGCCCATGGTGTTGACCGAGTCTGCAGCGCGCGCCACGCGGTCGGTCAGATCGCTCAGCTTGGCGCTGGCCTGGGCGGTGTTTTTCAGGGTGGTGGCGCCGTCCGCCAACCCACTGTCGATGCTGTCCTTGCGCGCAGCCAGGGTGCGGGTGACCACGGCAATATCGGCCAGCGCGTTGCGAAACGCGGCCTGGTTCTCGGGGCTCAGGATGGCGTTGATGTTGTTGGAGGTGCTGTCCAGTTTGGCCAGCACACTGGTGAGCACGTTCTCCAGCCGTGCGGCCAGTGACGGCTTGGTCTGTATCTGCGGGTACGGCGTGTCACCCTGGGCCACGAGCATGGGGGAGGCTGCGCTGCCACCGCTGAGCTCCACATAGGCAATGCCGGTCAGCCCCTGGGTCTTGAGCACGACGATCGTGTCTTGCTTGACGGGGGTGCCGTGTTCAATGGAAAACAGCAGGTTCACGCGCTGCGGGTTGGTGGTGTCGAGCTGGATGTCCTGCACCTTGCCCACCGTCACGCCGTTGTATTTGACCGGTGCGTCTACGTTGAGCCCGGCCACGGATTCGTCTTCCACGGCCAGGTAGGTGTCGTATTTTTTCTGCCATGCGCCGCCCGAGGCCAGCCACAGCAGGATGGCGATGAGCACGGCACCCAGCCCGAGGACGAAAGCGCCGATCAGCGCGTAATTGACTTTGGTTTCTATGATGGCTCCCCGGCAAGCGCTTCGGCCTGCGGTTGGACTTGTGTTTTTGCCTGCGTTTGGGCCGTTCTTGCGCGCGGCCCCTCAAAAAATGTGCGCACTGCGGGGTTGTCGCTTTGCGCCAGCTCGGCCATCGCGGCGACGGCCTGCACCTTACCGTCGGCCAGCACGGCCACGCGGTCGGTCACTTGCCACAGCAGATCCAGGTCGTGGGTGATGACCACTACGGTGAGGTCCAGCGTGTCGCGCAGCGTGCGCACCAGCGCGTCAATGCCGGCGGCGCTGTGGGGGTCCAGCCCGGCGGTGGGTTCGTCCAGAAATAGCAGCTCAGGGTCCAGCACCAATGCGCGTGCCAGTGCCGCGCGTTTCAACATGCCGCCGCTGAGTTCGGAGGGCAGTTGTGCGCCGACTTTCACATCGAGTCCCACGGCATCGAGCTTGGCGCGGGCGATGGTGTCAACCTCGGCATCCGTCATCTTGCGGTGTTCGCGCAGCGGCAGGCCAATGTTTTCCAGCACCGTGAGTGAACCAAACAGCCCGCCGTGTTGGAACAACACACCAAAACGCTGGCGCAGCGCGAGTGCCGCGTCGTCGTTGATGTCCGCCAGATCGGTGCCCAGCACGCGTACGCTGCCTTCGCTGGGTTGTTGCAACAGGATCATTTCGCGCAAGAGCGTGGACTTGCCCGAGCCGCTGCCGCCAATGATGGCCAGCACTTCGGCTTTGCGCACCGCGAGGTTGACGCCGTTGTGCACCACGTGGCTGCCAAAACGCGTGACCACGTCGTGCATCTCAATCGCCATGTCAGGGGTTGCGGTGGGTGTCTGCATATCAGAGGTCCAGCACGCTGAAAGCGATGGAGAACAAGGCGTCCGCCAGGATCACCAGAAAGATGGACTGCACCACCGCACGGGTGGTCTGCCGCCCCACGCTGTCGGCACCACCCCGGGTGCGAAAGCCCTGGAAACAACCGATGACGGAAATGATGACGGCGAACACCGGCGCCTTGCCAATGCCCACCAGGTAGGACGTGGTGCTGACCGCATGCGGAAAGCGGGCCAGAAATTCGTGGAAGCTCACGCCCAGTTGCGCACGCGCCATCAGCATGCCCCCGAGCACGCCCAGCACATCGGCAAACACCGTGAGCAGCGGCAGCGCAATCACCAGCGCAATGAGTTTGGGCAGCACCAGCATGTCCAGCGGCGCAATGCCCAGCGTGCGCATGGCATCGACCTCCTGCGTGACCTGCATGGTGCCGATCTGCGCCGCATAGGCAGAGCCGGAGCGCCCGGCGATGATGATGGCGCTCATGAGCGGCGCAAACTCGCGCAGCATCGACAGGCCCACCAGATCGGTCACGTAAATGTTGGCGCCGTACTGGCGCAACTGGCCCGCCCCCTGATAAGCCACCACAATGCCCAGCAGAAACGACAACAGGCCCACGATGGGCATGGCGTCCAGCCCGGCGGTGCGCAGGTTGAAAAGGATCGGGCGCCAGCGGATGCGCGCGGGATGCGTGAACCAGCCCAAGAGGGCCAGCGCGGTTTCGCCGACAAAACTGAGCAAGGCAAAGCCCTGCGCCCCCACACCCGCAACCGAGCGGCCAATACGTTCCAGTACTGGCAGCGGAGAAGTGGTGGAGTCAGCCACGGCAGCCGCCTGTTTTGTCGGTTTGCGGGGTGTTGCGGGTATTAATGCAAACCGAACAGGCCCACCACACCAATCACGATCAGGTAGATGGCCACGATGTAGTTCAGCAGGCGCGGCACCATCAGGATGAGAATGCCTGCGATCAGGGAAATCAGCGGGGTCAGGGCGAGATTGACGTTCATGGAAGCTCCGGGACGTGGATGGGTGAAAAGGTCACGCCCGGATGATGCGCCGCACGCACGGAATTCACCGTGCGCTGGCGTACACAAGTCAAATCAGCTTCTGGCCCGCATGCAGTGTGCGCGGGAAGCTATCAAATGAGGAGCAATTCTGGCCTGTGGCCAGACCCCATCAGCCCCGCGCTGGAATGGCGAGGCCGCGCACGACGGCGGGCCGCTCCACAAACGCCGCCAATACGCGCGCCACGTTCGGGAAGTCGGCAAAGCCCACCAGGTCGCCTGCACCGTAAAAGCCGACCAGGCCGCGCACCCAGGGAAAGATGGCGATGTCGGCGATGGTGTATGCGTCACCCATCATCCACGCGCGCCCGGTCAGGCGCTGCTCCAGCACGCCCAGCAGGCGTTTGCTTTCGGCCACGTAACGGTCGCGCGGGCGTTTGTCTTCAAAGTCCTTGCCGGCAAACTTGTGGAAGAAGCCAAGCTGGCCAAACATGGGGCCAATGCCGCCCATCTGGAACATCACCCACTGCAGGGTTTCGTAGCGACCCGCGGCGTCCTGGGGGATGAACTGGCCAGTTTTCTCGGCCAGGTACATCAGGATCGCGCCGGATTCGAAGAGTGCCAGCGGTTGGCCGCCCGGGCCATTGGGGTCCAGGATGGCGGGGATCTTGTTGTTGGGGTTGAGCGCGAGGAAGGCCGGCGACATCTGGTCGTTGGTCTCAAAGCTCACCAGGTGCGCCTCGTAGGGCAGGCCCATTTCTTCCAGCAGGATGGACACCTTCACGCCGTTGGGCGTGGGCAGCGAATAAAGCTGCAGCCGCTCGGGGTGCTGGGCAGGCCATTTTTGGGCGATGGGGTGGGTGATGGGGGTTGGGGTGGTTTGGCGCATAACCGCCATTCTGGCGGTAATGGCAATTGCCCGCCCCGGCAAGGTTTTGGGATTTGGCATGCCGTTCGCCTCTGAAAACCACAGGGTCAACACGCCCGCCAGAAAAGCAGGCAATCTGCCAACTAGTGCCCTTGAGGCGATGGCGGCTTGCGCTTACCATGGCTTTTTACCCCCTCCTCCATGTTTGTCATTCCTCCCCACCTCTTGCCGCGTCTGGCGCTTTGCGCCGCGTTGCTGGGGGCTGGCTGTGGCGCAGGGGCGGCGTGTTCCCGGCCCATCGTGGTGCCGGTGTCCAGCATTGGGGTGGTCATGGTGGTGGACGGCGAGCGCGTCAGCGGGGTCTACCCCGAGGTGCTGCGTGACCTGAGCGAAAAGTCGGGCTGTGTGTTCCAGTTCCAGGTCTATCCGCGGGCGCGCTCGGACCAGATGTTTTTTGATGCGGGCACGATGGATGTCACGTTGCCGGCCAGCTTTGTCGCCGAGCGGGCCCAGATCGCCACGTTTGTGCCGCTGGTCAAGATATTGCCGACGCTGGTGAGCCTCAAGCCGCTGGCCGCCGACGTGGTGTCGGTCAAACAATTGCTGGAGAACAAGGCGCTGCGTGGCGCCGTGGTGCGCGGTTTTACCTTTGGCAAGGAATACCAGGCGCTGGTGGATACGCTGGATAAAGAAGGCCGGCTGGACATGGCCAACGACATCAGCACCGTGGCGCGCATGCTGGTGGCCGCGCGCGTGGACTTTACCGTGGTGCCGCCGCACCTACTGCGTGCCGCGCTGGCCAACGATGCCAAGGGTGCGGTCTGGCTGGGGCAGGTCAAAAGCCAGCCGCTGGAGGGCTTGCCGCGCATCGACAGCGGGGTTTACATCTCACGCCGCTCGCTCAGCGAGGCCGACCAGGAAGCGTTGCGCGTGCTGTTTACCGCAGCGGCGCGTGATGAGCTGTTTGTCAAAGGCCACCTGAAGTACTACCCGGCAGAGGCCATCCGCGGCATCGTCACACGGCCTTGAGCCTGCAAAACAGGCCGAACGGAGGTACGTGTTCAGCATCGCCCTAAGGCGATGTGGGGGGCGCATGGTCAGCGTCGGGGCGCTGCGCCGGGTCCACGTGGGTCATTACATTGAGCACGCGGTGGCGCTGCATCACGGCAGCACGTGCGGCGACGGCGATGTTGTGGCCGGCCTCGACGGTGAGCGTGGCGTCCACTTCGATGTGCACATCCACCACCACCATGTCACCCATCTTGCGGGTGCGGATGTCATGCACACCGGCCACGCCGGGTGTGGTCAGCACAGTGGTGCGAATGGCCTGAACTTCTTGTTCGTCCACGGCGCGGTCCATCAGGTCGTGCAGTGCGTCCCAGCCAAAGCTCCACCCCATGCGGCCCACCATGAAGCCCACAATCAACGCGGCAATCGGGTCCAGCAACGGGTAGCCCATGAGGTTGCCGATGAGGCCGATGCTGACGACCAGTGACGAAGCAGCGTCGGAGCGCGCATGCCAGGCGTTGGCCACCAGCATGCTGGACTTGACCGTTTTGGCCACGCGCAGCATGTAGCGAAACAGCAGTTCCTTCGCAGCGATGGCGCCCAGCGCTACCCAGAGCGCAGAGGCATGGGCCGTCGCAATGGACTCGGGGGTTTCCAGCTTTTGCAATGCCGACCAGACCATGCCCACGCCCACGGCCAGCAGCACCAGGCCCAAGGCCAGTGATGCACCGGTCTCAAACCGCTGGTGGCCATAGGGATGGTCCAGGTCTGCGTCTTTTTGGCTGTGGTGGTTGGCAAACAGCACCACAAAGTCGGACACCAGGTCCGACAGCGAATGGATACCGTCGGCAATCAGCCCCTGCGACTTGGCCAACACACCCACCACGATCTGCGTGGTGGACAGCACCACATTGACCGCCACGCTGACCCAGGTGCTGCGCGCTGCAACGGCAGCACGTTCTTCTGCCGTGTGCGTGGCGTGTTCGGAGTCGTCGTCGGGGGTGACGAATTGCATGGTCAGCTCAAATGTTTGCCCGCAATGCCCGCGAGCTCAAACATCGTGACCTGCTCCTTGCCAAATACCTTCAGCAGCTTGGCGTCGGCGTTGATGGCGCGTTTGTTGGTCGCGTCCTGCAGGTTGTTGGCCTTGATGTAGTCCCACAGCTTTTTCATGACCTGCGGGCGTGCGACCAGCTCTGGCCCGATCACTGCGGCGAGTTCGGCGCTCGGTGTCTTGCCGCTGGCGGCGGTGGTCTTGCGCGGCACTTTTGGTTTGGCTTCTTTGGTGGCTGTGGTTTTGGCAGCAGCCTTCTTGGCCGGTGCTTTTTTGGCGGCTACTTTCTTGGCTGGCGTCTTAGCAGCCGCTGTTTTGGCAGCCGTCTTGCGCGGCGGGAACTTGCTGGGTGCGAACTCGAAGTTCACCTTGCCGGCTTCGGCATCCCACGCCAGCATCGCCTTGAAGGCGCGGCGCGTGCGCATGGAGACAAACTTGTCCAGCAAATCGGTTTTGCCGGTTTCCAGCAGCTTGGTCATTTGCGCGCGCTCAATCGGTTGCTGCAGGATGATCTGACCGCTCTTGAAGTCGCAGGTGGGTGTAGGTTGCTCCATCGTCGGCACGGACTTGTTGCAAACGTAGTTCTTGCCATGTTCGAACACCGAGCCGCCGCACTTGGGGCACACGCCCAGCGTTTCCTTGCCACTGAAATCAATCAGCTCGCCCGACTCTTCACCGGCCTTGTCGTCGCCAAAGTCGAACTCCAGTTTGTAGTTCTTGGCCTCTTCGTCGAATTTGATGACCATCTCGGCCACGAACGGCCAACCCGCCTTGGAGCGGAAACCGTCCAGTGGGCCGATGTGTTTGTCACGCAGGAACTGCTCCACTTCGGCGGGCTCGAAGGTGCGACCGGCGGGTGACTTGCCAAACGAGAAGCCGCAGCCTTCTTCGGCGCCCGCTTTGCCGGTGCAGGTGTAGCGGCGGTAGTTTTCCTTGACGATGCCGCCGCAGTTGGGGCACGGGCTGTTCAGCGTGGCGTAGTCGCCCGGAATGGTGTCGCGGTCGTACTCTTTGGCCTTCTTGACCATACGCTCGGTCATGGACGCAATCTCGGCCATGAAGGCCTCGCGGCTCATCTTGCCGTGCTCCATCTGGCTGAGTTTGTATTCCCATTCACCGGTGAGTTCGGCCTTGGTCAGCTCTTGCACGTCCAGGCCACGCAGTAGCGTCATCAGCTGGAACGCCTTGGCCGTGGGGATCAACTCGCGGCCTTCGCGCAGCATGTATTTCTCGGCGATCAAACCTTCGATGATGGACGAGCGCGTGGCGGGTGTGCCCAGGCCTTTTTCCTGCATGGCTTCGCGCAGTTCGTCGTCTTCGACGGTCTTGCCCGCGCCTTCCATGGCGCCCAGCAGGGTCGCTTCGGAGTAACGTGCGGGGGGACGGGTCTTGAGGCCCTTGGGGTCCACGGTGTCGGTCTTGACCTTTTCGCCAGGCGCGACAGGCACCAGGCTTTGGCCCTTGTCGCCATCCTTGGCGTCAGCCACTTCGTCCGCAGCTTCCTTGCCGTAGATCGCCAGCCAGCCCGGCTTGACCAGTACCTTGCCTTCGGTCTTGAAGTTGTGGTTCGCCGCGGTCGTGATGCGGGTTGTCACCTGGTATTCCGCGCTGGGGAAGAAGATGGCCATGAAACGGCGCACGACCAGGTCGTAGACCTTTTGTTCGGCTTCCGACAGGCCGGAGGGTGCCTGCAGTGTGGGGATGATGGCAAAGTGATCCGACACCTTGGCGTTGTCAAACACACGCTTGGTCGGCTTCACATAACTTCCCTTGACGGCCTGTGCGGCAAATGGCGCGAGGTGCTTCATGCCGCTGTCGGCCAGCATCTCCAGCGTCTGCTTGGCGACCGCCACATAGTCTTCGGGCAGGTAGCGCGAATCGGTACGCGGGTAGGTCAGCGCCTTGTGGCGTTCATATAAAGACTGTGCAATCGACAGCGTGGTCTTGGCGGAGTAGCCAAACTTGCCGTTGGCTTCGCGTTGCAGGCTGGTCAGGTCAAACAGTTGCGGCGATGCCTGGGTGGTGGGCTTGCTCTCTTCAGTAACAGTCGCTTGCTGGCCGCGCACCGCATCGGCAATCGCTTGCGCTTCGCGCTCGGTCCACACGCGGTCGGCCTTCTTCTCTGCGTCGTCTGCGTCTTTCTTGTGCGCAGGGTTGAACCACTTGGCGGGGTACTCACCGGCCTGCGCGCCAAACGAGGCGTGGATTTCCCAGTAGTCGCGGCTGATGAACTTGCGAATCTGCTCTTCGCGCTCGACCACCACGGACAGCGTAGGCGTCTGCACTCGGCCGACGGTGGTCAGGAAGAAGCCGCCATCCCGGGAGTTGAACGCGGTCATCGCACGGGTACCGTTGATGCCCACCAGCCAGTCGGCCTCGGAGCGGCAACGGGCGGCGTCGGCCAGCGGTTGCATCTGCGCATTGGTGCGCAGTGCGCCGAAACCGTCGCGGATCGCTTGCGGTGTCATGGACTGCAGCCACAGGCGGGACACAGGCTTGCCCAGCGGCTTGGCGCCACCGGCGTATTGCTCGATCAGGCGGAAGATCAGCTCCCCTTCGCGGCCCGCGTCACAGGCGTTGACGATCTTGTCCACGTCCTTGCGCTTGGCCAGCTTGACCACGGCGTTCAGGCGCGTCTTGGTCTTGTCGACGGGTTTGAGGTCAAAGTGCGGCGGGATCACCGGCAGGTTGGCAAAGCTCCATTTGCCGCGCTTGACGTCGAATTCTTCGGGCGCCTGGATCTCGACCAGGTGGCCGACCGCGCTGGAGACAACGTAGGTGTCGCTCTCAAAGTATTCGTCGTGCTTCTCGAATTTGCCCGCCGTGGGCGTGAGGGCGCGCACGATGTCTTGGGCTACGGAAGGCTTCTCGGCAATGACTAAGGTTTTCATCTGACTACAATCCAGTCTCTCGCGGGCGCGCAGGTGCGCGCGCTCACATACGCGGGCACGCACATGCGCGCCCATACGATTCACCATACCAAATTTTTCGACGTGGCCAAAATTTCTGCGGTTTCCCCGGCGACTTCTTCCAGCAAGCGCATTCAAACCCGCCGCTCCGGTGTGCATGGCAAAGGCGTGTTTGCGCTGCAGGACATCGCCGAAGGCGAGACCATCATCGAGTACATCGGTGAGGTGATTTCCTGGCCCGAGGCGCAGCGCCGCCACCCGCACGACCCCAAGGACCCGAATCACACGTTCTACTTCCACATCGACGAAGACCATGTGATCGACGCCCTGTTTGGCGGCAATTCCTCGCGCTGGATCAATCACTCGTGTGATGCGAATTGCGAGGCGGATGAAGACGGCGGACGCGTCTTTATCAAGGCGCTGCGCAATATCAAGGCCGGTGAAGAGCTGAACTACGACTACGGCCTGATCATCGACGAGCGTTACACGCCCAAACTCAAGGCCGAATACCCTTGCTGGTGCGGCGCCAAGAAGTGCCGCGGCACCTTGCTGGCACCCAAGCGCGGAAAACGCTAAAACCATGGGAAGGCCGGAATTCCCCGCCGGGCCGCCCCAAGGGGAATTAGCCCCCTCGGGGGGCAGCGACCCGCGTAGCGGCGGAGCGTGGGGGCAACCTATCCAGTGGAATGCAGAGGCCATCTGGGAAGCCGTCTACCCACTGCTGCCCGCGTTCACCGTTGAGGTCCTTCCCGAGATTGACTCGACCAATACCGAGTTGATGCGCCGCGCGCGCGCCGGCCAGCTCGACCCGGTGCTGCTGGTGGCCGAACGCCAAAGCGCAGGCCGCGGGCGCCTGGGGCGTGACTGGCAAAGCGCCGCGCAGGATCAACAACCGAATTTGACGTTCTCTCTGGGCCTGCCATTGGCCTTGACGGACTGGTCTGGCCTGTCACTGGCCGTGGGTTTGGCCGTGGTGCAAAGCCTGCACGCCGACCTGCGCCTGAAGTGGCCCAACGATGTGTGGCTGGATGGCCGCAAGCTGGCCGGCATTCTCATTGAAACCGCTAGCGTGGGCGATGTGCGTTACGCGGTCATTGGTATTGGTATCAATATCGCCCCATGCGACGCTGAAGGCCTGCGCACACCGCCGGCCGCCTTGTCTGAGCTGTGGCCCGAGGCCACGGCCCCGCTGGTGTTGACGCGCGTGGTGCTGCCGCTGGTGCACGCGCTGCGGGCGTTTGAACGCGAAGGTTTTGCGCCGTTGCGAGCCGCCTTCCACACGCGGGACCTGCTGTACGGGCATGAAGTGGTGTGCAGCGACGGCCTGGTGGGCATGGCGCGTGGCGTGGACGCCAGCGGTGCCCTGCTGGTGCATACTGACCAGGGTCTGAAAAAAATCAGCAGTGCGGAGGTCAGCGTGCGACCCACGGCCCGACCCGCTGCGCCAACCTCCTAGTAAACCCATGTTGCGACTGCTTGTACTGGCCCTGATACTGGCAAACGGTGCCTACTTTGCATGGACCAGCGGCATGCTGCGCGCCTACGGCTTTGCGCCGGTGCAGCAGACCGAGCCGCAGCGTTTGGCGCAGCAGTTGCGCCCCGATGCGCTGCGGGTGTTGAGCACCGCCGAATTCAAAAAAGTGGAAACCCAGGCGCAGGCCGATCTGGCGCCCAAGGAATGCCTGGAGGCGGGGCCGTTTGATGACGCCCAGGCGGTGACGCTACGCCGTGCGCTGGAGTCCGCGCTGCCCGGCGGTGCCTGGCAGTTTGATGCGGTGCAATTGCCGGCGCGCTGGATTGTCTACATGGGCAAGTACCCCAACGCCGAGGCGCTGCTCAAAAAACGCGCCGAGCTCGCCACCATGAACCTCAAGATGGAGGCGCTGGAGAACCCGGAGCTGGAGATCGGTCTGTCGCTGGGCGGTTTTGCCACCCAGGCGGCGGCCACCGAAGAACTGCAACGCCTGAGCCAGCGCGGCATCCGCACCGCACGGGTGGTGCAGGAACGCATGGAGGTCCGGGCCAATCAGCTCAAACTGCCAGCACTCACCGAAGCCACCAAAGCCCACCTCACTGAGCTCAAGCCCGCGCTGGCGGGCAAAACCCTCAAGGCTTGCAGCTAGTTTGGGGGTTTCTGCCGGGTTGCTTCAAGGTTCTGTGCTGTTGAATAGACCCCGCGTGGGTGGAGCGTAGGGGCTAGTTGCTGCGCGCAAAGCGCACGGTAAAACAGGCGCCGGGTGGTGTCTGGCCGGGGCGGCCATCGTCCACCGTGACGGTGGCATGGTGTTGGCGCGCAATTTCCAGCACGATGGGCAGCCCCAGGCCGGAGCCGTCGGCCTCGGTGCCCAGCGCGCGGTAAAACGGCTGGAACACCAGCTCGCGTTCGGCCACGGGAATGCCGGGGCCGGAATCTTCTACCTGTAGCACCAGCACCCGACTGAACGGGTCTACCAGCACCCGTACCGTGATCACGCCGGGTTTGTCGGGCTGTGAGGGGGTGTAGTTGATGGCGTTGTCCAGCAGGTTGCGCACCATTTCCTTGAGCAGCGTGGCATTGCCCGGCACAAAAACGCCGTCACTGCCGGGCTGTGCGCCCTCGTAGCCCAGGTCAATGTGTTTGTCCATGGCCCGCGGCACGCTGTCGCGCACCACGTCCATCACCAGGCGCACCAGATCCTGGGGCTGGTGGCCCAGCACGGCGCCGCTGCTTTCGGCGCGCGCCAGCGCCAGCAACTGGTTCACGGTGTGGGTGGCGCGGATACTGGAACGCCCGATCTGGCGCAGCGACTGTTTGAGGTCTTCGGCATTGGCATCTTCGCGCTGGGCCAGGTCGGCCTGCATGCGCAAGCCTGCCAGCGGGGTCTTGAGCTGGTGTGCGGCATCGGCCAGGAAGCGTTTTTGCGTCGCGATGGAGTCCTTCAGGCGCATCAGCAGGTCGTTTACGGAAGACACCAGCGGTGCCACTTCCAACGGCACCGCTTCCACGTCCAGCGGACTCATGTCGTCCGGGCTGCGCGCGCGGATGCGTTCTTCCAGCCGGTTCAGCGGCTTGATCGCCTGGGCCAGCGCCAGCCAGACCAGCAGCACGGCCAGCGGCAATACGACGAACTGCGGCAGCATCACGCCCTTGACGATTTCGGTGGCAAGCACCGAGCGTTTGTCCATGGTCTCTGCCACCTGCACCAGCGCGGGCTGGGACTGCGGCAGGTTCAGCGGCACCCACATGTAGGCGACCTTGAGGTCCACACCGCGGTATTCGGCGTTGCGCAGGCGGACTTCGCCCGGCGTGATCTTCTCGTCTTCGGGGGGCGGGGGCAAGTCCCTCTCACCGCTCAGGTATTCGCCACGGGTGCCCAGCACCTGGTAGTACACGGTGTCCAGGTCATCGGCGCGCAGCAGCTCGCGCGCGGGCAACGGCAGCACAAACTGGGCTTTGTTGTGCTGGGCCGTGACCAGTTGCGCCAGCGCGCCCACGTTGTATTCGAGTGCGCGGTCAAACGGCTTGCCGGCAATGCTCTGCGCCACCAGCCAGGTCAGCACCAGGCTGATGGGCCACAGCAGCAGCAGCGGCGTGAGCATCCAGTCCAGGATCTCCCCAAACAGCGAGCGTTGCTCGTGCTGGAAAATTTTCACGCGGTGCGCCCGATACTGCTGAGTTCAGCATCAAAAGTGCTTCCGGCCCTTACTGGACTTACGCAAGCAGCTCCTGAATTCATAGTGACAGATTCGGTGTTGGACAGAAAAGTACTCCCGTTCGGGCTGAGCCTGTCGAAGCCCTCAGCAGGTCATTGGTCTGCGAGAGCGGCGTTTCGACGCGCTCAACGCGAACGGACTTGTCTAGCATGCCCTACCCAGGGATCTTCTCAAGGCAGTAGCCCAGGCCGCGCACGGTGGCGATGCGGATGGGGCCTTTCTCGATCTTCTTGCGCAGGCGGTGGATGTAGACCTCGATCGCGTTGTTGCTGACCTCCTCGCCCCACTCGCACAAACGCTCGACCAACTGGTCCTTGCTGACCAGGCGCCCGGCGCGTTGCAGCAGCACTTCGAGCAGGCCCAGTTCACGCGCCGACAGTTCGACCATCTTGCCGTCGATGGTGGCCACACGTCCGGCCTGGTCGTAGGTCAGCGGGCCGTGTTTGATGCTGCTGGAAGTGGCGCCCATGCCGCGGCGCACCAGGGCGCGCACGCGGGCTTCGAGTTCCTGCAGGCTGAAGGGTTTGGCCATGTAGTCGTCGGCGCCGTAGTCCAGCCCTTTGACGCGCTCATCCACGCTGTCGGCAGCGGTGAGGATCAGCACGGGGAGTGAGGAGCCACGGCCGCGCAGCTTTTTAAGCACTTCCAGGCCGTGCATCTTGGGCAGACCCAGGTCGAGGATCAGCAGATCGAATTCGGTGTTGGTCATCAGCGCCGCGTCGGCCTCGGTGCCGCTGGCCACATGGTCCACCGCCGCGCCCGCGCCGCGCAGGGCACGCAGCAGTCCGTCAGCCAGTACCTGGTCGTCTTCGGCAATCAAAATTCGCATGTCTGTCTCCTCGTGCGCGCTGTTGCCAGCGCTGTGTCTGTCATTCTAGGCCTGCACTTTTTCGGAGGCCTTACGGAGCAACCTGCCGCCCGGCCGCCCCAAGGCGGGTGAGCCTCCGTGGGGCATCACTACTGTCCGCTGTAGGCTTCCAGTCCAATGGCGATCACGGTGGCCACTTCGGGGCTGGTGGCGGCGCGCATTTCGTCTTCGGCCTGCGCCACCGCATCCTGGTACGCAGCCAGCCAGGCCAGGCCCGTGGCGGTGAACTGCACCTTGCGCGCACGGGCGTCCAGCGGATCGGCTTCGCGGGTCACCATGCCCCAAGCTTCGCATTGGTCCACCAAGGTGCCCATGGCCTGTTTGCTCATGCCGGCGGCCTGCGCCAGATCGGTCAGGCGCGAGCCGCTCTGTGCCAGGTGGCGGGTGATGTGGATATGCGCCGCACCGACCTGACCGCGCCCGGCCAGATTGGCCAGACCCAGTGGCACGCCGGGGTGGTGGGCCATCAGCGCCATCACGCGGCTGTCAAAGCGCTCCAGCGCCAGGCGCAGCCAGTGGCCGAGGTGGTTGTTGCGCCACAGCGCCGAGTCTTGGGAAGCGGTTTCAGGCATTCCTTAAATAGTAATGCAAACTGACTAAAAAATGTATTTACGCATTTCAACCAATGCGCTTAAACTACTGTTCAAGCATCCAGCCTGTAGCAAACCTCAGTGGTCAAGCCAGATGCCAAATTGCACCAACTGATTGATTTTTAAGGAGATTCCCATGGACGCACCTGTCAAGAACCCGAACAACACCAACGGCGCCAACAGCGAAAAAGCCAAGGCCCTGCAAGTGGCCCTGGCCCAGATCGAAAAGCAGTTCGGCAAGGGCACCATCATGCGCCTGGGCGAAGGCGAAGTCATTGAAGACATCCAGGTCGTCTCTACTGGCTCCTTGGGGCTGGACATTGCGCTGGGCGTCGGCGGCCTGCCGCGCGGGCGCGTCGTCGAAATTTACGGCCCGGAATCCTCCGGCAAGACCACGCTGACGCTGCAAGTAGTCGCCGAGATGCAAAAACAAGGCGGCCAGTGCGCCTTTGTGGACGCCGAGCATGCGCTGGATATCCAGTACGCGCAAAAGCTGGGCGTGAACCTGCAAGACCTGCTGATTTCCCAGCCTGACACCGGCGAACAAGCGCTGGAAATCGTCGACAGCCTGGTGCGCTCCGGCGCGGTCGATCTGATCATTGTGGACTCGGTGGCCGCGCTCACACCCAAGGCCGAACTCGAAGGCGAAATGGGCGACTCCCTGCCCGGCCTGCAAGCCCGCCTGATGAGCCAGGCCCTGCGCAAGCTGACCGCCCACATCAAGAAGACCAACTGCATGGTCATCTTCATCAACCAGATCCGCATGAAGATCGGCGTGATGTTCGGCAGCCCCGAAACCACCACTGGCGGTAACGCGCTGAAGTTCTACGCCTCTGTGCGCTTGGACATTCGCCGCACCGGCACGATCAAGAAGGGTGAAGAGGCCATCGGCAACGAAACCAAGGTCAAGGTGGTTAAGAACAAGGTCGCGCCCCCGTTCAAGACGGCGGAGTTCGACATCCTGTTTGGCGAAGGCATCAGCCGCCACGGCGAAATCATCGACATGGGCGTGACCGCCGGCATCCTGGAAAAGTCCGGCGCCTGGTACGCCTACCAGGGCGAGAAGATCGGCCAAGGCCGCGACAACGCCCGTGAATTCCTGCGCGAAAACCCCGACCTGTCGGTGGAAATCGAAAACAAGGTGCGCGATTCGCTGGGCATTCCGCTGTTGCCCGTGGCCGAACCGGAAATCAAGGCCGCCAAGAGCAAAAAGGCTGACAAAGCCGACAAGGCAGAAAAACCTGAGTAAAAAGAGCTTCCAGCCCCCGTGGATATTGCGCAAGCAGCTATAAAAACAATAGCGATTTGCGAGGGGCGGAGCATCCTGACAGATGGCAACCACGACTTTGTCCCTCACCGGGCGGGCCTTGCGCCTGCTCAGCGGCCGTGAACATTCACGTGCTGAGCTGGAGCGCAAGCTCGCTAAGTTCGAGGAAGAGCCAGGCCAGCTCGCCAAGGTGTTGGACACGCTGGCGGCCAAGGACTTCATCAACGAAGGCCGGGTGGTCGAGTCCGTCATTCACCGCCGCTCCGCCAAGCTCGGCGCGTCACGGATCAAGCAGGAGTTGCAGCAAAAGGGGTTGGAGCCCGAAGCAGTTGCCCAAGCCGTTGATCGGTTACGCGCCAGCGAGGTGGAGCGCGCGCGCGAAGTCTGGCACAAGAAGTTTGGTCAGCCGCCTGCGGATGCCTCTGAGCGTGGGAAGCAGATGCGGTTTTTAGCCAGCCGCGGGTTTGGCGGCGACACCATTCACCGGGTGGTTTCTGGTGGGGACGACGACTAGATTGTTTGTGGTTACCCGCCGCCGGTGTGGGGTATGCGTTTTGCTCCGTGTCCCCCGGGCTTCGCCCTCCTCCTTAACCTGCGCAAAACGCATACCCTACACCACCGGCTGGAGGAGTGGGCGGTAGAGGTTAGAAGTGAATTTCGGATGCAGTGATGCGCTCAAGTCCGGAGGGTCGGCAGGGCGGTGCGTTTTGCGCAGGTCAAGGAGGAGCGCCCAAAGGGCGCGGGGGACACGGAGCAAAACGTGCCGCCCTGTCGGCCCGGAGCGAGCGCCTAGGGCTTTAAAGCCCCAACATCAACTGCAAGTTCTGCACGGCAGCACCCGAAGCGCCTTTGCCCAGGTTGTCCAAACGGGCAATCAATACAGCGTGACCAGCTTCTTCGTTGGCAAACACACGCAATTCCATTTTGTTGGTGTCGGCCAGCGCCAGCGCGTCCAGCTTGAAGTCGGGCGTGGTGGGTTCCACCGTCACCCAGGCGCTACCGGCGTAATGTTTGGCTAGCGCATTGCGCAAATCCTGGGCGGTTGGTTTGCCGGGCAAGGTGTCCAGATGCAGCGGCAACTGCACCAGCATCCCTTGCTTGAAATTGCCAACGGATGGCACAAACAGAGGCCTGCGGGTCAGGCCGGTGAATTTCATGATTTCCGGGATGTGTTTGTGCTTCAGGCTCAGCGCATACAGCTCAAAAGCGGGGGCGGTACCCGCCTCGTAAGCCTCGATCATGGTCCTGCCGCCGCCAGAGTAGCCGCTGATGGATGGCAGGCAAACCGGGAAATCCTGAGGGACAAGACCTGCATCCACCAGCGGGCGGATCAACGCAATCGCGCCGGTGGCATAACAACCAGGGTTGGACACCCGGCGCGCGGTTTTGACGGCTTCAGCCTGGTCGGCCGCCAATTCTGGGAAGCCATAGACCCAGCCGGGGGCTGTGCGGTGGGCGGTGGAGGCGTCGATGATGCGTGCGCCCGGGCGGCCGGTTTCTTTCTCAATACCGTCGACCATGGCAACCGATTCCAGCGCCGCATCGTCGTGCAGACACAGAATGACCAGATCCGCCTGCGCCACGAGCGCGCGTTTCGCCTGCGGGTCCTTGCGCAATTCCGGCGCAATGCGCAGCACCTCGATACCCGCCATGGTTTGTAGCTTTTCGCGAATCTGCAGACCGGTGGTTCCGGCTTCGCCATCAATGAAGATTTTTTTCATAGCATAGAGGTCCAAAAACCTGCTGTAAGCCCCGCAAAAGTTTGGTGCGTCGCAACATGATACATTCCTGCTTGCTGTGTCCGGGGCCATGTGCCTAGTAGTCCGTCGTTGCGGCATGGTGAAAATTGTCCAGTCCAGAGAGAGACGTCATGAAGATTCACGAGTACCAAGGCAAGGAAATCTTGCGTCAATTCGGCGTGCCGGTGCCTCGCGGCATCCCCGCTTTCACAGTCCAGGAGGCAGTGGAAGCTGCTCAAAAACTGGGCGGCCCGGTTTGGGTGGTCAAAGCCCAAATTCACGCCGGTGGCCGTGGCAAGGGCGGCGGCGTCAAGGTGGCCAAGTCCATCGACGACGTGAAACGTCTGGCCACTGAAATCCTGGGCATGCAGCTCAAGACACACCAGACCGGCCCCGAAGGCCAAAAGGTCCGTCGCCTCTATATTGAAGATGGCGCGGACATAAACAAAGAATATTACGTGTCCATCGTGACCGACCGCGCTACGCAAAAGCTGGCGTTCATCGCGTCCAGCGAAGGCGGCATGGACATCGAGGAAGTGGCCCACTCCACCCCCGAGAAGATCATCACCGAGTTCATCGATCCGTTGACCGGTCTGGGCGACGCCCAAGCCAAGAAGATCTCTGATGCCATCGGCATGCCAGCAGACTCCACCGCCCAGGCCGTGGACATCTTCCAGAAGCTCTACAAGTGCTACATGGACACCGACGCGTCCCTGGTTGAAATCAACCCGCTGAACCGCGACAGCAAAGGCAAAGTTATGGCGCTGGACGCCAAGTTCAACTTTGACCCCAACGCGCTGTTCCGTCACCCTGAAATCGTCGCCTACCGCGATCTGGACGAAGAAGACGCCGCGGAAGTCGAAGCTTCCAAGTTCGACCTGGCTTACATCAGTCTGGACGGCAACATTGGTTGTCTGGTGAACGGCGCCGGCTTGGCCATGGCGACCATGGACACCATCAAGTTGTACGGCGCTGAGCCTGCCAACTTCCTGGACGTGGGCGGCGGTGCGACTCCCGAGAAGGTCACCGAAGCCTTCAAGATCATGCTGAAGAACCCCAAGGTTGAGGCCATCATGGTCAACATCTTCGGCGGCATCATGAAATGCGACACCATCGCCACCGGCGTGATCACTGCTTGCAAGGCCGTGAATCTGTCCGTGCCACTGGTGGTGCGCATGAAGGGCACCAACGAAGACCTGGGCAAGAAGATGCTGGCCGAGTCCGGCCTACCCATCATCAGTGCAGACACCATGGCCGAAGCGGCTGAAAAAGTGGTTGCTGCGGTTAAAGCTGCCTAAGGAATAAGCAATGTCTATCTACATCAACAAAGACACCAAGGTCATCACCCAAGGTATCACCGGCAAGACCGGTCAGTTCCACACTGAAAAGTGCCAGGAATACGCAAACGGCAAGAACTGTTTCGTGGCCGGTGTGAATCCCAAGAAGGCTGGCGAGTCCATCTTCAACATTCCAATCTACGCATCCGTCAAGGAAGCGGCTTCGGAAACCGGCGCTACGGTGTCCGTGATTTACGTGCCCCCATCTGGCGCTGCGGCTGCCATCTGGGAAGCCGTCGAAGCCGACCTGGATCTGGCGATTTGTATTACTGAAGGCATTCCGGTCAAGGACATGCTGGAAGTGCGCAATCGCATGAAGGCCAAGGAAGCGGCTGGCGGCAAGAAAACCTTGCTGCTCGGCCCGAACTGCCCTGGCCTGATCACCCCTGACGAAATCAAGATCGGCATCATGCCCGGTCACATCCACCGCAAGGGCCGCATTGGTGTGGTCAGCCGCTCCGGTACGCTGACTTACGAAGCGGTCGCTCAGCTGACCGAAATCGGTCTGGGCCAATCCAGTGCGGTTGGTATTGGTGGCGACCCGATCAATGGTTTGAAGCATATCGACGTGATGCGTGCTTTCAACGACGATCCAGATACCGACGCCGTCATCATGATTGGCGAAATCGGTGGACCCGACGAAGCCGAAGCCGCCCGTTGGTGCAAACTCAACATGAAGAAGCCTATCGTTGGCTTTATCGCCGGTGTGACAGCGCCTCCCGGAAAACGCATGGGCCACGCCGGTGCACTGATCTCCGGTGGTGCCGATACGGCGGACGCCAAATTGGCAGTGATGGAAGAGTGCGGCTTCAAGGTCACACGCAATCCATCCGAAATGGCCAAATTGCTGAAGGCCATGTTGTAAACGCTACCGTCTAATTGCTTGGCCAAGGACGCAGTTCTAGCCTTGCCCAAAGTGCCCCGGCCTTGTGCTTGGGCACTTTTTTATTGGGATTGAAAAGGGGAAAACATGGAATTGCTGCAAAGTGTGGACTTCTGGATTGGTCTGCTCAAGATCGTCTGGATCAACATCATCCTTTCGGGCGACAACGCCGTGGTGATTGCGCTAGCAGCGCGCGCCCTACCCCCCGCGCAGCAAAAAAAGGCGGTGCTGTGGGGTTCCGGTGCTGCCGTGGTGTTGCGCATAGCGCTGACCGTGGTGGCCGCCAAACTGCTGGAACTGTCTTTTTTGCAAATCGTGGGCGGCTTGCTGCTGCTGTGGATTGGCGTGCAGTTGCTGATGGATGATGGCGGTGAAGAAGGCCATGGCAAACATACGGGTAGCCTGATGGCGGCCGTGCGTACCATCCTGATTGCCGACTTGGTGATGAGCCTGGATAACGTGATTGCCGTTGCCGCTGCGGCCCATGGCAGCATGGTCTTGCTGGTGCTGGGCTTGGCCATTAGCATTCCGCTGGTGATTTTTGGCAGTACGCTGATGATCCGCTTGATGGAGCGTTTCCCGGTGATCGTGATGCTGGGTGCGGCACTGATCGGTTGGGTCGGCGGTGAGACCATTGCAAGCGACACTGCCTTGGTGGAGTTCTCTGCCTCGCACCACTGGCTGCATTACACAGCGGCTGCATTGGGCGCCACGCTGGTGCTGGGTCTGGGGCAACTGCTGTCCAGACGCAACGCCGCAAAAAACACCTGATACAACAAGGCCAGGGGCCGTTGCAAATAGGTAAGTGGCCAGCACAGGCTTCGTAGGGCTAGAGCTGGTCGCTTAATTAACCGGATTTCCTTAGGGGCAATCCGGTTTTATTGTTTTTGGGGTTGAATCGGGGGTTTTGTGGCTCTTTTGAAAGTTGACAGTGGAAGAATTCCTCTCCGCCCCATTCTGGCTGGCAGTTGGCCAGATCATCATGATCGACATCCTTCTGGGTGGCGACAACGCTGTGGTCATCGCCCTGGCTTGCCGGCAACTACCTGCACACTTGCGCGTCAAGGGCATTCTGTGGGGGACCGCAGGAGCCATCATTTTGCGGGTGGTCCTGATTGCCTTTGCCCTGACTTTGCTGCAGGTGCCCTATCTCAAACTGGTGGGTGCCGCACTGCTGCTGTGGATTGGAGTGAAACTACTGGCGCCTGATGGCGAGGATGAGCATTCCAATATCAATGGCAGTGACAAGCTTTGGGCGGCCGTGAAGACCGTGATCGTGGCCGATCTGGTGATGAGCGTCGACAACGTTATCGCCATTGCTGGCGCGGCCACCAATGCCGGTAGCCAGCACCAGATGCCGCTGGTGATTTTTGGTCTGTTGGTCAGCATTCCCATCATCATCTGGGGCAGCCAGTTGGTCTTAAAGCTGATGGATCGTTTCCCCGTGATCATTACCTTTGGCGGCATGCTGCTGGGATGGATTGCCGGAACCATGGCCCATACCGATCCTGCACTCAAGGAAATCCTGCCGCAAACCACCTCGTGGAACTACGGTCTGGGTGTACTGGGTGCGCTGGTAGTGCTGGGGTTGGGTATCGTGGTCAAGCGACGCGCCCAGCCGCCGGCCTGAGGGCTCCCAAATTGCCATGCACGGACCACGCGTGCATGGCATTCCAGCGGACAGCGGCTACCGTTTGGCGCAAAAGGATGCAATTGTGTGCAGTAGTCCCTTGTCGCTGGCGGGCGCATCTGCTAACGTAGCCGCTTGCCTGATCTGATGATCGGGTACCTGATGGGTACGCGCTTTGCGCAGTGCCACGCTGTACAAAAGGGGTAGGGTGGCAAGTGGCAAAATCTTCTTCATCTAAGGCGCAGTCTTTTTGGCGTACAGACTGGTTTGCCGGCGTGGCAATTGTCTTTGCTGCCATGGCCCTGCATATAGGGACTGACTTCATCGGCACGATGGAGCGTCGTTTTTACGACTTTGCCAGCACCAGCACCTCCCGCCAGCCCTCGGATCGGATCGCCGTCATTGCCATTGATGACCAGAGTGTTGCCAATATTGGTCGCTGGCCTTGGCCACGCGATGTGCATGCCAAGCTGATTGACCTGCTGGCAGCTGCCAAGGCCAAAACCATCGTTCATACGGCTTTTTTCTTTGAGCCTCAGGTTGATCCCGGTCTTATATTTATCCGAAAAATGAAGGCTGCATTGGGCGCTTCTGGAGATGCCGGCTCGAACAATGAGCAGGTTGGCAAGTTGATTGCCGAGGCGGAAGTGGCACTGGATACGGATGCTGTGCTTGCAGCCAGTATGCAAAACGCAGGCAATGTATTAGTGCCATCGGTTTTTACGCTGGGGGAGCAGCAGGGCAAGCCTGACAACCCCCTGCCGCCTTACGCGCTGAAAAGTGCGCTGGATGAAAACAATGGATTTTCCATTTCCGCCACGCGGGGGCAGCAGCCCATCGAGAGTATTGGAAACGCAGCAGCTGGCATTGGGCATTTGAACCAGTTTCCTGATGTGGATGGTGCCGTTCGGCTCGAACCTTTGCTGGTGAATTACTACGGTAAAGCGGTTCCCTCCATGGCCTTGCTGGCTGCGGTGAAAAGCCTGAATCTGGCTTCCAGCGACATCCGACTCAATGCGGGTGAGTCTGTGCAGATCGGCAAACTCCGAGTCAAAACCGATGAGGCAGCCCTTATGTTGCCCCAGTTCTACAAAGGAAAAGATGGCAAGCCGGCTTTTGCGGTGGACTCTTTTTACGATGTGCTCACCGGCAAAATTCCGGCAAGCAAGTACGCCGACAAAATCGTCATCGTTGGCGCTACGGCAGCAGGCGTGGGCGTGCAATTTCCGGTGCCTGGCAATCCGGCCCTGTCACCCGCGGAGACCATTGCGCACATCACCTCCAGCATCCTGAATGAGCACTTTATTGTCCAGCCGGTTTGGGGTATCTGGGCCACCTTGGCGGTATTTCTGTTGGTGGCGGCCTATGTCGTGGTTGCGCTCCCGCGGCTGTCGGCCGGTATGGCGGCAGGTGTCACTCTGACCCTGTTTGTTGCCTTGCTCGTCGTGGAGTTTGGCATGCTCTCGGCTGCTGCGACCTGGCTGAAGCTCGTGTTTCCTGCCACCGTCCTGGTGCTAGGGCATTTGGCGTTGACCACCAAGCGCTTCCTGATGACAGAGGCTGGCAAGGTGAAGGCAGACGAAGAGTCGGCCGAAACAAACCGCATGATGGGTCTGGCACTGCAGGGCCAAGGGCAGTTGGACATGGCGTTTGACCGTTTTCGCCGGGTCCCCATGAACGATGCCGTCATGGGCAATCTGTACAGCCTGGCGTTGGACTTTGAGCGCAAGCGCCAGTTCAACAAAGCCGAGTCGGTTTATGAACACATGGCTGCGTTTGACAATAACTACAAAGACATCAAGTCCAAACTCAGCCGCGCCAAGAATTTGTCGGAAACCGTCATGTTGGGTGGTGGCGGTGGTCACCCCGGCGGCACCATGCTGCTGGATGGCGGTGCGGTGGAGAAACCCATGCTGGGCCGCTACCAGGTTGAAAAAGAGCTGGGCAAGGGAGCCATGGGGGTGGTGTATCTGGGCAAAGACCCCAAGATTGGCCGTGTTGTCGCCATCAAGACCATGGCTTTGAGCCAGGAGTTTGCCGGCGAGGAGCTCACGGACGCACGCGAGCGCTTTTTCCGCGAGGCAGAGACCGCCGGGCGACTGCAGCACCAGAACATCGTGACTATCTTTGATGCGGGTGAAGAGCATGACCTGGCCTACATCGCCATGGAATTCCTCAAGGGCAAGGACCTTGTCGATTTCTGCAAGGGTGACCATTTGCTGCCCGTCCCCGTGGTTTTGAGTATCGTGGCCCGGGTGGCCGAGGCGCTGTCCTATGCCCACAAACAAAACGTCGTGCACCGGGATATCAAGCCTGCCAACATCATGTACGAGGTGGAGAGCGATACCGTCAAGGTGACAGACTTCGGTATTGCCCGCATTACGGACTCCAGCAAGACCAAGACGGGGCTCGTGCTGGGCACGCCAAGCTTCATGTCGCCGGAGCAACTGGCGGGCAAAAAGGTGGACGGCCGCTCAGACCTTTATTCATTGGGCGTCATGCTGTTTCAAATGCTGGCCGGTGTTTTACCCTTCCGCGGAGACTCCATGGCGGAGTTGATGTTCAAGATCGCCAATGAGGAAGCGCCGGATGTGCGCGTGATTCGGCCGGAGTTGTCGGAAACGCTGGCCAATATTGTTGCGCTTGCTTTGAGCAAGCGTCCGGAGACGCGTTACCAGGATGGAGATCAGTTTGCCGCTGACTTGCGAGGTGCCATGGAAGGCGCGACTGCCGCGCGAGCTGGCGGTTCAGGCGGTGGTGTGCAGATCACGGACGCCGGAGGCAAGGCCGACTTTTCTGCGACGCTCCCTGCCATGCAGGCTGTTTACGACAAGACGACGGTGCAAGTGGCCAGGAAGCCGGACTCCGAGGAAGCTGGCGGCGCAACGGATCTGGAAATCTAAAAACTAACAATGAATTACCACTTTTGCGCAAAAACCGATCCCGGCCGGGCCCGTGACAACAACGAAGATTCGGTGGTGTTTGATGAGGATACCGACATCGCCATTTTGGCGGACGGTATGGGCGGCTATAACGCCGGCGAGATTGCCAGCGGAATGGCAACGGCGTTCATTAAGTCCGAATTGAGCCGCTGGCTCGCGGAGGCTGGCCACGGAGCCAAACCCCGTGAAGTGCGACGGGCGATGGAAATCTGTGTGGACAATGCCAACCTGTCCATCTTCAACTCGGCCAACTCCAATGCACATTACGCTGGCATGGGTACTACGCTGGTCGTGGCCGCCTTTCGGGACGACTTGCTGCTAATCGGCCATATCGGAGACTCACGCTGCTACCGCATGCGTGCCGGAGTGCTGGAGCAGATCACCAAAGACCATTCCTTGCTGCAGGAGCAGATGGATGCAGGTTTGATTACGCAGGAACAGGCCGCAACCTCCACCATCAAGAATCTTGTGACGCGTGCCCTGGGTGTGGAAGAAACAGTGTTGCTGGAAGTCAACGAATATCCAGTAGAAGTCGGCGATATTTACCTGATGTGCTCTGACGGCCTCTCAGATATGGTGGAAGACCCTGCAATCGCTAAAATTGTTTGTTCAGATGCAGAACTCGACCAAAAGGCCGTGCAATTGGTGGATGAAGCCAATGCCAATGGCGGGCGCGACAATATTTCGGTGCTGCTGGTCGAAGTCAGCGAGGCGACTGAAAAGCGGGGTTTAATCGCGAGATTGCTGGGGAAGTAAGAAGCACATGCGTTTTCTAGAAACCAATTACATGCAAAGGAGTCGATCATGCCGAAAATGATCGTTTCGATCGATGAGGTCGTGATCAAGGAAGTACAGCTCACCAAGGATCGAACCACCTTGGGGCGCAGGCCGTACAACGATATCGTCATTGACAATCTTGCCGTCAGCGGCGAACACGCAGTGCTTCAAATGGCCGGTGGAGAGGTGGTTCTGGAAGATCTCAACAGCACCAATGGCACCTATGTAAATGGCAAAGCCATCAAAAAGCAGCCACTGCAGAATGGCGATTCCATTGAAATTGGCAAGTACAAGATCAAGTTCGTCGGCGACAACGCAGTAGCTGACTTTGACAAAACTATGGTGGTGAAGGCGCGGCCCGCAGCTGCGCCGCAGGCCGTGGCAGCTTCACCGTCCGGATTCCCCAGCGGTGCAGGCGACTCCGTCGGCATGGGCGCTTTCCATGCCGCGATCAAGGTGCTCTCGGGCGCGGCTTCGGGACGCGAAGTGCCGTTGACCAAAGTCGTTACAACCATCGGCAAGCCGGGTGTTGCCGTGGCAGCGATCACCAAGCGCCAGCATGGCTTCGTGGTGCACCATGTGGAGGGTGCGGGTAACCCCACCTTGAATGGCGCACCCATAGGCACAGATCCTATCTCCTTGAAGAATGGAGATCTGATCGAACTGGCCGGTACGCAAATGCAATTTGTGCAAACCTGATAACTGTTGTCCGCCGGTGTTGTCGTTTGCACCGGTTTTGCGGGGTGATCTGAGATGAAATCAATTGCAAAGCACTGGCCCCGCATCGCAGTGACATTGCTGCCCTTGGTATTCGCTTTGCTGCATGCCGTTGGTGTTGTTCGCCTTGACGTTTTGCAGCGGCTTGACGACATCATTTATGACGCCCGCCTTCGGGCTACCAGCCCCAAAACACTGGATGATCGCATCGTCATTGTCGACATTGACGAGAAGAGTCTTGCCGAGGTAGGCCGCTGGCCTTGGGGGCGCAACAAGCTGGGACAGTTGGTGAGCGAGCTGTTTGACCAGCAGCAGATTGCCTTGTTGGGTTTTGACGTGGTCTTCGCAGAAGCGGACGAAAGTTCGGGGCTTGTCCGGCTCAATGCGATGGCTCAGAACGAATTCAAGGACCAGGCAGGATTTTCAGAGCGTTTGCGCCAACTCCAGGCTACGCTGGATTACGACGCCGTTTTTGCATCCGCGTTGGCAAAACGACCTGTGGTCATGGGCTACTACCTGACCAGTGATCGGCATGGGCATTCAACGGGCGTGTTGCCGACCCCCATCATGTCCCAAGCAGATTTGCAGGGCCGGGCGATACGCAGTACCTCCTGGAGTGGATATGGATCCAACATTGCGCCGTTGGCCAAAGCCGCACCGATGGCGGGCTTCTTCAACTCCATTACTGATGGCGATGGCGTGGTTCGCTCCCTGCCCTTGATTGCGGAATACAAGGGTGACTACTACGAATCCCTCGGGCTGTCCATGTTCCGTGCGTTGGCTGGACACCCTGCTGTATTGCCGGGCTTCTCCAATGAACGATTCCTGTCGCGCAGTTACCAGGGGATGGACCGTGTTTTGCTCAAGCAAGGCGACAAGTCATTGGCCATACCGGTGGATGAACGGGTGGCGACTTTGGTGCCTTTTCGCGGAGCGGGCGGTGTCGATGGCGGCTCATTCCGTTATGTGTCTGCTTCGGACATTCTCGCCAAACGGATCACGCCCGGTAGTCTGAAAGACAAGATTGTGCTGGTCGGTACAACCGCACCTGGCTTGCTGGACTTGCGCGTGACACCCGTGGGAGAGACTTACCCCGGAGTGGAGACGCATGCCAATCTTATTTCCGGCTTGCTGGATGGTAATGTTCTGCTGAAGCCGGACTATGCGCTGGGTTACGACGTCGTGATGCTGGTGCTGGCCGGTCTGGTACTCGCTATTGGACTTCCATTGCTGTCTGCGCCACGTGCAGTGGCACTTAGCGTGGGTGTCCTGCTGGCATTGGCGGGCATCAATTTCTGGCTGTATCTTTCGTATGGCCTGGTTTTACCGTTGGCCTCCTCACTCACTATGGCGTTGACGGCTTTTGCGCTCAACATGAGTTATGGATATTTTGTCGAAAGCCGTTCCAAGCGAGAGCTTGCGCAGCTGTTTGGAACCTACGTGCCGCCAGAGTTGGTGGATGAAATGGTGAAAGACCCCGACAGTTACACCATGCAGGCGGCCAATCGGGAGCTGACGGTGATGTTTTGCGACATGCGGGGGTTCACCAAAATGTCGGAGCAGATGGAGCCTTTGCAATTGCAGGCGCTCTTGACCGGTGTTTTTAGCCGTTTGACCAGTTTGATACGCGCCAATCGAGGAACGATTGACAAGTACATGGGCGATTGCGTCATGGCCTTTTGGGGGGCGCCCGTGGAAAGTGCTGAGCATGCCCACCTGGCCGTGAAATCCGCCATGGAAATGGCCAATGCGGTACGGGACATCAATCACGAACACCGCGCGCAAGGACTCCCGGAAATTGGCATTGGTATCGGCCTGAACACGGGCACCATGTGCGTAGGGGACATGGGTTCCAATATCCGGCGGAGCTACACCGTGATTGGTGACGCCGTTAATCTGGGTTCCCGGCTCGAAGGGTTGTCCAAAGCGTATGGCGTGGATATCGTGGTCAGCGAATCCACACGCAAATTGGCACCTGACTTCGCTTGGCAGGAATTGGACCGTGTGCGTGTCAAGGGCAAGGAGCAGGCGGTTGCCATTTTCTGGCCATTGGCGCCGGCGGAGCGTTTGAATGCGGAAGCCGCGAATGAACTGAAGACTTGGGCCAATTTCATCAAGACCTACAGGTCGCAGAATTGGGATCAGGCAGATGTACTCCTGCTCAATTTAATGCGCATGAATGTCAAAAAATACCTTTACCAGCTCTACTCAGAACGGGTAGCCTCCATGCGTCTGTTGCCATTCGATCCCGAATGGGACGGCGCGACCAATTTTGAAACCAAGTGAGGCGGCTGTTGTGAAAGTACGTGTACTGGGCTGCTCAGGGGCTATCGCCAAGGATTGCCGCACCACTTCTTTCCTCATCGATGGAGAGATTCTTGTGGATGCGGGTACGGGTGTCGGTGATTTGACGCTGGAGGAGATGCGCCGCATCGATGACGTGCTGCTAACGCATTCGCATCTGGACCATGTGGCGGCATTGCCGTTGATGGTGGACGCAGTGGCGGCACAACGCAAGGAGCCTTTGCGCATTCACGCACTGGCGGGAACGATTGCTGCGCTCAAGGCCCATATATTCAACAACGTTATCTGGCCTGACTTTAGCTGTATCCCTTCGGTGCAAGCACCTTTTATCAGCTTTCACGAAATCCGTATCGGGCAGACCTTGCAATTGCGAAACAAATTGGTGGAGGTTTTGCCGGCGGTACATACCGTGCCAGCGGCCGGATTTGCCGTGACGGCGGGGCAGGGATGCTGGGTGTTTACGGGGGATACAGAGCGTAATCCCGCGTTGTGGGCCCGCGTGAACCAGCTCAACGTTGCTATGCTGGTGATCGAGACAGCCTTTAGTAATCGGGAACAGGACCTTGCCAAGCGTAGCTTGCATCTCTCCCCGATGGTTTTGGCAGATGAGCTCGACTGTATTGCCAAGGGAAAGAACTATCCTATTTACATCACGCACACCAAGCCTGCAGAGACCGAGCTGATCATGGCAGAGATACAGCGGTTTGACCAAACCCAGCCGTTTGGACCAAATGTGACACATGACATTCGCTGGCTGCGTGCTGGACAGGAGTTTGATATATGAGCGCAGTTCTGCCTCCAGTGGGTCAGGAGACTCCGTCCGAGCAGGCGTTTTATGAATCGCAGAAGCTGCCCTCGCAAAAACGGGGCATGACGTTTCAGGCACTTTTCTATCGGCAGTTGCATCACGTCACGGCGCGCATCCATGACACCGAGAACCTCGAGCAAATCATGTTGGAGGCGAGCCAGGACATCTGCAAGTTGTTGAATGCAGACCGCTTGACCCTGTACGCCACCAACGAAGACCAGACCGCGATCATTTCAAAGATCAAGACGGGCTTGAACAGCAGTCGCGATCTTAAGCTGCCAATTTCTCCGCAGAGCATTGCCGGGTATGCGGCCTTTAGCAAACAACCCCTGAATTTGCCGGATGTCTACGACGAAGAAGCGCTAAAAAAGATCCATCCTTCTTTGACTTTTCTGAAAGAAGTGGACAAACGCTCCGGCTACCGGACCAAGCAGATGCTGGTTGCGCCAATTCTCGAAGGCAAGACGCTGCATGGCGTGCTGCAAGTCATCAATAACAAGAATGATGAGCCTTTTGGAGAGTTAGAACTTGATGGCGTTGCGGAGTTGTGCAAGACCTTAGCTACTGCCATCCGCCAGCGTATGCAAAAGGCGGAAGATGGCCCACGCAAGCGCGCTACCAAGTACGACGGCTTGGTGGCCGATGGGGTGTTGACTGAAGAAGAGCTCAACAAATGCATACAGGATGCCCGCAACGAAGGGCAATCGGTAGAGCACAGGCTCATGAGCGACTACAAGATCAAGCCCGCACAAATGGGCCCGTCGCTTGCCAAGTTTTTTGGGGTCCCTTACGAAGCATTTAATCCGGGGCGCATTCGCTCCGAGATGTTGCAGGGTGTGCTGAAGCGAGAATTTGTCGTAGAGCAAGGCTGGATCCCACTGGAGGAGTCACCCGAAGGCCTTGTCATCATGTGCATGGACCCGGAAGCAGTGCGTGGCTCCCGCGTCGTACCTCAGGTTTTCCCGCGCATTGCGAAATTTTCTTACCGTGTTACGACCCAGGCAGAGTTCGTAGAAACCATGGCGCAGCTGTTTGGCGCCGGGGCGGATGGCACCACGGTAGACGAGTTGCTGGCTGGCATGGACGGTGCGCCTCTGGATGATGGGGCCAATGAAGACTCATTGGAATCCGCTGCAGCAGACAACGAATTGGTCAAGTTCGTCAACAAGGTGATCATTGACGCCTACAACCAGAAGGTGTCTGATATTCACATTGAGCCCATGCCCGGCAAGTTCAAGACGGGTATCCGCTTCCGCATTGACGGCAGCCTCGTGCCTTATGTGGAGGTGCCCGCACATTTCAGGCAGGCCATGGTCACGCGGTTGAAGATCATGTGTGATCTGGATATTTCAGAGCGACGCAAGCCGCAAGACGGCAAGATCAAATTCAAGAAATATGGCCCGCTTGATATCGAGCTGCGGGTTGCCACGATTCCCTCCGCGGGCGGGGTGGAAGATGTGGTTATGCGGATTCTGGCGGCGGGTGAACCCATACCGCTGGAAAAACTGGGTTTGACGCCCCATAACAAGGAACGCCTGGAGGCGACCGTCAGCAAGCCCTACGGATTGTTTTATGTGTGCGGCCCCACAGGCTCTGGTAAAACGACCACGCTGCACTCCATCCTGAAATTCCTGAATACGCCAGATACCAAAATCTGGACGGCAGAAGATCCGGTGGAAATTACCCAAAAGGGGCTGCGCCAGGTACAGATCAACAAGAAAGCGGGCATCGATTTCGCCTTGGTCATGCGTGCCTTTTTGCGTGCAGACCCGGACATCATCATGGTGGGCGAGTCGCGCGACAAGGAGACCGTGTCCATGGGTGTGGAAGCGTCCTTGACGGGGCACCTGGTGTTCTCCACCTTGCACACCAACTCGGCACCAGAGTCCATCACCCGGCTGATGGACATGGGCATGGACCCATTTAACTTTGCGGATGCCTTGCTAGGTATTCTGGCGCAACGGCTTGCCAAAAAGCTATGCGATTGCAAAGAGTCTTATGTGCCGGATGCCGAGGAGCTACGACTGTTTGCGGCGGAATATGCAGAAGAGTTGCGTCATTCCAAGGCCTGGAAAGAGGACTACGCAGCCGAGAGCAAGAAGATGGTAGATAAGTGGATTCAGACCTATGGTGAGAATGGCCAAATCAAGCTCTACAGAGCAGTGGGGTGCGACAAATGCAACAAGAGTGGTTACAAGGGCCGTGTAGGTCTGCATGAACTGCTGGTTGCCGACGATGGTGTCAAGAAGCTCATCCAGGAGCGTGCCCGCGTGGCCGAGTTGTTTGCTCAGGCGGTTGAGGGGGGTATGCGTACCCTGAAAATGGACGGCATGGAGAAGATCATGATGGGGTTGACGGACTTAAAGATGGTTCGGTCGGTGTGTATCAAGTGACAGTTTGTGCTGACAAAAATGTCAATCATCTAATGTTGTTGTGATCGCTCACCTGAAAATTCGTCATTTAGGGGCTAAATCGTCTTTAACAAGGCCCATTCCATCGCTAGAATGCATGGCATGGAACCTGCTGATTAGAAGGCTCCAGTCTTTTTAACCAAGGAGTTTCTTATGAAGCGTTCTCTGCAAAGGGGTTTTACCCTTATCGAATTGATGATCGTGGTTGCGATCATCGGTATTTTGGCCGCGGTCGCATTGCCTGCTTATCAGGACTATACCGTGCGTGCAAAAGTATCGGAATTGCTCGTCGGAGCAGAGTCTGCAAAAATTTGCATTTCTGACGCTTATGCAGCAGACATTGGCAATATAAGCAATGTTAGTTCTGCATGTAGCTATGCTGGCACCGCAAAATATCAAGATGTGACTGATATTGCTGCCGCAAGTTTCACAGTTTCAGCCGTGTCTTCGGCTCTTGGTGTTACGGGAGTGGTGGCTTTGTTCAGTAATAATATGTCTGCAGTTAGCTCCTCCTTGGGCACCTTGGAGTGGAAGTGCAGCGGAAGTGTTAATAAATATTTCCCTGCGTCCTGCCGCGGTTAATATCTAACATCTAATAAAAACCCCTCTGAGAGGGGTTTTTTTATTTAAAATGAAAATCATAGAAACTTTAAAATTTAAAAAAGAAAAGGTTTTCGCAGCAGAGTTGGCCGAGCAACTTGCTAGAGATGTTTCACCTGAATTAATGCAAAAGAGACGCAAAGCATTGTCGGTGAATAAAATAACTAGATTGTTAGAAAAAACCTATACAAAAGCACAGACATTTCAGCAAGAGAATTCGATGGGATTTTTCAGGCGTAGCATTTTTGTCAATGCATTTCAGTGGGAATTGAAGAGTCGTAACTATCCAGAGGATTTTTCAACAATGGCAACGGAAGGACTTGTCATATCATTGATGAAGAAGCCGACTCAATAGTGTTTAATGCCACGCATAGGCCATAAAGTCAGGCCGAGTAAATGTTAAAACATATTTTGCAAGCCATAAAAAATTGGATATTTCGGCTAATCCAATATATGCTCTCTGTGGGAGCAAATCTGGAACGTGCTGATAAATTGATGGCAAGTGGCGAGTTCAATCTTGCCATTAAGGAGATTAAAAATTATCTTAGGCGCGATCCACACAATTGCAATTTGTATGTTGCACTTGGAAATTGTTATGACCAACTTGGTGATAAAGCTCAGTTTAAGCATCATATAGAAATAGCGTATAGGCTTGACGATACAAACAATGCCTGTATTTACCATTGGGCTAGAGCTCTGGTCATCAGTAATCAGTGCGAATTGGCGCTGCCATTGCTTGCAATAATCAAAGACAGTACCTCATTTGCCGAGGCAGTTAATTCCGAATTGTCGGGAATATGTATGGCTCTCGGTGATGCATATAGGGCCAAAGAGTTTCAAATGACAGCGTGGCTAAGTGATTTTGATAGCTTACGCCACGCAAATGCCTACCTGTTCAGGCTCGCCTACAACGATAGCAATGATTTATTACTCGCACAAGAACACCAATTCTGGGCCGAAACACTTAAGCCAAAAACTAATAGGCTAACAAACTCAGTTTCCGGAGTAGGAACCCAAGGCTCATCTATATATTTGACTGGACAGCCAGTCGCCAAGCCCAAATCCCAAAAGATACGCATTGGCTATTGGGGCGCAGACTTTCATGAGCACTCTGTACGTTACTTTGCGAGGCCACTTCTCGCAAGCCACAGCACAGATCGTTTTGAAGTATTTATCTACAGCGAAGATACCGTCAAGCCTTCCGCTGACGTTCAAGCCAAGGCGTATCGAGAGATAACGAAAGATTTTTACGACGTTCATAGCCTGAGTGATGAGGCGCTGGAAACACTCCTTCGCTCACACGAATTGGATATTTTGGTCGATTTGATGGGCCACACATCTGCCAATCGAGTGCATTTGTTGAAGAATAAGTTTGCAAAAATCCAAATTACGGGCCTTGCCTATCCACCCACGACCGGCCACAGCTCGATTGACGTCAAAATGGTAGACCCGCATATATGGACTGCGGAGGCAAGTCAATATTACACCGAGAATCCACTGATACTTCCCGAGTCATTGTGGTGTTTTGATCCCATGGAAGAAGTGCCATACTTGGCTGAGCCACCCGTGCTCAAAAATGGATTCGTGACGTTCGGGTGCTATGGCAATGTCGCTAAAATAACACCACCAATACTGGCATGTTGGTATTTGATTTTACAAAAACTACCGATGAGTCGATTGATCATCCAATCCACAGTACTAATTGATAAAACAACTACCGCCGCGTTTCGGAAGAGATTGGTTGAAGCGGGAATCAAAGAAGAGCAAATTGACTTGAAAAAACCTTCTTTTGGCGCTGCATATTGGGAGTCATATCAAGAGATTGATATTGTCCTAGACACTTACCCGTTTAATGGCGGAACTACTTCATGCTTCGCAGCATATGTGGGTGTCCCGCTTATTACTTTGTCGGGAAAGTCACTAATTAGTCGCGTGGGGCGATCCATTATGTGCAACTTGGGTTTCCCAGAGTTTGCAGTTGACACGGCAAAAAATTATGTGGAGCGTGCCATCGAGGTTGCTAGCGATACAAATTTAATCGCAAAATTTAGGCGAGAGGCGCCTCAACGATTCAAAGAGTCCAGCTTGGGCAATGCCAAAAAATTTGCATTGGGGTTTGAAAATGCCATTGAAAAACTGCTTGAGCAGCATGCCAAAAATGAATTGGGCAGTCACTCCAGTGTCCCAGCCTTGGAGCAGGAGGTACTATTGCAACGGGCACAAATGGTTTTGTATAACGGTAACGTCGCGGCGGCGACGCGAATTCTCGATTTGTGTCTGAAGCATTATCCAGATTCTGGTGGTGCCATGTTACTAAAATGTCGACAGCTCGTCACCGAAAAATTTCATTTAGAAGCTCTGAACTTACTGAAACAAGAACATCCAAAATTGAGCATAGAGGATGCCCACGAAGCATTATTACTAGAGGCACGTTTGAATTTGATTCTGAATGAGCCGGGTGCCGCTTTGCAGGTACTTCAAAAACAGGCGCTTATGCCAGAGCCTAGCGATACACAAAAGATGCAGGGCGAGCTCTTAAGTACTGCCTTGTCGTTTGATGTGAGTGGTGAGCGCGAGTTGCCAACGTATCCGGCGCAGCAATCTATTTTGGTTTTGGTGCCGTGCGCTTCTGCAAAGATCGTCGAAGAGATCGAGCGCCATATGTATGCAAACTGTATTCATCCTGAACGATGGGACATTACATATCAACGCTGTGAGCCGAGCGAACGATTAAACGTTTATAACGACCTCATCACTTCATCCGAACCAGGTCTCGTGTTGGTGATGCAGCGCAACCTACGACCGTGGAACCGGAATTTTTTCTTTGAGGTGGTTGCCTCACTCGAACATTGCGAATTGCTGGGTTGCGCAGGTGCATTGGCTTGGCGTCAAAAAGACTGGAGTGTGGATGCTCCTAGCTTCAAGGCATGGGGTTTGCTGCGACCATCTCAACAGGCGCAGGATATGTTTGAGTTGCAGATTGCCGGAGCAGACCGCCGCAAAATTGTCGACGGTGCGGTAGTGCTTGACGGTAAATTTCTAGCATTTAAGCCCGCATTGATGGGTGAACTTCTGTTTGATGAGGACATGTCGGATTCGCAATCTTTGGCGGAAGAAGACTGGAGTAATCGCTTGCATTTGAGCGGGAAAAGACTCAGTATCCACAGAAATCTGGGATTGCTCATTACTGAATCGTTGGTGAGTTTTCCAGCACACAGTACCCAGGGTCAACAAAGACTATGGGAACGCTTAAACTTGGATCCACTGAGTCTCTCAATAAGGGATTATTCCAGTATTTCTGTGCCAATTAAATTGCCAGAAGACGGTGTTGTAATAGCTTCTCAATATTTAAACTGAATAAATGGAATTATTAGACGGAGTCCCATTTTTGAAGATATAGCTTATACGCATCGTTCCAGCTTGAGCTTCCAAAAGAGCCGCTACTCTCATGGATTAATGAAAGCGACCAAGTGCCCAGCGTGAGCCCGGTTTTGATTGCAGTCCGGCAAAAATCTATATCATAAAAATGGAATTTAAAATTTTCGTCAAAGGTAACCCTCGATCGCTTCAAATTAATGCACCTAGCTGCCAAAAATACACCGTCTAAGGCTTGGCAAGCCATTGGAACTGGGCCGTATTTTGAAACTGTGTATGATGAAATGATGCCATGAGCTATTGCGCCGGATAAATACCCCGAATCCCAAACAACCCCGTTGTTTTTTACTTCCTTGAAACACCATGCAGGCTGGCGGGGCAACAAGCGTACGTTACCAGCCACTCCCACGACGTCATAGCGAGCAAGTGCCTTGCGAATTTGAGTCAAGAAATCCGGGTCATTCAGATACACGTCGTCATGTAGAAAAATCAATAGATCGGCTGCTGGCGTAGACCGTATATGCTGGTTGTAAAGCTTTGGCAGGCCGTCTTTATTTTCATAGTGAATATGAAATTGAACGCTTGGTGTGTCTCGCCATCTAAGAATGCTCTTCCCCAGTGAAGAAGTTTTCCAGAAATCGTGCTCGTTAAGTCGGGTTGCGCTGATGAAATGAATCGTCCCGCTAACTGGCTTAGCTCCCAACTCTCTCAAAATATTGCCAATCAGAGTGCCACCTAAGAATGTACGTGTTGAATTGCGCAACCAAATTAGTGGGTGGATCATGTTTAAAGAGCCTTGCGTCCAACCAATACAAACTGCAGCACCATACCCCTATGAATTAATGCATCCGGAGAAACGCTCAAATTCAAGGCAAGTGCCTCCAAATCCTCCATGACAGACAGCCCTTTGGGTTCGTCAAATATCCGAGGGACCACGGTTTCAACGGACAACCCTGCAGACTCCACTAAATGCACCATATCTTCTAGAGTGAACCATCGGATGTGCGTGCGATCGAATAGTCCCGAATCTTGACGAGGCCAACTTCCGGCGACCAAATTGGCAAAAACAGACCAATGTTGAACATTGGGTATACAAACTATTGCACATCCACCCGGTTTGAGTCGGCGGGCTGCCTCATTCATTACCAATTGGGGATCATACAAATGCTCCAGAACATCACCCAAAATAACATGATCAAAACTGTTCAAAGGCAATGCCAGTGATAATTCCTCATCCGAATCCCAGTCTTTAACGTGATCAATATTCCTGAGTAATCCCATATCAAGAATCTCAGAGGCTAATGCCAACTGGTCCTCAGCTATTTCAACGCCGACATAATATATATTCGGTGTATTAACTCGAACCGCGCGTGCAAGTGCACCGGCGCCACAGCCAAATTCACAAATAGATGTAGCCGTAACAGGGATCAAATCCAGAATAGTCTGGTTTACATTGTCGTAATAAGACATTTTATTCTTTGGGTGGAAATTCGTTAAACACTTGTTTTAGATAGTCAGAGCCCCAGGTGGCAAATACCGCAGTCAGGTCTAGCACGCCACATGAAACTAAAAATAGTTCTGGCCAGCGCTCCCAATAGTCACTATGCAGAAGCCACCATACTAAAAAATACAAATTAGCTGCGGCAGTTAGGGCAATGATTATCCGGCCGAGTGGCCAAATGAATCGCGCAAGTCGTCCACCATTCGGGTGTCTAGAAAATCCAGCATAAATCAATATCACAACGGGTAGTTCACATATCAGCACAATCCAGAAGCCGGCATTTGTTAGCAGGAAGCCGCCCCTCCCTAAGATTTCTGGCGACATGATGCTTGTGAGTAAAAACCCCCAAAAACGAGCCAGAAAAAATAAAGAAAACCAAAGCGATGGGGGAATTTTTAGTATCCCATGCTGATCAATTTCCAAGTAGCGTTCGTCCAATTCACTCATAAATCACGACATATACAGCCTTTGGCCGTTTAAGTATTCATTTGGTTGGATTAACACCGAGGAATTTCTCTCGTGAAGCTGCCTGACTGTCCACCGTGTTTTTCCAATAACCTGACATCGGTTATTGTCATGCTCCGGTCAACCGCTTTGCGCGCGTCATAGATTGTGAGCAAAGCAGTTTGCACTGCGGTCAGGGCCTCCATTTCCACGCCAGTCGGCCCAACCGTTTCGGAGGTCACAGTACACTCAATACAGGAAGCCTGCAAACTGTTGGTGCGATTTACTGAAAAATCCACTGCAACCCCCGGGGCTAAGGCAATGGGATGGCACAAAGGAATTAGATCACTGGTCTTCTTTGCGCCTTGAATTCCGGCAATGCGCACAATGCCAAGTACATCGCCCTTCTTGGCATTGCCGGTCTCAATGAGCGCGAGTGTCTCGGGCCGCATTTCGATGCGGCCGGTTGCCACGGCGGTGCGGTGAGTAATAGCCTTTGCGGCAACATCTACCATATGGACTTGACCATGGGTGTCGAAATGGGTGAGGGTACTCATATCGGCAACTTTACCCGAGGTTCACGCTCAACATATAAAGTACCACTTTTCTATGGATATGTTCTCCTACCCACCGTCTTTCTGGCGCGACCGACTGCAAGCCAGCGTCATTCATTTCACACTGAGCTTCGTTGTTACTACGCTGTCGGCCTTACTGGTGTTTGGCCTTTGGTACCCCTACCCCTACCGCGAGATTTCAGGTGGGCGTGAATTGTTCCTCTTGGTTGTGACGGTGGACGTTATTCTCGGGCCCCTGATTACCCTGGCGGTCTTCAATCGCACCAAACCGTGGGCTGAATTGCGGCGTGACCTAGCCATTGTGGCGGTGCTGCAACTCGCTGCATTGGGCTATGGCCTGTGGACGGTGTCCCTCGCCCGGCCGGTGCACATGGTGTTTGAATATGATCGATTCCGTGTAGTGCACGCCATCGATGTGGCTCCTGAGTTGCTAGCCCGAACCCCGCAGAATGTGGAGGCGTTACCGCTTATGGGGCCTTCTCTTCTGGCGTTGCGTCCATTCAAAGACAACAAGGAAAAAATGGATGCGACGATGGCAGCCCTGCAGGGCGTGTCTTTGGCCTCTCGACCCGACCTGTGGCAACCCTATGCGCAAGCCATCCCGGAGATCCTTAAGGTTGCTAAACCCATCACCGAACTGACAGCCCGATTTCCGAACCAGGCAGCAGACATTGCACGCGTACTTGCCGACGCTGGCCGCCAGCCGGACGGATTGCTGTACTTGCCTCTGGTCGGTCGCAAATCCTTCTGGACCGTATTCCTGGACCCGATTGATGCCCACATCGTGGCCACCATGCCGCTAGACTCATTTTGACCCGATTTTTTAGAATAAATAGCTCTCCAGTCCTTTCCCGTATTGCGCAAGCAGCTATTGTTTGTATAGCGCTTGGTATGGCGGGCAATGGCTGGACGCAGTCAACACCCGCGCGCTCTAGCACCGGATTGCCCAATCTCGGCGATGGCAGCGGCATGACGCCTTCTGCCGAACGCAAGCTGGGCGATCGCATTGCGCGGGAGCTGTACCGCGACCCGGACTATCTGGATGACCCGGTCATCATGGAGTATGTGCAGTCGATCTGGCAACCGCTGCTGGCCGCTGCACGGCTGCGCGGCGAGCTGCCGCCGGAACTGGACCAGGCCTATGCCTGGGAGCTTTTGCTGGGCAAAGACCGCTCGGTGAATGCCTTTGCCTTGCCCGGCGCCTATTTCGGATTGCATCTGGGGCTGGTGGGGGTGGTCACCAGCCGTGACGAGTTGGCCTCGGTGCTGGCGCACGAGCTCAGCCACGTGACCCAGCGGCACATCTCCCGCCTGATCACCCGCCAGGGCGAGCAGACCCCCTGGCTGATCGGCGCGATGATTTTGGGCGCGCTGGCGGCCAGCAAAAATCCGGGTGCCGCCAATGCCGCGATTGTGGGCGGGCAAGCGGTCGCAGCGCAAACCCAGCTCAACTTCTCACGCGACATGGAGCGTGAGGCCGACCGTGTGGGTTTTGGCGTCATGAGCCAGGCCGGTTTTGCGCCGCAGGGTTTCGCCAGCATGTTTGAGAAGCTGCAGCAGGCCTCGCGCCTCAACGACGGCGGCAACTTCCCTTACCTGCGCAGCCACCCGCTGACTACCGAACGTATTTCCGACATGCAGTCGCGTGTGCCCCAGGGCGCCGCTGCGGTCACCCTGGGCGGTGAGCTGGACCAGGCCATGGTCGCAGCGCGCGCGCGGGTGTTGTCCAACACTGCGGTGGATGGCTTGCGCAATTGGGCGCTGGAGGTGGAGCCGACGCGCCTGGCCCGCCTTGCGCCGTACCAGCAAGCCGGTGCGTTGTATGGCGCTACCTTGGCGGCCATCAAGCTGCGGGAAAACGCGGCAGCGCTCCAGGCGTGGACGCGCCTGAACGAGCTGGTACGCAACGATGCGGCGGCTGCCCGTCTTGCGCGGCTGTTGGGTGCCGAGTTGTATTTGGCCCAGGGCGACACCGCACGCGCGCAGGCCCTGCTCAATGACGGTGAGGCCAAAACCAGCCGGGCAGAACTGTTTTTACTGACACCGGTGCGCGTGCGTACTGGCCAGGCCAAGGCCGCGTCGGAAAGTCTGCAGATTTGGCTGGTCGACCATCCGCGCGATGCACAGGCCTGGCAGTTGTTGGCCAGTGCCTACGCGGCGCAGGGCCGCAACGTGGCGTCTATCCGTGCCGAAGCGGAGGTCAACGTGGCCCAGCTCGACTACGCCAGCGCACTGGCCCGTTTCAAGGCCGCGCAAGAGCAGGCGCGTTTGGGTGGTGCGGGCGCCGACCACTTCGAGGCGTCCATTGTGGACACCCGCGCGCGGCAGATGGAGTTACTTCTTCGAGAACAGGCGCTCGAGCGCTGAGTCAATCACCATGCCCAGCAGGGTGTAGAGCAGCGAACCGATCAGTGCGGCCCAAAAGCCCTGCACGTGGAAGCCGTCCAGAACGCTGGCGGCCGACCAGAACATCAGCGCGTTGATGACAAACAGGAACAGGCCCAGGGTGAGCACGGTCACCGGCAGGGTCAGCACCACCAGCAGCGGGCGCACGATGGTGTTGAGCAGGCCCACCAGAAAAGCCGCAATCATCGCGGCACCGAAGCTTCTCACTTCCACACCACTGTACAGATGGGCTACGGCCAGCAGGGCGGCTGCGCTGAGCAGCCATTTTGCGATCAGTTTCATGGCGCAAAGCATAGCACCGCGACCAGCCAAAGTCCCCCTTTTCTCCGGGCCCAATATCGGCGCCTGTTGCAGGCACAACCCCCCGCTGCGACACTTGCACCACTTCAAAAGGGGAGTAGCGACCTTGTGGCCCAGTGCCATCAAGCGCACGTGTTTCGTCAGTACGTTGCCATGTCACCATGGCAGCCGGAGCACGTAGAGGGGCCAAGCAGCCCTATCCCGCAAGACCTTTTGAGACGTTCAACCCGTTGATAAGGTCTTGTCATGCAAACCATTGCACCCCTGTGGCTGTGGGCCACTTTTGTCGGCATCGTTCTGGTGTCCCTGTTCATTGACTTCGTCGTGCTCAAAAAGCAGGGCGCACACGACATCGGCGTCAAAGAGGCGCTGAACTGGTCGCTGGTCTGGGTCGCGCTCAGCTTCCTCTTTAACGGCCTCTTCTGGTGGGCCGTCAAGGACAGCACCGGCTCCATCGAGATGGCCAACACCAAGTCGCTCGAATTCCTCACCGGCTACCTCATCGAGAAGTCGCTGGCGGTGGACAACATCTTTGTGTTCCTGATGGTCTTCACCTACTTTGCGGTGCCTACGCACTACCAGAAGCGGGTGCTGATGATAGGCATCATCGGTGCCATCGTGCTGCGCACCATCATGATTCTGGTGGGCGGCTGGCTGCTGGCCCAGTTCCACTGGATCCTCTATGTGTTTGGCGCTTTCCTGATCCTCACCGGTGTGAAGATGTGGTGGGCTGCAGGCCAAGAGCCCAGCCTGGACGACAACCCCGCACTCAAGCTGCTGCGCAAGGTGTTGCCCGTGAGCAAGAACTACGACGGCGAGAAGTTCTGGACCGTGGAAAACGGCAAGAAAATTGCCACGCCCCTGCTCATGGTGATCTGCCTGGTGGCGCTGACCGACGTGATTTTTGCGGTGGACTCCATCCCTGCCATCTTCGCCATCACCAGTGACCCGTTCATCGTGCTGACCAGCAATGTGTTTGCCATCCTGGGCCTGCGCGCCATGTATTTCCTGCTGGCTGCGGTGGCCAACAAGTTCCACCTGCTCAACTACGGGCTGGCCGTCATTCTGGTGTTCATTGGTACCAAGATGTGCCTGATCGATATCTACAAGATCCCCGTGGGCGTGTCCCTGGGCGTGGTGGTGGGCATTCTGATTGCCACCATGCTGCTGAGTGTGCGCTCGGCCACGGCCGATTCCAAGCGCTAGTCCCATGCCCGGACCAGGGGCAGGCGCTGCGGTATATGATGCGCCTCCCCTTGAGACACCATGGCAGGCATACACATTACCGACATCGAGTCGGCCATCAACTACTGGCGCGGGCGTGAGCCCTCGCCTGATGGCGTAGCCCTGCCCGCGCCGACGCGTGCGCTGGCCGAGGTCTATGCCCTGCTGGTTTTTTACCATGAGGTGGAGGCCGACGCCCGCACCATGCCGAAGAAGGCGCTGGAGGCCTGGCTTGAGTGGTACCACTCCACGCCCGACACGCCCTGCATCGCCATCTGCTCCACCAGCCAGGGCGACGAGGTCTGCAAGGGGTGTGGGCGCACGTTTGAAGAAGTGCAGCTGTGGCCCGAGATGCAGCCCGCTGACAAACGCGCCACCTGGCGGCGCATCACGCTGGACGCGACCTCCTGGCGTTTCAACAAATACGCCGAGCGGGCCGCCGAAGGCAAGGCAGAGTCGCTACCAAAAGAGTAGCTGCTTGCGCAAGCTGCACGCGGGCTGCAGGCACATTTTGTGCTCAACTCCGTTCGCACTGAGCCTGTCGAAGTGCAGCGCTTTCTATCCCAAGCCTTCGACCCCTTCGACAAGCTCAGGACAGGCGGCTCAGGCCGAACGGTGGGACGGGAGGACGTTACTTCCAGCGAACCGGCTCAATGTCCACCGTGTTCGCGCCGTCCCCCAGCATCAGCACACCTTCCTGAATCGTCGCCTGCAATTGCATGCTGCGCTGCGCCAGTTTGGCCAGCGCCTGCGAGGTGACGGAGGGAATGCGCCAGACCTGCAGCTTGTCCAGCCGCGTCAGCTTGGTTTCAATGCCTTTCCACCAGATGTCGGCGGAGTGGGCAAAGCAGTACAGAAGCACCGCATCGGCCTTGTTGCAGGCCTTGGAGATGGGTTTGTCTTCGGGCTGGCCCACTTCGATCCACAGGCGTTTGTGCCCCGTGAAGTCGGTCAGCGAGACATCGGGGTCTTCCACGTCGGACAAGCCCGCGCCAAACGCCAGCGTGCCGTCGCCGTTGCATTCACTTTGCAGCTTGTAGGCGTTGAACGCCAGTGCGGCCAGGCGCACCATCATGCGTTCGTCGGTCTCGCTGGGGTGGCGGGCCAGGGTCAGCGCATGGTCGGCGTAGTAGGCGTGATCAATGTCTGCAATCTGCAGATTGGCCTTGTAGATGGTGGACTTGAGTGCCATGGCGCTATCAAAAACAAAGCGCCTCGCACCCATTCGGTATGGGCTGGAGGCGCATTGGGTTGTTAAAAAGAGGCTTGGACGCGCTTTTTATACACGTTTCGCGAGTTCTGCCGCTTTGCCGATGTAGCTGCCCGGCGTCATGGCCAGTAGGCGGTCTTTTTCGGCCTGGGGAATCTCCAGCCCGGCAATAAAGCCCTGCATCAGCTCACGTGTCATGGCTTCGCCGCGGGTGAACTTCTTGAGTTGTTCGTAGGGCTGCGGCAGGCCAAAGCGGCGCATCACGGTCTGTATCGGCTCGGCCAGCACTTCCCACGACGCGTCCAGATCGGCAGCAATCGCAGCCTCATTGATTTCCAGCTTGTTCAGCCCGGTCATCAGCGAGCTGTACGACAGCACGGCATAGCCCAGCGCGACGCCCATGTTGCGCAGCACGGTGGAATCGGTCAGGTCGCGTTGCCAGCGGCTGATCGGCAGCTTCTCGCTCAGGTGCTTGAGCAAGGCGTTGGCCAGGCCCAGGTTGCCTTCTGCGTTTTCAAAGTCGATGGGGTTGACCTTGTGCGGCATGGTGGACGAGCCCACCTCGCCGTCCTTGAGCTTTTGCTTGAAGTAGCCCAGGCTCACATAACCCCAGATGTCGCGCGCCAGGTCGATCAGGATGGTGTTGGAACGCGCCACCGCGTCAAACAGCTCGGCCATGTAGTCGTGCGGCTCGATCTGGATGCTGTAGGGCTGGAAGGTCAGGCCCAGGCCCAGTGGCTCGGGGGTTTCAATCACTTTCTTGCTGAAGGCTTCCCAGTCGAAGTCGGGCCAGGCGCTCATGTGGGCGTTGTAGTTGCCCACGGCGCCGTTCATCTTGGCCATGATCTTGATGGCGGCAATGCGCTCGCGCGCCGTGGCCAGGCGGACCACCACGTTGGCGATTTCCTTGCCCACGGTCGTGGGGCTGGCGGTCTGGCCGTGGGTGCGGCTGAGCATGGGCACGTCGGCAAACGCGTGGGCCATGCCGCGCAGCTTGGTGATTACGCCGTCCAGCGCCGGCAGCACCACCTGGTCGCGTGCGGCCTTGAGCTGCAGCGCGTGGCTGGTGTTGTTGATGTCTTCGCTGGTGCAGGCAAAGTGCACAAACTCGCCGGCGCCCATCAGTTCGGGGCGGGCTTCAAACTTGGACTTGATCCAGTACTCCACGGCCTTCACGTCGTGGTTGGTGGTCTTCTCGATCGCCTTGATGGCTTCGCCATCGGTCTCGCTGAAGTTCTTCACCAGGCCCAGCAAGTAAGTGCGTGCTCCGGGGGTGAGTGGCTTGAATTCGGCAAAGCCTGCGTCGCTCAGGGTGATGAACCAGGCCACCTCCACCTGCACGCGGCGGTGCATATAGCCCTGCTCGCTCATCAGGGGGCGCAATGCGGCCAGCTTGCCGGCGTAGCGGCCGTCCAGGGGGGAAAGTGCGGAAATGGCGGAGAAAGTCATGCCCCAATTGTAGGTTGTGCGCCACGCCCTTCCCCATGGGGGTTTAAGGGAAACCCCAATGGATAGAATCCAAGCAAAGCAACTACAGATACCCCATGAAATTACTCGGATCGACTTCCAGCCCCTATGTGCGCAAGGTGCGCGTGGTGATGGCAGAGAAGAAACTGGACTACACCCTCATCACCGAGGACGTCTGGGCGGCCGACACCACCATTGCCGAATCCAACCCGCTGGGCAAGGTGCCTTGCCTGATCATGGAAGGCGCCGAAGCGCTGTTTGACTCGCGCGTCATCGTGGAGTACCTGGACACCCTGTCCCCCGTGGGCAAGCTGATCCCCGCCGTGGGCCGCGAGCGCGCGGAGATCAAGACCTGGGAAGCCCTGGCCGATGGCCTGATGGACGCCGCCATCCTGGCACGCCTGGAAGCCACCTGGGGCGGCCGCACCAAGGCCCAGCGCAGCCAGAACTGGATCGACCGCCAGATGCGCAAGGTCAACGATTCGCTGAAGGCCATGAGCCGCGGCCTGGGCGACAAGCCCTACTGCGCAGGCATCCACCTGAGCCTGGCCGACCTCGCCGTGGGCTGCGCCGTGGGTTACCTGGACTTCCGCTTCCCGCAGATCGACTGGCGCACCGAGTACCCGAACCTGGACAAACTGCACGACAAGCTCATGCAGCGTCCCAGCTTCGCGGATACCGTGCCCGTTTAAAGCGCCACTGAAAAATACTTCCGTTCGGGCTGAGCCTGTCGAAGCCCTTTGCAGGCGCTTCATTTGCAAGGGCGGCGCTTCGTCCTTCGTCCTTCGTCAAGCTCAGGACAGGCCAAGCTCAACGCGAACGGACGGAATCAGTAGGGCCTCAAGCAACAGGCCCCGGCTGGTGACCAAGCTGCGGCCATTTCGATACGCGGCTTACATCGTTTTACATCCGGCATGGCCCCAAATCGGGCATGGGCACGTACATTGTGCAGACCATGCTGAAGTACAAAACGACTTACAAATGCTGCCAATGCGGCGCGACCAGTTACCAGCAGGTCATTGACCGTGCGGACAACGGAGCGCTCCAGGCCACGGGCCAGTACAAGTGCACCGGATGTCGCAATGTGTTTGCCACCCTCAAGGCGTGGTGGACGCCGCGCAGCAGCCCGGAACTGCAGGCCAACAGCCGCTTTGGCTGACCTGCTTCACGGCAAATCGCCTAACTGTTGGCCCGCTTCTTGAGCCAGCGCATCAGCGCGCCCACGAGGGGCAATTTCTCGTACAACTCTTCGGCCGCATCCCAGTAGTCGCGGTGCAGCGTCACGCGGCCTGCGTCGTCCAGCACCAGGTGGGATCCACCCAGAATCACCTGCTCCTGGCCCTGCTTGAAACGCCGGAAGCGAAAGCGGAACTCCCAGGTCAGAAAACACTGCTGCCCCTGCACGATGCGCTCTTGCACCACAAAACGTGGCACCTCCAGCGTTTTGAACATGTCGGCAAAGATGTGTGCGATGGCGGCCTGCCCCGTCACGTCGTTGAACGGGTCCTTGAACCGCGCTTCGGGTGCATAGAAGTCCGGAATGGCTTTCACGGAATCCACGGTCAGCGTTTCGAAAAACACCACCAGGCGTTGCACGGATTCTTCGTTGGAGCTGGAGGCGTTCATAACGTGGCGCGGCGCGTCAGGTAGAAATAGGCCCGGTTGGGCAGGATGCGCAGCATTTTGAGCCACAGCGTAAACCGTTTGGGGAAATGGATCTCGAACCGTCCCTGCGCCCAGCCCTGCACGATGGCCTGTGCGGCCTGCGCGGGCGTCAGCAACGCGGGCATGTCGAAATCGTTATTGGCCGTGAGCGGCGTTTGTACAAAACCGGGGTTGATCAGTGACACCCCAATGCCCGCACCGCGCAGGTCCAGGTACAAGGTCTCGGCCAGGTTGATCAGCGCCGCCTTGGTGGGCCCGTAGGCCAGGCCGTTGGGCAAACCGCGGTAACCCGCCACACTGCCGATCAGGCTGATGTGCCCGGCGCCGCGCGCCTGCATGCCGGGTATCACCGCGTGCAGCACAGCCAGTGCGCCGCTGTAGTTCACCGCCAGGTGGCGCTGTAGATCGGGCAGGTCCATGGCGGAGCCCCGCATGGCGTTGTAGTGGCCCGCGCAGTACACCACGCAGTCCAGCGGGGCCTGTGTTTGCAAGGTGTGTGCGGCGGCTTGTACGGCCTGTGCATCGGTCACATCCAGCGCTAGCGCCTGGCTGCCCGGGTGGGCCAGCACAAACGTATCCAGCGCCACCTGCTTGCGCGCCGACACCACCACGCGTGCGCCCAAGGCGTGCAGGCGCGACGCCGTCGCTTCCCCAATGCCGGTGGAGGCGCCCACCAGCCACACGGTCTTGCCGCGCCAGTCCGTGATGGGCGGATTCAGGGGTGTCAGGAGTGGCATGGCGGCAACTTTTTGCTATGGTTTTGGTAGCTGCTTGCGCAATCCATTCGGGGGCTACAGGCCAATTTCATATAAATTCCGGGCCTCAGCGCTTGGTGAAGGACAAAGTGACTTCACCCAGCTTCACGCCAAACTTGGTCATCGTCGCCTTGTTCAGCATCACGCGGTCGGTCATCAGGTACATCCAGTCGTCGAACTGCACCTCGTAGACCTTGCCATCCACAGGCAAGCTGAGCGTGTAGTTCCAGTAAAACGCGTTGCCGCGTGCTTGGCCCTGCGCCGTGCCCACCACATCTCCGGCCGTACCGGTGTAACGGCCATCGGCCAGTTTGGTGAGGCGCCACACGCGTTTTTGGGTGCTGCCATCGGCGTACGTAAAGTCTTCGTCCAGCAGCCCCACGTCGCCACTCCAGGTGCAGCGCATCACCACGGTAAAGCGCTTGACCACGGCGCCCGAACGGTCGGTGAAGACGCCATACGCGTCCAGCGTGCCGTTGAAATACTGCTGCAGGTCCAGCACCGGCTTTTCGCTGGCGTAGTTGTTGATGTCTTGGGATGCGCAGCCGCCCAGTACCAGGGTGCTGGCCGCGGCGGAGCTCAGGAGCAGGCGTCGTTTCATGGGGTCTTTCGGAGGATGAGGGTGTAGAGCAGCACCGCTGCCAGCGCCTTCAGGGCGCAGGGCAGCAGGCAATAGGCCAGCGTGAGAACTTGCAGGGCTTGCGGGTCGCGTGTGCCGGGCGTGTAGCCCAGCAGGCCCAGCGCGGGCAGGGCCACACCGGCGGCCAGCGCCAGGTTGAGCTTGATGGCAAAGTTCCACCAGCCGAAGTACGCGCCTTCCATGCGGCCGCGGTCGCCGTTGGTGTCAATCGTGCCGGCCAGCAGCGCGCCGGGAATGGCCAGGTCGGTGCCCAGCGCGACGCCGGACAAGGCACACACCACGATGAACGCTGTGGTGTCACCGGCGCCCAGCCCAGCCGCAAATACAAACACCGCAATGGACAGCAACATGCCCACCCCCCAGGTGCGCGCCAGCCCGATGCGTTTAACCACTTGCAACCAAAGCGGTATCGCCAGCGCAGCGCTCAGAAAGTAACTGCCCAGAAACAGCGGCTCGGCGCTGGCCGGGGCTTGCAGCCGGTCCTGCACAAAAAAGAGGATCAACGTGGCGGGCACCGCACTGGCAATGCCGTTGACCACAAACACGGACAAGAGCGCGCGGTAGGCCGGGCGTGTAAACGGCAGCCAGATGGATGCGGGCTGCCCTGCCGAATACCCGCTGTCGCTGAAACTCTGTGCCGTGGTGCGGGGCTGGCGTGCGCGTGTCCAGGCCCACCAGCCAGCAAAAAGCGCTATGAAAAAGAGAGCTGTTGCCGCAGGCAGACCGAGGGCTACGGGCGCAATCGATGCCAAAATCACGCCGACCAGGCCCAGCCCTTCGCGCCAGGCCACCACGCGGCTGCGCTGCGCCTCATCACCGCCCAGCATCGCGCCCCAGGACTGGTGCGTGATGCTGAGCAGGCTGTAGGCGGCGTAGGTCAGCATCAGGCAGGCCGTGGCCCACAGCACCAGTGCCTCGGTGCCTTGCACCGGCGGGAAAAACAGCAGGGCAAATCCACCAAACAGCAACACCGCGCCCACGGCCGCCCAGCCCAGTACCGTGCGCGGCGAGCGCGCAAACAGCCGGTCGCTCCAGCGCCCCAGCAGCGGGTCGATGAAGGCATCAAACAAACGCGCCAACAGCAGCACCGCCCCCAGCGTGGCCAGCGGCACGCCAAACGCGCGCGCATAGTGGTTGGGCAGGATCACGTACAGCGGCAGCGCCACAAAGGCGAGCGGCAAACCCAGCAGGCCATAACGCCAGCCATCGCGCCAAGTGAATGACATCGCCGTGGGCGTCGTGACGCAGCGCATGGGTGTCAGCCTGGCACGCCGGCCAGCAGTTCCTGGCGCAGGCGCGGCTCGCTGGTCGCGTCCGACAGCCAGATACCAAAGAACAGCCGGCTGAACTCGGCATCAGTAATCGTGCTGCGCAATTGTCTGTTGACATAAAAGCGTGCCCCCACGGCGGGCAGGTGCACGCCGGTGATACGGTCACCTTCTTTCACATCGGGAAAAGCCGCCTGCATCGCAGCCAGCCAGCGTGCTTCGGTGGCGGCGGGCAGCGGGCCAGCGCGGCGCATCTCGGTGAGCGAGCGCTCGGCTATGGCTTTACCGCTCAGTGCGCGCAGGTAAGTCAGCTCCAGCGCCAGTGGGTGCTGCGCGTAGGTTGCTGCCTTGAAGCCCGGTGTGACCCACAGCTTGGCGTCGTAAATCGACAGACCGAAAAAGCGCATGCGGCTGCTGCCCGCAGCCAGCGCCGTGGGCAGCTCGGTGCTGATCTCGGGTGGTGTTGCGCTTTGCGCCCTCACGCCAAGCGCGCCCAGCGCAGCCCAGGCCAGCAGGGGCAGTTGCAAGATGGTGCGACGCGTTGGCATGGTGGTTTATGCCGTGTGTTCAGACCGCACGTTTGCGCAGCGTGTACTGCACCACGTCGATGTTGCGTTCGTCAAAGGCCGCTTCGCAGTAGCCCAGGTAGAACTCCCAGATGCGCACAAAACGCGCATCAAAGCCCTGCTGCAATACAGCGTTGTGCTCGGTCACAAAGGCATTGCGCCAGCGCCGCAGCGTCTCGGCGTAGTCGGGGCCGAAATGCAGCGCCTCCACCACCTCCAGCCCGGCCGCTTCGGCCTGCGTGCGGAATTCGCGCGGGCAGGGCAGGCAGCCACCGGGAAAGATGTACTGTTGGATAAAGTCGGTGGACGCGACATACCGGTCAAACAACGCGTCGTCGATCACGATGCTCTGCACACAGGCGTGCCCACCGGGCTTGAGCAACTTGGCAACGGTCTGGAAATAGGTGGGCCAATACTCGCGGCCCACGGCTTCCACCATCTCGATGGAGCAGATCGCATCAAACGGCGCGTCATCAATGTCGCGGTAGTCCTGCAAGCGCAAATCCGCTTGATGCGCCACACCCAGACGTTCCATGCGTGCTTTGGCAAACGCGAGCTGTTCGGTGCTCAGGGTTACGCCGGTGACGGACGCGCCAAAGCCGGTGGTTGCCATCTCGGCCAGCGCGCCCCAGCCGCAGCCGATTTCCAGCACGCGGTCGCCCGGTTGCACGCCGGCCTGCTGCAGCGCACGGCGCACCTTGGCGTGTTGTGCCTGCACCATGGGCTGCGTGAAGTCGCCGTGGAACAGGGCCGACGAGTAGTTCATGGTCTCGTCCAGCCACAGCGTGTAAAACGCATTGCCCAGGTCGTAGTGGGCGTGGATGTTTTTCTGGCTGTTGGTTTTGGTGTTGCGGTTGAGCAGGTGTTTGATGCGGTACAGCAGGCGCCCGGCCCAAGAGCCGTAGACCACGTTCTCCACCTCAGCGCGGTTTTTCACCAGCACACGCAGCAGCTCGGTCAGGTTGGGCGTGCTCCAGTCACCGGCGATGTAACTCTCGGCAAAACCAATGTCACCGGACTTGAGCGCTGCCGCGCAGACATTCCAGTTGTGCAGTTGCAACGTGGCGTGGGGCATGACCTCACCGCCAAAACGTTGCATGGACCCATTGGGCAGTTGCACGGTCAGGCTGCCATGGCGCAGGCGCTGCAGCAGCTTGAGCACGGTGCGCGCGGCGGCGGGCGTGCCCTGTGGCAGGGTGAAGGCGGGTGCGGTGGTGGTGTTCATCGTTGGCTCGGTTCAACGGGTGGTGAAAGTGGGCGGTGGTGCGGGTTTGCGGAAGAAGCGCACCTTCTTGAAAAACAGGCGCAGCGCCTGCCAATGGATGCGCGCCACCACGGCCAGCGTCATGGCCGGGTAGCGCCACAGCGCCTGGCGTGTGCTTTGGCGCGTGAGGGGTTGCAGGTGGCCGCTCACACTGGTCTCGATGAGCGGGCCTTGCGCGTCGTCATAGTCAATGCGTGCCACGGTGCGTTGGTCGTCCGCCGTGCGCATGAAGCGAAAACGGTAGCCGCCTTCCACCGGGCAAAACGGCGACACGTGGAACACCTTGTCGGCGCGCAATTCCACGCCATAATGCGGCTCGTCCAGCAGGTAACAATGGCGCTCGCCAAAGGTGTTGTTCACTTCCACCACGATGGCGCGCAGGCTGCCGTCCAACCGGTGGCAGTACCAGAAGCTCACGGGTTTGAAGGTGAAGCCCAGCACGCGTGGGTAGCAGTGCAGCCAGACCTCACCGTCGGCGTCTTCCACCCCTTCGCGCAGCAGCAGCGCATCCAGCCAGGCCAGTGCGCCACCTTGTTCGGGGCTGCGGCCGTCGCCATGGTCGGTGTCATAAAAACTCAGAGGCGCAAAGCGGTTGCGTGCCAGCGCACTATCGCCTTGCAACTGCAGACTGCGCATCGGCAGCATGAGGAAATAGGTGCCATAGGCAAACGCATTGCGCACCGGGCGCAGGCGGGTGTGGCGTACTTCGCCAAACCCGATCAGGGCCTGCGCTGTTGTGTTCATAGGGCACCGCCCACCGCGTGTTGTGCGATGGCTTGCCCCAGGCGCTGCGCCACGTCCAGCCCGGACTTCAGGCCATCTTCGTGGAAGCCATAACCGGTCCAGGCGCCGCAGTAGTAGGTGTGTTGCATGCCTTGCAATGCAGGCAAAGACTTTTGCGCACGGATGGCGGCCAGGTCAAACACCGGGTGCGCGTAGTCAAACGTCGCGTGGATCTGGGCCGAGTCTATCTCGCGCACCGGGTTCAGCGAGACCACCACGTCCTGCGCAAACGGGAGGGGCTGCAGCTGGTTGAGCAGGTAGTGCAGGCAGACCTGGGCCGAGTTTTTGTCGGCACTCGCAGCGCGCTCGTAATTCCACGCGGCCCAGGCGCGGCGCTCGGTGGGCAATACGCGGGTATCGGTGTGCAACACGGCGCGGTTGGGCTGGTAACGAATGGCGCCCAGCACCGCCTGCTCGGCCGCGCGGGCGTCGCTCAGCATCGTAAGGCTTTGGTCTGAGTGGCTGGCCAGCACCACTTTGTCAAAGTGTTCTGTCTGGCCGTGGGAACGCACCCACACGCCCTGGGAATCGCGCGTGATGTTTTCCACCGGGGTGTTGAGCCGTTTGTCGGTAATGCCCGCAACGATCTTGTCCACATAGTGGCGTGCGCCGCCGGTTACCGTCCACCACTGCGGGCGGTTGGTTACCTGGATCAGGCCGTGGTTGTGGCAAAAACGGATCATGGTGGCCACGGGGAACTGCAGCATCTGGTCGGTCGGGCAGCTCCAGATGCAGCCCAGCATGGGCAGGAAATACCAGTCGCGAAATTCATCGGACAGCGCGTGCTGGGCCAGAAAGTCGCCCAGCGGCTGCACCAGCTCGGCCTCGGCATTGCGCCGGGCAATGTTGGTGGCCAGCCGGTTGAAACGCAGCACGTCGCGCAGCATGCGCCAGAAGCGTGGGTTCCAGAGGTTTTGGCGTTGGGAAAACACGGTGTCCAATGACGAACCGCTCCATTCCAGTGGCGCCTGGCCTGCGCTGCCCGGCACCTGCACGGAGAACGACATGTCGGACTTGGACGTCTCCACGCCCAGCTCCGCCAGCAGCGCAATCAGGGTAGGGTAGGTGCGCTCGTTAAACACCAAAAAACCGGTGTCCACGCCATGCGTGACTTTGGTACCGTTCAAACCCGGCAAGGTCAGGTCCACCGTATTGGTATGCCCGCCAAAGTAGCTGCCCGCCTCGAACAGGGTGATGTCGGCCAGCCCGCGCAGGCGGTGCGCCACGGCCAGGCCCGAGATACCGGAGCCGACGATGGCGACCTTCATGCCGCCACCTTGTTCAGTACCATTGAATTTGAATTTAAAACCATCAAGTTATTTTGTGACTAAACGGTATTTATTCAAATCAATCAGTTTTATAACCCCTATAATGGAATGGTCATGTGTCCTTGTCGGGAGCAGGTGTTTGTCAAGTTTCTGACATACACGCCGACTAAAATCAAATCGCATCGAAAGGTTGTCATGCTCTACCCGGAACTCTTCAAGCAACTGGAATCGGTCCGCTGGGATATGGACAAAGACATTCCCTGGGCCAGCTTCGACCCCGTCAAGCTCTCCGACGAGCAGGCGGCCACGATCAAGATGAATGCCATCACCGAGTGGGCTGCGCTGCCTGCCACCGAGATGTTCTTGCGCGACAACCGCGGCGACAGCGATTTCTCCGCCTTCATGTCGATCTGGTTTTTTGAAGAACAGAAACACTCACTGGTGCTGATGGAGTACCTGCGCCGCTACCGGCCCGACATGGTGCCGACTGAGGAAGAGCTGCACAACGTGCGCTTCGAGTTCGACCCGGCGCCCGTGCTGGAGACGCTGATGCTGCATTTCTGCGGCGAGATCCGCCTCAACCATTGGTACCGCCGCGCCAGCGAATGGCACACCGAACCCGTCATCAAGACCATCTACACCAAGCTCAGCCAGGACGAAGCCCGCCATGGCGGCGCCTACCTGCGGTACATGAAACGCGCCATCCAGAATTTTGGCGATGAAGCCAAAGCCGCCTTTGCCAAAGTGGGCGTGCTCATGGCCAGTGCGCGGCGCACAGCGCAAGCGCTGCACCCGACCAACCTGCACGTCAACAAGGCGCTGTTCCCGCGCGACACCATCCAGAGCCGCATGCCCAACCCTGAGTGGCTGGAGCACTGGCTGGACAAACAAATCAACTTTGATGCGGTGTGGGAGACCAAGGTGGTCGAGCGCATCCTGCACAACATGAGTCTGCTGATGGACCGCAGTTTCAGCACCGTGCAGGAGCTCAACAAATACCGCAAGGAACTGGCCCGCGAACTGGCCGACTCCATCACTCCAGCTGTGTCACCACGGCCGGTCTGAGGCGGGCACTGCCGTCAGCGGCAGCATTTTTTCCAGGTTCACCTGCACCTTGACTTCGCGGTGCGCCACGCTGGCCACGATGCGGTAGTCGGGCAGGCTGGTTTCGCGGATGGTCGGCTCTACGGTGGGGATGCCGGAGCGGTTGACCAGCACCGCCACACGCGGCGTCGTTGTATTCGCACCGCGCTTGATCACCACTGCAATTTCGTCCGTGGCCAGGCGCACAAACGAGCCCGGCTGATAAATACCGACGGCCTTGATCAGCGCCGCACCGGCTTCGTCCACCTTGCGCTCTTCATCAAAGTAGCAGGCCTGCATGGCGGCCGCCGGGGAAATCGGCTGGCGCGAAGCACGCGGTGCCAGGCGTGCGGCAAACATGTCGGCGCGCTGTATCAGGCGCGCCATGCGCTCGGCGCCGGTCTTGGCTTTGAGCGGGCCGGGTGTCTGGGTGTGGTGTTCGCGCACGGCCTGCAGCCAGTGCACATTGGTCACGCCCAGCGCCTTGAGCATTTCCACGGATTTCTCGGCGTGGTTATCAATCTGTGCGCGTTGGGCGGGGCTGGGTGCCTCGGTTTGTAACGCCAGGCGGTCTTGCAGATCCGTCATGCCCAGGTTCATGGTCAGCGCAGCCTTGGCCAGTAGCGCCACTACTTCCGGCGGCCAGTTCAACACCTCGCGCGCCGCTAGGCCACACATGGCGCTAACCAGCATGGCGTGGGTGGCGCTGTAGCGCCGCTTCTCGGAGGCAGACAGGTGAATCAGCGCAAACAACACGCCATCCGGGTTGCGCAACATGTGGCGCTCCAGCAGGCCGTGCAGGCGCTCCAGCCGGTCCATGAACTGCGCCGGGTTGCTATCGCGCAGCAGGTAATTGCACTGCTCTTGCAGGTCCAGCCAGTCCGGTTTGCCGTCGTCCACCACGCCAGCGCTGGCGCGTTCGCCCAGCGTGGTGCCGGCGAGCTTGGTACCGGCAATTTCACCGAGCGCTTTTTCGTCGTTGACCAAGCCGTGCAACCGGCCAATGTAGGCGCGGTGGTGGGCTTCGGAATCGGCCACATCGATGTACAGGCCGCCGCCGCGCTTGGAGAAATCGTCCAGATCGGCTTTGGAGCCGACCACAAAGTCTTTTTTGGCCAACAGCACCCCGTCCTTGTCCATCAGAGGGAAGGGCAAGGGGTGGCCAATGCGTATGGACTCTGCGCTGATCGGTACGAGGTGCATAAAGTGCCGGAATTATGCATCCCATGGGGCCGCGTGAAAGCCTGTCTTGAGGGGTAAACCACGCCGTTTTCCCTGCTAGCATGCCCCCATGAACCCCCAAAAAGCGCCAGCTTTCCTGTCCAAAATTTGCGACCGTGCCGATCTGGCCCGCCAGCTCGCCCACCTGCCCCGCCCCTGGGTGTTTACCAACGGCGTGTTTGACGTGCTGCACCGCGGCCACGTGATGTACCTGGCCCAGGCCCGCGAACTGGGCGCCAGCCTGATCGTGGCGCTCAACACCGATGCCTCCGTCAAGCGCCTGGGCAAGGGCGACGACCGCCCGCTCAACGCCGAAGCCGACCGCGCTGTCGTCATGGCCGGCCAGGGCGCTGTGAGCCTGGTCACCTGGTTTGACGACGACACCCCGGTGCAGATCCTAGGTGAAATCAGGCCCGACATTCTGGTCAAGGGTGGCGACTACGACATGGCGAAACTGCCGGAGACTGCGCTGATCGAATCCTGGGGCGGGCGGGCGTTGGCGTTGCCGTTTGTGCAGGGGTACTCGACGACCAAGCTGGTGCAGCGGATTCGGGCCAGCTGAGAGAGCCTGGCGCAAGCGGCGCGTTTTTACCCAGGCCGCGCCTAGCTGATTTGCTGGTATGCCGACACGCCCCAGTTCGTCCAACTGCCAAAGCCCGTGTTGCTTGGGGTGGGGCTGTTGTCTTGTCCCAAGGCACTCAAGGTGGCTTGCTGGCTTTTGAGAATGCCGGAGCGCTGGTTCAGCGTGGACAGCGACAAGCCCACATTGCCATTGCTGGCCAGTTCTTGCGTCGCAGCGTTGAAGACCTGTTTGCCCAGCTTGTTCAAGGTGGCGCGCACAGCGGCCGGGTCGGCCTTTTGTGCAGCGTCTAGCTTGGTGCTGTCCAGCACCAGGCTGCCGCTTGCGTTGAGACTGAAACCCACTTTCTTGAGCGCATCCACCGTGGCGGTGTCAGCACCCAAAGCGCTCAGCAGGTTTTTGCCGGTGCGGCTGGCACTCTGCACTGCAGCGGTATCTCCGGGTTGTGTGGCAGTTGTTTTTGCGCTGGCCAGGGCCGCATTAAAAGCGCTGGTGAAATCACTGGCAGCCGACTTCTGCGCCGTCGCCGTACTGGTATTGCCCAAAATACCCAGCCCACGCGCGGCAAGCTGTGTGCCTGACACGGCGGACTGCAGTTTGCCGAAACTGGAGAGTTGCGCGGTGGTCTTGTCCACCTGTGCTTGAATGCGCTGGTCTGCCTTCTTGAGCCCTGCCTGCGCCGCCAAACTCAAGCCGCCCGTGGCCTGCGTGCTGGCGCTGGCCCCCAAGTACTGGGTGGCCGAATGGGCTTTGACAAAGTCGTTGAGGTTCATGGCGTACTGCGCTGGCAAAGTTGCTTGGCGCGACGGGTTCAGTCTATTCTTATGTGGGAGTGCTGGGAAGGGGCATTTTTGGTAGCGCCTAGATATTGATTCGAAGTTTTCTATGGCGAGCGAAGGCGAATGAGAGCAATCGCTAATTGCATTACTTGATCACTACAAGCATTCAAAATTACCTAGCAAATCATTTCCATTTGCTAAAGTCCAAGTACGGCCCGAACCGGGCTCGGCAATCTTCCATAGCTTGCTTGGCGAACCATTTCAAGAGATCCGTTTGCGCAGTGATTAGCTCTTGCGGAACAATGTTTTGATTCGCACGAGTTCTTTCTTGAATTAACCAAAGCTTCGTGCAGTTTTTTGATATTTCATCCATGTAGTCACGTATTTCCATGCCAAAAAGAAACTGTGCTGATGGGAATAGGTTTGTGAATTCAGGATTACTTATAGCAATGTGCTCTCGCTGAACCGCCTGTGACAGCTCGTGCCACGTTGCTTCAAAAAGCTTGTATCTTCTTTCGAACAAATCTAGATTTAGTTTTGCGGTTGCGACTTTTGCTTGTTGCTGTTGAATCCGAGTAGCTACGAACCCTAAGCCTAGAGCGATCAGCGCTGCTGGAAGGCCTTTAATCAGTTCAAAACTGACGCTTCCGTTAACAAACCAATCTGTAGCGGGTATGCACATACCGAATGCCTTTCTGAAGTCCAATCGCATTGGACGCCATTTTTTGCGGACTTGGGTTCCCCATTTTCGGTGATTGGCAACCGCTCACTTTCGCCGCAAATTCATATTTGGTTAGGTAGCCCGGGTATCCGGGCGCAGGCCCCATTCGCAATTGCCAAATAGTAGGTACGCCAACAATGCCGTTTACGAGCGAACCTCGGGCAACCCAAAACCTTCGCCCGCGAGCGTGGGCCGGAGAATGGATACCCGGACTGCTTACCCTGCAGAGCGAAATGCAGCGTAAGCCCATCTCTTTACTATCAAAACAATAGTTGCTTGCGCAGTCTGCACAAGGGCTGGAGGCCTAAAAGACATATAAGTCCTTGTGTGCCCTACCGCTCACACATAAATCGCCGCTTCCGCTACAGTGGCCTGCACCATGCAGCCTGCTCATTTCCACAACCACCCGGCCACAACCCTTGCGCGAAGAACGGGGTGGCGCACGCTGGCCCTAGTGTTGTTCAGCCTGTGGCTCACTGGCTGCGCGTCGCTTCCCAGCGCAGTAGACCGGCCGGTGTCCACGGCACTGACCAATCCGGCCGAGACGCGGCTGGGCAGTCTGGTGGCGGTGCGGGCGCAGAAGGCGGGCACGCGCAATGACTCGGGGTTTGCGCTGGTGGGCGATGCCGAGCTGGCGTTTTCCAGCCGCATGGTGCTGATCAAGGCGGCGCAGAAGACGCTGGACATCCAGTACTACGCCATCTTTGCCGACGAGACCACCGAGCGCCTGTTTGACGCGTTGCGCGACGCGGCGGGCCGGGGTGTGCGCATCCGTATCCTGCTGGATGACTTCAACACCTCGGGCAAAAACGCGCAGGTGCTCAAGCTGGCGTTTGAACGCAACATCGAGCTGCGCCTGTTCAACCCGCTGCCTGGTGGCCGTGGCTCCATGGTGACGCGGGTGCTGGGCAACCTCAAAGACGCGGGGCGCATGCAGCGGCGCATGCACAACAAGATGCTGGTGGCCGACAACGCGGTGGCCATCACCGGCGGGCGCAATCTGGGTGAGACCTACTTTGGCCAGAGCGAAGGCACCAACTTTGTCGACATCGACGTGCTGGCTGCGGGGCGCATCGTGCGCGAGCTGTCGCGCAGCTTTGACCAGTACTGGAACAACCCACTGGCCTACCCGGTGGAATCGCTGATGACGCTTCAGGAGATTGACGCGCTCAAACCCCAGCCTGCTGTAGCGGCCGTTGACCAGGAAACTGCAGGCCCCGTGCCCGCTGCGCCGCCTGCCGTAGTGACCCTGGCCACTGCACCCACCGATGCTGCACCGGCGCCGTCCACCCTGCCGGACACCACGGACTTGAGCCTGCTGCCGTGGACCTGGGCGCCGTCGGTGTTGCTGGTGGACAAGCCCTCCAAAATCGCGGCGGATGCGGACGCCACCGAAGCCGCACAGGACACCGCGGTCGACGGCCTGCTGCAGCTCATGGCGCAGGCGCAGCGTTCGGTGCTGATCGTTTCGCCCTACTTTGTGCCTGGCGAACGCATGCTGGAGACCTTTGCCAACCTGCGCCGACGCGATGTGCAGATACGCGTGTTGACCAATTCGCTGGCGTCCAACGACGCACCGGCCGCCCACGTGGGGTATGCGCGTTACCGCCGTGCGTTGCTGGGCCTGGGTATAGAGTTGTACGAAATGCGGGCCGAGCAGGAGGGCACCTTCCGCAGCTTTGGCGCGTCGGCTTTGGGCAGTGGAAGTGGTAGTGGAGGGGCAGGCAGTTCACGCGCCAGCCTGCATTCCAAGGTCGTGGTGATGGACGACGCGCTGTTGGTGGTGGGCTCCATGAACCTGGATCTGCGCTCGCAATTGCACAACAGCGAAGTGGCCATCGTGATCCGCAACCGCACCATCTCCGCCGAAGCGACGCGCCTGATTGAGCCCACGCTGGCCAAAGACGCCTACCGTGTCGAGTTGCGGGACCAGCAGTTGCGGTGGCGTGCACCGCCGGGCGCGGCGTTCCCGGATGCGGTGAGTGAGCCAGACGCCAGTCTGGGCCTGCAATTCATCACCACGCTGATAGCGCCCTTTGCGCCCGATGAAATGCTCTGAGCGGCCAGTTGGCAGTGCGAATTTGCTATCAAAACAGAAGCTGCTCACGCAGTCCCTGTGCGGGCTAGTGGCCTAAACAGCTTATAAGCTGCCAAACACTGCGGCCCACAACGCCAGGCCTGCAGCACGCTCGGTCTGTGCCACACCGTCTTCGACCTGCGTAGGCACTTCGTCCAGCCGCGCCTTGTGCTGGATCTGGCGCAGCACGCGGTAGGCCGCGGCAGCGTTCTCGCCCACGGGTGCTGGCAACAGGCCGCACTCCTGCGCGCGCAGCAGCAGGGCAATATTGCCCACGTTGTCCAGCAGTTCCGGGTGTTTGCAGCCTTGCGACAACACCAGAAACTGCACGGCAAACTCGATGTCCACCATGCCGCCGGGGCTGTGCTTCACGTCAAACAGCGTGCCCTTCACCGGGTGGGCGCTGCGCACCTTCTCGCGCATGCTGCCAATCTCTTCGCGCAGGCCACGCTCTTCACGCACTGCGCCAATCACGGCGGCGCGCACGGCGTCGAAGCGGGCTTGCAAATCCGTGGTGCCCAACACACAGCGTGCGCGCGTGATGGCCTGGTGTTCCCAAGTCCACGCGGTGTTGCTGCCGCGCTGCTGCTGGTAGTTGGCGTAGGCGTTGAAGCTGGTCACCAGCAGGCCCGAGTTGCCGTTGGGCCGCAGCGCGGTGTCGATCTCATACAGGTCGCCCTCACCGGTCTTCACGGTGAGCCAGTTAATGAGTTTGCGCACCAGCGCGGCATAGACCTCGGGGGCGCGTTCGTCGTCATCGTCGTAGAGGAACACGATGTCCAGGTCCGAGCCGTAGCCCAGTTCCTTGCCGCCCAGCTTGCCGTAGGCAATGATGGAAAAGCGGTGGTCCGGGCGGTGTTTGTTTTTCAGGCGTGACCAGCACCAGCGGGTGGTGGTGCGCAGCACACTCTCGGCCAGCGCGCTCAGGTCGTCGGCCACCTGCTCCACAGTGAGCTTGCCTTCGAGGTCGCGCGCCAGCGTGCGGAACACCTCGGCGTGGTGGGCGCGACGCAGCAGGTTGAGCAGGTTTTCGTCGTCGTCTTCGGCGCTGCCTTGCAGTGCGTTGCGGCGGCGCTCCAGTTCGCGCTCAAAGTCGGCCGCGTCAAAACGCTCGTCCAGCATGGAGCCGCCGGCAAGCTCGTCGATCACGCCGGGGTGTTTGAGCAGGTAACGTGCGGGCCAACGCGCGGCGCCCAGCATGCGCAGCAGTCGCTCGTGCACGTTGGGGCGTTCCAGCAGCAGGGCCAGGTAGCTGTCACGGCGCAAGAGCGGTTCTATCCAGTCGACCAGGCGCACGGCGGCGGCGTCGCCCACCTTGCCCTCGGTGACCCACTGCGCGGTGCGCAGCAGCAGGCGGCCCAGCCGGGCGCGTGATTCTTCGCGCAGGCCCAGGATGCGCGGGTGCTCGCGCCAGTGGGAAATACGTTCGCGGAACGCGCCGCTCAGCAGCTCCAGCAATGCGTCAAAGTCGTCCAGCCCGGGGCCGCCGCTTTTGCCGTTGCACGTGCCTTTTTTGCAGCCACCCTGTTGCGAGCCGCCCAAGAGCGCATCAAATTCCTGCGCCACCAGTTCACGGTGGCCGTCCAGCTCACAGAGAAAGTCTGCGCTGTTCTCAAAGCCCAGCGTGGCCGCGATCCAGCCCAGATCGGTATCGGAGGTGGGCAGCACATGGGTCTGCTGGTCCTCCAGGTACTGGATGCGGTGCTCCACGCGGCGCAGGAAGATGTAGGCGCGCGCCAGGGCGTCGGCGGCGTCCTGCGGCATGAGCCCGGCGGTCACCAGGCGCTGCAGCGCACTCAGGGTGGGGCGGGTGCGCAACTCGGGGAACTGTCCGCCGCGCACCACCTGCAGCAGCTGCACAGTGAATTCAATCTCGCGGATACCGCCACGCGACAGCTTCACGTCGTTGCTGCGCTCCGGCCGGCCGGCGCTGCGTTTGCTCGCGTGTTCGCGGATCTGGCGGTGCAGTACCCGCAACGCGTCAAACACGCTGTAGTCCAGGTAACGGCGGAACACAAAGGGCACCACCACGCCGCGCAGACTTTGCGCACACGACGAACCAATGGCCTCGGCGGGTGCCACCACGCGGCTCTTGAGCCAGGCAAAACGCTCCCACTCGCGGCCCTGCACATGGAAATATTCTTCCAGCGCACCCAGCGATACGGCGGGTGGGCCGGAGTTGCCGTTGGGGCGCAGCGCCAGGTCTACGCGGAACACAAAGCCGTGTTCGGTGGTGTCGCCCACCAGCGTGTAGATGGCGCGTACCAGCTTGCCAAAGTACTCCTGGTTGGAGATGCGGCCGCGGCCTTCGCTGTTGCCGGCGGTTTCGCCGTCGTGGTCGTAGATGTAGATCAGGTCAATGTCGCTGGACACATTGAGCTCGCGTGCGCCCAGCTTGCCCATGCCGATGATGCACAGCTGTGCCGGTTCGCCCTGTGGTCCCAGTGGCGCACCGTGTACGGCATTGAGGGACTGGCAACTCTCGGTGTAGGCCACCTGCAAGGCGATTTCGGCCAGTTCGGTCATGGCGCCGGTGATCACTTGCAGGTCCACGCCCTTGTCGCAGTCCAGGCCCACCAGGCGCTCCAGCACCAGTTGGCGCGTGGTGCGCAGCGCGGTGGAGGCATCGGCTCCATCGGCCCGCAGCACGTCATACAGCGCCTGTATGGATTGCCGCCCAGGCGTGCCGGGTGCCAGAAGCCCGAGTTGTGTGGCGTAGCGGCGCTGGATGCGCTGGCCAAAACGCGACCCTCCAGACAGAGGAGGAGGCCCATTGCGGGTGATAATTCCTGACATGGTTTTCAAAGCACGATGATTGAACAGTCGCCAACCCCTACGCCCTGGCTCAAGGCGGGTGCCGTGGTCGCCCATTGGGCGATGGGCTTGCTGTCCTTAGCGTGGATCACGGTGGCGCTGGTCTGGGGAGGCTTGCATTTTCTGATTGTGCCGCGAATCGGGGAATTGCGTCCGTGGCTGGAACAGCAGGCCACACGCACTCTGGGGGTGACCGTACGCATTGGTGCCATCACCGCGCGCTCCAACGGCCTGATCCCTTCGTTTGAACTCAACAATATCAGCCTGATCGATGCGCAGGGGCGCGAAGCCTTGCGCCTGCCCTCGGTGCTGGCGGCGCTCTCTCCGCGTTCGGTCATCGGTCTCGGGTTTGAGCAGCTCTATGTGGAAGGGTTGGTGCTGGAAGTGCGGCGCACGGCAGATGGCCGCATCTGGGTGGCCGGTATGCCGGTGCCCGATACCCAAACCGAAGACGGCAAGGCTGCAGACTGGGTTTTCTCGCAAACCGAGCTGGCCATACGCCATGGCTCGGTGCACTGGACCGACGAGATGCGCTCCGCCGTCCCGCTGGTGCTCAATGATGTGGACATGGTGCTGCGCAACGGGCCGCGCACCCATTCTCTGCGGGTGGATGCGACCCCACCGCCCGAGTGGGGCTCGCGCTGGAGTGCCTCCGGGGTCTTTAAACAACCGCTGCTGGAGCGCAGTGCCGGCCAGTGGAAGCAGTGGCAAGGGCAGCTCTACGCCAGTTTCCCGCAGGTGGACCTGGCGCATTTGCGCCAGTATGTGGACGTGGGCGTGGACCTGGCGCACGGTGCGGGTGCCCTGCGCGCCTGGGCCGATGTCGACAAGGGCGTGGTCACCGGGGCCACGGCCGATGTACAGATGAATGGTGTGCAGGTGACGGCCGGCGCGCGCCTGCAGCCTCTGGCTCTGCGCAATGTGTCGGGCCGCGTGGGCATACAGCAGTTGCAGGGTGGTACCGAGTATTTCACCCACGCATTGCAGTTTGAAACCGAAGATGGCCTGCACTGGCCTGGAGGCAATGTGGCGCTGCGCACCTATGCCGCCGAAGGCCGCAACCCCGCACGCGGGGAGATCACCGCCGACAAGCTGGACTTGGCAGCCATGGCGCAGATCGCGCAGCGGCTGCCGGTGGGCGACACGGCGCACAAGCTGATGGGCAATATCGCGCCGCGTGGGCTGGTGGAGAGTTTGCAAGGCAACTGGCGCGGCCCGCTGGAGCAACTGGAGGGGTATGCGGCCAAGGGGCGCATCAGCCAACTCACGGTGCCGGGCGGAGACTTCAACGGTGTGAAGCGCCTGGGTATTCAGGGGCTCAATGCCGACTTTGACCTCAACCAGATGGGCGGCAAGGCCCAACTGGTGCTGGACAAGGGCATTTTTGACGCCTACGGCATTCTGGAAGAGGCAGCCGTCCCCTTTGACCAACTGCGTGCCGATGTGCAGTGGCAACGTGACGGCCAGTCCCTCACCGTGTCGGCCTCGAACGTGCGTTTTGCCAACGCCGATGCGCAGGGCGAGTTGCAGTTCAAGTGGCAGTCCGCGCCCGCCACGTCTGGCGCAACAGCGGGACCTGGCGTGCTGGACCTGGAAGGCAGCCTGAGCCGCGCTGAGGGCACCCGTGTGCACCGCTACCTGCCACTGGAGCTGGACAAAGAGGTGCGTGACTATGTGCGCGATGCGGTGCTGGGTGGCAGTGCCAGCGCGGTGAAGTTCAAGCTCAAAGGCGACTTGGCGCGTTTTCCCTACAGCGACGCGAAGCAGGGCGACTTCCGCATTTCAGCCGATGTGCGCAACGCCAGTTATGCCTATGTGCCTAGCAGTTTGCTGCACAAGGGCAGTCTGCCCTGGCCGGCTCTGCAGCAGGTCTCGGGCGAGCTGGTGATTGACCATGCCACGCTGCAGGTCAAAAACGCCAGCGCCACGCTGGTGAATGGCCGCAACCTGCAGATCAGCAAGGCAGAAGCCACGGTCAGCCAACTGTACGGCGACGCCCAGGTGGCCGTCAGCCTGGAGGCCAAAGGGCCGCTCACCGAGGTGCTGGGTTTTGTCAACGGCTCACCGCTGGGCGCGCTGATCAACAAGGTGCTGGCCAAAACCACGGCCAGCGGGAATGCGGACTACCGTGTCAAAGTGGCTTTTCCGATCCGGGACGTGGAGCGCGCAACGGCGCAGGGCACGGTGACACTGGCGGGCAATGACGTGCAGTTGTCTCCTGAGACGCCGCGCCTGACCCGGGCCCGCGGCCAGCTCGGATTCACCGAGACCGGCATCACGGTCACCGGCGGCCAAGCCCGCGCCGTGGGCGGTGACGTGCGCATTGACGGCGGCTTGAGTGTCCTGACCGGCACCGCTGCGGCGCAAAAGGCAGGCCCCCAAGTCCTGCGCATCCAGGGCACGGCCACGGCCGAGGGCCTGCGCCAGGCCAAAGAGCTGGGCGTGGTGGCGCGTATGGCGCAGTACGCCACGGGCACCGGCAGCTACTCCGCCACGCTGGGTCTGCGCGGCGGTGTGCCCGAGGTGTTGCTCACCAGTTCGCTGACCGGCATGGCGCTGAACCTGCCCGCGCCGTTTAGCAAGATCGCTGAAACACCCATGCCCCTGCGCCTGGAGACCACAGCGGTGCGCAGCTCGCTGGTGCCCGACACGAGTGGCACGGTGCATGCGCAGGACCAGTTGCAACTGGACGTGGGACGCCTGGCCAGCGTGACCTATGTGCGTGATGTATCGGGCGCAGAGGCCCGCGTGCTGCGTGGTGCGATTGCCGTAGGGCTGGCAGCGGACGAGTCGGCACCCATGCCCAGCGAGGGCGTGGTGGCGAATATCAATGTGCAGCGTGCCGACCTGGACGCTTGGAGCTCCGTGTTGTCCAGCGCCTCGGGCAGCGCGCCGTCGGCCAGCAATCTGGCAGACATGAGCTATCTGCCCACCAGCCTGGCCGTGCGTGCCACCGAGCTGGTGATGGGCGGGCGCCAGATCAACAAAGTGGTGGTGGGCGGTGGGCGCGACGGCCTGTTGTGGCGTGCCAATCTAGATGCCACCGAACTCAGCGGTTACGTGGAGTACCGCCAGCCGGTGGGCGCGGCCGCCGGGCGTTTTTATGGCCGCCTGGCGCGCCTGTCTATTGGCCAGAGTACCGCGCAGGAAGTGGAGAGCCTGCTGGATGACCAGCCCTCCAGCATCCCCGCGCTGGATGTGGTGGTGGAAGACTTTGAACTGCGTGGCAAGAAGCTGGGCCGCGTGGAAGTGGATGCGGTGAACCTGGGGGCGGCAGGGCCGCGCGACGGTCCGCGCGAGTGGCGCCTGAACCGCTTCAACATCATCACGCCCGAAGCGGTGCTCACCGCCTCAGGCAACTGGACCAACATCAACGCACAGGCTGCGTCTGCGCCGAGCGGGTCGCGTCGCAACATCCGCGAGCGCCGCCGCACGGTGATGAACTTCAAACTCGACATCAACGATGCGGGTGTGCTGCTGGAGCGTTTTGCCATGCCCGGCGTAGTGCGCAGAGGCCAGGGCAAGATCGAAGGCCAGGTGGCCTGGATGGGCTCGCCCATCACGCTGGACTACCCCAGCCTGGGCGGCAACTTCAATGTGAATGTGGAAACCGGCCAGTTCCTCAAGGCCGATCCTGGCATTGCCAAATTGCTGGGCGTGCTGAGCCTGCAGTCGCTGCCGCGACGCCTGACGCTGGATTTCCGCGATGTGTTCAGCGAAGGTTTTGCCTTTGACTTTTTGCGCGGTGACGTGGCCATCGAGCAAGGCATTGCGCGCACGACCAACCTGCAGATGAAGGGTGTCAACGCCGTCGTGTTGATGGACGGACAGGCGGACATTGCCAAAGAAACCCAGGCCATCAAGGTGGTGGTGATCCCCGAGATTAATGCCGGCAGCGCGTCGCTGATTGCGTCGGCCATCAACCCGCTGATTGGTTTGAGCACCTTCCTCGCGCAGGTGATCCTGCGCGGCCCACTGATGCAGGCCGCCACGCAGGAGCTGTTTATCGACGGCACCTGGGTGGAACCCCGCGTGACCAAGGTGGAGCGCAAGACGGCGCCCGCCGCGCCTGCCAAAGAATAGTGTGAACAGAGCCCAGGAGCCCCGATGAAAGTTGCCGCAATCCAGATGGTGTCTACCGGCGTGTTGGCCGAGAACCTGGCCCAGGCCGGCGTGCTGCTGGCCCAGGCCGCGCAGGCCGGTGCCGAGCTGGCCGTGTTGCCCGAGTATTTCTGCCTGATTGGCCAGCACGACAGCGACAAACTCGCCATCCAGGAAGACTTTGGCAGCGGCCCCATGCAGGACTTTCTGGCCAACGCAGCACGTACCCACGGGCTGTGGATCGTCGCAGGCACGCTGCCACTGCGCGCCACGCAGAAAGACCGCGTTTTCAACAGCAGCCTGACGTTCAATCCGCAAGGGCAATGTGTGGCGCGTTACGACAAGATCCACCTGTTCCGCTTTGACAACGGCACCGAGCGTTATGACGAATCCCGCGTACTGGAGCGCGGTGGCACGCCCACCCACTTTGCGCTGCCGTCCAAGGACGGACACACCTGGAATGTGGGCATGAGTGTGTGTTACGACCTGCGCTTCCCTGAGCTTTACCGCGGGTATGCGCAGGCGGGTGTGGACCTGATTCTGGTGCCCAGCGCCTTCACCCATACCACGGGCCAGGCGCACTGGGAGGTGCTGCTGCGCGCCCGTGCCATTGAGAACCTGAGTTTTGTGGCCGCCGCGGCCCAGGGCGGTGTGCACCCCAATGGGCGCCACACTTGGGGCCAGTCCATTCTGATCGACCCCTGGGGCCAGGTACTGGGGCAGCAGGCGCAGGAGGCCGGTGTGGTGCTGGCCGATCTGGACGCCAGTGCGCTGGCCCAGCGCCGCAGCCAGTTGCCGGCGCTGCAGCACCGTATTCTCTAGATGGTTTTAATTGCTATAAATTCAGTAGCTGCTTGCGCAGGCTGCATAAGGGCTAAAGGCCTTTTTTGTCTGAATTTTTGTCCACGGACGATGTATCGTCTGGCAGCTCGCCGTTCTTGCGGCCCGCAAACATGGTCCACCAGATGATGCCTACGAACAGAAATCCAGCGCCCAGCGCTTCCAGCAATAACAGTGTCATGAATTGGCTCCTGGCCCACACAGGTGTGCGGTGGGCTGTGCTGGCGATTGTAGGAATGCTGGCCGCCTGCGGCAGCGCGCCGCCGCTGTACCCCCCATCGCGGGCGCCGGTGGTCAGCGTACCGAGTAGTGCGCCTGTCAACGTGGCCGGTACGCTCAACCGCGGCCCGGGCCGCTGGGTGCCGGTGGCGTGGTCGGAGCTGCCGGGCTTTGGCGAAGACAGTTTGTACGAAGCCTGGAACGCCTGGATCAAAAGCTGCGAACGTGCGGTGCCGCCGTTCACCGCGCTGTGTGGGGATGTGCGGCGCCTGAGCATTGGCAGCCCTGAAGAGCAGCGCGCCTGGATGCAGTCGCGCCTGCAGCCGTACCGCGTGGAGTCGGCGCAGGGCGACCCCAATGGGCTGCTCACCAGTTATTACGAGCCGATACTGGAAGCCAGCCGCGTGCCGCGCGCCGGTTTTGCGGTGCCGCTGTACCAGCCGCCCGCCAATCTGGCCCAGCGCAAGCCCTGGTTCACGCGCCAGGAAATGGACACCCTGCCCGAAGCCCAGGCGGCGCTGCAGGGCCGTGCGATTGTTTATCTGGCCGACCCGATCGATGCGCTGGTGCTGCAGATCCAGGGCTCCGGCCGCGTGCGTGTGACGGAGGCCGATGGCCGCCAGCACTGGACGCGTCTGGCCTATGCGGGCACCAACGACCAACCCTACCGCAGCGTGGGCCGCTGGCTGCTGGACCAGGGACTGATCAAGGACGCCTCCTGGCCCGGCATCAAGGAATGGCTGGCGCAAAACCCGCAGCGCCAGCAGGAGCTGCTGTGGAGCAATCCGCGCATGGTGTTTTTCCGCGAAGAAGCGATCCCTGATCTGGAAGCCGTTGCCGGGCCCAAGGGCGCACAGGGTGTGCCACTGACACCGGGGCGCTCCATCGCGGTAGATCCGGCCAGTATTCCCTACGGTGCGCCGGTCTGGCTGGTCTCCAACGGACCGCAGACCAACCTGCAAAAACTGGTGCTCGCGCAGGACACCGGCAGTGCCATCACCGGCGCGGTGCGCGCCGACTACTTTGCTGGCTGGGGTGCACAGGCTGGTGAGCTGGCCGGGCGCATGCGCCAGCCGCTTCAGTTGTGGGTGCTGTGGCCGAAATAGATGGCACGGTTCAGCCCCCGGCTGCTTGCCTATACGATCCACAATGCAATGTGCAAAATAAGGGTAAACAGGCCCTAGACCGCGCTACCATGGGCGCAGTAGACTTTCTGTGCATAACAAACGGAAGATAAAAATGAGCAGCATGAAAGACATTGACGAGCGGACCAATCTGGCTGGAAACAGCATGTTTGAGCTGCTGCTGTTCCGTTTGGGCGAGGCCGAACACTCCGAGCGGCGTGAGTCGTTTGGTATCAACGTGTTCAAGGTGCGCGAAATTCTGGTGATGCCCGAGATCACCGCCATGGTCAACTCACCACCCGAAGTCATGGGTGTGGCCAATATTCGCGGCCAGATGATCACCGTAATCAACCTGCCCATGGTGGTGGGTTGCCGGCCCACCAAGGGCCTGGGCATCCTGCTGGTCACCGAGTTCGCGCGAACCACGCAGGCCTTTGCGGTCGAAGAAGTCAACGAAATCGTGCGTCTGGAGTGGAAACACGTGTTGTCCGCTGAAAACAGCGGCGGCGGTCTGGTCACCAGCATCGCGCGGCTCGATGGTGCAGCCGAAGACACCCGTCTGGCCCAGGTGCTGGACGTGGAGCAGATCCTGCGCAATGTGTTCCCCAACGAACACCAGGCGCTGCCCGAAGGCGCAAACGTCGCCAAGGTGCATTTGCCTCCAGGCACCATCGTGGTGGCGGCCGACGACTCACCCGTGGCCCGCATGATGCTGGAGCAGGGCCTCAAGGCCATGGGCATCCCCTACGTGATGGGCAAGAACGGCGAAGAGGCCTGGCACATGCTGGGAGACATCCACACCAAGGCAGCCGCCGAAGGCAAGACTGCGCGTGACAAGGTGGCGCTGGTGCTGACCGATCTGGAAATGCCGGTGATGGACGGCTTCACGCTGACGCGCAACATCAAGCAGGACACCCGTTTCAAGAACATCCCGGTGATCATCCATTCGTCGTTGACGGGAACCACCAACGAAGGCCATGTGAAGAGTGTGGGCGCCGACGGTTACGTGGCCAAATTCGTTGCCGAAGAACTGTCCAGCACCATCAATGACGTGCTCCAACGCACCGCGCTCGTCGCGCGTTAGTCGCTGACAGGTTTAACGCGCGGTCACGCGCACCTGCACGTCGGTGCGCGACTGGGTCGAAACCCGGGCGCCACCGGCCAGCCCGGACTGCTGGTCCTGGCTGCTCTGCTCGGACTGCGCCACCGTACTCCACTCCCCTAGCGGAACCACCACCACACTCGTGGTGCTGCTGTTGTTCTGCAACGCACCCACGGCATTCGCTGCGTTCCCTGGCGCCTGTTGCGCCGCAATTTCCAGCTCCACCACGTCCGAGCCATCCCAGCGCGGTGTGGCGCTGAAGCCGGTGCCGGCCTGTATCAGCAAGGTGCCCTGGGTGGTGACCAGCCGGCCATCGCGCAGCCAGGTCTGGAACACGCGCAGCGGCCAGACCGTGCCCAGCGCAATACGCGCGCTGCGCCCGTTAAGCACCAGCACCAGTTGGCTGGCACTGGACGACTGTTGCGACTGGCGCTGCTGCAGTCGCAACGTGCCCTGCACTGCTACCTGGCCCTGGCTGTCGATCTGCACCCCGCCTGCGCTGCCAGCCTCATTGCGCTGGCTCTCGCCCGACTGCACCTGGCGCACCTCGATCTGCAGGTTGCGCAGTGGCAATGTGGCTGGATTTGCTATCGAATCAGGAGCTGCTTGCGCATACTGCATAAGGGCTAGAGGCCCAAATGATGCATGAATAAGGATGTCGCGCCGTTTCATGCCCGGCCTCGGGTCGCCGTAGACGTGGCCGCAGGCTGCGGCTGCAGGTGGCCCAGCGGCAAGGCGCTGCTGGCCTTCACCTCACCCAGCGAGAAGCTGGTGTGCAGGTCTTTCACATTGGGCAGGTTAATCAGCACTTCGCGCGCAAACTGGCTGAAGGTGGCCAGGTCGCGGCTCACCACCTGCAGCTCAAAGGTGCCGGTGCCGCTGATGTAGTGGCAGCTGATGACCTCGGGGATGGTGCGTATCGCTTCTTCCAGTGCCTGCAGCACATCACCGCTGTTGCGGTTGGCGTCCAGCCGCACAAAGGCCAACACGCCCAAGCCCATTTTCTGGCGGTTGATCTCGGCGCGGTAGCCGGTGATGAAGCCGCTGTCTTCCAGTGACTTCACGCGCCGCCAGCAGGGCGCGGCACTCAGGCCCACACGGGTGGCCAGTTCGGCGTTGCTGAGGCGGCCGTCGTTTTGCAACTCGTTCAGGATGGCGATGTCGAATCGGTCAAGTGTTTCCATAAATGCCATTATGGAGAAAGAATCTTTCTTTGCAAGTCGGTATTCGGGCAAAGAACGCAAAGACATATCCGCTTTGCAGGCATACACTTTGCCGAACAAAAACACGGAGACAAGCACCATGAATGCACCCCTCAACCGGGACCTGCCCGCGCACATCCGCACGGCGCTGGCGACGGTCACCCTCGACGACAAATACGCGCTGGACTACGGCCACGCCTTCATGAGCGGGGTGCAGGCCCTGGTCAAGCTGCCGATGCTGCAGCGTGTGCGCGACATGCGCCTGGGCAAGAACACGGCCGGGTTTATCAGCGGCTACCGCGGCTCGCCGCTGGGTACCTATGACCAATCGCTGGTCAAGGCCGAAAAGTACCTCAAGGCGCACCACGTGGTCTTTCAGCCCGGCGTCAACGAAGAGCTGGCTGCCACCGCACTGTGGGGTACACAACAACTGGGCTTTGCACCGCCCGGCTCCAACAAATACGACGGCGTGTTTGGCATCTGGTACGGCAAGGGTCCGGGTGTAGACCGCTGCTCCGATGTGTTTAAACACGCCAACATGGCCGGCACCACCGAGTGGGGGGGGGTGATTGCGGTGGCGGGGGATGACCACATCTCCAAGAGCAGTACCGCCGCGCACCAGAGCGACCACATCTTCAAGGCCTGCGGCACGCCGGTGTTTTTCCCGGCCAATGTGCAGGAGATTCTGGACCTCGGTATCCACGCTTTTGCCATGAGCCGCTTCTCGGGTGTGTGGGCGGGCATGAAGACGATTCAGGAAATTGTCGAGTCCAGCGCCACGGTGATGATTGATCCGGACCGCGTCCAGATCAAAACGCCGACCGATTTCATCATTCCCCCGGGCGGCCTGCATATCCGCTGGCCGGACCACGCGCTGGAGCAGGAGGCGCGTTTGTTTGACTACAAGTGGTACGCCGCGCTGGCCTACATCCGCGCCAACCGCCTCAACTACAACGTCATCGAAGGCAAAAACGACCGCTTCGGCCTCATCGCCAGCGGCAAGGCCTACAACGACACACGCCAGGCGCTCCTCGATCTGGGGCTGGACGATGTCACCTGCCAGCGCCTCGGCATTCGCCTGCACAAGGTCGGCGTGGTCTGGCCACTGGAAGCACAACTGACGCGCGAATTCGCCACCGGCTTGCAGGAAATTTTGGTGGTCGAAGAGAAGCGCCAAGTCATCGAATACCAGCTGAAAGAAGAGCTATACAACTGGCGCCCCGATGTGCGGCCCACCGTGCTGGGCAAGTTCAACGAGGTGGACACCGGTGACCAGTTTGGCGCGGGCGGTGAATGGTCCATGCCTAATCCGACGGCGAACACACTCTTGCGTGCCAATGCCGATCTGTCGCCCGCCATCATTGCGCGGGCGATTGCCCAGCGCATCAAGAAGCTGGGTGTGGACGCCGACACGGCCGCACGCATCGATGCGCAATTGGCGATCCTGGAGGCCAAAGAGCGTGCCATGCACGTGATTGAGTTGTCAGGTGCCAAGAGCGCGGACCGCCAGCCCTGGTTCTGCTCGGGCTGCCCGCACAACACCTCGACCAAGGTGCCCGAAGGTTCGCGCGCCATGGCCGGCATTGGTTGCCATTTCATGACCATCTGGATGGACCGCAGCACAGACGGTTTCACGCAAATGGGTGGCGAAGGCGTGCCGTGGGTGGGGCAACAACCTTTCACCCACGACAAACACATCTTTGCCAACCTGGGCGACGGCACCTACTTCCACAGCGGTTTGCTCGCAGTGCGCCAAAGCATCGCGGCGGGTGTCAACATCACCTACAAGATTCTCTACAACGACGCGGTGGCCATGACCGGCGGCCAGCAGGTGGGTGAGCGGCCCGAAGGGCACTCGGTGGTACAGATTGCGCAGAGCATGCGCGCCGAAGGCGCCGTGAAGATCATCATCGTGACCGACGAGCCGGAAAAGTACGACGATGTGAAGGGCCTGCCCGACGGTATCGCCATCGAGCACCGTGATGAACTCGACCGCATCCAGCGTGAATTCCGCGAGATCAAAGGCACCAGCGTCATCATTTACGACCAGACCTGTGCGACGGAGAAGCGCCGCCGCCGCAAGCGCGGCACGCTGGTCGATCCCGCCACGCGGGTGGTCATCAACGAGCTGGTCTGCGAAGGCTGTGGCGACTGCGGCGTGCAAAGCAACTGCATGAGCGTGGAGCCGCTGGAAACCGAATTCGGCCGCAAGCGCCAGATCAACCAGAGCAGCTGCAACAAGGACATGAGCTGCCTCAAGGGCTTTTGCCCCAGCTTTGTGACCGTGGAAGGCGGCAAGCTGCGCAAGAAAAAGGCCGCGAAGGACAGCACGGCCTGGCCCAGCCTGCCGCAGCCGACCATTCCCGATGTACACGGCGTACCCGGTGGCGTCTGGGGCACTATCGTGGCGGGTGTGGGTGGCACGGGTGTCATCACCATTGGCCAGTTGCTCGGTGTAGCCGCGCATCTGGAAGGCAAGGGCATCGTCACGCAGGACGCCGGGGGCCTGGCGCAAAAAGGCGGCGCCACCTGGAGCCATGTGCTCATTGGTGCGACGCAAGACGGTATCCGCACCACGCGGGTGGGCATGGCCTCAGCGGACCTGGTGATTGGCTGCGACCCGATCGTGGTGGCGGGCAAGGAAACGTTATTGCGCCTGCGCCAGGGCCGTTCGCATGTGGCGCTCAACTCCAACAGCGCGCCCACCGCCGCCTTCGTCAAGAACGCCGACTGGGCCAACCCCGGAGAACAGTGTGTGGCGGATATCGCCAAGGCCGTTGGGCCGGACGCGGTGGGCACGCTGGACGCCGACGCCATGGCCACGCAGTTCATGGGCGACAGCATCTATACCAACCCCATCATGCTGGGCTTTGCCTGGCAAAAGGGCTGGATTCCGCTGGGGCTGGAATCGCTGATGCGCGCCATCGAACTCAATGGCGTGGCCGTGGAGCAGAACAAGACGGCGTTCGAGTGGGGCCGCCGCGCCGCGCACGATGGCGTTGCGGTGCAACGTGTTTTGAACCCCGGCCAGGTTATCGCCTTCACGCCGCGCCAGACGCAGTCGCTGGAGACCATGGTGGCCAAACGTGTGGAGTTTCTAACCGCTTACCAAAACGCTGCTTACGCCGAGCGTTACGCGGCGTTTGTGGACCAGGTGCGGCAGGCCGAGACCCGCGCCGTGGCCGGTGACGCCACGCCACTGGCCCAGGCGGTGGCGCGTTACCTGTTCAAACTGATGGCCTACAAGGACGAGTACGAAGTGGCACGTCTGCATAGCGATGGCACATTCCGCGCCAAGATCGAGGCACAGTTTGAAGGGGACTTCAGCCTGCACTACCACCTGGCCCCGCCCCTGTGGGCCCGCAAAAATGACAAGGGCGAGTTGCAAAAGCAGAAGTTCGGGCCCGCGATGGGCTTGGCGTTCAAGCTGTTGGCACGCCTCAAGGGCCTGCGTGGCACCGCACTCGATGTGTTTGGCTACACCCAGGAGCGCCGTGAGGAGCGGGCCTTGGTGCTGGAATACCAGGACGCCGTGGCCGCCATGCTCCCGGTGCTCAATGCGGGCAACCGCGATGCAGCCTTGGCCTTTGCCCGGGTACCCGAGCAAATTCGCGGTTTTGGCCATGTCAAAGCCCGGCATCTGGCAGCTGCGCGTACCCAATGGGAACTTTTGCAGGCGCAATTCCACCAACCAAGAGCCCGCGTGGCTTAGGGCCATGGCCCAAGGGGCCGGGCCTTGCACTCCGGCCCCTTACAATGACCGGTTGTCTGCCCCGGGGCGGCGCGCTTGTGCGCGGCGTTTGGCCGGGGTGGTCCGTTTTTTCCTTTGACCCAATTTGTGGAGTTCGCCTGTGTTTATTTCTTCCGCTTTCGCCCAAACCGCTCCTGCCGCTGCTGGCGGAGACATGCAATCCTCGCTCATGAGCATGCTGCCGCTGGTGCTGATGTTTGTGGTGCTGTACTTCGTGATGATTCGCCCCCAGATGAAGAAGCAAAAGGAACACAAGGCCATGATTGAAGCCATCGCCAAGGGTGATGAAGTCGTGACCGCCGGTGGCATCCTGGGCAAGGTCAGCAAGCTGGGCGAAAGCTTTGTGGGCCTGGAAGTGTCCAATGGCGTGGAAGTGCAAATCCAGCGCAGCGCTGTGGTGCAGGTTCTGCCCAAGGGTTCCATCAAGTAATTTCGGTCACCATTAACTGAGTCAAGCGCGATCATGAACCGTTATCCGGTGTGGAAATACGCGATCATTCTGGTCGCGCTCTTGGTGGCAGGGCTGTATGCCCTGCCGAATTTTTTTGGTGAATCCCCTGCGGTGCAGGTGTCGACTGCCAAAGCCTCCATCAAAATGGATGCTGCAGCCCTTGGCCGGGTGGAAGAGGCCCTGAAGGCGGCGGGTATCACGGCCGAAGCCGTGAGTCTGGATGGCACGTCCATCAAGGCGCGCTTCCCGAATACCGATGCCCAGATCACGGCCAAGGACGTGATCCAGAAGGCCTTTAATCCGGACCCCGCCAATCCGGATTACGTGGTGGCCCTCAATCTGTTGTCCCGTTCACCTGCGTGGTTGACCTCTCTGCATGCTTCGCCCATGTACCTGGGGCTGGACTTGCGCGGTGGTGTGCACTTCATGCTGCAGGTGGACATGCAGGCGGCGCTGAGCAAAAAGGCCGAATCGCTGGCCGGTGACATCCGCACGGCGCTGCGCGAGAAAAATGTGCGCCACAGCGGTATCAACCGCAACGGCCAAACCATTGAAATTCGTTTCCGCGACGCGCAAACCGCAGAAGCCGCACGGCGTATCGTGCAGGACCAGTTCGCCGATCTGGACATGGTGCAAAGCGCAGATGGCAGTGAGTTCAAGATCGTGGCCTCCATCAAACCGGCTGCAGCACGCACGGTGCAGGAGCAGGCCCTCAAGCAAAACATCACCACCCTGCACAACCGCATCAATGAGCTGGGCGTAGCCGAGCCGGTGATCCAGCAGCAGGGACTGGACCGCATCGTGGTGCAACTGCCTGGTGTGCAAGACACGGCCAAGGCCAAGGACATTCTGGGACGCACTGCCACACTGGAAATCCGCATGGTGGATGACGGTAGCGATGCGCGCGCCGCCGAAGTCGGCTCGGGCGTAGTGCCTTTCGGTTCCGAGCGTTATCTGGAGCGCAATGGCCAGGCCGTGATCGTGAAGAAGCAGGTGATCCTCACAGGTGACAACCTGACCGATGCACAGCCTGGCTTTGACAGCCAGACCCAGGAGCCCACCGTCAATCTGTCGCTGGACGCCAAGGGCGCACGTATCTTCCGCGATGTGACGCGCGAAAGCATTGGCAAACGCATGGCCATACTGTTGTTTGAAAAAGGCAAGGGCGAAGTGGTCACTGCGCCGGTAATTCGCTCCGAAATCGGTGGCGGTCGGGTGCAAATTTCTGGCGCCATGACCATCGTGGAAGCCAATGACACAGCGCTACTGCTGCGCGCCGGTTCGCTGGCTGCGCCCATGGAAATCATTGAAGAGCGCACCATCGGTCCCAGCCTGGGCGCCGAAAACATCACCAAGGGCTTTCACAGCGTGACCTGGGGGTTTGTGGCCGTGGCCATCTTCATGTGTATCTACTACATGCTGTTTGGCGTGATCTCCAGCGTTGCGCTGGCGTTTAACCTGCTGCTTCTGGTGGCGGTGTTGTCCATGCTGCAGGCCACGCTCACGCTGCCGGGTATGGCGGCCATGGCGCTGGTGCTGGGTATGGCGATTGACGCCAACGTGCTGATCAACGAGCGTGTGCGCGAAGAGCTGCGTAATGGCGCCTCACCACAGGCCGCCATCCATGCCGGTTACGACCGCGCCTGGGCCACCATCATCGATTCCAACGTGACCACCCTGATCGCCGGCTTGGCTTTGCTGGCCTTTGGTTCCGGTCCGGTGCGCGGCTTTGCCGTGGTGCACTGTCTGGGCATTCTGACAAGCATGTTCTCCGGGGTTTTCTTCTCCAGAGGCGTGGTAAATTTGTGGTACGGTCGACAAAAGAAATTAAAAACAGTGTCCATTGGGACGGTTTGGCGCCCTGATTCCGGCAATCAGGTCACACCGAACTAAAGGGAAACGGCATGGAATTCTTCAAAATCCACCGTGACATTCCGTTTATGCGGCATGCACGGTTGTTCAATCTGGTGTCGTTCGTCACTTTTGTGGCGGCGGTCTTCTTCCTTTTCTCCCGTGGCCTGCATCTGTCGGTGGAATTCACCGGTGGCACCTTGATGGAGGTCAGCTACTCCCAGCCCGCGGACTTGAATGTGGTGCGTAGCGCCATTGACAAGTTGGGCATCAAGGACGTGCAGGTGCAAAACTTTGGCACAGCACAAGACGTCCTGATCCGCATGCCGGTGCAAAAAGGCACAACATCGGGCCAGCAAAGTGAAGCGGTCATGGGCGCGCTCAAGGCCGCGGATGCTTCCGCGACCATGCGCCGTACCGAGTTTGTGGGCCCCCAGGTGGGGGACGAGCTGGCAGCCGATGGCCTCAAGGCACTGGCTTTTGTGGTGGTGGGCATCATGCTCTATCTGGCCATCCGCTTCGAATGGAAATTCGCGGTGGCCGCCATCATTGCCAACCTGCATGATGTGATCATCATCCTGGGTTTCTTTGCGTTTTTCCAGTGGGAGTTTTCCTTGCCTGTGCTGGCCGCCGTGCTCGCCGTGCTGGGTTATTCGGTGAACGAGTCGGTGGTTATCTTTGACCGGATTCGCGAGAACTTCCGCCGCTACCGCAAGATGAATACCGAGGAGATCATCAACAACGCGATCACCTCCACCATCAGCCGGACCATCATCACCCATGCCTCCACACAAATGATGGTGCTGTCCATGCTGCTGTTTGGTGGCGCCACACTGCATTACTTTGCGCTGGCGCTGACCATTGGCATTTTGTTTGGCATCTACTCTTCGGTGTTTGTTGCGGCGTCCATTGCCATGTGGCTGGGTATCCAGCGCGAAGACCTGATCAAGGGCCCTGTCAAGAAAGACACCGATCCATCGGACCCCAACGCTGGCGCCACGGTCTGAGCCTTTTCTGAGTCATGGCGACGTCTCCATCCAGCCCCTCTCCCAGACTGCAGCTTGCCCGTGCAGTGCGGGAGCGATTTCTGGCCGAGGCCAGCAAGGCCATGGTGGAGATCAGCGGCACGGTGCAGGAGCGCCTGACCGAGCTGGTAGACGAACCCTGTAGCGCACGTGAAAGCCAGACCCGGCGCGATACTTGGACTGCCTACAAAAAGTGCCGGCCAGTCTGGGTGGACGGCACCACCAAGGCCTGGCGTGAATGCCTGGATCCGCCCAAAAACAAAAAATCCGGCGACAGCCTGGATGTGGCCGGGCTGGAGCTGGTGGGCACCGAGGTCGTGGAAAACAAGATTCTGGCCTCGCGCCTGGTGTTGGCGGTCAATGACAAAGTATTGCCGCAGCTTGACGATTTGCGCGTACGCACCCGTTTCCTCGAAGGCATAGAGGATCTCGACGGGCATGACATTTACCGCCCCGAGGTATCAGTTCTGCTGATGGTGGAGCAGTGGGCCCAATCCGGCATGCCGGGGGACTCCTGGCCACTGGTCAGCGAGGTCGTGCAGCGCAAACTGATCGAGCGCTTTAAAGAAGCCTACAAAAATGCCAATGACGCCCTGATCAGCAAGGGCGTGATGCCCACGATCGAACTCAAGGACCGTGTCAAGGCGCCCGTTCGGGCAGCTGGCGGCCGTCCGTCGCCCTTGCCCAATCTGCAACCCGGTGACTTGCAACAGCCGCCCGCTGACGGTGGTGATATGGGGCAAGGCGGTGCATATCCGCAGCAGCAGGGCGCCTATCCGCAAGGTCCGCAGGGCTACGGACCTCAGAGCGGCGGCGGGGCACCCATGCAGCAAGGGCCTGCGGGTCGGGCTGCCGGAGGTGCGCAAGGTCAGGGTGCCGCAGGTGCCCCGGGTGGCGGCCATGCACAAGCAGGACAAGGCGGCGGGTACGCCGAATCCGGGCCGGGCGCCGCCCAGCGTTCGGGCGGAGGCTTTTTTGGCGGCCGGCTCGGCTGGAACGCAGACGGCGGTGCCAGTGGCCCGGCTTCTGGACCTGCATCGGGTCCGGGTCCGCAGGGGCAGCCCGCATCGGGTGGAGGAACCCCATTCTGGAAACAGGCCGCAGGCGCACCCAGTGGCCCGAGCCAGAGTTACGCGGCGTCCGAAGAGACGCGCATGATGACGTCCAATACCCCGCTGGCGCGTGCGCGCAGCCGGGCGCAGGGGGTCATAGGCCAGATCCGGCGGCTGTTTGTCAGCCACGGTGGCGGCGACTTCATGGGGACGGCGCACCAGGCGCCTTCGCCGGGGCTGGCGCAGGCAATTGGACCCCAGGCGATCGCTGCGGCCTATGCCGCAGGCGGCACCATGTACGAGGATTACAGCCCGGCCGGTGTGGCCCGGGTGGCAGAGAACATCCGCGAAAAATCGGCAGAGCTCAAGAAGAAAGCCGAGACCAAGGGCGAGAAAGCCACGATTGAAATCGTCGCGCTGATGTTCCAGGCGATCCTGGCCGAAGACCGCATTCCGCCGGGTATCCGGGTCTGGTTTGCACGGTTGCAGATGCCGGTGCTGCGAGTGGCGCTGGAAGATCCCGACTTCTTTGGCACCACTACCCATCCGGCCCGTCTGTTGATCGATCGTATGGGCTCCTGCGTCATGGGTTTTGATTCCTCTGGCGTGCAGGGTAGTGCCATGGAGGCCGAGATCAAGCGCATCGTGCAGGTCATCGAGCAGTACCCCGAAACTGGCAAGAAGGTTTACCAGATCGTCTACGACGAGTTCCAGAAATTCCTGGCCAAGTTCCTGACCGACAAGGGCGCGACCAAGAAGGTCGTCAGTGTCGCACAGCAGGTCGAGCAGAAAGAAACCCTGGCCATCCAGTACACCATCGAGATGCGCAACATGTTGAAAGACATGCCGGTGCGCGATGAGATCCGAGAATTCCTGTTCAAGGTTTGGGCCGAGGTATTGGCCGTGGCCGCGGTACGCAAGGGCCCACAGCATGCGGATACGCTGACGCTCAAGAAATCGGCTACCGACCTGGTCTGGGCGGCCAGCGCCAAGCCCAACCGTGCGGACCGTGCCAAGGTGATCCAGGACTTGCCCAATCTGCTGCTGCGCTTGCGCTCTGGCATGACGCTGCTGGCCATGGCGCCCAGCGAGCAGGAAAAGAACATCAAGGTCGTCAGCGACACACTCGCCGACGCCTTCCTGTCCAAAACCCAGGCCATTCCGCAGGCCAAGATCGATGCCATGGCCCAGCGTTTGGGCAATCTGGAAGACTTCGTCAGTGAAGACGGCGTGGGCGACCTGCCGCTGGATGCCGAGACCATAGAAATGATGTTGGGCATTGATGCCTCGGCCATCGAAGTGGTGGGCAATGGGGGCTCCAAACCGACCGCTGCCATGGTGGCGTGGGCCAAGGAGCTGCATCTGGGCTCCTGGTACACGCTGGACCACAACGGCCAGATTACCCAGGTCCAGTTGGCTTGGCGCAGTGAGCGCAAACATTTGAACCTGTTCGCCGCCAGCACCGGCAAGAGTTTCCTGATCCAGGCCGGTCGTCTGGCCGCCTACCTGCAGGCCGGTTTGTTGCTGCCGCAAGAAGAAGAAGCCCTGACCGTGCGCGCCACCCGCGACGCACTGGCCAAGCTGGAAGCCAATCCAGAACGCTTGCTAGCCTGAGTCTGTATCGGGTGGAGAGAGGGGCTAGTTCGCGGCGAGTGACAACTCGCCGCCGGGCCGCCCCAAGGCGAGTTAGCCCCCTTGGGGGGCAGCGACCCGCGCAGCGGTGGAGCGTGGGGGTCTAATGCGCGACGCGCTCGACTCGGTCTTCACACAGTTCATCAAGCACCAGCGCTTCGGGCTCCTGCCCAAAACTCCAGTACACCATCAGGATGATGACCTTCAGGTCTTCCAGCGTGACCGGTGCGCCAGGTGCAGCCATCGCGCGGTCGATCACTACTTCGCGCATGTGGGCGGGCAGTACGCCGGCAGACTCCAGAAAACTGATGAAACCCAGGCACTGTGCGCCAAGGTGGTTTTGCTCGTAGGTGGGGTAGATACGGACGCTGTAGGGGCTGGGCTGGCGCAGCCAGGGCTCGGGCGGCGTTTGTGGCGCCTTGGCAGGCGCGATGGCAAAGCCCATGGAGCCTTTGGCTGCCGTCTCCAGCCCCGCGAGCCAAGTCAGCGCGTCCCCGATCTCCTCGGGCTCAAAGCCAACGGCGCTGAGTTTCCGCTCCAGATGGGCGGGTTCAGGACAGGCCTCGCCGGTGTAGTAGTTTTCGTAAACGAAGACAAGCACTTCAAACATGGAGGCCAATATAGCCCAGAAAAACTGCGTTACCGACCCTAGCCGGACTTCCCCTCCTTTTCCAGCGTTCATGTGGCCTTCACGGCCTGCCGCTGCTCGGGTTACTACCACCCGAGCAGGGGCCGATTGGGAATCAGGCCTTCGCCATGCGCTGAAACAGGCCGCCAGTCAGCCGGCAAAGCTCCCCCTGCAGTTCCAGCGCCATCAGTTGGGCTTGGAGTGTTGGGGTGTCGAGCCCGGTGCGTGCCTGCAATGCATCCAGGCCCACCGGATCAAAACCAAGTGCCTCCAGTAGCGCATTGCTTTGGGTATTAAAAGCGTCTTCAGCCCCCGTCTGATATGCGCAAGCAGCTATCAAATCAGGAGTGATTCCGGGCGCCAGTTGCAACTCTTCCAGCACATCCTGTGCGCTCTCCACCAGCTTCGCTCCCTGTTTGATCAGCGCGTGGCAGCCGCGCGCCTGGGTAGAGTGGATGGAGCCGGGAATGGCGAATACGTCCTTGCCCTGTTCGCTGGCCAGGCGCGCCGTAATCAGTGAACCCGATTGCAGCGCCGCTTCCACCACCAGCGTACCCAGCGACAGGCCCGAGATGATGCGGTTGCGCCGGGGGAAGTTGGCAGACAGCGGTGGCGTACCCAGCGGATATTCGCTGAGGATCACGCCCTGCTGGCAGATGCGGTGCGCCAGATCCCGGTGCTGCCGGGGGTAGACCCGGTCCAGTCCGGTGCCGACGATGGCAATGGTGGCCAGGGTGCCAACTGCAGCCCCGTCCAGCGCGCCCTGGTGGGCCGCCCCATCCACGCCCAACGCCATGCCGGAGACGATGGTCAGTCCGGCCTCTGCCAGGGCCTGGGCAAACTGCTGGGCATTGGCGGCTCCTTGCGGCGTGGGGTTGCGGCTGCCGACGATGGCAATACTGCGTTGCGCCACGGCGTTGAGACCATTGTGTTGCCAAACCTCTGCGGCACCCATGGCGTACAGCAGCAGGGGCGGGTCTTCCATGTGGAGCAGGCATTGGGGATAAGCAGGGTCGCCCAGCGTCAGGACACGATGCTCCTGTGGCTTGGCTTGCAGCCAGGCCCAGGTGGTGTCCAGCAGGGTGGCCAGTTCCGCGGGTTCTCGCAGAAGCCCCTGGGCCAAGGGCTGGCTGACGACTTGTGAAAGCGCCGCTTCGGATTGCTGGAATATGGTTGCAGGCAGCCCAAAGGCGACGAGCAGTTTGCGGGCGGTCGCGTCGCCGACACCCGGACTCAGTTGTAGCCGCAACCAAGCGGAGAGTTCTTCGCGCTCCATCGCGGTCGGCAGGCTGGGCCGCGCTGTTCAGGGTTTAGCGTGGTGCGACCAGGCGGTCGCCAACCCGCACGCCGTCGTTGATTTCCAGAATCAGGGCGTAGGACAGTTTTTCAAACGTACGGAACACCATCAGCAGGCCGTTGCGCTCGTCCGGCAGTTTCATCAGCGGCTTCTTGGCGTCTTCTTTGTCGACCACGCGCGCGCCATCTTTCAGGATCACCATGACGTGGCCAGCCTCCATGCCGTCCCGGGTACCGCGGTTGATGACCACGACCTGGTTTTGCGCAGCGTTGACCACGGCACTGCCGTAGACCGATACGATGCGGCCCGTGGCGGCACTGTCCGTTGCGTGCGGGGTATAGGTCTGCAACTGGCGCGGTGGCTCAGGCAGCAGGCGGTCGCCCACCCGCATTTCTTCTTTGGCCGCAATGATGTCGATGGTGGCCGGCACGATGGTGGTGACCTGTTTGCCATCGGCATCTGCTATTTCGGTGGTGCTTTCGCCGCGCACCAGGCTTGCTTTACCAGCGTAAATGGCTTCAAAGCCCAGCACTTCGCCGGTTGCCGGGTCTTTAAGTGGCGTTGCGGTGCGGAACACGCGGAACTGCTTTTCGCGTTGCTGGTCGTCGAGCAGGGGTGTGCCCTCGGTGCCACGGGCGTAGGCGCGGTCGCCACGCGTCAGCAGCACGCGGCCTTCCTGGGCGGACACGATGCGGGGCGCGGCCTTGAACTCGGCCTCGTCCACGATGATGGGTTCGGCCAGGAAGGGCTCAATCACGCTGGCGCGCAGTGTGGGCAGGGCGGCGTCGGCCAGGGACTCGTAGCGGGTACGGGGAGACACCCGCACGGTTTCGATGCCATCACCATCCGCACTGCTGCCACCTACAACACGCAGCGAGGCCAGTCCATTCTTGCGCTCCAGCACCAAGCGCTGGCCGGGGTAAATGCGGTGCGGGTTCTTGATGTCATTGAGGTTCATGCCCCACAGCTCGGGCCAGCGCCACGGGCTCTTGAGGTACATGGAGGAGATGGCCCACAGGGTGTCACCGCTTTTGATGGTGTAGCTGTCCGGCGCGTTGGCGGCAAGCTCGCTCAGTGGAATGCCTTTTTGGGCGACTTCGTTGGCCGTGGCCTTTTGGGCTGCTGTAACGGGGAAGCTCTGTGCCCAGGAGGGACTTGTCGCCAAAGCACTGGTCAGTGCCGCCAGCGCAGCCAGCGCCACTTTGGATTTCGCCATCAGGTGTGTCGTCATATCGTGCTGTGGTCCGAAGGAATAACTTGATAATTTACGCGCGATTTTGCGCTCAAGCCCTTGATTCGGCAACGTATTTGGCCCAGAACCGCTGCGTGCCTGCCGAAAAGTGGCGAAAATAGCGACATCCCGAAACTTGGACGCACACACGGCAATGGCCGCTGGCGTACCCGCCCGGTCTCCAACCGACGATTTTTCATGGCCTTACTTCCTATTCTTTGTTATCCCGACCCCCGGCTGCACAAGGTTGCCAAACCGGTGGCGGCGGTCGATGCACGCATCCAGCAACTCGCCGCCGACATGCTGGAAACCATGTATGACGCCAAAGGCATCGGCCTGGCCGCCACGCAGATCGACGTGCACGAGCGCCTGATCGTCATTGACGTGTCGGAAGAGCGCGACCAGCCCCTGGTGCTGATCAACCCGGAACTGGTCTGGACCAGCCCCACCACCCACCTGAACGAAGAAGGCTGTCTGTCGGTGCCCGGCATCTACGACGGCGTGACCCGCTTTGACGCAGTGCATGTGAAGGCGCTGGACGAAAAAGGCAACAGCCGCGTGATTGAGGCTACAGACCAGTTGCTGGCCGTGTGCGTCCAGCACGAGATGGACCATTTGCTGGGCAAGGTGTTTGTGGAATACCTCTCGCCGCTCAAACGCAACCGCATCAAGACCAAGATGATCAAGGCCCAGCGCGAGGACGCGCGCTAAGTGGCTCAAGGCATTCGGGCAGTACGGCCCCTACGTGTCATCTTTGCAGGTACGCCAGAGTTTGCCCGCGTGGCGCTGGAGCGCCTGCATGCAGCGGGCCACACCATCGCTCTGGTGCTGAGCCAGCCGGACCGCCCGGCCGGGCGCGGTATGAAGTTGCAGGCCTCTGCTGTCAAGCAGTTTGCGCTGGAACACGCGATTCCCGTGGCCCAGCCGCGCAGCTTGCGCCTGGACGGCAAATATCCCGAAGACGCCGCTGCGGCGCGCCAGGCGATTGCCGACGCGCAGGCCGATGTGATGGTGGTGGCTGCGTACGGATTGATCCTGCCGCAATGGGTGCTCGACGATATGGCCATTGGTGGCAAATTTGGTTGCCTGAATATCCACGGTTCTTTGTTACCGCGCTGGCGCGGCGCCGCACCCATACACCGCGCGATTGAAGTGGGCGATGCCGAGACAGGCGTCACCATCATGCAGATGGATGTGGGGCTGGACACGGGTGACATGCTGCTCAAACAAAGCCTCCCGATTGCAGACACGGACACCACGGCCACGCTGCACGACAAGGTGGCTGATCTGGGGGCTACGCTGGTGGTCCAGGCGCTGGACCTGGCGGCACAGGGTACTTTGCGGCCCGTGAAGCAGCCTGAAGAGGGCGTGACCTACGCCCACAAGATCGAGAAGCATGAGGCGCCTATCGACTGGCGCCTGGACGCCGCCGCCATCGTGCGCCGCGTGCGCGCCTTCAACCCCTTTCCGGGCGCAAGCACCGTGCTGAATGGCGAGGTCATCAAGGTCTGGGGTGCTCATGTGCTCACGCCGGGATGGGGCATATCAGTCATCAGCGGCAAGGCCATACGCATTTGGGGTGAACGTGCTGGCGACGATATGCGCATAGTTACTCCTCCTAAGTATTGTGGGGAAATAACGGCGCTAGCCCCCGAAGGCATTGCGGTAGCATCTATGAATTCCGTAGTAATTTTGACCGAGCTGCAGCGTCCCGGTGGCAAGCGCCTGCCTGCTGCCGAGTTTCTGCGCGGCTGTCCTTTGCAAGTGGGTCAGCGTTTTGAGCTGCCTGCTGCGCCTGAGGTCTCCTGATGTTCTTCCTACGCAGCAACTACACCCACCCCGAGTTCCGCCGGGGTTTCCAGGACATGCTGAGCGTGTCGCCCGGCATTGCGGCCTGGGGCCTGATGACGGGCGTGGCCATGGTCAAGTCGGGCATGAGCACCTTTGAGGCGCTGTTCATGGCGCTCACCGTGTTTGCCGGTAGCTCGCAGCTGGCGGCGGTGCCATTGCTGATTGCCGGGGCGCCCATGTGGGTGATTCTGGTGACCGGTTTTTGCGTGAACCTGCGTTTTGTGGTCTTCAGCGCGCACATGCGGCCCTACCTGATGCACCTGCCGCGCTGGCAGCGGCTGGTCACGGGGTATCTATCGGCTGACCTGACCTATGTACTCTTCGTCAAGAGTTTTCAGCATCCGGCAACAGACGACGCGGGCCGCGCCGCGCAAATGGCCTACCTGGCTGGCAACGGCGGCATCAACTGGCTCAGCTGGACCGTTAGCAGCGTGTTGGGCGTGGTGCTGGCCAACTTTGTGCCCACGTCATGGGGTCTGGGCTTTGCCGGCATTCTGGCGCTGGTGGGCATGATGGCCTCGCTGGCCAGCAGCCGCCTGCGTTGGGTGTCGGCCGGAGTCGCAGGTGCAGCGGCTGTGGCGGCATTTGCGTTGCCGCTCAAGTTGAACATCCTGGTCGCAATTTCCGTAGCTGTGGCGGTGTGTCTGCTGCTGGACAAACGCCCCGATACCTCGCACCCGCCCCACCACGCTCCCAAGGACCCCGCATGAGCCCGGACAGTTTTTTTGTTGGCACCACCGATGCTTGGACCCTGCTCACCACCTTCGGGCTGGCCTGCGTGACGGTCGTTGCGCGCTCGTTCTTCTTCATCACCGACAAAGACTGGTCGCTGCCCGCCTGGGCCCAGCGCGGCCTGCAGTACGCGCCGATCGCCGCGCTGTCAGCCGTCATCGTGCCCGAGATCGTGATGTCGCAAGGCGCGCTTATTCAGACGTTCAAGGATGCGCGTCTCTACGCCGTAGTGGCCGGTCTGGCATTTTTTGCCTGGCGGCGTGGTGCGGGTCAAGCGGTGCTGGGCACCATTGCTTCAGGCATGGCGGTCTACCTGCCTTTGCACATCGGTCTGGGTTGGTGAAGGCATAGCTCTTCCGCTGAGTTGGGCGTATCCACTGCACTTTTACAATGCAACAGTAGCCGCGCATTGGCGCATGCCCCTGCTTTCTAAACTCCCCGAGGTTTTTCCATGAATGTGATCCGTTTCTCTGATCTGTGCGCCCAAGGCAAAGTGGCGGGCAAGCGCGTCTTTATCCGTGCCGACCTGAATGTGCCGCAAGACGACGCGGGCAACATCACCGAAGACACCCGCGTGCGCGCCAGCGTGCCCTGCATCCAGATGGCGCTGGACGCCGGTGCGGCGGTCATGGTGACCAGCCACCTGGGCCGCCCTACGGAAGGGGAATTCAAACCAGCAGACTCGCTGACTCCCGTCGCCAAGCGCATGGGCGAACTGATGGGGCGCGAGATCCCCGTGCTGGCCAACTGGACCGACGGCGTGGATGTGAAACCGGGCCAACTGGTGATGCTGGAAAACTGCCGCGTCAACAAGGGCGAGAAAAAGAACGACGAAGCGCTGGCTCAAAAAATGGCTGCGCTGTGCGACATCTTTGTGCACGACGCGTTTGGTACGGCCCACCGCGCTGAAGCTTCCACTTACGGCATCGCCCAGTTCGCACCCATCGCCTGCGCCGGCCCGCTCTTGGCCGCCGAAATGGACGCGATCAGCAAGGCACTGCTGGCGCCCAAACGCCCGCTGGTGGCCATCGTCGCCGGCTCCAAGGTGTCGACCAAGCTCACTATTCTGAAGAGTCTGGCTGAGAACGTGGACCAGCTCATCGTGGGCGGGGGCATTGCCAACACCTTCATGCTGGCCGCCGGCCTGAAGATCGGCAAGAGCCTGGCCGAACCCGATTTGCTGGACCAGGCCAAGGCCGTGATCGAAGCCATGAAGGCACGTGGCGCTGCCGTGCCCATTCCTACCGATGTGGTGACCGCCAAAACCTTTGCCGCGGACGCACCCGCCACCATCAAGGCTGCTACCGATGTGGCCGACGATGACCTGATTCTGGACATTGGCCCACAAACCGCGCAGGCCCTGGCCGACCAACTGAAGAAGGCCGGCACCATCGTCTGGAACGGCCCCGTCGGCGTGTTTGAATTCGCCGCGTTCGAGAATGGCACCAAGGTGATTGCGCAGGCGATTGCCGAGTCCAGCGCCTTCAGCATTGCCGGTGGTGGCGACACCTTGGCCGCGATTGCCAAGTACGGCATTGAAGACAAGGTGGGCTACATCAGCACCGGCGGCGGCGCTTTCCTTGAAGTGCTGGAAGGCAAGACCCTGCCCGCCTTCGAAATACTTCAGCGCCGCGCTTAGCTTAAGAAGCCAGCTGCGCGTCAGGGGACCCCAGCACGGCCCCGACAGCGCGGCCACGCCCGGTGTTCTTGGCGCGGTACAACAGTGCGTCTGCCAGTCCGATCAGCGCGGGGCCATCGCCGGGAGCGTCCGCAATACGGGTAGCCAGACCCAGGCTGATGGTCATCACCGGGCCGACGCTGGACTGGTCGTGTGGAATCTTCTTCTGACGGACCTGGTGCTCCAGGTCTTGCGCGATCAGTAGCGCGTCTTCAAACGCCGTGTCGGGCAGGATGCACGCGAACTCTTCTCCGCCATAACGTGCCACCATGTCCGCCGGTCGGCGCAGGCCGGATTTGAGGGTGGCACCGACCAGGCGCAGGGCATCATCGCCCGCCTGGTGGCCATAGCGGTCGTTGTAGCGTTTGAAGAAATCCACGTCCACGAGGAGCAGCGAGAGCGGTGATCCATTGCGCATGGAGCGTGCCCACTCAATGGGGAATTGCTGGTCGAAATAGCGGCGGTTGAAAACGCCCGTCAAACCATCCAGAAACACCAATCGGCGCAGCAGGTCGGACTGGAATTTCAGTGTCAGATGCGTCTTGACACGTGCACGCACGACGGCGGGGTTGACAGGTTTTGCAATGAAGTCGACCGCACCCAGGCTCAAGCCATGGGTTTCCTGTGCTGGGTCGTTGTGGGCGGTCACAAAGATCACCGGGATGTGGCGGGTGGCATCTGTGGATTTGAGTTTTTCGCACACGGCAAACCCGTCCATGCCCGGCATCACCACGTCCAGCAGCACCAGATCAGGCGGATTACTTTCGCAGATGGCCAGGGCCTGCTCGCCGCTGGTCGCCATGAAGACCTGGTAATCACCGGCAAACGCCTGGTACATCACCTGGACGTTGATGGGTTGGTCGTCGACCACCAGCAGCTTGGGCTTGCCGTGGGTGCTGTCGAGCAATGCGCTGACTGAGGTTTCAGAGTCCGTCATGGTGTGTTTCCGGGCTGAACTGTGCCAGCAGGGCATCGCATTGAACCACGGCTTGCGCAAAGTCCAAAGCAGCTACGCTGGACTGCAGGGGGGCCAGTGTTCTTTGTGTTGCGCCATCCTGCGCCAGCATCAGTGCCGCCATGGCGTCCAGGGCCTGCAGGTCCGATTGGCGCAGCAAATCTTGCAATGCCCGCAGGCTGTGCACCAACGCAGCGCGGTCCAGCACGGCATTCGATGCGGGCCATGGAGGTTCGGTTGTGGAGGCCATGTCGGCGTGGACGCGCTGCAGGGTCTCCAGAGCGTCGGCCACCGCATTGCGCACTTCAGCCTGCCACCGAGGCAGTGTCTTTGCGGAGGTTTTGATAGCCTGCTCCGCGCCGCGGCATGCGGCCGCCAGGGGCAATGCACCGACCGTGAGGGCCAGGCCCTTGGTGGTATGCACTGCGCGGGTGGCATCCACGTAGGCGTCGCGTTGCAGCAAGTCGTCCAATTGGTCGGGCACGCGGGCAACATCCTGTAAAAAAGTGTGCAGGATGTGACGGTAGAGCGCGGTGTTGCCGTCCAGCCGAGCGATAGCGCCCGCTACGTCATAGGTGGTGTCTCCTGGGTCTGCGGGTGCTGGCTCCACGGCTTGCGTGGTATCGGCCGGGCTGCTTGCCGGTGTGATGTGCCCGGTATGGCGTTGCAGCACGGCAATGAGTTTGGGCAGGTCAAAGGGCTTGCCGATATGGTCGTTCATGCCTGCGGCCAAGCAGGCTTCGCGGTCCGCGCGGGTGGCGTTGGCGGTCATGGCGATGATGGGCAGGTCCTGCAGTCCCAGCGTTTTGCGGATAGCAACGGTGGCGGTGTAGCCATCCATCACGGGCATCTGGATATCCATCAGCACCGCGTCAAATGGCGGCTTGGCCTGTGCCACCGCATCCACGCCCAGTTGGCCATTGCCCGCCAGCGTAATGATGGCTCCCTCGGCGCGCAGCAGCTCTTTGGCAACCTGCTGGTTGATCTGGTTGTCCTCCACCACCAGCAGGCGCATGCCCAGCAGGCTCTGGGGCCGGGTTGCTGATTTTTTCCCCCACGTGCCGCTGGGGTGGGTCAGCCGTTCGCAGGCATCGTGGAATGCTTCGCGCAGCATGGATGTTGTAAATGGTTTGACCAAAACGTTGTCCAGGCCCACCTGGTTGTTGCCCCTGTTTTCAGCCAGTATTTCCTGGGCATGTGCAGTCACCAGAAACACGATGGGTGGTGGTGTGGGGCATTGGTCGCGGATTCTTTGTGCGGTTTCCTCGCCACCCATCTCCGCCATGTCCCAATCCACCAAAATGGCCGAATACCCTGTCTGCCCCTGTGTTGTGCGCGTCTGGATGCGTTGCAGGGCTTCGGCTCCGCTGCCGGCGGTGTCCACCACCCAGTGCAGGGCTTGTGCCGTGCGGGCAATGGTTTCGCGCGCTGTGGCGTTGTTGTCCACCAGCAGCACGGCCATGGCGGGTGAAGGGGGGGGATCAGGTGCCAACATGGCATCCGATGGCGCGCTGTCGATGGGCAGGTTAATACTGAAATGGAAACTGCTGCCTTCGCCGAGCGCGCTGCGCACGCGCAGTTCCCCCCCCATCATTTCTACCAAGCGTTTGCAGATGGACAGACCCAGGCCCGTGCCACCAAAACGGCGCGTGGTCGACGCCTCGGCCTGTGAAAAGCCGGTGAAAATCAGTTTTTGCTTGTCGGGCGCAATGCCGATACCGCTGTCGCGCACGGTGAAGCACAGACGGGCCTGGCCGTCCTGCAAGGACTCCAGCGTCACCGACACCACCACCTCTCCGTGTTCTGTGAACTTGATGGCATTGCCGCCCAGGTTGGTCAGCACCTGCTGTAGCCGCATGGAGTCGCCCACCAGGGTCGCGGGCAGTGCCGGGTCCAGGTCGTACAGCACCTCGATGTCTTTGCCACCGGCATTGGCAGAGAGAATCACGGACAGGTCCCGCATCAGGTCGTCCAGCACAAAGGGCTGCGGATCAAGCTGCATCTTGCCGGCCTCGACCTTGGAGAAGTCCAGGATGTCGTTGAGCAGCTCCATCAACGAGCGTGCGGCCCGTTCGGTTTTGGAGACGTAGTCCTTCTGTCGGATATCCAGTGGTGTGCTGTAGAGAAGCTTGAGCATGCCCAAAATCGCATTCATGGGCGTGCGGATCTCATGGCTCATGTTGGCCAGGAACTGGCCTTTGGCCATGGCGGCCTGCTCGGCTGTTTCCATGGCAGCGCGCAATACCAACTGGGCGTTCTTCTCCTTGGTGATATTGAAACTCACGCCCAGATAACCGATGCGCTGGCCCCAAGCATCCAGCATCGCTGTAACGACCAGCCCCACACTGAAGCGGTGGCCGTCCTTGCGGATATAGGTCCACTCCATGCGCTTGCCCAGCGTACTGTCGTCGATCAGCGCCTGCATGCCCTGTAGGGGGCTGCCCAATTGCAGGGCCAAGGCGGCGTTGCGGGCCTGCAATTCTGCGGGGTCGAAGAATATTTCGGGACGCTGTTTGTTGATAACTTCCTCAGCGCTGTAGCCCAGCAGGCGCTCAGCCCCCTTGTTAAACAGGGTGATTACGCCCTCCATGTTCACAGCAATCACCGATACCTCGGAAGCGGAATCGAGTACCGACTGCAGCATGGCGGTGGTGCGCGCGACTTCAGCCTCACTTCGCTTGCGTTCGGAAATGTCGGCATAGGTGGTGACAAAACCGCCATCCGGCATGGGAGCGCCCCGCACTTCGAGGGCCAGACCGTTGGGACGTATGCGTTCGAATTGGTGTTTTTCGGTGTGGCGTGCGCGTTCCACAACCGCCTGGATGGCATGCTCCAGATCACCTGTGCCGTATTCACCACGCGATGCGTTGTAACGAATGATGCTTTCAAAGGTGGTGACCGGCCCCGCGAAAAGCCAGTCGGGGAAATCCAGCAAGCGCGCAAACTCGGCATTGCTGGCGGCGAGGTTCAGATCGCCGTCAAACACACTCAGGGCCATCGGAATATTGTCCAGAATGCTCTGCATCATGCGGTTGCTTTTATGCAAGTCCGCCTGCAGCTGCTTCTGGCGCGACACATCCAGATGGATACCAGACACCCAATGCGGTTTGCCTGAGGCCGTGCGGGTACTGACCTTGCCGCGGATCTGGATCCAGATCCAGCGCCCGTCGCGGTGGCGCATGCGCACCTCGCTTTCAAAACTCTCCAGTTGTCCGTGGATGTGCTGGGCCAGGGTGGCGCGTGTGTGGGCCACATCGTCCGGATGGCAGAATTGCATCCAGGTGTCCATGCTGAGCGGGCCTAGCTCCTCCAGCGTGTAACCCAGCATCTCGACCAGACGCGCGTTGACCAGGATGCGGTTGGAGGGAACCTCCCACTCCCAGGTGCCAGCGCTTGTGCCTTCCAGAATGGCGATCAGGTGGGTGCGTTCATTGGCCAGATCAGCCTGTGCCTTGTGAGCGGGCGTCACGTCGGAGCGTATGGATACGTATTTTTCGATATTGCCCGCATCGTCAAAAAACGGTGCAATCACGGTGTCCACCCAATACAGGCGGCCATCCTTGGCCTGGTTGCACACGGTTGCGCGCCAGGTGTAGCCCGATGCAATCGTCTTCCACATCTGCTCCCAGAATGCATCTGGTTGCTGGCGTGATTTGACCAAGCGGTGGTTGCCACCCATGAGCTCTTCGCGGCTGTAGCCACTGATCCGGCAGAACATGTCATTGACGTAAGTGATGGTGCCGCGGTGGTCGGCTATCGAGACAATGGAATGCTGGTCCAGGGCTTCCATCAGTGCCTGGTTTTCGCGAAGCGCATTGGCGAGCTGTTCGCTGGCGCGCTGCTGCGAGGTGATATTGGCAGCGACCGCCACATAGCCGCAGACCCGTTGGTCCACGTCGAACTCGGCCTGGAAGTCCACGTCGAACCACAGTGTTTCCCCATTAGCCAATTTCCAGGGCACTTGCATGCGCAGGTTTTCTCCGCGCTCCTGGGCCGCGCGCGATTGTGTGAGAAATTCCGGCGGGTTGTGCTCCATGCCAAACAGGCTGTCAAAGCTCCTGCCCAGGGCATCGGCAGCAGCGATGCCGCTGACCCGAGTAAACGCCTCGTTGACCCAGACGATATTGCGTTGCAGGTCAAACACCATCACCACATGGGACGTGCTGCGTACCACGTGGGCCAGCCGGGCCAGGTCCCGCGTCATGGATTCGGCGAGTGCTTGCGCCCGGGCCCGCCCGACCAGTGCCATCCAGAAGATGAGGGATAGCAGGGCACTGAGCAAGGTGCCCACAATGCCGATGATGGCGGGCGTGCGCCGGTCCATGCCGGATTCGAACGTACTATTGCTGGCGCCCTCCAGAATCAGCCGCCGTCCCCCGATGACCAGGGTCTTGCTGTTGTGAAATTCGCGGTCTGAAAAATCGGTGGGTGTCCGGTTGCTGGTATCCCCATACACGGCGTTGTGCGAAGAGAACGTCAGCGTAGATTGGCCCTGTTGCGGCGCATCCAGTAATTCGAAGTCTGCCACGCCGTCGGTGATGAACAAGGTGGGTAGCAGCAGCTCTTCCAGCACGATAGGGGCAAAGACCACGCCGAGAAAGGCGGCCTGCCGTTCCGCGACGGTGTGTGCGGGTGCGCCGTGTTTGAACAGGGGCGCCAGATACAGGTAGTCACCTTCCCACGGTTTTTCCCCGTCCACCGTTTGGGGGCGCGTCAGTGCGGGTTCTCCCGTCAGCGTAACCCGCTCAATAGCCTCCCGCAGTGTGGTGTCGCTGCTGGCATCCCAGCCCCACAGCGGCATATTGCGCTCCAAAGGCTCAATGTATTTCACGACATACAGATCAGAGGTATCGCCCTGGCTCCAGATGCTGAAGGTCGAAGACTGGTTCTTGCGCTGCGTGGTGACATAACGGTCCCGCTGGTTGCGCGGGACCCGTTCCATGAAGCCAAAGCCACGTGCACCGGGGTAGTCCTCCGACAGGTTGTGGGCCGTGACCCAGGCGCGAAAGGCCTTGCCCTCCAACTGGCCGTTGGCCGCCAGCAGGGCCTTGAGCCCCTGCAGACCCAGCAGCGGTTGGCCAAACTGGGCGCGTACCGAGGCGTCCAGACGTTCCAGTTGCAGGCTGAAGTTGCGCAATGACTCCTCCCGCAGGCTGGCGCTGCGTTTCTGCACCGCGAGTCCGGTGAGGACCAGGCCCACGACCAGCAGCAATGCTGCCAGCGCGGTGGGCGCCGGGCCGGATCGGGAGTGCGCCGCATTCACTTTCTTTGGCATGGTTGTGGCTGGTTGGGTGGTATCGGGTGCTCCTGCACAGAGTGCCTGCATGGCGTTGCATTGCACACTGTGCGCAAAGCCTGTGTCAAGCAGACTTTTCGCACAGGGAGCTGCGGGAACGTGTGAACTTGACGCTGCTCTGTAACCGTGTTGCAGGGGGTTCCGTGTGAGAATGGCGCTCAAACCAAGAGGAGACACCTTCATGCCACGTCGCGCCACCAAAATTGTTGCCACACTGGGACCTGCATCCAGCGCCCCGGCCCTGCTGGAACAAATGATTCGTGCGGGCGTCAACGTCGTGCGTCTGAACTTCAGCCACGGCAAGGCGCAAGACCATATTGACCGCGCCACCTTGGTGCGGGCTGCGGCCCAACGTGCCGGGCGCGAAGTCGCCATCATGGCCGACCTGCAGGGCCCCAAGATCCGGGTTGGCAAGTTTGCCGAAGGCAAGATTTTTCTGGAGCCTGGACAGAAATTTGTACTGGATGCCGCACGCGTGGAGCTGGGCGACATTGATGCCGTCGGGCTGGATTACAAGGCGCTGCCACGCGAAGTGAAGGCCGGTGACGTGCTGCTGCTCAACGATGGTCTCATCGTCATCACGGTGGATGCCGTCAAGGGCGAGCAGGTTCACACCACGGTGAAGCTGGGTGGCGAGTTGTCCAATAACAAGGGCATCAACAAACAGGGCGGCGGTTTGACCGCGCCTGCGCTCACCGCCAAGGACATGGACGACATCCGTACGGCCATGAGTTTCCAGGCCGACTACGTGGCCGTGAGTTTTCCCAAGAACGCGACTGATATGGAAATGGCGCGCCAGCTGTGCAATGTGGCGGCCGCCGAATACGGCAGCCACCGCCCCGGCCTGATCGCCAAGATTGAACGGGCCGAAGCCATTCCCCGCCTGGAAGAAATCCTGCTGGCCAGTGACGGCATCATGGTCGCGCGCGGTGACTTGGCTGTCGAAGTTGGCAACGCCGCTGTACCAGCGCTACAAAAACGCATGATCAAGCTGGCACGTGAACACGACAAAGTAGTGATCACGGCGACCCAGATGATGGAGTCCATGATTACCAACCCGGTGCCCACGCGTGCCGAGGTCAGCGACGTGGCCAATGCCGTGCTGGATGGTACCGATGCGGTGATGCTGTCGGCCGAGACGGCAGCAGGCAAATACCCCCTGGAAACCGTGATCGAAATGGCCCAGATCTGCCTGGCCGCCGAAGGCGGTGAACACGTTAAGTTGGATGCCGACTTCACCGGCAAGACTTTCCACCGCATCGACCAGTCGATTGCCATGGGCGCCCTGTTCACGGCCTACCACCTCGGCGCCAAGGCCATCGTGGCGATGACCGACAGCGGCTCCACCGCGCTGTGGATGAGTCGCCACCTGATCCATGTGCCTATTTATGCGCTGACCCCCAAGGTCGCGACCCAGCGCAAGATGACGCTGTACCGCAATGTGCGCCCCCTGCTGATGGACACCAGCGCGGACCGGGACACCGCGCTGATGGATGCAGAAAACCATTTGAAGAAACGCCAAATCGTGCAAAGCGGGGATGTTTACGCCATCACCTGCGGCGAGCCTATGGGTGCACCCGGTGGCACGAACATGCTCAAAATTTGCCAAGTCGGCTGAATTCCCGGGTGGCGCACGTTGCTGGTGAGGGTCCGAGGCGCACACTAGGTGGCAATTTCGGGTTTTCCCTAGGCGGTTAAAATCACGTCAGGGCAAAAGTTACCAAGTGGTTACACGCGGTACGCCACCGGTTTTCAACTTCCTGGGGATTCACTATGGCACTCGTTTCAATGCGCGAGCTGTTGGACCATGCAGCGGTCAATGGCTACGGCATTCCAGCTTTCAACGTCAACAATCTGGAGCAGGTCCAGGCGGTCATGGAGGCGGCCAAAGAAGTCGGCGCCCCCGTGATCCTGCAGGCCAGCGCCGGCGCCCGCAAGTACGCGGGTGAGGCCTTCATCAAACACCTGATTGCGGCGGCCATTGAGACTTACCCGCAGATCCCGCTGGTCATGCACCAGGACCACGGCCAGAGCCCCGATGTTTGTCAGGGCGCCATGAATCTGGGCTTCAGCTCGGTCATGATGGACGGCAGCCTGGAAGCCGATGGCAAGACCATCGCCAGCTACGACTACAACGTCGACGTGACCCGCAAGGTGGTTGACATGGCCCACAAACTGGGCGTCACCGTCGAAGGCGAACTGGGCTGCCTGGGTTCCCTGGAAACCATGCAGGGTGACAAGGAAGACGGCCACGGCACGGACTCCGTGATGACCATGGACCAGTTGCTGACCGATCCTGAGCAGGCCGCCGATTTTGTAAAGCGCACGCAGCTCGATGCACTGGCTATTGCCATCGGCACCAGCCACGGCGCGTACAAGTTCACGCGCAAGCCCACAGGTGACATTCTGGCCATTGAGCGCATCAAGGAAATCAACCGCCGCTTGCCCAACACCCACCTGGTGATGCATGGTTCCTCCAGCGTTCCCCAAGATCTGCTGGCCATCATCAACCAGTACGGTGGCCAGATGAAGGAAACCTACGGCGTGCCCGTGGAAGAAATCCAGAAAGCCATCCAGTTCGGCGTGCGCAAGATCAACATCGACACCGACATTCGCCTGGCCATGACCGCTGCGGCGCGCAAGTTTCTGGCCGAGAACCCCGACAAGTTCGATGCCCGCGAATGGCTCAAACCTGCGCGTGCGGCGGCCCAGGCGCTGTGCAAGCAGCGCTACATCGAGTTTGGCTGCGAAGGCCAGGCCGGCAAGATCAAGGGCGACAGCCTCACGGTGGTTGCCGCCAAGTACGCCAAGGGCGAACTGGCACAGGTCGTGCAGTAATCCAGTTACCACCGACCTTGCGATAATCGCAGGCTCGCCACGCCCTTGAGTGCGCCGGCGGGCCTTTTTACTTTTCGACTGCCATGACCACTTCCCTGCACACTTCCACCCTTGGCTCCCTGACCCTGCTGGCCCGCGGCAAGGTGCGTGACAACTACGCGGTGGGCGACGACCGCATCCTTATGGTCGCCAGCGACCGCCTGAGTGCGTTTGATGTGATCATGGGCGAGCCCATTCCCGGCAAAGGCGTGTTGCTCACGCAGATGGCCTTGTTCTGGTTCGACAAGCTCGGTAAGAATGGCGCCGACATTTGTCCCAACCACCTGACCGGCGATGCACCCGAGAGCGTGGTGGCGCCCGAGGAAGTACCGCAGATCGAGGGCCGCTCCATGCTGGTCAAGCGCCTCAAGCCGATTCCCGTGGAAGCGGTGGTGCGTGGCTACCTGGCCGGCAGTGGCTGGAAGGAATACCAGGAGAACGGCGCCGTGTGTGGCGTGAAGCTGCCTGCCGGTTTGCAAAATGCCTCCAAGCTGCCTGAGCCTATCTACACGCCCGCTGCCAAGGCGGCCGTGGGCGACCACGACGAGAACATCACATTTGAGAAAACCGTGGAAATGATTGGCTTGGACCTCGCCACGCGCATCCGTGACATCAGCATCCAGATCTACAAGACGGCGGCCGAGTTCGCGCTGACTAAGGGCATCATCATTGCCGACACCAAGTTCGAGTTTGGCCTGGACAAGGACGGCACACTGGTGCTGATGGACGAAGTGCTGACGCCTGACTCCTCACGCTACTGGCCCCAGGAAAGTTACCAGGTGGGTACCAACCCGCCCAGCTACGACAAACAGTTTGTGCGCGATTGGCTGGAACAGGCATTGGTGGATGGCAAGCCCTGGAACAAGACCCCGCCGGCACCGCGCGTGCCCAACGAAGTGATCGCCAAGACGGCAGCCAAGTACCAGGAAGCGCTCACGCGCCTGACCACCTGATTCGGAACGTTTTGGGGCTCTAGCCCCCGTCGGTATTGCGCAAGCGGCTATCATTTTGGTAGCGATCCAGCCGTGCCGGGTGTAACAACCCGATACCACCACACGCTGCGCGTGGTGCCCAACAATCGGTTTCCCTATCTACAACGAGGAGACTGACATGGCGGGTAAGAAAATCCTGATGATTTGCGGTGACTACTGCGAAGACTACGAAACCATGGTGCCCTTCCAGGCGCTGCTGGCGGTGGGCCACACGGTGCATGCCGTGTGCCCCGACAAGAAGGCGGGCGACCACATCAAAACGGCCATCCACGACTTCGAGGGCGCACAGACCTACAGCGAAAAGCCCGGCCACAACTTCACGCTGAACGCGACCTTTGCCGACGTGAAGCCCGAGACCTACGACGCGCTGGTGATTCCCGGTGGCCGCGGCCCCGAGTACCTGCGCACCTACCCCGCTGTGGTGGCTGCGGTGAAGCACTTCTTTGCAGAAAACAAGCCTGTGGCCGCGGTGTGCCATGGCGCGCAGCTGCTGGCCGGTGCCGGTGTGCTCAAGGGCCGAACCTGCTCGGCCTACCCGGCCTGCCGGGTCGAGGTCGAAGTCGCCGGTGGCACCTACGCCGACATCGCGATCGACGCCGCCTACACCGATGGCAACTTGGTCAGCGCCCCCGCCTGGCCTGCGCATCCGGCGTGGATTGCGCAGTTCCTGACCGTGCTGGGCACGCGTATCTCCCATTGACGCAGCCTGCGCTGCCCGCCATATTGGTGGGCAGTGCTACCGGGAGTTGCCATGTGCCAAGTGTTTATCAGCGCCGACCCCACGCTTTACGAGAGCCGTGCCCGCTCGGTGCGGCTGCATGGTGTGGCCACCAGCATCAAGCTGGAAAACCTGTTCTGGCAGGTGCTCGACGAAATTGCCGCACGTGACGGCATGGGTGTGCCGCAGCTGTGCACCAAGCTCTACGACGAGCTGGTGGAGGAGCGCGGCGCGGTGGACAACTTCGCGTCGTTTCTGCGTGTGTGCTGCGGGCGTTACATGGCGCTGCAGCTCTCGGGCGGAATTCCGCAGGACGCCAGCATTCCCATCCGCAGTCTCAACGCCCGGCGCGTGTTGGCTACGGAGCGTTATCCCGCCGCAAGCACGGCGCAGCATCGCCAGGCGGCATAACCGGTTCTTGATCCAGCGCAAGCGATTCGTCGGAACTTGGGTCGCTCGATGCGGTCTACTGTCTGACTGCGCTTGGCAGTGATTGAGGAACCTTCATGAAACCCCATCTCTTTTTAGGCAGCACACGCACCGCCTTGTCTTTGGCCCTCTCCATGGTGCTGCTGGCGCCCGGCGCCTGGGCGCAGGACGCCAACCCCCACGCAGGCCACAACATGGCGGCGGCGGGTGATGCATCAGCTTCCAGCCAAGCCTATGAAGCGGCCAACACCAAAATGCACAAGGACATGTCGGTAGCGCTTACCGGCGATGCCGATCGCGACTTTCTCGCCGGCATGATCCCGCACCACCAGGGCGCGATCGACATGGCGGAAGTGGTGCTGAAGTACGGCAAGGATCCCAAAGTGAAGAAACTGGCGCGCGGCATCATCGCGGCGCAGAAAAAAGAGATTGCGATGATGCAGACTTGGTTGGCCGCTAAAAAGTAAGCAGCGCCAGCGCGGAGGGGCCAAGTCCCGGGCCGATTTGTGCGCATTTGGCACCATGAGGCCCGGGGCTTGGCCCCTCCGCGCTGGCTTAGGGCGCGTCGTGTTTTAGTTCAGCATCATGCTGAGCTTGCGCCGGTAGGCCGCCACGAGCTGGGCTTGGGGATCAGCCTCGGCCACGACTTTGCCCACCACTTCGATGCCACCTGCGGTCTTGCCCACATCGGCTGGGTTGACCTTGGGTTTTGGGGGGGTGAGCAGTTCCAGAATCGCGACAAAGGTCTTGCGCGGCAGAGCGTCGTTCCAGGCCTTGTCGCGCATGATGATTTCCAGCAGTTCGTCCATCGCGCCGGTCCAGTCACCGCTGACCATGAGCACACGGGCCTTGGCCAGGCGGGTGTCAAAGTCACGCTTGTTGGTGGCAATCAGGGCATCAAATTGTTCGGGAGCCCAGGTGCCCCGGTCGTCGGTCACTACGAATTGAATGGCGGCGAGGAACTGCCCCAGCGCCTCGAAGCGCAACTGGCGCGGAATCTCGGCCAATGCCGGGGCCAGCGCGGCCTCGGCGTCTTCCAGCATGTCGTTCTCGATCAGCAGCTTGACGTAGTCGTAGCGTGCATCGTCGTTGCCGGGGTTGATCGACAGGGCTTCATGCAGCTTGCGCAGCGCGGCCTGCGGGTCACCGGCGGCGATCAGCGCCTGGGCGTCTTCGGCATCTGCCTCGGCGACCAGCGCGTCTTCGCTGGGCACGTGTTTGTCCAGAAAGGTCTTGATCTGGCTCTCAGGAATCGCGCCCATGAAGCCGTCTGCCGGTTTGCCATTGACCATCAGCACGCAGGTCGGAATGCTGCGGATGCCGAAGGCCTGGCTCAGTTGCTGCTCCTGGTCGGAGTCGATTTTCACCAGCTTGAAGCGGCCGTTGTACTCGGTTTCCACCTTTTCCAGCAGCGGGCCGATGACCTTGCAAGGGCCGCACCAGGGCGCCCAAAAGTCCACCAGCACAGGGACCTGGTGGGAGGCGGCGACGACTTCGGCGTCGAAGTTTTCAATGGTGACGTTGATCATTTGGGCTAGCTTGAGGCAAAAACGTAAAATTAAAGGATGAAATCCTTACAAGTCGGCGTCGTCATGGGTTCCAGCTCGGACTGGGACACCATGCAACACGCAGTGCAGATTCTCCAACAGTTTGGCATCACCTTCGAGGCCAAGGTGGTTTCGGCCCACCGCATGCCGGACGATATGTTTGCTTATGCTGAGTCTGCCGCCACGCGCGGCTTGCAGGCCATCATCGCCGGCGCGGGCGGTGCGGCCCACCTGCCGGGCATGCTGGCGGCCAAAACGACGGTGCCGGTGCTGGGTGTTCCGGTGCAGAGCAAGGCGCTGTCCGGGGTGGATTCACTGCACAGCATTGTGCAGATGCCCAAGGGTATTCCGGTGGCGACATTCGCCATCGGCGCTGCCGGTGCGGCCAATGCGGCCTTGTTCGCGGTGGCGCTGCTGGCCAATAACAATGCGGCGCTGCGCGCCAAGCTCGAAGCCTTCCGTGCCGAGCAGACCGAAGCGGCGCGTGCCATGGTGCTGCCCGTCACAGGCAGCCACGCGTGATGGCGGGGCATGACGCATTGGGCTTGGGCGGCGGCAAAGAGATCACGCTCGGGGTGATGGGCGGCGGCCAGCTCGGCCGCATGTTTGTGCACGCCGCGCAGCGCATGGGCTTTTTCACCGCGGTGCTGGACCCGGACCCGGTGAGCCCCGCGGGCCGTGTCAGCCACCACCATATCCAGACTGCCTATACGGACCCCGAGGGGTTGGCGCGCTTGGCGGCGGTGTCGTTTGCCATCACCACCGAATTTGAAAACGTGCCCGCCCAAGCACTGAACCAGTTGGCCGCCAGCCGCCCGGTGGCGCCGGCAGGCAGTGCCGTGGCGATTGCCCAGGACCGTGCGGCCGAGAAGGCGCACTTTGTGACGTGCGGTGTGCCATGTGCGCCGTATGCGGTGATCGAGACGCCCGAGCAGTTGAAGGCAGTCGATGCCAGCCTGCTGCCCGGCATCCTGAAAACCGCGCGCATGGGTTACGACGGCAAGGGCCAGGTGCGCGTCAAGACGTCCGCCGAACTGGCCGCTGCCTGGGCCGACCTGAAGCAGGTGCCCTGCGTACTGGAAAAGATGCTGCCGCTGGCGCTGGAATGCTCGGTCATCGTGGCGCGTGGCGCCGACGGTACCTGTGTGAACCTGCCGGTGCAGCGCAACCTGCACCGCGACGGCATTCTGGCCGTGACCGAGGTTTATGAAGGAAATCTGCCTCCAGCCCTTGTGGAGCGTGCGGTAGCAGCTGCGAAATCGATAGCAGATGGCGTGCAGTATGTGGGCGTTCTTTGCGTGGAATTCTTTGTGTTGGAAGACGGCAGCCTGGTCGTCAACGAGATGGCGCCGCGCCCGCACAACAGCGGCCACTACAGCATGGACGCCTGCGATGTCTCGCAGTTTGACCTGCAGGTGCGCACGCTGGCGGGCCTGCCGCTGACGCAGCCGCGCCAGCACAGCCCGTCCATCATGCTCAACCTGTTGGGTGACATTTGGCCCGAAGGTGGTGTACCTCCTTGGGAGAAAGTACTGGCTTTGCCCGGTACACATCTGCACTTGTACGGCAAGCTCAAGGCCAGCAAGGGCCGCAAGATGGGCCACCTCAATATCACCGGCGCTTCCACACACCGCGTACGCACGACCGCGCTGGAAGCGGCGCGTCTCCTGGGTATCGAGGCGTTCTAGGCCTGTCAGCCGTTCCTGCTTGCCATGATTCTCCCCGCGTCTGCTCCTGAATCCATAGCTGCTTGCGCAGATGCCATAAGGGCCGGAGGCCTGATTGGCATGCCAACCGAGACGGTGTATGGCTTGGGCGCCGATGCGTCCAGTGACGTGGCCGTGGCCAAAGTGTTTGCGGCGAAGGGTCGCCCGGCCGACCATCCGCTGATCGTGCATGTGGCGGCATTTGATGGTGGCATGTCCGGTGTGGCGCATTTCGCCACGCAGGTGCCCGCGTTTGCACAGCAGCTCATGTCGGCCTTCTGGCCCGGGCCGCTTACGCTGATCCTGCCTCGGCGCGCCGGCGTAGGGGCGGCTGCGGCCGGTGGGCAGGACTCCATTGGCCTGCGTTGCCCCAGCCACCCGGTGGCGCAGGCGCTGCTGGCGACGCTGCGCAAGCCCGCAGACGGCCAGGCCGAGGTCTGGGGTGTGGCCGCACCCAGCGCCAACCGCTTTGGCCGCGTGAGCCCCACCACCGCCGAGCACGTGCAGAGCGAGCTGGGCGACGCGCTGCCGATTCTGGACGGCGGCCCGTGTGATCTGGGCATCGAGTCCACCATCATCGACTGCACCCGTGGCGCGCCCGTGCTGCTGCGCCCGGGTTCCATCACCAGCCTGCAGGTGGAGCAGGCCTGCGGCCAAAAATTGCTATCGAAAGAGGAGCTGCTTGCGCACAACCAGCCTGGGCCACGGGCCTCTGGGACACTGGAATCCCACTACGCTCCTACAGCCAAGGTACGCCTGATGGACACCAAGGCATTGCAGGCAGCGTTGGATGTACTGGGCCACACCGCCGGCCCGCGCCCGACGATTGCGCTGTACAGCCGCGCTGCGCTGAAAGTGGTCTCGCCGCTGGTCCTGCAACACCGCATGCCACAACAGGCGGCACCCGCCGCACATGAGCTGTTTGCCAAGCTGCGCGAGATGGACGAGCAGGGCGTGAGCCTGATCTGGGTGGAGACACCGCCCGCTGCGCTGGAGTGGGATGGCGTGCGGGATCGCCTGCAACGCGCGGCGGCCAGCTAAAAAGTCTTACCATTCGCTGCGTTGCCCGCCGCGTTGGCGTGGGCGCTTTCATGAAAGTTCTGTCCATGGCCTTCAACGGTTCGCGCCTCGGTATCCGATTGCGCCCCAGCATCGTCGCCCTGTTTCTGGTTCTGGCGATCCCGCTGTTCGCGACCACGGTCTGGATTGGGTATGTGACCAACGACCGGATTGCCCGGGATACCGCAGACGCACTGGTAGAAAAGGCCCGGTTTGAGACCTTCAACAGCACCATCGAGCTGCTGGAACCCATCAAGACCATGGTCAAGATTGCAGCCCGCCTGGGCGATCTGCAGCCGGAGTTTTTCCGCGAAGACGCATCGGCCGCCTACCTCATGGAAATGCTCTCCAACAATGCGCATATTGACAGCGCGTATGTGGCGATGGCGGACGGGTCTTTCCGCATGAACCTCAAGGTGCGCCCGGGTGCACGCATCCTGAATGAAGAGGTGCCAACCCCCGCCCGCTCCGCACAGCGCTGGCTGGACCGCAAGGGCACGGCCGATCCGCAGGACCACTATTTCTTCTTCGACGGTGAAGGCAAGCCCGCCGGCACGCGCAGTGCAGCGGCGGTGTACGACCCCCGGGTGCGCCCCTGGTTCAAGGAGTCACTGGCCGCGGGCAACCGCTTGTCCATCTCCGACCCGTACATCTTTGCCACCACCGGGATGGCGGGCATTACCGTCTCCATGCCCTTTTATGCGCAGGGACAGCCTGCGGGGGTGGTGGCGGTGGACATCACGCTGGACCATTTGTCCGTGTTCCTGAAGTCCCGGCCGGTCAGCCCTGGGTCCATCAGCCTGATCATTGACGAAAACGACCGCATCGTGGCGCACCCGGACCCGGCCGAATCGGTGCGCCGTGAAGACGGCAAGCTGATCCAAAACAACCTGTCACGGCTGAGCAGTGACTTGCCGGGGTTTGCCATGGCGTCGCGTCCCGCCCAGGGGTCCGAGCGCTTCACTTTCATACACAGCAAAAACGGGCTGGAGTACGTGGCCATGTTGTCGGCATTGCCGGATTCCCTGGGCAAGTCCTGGCGCGTCATGATCGTGACGCCGCTGGCAGACTTCTCCGCCGTCTGGACCGAGAACAACAAGAAGTTGCTGGCCTTTGGCGCGCTGGCCATCGTCATCGAGGTGCTGCTGATCAGCCTGCTGTCCAAGCTGATTTCGCGCCCCATTGAGCAGTTGGAATCGCGCATCATGGATGTGCAGAATTTCACCACCAAACCCACGCTGGCCATCCGCTCCAGCATCCCTGAAATCCAGTCACTGATCCGCGCGGTGCATGCACTGGAAACCACCATTGGGGCGTTTGCGTCCTTTGTTCCCAAGGGGTTGGTGCGCAAGCTGATGAATTCTCCCCAGCAACTGGAGCTGGGCGGTCACAGCCGGTTCCTCACCATCTTCTTTTCGGATCTGGAGTCGTTCTCGAGTCTGGCGGAGTCCAGCCCTGCGCAGGAGTTGTTGCAGCGGGTGTCTGCTTATCTGGAGGCCGTGACCCTGGCGGTGAATGAAGAGCAGGGGACCATTGACAAGTTCATTGGCGACGGAGTGATGGCTTTTTGGGGCGCGCCCGAGTTGCTGGACGACCACGCGTACCGGTCCTGTGTCGCATCACTCAAGGTATTGCAGCGCATGGAAGTGCTCAATGCCCAGTGGGTGCAGCAGGGGCTGGCCCCGCTGGGGATTCGCATAGGTATCCACAGCGACTCGGTACTGGTGGGCAACATCGGCTCGTCCGAGCGCATGAGTTACACCGTGATGGGTGACGGTGTGAATCTGGCGTCGCGCCTGGAAGGGGTCAACAAGGATTTTGGTACCCGCATTTGCGTCAGTCACTCGGTTTTCAAGGAGGCGGGCGAGCGGCTCTGGCTGCGCCCCATCTGTGAAGTGAACGTCAAGGGGCGACGCGCTGGCATGGAGATATACGAACTGGTGGGAATCAAGGGTGCCGATCCCAGTCTGGAGGCCTCCGAGGCCACCGTGCGGCTGTGCGAGATGACCCGCGTGGCCTACGAAGCCTTCCGCAATAGCAATATGCAGGACGCCCTGCGCCTCTACCAGGCGGTACTGGATGCGTTTCCGCAGGACCCGGTGGCGGCGGCCATGCTGGCCCGGTGCGCGCAAGGCAGTGGGCCCGCTTCATCGACCCCAGCCTAGCGCTAGGGGTTAGTCGGAGGACAATCCGACTGCCCCCTTCGCAAAATCCTTGAACTGGTCTTTGACCGCGTCCTTGAGTTCGTCTTTCATTTCATCCACGGCCGTGGCCATGGCTTCACCTTTGGTCACCAGATGCAGTGGGGAATCTGCTTCTACCTTGCGGGACTTGGTGCGCAAAGGGTCCAGCTTCTTGGAGAGTCGCTCGATCTCGATTTGTTGCATGGTTTGCAGCGACATCTGCTTGGGGTTACGGTTGAAAAAGCTGGGTTTGCGAACGCCACCGACATCGCTGAAGGGGAGAAGGTCGGAAGTTGATACGCGGTTTAGGTAAATGGCACCCAGCACCGGCGATGCTTTAAACAGGGCCACCGGATTGCGGTCCATGGGCTTGTAGTCGATGTAGTCCAGATACAGGTTGGCCTTTTGTATGCTTTTGTATTCCGCAACGTAGCTGGCGATACGGATCAGCAGCTTGGCCAGTGCTGTCACGACACCCGAAATCACCCCCGCGCCATGGACGGGCGCGGCCGCTACGGAAATGGCTGTATTTGCAATGTCTTTGGCCAGTGCCGCCGAGCTTTTCATGATGTCTTTGTCCAGCATGCGCAGAATTTCCGCGCAGGCCGCATCGTTGAATACATTGCTGGCGACAAACGAGGCGGAGTAGCCCACCATTGCACGCATGACGATGGTCTTGACAACCTGCCCAATGGCTTTGAGGAGAGACCAGGCGGCAGCAAGTTGCTGGAGTATGGGAACGATGGCGGCCACCACGGAACCGATGAAATTCACAAAGACCTCCGGCATGAGGCTAATCATGAAATCCAGGATGGCACCCATATCGATGAAGTCAAAAACCTGCATCAATCCGGAAAACGCCTCCAGCAACATCTCCTTGAGCTTGGCAAAGACACTGAGCAATTCCATGAACTTGTCGCGGATGAACTCTAAGGCGCCGGCCGCTAGGTCGCGCAGAGCACCCAGTGCCTGGCGTAGCGCTTTCAGAATGTTCGGAATAGTAATATTAGGCAGCGATAGGGATGGGAGCTCTATGCTTACGGAGGGGAGTGCCTCATAGACACCTTTGGCATCTTCCGCCAAATCTGTCAGTTTTTCCTTGACGGCGGCCACTTTCATGGTGAGCCGTTTGTTGGAAAAAATAGCATCGTAGGCGCCACCGGTGGCGTTCTTGCGCATTTCACCAAGGATGGAATCCCATTGCGCCTGTTGTAGAAAAATGGGTGAAACGGCAGTCGCCATGGTTATCCTTGAAATGGCTGTCGGGAGGGGCCCGCAAAATTGCGACGCGGGCAGGATCACCGAAACATCTTACCCAAGCTTTTGGAATCGTGCTATCGTTTTAATACCTAACTCGTAGCCCGATGCTGGAAATCTTGCGATCCATGTTTCTGTCCCCGCCGAATGATTTGAGTGGCCTGATTCAGGCCATTAGTGCCAATGCGGTGGACGACACCCTGGCGCGATTTTTTCCCCAGTCGGACATGCTGGCGCTGGCACCGTATCTGGACAAGGAAGACTTGCCGCGCGGCCATATCTTGACGGCCAAGGGCGCGCTGGACCGCACACTTTATTTTGTGGAAACAGGCAGCTTGCGCATTCACTACGGTGACAAGAGCAATCAGTATGTCATTGCTTCCGTCGGCCCTGGCAGTGTGGTCGGTGAGGGAGCTTTCTTCTCGGAGCTGGAGCGCAACGCCACTGTACAGGCCAGTATGCCCAGCAGGGTCTGGAGTCTCACAGTCTCGAAATTTGCCAAGATTCGCAAAGAGCACCCTGGCTTGGCGCTTTCCTTGGCGATGGCCTTGGGTGCGACCATTTCTACGCGCATGCTGGACGTCACCCGGCGAGCGTCCATTACCTAATTACCTGGCTGGATGCCCCCTTGGGGTGCATGGCAGCATCGGCCACAAGTTCTGCCACCAAGCCCACCCACCAGTCGCGCCGCTTCTGGGCCGCTTGCAACGCGTGGTCATCCATCTCCGAAAACAGGGTTTTGATGCTGAGCCCTTCGCATACCTCCAGAAAGTCCGTGGAAGTCTGGGCAAGCTGGTCGGCACTCATACGCCGAACGATGGATAGCAGCATGGCGGAGTCGATGGCAACGGTCATGCGGAGGTCCGTCAATTCGGACTGTAGTTGTGCAAGCGTGGCGATGGGGCTCTCCCGGTTTGTTGCAGTTTTATGTCGAACGCAAGAGGCATCCATGGGACAAAAGACCGGTTTGAACAAATATAGGTCACTATCTATTGCATAGCAACGCGTTGTGTTGTACAAAGGCCAACCCCGTGCTTACAGGTTTTACACGGGTTTTACAGTTTTCGTTTTAATTGCCGATGCTGTTCAAGCGGCTTCTTGCAACGTTGTTTCCAATTTTTGAGGGGAATCTATGTCTGACAGTTTGCAAAAATGGGTGGGGCGCAATCGTCCGCCCCGGGTCCAGATAACTTATGACGTCGAAATTGGCGACGCGGTCGAGAAGAAAGAATTGCCAATGGTCGTCGGGATCATGGCGGACTTGTCCGGACAGCCTGCGATGGCCTTGCCCAAGATGAAAGAACGTCGGTTCATCGAGATTGATCGCGACAATTTCAATGAAATCATGACCAAGATTTCCCCGCGTCTTGACCTGTCGGTGCCCGACACCATGAAGGGTGAAGGCAACATCAAGGTCGAACTCAATTTCCAGGAATTTGACGACTTCCACCCGGAAGCGCTTGTGCACCAGGTACCGCGGTTGGCCAAATTGCTGGAAGCGCGCCAACAGTTGCGCGATCTGCTGGCCAAGCTGGACGGCAATGATGAGCTGGACAGCCTTCTGGAAAACATCGTTCAAAGCACGGAAGAGCTCAAAACGCTTCAATCGCAAGCCAATGCAGATGCCCCCGCATCTGATGCGCCTGCGGCATAAATGATCTTTTGGTTCGCGCGCAAGCGCGCTCTTCAATTTTTGAAACGGTGATTGATATGGCAACTACACAAGAATCTGGCGGCGCAGGCGCCGCCACCAGTACAGGCGAGATGGGTCTTCTGGACCGCATCATCGTAGAGGGCAATATGGCGGTTGAGCCATCGCAAGGCCCCTATGCAAAAAAATTGATCGGTCAATTCGCTTCGCAAATTCTGGACGAAGGAATGAAAGCCAGCCCTGACAAGGGTGTGGTGGCCATGATCAATGAACGTGTCGCCGAGATTGACAAGCTTTTGTCGGACCAGCTCAATGCAATCATGCATGACAGCGCGTTCCAGGCATTGGAAGCATCGTGGCGCGGTCTTCATGACATGGTTTTTGGTACCGAAACCAGCACGCGCCTGAAGCTGCGCCTGCTCAATGTCACCAAGAAAGAACTGCTCAAGGATCTGGAGTCTGCGGTAGACCATGACATGAGCGTGTTGTTCAAGAAGATCTACGAAGAAGAGTACGGAACCTTCGGTGGTCATCCTTATTCCCTGCTGATTGGTGACTACCAGTTTGGACGTCATCCTCAGGACATGGCTCTGTTGGAGCGCATGTCGAAGGTGGCTGCCGCCGCCCATGCCCCCTTCATCTCTGCAGCCGCTCCGGCCCTGTTTGACATGAAGTCGTTCACTGAGTTGGGCGTGCCGCGCGATCTTTCCAAGATTTTTGAAAGTGCGGAACTTGCCACATGGCGCGGTTTCCGGGCCTCCGAAGATTCGCGCTATGTGTCTCTGGTGTTGCCAAGTTATTCGGCGCGACTGCCCTATGGCGAAAAGACCATCCCTGTCGAGAACTTCAACTTCGAAGAAGATGTCAACGGCAAGGACCACTCCAAGTACTTGTGGGCCAATTCTGCCTATCAGCTGGGATTGCGTATTACAGACGCTTTCGCCAAGTATGGCTGGTCTACTGCCATTCGTGGCGTAGAGGGCGGCGGCAAGGTGGAAGGCATGACGGCTCACGCCTTCAAGACCGACGAAGGTGATGTTGTCTTGAAGTGCCCAACCGAGGTGTTGATCACGGACCGCCGCGAGAAGGAACTGAACGATTTGGGCTTTATTGCCATCGTCAACTCCAAAGGCTCCAATTTCGCATCCTTCTTTGGCGGGCAAACCGTCAACAAGCCCTTGGTGTACGACAAGGATGCTGCGAATGCCAATGCGGAACTGTCGGCGCGCCTGCCCTACATTCTTGCGGCATCGCGCTTCGCGCATTACATCAAGGTCATCATGCGTGACAAGGTCGGCAGCTTCCAGACAGCGGCAGAAATTTCCAATTACCTCAATAACTGGATTGGTGCTTACGTACTCGTCAACGAATCGGCAAGCCAGAGCCTGAAGGCACGCTTTCCGTTGAGCGCGGCACGTGTGGATGTGACGGAAGTAGCTGGAAAGCCAGGCGCTTACCGTGCGACTTGTTTCCTTCGGCCGCACTTCCAGATGGAAGAGCTGACGGCCTCCATCCGTCTGGTGGCAGACTTGCCCGGCGCTGCCTAAGCAGGCTACTAGTTTTACGCAAAGGATTTAAAAATGATTTTCCTGAAAATTGAGAGCATCAAAGGGCAATCCACCGTTGCCCAAGCAGACTACACCGAAGCCATTGAAGTGGATTCGTACAGCTTTGGTGTGTCCAAGGCCTTGCTGACAAACGCCAGCAACCAAGAGCGCCAGGCTGGAGAAGTGAATTTCTCGGAAATGACTTTCTCCAAGACGATGGACCAGGCGACCAATATGCTGGTGGATGCCTGTGCCAAGGGGACCGCGCTGGGTGATGTGGAAGTGCATGTCACGCGCACGGTTGGGGCGACGGAAGAGTTGCTGGTGAAGTACGTGTTGTTTGATGCGCTGATCTCTACCGTGTCATCGCAAGGATCTTCTGGCGGACAACTGCCCTTTGACTCGTTCAGTATCAACTTCACCAAGATCACAGGTGACTTCACCGGCCAGAAAACCGATTCGACGGCTGGTGGCGTGTCTGCGTTTGAATACGATCTGCGGACCAAAGAAGCTGGAGCTGCTGCGTAAAAAGCAGCTTTATTGCAGTCGGTTGCATCGTCGCTTTGGACTAAGGGTAGGACGGTGTCTGAACTTATCCGGGGCGTCGGTGTCCCTCTCTTTGACCGTTTGTCACAAGCGGAAACCATGGAGGGGACAAGGCTCTCTACGCCGCAGGAATTGGAAATGTCGATTGCGCGTGAATTGTCGCGTCTGATGAATGCGCGATCCAATCTGACTTTGAAAGCATTTGCGGAAGAGGACCTGACCGTGCTGAATTACGGTATCCCGGACTTTATGGCGCTTTCCGTTAAATCTCATACCGACATGGACCGATTGCAGGCGGGCGTAGCACGTGCGGTGCGTTGGTTTGAGCCCCGGATGAAGGATGTCATTGTGAAAGCGATGCCGAGCATCTCCGGCAGGGCTGCGAAGCTTGCAATCTCAGGCACAGTAACCATTCATATGAAGCCAATTCCATTGAGTTTTGAGTTGCAACTTGATACGCGCCATGGTGGCTTGGCGAAGGCGGCATAACCTTGGCTGAGGTTGTCCATAGCGATCTACTTCAGTTTTACAAACGTGAGTTGGTCTACTTGCGGGAGCAGGGCGAGGATTTCGCCCGGCGGTATCCCAAGGTAGCTTCGGCATTGTCGTTGCGGGGCGGTGAGTCGCTTGATCCGCATACTGAACGGCTGATTGAATCGGTCGCCTTCCTGGCGGCGCGTGTCCACAAGGATTTGGATAGAGAATTCCCTCAGGTGGCCGGAGCACTTTTGGACAATCTGTGCCCATCGCTGGTACAGCCGGTCCCGTCCATGTCCATTGCGCAGTTTGAGTTGGACCCTAGTCAGGGTAAGGTGACCGCAGGCTTTCGCGTACCGCGCCACACCTCCATGTACGCCAATGCGTCGAATGGTCAGCAATGCCGATTCCGTAGCGCTTGGGAAACCGTGCTGTGGCCTGTAAGAATCACCCAAGCAGCGCTGGGAGAGGGCGGCAACGTACTGCATCTCAGTTTTGAATGCAGTTCCGATACCGATTTTTCCGAGCTGGAAATTGATAGCCTCCGTATCCATCTGCACGGGGACTGGATGTCCACGATGCCTCTTTATGAGTTTCTGGTGTCGGATGTGCTCAAGGCCAGTCTCATACCGGAAGGAGAGAGTGCACGAACATTGCCCGCTAATTCATGGAGAGAGGTCGGTTATGCGGAGGGTGAGAATGTGCTCCCACTGCCATCCAATGCGCAGCCGGCGTATGGGTTGATGCAGGAGTACTTTGCCTTTCCTCGGAAGTTCCATTTCTTCGACGTGTGTAATTTGCGCGGCCTGCTCGGCAAAGGCCGGCGATTTGATTTGAAATTGGTAATGGGGCAGCCTGCTCGGGGGATCGCTGCAATATCGGAAGAGCAGTTCCAGTTGGGGTGCTCACCGATCGTGAATCTTTTCCCGCGTACCAGCGAACCACTGTTGATCGACCAGAAGCACTACGAATACCGGTTGGTAGGCGATTTGCAACGTGAATCCAGTACCGAAGTGCATTCCATACTGTCCGTCAACGCATCTGACCCAAATGCAGAGCGGCCGGAACTAGTGCCCAGTTTTGCGGCTTTGGGGCACGTACAGTCGGACGGTGCGCAGAATTTTTGGTCCGCCAGACGCGAGCAAAGTTTGCGCCGCGACATATCGGGAACGGATGTCTTCCTGTCTTTTGTCAACCAGCTGAATGCCCACTCGGCACCGACGCAACCGGTGGTTTATGCCAATCTCTTGTGTACCAACCGGCGATTGGCGGAGCAAATCCCGCGCAATGCGAGGATGGTTACCGAGGGCATATCGGCGACTGCGATTGTCCATTGTCTCTATGAGCCCACCGCGCCGCGAGATCCGCCTTTGGGTAGCGAGACGCTTTGGCGGTTGGTGTCACTGCTGACACTGAACCACCAGTCACTGGTAGATGGTTCTACCGGCAAAGACCAATTAAGAGAAATGCTCACGCTTTTTGCATCTGATAGCACGCGCGATCATGAGCAGATTCGGGGCATTAAAAATCTGAGTGCACGCAGTGCCACGGGGCGTATTGGTACCGAGGCTTGGCGTGGCTACTGCAGAGGCACGGAAGTCACACTCGAATTCGATGAAGAGGCATTTGTGGGGGGGTCACGGCTATTGATGTCTGCCGCATTGGCGCGTTTTTTTGCCATGTACACCTCTGTCAATTCGTTTGTTCAGCTCCGTGTAAATCGTGGCGATGAATTATGGAAACAATGGAAACCAATGAGCGGCAGGCAGTTGGTTCTGTAGTTGACGCGTTAATCGCAGAACCCCAAGGTTACAACCTCTTTCAGGCAATCAGCTTGCTGGAAAGGGCGGGAGAGCCGCGCACAAATGCTGGCGTCGTGGCCGACAAGCAAACCTCTGTGCGTTTGCGTTCCGTGGTGTCATTGGCGTTCCAGCCCAGTGATGTCAGCAAGATCACTACGGAGTCCGCGGAGAATGAATCTTTCACGGTGCATACCGCCGTGATGTCACTGGCGGGGGCCAATGGACCTTTGCCTTTGCCGTTTACGGAAATGGTACTGGAGCGCACGGCTGCCCGTGACCATGCGACGGCAGATTTTCTGGATATTTTCAATCAACGCTTTCTTGCGTTTTTGTACCGTGGCAGGAAAAAACACAACATCGGTCTAAGTGGCGTGTCCCCGGGTGAGTCTCCATTGGCTTCCTGTCTGGACTCTCTCAGTGCCTTGGGTTTGAAAGCGGGCGTCCGCGCTCCAACGGATGAAGCTGGTTGGCTTGCCCATGCGGGGCTGATGGGGGGCGCACCGCGGTCTATGACCGGTTTATTGGCCATGCTTTCGGACCGATTTGGCGTGCAGGCTGAGGGGCGCCAATTTTGTGGCGGCTGGCGGAATTTGGAGTCGCGTGATCTCATCGCGCTTGGGGAGAAGGGGATGCGGCGTGCCCCCAGCTTGGGTATAGACGCCGTGCTGGGGCGTCGGGTCTGGGACCAAAGCGCGGGTATCTGCATCGAACTGAAGAATTTGCGACTCTCCCGATTGCGCCGTTTTCTCAAGGATGGGGACGAACGGGCCTTGCTGCATTGGATGGTCCGGCGCTATTTGCCCCAGGATATGGACGTTGAAATGGTGCTGAAGCTCAAACAAGGAGAACTTGAACCCACCGTGTTAAGCCGAAAGCGGGAGTTGCGACTGGGTTGGACTTCGTGGCTCGTCACGGCCAATTCCACCACGGATGCGATCGCCACGACGCGATTCCGCCTGGATGCTGACGCAACTGCTGTGCCTTGAGCGGGATCAGATTCCATGGACATTGATATTCGCACACTGCTGGGCAAGTTGAATCCGGAATGCAAGCGCTTGCTTGAGCGTGCCGCCGAGCTGTGCGTGCAGCAGACACATTACAACGTTGATATTGAGCACTTTTTGTTCAAACTCATCGAAACGGATGCGCCCGACATTCATTTGGTGTTTGCGCAGTACGACATCAAGGCTGATGCCATATTGCGGCAGCTGCAAAGTGCAATGGATGGATTCAAGCGGGGCAACGGGCGCACACCTGCACTTTCACCCCAATTGGCACCTCTATTGCAAGAAGCCTGGTTGTTGAGTTCGATGCTTTTGGGTCAACAACAAGTCAGGTCTGGCACATTGTTGTTGGCTGCGCTGGACGTTGATAGTCTGCGTGGTGTACTCCTTGAGTCGGCCCCTGGGCTGTTGCAAATCCCAAGGGAAAACCTGCGTACTAATTTTGGCGCATTGCTGCGGGACTCTACAGAGAACGCGGGTGGGAGCGGAGGTGTTGTGAAGCCTGAGCCGGTGAGCGCGGGAGCAAACACAACCGAAGCGCCAAAACACCAAATGCCAAGCATGAGACGTTCAGGTGGTACCTCGCCATCGTTGGACCTCTATACGGTGGACTTGACCGCGCTGGCGCGTGCTGGGCGAATGGATCCTGTGCAAGGCCGAGATGATGAAATCCGCCAAATTATGGATGTGCTCTTGCGACGACGCCAGAACAATCCCATTCTGACGGGCGAGGCTGGCGTGGGCAAGACTGCGGTGGTGGAAGGATTTGCGCTGCGTATTGCGCAGGGATCGGTACCGCCTTCGTTGCAAAACGTGGCTGTGCGATCGCTGGACCTGGCCTTGCTGCAGGCAGGCGCAGGCATCAAGGGAGAGTTCGAAAACCGGTTGAAGTCAGTCATCGCGGAAGTCAAGGCATCTGCGCAGCCCGTCATTTTGTTTATCGATGAGGCCCACCAATTGATTGGGGCTGGAGGCGCAGAGGGGCAGGGTGACGCGGCCAACATCTTGAAACCCGCATTGGCCCGTGGTGAACTGCGAACTATCGCAGCAACAACCTGGTCCGAATACAAAAAGTACATTGAGCGCGACCCCGCACTCGCACGGCGATTCCAGGTCGTGAAGGTGGATGAGCCCGACGAAGATACGGCGGTTGACATGTTGCGCGGAATTGTTGCGACGCTGGAAACGCACCATGGCGTGGAGATCAACGACGCGGCGGTGCGCGATGCCGTCAAACTCTCACACCGCTACATCACCGGACGCCAATTGCCCGACAAGGCCATCAGTGTCCTGGATACTGCCTGCGCCAGGGTGGCTATTAGCCAAAACGGTGTTCCACCGGAACTGGAGGCTTTGGAGCGCAAGATCTCCAACGCAGACCATCAGCTGCGTGCCTACGCCAGAGAAATGGCCACGGGCACCGACCACAGCGCTGCACACGCGGCGCTGTCAGAGGACAAGGTTCTCTGGACGCAAAAGAAAGAGCGCCTGGGCGAACAACTGGCAGAAGAGAAGCTCGCCGTTGCAGAGATTCTGGCATTGCGCCGCCGCATTCGTGGAATGACTCCTGCCCTGGACTCTGACAAGGAGGACGGTGCCGAGTGGATGTCGACGGGCCTCGCACGTCTTGAAAAAGGATTGGAAGCGATCCGCAATGACGAGCCCTTGGTCTCGGTATGTGTTGACTCTGCCGCAGTTGCTTCCGTCATTTCGGGCTGGACCGGAATACCGATTGGAAAAATGCTGGCGGACGAATTGCACGCGGTGCTTAACCTGAAAGACAGTCTGGCGAAGCGGGTAGTTGGTCAGGACCAGGCGCTGGAGGCCATATCGCGGCGGGTACGTACCTCACGTGCGGATCTGGATAGCCCCGAGAAACCCGTCGGTGTATTCATGCTGGTCGGTCCTAGCGGCGTGGGCAAGACAGAGACCGCTTTCGCACTTGCAGATGCGCTCTATGGAGGCGAGCGCAATATGGTCACGGTGAATATGTCGGAATTCCAGGAGGCGCACACCGTATCCAGTCTGAAGGGGGCGCCTCCCGGTTATGTTGGGTTTGGCAAGGGCGGTGTACTCACCGAAGCCGTTCGTCGCAGACCTTACAGCGTTGTGCTGTTGGATGAGATGGAGAAGGCCCATCCCGATGTACTGGAGTTGTTCTTTCAGGTGTTTGACAAAGGCACCATGGAAGACGGGGAAGGCGTAACGATTGATTTCAAAAACACATTGATATTGCTGACTTCCAACGCAGCACAGAGTGTGATTACAGATGCATGTGCGGGTGCCGTCAGGCCACCCATGCAGACATTGATCGATGCGTTGCGGCCTGAACTTCTGAAGCAATTTTCTCCCGCGTTTCTGGGGCGTTTGACCGTCGTGCCTTACTACCCGCTCAAAGATGCGCAGATACGCGCCATTGTCAAACTCAAGCTTGAGAAACTGGCCCAGCGGTTCGCCCGCAATCACAATGCAACGCTGAGTTGGGATGGCGCTGTGGAAGACACGGTTACCGCACGATGTACGGAGGTCGACAGTGGCGCGCGGAATGTTGATCACATTCTGGCCGATGCGCTTTTGCCTGAGCTGTCACGGCTGGTGTTGGAGCGCATTGCGATTGCGGATGCCTTTAGCACGGTGCGTATCCAGATGGATGCGCGTAAAGCATTCGAATTCACATTTGGTTCTGAGGCGCAGGGCTAGCCAAAAATGCGTGAAGGATTCAAGCAAACCAACTCTCCTTTGAGCGTAACGACACCATTCGGTGCCGATGTGCTGTTGCTGGATACCTTTCAGGGGGTTGAGGCGATTTCCGCGCCATTCAAATTTGCGTTGTCCATGCGTTCTTCCGATGCTGGACTGAATCCGGCCACCATCATTGGTGCAACGGTTACGGTAAAAATGGCCGTTGCCAAAGGTCCTGAGCGCTATTTCAACGGCATCGTGTCGCGATTCATGTATGCCGGGGGTGACAGTGCGTTTGCGCTCTATACGGCTGAGTTGGTGCCTACATTGTGGTTGTTGACCTTGAGCCGGGACCGGGTGATCTATCAGAACAAGACGGCTGCCGACATCATCAAGGCTGTCCTGGGTGATTTTGGTGTGGTGTTCGAGGCGAAGCTGTCCGGCACTTATGGCTCCCGCGAGTACTGTGTCCAGTACGACGAAACAGCCTTTGATTTCATTTCCAGGCTGATGGAAGAGGAAGGTATCTTCTACTTCTTCAGTTTCAAGAATGGCAGCCACACCATGGTTCTCGCGGATGCGGCGAGTGCCTATATCGTTTGCCCGAATGCCAAAGAGTTAAAGTATTTTCCCGACCAGAGCGGACGTCGCAGAATGGACGTGGTAAACCGGCTTGATTACGAAAACCGGTTGGTCACGCAAAAATTCGAATACAGTGATTTCAACTACCTTAAGCCCACAACACCCTTGCTAACCGAAGTAGCTGGCGCCAAGGGAAAAGGCAAGTTTTTTGAATTTCCGGGTAAGCACGCGGTGACGGCGGATGGCACGCAGCGCGCCACGGTGCGTTCCGAAGCGAGTCAGCACCAGGAAGCGGTTTGTCGGGGCACAAGTTATTGCTACCCACTGATGGTGGGAACCAAGTTCAACCTGGTAGACCACCCGAGAGCCGCGCTCAACACCGCGCTCGTGTTGCAGACAGTGACGCACTGGGCCAGTCAAAGCCAATACAGCAACGCCTTTGTGGCCTTTGCCGCGACGCTGCCGTTTCGCCCCCCTCGCCAGACGCCGTTGCCAAGGGCGGCCGGAAGCCAGACCGCCATGGTCGTTGGACCTTCGGGGGAAGAAATCTGGACAGATGCACACGGTCGAATCAAGATTCAATTTCATTGGGACCGGGTCGGGGTGACAGACGAAAACAGTTCGTGCTGGGTGCGTGTTTCGCAGTCCTGGGCAGGCAAGGCGTGGGGCAATCTTTTTCTTCCACGCATCGGTCACGAAGTGGTGGTCAGTTTTGTAGATGGTGACCCGGACCGGCCGATTGTCACCGGCAGTGTTTACAACGCGGAGAACAAGCCCCCGGTAGATCTGCCTTCCATGCAGACCCAAAGCACGATGAAGTCCCGCTCTTCGAAAGAAGGCACTGCGGGCAACGAGATGCGCATGGAAGACAAGAAGGATGCGGAGGAGTTCTACTTTCATGCGCAGAAAGACATGAAAGTGGAGATCGAAAACAACCTCGACACTGTCTTGCACAAAGGCGCTGAAACACACACCCTGGAGAAGGGCGATCGCACGATTGATGTCCAGACTGGAAAGGAAATCCACAACGTCAAGGGGACACGCGCCTTGACAGTGACGGGCAACGAGACGCACACCAACAAGGCGGATTTCAGCCAGGCGGTGACCGGTAATTTTGAACTCAAGGTGAAGGGGAACCTTGTGATTGATGTGACGGGATCGATTTCGTTCAAAGCAGGAACCACCGTAGCAACAGAGGCAGGCACGTCGCTCACCAACAAAGCGGGCACCGAACTGACCAACCAGGCGGGCACGGGATTAAAAAACAAGGCAGGCACCACCCTGGACAACGAAGGGGCCATGGTGAACAGCAAGGCGTCCGCCACGCAAACGGTGGATGGTGGCGGCATGCTCACGCTCAAGGGCGGGCTGGTGAAGATCAACTGATATGGCGCAATCCCTCCCAACGCCCATGACCAGCCCCGGCGATGCGCAAGGCATCAATGCCGGAGGCGCTGTCACGGGTATTTCTGAGCAACGGGGGGCGGATGGTGCGCTGAAGCAGCAGGCGACTTTGCAGGACGGAAAGTTGCATGGGGCGTTTTCTGCATTTGGCGCGGAGGGCGTAACCACCGTGCAAGCCGATTACGTGCAAGGTGATCTGGAGGGTGTCTTGACGTTGCGTGACGAGGACGGTCGTTTGCAGCAAGTGGCGAACTACCAGGGGGGCGTTCAGGAGGGGCTCACGCAGATTTATACGGATGGGCGCTTGCTGATGGAGCAAAGTTACCAAGCCGGCAAGATGCATGGCCCATGCACAGCCTATTCGGTTGCCGGAGATGTCTCCATGACGCAGTTTTACGTGAATGGACTGCTCGAAGGGGAGGTGGTGTCCATGTACGAAGGGCGTGTTGTCCGCAGGGCGCATTTTCGGGCCGGTCGGCAGGAGGGAGAGGCGATTGACTATGGCCGTGAGGGGAAACCGCTACAGAAGGCGCTGTACAAGGACGATTTACTGGATGGACCTTTGACGCGGTACTGGCCTGATGGCACCATGCTGGAGTCCCAAAATTACAAGGCGGGACGGCCTGTCTCGGCGCTAAGGCGCTTTGATCAAAACGGCGATGAGATATCGACGGCAAGTGCAAAACCAGGCCTTATGCAAAGGCTTGAACAAATCGTGAAAGGCTGAGCATGGGAATTCAGGTGGCGGCGGGCGCAAATCTACAGTGTAGTTTTGGTGTGGCACCCAGCGCTCTGTCGGTTTTGCCGGCCAACAAGGTAATGACCGGGGCACCGGCCGCCAATATCATGGACAACAAGCCCATGGTCAATATTCCTCCCTTTGGAATGTGCAATTGCCCCGCGAATCCCATGGTGGCGGCAGCGACGGCAGCGGCCCTTGGTGTACTGACGCCCATGCCTTGTATTCCCGTTACAGTGGCGCCTTGGGCGCCAGGAGCTCCGACAGTGATGGTGGGTGGCATGCCCAGTTTGCAGAACTCTTCCAAGCTGATGTGCAATTGGGGCGGAGTTATCCAGATCCTGATGCCGGGGCAAATGACCGTGATGGTCCCGTAGAGCAAGAGTAACTATTTATGCAGTACACATTTACCTTTACGCCGCGCATGGTCATGCTCGCGGGCGTTTGTCTGGCGGCGCTGTGCGTGTTGCTGTTCGTCGCCGGAGTCTCTATCGGCCAGAAGATGGCGGGTGAATCCATCGATCTCAACGTGAAAAATATTCCCAAAAAACTACCTGCCGTAAAAGCGCCAAAGCTGCCTGATCCGGCGACGCTCGTGGCTCCACTTGTTCCCAACACTCCCTGACAGACTGCGCTATGTGTAACGTTCAACCATTCAAGAAAATCAGCATGCCATCCATTGCCGCGCGATGGGTGGTCTCAATGTCCCTGGGGCTCCTTATGGGCGTAGAGGTCATGGCAGCGTCGCCGGCGCCAGTCGTTGCCCCGCCACCCCCGGTGGCAGAAGCTCCAAAGGCGGCTGTTACGTCGTCGGTGTTGGTAAAGGTTGCAGATGGACGATTTCTGGCGCCGGATATTGCGCGCATCGTGAATCGCGGTGAATTGGTAGTGGCAATGCGTAGTGTTGATAGTCCTCCATTTTTCTATACGAAGAATGGTGAGCTCGTCGGGCTGGAGGTCGATCTGGCGAAGGCAATTGCCAAGGAGTTGAAAGTTACGGTGCGTTTTGACCGCAGTGCCCCAAGTTTCAATGAAGTGGTTGACGTCATCGTGCGTCAGGAAGCGGATTTGGGCATTAGCAAACTCTCACGCACCTTGGCGAGAGCGCAGGCCATCAGTTTTTCGGACCCCTATTTACGGTTGAACCATGCGTTTATTTTGAATCGCGTGAAATTCGCGAGCTTGGCCCGTGATCGGTCCTTGCCTACAGTGATTCGAGGTTTCACCGGCTCCATAGGCGTCATTGCCAAGTCTTCTTTTGCCGATTACGCCGTCAAAAACTTCCCCACTGCGGAAATCCGGGAGTTTCCTAGTTGGCAGGACGTACTGTCCGCCGTGGAGAAAGGTCAGGTTGTGGCGGCATACCGGGATGAATTCGAAGTCAAGAGCATTCTCAAAAGTGATCCAACCATGTCATTGAACCTGCGGACGGTGACTTTCCGGGATCTGGAAGATACCCTGGGGATAGCAGTTGGAATCCAGGACACGACATTGCTGGCTTTCGTCAATCAATTCCTGGCAGAGGGCTCCGTAAAACTCACCATTGACAAGGTCCTCAAGGCCGTAGACCACTAAGCGACGAACGGAAATACATAATGTTGGATCACAAGAAGGTTTACGCGTTTGCACTGAACCCCTGGGTTGTAGTTGCCATGTTGGGTGGCGGGTTTGCACTGGGTTTGTACCAGCCTGAGGCATCGCTTCGGCTAGGGTTTGTGGGCGATGTCTACGTAGACATGCTCAAGATGATCGCCTTGCCATTCATGGTGTCGGCGGTCATTTTTAGTTTGCAGCGCTTATTTCGCGAGGGAGGCGCTGGAGGGTTATTGGCGCGTGTCGGCATCGTTTTTGTCGTGTTCTCGATCGCAGTAGCGGCTCTGGGTGCCGCAACCCTGATGGTTATGCGACCCGGTGAAAACCTTTCGAACGAGACCAAGCAAACCTTCGGGAAAATCGTCGGGAATGATTTGAACTCCAGTGACACGGTCATGAGCTTGCAGGGGGTGGATCCGCCGACAAAGTCGGTCACCTTTGCAGAGGTGCTGGTCAGTATCGTGCCATCCAACATATTTGCTTCCCTTGCGAGCGGGGAGACACTGAAGGCACTGGTGTTTGCACTTTTATTTGGTCTTGCGGTCGGACAGGTGCCGGCCCGTATCTCCGACGGGCTGACACAATCGCTCGAAACCATTTACCACGCCTGTCAAACACTGATGCGATGGTTGAACTATCCCTTGCCCATTATCCTGTTGTGCATGAGCGCGTCGCAGATGGCAAAAACGGGTATAGGCCCGTTACAGGCCATGGCACAGTTTGTCATAGCTTTCTGTGTTGCATCGTTGATCGCATTGGTCTTGGCAACCCTGATCATCTGGAAGCGATCCAACGCCAGCTTGGGGCAAACCTTGAGTGCCCTACGCGGGCCATTCGCCCTGGCCCTGGCTACACGTAGCAGTGCAACGTGTATGCCCATCATGATTGAAGGACTGGTGGATCGTCTGGGGTTTGCCCGTTCCAGGGTGGAGCTTCTGGTCCCCTTGAGCGTGTCCCTGCTGCGCATAGGCCCGGTCATCTACTACGTGGCAGCTACCATGTTTATTGCCCAGCTTTACGGGCGCGATTTGGGGCCGACAGAAATCGCTGTGGTGATGTCTTCTTCCATTCTTGCGGGATTTGCATCAGCGGGCATGACCGGTTTGCTTACCGTGTCGCTGGTGGGATTGACCAGCAGTTACCTGGGCTTGCCTTTTGAGGCCGCGTTTATTCTGTTCCTCGCTGTCGATCCACTGTGTGACATGCTGCGTACCCTGGTTCTTGTGATTGGCAATAGTGCAGCAGTGTCTATTGTCTGTGCACGACCTTTGCGTATATAGGAGCCCTGAACCATGTCACGCATTGGGGTGTTCGGAGGAATGGGGCCATCTGCCACGGTGGACTTCATGGACAAGGTGATCAAGCTGACGAACGCGTCACGCGATCAAGAGCATATCCCTATGCTGGTGGCCAGCTTGCCGCATATCCATGACCGGTCCAGCGCAATTTTGGGAACAGGGCGCGATCCACTGCCGCAACTACTGGCTGGCATCGAAGTGCTGAATCATGCGGGTGTGGGTGTCATCGCCATACCTTGCAATTCATCGCATCACTGGTATGACGCGATGACTCGCCACAGTGCAGTCCCCATCCTGCATATTGGCAAGACGTGTGTGGCGGCCATCCAGCCTTCCTCTGCGTCCAAGGTGGGTATTTTTGCGACGCGCGGCGCTCTGTTGTCCGGGTTTTATCAACGTGAGTTGCACGACAAGGGAATTGATTTCCTGATTCCGGCTCCGGATGGCGCGCAGCTTGAAGTGGACCAGTGTATTCGGGCCATTAAGGCCGGACAGCTAGAGGCCGGCGGTGCCCACTTGGGTCGAGCCTGTAAGGACATGGTCGCCCAAGGCGCCACAGCGCTGATCATGGGTTGCACAGAGATACCCATTGCCAGTCGGTACGCAGACTTATCGGGACTGCAATTGATTGACAGCTCGTTGGAATTGGCCCGTGCCAGTGTTGAATTCGCGATGGAACGCGGGTGGAATAGGCCGGGATGGGATTCTTGAAGGCATTTGCTGCAAGCCCCATAGCGATACTGCTTTGCCTGCTGGCCGGTGGCTTCGTCGGTTGGTCCGTGCCTTCTGCCAGTGCCCCCCTGTTGGTGCTGGGACAGGTCTATTTGTCACTGGTCAATTTGGTGTCAATTCCCCTCATGGTTGTTGCCACGTTTTTCGGTTTGCGCCAGGTACTTGCATTGCCATCGCCTGCGTGGCGGAGCTTCTTCATTGTTGCCCTGGCTATCGGCTTGGTTGTTGCCGGTGCGCTTGCCGGCACCGCATATGGTGTGGTCACGGGGCCAGGGCAACACATCTCCCCCGATGAGCGGGCCTATTTGGGTTCGGTTGTTCAAGGCGCGGATGGACAGGCGGGCAATGTCGAGCTCAGTTTGTATGGCCCCATGGATGCGCCCTCCTCTGGCTTGCAAAATCTGTGGTCGACGTCCCTGCCTGACAATTTCTTCCGGGCCCTGGCGATGGGCCAGTCATTGGGGATTTTGACTTGCGCGATTCTTTTTGGACTCGCGTTTGCATCCATGCCAAAGGCGGCGAATGGAGCACTGATGGGCATTTTCGATGCCATTTACAGAACCTTTGAGGTGATCATTTCAAGGGTCAACCTGTTTATCCCGCTGCTGGCTTTTGGTATAGCTGCAGATTTTGCCGCCCGTGCAGAGCCGCAAACCTTGCACGCCATGAGTTCTTTCCTCACGTCCTTCATCGGCTTGGCGCTGTTGCTGTCCTTGTTGGCAATATGCGTGGTGTGGAAGAGCTCGGGGGGCACCTTGTCCCATGTTGTGCGAAGCCTTAAAACCCCGGCATTGATCAGCCTGACATCCGCCAGTTCAACGGCAAGCATTCCTGACACCATTCGTGCCATGAGCGCAACCATGGGATATAGCCGAGGTATTGTGGAGTTGGTCGTTCCTGCCGCTTCCATTTTTGTGCGCACGGGCTCGGCGGTGTATTTCGCATTGCTTGCAGTTTTTGTGGCCAATATTTACGGCCATGATTTGGCGACATCCGATCTGGCCGTGATATGTCTGGGCGCAACCATAGCGGCCTTCGTTTCGTCCGGGAGCAACAGCATTGTGGCCGTTGGCTCGGGGAGCATTGTGCTATCCATGTTGAACCTGCCAGTCGAAGCGGCGTTGGCGCTTTTCCTGGCAGTGGATTTGATCTGTGAGGGCCCCCGCAATCTGTTATCCATGCTGTGCGGTTGTGTTCTGATCGTGCTGGTCTGCCGGGGACTCCCCTCTGAGCGCGTCGCCCCCGCCCCAGAGGATGAGGCTGGACCGCGCCCTGTGCAGCTGGTATTTACCAAGCTCAGTGCACTGGCCGCACTCCTTATTTTTGTGATCTTGGCGGCGCTGGTGACCATAGCCGGTATCGGCGTGGGGCAGCGCATGGGCCTCGGCCCGCCCCTAGGGAACACGCTTGTGTTATCAAGGGGGGCTGTGATAGATAATTCGGCATATACATGACCAATACATTTTTCAAGTACTGTTTTCTTTTCTTTGTGTTGGTCAATTTGACCGCATGTGGTGTTTTGGACTTCATCGTTCCAAAGGCGATGATGGACTTCGTGTCTCCCAAAGGGAACAAACTGGCGTGGAGCGGCATATCCATTCGTGCCGCTAGCGATGCCAATTTGAATAGCCCTGTAGCGCTGGACATTGTGATGTTGAAAGACGAGGCGTCGCTCAACATGGTTTCCGGGCTTTCAGCGGCCAAGTGGTTTGCAACCCGTGCCGAGTTGGCAAAAACCTTTCCCCAGAGCCTGACCTATCGCAGTATTGAAGTGACACCGGGTCAAACCTTGCGCCTGCCAGCCAGCGAGTTTGGCTCTGTCAGGGTGACCGCTGCGATGATTTTTGCAGACTATTTAACACCCGGTGAGCACCGGGTCCGTGTGGACCAGATGCAGGGAGATGTGCTGGTTCAATTGGGGGCGCAAGCGTTTACTGTCGTTCCGCAGGCAGCCAATTAAACAAGGTGATTTCATGCAGAACCTGACACCACCAACCGCGAGAATCCAGTGGCACGAAGGCATGCTGCTGTCGCCACAGCATTTTCAGCAGGAGTCAGCGCGGGTGGACGCTCTGGTTGCCTGGCAGACCCAACAAAGTGCTCCTTTTTCCTGGGGCGTGCGGCGATTCAAAATGGATGCAGCCTTGCTGGCCGCCAACAAGTTCCGGGTAAGTTTGCTTGAAGCGACACTGCCAGATGGGACGCCTCTTGTCTATTCCGCTGAGCAGGCGGCCCACGGGCCACTGGAGCTGGATCTAGCGCCCCATACACAAGCGATGGAAAACGCCTCGCTCGATATCTACCTGGTCATGCCAGTTTCCAGCAGCATGCGCGCAAGTGGTGTTCCATCACGCTTTCGCTCGGTTGCCACCAGTCCGGTGGAAGATGAGGTTTCGGAGGCCATGCCCGCGGATGTTCCCAGGCTGTATCCCAACCTTTCGTTGATGGCGGGTGGGCCGCCGTCTGGTTTGTACACCTCCTTGCGCTTGGGGGCGGTCTACAAAGATAACGAAGTTGTCAAACTGGCAGAAACGCTTCCCCCCTTGTTGGTGATGCCCAAGGATGATGCCCTGTGGGAGCGCTTGTCGGCTTTTGTTGTGCAATTGCGGGGCAAAGCGGCGTTTGTGGCTAAACAAACAGCGGTGCCATCGTCTCGCACCGAGGATAGATTGGCCTATCTGGAGCAACGCGAGCGGTTGCGCAACCTCATGACCGGATTGCCTCAAATTGAGGCTGTCATGCGCACCCCCAATTTGCATCCTTACAGTTTGTTTGTTTCCCTGTGTACTTTACTGGGGCCGCTCAGTATGTTGCGCCCCGGCGCCTTGCCTGTGGTTCCTCCGGAGTATGAACACGGTAACCCCCTTGCCACCCTGAGCCCTGTGTTGGACGCCCTGGAGGCGTCGTTAGACGAAATCAGCCAAGACTACCGGGAAATCAAGTTTGAGTACCGGCACGGTGCATTTGAAATTGTGTTGCAAAGCGATTGGTTGTCCGCCCAACTCATTGTGGGTTTGCGTGGGCAGCCTGAGCGGGAGTTGAATGCCTGGATGGGGGGCGCCATCGTGGGATCACAGTCGGCCTATGCGTCATTGCGTGAACGGCGCGTGCTTGGGGCGGAGCGTGAGTCTATCGACTCGGCCCAGGAGTTGGGTGTCCGGGCGAGCTCCGGCTATACCTTGTTCTCCATCAAGGCGGATGCCGCCCTGACCTTGGCCAACGAAGCTTTGGTGATCAGCAATTCTGCCGAGAGTGCATCTGCACAGCGTCCGCAGGAAATGGTGTTGTTCGTCAAAGGCTGACGCATTTACAGGAGCATCTTTCGCATGGCACGTCCACCCCAAGAAACCCAGGAAGATGACCACTTGATCATGCAATTCAGGGCATTCTTTGAAGAAGTGTCCAAAGCGCAGATGCGTGCCATTGAAACCAGAGAGTCCAATCCGGACGCCGCGGCCAAGCTGGTCAGCAAGAACTTGGTGCAATTGATTGAATTGCAGACCCTGGAGTCCAAACGCGAAGGCAGTCGATTCGAGTTGCAGAGCATTGCTGATGCCCGTTATTTGAAGGCGGCTTTGGCGGATGAGATCCTGTTGCATACGCCGTGGATCGGTCGAGATTGCTGGACTGAGCATCTGCTGGAGGGGGCACTGTTTCGCACCAGCGTTGCCGGAGACAAAATCTTTGAAAAGATTGAAGAAATGCTCTCGAATCGGGAACCCTCTGTGCGACCGATTGCCGCACTTTACCTTTCTGCCTTGGCGCTGGGGTTCCAGGGCAAATACCGAGGGGCGGCAGGAGAAGGTCGGTTTGCAGGCTATCGGGCGGAGTTGTTCCAGTTCGTGTACCAGCGACCTGCCGATTTGTCCGGGCGGGATCGGGTGTTGTCGGAGCGTGCGTATGCCAGCACGCTGTCCCATCTGGCGCCACGCAAAATGCAGACCTTGAGCAAATGGTCTGTCATGTTTCTGATAGGACTGGCGGCGCTAATCGCTATCTCCGAGATTCTCTGGCTCTGGCAAACCTGGCCAGTGCAACAAGCGCTGCAAGGCAATGCAGTGGCAGGACAGGAGACCCCAAAATGAACTGCACATTTGATTGCATCGAGCGAGAGAACCTATGCTGACCGACGACAGGTTTCTAATTGCCGTTGCCATCCTGATTGTTCTGGCCTTGCTGGGTCTGGGGGTCGTGTTCTACTTCGCGACGCGGGCATCCGCTGCGAAGCCCGGCACCGACCCCAAATTGATCAAACTCCGGTTTGACTCGCTTCGTAACTCCTTTCGCCAGGCGGTAGAGCTCATTGAGGGAAATATTGCCGCGCGCTCCGAGCGGTACGGAATTCCCTGGGTTTTGGTGCTCAATGAAGGAATGGGACAACGGAACCTGCCGATTGAGCAATCCGGTGTACCCAGCGCACTCAGCTCCGAGGCCGCATCGGCGGCAACGACCCAGGGCATATCCTGGCATTTTTTCGACAAAGGCGTTGTGGTCGAAATGCAGGGGGCGTATTTGGGCTCTCCGGATGACGAAAATGCGGCGGAGAAACCTTGGGATGAGTTTTTGGGCCTGTGTCGCAATTACCGGCCGCAGCGTCCTTTTGACTCGGTGGTGATTACTGTCCCCGCAGAGATGCTGTTGGACAATAGCCCTGATTCCACTCTCGAGTTTGTCAAGCTGGCGCGTCTGGCCCACCGTCGCCTCTGGCTTGCGCAAAACCGCTTCGCCATGCGTTTCGCCGTTTACGTGACGGTGTCCGGATGCGAAAAAATCGAAGGCTTTTCAGCATTCTCGCGTGCCCTCCCTGAAACGATGCGTGCTGGCATGTTGGGGTGGTCATCGCCGTATGACTTGTCCACCACCTACCAGGGCTCCTGGATTGGCGAGGCCATGAACAGTGTGGTTCATACCATTTCTGACACCACAGCAGAACTCTTCGCGTCGAATAAGGGGGCGGTGGACTCGAGCAGCTTCTTCCTGTTGCCCAATCGTGTTGACGCCCTGCGCAGCCAGTTGCAGGCCTACGCAGATGAGTTGATGCGGCCCAGCGCCTATCACGAGCCATTTTTCTTCCGTGGAATCTACTTTACCGGGGACAGCAGCTTGGCTGCGAGAACCGCGCTTGCTGGCGAACAGGATGTCGCTCAGGAAGCGTCTGACGGAATACCGGATGCAAGTGATCTGGTGTCCCAGCTCATGCAAGAGCCCGCATTCTTGCGTGATCTTTTCGAAAAGAAAATTTTCCTTGAGTACGGTCTTGCAAGGCCGTCGCGTCAACAACTGACACGCCCGATGCTGTCACGTGTTGCCCGGGTGGCGGCCGTTGTGCTTTTGGGTGGCTGGAGTATCGGTCTGGTAGTTGCTACTGTGCAGCTCAGCAACCGTAACCCTGACATCGCCAAGATGCTCAAGCAGATTGAGGTGGACAACCAGTACCGCAATCAGATGATGAGCCGTGGTACGGCCATCCCTCCGGAGTGGTACAAGGCCAAAACACTGGCCTTGCTCAGTGCGATAGAAAACCTGGGCGCCGAGAAAACCTGGGCCGTGCTGATGCCCGGGTCCTGGTCATACTGGAATAACCTCGACACCCGCGTTGTAGAGCGTGTGGAGCGGGAGTTCGGCGAGATTGCCATTGGCACTTTGCGGCGCGAACTGTATGCACGTGCGTCTGAATTGACCGGGGTGGAGCAGGATGAGAGCACATCCGAGTTGATTATTGGCGGCTTTTGCATGGGGCCTCGGGTTGAGCAGGGGGCAACGCATGTGCCCACGCTGGCCATAGAGAGCACACCTGAGTTCGCCGCTGTGCAGCAGTACTTGTCACAGGTTGAGCAGCTTGAACAAGCCATTGGGGCCATGCAGCGGCTTCAGCAAGCCGACGCCAATAGCGCGGATGACCTGCGCCTGTTGGTGAAGTACACCCTAGGCACGGAATTGCCAGGCAATATTTCCCAGAGCATCCGCTTCTTCCGTGGCAACGAAGCCAACGCGTCGGCCGGCATGGCGGCACTGAGTGTGAACCACATTCGGCACGCGGTACGCTGCTCATTGGCCAAAGGCATGGGAACATTAGATCAACGTGTTTTTGTGAACAATGATCTGCTGGTGCTGGAAAGGCAGTTAGCTGCCCTGACTAACAGACTGCTGTCTACCGACTCACGTCCCATCGGTTATGCGCAGGCTGTGGCCGGGTACAAGGAAATTCTCTCCCTCATGCGAAGCCAGGAGAGCTTGCTCGCAGCGGGGCGTGGTGAATGGATGCACAAGCCTTCCTTGGAGCTGGGGACTTCCTATGACAAGGTGATGGCGCGCATTACGGAGTCAGACCGTTTGTTGGGCCCGGAAGCCGCAGACCAGGTCAATCAATATGCCAATAGCGAATTTGTGAAGTTCAGTGCCGAATTTTCGAGCCGCTTTAATGCAGAAGGCCATAGCGGCATCATTTGGCAAGATAAGGAATCGCGCTTCCTGCTCTCGCCCGAACGCCTTGCGTTGCGCGACGCAGTGACCGGCTTGTTGGCACAACCGTTCATGGTCGCGACCAGCGATCGTGAAATTCCGGAAATGCCCACACTGGGCATCCTGACGTGGGACACGGCCAAGCTGGACCAGGCACTGGCCTTGGTCGATGAGCAGAAACGCTTCATGAATGAATCGCTGGTCAAATTCCCTCCGGAAGCGCGCCCCAGTGTTGTCACCTTTGTGAATGACCAGTTTGGCCGCTTGGGCAATGACAAAGTCGTGGCCGCACTGGGTATCAGCGGACGTGTGGATCCGGCCAGTGCGACGGATGCGATGACGTTTGAAGCTGCGCGTGGCAGGCTGGCCAAGCTTCAGGGCTTCTTTACAGAGTTGGGCTTCTATCGGGTTGCCGATGGTATTCAGCAACTGCTTTCCCAAGATGCCCAGGCACGATTACGGCAACTGGATTCCAGTCTCAATCAATTTGATTTGTACGCGATCAGAGGGCGAGACTTCTCCTATTGGACGGGCGACCAAGGTCCCCTGCTGCAGGCCCTTGGCGTGACGGACGGGCAGGCCATGACGCAGTATCTGGCCCAACAATTCAGCCGCGTGGAGACACTGGGACGGCAAGCCGAGGTGTACCTAAATTCATTGGACAAAGCCGCTGCCGAGGGGCAACTGGCAACGCGCTGGCAAGCGATCAACCGCGAAGTCGAGCGTTACCGCACCAAGAATGCAAACAGCAGCTTGAACGCGTATGAGCAATTCCTCATGACGGTTGGCGTGGACGTAGATCGTTATACCTGTGCCGAAAAACTGGCCACCAAAGCGCCGTCCAAACGACCGACAGATTATTTTGCAATACGGCACCTTCAGGTCTACACCGCGTTACTCAAACGATGCACGGACCTGCGCTACACCGAGCAGCAGGAGTTGTGGTCTGACTTTGCCTACAACTTCAATCGACTTCTTGCTGGACGCCCACCGTTTGCCGTGTCCAATGGCAAGGATTTGATCGACGCTGATTTTGACGATGTCGGGCAACTGTTCCGTAGTTCTGACAAGATGGCGCGTGTCCTCAAAACGTCACCTCTGGACAAACAATCTTTGGCACACACGCAGGAAATGCGCAGGTTTTCTGACCAGTACGAACGTGCCCGCGTTTTCATGGCGCCGCTTTATCCTGTGGAAGACGGTGTCGTGGCGGGGTATGACATCGCTGCCGAATTCCGCGTCAATCAGGGCGCTGAGCTGGATGGCAACAAGGTGATCGATTGGGCGCTGGAAATAGGTCCCCAGACGCTCCGATTCCGGGATCCACCCCGCGCGCTGCGTTGGGAACCCGGGATGCCCGTCACGCTCACTCTGCGGGTGGCCAAGGATGCGCCGGGCAACGTGTTTGCAGATCCACAGCAGCCCTATATGAGTGTGGACGGCAAGTCGGTGATTTATCGATTTACCGATACCTGGTCTCTGTTGCGCATGATCAAGAGCCAGCGTGAGGCTGACACCGGCGCACGTTCCGATGGACGCACGCAGTTGTTGCGCATGGAGTTCCCCATGGGGACGGGTACTGAGCTTGGCAAAAGTGGGCAACCGGATGTGCGCGCCCGGGTGTTCCTGCGCTTCACGCTCTCAGCGGTTGGCAAACGCACACCACTCGCCTGGCCTGGAACGTTCCCGTCGCGCGCCCCTGAATTCAGCAAACCATAGCAATATGCGCATGGACCTGTTTACCGATTTCCAACCCGATATTGAAGCCCTGCTGCAGCCCATAGCCGGCGATCTTCCAGCGGGCCCATCGATGCGGTATGACCCGCAGTACATGGCCATTCGCGATGCACGCGAAGAAGAAGACGCCCGACTGCCCATGCGCGAGTGGGAGCGGCCGATCAAAAAAGCTGACTGGCGTGCGGTTGCGGAAAATGCGGCTTCCATGTTGCGTTCGCGATCCAAAGACTTCCAGGTGGCTGCATGGCTGTGCGAGGCGTGGATACACCAGTACCAGTTGGCGGGGTTCAATGCAGCGGTGGCACTGCTCACAGGGCTGGTGGAGCGGCACTGGGATACCGCGCACCCGCAGATCGAGGCGGACGACGATGAGGCTCGCGCTGCGCCATTCTTCTGGATCAATGAAAACCTTCCGCTGGTCTTGATGTTGCATGTGTCGCTGATGAGGCTGCCCGAACGCATGCCAAGCACTGTCTGTGCGTTTGATTGGGACCAGGCCTTAGCGCTGGAAAACCGCAAGCCCGAAACCAAAAAGTCAGCGGCGGCCAATATCAGTCCCATCCCGACACGTTCCGAAATCGTGGCGGGTACCCACAATGACAACCTGCAGATTCTGATTGCCAATAAAAATCTGCTGGGCGCCAGTGCGACGGCTTGGGAAGCATTCTCCGAGGCCCTCAATGAAAAAATGGGAATGCGGGCCCCCAGTGTGGCCAAAGTGCATGAGACATTGCTGCGCATTCAGCGCGTCTGCGATACCCTGATTGACGGTCGCGCGCCTGTGGCTGCGCAGCCCAAGCCCAGCCCAGTTCCCGTCGAGCCACAGGCAGTGGGATCGAGTGCTCCGGTGAAAGTCACAAACAACGACATAACCGAGCCGACAGCCACTTCATCCAGAGAAAGTGATTACGCCATGGGACCCATCAACAGTCGCGAAGATGCCTATCACATGCTGGAAGCCGCTGCGCAGTACCTGCTCAAGACGGAACCACACAGCCCCACGCCTTACCTGATCAAACGTGCAGTGAGCTGGGGACGGATGTCTCTGGTGGACCTGATGCAGGAAATTGTGCGCGAAGAAGGTGACATCAAACGGTTTTTCTCATTGCTCGGCATCAAGGAACCGCGCGCGTGAAGGCGCGTTGACCAGGACATCTCGCCATGCTGTCTGATGCCGAAGTGATTCAGCTGATGCGCCAGTTTCTGGCGGGTCAAATGCCGACGGCTGCTTCGGGTCTTCAGGGTGTGCCATCCCACATGCTGCCCGGCTGGCCAGAGCCCCCGGCTGCCGAAGCGGGACCTGAGGCACAGACACCCCCAGTGAATCTGAACACCTTGCCAGACAAGCCTCCCATCGCCCCGTTGCTGCCCATACTGGAAGAGGTGCAGCTCCAAAATGCCCAGGTGCTTCCAGAGATTGACCAGACGCTAGCGCAGATCGATGTCTCCATTGGCGGCGTTGATCAGGCCGGGGTATCGCTGGAACCTGCCCCTCTGCAGATTCCGAAGATCGAAGAAGCCATGACGGAGGCAGGCGGCAACGTCAAGAAGACACTGGACGCACTCTGACAGTAACCCGCCATGCAGCTCGTTACCAAGGCGACCGACGCCATCACAGAAGGCGCCAACCAGGTCGTAGATGCGGTTCTGAAAGCCAAGGCCACGCTGGAAGAAGAGGTGGTTGGGGGCATTGACGAGGCCACCAACACCGTCAACCTGGTGGTGGAAAAGGTCACCGGTATCGCGCAGGCCATCCAGGGTTTGCAGGACACTCTGAATCCACAGGCTCTGGCAGGGCCGTTACTCACCGCGTTGCAATCACTACCCGCCGAGGCGCGGGGGGTCGCGGACCAGCTCAAGGACATGGGTGAACGCCTGCTCGCGGTCGGCGAAAACCTGGCCGGCGTTACGACCGACGTGCAGGACATCGCGACCATGGCCCAGGGGTTGCCACAACGCGTGGCCGACATCCGTCCAGACGTGACGGCGGTTCCGCCACGCGTGGAATCGGTGATCGCTTTGGGCCAGGGGCTGATGGACAAGGCCCGTGGCTTGGGGCCGCGCATGAAGGCCTTTGCCGACCAACTCGCACCACTGCAGCAACGTGCACAACAACTGCGCACCACCCGTCCCGCCGATTTTGCTGCGGCCCAGGCCCAGATTGCACTGCAGGTGCAGCAATTGGTCGGCAGTGTGCAGACCGAGATTGACAACACAGACGCCGATCTCGCCACCACGGCCACCGACATCCGCAGTGAAGTGGATGCCACCGAGCAACTGGTCGGTGACATGGTGGAGGATGTGCGTGGCAAGGTCGACGCGCTGATCGACGAGGTCAGCGGTGCGCTGGACCCCATTGTCGAACGCGTGGACACGGCTGTCAGTGGCATTGATGCCGAGCTGCAGGTGCTGCGCGGCCTGGGTGACACGCTGAAGGACAAAATCAACGAACTCATCGATGCGGTGCTGCACCCGGTGATCGAAGTGGAGTCCGCTCTCGACACCGTCGTCGAGCAAATTGACACGGTGGCGCAGACCGTGGACGCCATCCTGGACGCCATCGAGTCGGCGTTGCAACGCTTGGAGCGCATCGTCGCCAATCTCAAGCGCAGCCTGGACGAGGTCGTGGCCGCGGTGGACCATGCCATCCATGGTTTGCAGGACGCACTGCAGGACGTGGTCCGCGAGATTGACAACCTGGAGGTACTGCTGAACCGCCTGCCGGAAGAGTTTGACATCGTGGAGAAGCAGATCGACCTGTCCAAGGTGACCATTGGTCAGGTGCAGGACACGATACGCCAGTTCATGGTGGTAGCCGACCGCAGCCTGGCGCAGGCGGCCCGCGAGATGGAGCAGGCTGACGCGCTGTGTGACAACGCCATCCAAGTCTGCACCAAGTATGTCAGTCGTTCCATGGCCATGGTGGCGGCGCGCGCGTTGTTCATGGGCGTCAAGGGCATGATCCCCGGCATCAAGACCACCATCGCCACCGCGCGCACCACGGTCAAGACGGCTGGTGATACCTCCATTGGCTTGCTCGACCAAGCCATTGTGCAGGTGGAGGGTCTGCGACCCGTGCTGGCGCAGGTGGTGGAGCTGGTGCGCCAGAGCATCGCGCAGGTCATCGTCGTACTCGAGCAAGTGAAGGCCGCCGTGCAGCAAGCCAGCGCCCAGATGGACACGGTGTCCGAGCAGATGCACACCGTGGTGGAGCAGGTCAAGCAGCAACCCGATCCGCTGCTGGCCCAGGTGCGCCAGGCCCGCGACGACTTTTTGGCCGCAGCCCAGCCGCTGGAAAAAATCCAGCTGGTGCACGACAAGGTCGTTGAGATCAAGGCAACCGCCGTGGTGCCGGTGCACGACAAGATCGAAGCCATGCGCACGCAGTTGCTGGATGCGGTGTCCAAAGTGCAGGCGCAGATGCAACCACCGATGGACCTGGTCAAGCAGCAGATGCGTGTAGTCCACCAGCAGATTGATGTGCTCAAGGTCAAAGTGCATGAGCCGCCCGCTAAGTTGATGGCCATGGCGGAAGACCTGCGCCAGCAGTTCCATGTGCAGTTGCAAAAGGCGCTGGGGGTTATGGATGGGCTGTTTGCACAGGCCCGTAATGTTGTGCGCCAGGCCAAGGCCGCGGTGGACCGGGCTGCAGGACTCAGCGGCGACGCGGTGCGTATGTCGGCGCAGTTCGAAGCTGGAGTGGCGCAGGCCCAGAGCACGGTGGATCGGCTCACTGAACAGGGCCAGGCGGCGCTGGACGCAGCCAAAGGCCAGGTCGACGGCTTGCAGGCGCGTATCGATGGCGTCAAGACCCAAGCCACCGCCGCGCTGGAATCGGCCCGCAGCATGCTGCAGCAGGCCAGCCAGGCCGTGTCCGGTGTGCAGGACAGCATGAAGCAGGCAGGCGCCAGCGCCAAAGAGGCAGCCGACTCCGCCACGTCTGAAGCAGACTCCTTGCAGTCGTCCGGCCAGCCCGTACAGGACGCATTGCAAAAAGCCCACGACGAAGCCGCGGCCGCGGCCGACAAGGTCAACTCTGCCAAGGAAGGCCCCAGCTCGCAGATGACGCAGTCACTGGATGCCGTCAAGACCATGAAGGACGACGCGACGGCGGCCTTCCAGCCCGCGGCCGATGCGGCCCAGTCGGTGCAGGCCAAGATGGAGGAGAGTCTGGCGTCGGTGGCAGCACCGGTAGATGCGCTGAAGGCCAAAGCGCAGGAAGCCTCCGAGCAAATGGCCCAGAAGACGCAAGAGGCGTATGCCGAGGCGCAAAAGCTGCGCGATCAGGGGCAGGCGCTGATAGACGATGCCAAGAAGAAGGTGGAAAGCGCCAAGCAGGAAGCGCAGGTGGCGCGGGCCGAAGCGGTGAAGGCCGAGGCAACGATGGACGCCGCAGTGGTCGCCCAGGGCGGCCAATCCAAGGCGGCCGCAGCCGCAGCAGCGCAAGCGGCTGCCGCACCTGCGGCCGCCGAGGGTGCGGCGCCTGGCGCAGGTGGAAGTCAAGCGGCCGGATCAGAAGCGGGTGCAGCCAAAGAAGCTTCTGCACAAGCCGCACCTGCAGGCGCTGCGCCTGGAGCATCCGGTGCCGCTGCTGAAACAGCGCCAGCCGCCGCAGGCGGTGCCGCCCCGGCGGATGCGGCCAAGGCGCCATCTCCGGAAGCTTCCCCATCTGCCAGCGCGGCTCCCGGTGCTGCGCCACCAGCGGGAGAAACACCGCCCGCACCTGCAGAGCCAGCCACGCAAGCAGGCACCGCATCGCCGAGCCCGACCGCACAGCCCGCCGCTGCGGACAAGGCTGCACCTGCGGCCGCAGCACCCGGTGCAGCACCGCCCGCGGGTACGTCGACCACAGCACCGGCGCAGGCGGCCGGAACAGCTGCAGAGGCGGGCGCTGTACCGGCCATGCCGGAAGGCTTGCCCAGCGGATTGCCAGACGCACTATCGGCTGATGGTCTGTCGTTGCCGCCGGTACCGGAGTTGCAAATGCCCACCGCGGCAGACCTCGGGTTGCCCGCCGATCCCCTGCAGGCGCTGGAGTCGGAGTTGGCGGCCATCCAGCCACCTGCCATGCCTGAGCTGAATATTCCCAAATTCGATGTGCCGGAGAACCTGCTGCAAAACCTCAAGTTGCCGGAAGGCATGGCCTTGCCAGAGGGATTCACGCTGCCCGAAGGGACGGTGGTGCCGCAATTCGCAGACCCTGCCGCGGCCCAGCAATGGCTGGAAGCCCTGCAAGCGGCGGCCCCACCGCCCGCGGCTTAGGGCGTGTTCGCACTCGGGAAATTAGTGTGAACAGGCCCTGATCGGATTAAAGGCGCTGGTTGATCCGGTGCACCAGCCACCAGATGCCGCCCAGTGCCACGGGCACCAGGGCGCCCACCCACAGCTCCAGTTCCAGCGCAAAGCCACCACGCTGCACCGCATGGCCGATGTGCAACAGCAGTTGCACTACAAAGAAAGTAACGGCCGCAATCGACAGTACCTGGAGTGTGCGTTGAACCCGTTGCAGCAACAGCCGTACGCTTGCCATGGTGTTCATTGCCACACGGCCTTGTGCTTCCAGCGTTACCTCCACCCGGGTGCGCAGCAAGGCGCTGGTGTGGTCTACACGCGTGGACAGTGCGTCCAGCCGTTGCCCGGCAGCCACCACAGTCGCCATGGCAGGGGAAAGGCGGCGGTGCATGAATTCGCCCAGTGTCTGGGTGCCGGGGATCGGTTTTTCGCGCAGCTCGGTCAGGCGTTGGGTGACCAGTGCGTGGTAGGCCTTGCTGGCGTCAAAAGAGCGTCTATGGTCTGCCACCGCGCGCTCCACGTCGGCAGCCAACCGTGCCAATGCATTGAGCAAGTCCTGGTTGCTATTCAGTATGCCGTTGATCTGCGTGTGAATGCCAACAAGCCGTTGTTCCGCCTCTTCCAGCCAGGGCCCCAGTTGTTGTGCAGCGGGCAGGCTGCGCAGTGCCATAAGGCGGTAGGTTTCGATTTCCAGCAGGCGCTGCGCCACCCGTCCCACTCTGCCTTCGCTCATGCCGGTGGCAGCGAGCACCAACATGCGTTCAAAGCCATCTTCCTGCAATGCAAAGTCGGTCACCACGCTGGAATGGACCGGGGTGCCCATTTGTGAGGCCACCGCAGCCCCCGTGGTAAACCAGTGGTCGTAGGCGGCTGCGCGGGTGACTGCACTGGGCGGATCCCCCAGCAACATGACCAGGTGCAGGGCGCCCAGCGTGCGCCCCGGAATGTTGCGCAACCAGTCATCGTCCAGCAGCAATTGAGAGAGCAATTGCTGCGGTGGATCATTGAGCAGCGTCGACGGCGGCAAGGCGCGCATGACGGAGTACGCAGTGAACTCGGCATGCCGTTCCCACTTGAGGGTGCAGGGGCCCACCTGGATGCGCAAGAACGGAGTCTGCAGTGCCGTGGCTGTCAGATCTTTTTGACCCGGAAGAAGTGCCAGATGGCGTATTTCCGCCTCCAGGTCGACATCGGCGTTGAGCACCACAAGGCAGGCTATTTGCACGGGCAAACCCATGCGTGCCTGGGGTCGCCCCAGTATTTCGTTGTGCACGGCCACCCGCATGGCATCTTCGTGTGGGAAGTACTTGCTATCCTGCGTTGTCGAAAGAGCGGTCATGTCCATTTCACGCAAAAAAACAGGCGGTTTGCCGGGGAATCCGTTGGCGGTATCAGGGGGCGGTGCCACGCAATCGCGAAGACAACTCGCGTGCGATGTTGCGGGTGATCGCCAAAGCCGCAGCCGGATACTGGTCGACCAGTGTAGCAATCGCCTGACTGTCCAGAAATAGTGCCGTGACAACCGTGTCGGCGGTTACGGTCGCAGAGCGCAGCTTTCCATCAATCAGCCCCATTTCACCGACGAACTGGCCTGGCCCAAATGTGGCGAGGCGGGAACAGAGAGGGCCACTGCCCGACAGAATGCTGACCTTCCCCGATTCCAGCAGCCACACGCCGTCTGCAGGCGCGCCTTGCTGAAACAGTACTGCACCCTGCGCAACATCCCGGCGCTGGCCCAGCCCCAGCACCATGTCTACGTCATCGGGGTGCAGATCCTGCAGCAGGCTGTTGTGGTGTGTTGCCACCGTGGAGGTACCGGTACTGATCGCGCCGTGCGCCAGCACACGTTCCTCACAGGCTTCCAGGCCGCGGTCCAGGTCCACCTGGAGGTCCACCGCAGCCCAGTTGTTCCGTGCGCGCTGCAAGGCGGGTGCACTGGCCTGCAAACCACTGATCACCACGGCCCGCCCGCTGTCCTGCAATGAGCGGATCAGACCGCCCAAGGCCTCGATGCCACTGGGGTCAACCTCATGCACTTGGGCGATGTCAATGACTACGGTACGCGCCCGGTCGTCCAGCTCATCGGCCTGTTGACGCAGGCGCAAGCTGTTGCCAAAGAACAAATGGCCCGTCAGTCGCAACACGCCCACCGACTGGGCAGCACGCGCAAGCTCGGTGGTTTCCGCGAGCCCGCGCACGCGGCGCGAACGCTGGGTGTCCAGATAGGTCCATTGTGCTGTCAAATTGCCAGAGACGCGTTTGAGTACCGCCAGGCTGGACAAGCCTATACCCAGGAAAGTGGCCCAGATCAGATTACCGAATACACCGACCAGGCTGATGGCCGCTGTGATCCAGAAGCCCAGGTCGGCAGTGCCTTCACCACGCCATTGGCGCGTGCGCAACATGCGGCCCAGGCGTTCCATGAATGCCGGGTCTGCCATCGGTATGGCCTGCAACAACAGCAGACCGGCAATCAGGCCGGCCGGCAGTGCCAGCAGCCACGGTGCAATGCCCAGCAGCAGGCCGGTCAAGAACAGCATGCATACCAGCGCTGCCAGCCATCCCCGTCCGCCTGCATTCCAGCTCGCAAGGCTGTACAGCGGGCCGCCCGTGCAGGGCACGCCGCCGAGCACGGCGCCCAGCATGTTGGCGGTGCCCATGGCAATTAATTCGCGGTTGGCATCGCTACGCAGGTTAAAGCGTGACTCCATAGTGGCGGCGGTCGTGAAGGTCTCCAGAATCATGACCAGGGCCAGCGTCATGGTGCCAGGCAGCCCTGCCATGAGCAAGGGCAAGAGATCGTGCGCCTGCAGGGTCGCCCACATGCGCGCAGAAATCCATTGTGTGTCGGCCATGACCTGGGGCGCCGTACCCAGCGGTGCTGCCGTGTTTCCCACGCTGGTCAGGAGCACACCACATGCCACTGCAATCAGGACGGCCGGCATATTGGCAAACCAGGCCACCCGCTTTTGCGACCATCGCCACAGGGCATAGGCCAGCAGCATGGACACCGCACTGAGCACCGCCGGGGCACCGCCCCGGTTCATCTGGACCAGTGCCAACCAGACCAGCAACAAGGCCGTGCCATTGCTGATGCCCACGCTCACGGGGATGGGGATCATCTTGAAAATATGACCCCACCGGAGTGCACCTGCCAGCACCACCAGTGCGCTGGCCGCTAAAAACATCAGGCTGCCCGCCGTCAGTCCGACGAGCAATTGGGTGGTCGTCAGACCGCTGGCCGCCTGCTGCGCCGTGGGCCCGGCACTGGCGAGGCTGATATGCAAAACCAGGCCAGCATAGGTTGCGAGAGAAGCCGTGCGTGGCGCCGACAGGATGGCCGGCTGACCTCCCATCAACAGCCTTGCGCAGGGCACCAGCGCCACTACCACCAACGCGGCCCAGTAACCCGCCGATAAGCCGGCGCTTCCGAAAAGGCCCACAAACAAAAGTATGGGCGCGACCGCCGTGGACATGCCTTGCAGCGCGGCCTCCGTGCCGCCACGCAGGTCATTGCGCCAGGGCTGCGCCAGCCTCATGGTGCGTGGTAACGCAGCTTCATGGTCAGAATGGCCATGGCGAGCGTGAGCGTGATGAAGTTGGCGATGACGATGGGCCATTCGCTGAGCAGAAAGCCGTAGACCAGCCAGCAGGCCACGCCCACGGTGAAGGCGCTGTACATGCCCAATGAAATGCCCCGCACGTCCTTGGTCTTGAAGGTGTGCCAGGCTTGCGGCACAAAACTGGCGGTGGTAAGTGTGGCACCGATGGTGCCGATGATGTCACTGGCTTGCATGAGAGGAGTTCGGTAAGACGGAAGGAGAAGGGTGTGATGTGCTGAAAGCCACCACACGGTTACGGCCATTGTTCTTGGCGCGGTACAACGCCAGGTCGGCGTTGGCGATCAACGTTTCGGGTGAGGTGCCGTCGCCAGGGTAGGTGGCTATGCCCACTGACAGCGTGGCCTGGATATGGAAATCACCAAACACCAGCGTAGCGGTGCCAAAGTCGGCGCGCCACTGCTCGGCCCGCTGCATGGCTGTTTGCAGCGGCATGTGGGGCAGCAGCATCAGGAATTCTTCGCCGCCGTAGCGGCAGGCCACGTCGCCGCTGCGCGCGTGGGTGTTGAGCATGCGCGCCAGGGCGCGGAGCACTTCGTCCCCGGCGGGGTGGCCATAGGTGTCGTTGACGCGTTTGAAGTGGTCGATATCGATCAGCATCAGGCTGAGCGGTTGGCCCTCGCGCTTGCAGCGCGCCAGTTCGCGCGCCAGTGTGTCGTCCAGATAGCGCCGGTTGTACAGGCCGGTGAGCGAGTCGCGGTTGGCCTGCTCCCGCAGGCGTGTCTGTAGCACGCTGATCTCGCCGAGTTGCTGGCGCAGGGCTTCGTTGGCTTCCTGCAGCGCCTGTTCACCTTTTCGCATCTTGTCACGGGTCTCGAAAAGCTTGACGTTGTGGTTGTGGGCCATGTTTGCCAGAGACACCAGATAGGCAGTAAGCCCCAACAGGCAGGCTAGGGAGATTGGCCAATCCATGGCTGGCGAGAATCGAAAGCCGAACAGGACGATTGCCATGAGTGCTCCCGCGGACAAGGCCGCAGCGGAGCGCACAGCACCCTTCACGCCCATGTAGGAGGCATGCGTGACCGCAGTGGTGACGCACATGCCAAAGGTGCTCCACATCGGAAAACCCAGGTAGGCAGACCACATGCCAAAGACAAAAGAATCCAGACTCATGTGGTTCATCTCGGCGGCGCGTGGCTCGTTGGATTTCCGCGTGCGCCAATAGAGCAACTGGGGGTAGGCCAGAAATTGCAAGCCCAGCAGCGCCCAGGTCAGTTCACTGTAGCCCCGGCCCAGCATGTGAACTGCAAGCACGAACGCAATCAGACCAAAGCCCATCACACGGCTTGTGTGGTTGCCCTCAACCACCCAGTCGCGGTGTGGTTTTGCAAAAAAAGACAAGCGCATGTGTGTCTATTGTTCCTTGCTGGCCCAGTCCACCAACGCCTCGATAGCGGGGCGTGCGGCGCCGGCATTGGCGTGGTTGATCAGCGCCACCAGGATGAAGCGGCGCCCGTTGCTGCCGTCCACATACCCCGCCACGGCCACCACATTGCTGAGGCTGCCGGTCTTGAGGTGGGCGCTGGCGCCGGTGCGCGACTTCATGCGCCGCAGGGTTCCATCGAGACCGCTGATCGGCAAGGAGCCCATGAGCTCCGGCATCACGGGTGACTGGTAGGCGTGGTTGAGCAGGCGGCCCAGCGCCTGCGCGCTGATGCGCTCCTGGCGCGACAGGCCCGAGCCGTTGTCCAGCACCGGGGCGTCTTCGCCCAAGCGTTCTTTCCACCAGCGGGTCACAGCGCTGCGTGCGCCGTCAAAGCTGCCGTTACCCAGCGTCAGGAAAACCTGCTGGGCCATCACGTTGTTGCTGTATTTGTTGATGTCGCGGATGATTTCGGCCAAGGGTGCCGAGGTGGCCTCAAACGCCGGTTTGGCCGCCAGTACCGCCGATGGCACCGCACCCAGGCGCACACTGCCGCCCAGCTTGCCGCCGATGTCCTGCCACAGGCCCTGCACTGCGCGCATGGAATAACTCCGGGGCTCGGCATACGCGACGGGCCATGCCTTTTCACCACACGCCGCGGGGTAGCTGCCCAGAAAACGGATGCGATTGGCATCCGAGAAGTCGGCCTTCAGGGCGCCGCGGTAGTCGCCGCAGTCGCCCACACTGAGTGCCACCGTGGATTGCATTTGCACGCCTGCCAGTGGCGGGTCAAACTGCACCTGGGCCACGCCGGCGCCACGGTCCGGTGTGAAGGTCATCACCACCGACTTGTAGTTGAGCAAGAGCGCATCGGGCGCCGCGTTGTAGGGGCGCAGTGGCTCGCCGTCGAAGCTGGAGGGGTCGGTGTCGGGCACGTCAAACGCGCTGCGGTCCAGCACGATGTCACCGGCAATGGTCTTGATACCCAGACCCTGCACGCGGCGCAGCAGCAGCCAGAGGCGCTCCAGCACCAGCTTGGGGTCGCCCTGGCCCTTGATGTAAAGGTTGCCGTAGAGCGTGCCGTCGCGCACCGCGCCTTCCACATACACCGGGGTGGTCCAGGTGTAGGCCGGGCCCAGCAGGTCCAGCGCGGCATAGGTGGTGACCAGCTTCATGACCGACGCCGGGTTCATGGGCGTATTCGCGCGCCAGGACAGGCGGGGCGTCTGGGCGTCGCGCCCGGCTTCCACCACCAGCGCCGACACGGCATCGCGCGGCACTCTGGCGCGTGCCAGTGCGGTTTCCACGTCGGGCGGCAGATTTTGGGCGTGCGCTGCCAAAGACAGGCTGGTGATCAGGGCCAGTAGGGCAAAACGCAGGGGCATACCGCCATTATCCAGCCCGGCAATGGCGGTATGCCCCAACCCTGATAATTGACCCATGTCTGCCTCCTCTTCTTCTGCTTTGCCACGCTGGTCGCCCCGCACCGTGGGTCTGGCCGCCGCCGTGGTGACGGTGCTGATCTGGACTTTTTTCATCGTCTACGCACGCGCCACGGCCGATCCTGCACGCGGCGGGCTGCTTACGCCGTTTGACATCTTTTACGCACGCCTCTGGGGGGCCGGGTTGGTGCTGCTGCCCTGGGGCTGGTGGCTGGTGCGCCAGGCGCGGCGTAGCAATCCGCAGGCGGGGTCGTTGTTCGGTCTCTCCCCGCTGTCTTTGCGCCACACACTGATCGCGGGCGTGTCCGGTGGCTTGCTGTACGGCATGTTTGCCTATAGCGGTTTTGTGTTTGCGCCTGCGGCCCATGCCTCGGTGCTGATGCCGGGCAGCCTGCCGCTGTGGACGTCGCTCTTGGCCATTGGCGTGCTCGGTGAGCGCATCAGCGGCTCGCGCGCCATCGGGCTGGTGTGTATCGTGGCGGGCGACTTGCTGGTGGGTGGTGCCAGCCTGCTGCACGCATTCGACGGCAGTGGCGTGTGGCGCGGCGATGTGTTGTTCATGCTGGCGTCGTTCACCTGGTCGGTCTACAGCGTGACGGTGCGGCGCCTGGCGCTGGAGGCGGTGCGCGCCACCATCGCCATCACGGTGCTGGGCTTTCTGGTTTATGTGCCCATTTACACCGTGTTGGTGCTGGTGCAGTGGGTGCCGGGCCACGTGTTTACCGCGCCATGGGGGTCGGTGCTGCCCCAGATGCTGTTCCAGGGCCTGGGCTCGGTGGTGGTGTCGGGCATTACCTTCAACGTGATGATTCGCCACTTCGGCCCGGTGCGCTCCACCATGATCACGGCCCTGGTACCCGGCCTGTCAGCTGTATCCGCAGGCATCTTTCTGGGGGAACCCCTGCAGTGGAACCTGATCGCTGGGTTGGCACTGGTCACACTGGGCATTTTGTTTGGCGTGCGCAAGGCTGCAATTGCTCCTGTTTCAGGAGCTGCTCACGCAGTATCCACGGGGGCTAGAGGCTGATTTGGTATGAAATTACTGGCTTTTGACACCAGCACGGAAATCCTGTCCGTCGCCGTGGGGCGGACGGTGGACGGCGCAATGCGCGTCTGGCAGCACAGCGGTGCCGGTGGCGCGCAGGCCAGTACCGGGCTGATTGCCGGGGTGCTGGACTTGCTGGCCCAGGCCGGTCTGACATTGGGTGCGCTGGACGCCATTTGTTTTGGCGCCGGGCCGGGTTCGTTCACCGGGCTGCGCACCGCCTGTTCGGTGGCGCAAGGCCTGGCCTTTGGTGCAGGCGGCGGTGCGGGTGTGCCGGTGCTGCCGGTAGACACGCTGCTGGCCGTGGCCGAAGAAGCCCGCTTTGCCACGCCTGATCTCGCGCGGGATGGACAGGTCCTGGCGCTGCTGGATGCGCGCATGGACGAGATGTACGCTGCGCACTACGCGTTTGCCGGTACAGCGTGGACCGAGCTGCAAGGCAGCGCGCTGCTGCGCCCGCAGGACCTGCAATTGCCTGTTACACCGGTAGCGCTGGCTGGCAATGTGTTCACGGTGTATGCAGACCGGCTGGCGCTGCCCGCCGGCGTACCCTGCATCGTGGCCCTGCCCACGGCGACGGCCATGTTGCGTCTGGCGCCCCAATTACTGGCGGCTGGCAAGGCAGTCAGCGCCGCGCAGGCCCTGCCCAGCTATATCCGCGACAAGGTGGCCAAGACCACGGCCGAGCGCGCTGCTGAAAAAGCGGCCGCCCAACTGGCATGAGTGCGCAGATGCAGGCTCCCGAAGTCCAGTTTGCCCCACTGCTGGCGGACTGGCTGGACGCCGTGCTGCAGGTGGAGCAGCGTGCCTACGACCACCCCTGGAACCGCACCAATTTCATGGACGCGTTGCACTCGGGCTATCAGGCCCAGGTGCTGGTGGCCGATAGCCATCTGCTGGGTTACTTTGTCGCCATGAAGGGGGTGGACGAAGTGCATTTGCTCAACATCACCGTAGCCCCGGAGTTCCAGGGCCAGGGCTGGGCCCGCATCATGCTGGACGCACTCACGCTGTGGGCGCGCGGTCAGAACGCGCAGTGGCTGTGGCTGGAGGTGCGCGTGAGCAACACGCGCGCCATGCAGGTCTACGAAAGCCACGGCTACCGCCGCGTGGGCCAGCGCAAGCAGTACTATCCTGCAGCCAACGGCCAGCGCGAAGACGCGGTGGTCATGAGCCTGCGATTGTTGTAAAACGAGGATGGATTGCGAATGACACTGGACCTGGACGACCGCCACCGCGCCATGCTGGCCGAGATGGGTGTGCGCGTCTGGTTACCGGGGGCTGCGCCTGCTGAGCAGCCCGCGCCGGCGCTGGTGCACGCCATTGCGGTGGCAGAGCAGGCCCCGGCCCGTCCCGCCGCTGCGCCAGCGGCGCGCGCGCAACCAATCCCCGTTCGGGCTGAGCCGGTCGAAGCCCTGTCACGCTCTCGCCCTCAGGCTGCCCCCAGCACCTCCACGCTCGATCTGCAAACTCTGGACTGGCCCACCCTGACCGAGGCCGCCGCCACCTGCCAGGCCTGCGCCCTGTGCGCCGGGCGCAAAAACACCACACTGCTGGCACCGCCCACGCCGGCACAGTGCGACTGGATGGTGGTGGGCGATCCGCCCGACGAAGACGAAGACCGCGCTGGCCAGCCCTTTGCCGAGGCCGCAGGCCAGTTACTCGACAACATGCTTAAGGCCATGGGTGCCAGCCGCAGTGGCAGTGGCGCCACCGGCGTTTATCTGACCAATGTGGTGAAGTGCCGCCCGCCACAAGCGCGCATTCCGCAGGCGGCCGAGTTGGCGCAGTGCGCCGCCTTTTTGCAGCGCGAGATTGCGCTGGTGCAGCCCAAGGTGATTCTGGCCATGGGCCGCTTTGCGACCCAGGTGCTGCTGGGCGAGCAGTCCGAACTGGCCACGCAGCCGCTGGGCAAGCTGCGCGGCACGTTGTACCGCTACCAGGACGTGGCCGTGGTGCCCACCTACCACCCGCGCGTGCTCTTGCGCGCCCCGGCCGACAAGGCCAAGGCCTGGGCCGATCTGTGCCTGGCCATGGACGTGTTGCCCCCACGCTCCGCCGCTACGCGGGTCGCTGCCCCCCGAGGGGGCTAACTCGCCTTGGGGCGGCCCTGCGGCGAGTTGGCGCCTACCTACAATAGGGCATGACCTTCCTCGACCAGCTGCGCACCGCCGAGCGCCAAAACGGCTCCCTTCTGTGTGTGGGCCTGGATCCTGAACCCAGCAAGTTTCCGGAGCAATACCGGGGTGACGCCAGCAAGATTTACGACTTCTGCGCCGCCATCGTCGACGCCACTGCGGACCTGGTCATCGCCTTCAAACCCCAGATCGCCTACTTTGCCGCGCACCGCGCCGAAGACCAGCTCGAAAAACTCATGGCCCACATGCGCAGCGCAGCGCCCAAGGTGCCCATAATCCTGGACGCCAAGCGCGGCGACATTGGCAGCACCGCCACGCAGTACGCCATTGAGGCCTTTGAGCGTTACGGTGCCGACGCGGTCACCCTGTCGCCCTTCATGGGGTTTGACTCTGTGGCGCCGTACCTGCAGTACCACGGCAAGGGCGCCTTCCTGCTGTGTCGCACTTCCAATCCCGGTGGCGATGATCTGCAGCCCCAGCGCCTGCTGGACGTGCCCGGCCAGCCGCGCATGTACGAACACATTGCCGCTCTGGCCCAGGGTCCTTGGAACCTCAACGGCCAGCTCGGCCTGGTAGTCGGCGCGACCTACCCCGCAGAGATCGAACGCGTGCGCGCCCTAGCGCCCACGCTGCCGCTGCTGATCCCCGGTGTGGGTGCACAGGGCGGCGATGCGGTGGCCACCGTCAAGGCCGGTTGGCGTGGCGCGGGTGGCGAGACGACGGCACCTATCGTGGTGAACTCTTCGCGCTCCATCCTGTATGCGTCTTCGGGTGCGGACTTTGCGCAGGCCGCGCAGCGCGAAGCCCGTAAAACGCGTGACCAACTGCAGGCCGCCAAACCATGATCGACCTCTACACCGCCGCCACACCCAACGGCCACAAGGCCTCCATCGCGCTCGAAGAGCTGGCGTTGCCTTACGAACTCAAGGTGCTGGACCTGTCCAAGGGCGAGCAGAAGACGCCGGAGTTTCTGGCCATCAACCCAAACGGCCGCATCCCGGCCATCGTGGACCGCGCGGAAGGTGACTTTGCGGTGTTCGAGTCGGGTGCCATCCTGATTTATCTGGCCGAGAAGACCGGCAAGCTTTTGCCCACGGATGTGAAAGGCCGCTCGCGTGTGCTGCAGTGGCTGATGTTCCAGATGGGCGGCATCGGGCCCATGATGGGCCAGGCCAATGTGTTTTACCGCTACTTCCCCGAGAAGATCCAGCCCGCCATCGACCGTTACCAGGGCGAGAGCAAACGCCTGTTCCGCGTGCTGGACGGACACCTCAAAGATAACGAATTTCTGGCCAGTGATTATTCGATTGCCGACATCGCCAACTTCGCTTGGGTGCGCACACACCGCTGGTCGGGCGTGGAGGTAGATGACCTGCCGCACCTGCAGCGCTGGCTCGATGCCATCAAGGAGCGCCCCGCCGTGCAACGCGGCCTGCACGCGCCACCCTCGTCGCTGGAGCTGCGCCGTGATGGCAGCGAAGAGGCGAAGAAGTTTGCCGAAGCGGCCCGCACCATGGTGGAAATGGGCCAGTCCAAAACTGCGGGCACCCCATGAAGCTCTACACCGCGCAGCGTGCGCCCAGTCCGCGGCGCGTGTCCATGTTTCTGGTCGAGAAAAACATCACCGGTCTGGAGCTGGTGTTCATGGACCTGAACCAGGGCGAGCACCGCAGCGCGTATTTCCTCACCAAAAGCCCTCTGGCCAAAGTGCCTGCACTGGAGCTGGATGACGGCCGTGTGTTGACCGAAACCCGCGCCATCTGCACCTACCTCGAAGGCCTGTACCCCGAGCCCAACCTGATGGGTGTGGACGCCGATGAGCGTGCCTTCATCGAGATGGCAGACCGCCGTGTCGAGCTGTATCTGTTGGGCGGTATCGCCAATTCCATACGCCACACCCACCCAGGCCTCGCCGTGTTGGAGCAGCCGCAGTTCCCCGACTTTGGCCGCTCGCAGGGCGAGAAGGTGCGCGAGCTCGCCAAGTGGTTTGACCAGTTGTTGCAGCAGCAGGACTGGATGGCGGGCGACCGTTTCACCATTGCCGACATCACCGCGTTCTGTGCGCTGGAGTTTGCGCGCGGACTCATGAAGTTCAAGCCCGAAGAGGTGGGCCTGCATGCGCTGGCCGCCTGGCGCGAACGCGTGAACACGCGGCCCAGTGCCCGCGCCTGATACCCGCGTATCAAGCCGCGGGCTTTTCAATCCCCAGCTCGGCCAGTTCTGCATCAGTGAACACGCGTGAGCGGGTGTGGAAGGCCTTGCCTTCGGGGCCCTCCAGCGAAAAGGTGCCACCGTGGCCTTCGATGACGTCGATGATGAGCTGCGTGTGTTTCCAGTATTCGTACTGGCCAATGCCGATATAGAACGGGCTGCCGCCGATGTCGCCCAGGTACACGTCGCCCGCACCCATGGTGATTTCGCCGGGCAGGTAGCAGTTGGCAGCGCTGTTGTCGCAGCAGCCCCCACTCTGGTGGAACATCAAATCGGGGCCGTGTTTGATTTTGAGGAAGGCCACGAGCTCTAGGGCGGCGGGGGTGGCGATGACTTTGTCGACCATGGTTTGTTCTCCTGCTTGCATTTCGCTGTGTTGGCGCTCGCAACGCAGCAACCCGACAGGGCGTCCACCTCATACTGGGGTACCAGAAATCGGCGGCCGCCCTGTCGGGTCACTGCGTTGGATGGTGGCGCGCCACGTGGGTTCCGAAGGGCTGCCTTGTCTGTGTCTCCACGGTGCTAGCGCAGCAGCGGGCTGGGGCATCCCCCCGATTTCTGGTACCCCAGTATGAGGGGGGAGGTCCCAGCCCGTTGCTGTGCGGCTCGGCGCGACGTAGCGCGACGCGCTTTAGAAGAAGCCCAGCTTGTTTTCCGAGTACGACACCAGCAAGTTCTTGGTCTGCTGGTAATGGTCCAGCATCATCTTGTGGGTTTCGCGGCCGATGCCGGATTCTTTGTAACCACCGAAGGCTGCGTGCGCAGGGTAGGCGTGGTAGCAATTTGTCCACACGCGGCCGGCTTTGATGGCACGGCCCATGCGGTAAGCCACGTTGCCGTTGCGACTCCATACGCCGGCGCCCAGGCCGTACAGCGTGTCATTGGCAATGGCCAGCGCCTCGGCCTCGTCCTTGAACGTGGTCACGGCCAGCACGGGGCCAAAGATTTCTTCCTGGAAGATGCGCATCTTGTTGTGGCCCTTGAACAGCGTCGGTTGCACGTAGTAGCCGCCTTCCAGATCGCCACCCAAATGGGCTTGACCGCCGCCAATGAGCACTTCCGCGCCCTCCTGCTTGCCTAGGTCCAAGTAGGAGAGGATCTTGGTGAGTTGCTCTTTGCTGGCCTGCGCGCCCATCATGCTGTCGGTGTCCAGCGGGTTCATGTGCTTGATAGCGGCGATGCGCTTCAACACACGTTCCATGAATTTGTCGTAGATCGACTCCTGGATCAACGCACGCGATGGGCAGGTGCAAACCTCGCCCTGGTTGAACGCGAACAACACCAGGCCTTCAACGGCTTTATCCAAGAACGCATCGTCCTTGTCCATGATGTCGGCAAAGAACACGTTGGGGCTCTTGCCGCCCAACTCCAGCGTGGCGGGAATCAGGTTGTTGGCGGCGGCCTGCGCAATCACGCGGCCCGTGGTGGTGGAGCCGGTGAAGGCGATCTTGGCGATGCGCTTGGAGGTTGCCAGCGGCATACCGGCTTCGCGGCCGTAGCCGTTGACGATGTTGAGAACGCCCGGTGGCAGCAGGTCGGCAATCAGCTCGGCCAAAATCAAAATAGAGATCGGCGTGCTTTCTGCGGGCTTGAGCACCACGCAGTTACCGGCGCCAATGGCGGGCGCCAGTTTCCAGGCGGCCATCAGGATGGGGAAGTTCCACGGGATGATCTGACCCACCACGCCCAGCGGTTCCTGGATGTGGTACGCCACCGTGTTCTCGTCGATGTTGGAGAGCGCGCCTTCTTGCGCACGCACGCAGCCTGCAAAGTAGCGGAAGTGGTCCACGGTGAGCGGGATGTCGGCGTTCAGTGTTTCGCGGATCGCCTTGCCGTTGTCCACGGTCTCGGCGTAGGCCAGCAGCTCCAGGTTTTGCTCGATGCGGTCGGCAATCTTCAGCAGGATATTGCTGCGTGTGGCGGCATCGGTCTTGCCCCAGGCGTCCGATGCGGCATGGGCAGCGTCCAGTGCCAGCTCGATGTCTTCGGCGGTGGAGCGCGCGGCCTGGGTGTAGACCTTGCCGCTGACGGGCGTGATGACGTCAAAGTACTGGCCCTTGACCGGTGGTACGAATTTGCCGCCGATGAAGTTGTTGTACTGGGTCTTGTAGGTGATCTTGGCGCCGGCCGCGCCGGGTGCTGCGTAAATAGCCATGGTGGTGTCGTCCTCTTGTGGTTGCTTTGTTGGCCTGCATCGGGCTGTCCGGCAGGTACAGCCTTCTCTCAAGACGCGTGCCATGCGTGTGCCCGCCCTGGAGCCTTGATTTCATTGGATTTGTTGCGTTGCAGCACTTCGTGCAAGCTGTCCGCAAGGCAGGGGTGTCACGATTCGCCACAGTGACAGGTGTCACAAAATGGAACAGTTGTGCGTTGCGGCGGGTGTACGCCATTGCTTCACACACCACCCACCCCCATACTGTGCCAAAGCGGGGCGAACACGACTCCGCGCAGGAGACAACGTGCGACAAACCTCCCCCCTGCTGGCCTTGCGACAGGCCCGCCAACAGTTGCTGGACACCGGCCACTGCCCCGACGGCGTGGTGGACGAGCGTCTGGCCCGCTCCTGGCACCGCAGTATGGCCGCAGGCCTGGCGCCCACCGGCCGCGCCGCCACCGACCATGCCACCAGCCACAGCCTGCGCCAGGCGCTGGCCAGCAGCCATGCTTTGCTGGCCCATTCACGCCCGGTGATGGAGTATGTGTTTGAGCAGGTGCGCCACAGCCAGAGTGTGGTGGTGCTGGCCGACCCGCAGGGCATGCTGATGCATACCCTGGGTGACCCCTATTTTGTGGACAAGGCTGAGCGTGTGGCCCTGACCCGTGGTGCCTCCTGGCACGAAGCGCACCGTGGCACCAATGCCATCGGCACGGCGCTGGCCGAGTGCAGTGCGGTGGAAATCCATGGCTCCGAACACTTCCTGGAGCGCAACGGTTTTCTCACCTGTGCGGCCTCGCCCATCCTGTCTGCCACCGGAGAGCTGATGGGCATTCTGGACATCTCGGGTGACCACCGCAATGGCCATGCCCACACGCTGGGTCTGGTGAGCACGGCGGCCCGCATGATAGAGAACCGGCTCATCGTGGCCGCCTGCAAACGCAACATCCGCCTGCACCTGCATGCCCAGCCCGAGGGCCTGGGCAGTGTGGCCGAGGGCATCATCGCGCTGTCGGATGACGGCTGGATTGTGGGCGCCAACCGCGTGGGGCTGGCACTCTTGCAATTGGGCGCGGGCGACGTGGGCGCCACGCTGCTGGAGCGTGTGCTGGACGTGCGCCTGGACGATCTGCTTTCGCGCCACAAGCGTCGCCCCTTGCAGCCGCAGCAACTGCGCCTGCACAACGGGCGCAGTCTGTTTGTCCAACTACACGTGGACGCAGCGGCCTGGCCCGCACCGACCGCATCGTTGGCCGTGGCTCCGGCAATGGCAGCCACCGACGCATTGGCCGCGCTGGACACGGGTGATGCCCGCTGGCGCAGCGCGGCCGACAAGGCCCGCCGCGTGGTGGCCAAGCCCATCCCTGTGCTGATTCAAGGGGAGTCGGGCGTGGGCAAAGAGCTGTTCGCGCGCGCCCTGCACGCCAGTGGCCCGCGCTGTGCTGCGCCTTTTGTGGCGATCAACTGCGGCGCGATTCCCGAGAGCCTGATCGAGTCCGAGCTGTTTGGTTACGTGGCGGGCGCCTTCACCGGCGCCCGCAAGGACGGCAACCTGGGCCGCCTGCGTGAGGCCGATGGCGGCACGTTGTTTCTGGACGAGATTGGCGACATGCCGCTGGCCCTGCAGACGCGGCTGTTGCGCGTGCTGCAGGAGCGCACCGTCACACCCGTGGGCGCAGGCAAGGCCGTGCCGGTGGACTTTGCGCTGGTGTGCGCCACCCATAGCAAGCTGGCCGAGGCGGCGGAACGCGGTACGTTCCGCCAGGACCTGTACTACCGCATCAATGGCCTCACCGTGCAACTGCCTGCCTTGCGCGAGCGCAGCGATTTCGCCGCGCTGACCGAACGCCTGCTGGCTGAGCTGAGTCCGGAGTGCGAGGTACAACTGGCGCCTGAATTACTCACCCCGCTGGGCAGCTACGCCTGGCCCGGCAACCTGCGCCAGTACGCCAGTGTGCTGCGCACCGCATGCGCCATGCTGCAAGGTGGGGAGGACACGGTGGGTTGGGAGCACCTGCCCGACGATCTGGTGGAGGCGCTGACCTGTGGTGCCCAGGCCACCCAGGCGGCTACCGCGCTGGTCCGTGTGCAGGCACCGCAGAATTTGCAGGCCCTGTCGCGGGTCGCCATCCAGCAGGCGCTGGAGGCGGCGCGTGGAAACATCTCACTGGCAGCGCGCCAGTTGGGCATCAGCCGACAGACGCTGTACCGCAAGCTCCATACGCAGGCCCCCCATTGAAGGGGGCTGTACTGCGCAAAATGCTATAAAATCAATAGCTGGTTGCGCAGTATCCGTAAGGGCTAGAGCCCGATTTCTCTTATAAACCGATGGAGTCCGCCCACACCAGCGCGTCCATGTGCGCCATGTTGATGTGGTGGCTGTCGTAGCCCAGTTCGGTGGCCAGGCTGGCAAAGCTGACGTCGTCGTAATTCTCGGCGGCCTTGGTCAGCGCCAGCATGCGGCCCAGCGTGCCCGTGCCGTGCTGGATGGCATCCACCACCGGTGCGGGCAGGGTCAGCAGTTGCAGTGCTTCGTCCATGGGCAGGGCCAGCAGGTCGTCCAAGAGCGAAAACAGGCCCGCGACAAAAGCGCTTTCACATTCTTCGGGCGTCAGCCGGTCCTTGCCCAGCAGTTCCATCATGCGGCCCCGCACGACAGCGGTGGTGCCAATGATGGCCGTTGCGTCGCCGCTGCGGGTGGCCGTCAGGATGAGGGCGGTCCAGCGCTGCAGGCGTTGCATGCCAATCAGCATGACGGCGTGGCGGAACGAGGTGACTTCCTGCGACAGGCCAAACCCGGCGGAGTTGATCAGGCGCAGCAGGTTGAAGCCCAGCAGGGCGTCGCGCTTGAGCAGGGCTTCGATGTCCTCGATCTCGGCCTGCTCGCGCACCAGGTTGAAAAGCTGCAGCACATTGGTGTGGGCCGGGGTGGCGATCTTGGTCTTGACGACTTCGGGGCGGTCGATCCAGTAGCCCTGCAGGCGCTGCGCGCCCAGCGCCAGGGCGCTGGCGAGTTGGTCTGCGGTTTCAATTTTCTCGGCCACCAGAACCGCCGAGGTGCGCGCCTTGATGGCGGTCGCCAGTGGCTTGTGCATGTCGGCGGGCACGGCCTGCATGTCCAGCTTGACGTAATGGGCCAGCGGCTGCCACTCTTTGTACGCGGGGGCGACGACAGTGTGGTTAAAGGCCAGCTTGAAGCCACGGCGGTGCAGGTCTGCCAGCGTGGTGTGCAGCGTGGCAATGGCCTCGGGCGCGTGGCCGGGTACAGGGTCCACCTCGATCACCAGTTTGCCCGGGTTGGTCAGGTCCAGGTGGTCGCCCAGCAGGCTTTGGTGGGTGCGGTTGATGAACAGGGTCTTGCTTTGTACGCCCAGTGCGTTGCTGGTGTCGGCCATGGCGTTGAACAACATGGCAATGTCGCTGCCCGTGTCATGCAGATGGTGCGCTGTGGAGCGGTCGTACAGGGCGTAGGCCACCACGGTGTGTTGCGTGTCCACAATCGCTTGGCGGGCGATCAGCTGAATGGGGCGTGCGAGGGGCAGTGTGCTCATGCCGCAATGCTACCGTGCCCGGGCGCAGTTTCCCGTAAACGTGCCAGTTGGCAAGCAAGAGGGCGATCTTGCGGTGGGTGTCACGTGCGCAAGGCTGCCACCACCAACGTCTGCGCATGCAAATGTAAATAATGCGTTTGGATATGCGGAAAACAAAATTGGATGAGACGTTTGCGTCGTTAGCATTGGGGCCCGCTGGAAGAAACCCTTCCCGGCACGACTATTGCGAGTGTTGCTAAACTGCTCCTGTGTTCCTTTTTACCCCCACAGCACTCCTATGACCAGAGAAAAAATCGAGGGCTCCTTCGTTGCCCTGATCACCCCTTTCAACAAAGACGGCAGCACAGATTTCGGCGCTTTTCGCAGCTTGTTGAAGTTCCAGGAGGACAACGGTACGAGCGCTGTCCTGATCATGGGCTCGACGGGTGAAGTTTCCATGCTCTCGCAAAAAGAGCGCGAGGCCATCATCGCCGAGACCAGCCGCTACAAGACCGGCAAGATGAAGTTCTTCTACGGCTGCACCGGCAACAACACACAGACCACCATCGACTACGTGCGTTTCGCCCGCGACAACGGTGCAGACGGCGCCATCATTGCCGCGCCTGCCTACATTTGCGGGCCAGAAGCCGATATCGAGGAGTATTTCCTGGATGTGGCCGATGCCACGGACCTGCCGCTGGGCCTCTACAACAACCCACCGCGCGTCAAGACCGATCTGCACTGGGACAACCTGCTGCGCATCTTCAAGCACCCCAATTACGTGATCCACAAGGAGTCGACCACGCGCGTGGGCCAGGTCGCCCAGGTGCTCAAGGCACGCGCGGACGTGTCGGTGATGTGCTGCGATTCGCCCAACCTCGGCCTTGTTGTACCCACCATGAGCCTGGGTGGCCACGGTACCGCCAACATGACCGGCAACATTGCACCCGCGGAGCTGACCACCATCTCCAAGCCTTGGACCACGCCCGATGTTTCGGTGAGTTTCCGCGATGCCTACCTCGGCCTGTTGCCGATGTTGCATTACTCGTACTCGGCCATCAATCCGGTCGCCATCAAGTCGCTGATGAAGGCCGTTGGCCTGCCCGCGGGTGACCTGCGCAAGCCGCTGAAGAATCTTGAGGGCGAGGCCTTGCTCAAGGGCCTGCGCATCGTCAAGGAGCTCGAACTCGACAAGAAGTATGGCTGGAGCTCGCCTGAACTGAAAGCGATCTGAGATGGACTTGGGTATCGCGGGGCGCAAGGCGCTTGTTTTTGGTGCGAGCCGGGGCTTGGGCAGGGCCTGTGCCCTCGAACTCGCGCGCGAAGGTGTCGACGTGGTGATCGCGGCGCGGAATCCTGTAACGCTGGAACAGGCCGCCGCCGAGCTGTCTGTCGAAGCGGGGCACACAGTCCGCTGGGTGTCGGCAGACATCACGACAGAAGCCGGGCGCGATGCCGCCCTGTTGGCCTGTCCCGCCCCTGACATCCTGATCAATAACGCCGATGGATTCCCTCCAGGAGACTTCCGGGAGTGGACGCCCGCCATATGGCATCAAGCGGTGGACGCGATGATGATTGGTCCCATCGAGATGATGCGTCGCTCGGTGGACGGCATGATCGATCGCCGCTTCGGCCGCATCGTGAACATCGTCTCGCGCAGCGTGAAAACCCCGCAGCTTGAACTGGGCCTGTCCAACGGTGCCCGCTCGGGGTTGGTCGGGTTTGTTGCCGGGCTGGCCCGCCAGACGGTGCGCCACAACGTCACGATCAACAACCTGCTTCCTGGCGTCTTCGCCACTGACGCCCAGCGCCAGCACATCTTGGGCATGGTGGAGAGCTCCGGCAAATCCTTTGAGCAGCTGTGGCATGAACGCGGAACACAAAACCCCGCAGGCCGTTATGGCGAAGCCCATGAACTCGGTGCGTTATGCGGTTTCATCTGCTCGGCACGTGCCAGCTACATCACCGGGCAAAACTTCCTGATCGATGGAGGCGCCTACCCCGGCACCTTCTAGCGCTGATTTCCTGAGCCAACGCAGATTGGTCTCTCCTGGAGACATCAACCCTTGTCTTTCACCATTCAACATAGGCATTCCATGACTTCCATTCACCGTCGCCTGTTCGCCCTTTCTGGCGTTTCCCTGGCCGCAGGCCTGCTGCTTGCCCCGGTCGCTCACGCTGCTGAAACGGCCTGGCCCACCGCCAAACCCATCACCATCGTTGTCCCCCACGCAGCTGGCGGAGCCGTCGATGGCGTGGCGCGCACATTGGCCGAGCGTCTGAGTGCGGAACTCAAGCAAAGCGTGGTGGTGGACAACCGTCCCGGCGCTTCGGGCCTGATCGGCACCGCAACCGTCGCGCGCGCCGATCCCGATGGCTACACGCTGTATTTCAATGCCTCGATCCATGCGGCGGCTCCTCTGCTTTACAAGAGCCAGGTGAAATTCGACCCGATCAAGGACTTCACCCCCATCGGCATGGTGGCGCAGGGCGCCTTGATCTTCAGCGTGAACCCGCAGGTGCCTGCCAACACGGTGCAGGAGCTGACCAACCTCGTCAAGGCCAATCCGTCCAAATACAGTTTTGCAACCAGCGGCTTTGGTTCTGCCGGACACCTCGGCATCGCGCAGTTTGCCGCCGAAGCAGGCTTGGCTGACAAGGGCATTCCCATCGTGCTCTACAAGGGCGCTGCACCGGCTTTGCAAGACCTCATTGGCGGCCAGGTGCACGCGATGATGGATCCCTTCCTCTCCTCGCTCCCTCAGGTCAAGGGCGGCAAACTACGTGCCATCGCGCAAACGGGCAGCACACGCAGCCCCTTGTTGCCCGATGTTCCTACCGTCAAGGAAGCCGGCTTCAAGGACTTCGAGTTTTACTCGTGGTATGGCATCTGGGCACCCGCGAAGCTGCCCCGTCCCGTGCTCAAGGCACTTGAAAGCGCGACGGAGCAAGCCGTCAAGTCGGAGCCCTTCAAGTCCAAGCTCAATGGCTTGGGTTTTGACGCCGTCTTCCGCAACTCGGTGGACTTCAACAAGTACATCATCAGCGAGACGGCCAAGTACCAGACCATCATTGAGAAGTCGAATATTACGATTGAGTGATATGGAGTTCCGGGCAGTGGTGCTGTTGCAGGTCCCTGCTCGGGTTCGCACATGAAAGTTCTGGTGTTGGGTGCCGGCGTGGTGGGCATGGCCACTGCGTATTACCTGGAGCGTGCAGGCCATGAAGTGACCGTGGTGGAGCGCCATGCTGGCGCAGCCGACGAGACCAGCTACGGCAATGCCGGGGGTTTGTGCCCGAGCTTCGCCGGTCCCTGGGCCGCGCCCGGCATGGTCTCCAAAGTGCTGCGCATGATGTGGCAGGCCGACGCCCCGATCCGTTTTCGCCCGCAGTGGAGCCAGCACCAGTGGCGCTGGATTGTGCGCTGGCTGGGTGAGTGCAATGCAACCAGCTTTCGCCGTAACAAGTTGCGCATGCAGCGCGTGGCCCACTACAGCCTGGCGTGTCTTCGGTCGCTTGCCGACGAGGAAGGGTTGCAGGACTTCGATTTCCACGCCGACGGCACGTTGTGGCTGTTTCGCACCGCGCAGGAAGTGTCTTATGGCCGGCTTGCCGCGCAGGCGCTGGATGATTTTGGTGTGCCCTGGCGCTGGCTGGAGCCACATGAGATTGACGCCCAGCAGCCGGGCCTGATCACGCGCAGCGCCCAGGTCGCCGGTGCCCTCTATCTGCCGGCCGACGCCTCTGGTGACAGCCATCTGTTTACGCAATCCCTTGCGCGCTTGCTGCGCACGCGTGGCGTGGCATTGCAATTCAACACCACGGTTGAAGGGTTTGACACCGAGGGCGACCGCATCCTTGCTGTGCGCACCTCGGCGGGGCGCTTGCAGGCCGATGCTTATGTGGTTGCGCTGGGCAACCAGGCGCCGTTTCTGCTGCGTCCACTGGGGCTCAATCTGCCGGTCTATCCGCTCAAGGGGTACTCGATCAGCGTGCCACTGCGACAAGACGCGCCCGATATCCGGGCCGCGTTAATGGACGAACACAACAAGGTCATGATCTCCCGATTGGGCTCCCGGATTCGCGCTGCTGGCATGGCCGAGCTGGGCGGCTACGGGCTGCATGCCGATACCGCGCAGCGCGACATGCTGTTGCGCGTGGTGCGCGATTTCATTCCCACGGGCATGGACGAAAGCCAGGTGGAGCTCTGGGCGGGTCTGCGGCCCATGACACCCGATGGTCCTCCGATTCTCGGCGCTACCCGTTGGCGCGGCTTGTTCCTCAATGCGGGCCACGGGTCGAACGGCTGGACGCAAGCCTGTGGTACCAGCCGCATCGTCGCGGATCTGGTCAGCGGGCGCACACCCGATATCGATCTGGAAGGCCTGACAGGCGAACGCTTCAGTATTTAGGGCACGGTCAAGGGCGATGTGAAAGCGCGCACTGCCGGTGCTTCCTGCGTCCAGGGTTCCACGTCCACCAGTGCCGACATCGCAGCACACCCCTGCGTCAGGCGTGAAGTGCCGATGTCCGCAGTCAGTACATTCGGATTGCCAAGCCGCTCAACGGCACCTGCATCTCCGTCGAACCACGCGCCAGTGGACATCACGAGCACGCCCGGCATCACCGTGTCATCAATCACAGCGCCGCCCAGGCAGCTACCCCGGTCATTGCGCACGCGGACCAGTTGCCCGTCGAAAATCTTGCGGGACTTGGCTTCCGACGAATGCAGGCGCACCGCCTGCCGACCATGCACTTTCGCTGCTTGCGAGAGCGCTCCTGCATCGAGTTGCGAATGCAGCTTGTCGGCGGGTTGTGAACTGATGAGATGCAAAGGCCAACGCTGAGACGCCGCCGCGCCCAGCCATTCATGCGGAGGGAGCCAGGTTGGGTGTGGCGGGCAATCGTCGTAGCCGAAACCCGCAATCTGGTTTGAGAACAGTTCGATTTTTCCCGACGGTGTGTCCAGCGGCTTCGCGTCGGGCTGCTGGCGAAACGCCTCGAACAGCACCATATGCCGATCCGGCTCGGGCAATGCAACCTGCTCTTGTGCCCAAAATGCATCAAAGGCCGGCATCGCATATCCCGCGCGCTGCCAGTCCGCCGCGGTGTTCTCGTAAAGATGGCGCACCCATTCGGCCTCGGTGCGGCCTTCTGTGAACAGCGGCTCATGGCCACCCCGCGCGGCGAGCTCGCGAAAAATGTCGAAATCATTGCGGCTCTGCGCCACCGGCGCTATCGCCTGCTTCATCGCGAGCATGTAGCGGTCTCGCGTAGAGCCGCCCACATCGTCACGTTCCAGCGTGGTTGTGGCGGGCAGCACGATGTCGGCACGGCGCGCCGTTGGTGTCCACCAGCTGTCATGCACGACGATGGTCTCCGGCTTTTGCCAGGCACGCAGCAGGCGGTTCAAGTCCTGGTGGTGGTGAAACGGGTTGCCACCGGCCCAGTACACCAGCCGGATGTCTGGATAAGTGTCCCGCTTTCCGTTGAACTCGAAAGCTTCGCCTGGCTGGAGCAGCATGTCTGCCAGTCGGGCGGCCGGGATGTTTCGGCGCAGCGGATTCGTTCCCGCAGAGAGCCGCGGCGCAGAGACGTCAGGGCGTGGTGTACCCGCGCCGTTGATAGAGCCATGGCCGAAGGAAAAGCCCCCGCCGGGAAGGCCGATCTGGCCCAGCACGGCGGCCAGCGCGATGCTAGCCCAATAGGGTTGTTCGCCGTGGTGCGCGCGTTGCAAAGACCAGGTGCAGTTGAGCATCGTGCGTTGACGCGCACATGCGCGTGCCAGCTCGGTGATGGTGGTCGCATCGATACCGCAAATGGACGCAGCCCATGTGGCGTCTTTTACCTGACCATCCACTGCGCCTTCCAGGTAGCGCTTCCATGCGTCGAAGCCCGTGCAGTGGGTGCGCAGAAATTCTGCATCGTGCAGGCCTTCCGCCACCAGCGTGTGGGCCATGGCCAGCAACATGGCGGTGTCGGTGTTCGGCCGAATCGGCAGCCAGCGTGCACGTACGCCCGGCGGCACATCGGCGCGCGTCGGGCTGATGATGACAAACTCGATATCTGCCTGCGCCGCCTGCGCGATCCACGCTGCGCTGCTGTGTTCACCCGCGCCGCCCGATGTCACCTGCATGTTGCGCATCGGCAGCCCGCCAAAAGCGAGGAAGAGCCGGGTGTGCGCCACCACGCTGCGCCAATCGGTGACCCGCCCAGTGACGGGTGCAAAAGTGCCAATCACATGCGGCAACAAAAACTGCGCCGCCCCCCAGCTGTAGTTGCCTACTTGCCCCACGCATCCGCCCCCGCTGTGCAGAAAACGCTGCACCAGCGTGCGCGCATGGTGCAAGCCGCCTGCGGACGACCATCCGTAAGACCCGCCAAAGATGGCGCCAGCCCCATGTTCACCGCGAACGCGTGCCAACTCTTCGGCGACCAGTCCCAATGCCGTGTCCCAGTCCACCTCCACGAAGCTATCCTGGCCACGTGCCGAGCGATCGCTGCGCTCCCGGCTGCGCAACCAGCCCTCACGGACGGCCGGTTTTTGTATGCGCAAGGGCGAATGAACCATGCCCGGCATGGACTGCAAGATAGGCGACGGGTGGGCATCACCCGGAAAGGGGTCGCAACGCACGACGCGCCCCTGCTCTACGACAGCATGAAAGGCACCCCAGTGAGCGAGGGACGGGAAACGTTGTTGAGACATGTGCGCTGGCGTTGAAGCGGAAAGGGCAGTCTAGCGAGATTGCGATAACAGAGAAAGCCAAGGTGTTACAGACCGCAAAACTGCCGAATCCGGCAATACCGGTCAGCGCTCTGCGGCAGCATGTCTTAACGATTCTTTTGGTTAAGCAACGCCTGCAAATAACGCCCTGTGTGGCTGGCCGGATTGGCCGCAATGTCCTCGGGCGTGCCTGTGCCGACCACGGTGCCGCCGCCTGAGCCACCTTCGGGGCCCATGTCGATCAGCCAGTCGGCGGTTTTGATGACGTCCAGGTTGTGCTCGATGACGACGATGGTGTTGCCCGCGTCGCGCAACTGGTGCAGTACCTTCAAGAGCAGCGCAATGTCGGCAAAGTGCAGACCGGTGGTGGGCTCGTCCAGGATGTAGAGCGTGCGGCCGGTGTCTTTCTTGGACAGCTCCAGCGCCAGCTTGACGCGCTGTGCCTCACCGCCAGACAGTGTGGTGGCCGCCTGACCGAGGCGGATGTAGGAGAGGCCCACATCGAGCAGCGTCTGCAGCTTGCGTGCAATGGTGGGCACGGCCTGCAGGAAGGCGTAGGCGGCCTCGACCGTCATGTCCAGAATCTGCGCGATGTTCTTGCCCTTGTAGAGGACCTCCAGCGTTTCGCGGTTGTAGCGCTGGCCCGCGCACACATCGCAGGGCACATACACGTCGGGCAAAAAGTGCATTTCGACCTTGACCATGCCGTCGCCCTGGCAGGCCTCACAGCGGCCACCGGCCACGTTGAAGCTGAAGCGCCCCGGGCCGTAGCCGCGTTCGCGCGCCACGGGCACTTCGGCCATCAGCTCGCGGATGGGCGTGAACAGGCCGGTGTAGGTGGCGGGGTTGGAGCGTGGCGTGCGGCCGATTGGCGACTGGTCGACGTTGATGACCTTGTCGAAATGTTCGATGCCTTCGATGGCCTCGTGCGCGGCAGGTTCGTCGTGTGCGCGATAGATTGAGCGGGCCACGGCGGCATACAGCGTGTCGTTGACCAGCGTGGACTTGCCCGAGCCGGACACGCCGGTCACACAGGTAAACAGGCCTACGGGGAATTCGACGCTCACATCCTTCAGGTTGTGGCCCGATGCCTTGACCACGCGCAGCGCTTGCAGGTCGCCTTGGGTGGCCAGGTGATGCGCATTGCGCTCTGCCCAAGCCAGCGCGGCCTTGCTCGGCGCGCCTTTCGCTGCGACTTTTTTCTCTGCCGGCGCAGGTGCTACGGTGGGGATCCAGGGCGTACGGCGTTTGGGCACGTCAATCTTCAAAGTGCCCGCCAGGTACTGGCCGGTCAGCGATTCGGTGTTCGCCTTCACTTCATCGAACGTGCCCTGCGCAATCACGCGCCCGCCGTGGATACCCGCACCCAGGCCCATGTCGATCACGTGGTCGGCGGCGCGCATCATGTCTTCGTCGTGCTCCACCACCAGCACGCTGTTGCCAATGTCGCGCAGGTGTTTGAGCGTGTCGATCAGCCGGTCGTTGTCGCGCTGGTGCAGGCCGATGCTGGGCTCGTCCAGCACGTACATCACGCCGGTCAGGCCGGAACCAATTTGGGACGCCAGGCGGATGCGTTGCGATTCACCGCCCGACAATGTCTCGGCGCTGCGGTCCAGGCTCAGATAGTTCAGGCCTACGTCGTTGAGGAATTTCAGGCGCAGGCCAATCTCGCGCACCACCTTGGCGGCGATCTCGCCCTTGGCGCCGTGCATGGTGAGTTGGCTGAAATAGGCGTAACTCTCGCGCAGCGTGCTGTGGCTGATCTCGAAGATGGCGCGGGCCTGGTCGCCCTCGCCAATCTTCACGTGGCGCGCTTCGCGGCGCAGGCGCGAGCCATTGCAGTCCGGACAGTGCTGGGTGCTGCGCATGCGCGCCAGGTCTTCGCGCACCAGGGCAGAGTCGGTCTCGCGGTAGCGCCGCGCCATGTTGGGCAGGATGCCCTCGAAGGCGTGTTTCTTGGACATCTTCTTGCCTTGCGATGCCCCAGAGTCCATCACATAGCTGAACTTGATTTCTTCCTCGCCCGAACCGTACAGGATGACTTGCTGCACATGCGCAGGCAGCGACTCAAAGGATTGCTCAATATCGAACTTGTAGTGTTTGGCCAGGCTCTCCAGCATCGCAAAGTAATAGCCATTGCGCCGGTCCCAGCCCTTGATCGCGCCGCTGGCCAGGCTCAGCGTGGGGAAGGCCACCACGCGCGCCGGGTCAAACACCTCTTGCGCGCCCAGTCCGTCACAGCTCGGGCATGCGCCTACGGGCGAGTTGAACGAGAACAGGCGCGGCTCCAGCTCGGCAATCGAGTAGCTGCACACCGGGCAGGCGAATTTGGCGTTGAATAAGTGCTCTTTAGGGCTGTAGCCCGCATCCGCTGTGTGCGAACCGCTATCGTTTTCAGAGCGATTTTCACTGTCCATCTCCAGCGCAATGGCGCGGCCATTGGCCAGGCGCAGCGCGGCTTCGAAGCTTTCGGCCAGACGCTGCTTCATGTCGGGGCGCACCTTGATGCGGTCCACCACCACGTCGATGTCGTGCTTCTCCGTCTTCTTGAGTGCGGGCAGTTCGTCAAACGCATAGGCCTGGCCATTGATACGAAAGCGCACATAACCCTGGGCTTGCATGTCGGCAAACACATCCAGAAATTCGCCCTTCTTCTCGCGCGCCAGTGGCGCCAGGATCATCAGGCGCGTGTCTTCGGGCAGAGCGAGTACCGCATCCACCATCTGGCTGACGGTTTGCGCTTGCAGCGGCAGGTCGTGGTCGGGGCAAAACGGGGTGCCCGCGCGGGCGAACAGCAGGCGCAGGTAATCGTGGATCTCGGTCACGGTGCCCACGGTGGAACGCGGGTTGTGGCTGGTGGCCTTTTGCTCGATGGAGATCGCCGGCGACAGGCCCTCGATCATGTCCACATCGGGTTTGTCCATCAGTTGCAAAAACTGGCGCGCGTAGGTGGAGAGGCTCTCCACATAACGGCGCTGGCCCTCAGCGTACAGCGTGTCAAACGCCAGGCTGGACTTGCCCGAACCCGACAACCCGGTGATCACCACGAGCTGGTTGCGCGGGATATCGAGGTCGATGTTCTTCAGATTGTGGGTGCGCGCACCCCGCACGCTGATGTTTTGCTGCTGCAGGGCCGTGGCAAGGTACTTGCCACTCTCGCTGGATGCCAGGTGTTTGCTGTCGTCGTCAGTAGGAGAGTTCAAGTTCGTGGCCGCCAAAAGAGTAACCCGCCATGATAGACAATGTCGGCTTGCGCTGCCTACCCTGGGCCTGCGCCGCCTTTTGTCTACGAGCGCCTGTTGTGCCTACGCCCGCCCTGCCTGATACCACCATGACGCCCCAAGAGCGTCGCTCCAGTGCCTCTTTGGCCCTTATTTTTGCCCTGCGCATGCTGGGCCTGTTCCTGGTACTCCCCGTGTTTGCCCTGGAGGCGCGGCGCTATCCGGGGGGGAGTGACCCGGCGCTGGTGGGGCTGGCCATGGGCATTTATGGCCTGACGCAGGGGCTGCTGCAGATTCCCTTTGGCATGGCATCGGACCGTTTTGGGCGCAAACCGGTCATCGTGGTGGGCTTGGTCATATTTGCGGCGGGCAGTGCCCTGGCCGCCTGGGCGCCCAGTCTGTCCTGGCTGGTGGCTGGGCGGGCGCTGCAGGGAGCTGGGGCCATTTCAGCCGCTGTGACCGCTCTCTTGGCCGACCAGACACGTGACCTGGTGCGCACCAAAGCCATGGCGCTGATTGGGGCCTGCATCGGTCTGATGTTTGCCTTGTCCCTGGTGCTGTCGCCCTTGCTGGCGGCCCGTATCGGCCTGCATGGCCTGTTTGTGCTGACGGCTGTGCTGGCGCTGGGGGGCATCGTGGTGGTGCTCTGGTGGGTGCCTGCGGAGCCGGCCCAGCCGGTCGTGCAGGCACGCGGAGGCCTGGCCGAGGTGTTGCGCCACCCGGCGCTGCTGCGCCTGGACTTTGGCGTATTTGTGTTGCATGCCGTGCAATTGGCGATGTGGGTGGCACTGCCTGCCCTGCTGGTACAGGCGGGGCTGGCCCAAGACCAACACTGGCAGGTCTATCTGCCTGCTGTGCTGGCCTCTTTCCTGGTCATGGGCGTTTCGCTGTTTCCGCTGGAGAAGCGCGGTTACCTGCGTGCCGTATTTTTGGTGGCGGTAGGCCTGATTGCCATGGTGCAGATGGGTTTGTTGCTCGCCCAGGCCCAGCCCTCGGTGCCTGTACTGGCGTTGTTGTTATTCGTCTTTTTCTGCGGTTTCAATGTGCTGGAGGCCAGCCAGCCCAGCCTGGCTTCACGTGTGGCCCCGGCCCATGTTCGCGGCACGGCGCTGGGCGTTTACAACACCCTGCAGTCTTTGGGCTTTTTTGTGGGCGGGGTGGCCGGGGGCTGGCTGCTCAAACATGCGGGCCCACAAGGCCTGTTTGCGGTTTGTGTGGTCGCCATGCTGGCCTGGCTGGTCGTGGCCTGGCCCATGCGGGCTCCGTCGCCCAAGGCGCCGGATGGGCCGTAAAACGGCTCTAATGGCAGGATAATCATCGACTAATCTGGAGAAAACCATGGCATCCGTCAATAAAGTCATTCTGGTCGGCAACTGCGGGCGCGACCCTGAAATCCGTTACCTGCCCTCGGGCCAGGCCGTGGCCAACATCAGCATCGCGACCACCAGCCGCCGCAAGAACCGCGATACCGGCGAGAACATGGAAGAAACCCAATGGCACCGCGTCACCTTCTACGAGCGCCTGGCCGAAATCGTGGGTGAATATGTCAAAAAGGGCGCTCCCATCTACGTGGAAGGCCGTCTGAAGTACGGTAAATACACCGACCAGGCCGGCGTGGAAAAGAACACCGTGGACATCATCGCCACCGAGATGCAACTGCTGGGTGGCCGCGAAGGCATGGGCGGCCCGCGCGGTGGCGACGAGGGTGGTGCCCCCGCACCGCGCCGTGCGCCTCCGGCAGCCGCCCCGCGTGCTGCAGCCCCGGCGCCCCGCCAGGCGCCTGCACCGCGCCCGGCCAGTGGTTTTGACGACATGGACGATGACATCCCGTTCTAAAGTCTGCCTCTGTTGAACAGACACACAAACCCCGGTGAGCACACGCTTGCCGGGGTTTGTGCTTTCCAGCGCCACGGCGCATCCAACCCACCCGTTTCTTTACCAATCCCGCAATGCAAAAACAGGAAGTCCCCACCCTGAAGACCGTGCCCATCCCGCTGGCCAGCAGCACTGCGCTGACGCAGTTGCTGGGCCTGTTTGCGCTGGACAACGTCAAACCCGACCACTACGTCGGGCAAAGCCTGGACCTGGGGTTTCGCAACCTGTTTGGAGGGCACATCCTGGGGCAGGCGCTGGTGGCGGCTGGCAATACCTGCGAACAACGCCACGCGCATTCCCTGCATGCCTATTTCATCCGTGGTGGTGACCCACGGGCGCCGATTGACTACACCGTAGACCGCATTCGCGACGGCAGCAGCTTCAGCGTGCGCCGTGTGACGGCCTCGCAAGGCGGCAAGGCCATCCTGATCCTCTCATCGTCCTTTCAGGTCGACGAGGCGGGGCTGGAGCACCACGTGGCCATGCCGCAGGTGCCACCGCCAGAGTCGCTGCCCGCGTTTATCAACACCGCCCGCCCGGTGCCGGAACTGATTCCTGAGGCCTCCGCGTCTCTTACTTCGCGCGATCTGGCCATCGAGATCCGGTCGGTGGACCCGGTCAACCCGCTGCAGCCCGAAGTCAAAGACCCGGTGCAGTACATCTGGTTCCGTGCGGCTGGTCCGGTGCCAAACGACAAGGCGCTGCAGAAATGCCTGCTGGCCTACGCCTCGGACTTCAGCCTGTTGAGCACCTGTCTGCGCCCGCACGGTGTCACCTACTACCAGCCCGACATGGTCACGGCGAGCCTGGACCATGCGATGTGGTTCTACCGGGACTTTGCGGTGGATGACTGGTTGCTGTACGCCTGCAGCAGCCCGATTTCCGGGCATTCGCGGGGCTTGAACCACGGCAACATCTTCAGCCGCGATGGCAAGCTGGTGGCCTGTGTGGCGCAAGAGGGCCTGATCCGCCAGTTGCGGTCCGGCGGCTGACTCAGGCCAGTGCGGCAGCAGGCTGGGCGGCCGCAATCACGCCACCGCCCAGGCACACCTCGCCGTCGTACAACACGGCCGACTGGCCGGGTGTCACGGCCCATTGGTTTTCACTGAACTGCAGCGCAAAGTCCGGCCCCTGGGCGCTTTCCACCTGGCAGGCCGCGTCGCTCTGGCGGTAACGGGTTTTGGCGGCGATGGCGCGTGCCGCAGGCGCCTCACCGCTGACCCAGCTCGCATCCTGGGCTTGCAGCGACAGCGACTGCAGCCACGGGTGGTCGTGTCCCTGTACCACCCACAGGGTGTTGGTTTCCATGTCCTTGCGCGCCACAAACCACGGTGCGTGTTCACCACCACCGCGTTGTGCGCCTTTGGCCTTGAGGCCGCCGATGCCCAGGCCCTGGCGCTGGCCCAGCGTGTAGAAGGACAAACCCACGTGCTGGCCTATCGTGCGGCCCTTGGCGTCCTTGATCGGGCCGGGCTCCTTGGAGATATAACGGTTCAGGAATTCGCGGAACGGGCGCTCGCCGATGAAGCAGATGCCGGTGGAGTCTTTCTTCTTGGCGTTGGGCAACTGCATTTCTTCGGCAATGCGGCGCACTTCGGTCTTGTGCAATTCACCCACCGGGAACAGCGTTTTGGACAGCTGGGCCTGGTTCAACCGGTGCAAGAAATAGCTTTGGTCCTTGGATGCGTCCAGGCCCTTGAGCAGTTCGTGTTTGCCCGTGCCTTCATTCGAGCGCACCCTTGCATAGTGACCTGTCGCGATCTTTTCGGCACCCAGGCGCATCGCGTGGTCCAGAAAGGCCTTGAACTTGATTTCTGCGTTGCACAGGATGTCCGGGTTGGGCGTGCGTCCGGCCTGGTATTCGCGCAGGAATTCGGAGAACACGCGGTCTTTGTAGTCGGCTGCAAAGTTGACGTGTTCGATCTCGATGCCAATCACGTCGGCCACGGCGGCGGCGTCCACAAAGTCGATGTTGGATGAGCAGTATTCGCTGTCGTCGTCATCTTCCCAGTTCTTCATGAAGATGCCGATGACCTCATGGCCCTGTTGTTTGAGCAGGTGTGCAGTCACCGCGGAATCGACCCCGCCACTCAAACCCACCACGACCCGTTGCTTTTTCATAGGCCTAAATTGTAGGCAGATGACTGGTTTTCAACCGGTGCGTAGGAAAAACACCGTACTCATGGCAAGGCCAGTGGCGATCACGATGCCGCGTACCCACTGCACGGGCAGACGCCGTGCCAGCCGCGCGCCGGCAAACCCGCCCAGTGTGGCCGCCACCATCATCAGTGCTGCCTCGCGCCAGACAATGGCCCCGGCCCAGGCAAAAGCCGCGACGGAAAGTATGGACAGCACAAAGGAGTTGAGGTTTTTCAGCGCATTGACCGTGTGCAGGCGTGTTTCTCCACTCAGTGTGTACAGCGCCATCAGCAGAATGCCCAGCCCGCCATTGAAATAACCGCCGTATACCGCCACGACAAACAGCGCCGGCGTGTGCCAGGCGGCGAGGCTGTTGGTACCGGTTTGTGCACTTTGGCTGCGGCGCGCCAGAACCGGCCCCAGCATGAACAGCAAGGTTGCAAACAGCAGCAACCAGGGCACCAGACCCGAAAACAAGCGTGCGGGGGTAACCAAGAGCAGGATGGCCCCACACACACCACCCACGGCCGATACCAGAATTTCACGGCGCAAGAGACTGCGGTCCAGCGCTCGCAGCTCGGTCTTGAAGCCCCAGACGCCCCCCAGATAGCCGGGGCTCACTGCCAGTGCACTGGTGGCATTGGCCGCAATCGGTGGAATGCCTGCGTAGACCAGCGCAGGGAAGGTTAGAAAGCTGCCGCCACCGGCGACGGAATTCAGTACGCCAGCACCAAAGGCCGCCGCACCCAACAGGGCGAAAGTGCTGGTGTTGTCCATCAACGGATCTCGGGGTGGTAGACGGTGGCGTCGGTGGTGACCAGGGAGAGCGGGTAGCGCCGACCGGCCAGGTAGTCATCGAGGCAGCGCAGTAGCAAAGGGCTGCGGTGGCGCTCGGGGCAGGCACGAATTTCGGCCTCGCTCATCCACAGGGTGCGCTCGATACCGGTGTCCAGCGGGCGTTGCGCGTCGAATGCACCCACGTCGCCGCAGTAGGCAAAACGCATATAGGTCACGTCTTCTGCCCCACGCTGAAAGCGCGACAGGTAAACGCCTATGAGTGCCGTGGGAGTGAAGCCATGGGCGGTTTCTTCCAGCACTTCACGGGTGCAGGCCTCTTCGGGAGACTCGGCCGGGTCCAGATGGCCCGCCGGGTTGTTCAGGCGCAGGCCTTCGGCAGTGTGTTCTTCGACCAGCAGGAAGCGGCCGTCTTTCTCGATGACGGCAGCGACCGTCACATTGGGTTTCCATCGTGCATCCATGCGGTGGATTATGGGCATGGAAGGTTGGGCTGTTTTGCGCTGGCTGTCGCCCAAGCGGCGCCAGAGGGGCGTTTGCGCAGGCAAATTCAGTTAAAGTTGCCGCCCAGATACCTTTCGCGAAGCTTACCGTCGCGAACATGCCCCAGGCTAACCCCCATCCAAATTGAGGAGTCGCTTCATGCAGACCAGTGTTTCCACTGAAAAAGGACAGCGTATCGGTGTCCCCCGAGAAATCTTCCCGGGGGAGAAGCGGGTGGCAACGGTCCCCGATGTGGTGGAAAAGCTGATCAAGCTGGGCTTCCAGGTCAGCGTGGAATCGGGTGCAGGCGATGCCGCCAACTTTGACGACGACAGCTACCGTGCTGCGGGCGCCACGGTGGTCGCAACCGCCGCCGAGTTGTGGGCGCAATCGGACATCGTGTTCAAGGTGCGCGGCCCATCAAGCGACGAAGTAGGGCTGCTGCGCGAAGGCGGCTCGCTGATCAGTTTTATCTGGCCCGCACAAAATCCCGAACTGTTGCAGCAACTGGCTGCCAAAAAGGCGACGGTGCTGGCGATTGACGCGTTGCCACGCACATTGAGCCGTGCCCAGAAGATGGATGCATTGACCTCCATGGCCGGTGTCAGCGGCTACCGTGCCGTCATTGAAGCTGCCAATGCCTTTGGCCGTTTTTTCAATGGACAGATCACGGCCGCAGGCAAGGTGCCTCCCGCCAAGGTGTTCATCGCTGGTGCCGGCGTGGCCGGTTTGGCGGCCATTGGCACCGCGGCCAGCTTGGGTGCCATCGTGCGTGCCAATGACACGCGCGCTGAAGTGGCCGACCAGGTCACCTCGCTGGGTGGCGAGTTCGTCAAGGTGGATTACGAAGAAGAGGGCGGCGGTGGCGGCGGGTACGCCAAGGTCATGTCCGAAGGCTTCCAGGCCGCGCAGCGTGCCATGTACGCGCAGCAGGCCAAAGAAGTCGACATCATCATCACCACCGCGCTGATCCCCGGCAAGCCTGCACCCAAGCTCATCACCGCCGAGATGGTGCGCACCATGAAGCCCGGCAGCGTGATTGTCGACATGGCGGCCGAGCAGGGCGGCAACTGCGAGCTGACCGAACCCGGCCAAGCCGTGGTGAAACACGGTGTGACCATCGTGGGTTACACGGACCTGGCATCGCGCCTAGCCAAACAGTCGTCCACGCTGTACGCGACCAACCTGTTCCGTCTGAGCGAGGAACTGTGCAAGACCAAAGACGGTATTGCCAACGTCAACATGGAAGACGACGCCATCCGTGGCCTGACCGTCATCAAGGAAGGGCAGGTTACCTGGCCTGCACCAGCACCCAAGCTGCCCGCGGTTCCTGCGGCTGCGGCCAAAGCGGCCCCGGTGGTGGCGAAGAAGCCAGCCCATGGACACGGCGCTGCGAGCGAGCCCATGTCGGCCAAGAGTCTTGTCATTTTGATGGCCGTGGCGGCGCTTTTTTTCTGGCTGATCGGCAGTTATGCGCCAGCCGCGTTCCTGGGTCACTTCACCGTGTTTGTGTTGGCCTGTTTTGTGGGCTACATGGTGGTGTGGAACGTCAAGCCCGCGTTGCATACGCCGCTCATGAGTGTGACCAATGCCATCAGCAGCATCATCGCCATCGGCGCGCTGGTGCAGGTGTCTCCGCTGGGCGGTGCCGGGGGACGGCCTGACAGCCTCATCACCTGGCTGGCGGCTGCGGCCATTTTGCTGACGGCCATCAATATGTTTGGCGGCTTTGCCGTCACCCAGCGCATGCTGGCCATGTTCCGCAAGTAAGGAGACCCGAAGATGTCTGCAAGTTTGGCTACGGTCTCCTACATTGGCGCGACCATTCTTTTTATCCTGAGCCTGGGCGGATTGTCCAATCAGTCCACCGCGCTGCGCGGTAATCTGTATGGCATGGTGGGCATGGCGCTCGCTGTGCTGGCCACGGTGTTTGGCCCGACAGTGACCGTCGCCGGGCTTCCCTGGATTGCTGGGGCCATGGTGTTGGGCGGCGGCGTGGGCCTGTACGCGGCCCGCACCGTGCAAATGACCCAGATGCCCGAGCTGGTGGCACTGATGCACAGCATGGTGGGTCTGGCCGCCTGCCTGGTCGGTTTTGCCAGTTATGTCGATACCTCCATCCAGCACACCGGTGCCGAAAAGGCGATCCACGATGTGGAGATCTACATCGGTATCCTGATTGGTGCGGTCACTTTCTCCGGTTCACTGATCGCCTTTGGCAAGCTCAACGGCAAGATCGGCGGCAAGCCCCTGCTGTTGCCAGGCCGCCATTTGCTGAATCTGGCCGGCCTGCTGGTGGTGATCTGGTTCGGACGCGAATTCATCCAGTCGACCTCGGTGGCCGAGGGAATGACGCCGCTGATCGTGATGACTGTGGTGGCGCTGTTGTTTGGCGTGCACATGGTGATGGCCATTGGTGGCGCCGACATGCCCGTGGTGGTGTCCATGCTTAACAGCTACTCCGGCTGGGCCGCAGCGGCCACCGGTTTCATGCTGTCCAACGACCTGTTGATCGTGACCGGTGCGCTGGTCGGATCCAGTGGCGCCATCCTGTCTTACATCATGTGCAATGCCATGAACCGCAGCTTCATCAGCGTGATTGCAGGCGGCTTCGGAACCACCAGTGCGGCACCCAAGCCCGCGGCGGGCGCTGCGCAACCGGCTGGCGAAGTGGTAGCCGTCAATGCGGCGGAAACTGCCGAGCTGCTGCGCGAAGCCAAGAGCGTGATCATCGTTCCCGGCTACGGCATGGCCGTGGCACAGGCCCAGCACACCGTGTTTGAAATCACGCGCACATTGCGTGAAAAAGGTGTCAATGTGCGCTTCGGTATCCACCCGGTGGCCGGGCGCATGCCGGGTCACATGAACGTGCTGCTGGCCGAAGCCAAGGTGCCCTACGACATCGTGTTCGAGATGGAGGAAATCAACGACGACTTCCCTGCGACCGATGTGGTGATGGTGATTGGCGCCAACGACATCGTGAATCCGTCGGCGCAGGACGATCCGACCAGCCCGATCGCCGGCATGCCGGTGCTCGAAGTCTGGAAGGCCAAGACCTCCATCGTGATGAAGCGCAGCATGGCCTCGGGCTACGCCGGCGTGGATAACCCTTTGTTCTACAAGGAAAACAACCGCATGTTGTTTGGCGACGCCAAGAAAATGCTCGACGAGGTTCTGACCGTCCTGAAAACTTGAGGAATACGGGCGAATACTAGGGAAAACACAAGCCCGCCCGCCCCGCTAGACCATGAAAATACACGGTCGCGAATTTTGATAAACGGAGACAAGACATGACAGACCGCATTTGGCTCAAGAGCTACCCGCAAGGGGTGCCTGCCGACATCAACACCACCCAGTACACCTCGCTGGTGGCCCTGATGGAGGAGAGCTTCAAGAAGTACGCTGGCCGCACAGCCTACAACTTCATGGGCAAGGAAGTGAGCTACGCCCAGACCGACAGCCTGAGCCAGGCGTTCGCGGGTTATCTGCAGGGCTTGGGACTGGTCAAGGGTGACCGTGTGGCGATCATGATGCCCAACGTGCCCCAGTACCCCGTGGCAGTGGCCGGCATCCTGCGTGCCGGTTTTGTCGTCGTTAACGTCAATCCGCTTTACACCCCGCGTGAACTGGAGCACCAGCTCAAGGACTCGGGCGCCAAAGCCATCGTCATCATCGAAAACTTCGCCACAACGCTGGAAAAGTGCATTGCCGCCACTCCGGTCAAGCATGTGGTGTTGTGCGCCATGGGCGACCAGTTGGGCCTGCTCAAGGGCACGCTGGTCAACTATGTCGTGCGCAACGTCAAGAAGATGGTGCCTGCCTACAACTTGCCCGGTGCCGTGCGCTTTAACGCCGCAGTGGCCAAGGGCACGAATGCCAAGTTCACCAAGCCCGACATCAAAGCCGATGACGTGGCTGTGCTGCAGTACACCGGCGGTACCACCGGTGTCTCCAAGGGCGCAGTGCTTCTGCACCGCAATGTGATTGCCAACGTGCTGCAGTCCGAGGCCTGGAATGACCCGGTCATGAAGAAGGTCCCCGCCAACGAGCAGCCCACCGGCGTGTGCGCTTTGCCGCTGTACCACATCTTCGCGTTTACGGTCGGCATGATGCTGTCCATGCGCACGGGTGGCAAGCTGATCCTGATCCCCAATCCGCGTGACATTCCCGCGGTGCTCAAGGAATTGTCCAAACACACCATCCACAGCTTCCCGGCCGTGAACACGCTGTTCAATGGCCTGGCGAATCACCCCGATTTCAACACGGTGGACTGGAGCCATCTGAAGATTTCCGTGGGCGGCGGTACAGCCGTGCAAAGCGGTGTGGCCAAGCTGTGGTTCGACAAGACCGGTTGCCCGATCTGCGAAGGTTATGGCCTGAGCGAGACCTCGCCGTCCGCCAGTTGCAACCCCGTCACCTCCAAGGAATACACCGGCACCATCGGTATTCCCTTGCCAAATACCTACCTGAAGTTGCTGGACGACGACGGCAATGAAGTGCCGGTGGGCCAGTCCGGCGAAATCGCCATCAAGGGTCCGCAGGTAATGGCTGGTTATTGGCAGCGTCCCGATGAAACCGCCAAGGTCATGACCCCAGATGGTTTCTTCAAGTCGGGTGACATTGGCGTCGTCGATGAGCGCGGCTTCTTCAAGATTGTGGACCGCAAGAAGGACATGATTTTGGTGAGCGGCTTCAACGTGTTCCCCACCGAACTCGAAGACGTGGTCGCACAGATGCCCGGCATCATGGAGTGCGCGTGTGTAGGTGTGGTCGACGCGAAAACCGGCGAAGCCGTCAAGCTGGTCATCGTCAAGAAAGATGCCGACGTGACCGAAGCCGACGTGCGTGCCTACTGCAAGGAAAACCTCACGGGTTACAAACAGCCCAAGGTGATTGAGTTCCGTACCGAGTTGCCAAAGACTCCGGTGGGCAAGATTCTGCGCCGCGAGTTGCGTGACAAATAACACTCCATAAGTAACGTCTTTCCAGCGTTATCTCTAAAGCGGCCTTCGGGCCGCTTTTTTATGGCTTGGCGCTACTTCTGGTTCGGGCGGGTTGGGTGCTCTGTTCCGTACGTGTCCCCCGCCCGCTTTGCGGGCTCCTCCTTTACCTCCCGGAACAGAACACCCACCCCACCCGAGCCTGTGCGGTTTTAGTGTGCCTACCGTGGCAATCCTAGTGTCGAGCGGATACCTCGTGCCATCAGCGGAGTCAGAGAAAAGGAAGCCGCTACGATGACGACCTATGACTGATCGCACACCCACCGCCATCCTCAGCGCCCTCGCAGAAGAACAGCAAGGCCTGATAGCCCAACTGCAGAGCTCTCGCCGTGTGCATCACGCCGGACGCGACTTCTGGTGTGGCGAGTTGCACGGTCAGCCCGTAGTGTTGGGCCTCTCCAGAATCGGCAAGGTGGCTGCGGCCACGACCACGGCAGCCCTGATTGAAAAATTTGGTGTGGCCCGTGTGGTGTTTACCGGCGTTGCGGGTGGTGTGGGTGCTGATGTGCAGGTGGGCGACGTGGTTGTGGGCAGTGGCTTTGTTCAGCACGATATGGACGCCTCACCACTGTTCCCGCGTTATGAGATTCCGCTGACGGGCCAAGCGGTGTATGCGGGTGACGCCGCGCTGACGGCCCGGTTGCTGCAGGCCAGCCAAGCAGCGTTGCGCTCCGCCCCTGTGGCGGGCTATCGTGCGCAAGTGCACCAAGGATTGATCGCCAGTGGTGACCGGTTTGTGAATGGTGCGGCTGAATCAGCCGCGCTGGTGCTGGCTTTACAAAATGCGGGGCACCAGCCGTTGGCTGTGGAAATGGAAGGTGCGGCGGTGGCCCAGGTCTGTGCGGACTATGGCATTCCTTTTGCGGCCGTACGCACCATCTCGGACCGGGCTGACGACAGTGCGCATGTGGATTTCCCGCAGTTTGTCAGTGCGATTGCCAGCGTTTACGCGCGGTCCATCGTCATGGAATTGCTGCTTTTGCTATAGTTTGTATAGCTTCTTGCGCAATATCCATAAGGGCTGGAGGCTAATTTTGCTTGTTATTGCTTGAGCCAACCACGTTTGCGGAAGTACCACATCGGTCCCAGCGCACTGGCCGCCATCAGCCCCAGCGCATAGGGGTAGCCCAGCGCCCAGTCCAGTTCGGGCATGAACTTGAAATTCATGCCGTAAATGCTGGCAATCAGTGTGGGCGGCAGCAAGGCCACGCTGGCCACCGAGAAGATCTTGATGATCTTGTTCTGGTTGATGTTGATGAAACCGACCGTGGCATCCATCAAGAAGTTGATCTTGTCGAACAGGAAAGCGGTGTGCGAGTCCAGTGAATCGATGTCGCGCAGAATCTGCCGCGCCTCTTCAAACTGCTCGCCATTGAGCATCTTGCTGCGCATCATGAAACTCACGGCGCGGCGGGTGTCCATCACGTTGCGGCGTATGCGCCCGTTCATGTCTTCGTGGCGCGCGATGGCACCCAGCACTTCACTGGCCATGGCATCGGTCACATCGCCGGACAGCACCTTGTTGCTGACCTTTTCCAGCTCATCGTAAATGCCTTCGAGCGTGTCGGCCGAGTATTCGGCGTCGGCATCAAACAGCTTGAGCAGCACTTCCTTGGCGTCTTCGATCAGGCCGGGTGCGCGGCGTGCACGCATGCGCAGCAAGCGAAACACCGGCACGTCTTCATCGTGGATGGAAAACAGCACGCCCTTGCTCTTGAGGCCGTCGTTCACCAGGTTCAGGATGAAGGCCACGCGCACCGTGCGCGGTTCGTCGTCATCGGCAATCAAGAAGTCGCTGCGGATGTGGAGCTCGCCGTTGTCTTCAGCGTAAAAGCGCGCAGATTCCTCGATGTCCTCGTCCATCGCGTCTTCGGGGATGGACAGGCCGTAGTACTGCTTGACCCAGCGCTTTTCTTCAGGCGTGGGGGATTCCAGGTCAACCCAGATGGGCTGGTATTGCGAAAGCTCTTCCAGCGATTCGATCTCTTCCTGGAAGAGGCGTCCGTTGGCGAGCGTAAAGATGTTGAGCATGGCTCACTCCCGGGGTTGGGTTGCATCGGCAGGTGGGGTGGTGGCTGCTTTCAACCCCAGGGCCGTGTGGCGGGAGTTGAAAGCTACCGACTGGGGTAGTTTTCCAAGGAGCGCTCTCCAGAATCAAAGAAGCCCAAATTATCGCATTGCGCAAGACCATTTGCATCCTCCGGGATGTGGGCCGAATAAAGCAATAACCGTATTGCTGCAGCGCATTAAAAAAAGCAATTGCAAATGCTTTGGTTCGGGCGCATAGTGGGTCGCAAGGCAGTAAGTTTCTGACAATTTTTTGGTTTGTCTGCCGCAGGTCCCAAGGCCTGCGGCTTTTTCAACCCCGAGAGCAACTGGAGGCTATTTATGAATTTGACGATCAGCGGTCACCACCTGGAAGTTACCCCCGCCTTACGTACCTATGTGACCAACAAGCTCGATCGCATCATGCGGCACTTTGATCAGGTCGTGGATGTCAAGGTGCTGCTCACCGTGGAGAAACTAAAGGAGAAAGAACGACGCCAGCGTGCGGAATGCAATATCCACGTCAAGGGCAGCGACATGTTTGCCGAGAGTGCCCATGAGGACCTTTATGCCGCCGTGGATGATCTGGTTGACAAACTCGACCGGCAAGTGGTGCGCCACAAAGACCGTGTGCAGAACCACCACCACGAAGCACCCAAACGCCTGATGTAGGCCACGGGTGTCCCACCGGAAAACCGCCCCTTCTACCGGGCGGTTTTTTTATGTGCATAATCCGCTTCCACACCATGAATCGACTCGCCAGCATCCTGACCCCTGCGCAAGTGCAAGCGCAAGTCGACGTCACCAGTAAAAAACGGGCTTTTGAAGAAGCCGGGCTGTTGTTCGAAAACCTGCATGGCCTCAGCCGTGCACTGGTCACCGACAGCCTGTTTTCCCGTGAACGTCTGGGCTCCACCGGTTTGGGGCATGGCGTGGCCATCCCCCATGGCCGTATCAAGGGCCTGAAGGCGCCGCTGGCGGCGGTGTTCCAGTTGGCCCAGCCGATTGGCTTCGATGCCCCGGACGATCAGGCGGTCAGTCTGTTGATCTTCCTGCTGGTGCCCGAAGCGGCTACCCAGAAACACCTGGAAATCCTGTCCGAAATCGCAGAATTGCTGAGCGACTCTGCCTTGCGCGAGCAACTCACCGCATGTACGGACAGCCTCAAACTGCATAGCCTGATTGCCGGCTGGCAGTCGGCGCAGGTCAGCTGATCCTTTTGCAGGTCAGCGGCTTCCTGTGAAACCCACCGCTGTCAGTGCTGACGTCCTCTTTGAGGAGTTCCGCGCCCACTTGCGCTGGGAGTGGGTCGCCGGTCTGGGCGCTTCCGAGCGGCGTTTTGACGAAGTTGCCGTCAGCGCAGCCCGCTCCGGCGCCGACCTGGTCGGTTACCTCAACTACATCCATCCTTACCGCGTGCAGATTCTGGGTGCACGGGAAGTCGCCTATATCACCAGTGCCTCGCCCGAGGATTGCGCGCGTCGCATTGCCCGCATCGTGACGCTGGAGCCACCGGTCCTGATCCTGGCCGATGGACAGAGTGCACCCGAGGCGCTGCTGTCCATGTGTGAACGGGCGCAGATTCCAATGTTCGCTACCAAGGAGTCTTCGGCCTTCGTTATCGATGTGCTGCGGGCCTACCTGTCCAAGCACTTCGCCGAGCGCACCTCCATGCATGGCGTGTTCATGGACATTCTGGGGCTGGGCGTGCTCATCACCGGCGAGTCGGGGTTGGGCAAGAGTGAGCTGGGGCTGGAGCTGATCTCACGTGGAAATGGCCTGGTGGCCGATGATGCGGTCGACCTGTTTCGCATCAACCAGACCACGATTGAAGGACGCTGCCCGGAGTTGCTGCAAAACCTGCTGGAAGTGCGCGGCATCGGCCTGCTCGATATCCGCGGCATCTTTGGTGAGACCGCAGTGCGCCGCAAGATGCGCCTCAAGCTGATCGTGCACCTGGTGCGCCGCGAGACTCTGGAGCGTGAGTACGAGCGCATCCCCTACGAGCCGCTGACCCAGGACGTACTGGGCGTGCCCGTGCGCAAGGTGGTGATCCAGGTGGTGGCGGGGCGCAATATTGCGGTGCTGGTGGAGGCTGCCGTGCGTAACACCATCCTGCAACTGCGTGGCATCGACACGTACCAGGAATTTGTCGAGCGGCATCGCAAGGCGATGGAAAAAGGCGGGTAGCGCCTTTTCACGAAAAAGGCGCCTACTCTTCCATCGGAGAGAAGGCAATTTGCCGCTGGGCCGCCCCAAGGCGTCTGAGCCGCTTGGCGGTCAGCCCCGACAGGGAAATTAGGGCAGAGACCCGCGCAGCGGCGGAGCGTGGGGGCTCTTATTTCGTTTTGTTAGGGCACTTGTCTTTGGTGCAGGTCGCGTAAAGACTCAGCGCGTGGTCAGCGATGGAGAAACCTTTGGCCTTGGCCACTGCGTGCTGGCGTTTCTCGATTTCCGCGTCGTAAAACTCTTCCACCTTGCCGCAGTCCAGGCACACCAAGTGGTCGTGGTGTTGTCCTTCGTTGAGTTCGTAGACCGCCTTGCCCGATTCAAAATGGCTGCGACTCAGGATGCTGGCCTGCTCAAACTGGGTCAGCACCCGGTAAACCGTGGCCAGGCCCACATCGGCATGTTCCTGCAACAGCACGCGAAACACGTCTTCCGCCGTCATATGGCGCTGGGTGCCGCGCTGGAATACTTCCAGAATTTTGAGCCGGGGGCCAGTGGCTTTGAGTCCGGTACTTTTCAGTTCGTCAATGTTGGTCATGGGCGGTGTTCCGGCGCAGGGGCTAGGGCGGTTGGCAGAGCGTCAACCGCTACAATGACGCGATCATATCGCCCCTACACCTCCATGTCTGAACTCCCTCGCCAGCGCCGCATCTTCCTCTTGTTGGGGCTTGCCTGTCTGGGTCTGGCGGCGTGCAAAAGCCTGCCACCGACCAGCCAGTTGATGACCACTGTCTCGCCCTACAAAATTGATGTCGTGCAGGGCAACGTGGTGACGCGTGAACAACTGGCCGTTCTCAAGCCCGGCATGCCGCGGATGACGGTGCGCGACGTATTGGGCACCCCGCTGCTCACCAGCGTGTTCCACGCTGAGCGTTGGGACTATGTGTTTACTCTGCGCCGCCAGGGGGCGGAGCCCCAGTCGCGCAAAGTGACTGTGTTCTTCAAGGACGATGTGCTGGAACGCATCGAGGCAGATGAGCTGCCCAGCGAATCCGAATTCGCGGCAACCCTGAAGTCCCAGGCCAATCCCGGCCCTTTGCCTGCGCTGCAAGCGCCAGCCGGTAGCCTGGAAAAATTCCCGGCAGCCACACAGCCGACTCCGGCACCCGTGGTGCCAGCGACCCCCGCCAATTACCCGCCCCTCGAGCCCGCTACCCGTTAGGGCTCCCCACGACTGCGTACAGGACAGGGAACATGACCCACAAAATTGCCATTGCTGGCGCTTCCGGCCGCATGGGCCATATGTTGATTGAGGCCGTTCAGGCGGCCGGCGATTGTGTGCTTACGGGGGCGCTGGACGTTGCCGCCAGCCCGGCCGTGGGCACAGACGCCGGTGCATTTGCGGGCCACCCCACGGGGGTGCTGATCACTTCCGATATCCGCGAAGGCCTGCAGTCCAGCCAGGTGGTGATTGACTTTACACGGCCCGAGGGCACCTTGGCACACTTGTACGTGTGCCGCGAACTGGGTGTAGCCGCGGTCATTGGCACCACCGGTTTTGCCGAGGCGCAAAAGGCAGAAATCGCTGCCATCGCGCGCGACATTCCGATCATGATGGCGCCCAACATGAGTGTGGGCGTGAACGTCACGCTCAAGCTGCTCGAAATGGCTGCCAAGGCGCTGGCCACGGGTTACGACATTGAAATCGTCGAGGCACACCACCGCCATAAGGTCGATGCGCCTTCGGGCACGGCACTCAAGATGGGCGAGGTGATTGCCGGGGCGCTGGGCCGCGATTTGAAGGACTGCGCGGTGTACGCCCGTGAAGGTGTGACCGGTGAGCGCGATCCGTCTTCCATTGGTTTTGCCACTATCCGCGGGGGGGACATCGTGGGTGACCACACGGTGCTGTTTGCCGGCACCGGTGAACGCATCGAGATTTCCCACAAGTCCTCCAGCCGGGCCACCTACGCCCAGGGCAGCCTGCGCGCCGTGCGTTTTCTGGCGACGCAAAAGTCCGGCTTGTTCGACATGTTTGACGTGCTCGGCCTGAAATGACTGTGATGGGCCTGCTGTTCAAGGGTGATGCCGTGAGCAGCGCGGTGGCGGTGGTGTTGCTGTGCATGTCGGTGTGCAGCTGGGTCGTGATCCTGTGGAAGTCGTGGTTGCTACAGCGTGCCCATACGGATGTCGCCCGCAGCACAGCCGCCTTCTGGCAGGCGCCTGCGATGGACGACGCCTTGCGCACCTTGCCGGCGTTTGACCGCGAAGCGCTGGTGCTGCCCCTGGTGCAAGCCACCCAGGTGCAGCAGACCGGAACACTGGGCGCTGCGGGCGACCGATCCCAACAGCTGACCCGCGTATTGCGGGATGCCCTGCACGGCGTATTGCGCAAGCTGCAGTCCGGCCAGGTCTTGCTGGCCACGGTGGGCTCCACCGCGCCTTTTGTCGGTTTACTGGGCACGGTATGGGGCATCTACCATGCGCTGATCGGCATTGCCGGTACTGGCCAGATCAGCATTGATCAGGTGTCCGGCCCTGTGGGTGAGGCCTTGATCATGACGGCCGCCGGACTGGCAGTGGCCATACCCGCGGTGCTGGGCTACAACATCCTGGGCCGTTTCATTGGCCGGATTGAAGCCGATCTGGAGGGGTTTGCGCTGGATTTGCGTGAACTCCTGTTGAGCCAGACCAAGCCATGAACGCAGCAACTCGCCGCCGGGCCGCCCCAAGGCGAGTTAGCCCCCTCGGGGGGCAGCGACCCGCTCACGCATCTGCTGTCGCAGATGCGCTCACGTTGTGGCAATACGCCCAGCACGGCCTGCAGGCCGTGCGTGGGTGGAGCGTGGGGGCCACATGACTTTCGGCCGTCTTGAACGCACCCAGGGCCCACAGCCCATGAGCGAGATCAACATGACGCCGCTGGTGGACGTGATGTTGGTGCTGGTCGTCATCTTCATCATCACGGCACCCCTGATGGTCAGCGCGCTCAAGGTCGATCTGCCCAAGGCAGAAGGCGCCAGCAACATGGATGCGCCCAAGTTCGTCAGCCTGACGGTGGACAAGTCGGGCCAGGTGTTTGTGGATGACAAGCCGCTGGTGGGCGATGCACTGGAAGCCCGCCTGAAGCAATCCGCGCAGCAAAACCCCGATACCGAAGTCCAACTGCGCGCCGACACCACGGTGCCCTATGGACGGGTGGCCGAGGTGATGGGCGTAGTCCAGAAGGCCGGTCTCAACCGCATCGGCTTTGTGACCGAAACACCAACACCGCTTGCGCCTGCGCCGAACTGAGCCGTACAGCGCCTAAAATCGGCAACAACAAGCCTTTCTTCTGGCGGCCCCTGCGCTGCCCCGTTCCCCATGCAAGACAAATACCAGCACCTCGACGTTGAAAAAGCCGCCCATGCGCATTGGGCGCAGCCTTTGTGGAATGGCCGCGATGCCTACCGTGTGATCGAAGACGCGTCCAAGAAGAAGTTCTACGCCTGCTCCATGCTGCCTTACCCCAGCGGCAAACTCCACATGGGCCATGTGCGCAACTACACGATCAACGACATGCTCACGCGTTACCTGCGCATGAACGGCTACAACGTGTTGATGCCCATGGGCTGGGATGCGTTTGGCCTGCCGGCTGAAAATGCGGCACTGAAAAACGGCGTGCCACCTGCCAAGTGGACCTACGAAAACATCGCCTACATGAAGAGCCAGATGCAGGCCATGGGCCTGGCGATTGACTGGTCACGTGAAGTGGCAACGTGTGACCCGCAGTATTACAAGTGGAACCAGTGGCTGTTCCTCAAAATGCTGGAAAAGGGCATTGCCTACCGCAAGACCCAGATCGTCAACTGGGACCCGGTGGACCAGACCGTGCTGGCCAACGAGCAGGTCATCGACGGCAAGGGCTGGCGCACCGGTGCCACGGTAGAGAAGCGCGAGATCCCCGGCTACTACCTGAAGATCACCGACTACGCGCAAGAGCTGTTGGGCCAGGTGCAAGACGGCCTGCCAGGTTGGCCCGAGCGCGTGAAGCTGATGCAGGAAAACTGGATTGGCAAGAGCGAAGGCGTGCGTTTTGCGTTTACCCACGACATCAAGGACGATACCGGTGCGTTGATCGGGTCATCGGTAGACGCACCCGCAGGCGCGTCGGGCCGCATGTACGTGTTCACCACACGTGCCGACACCATCATGGGCGTGACCTTCTGTGCTGTGGCGCCGGAGCATCCGTTGGCGGTGCACGCTGCCCAGTCCAATGCCAAGCTGGCCGCCTTCATTGAGGAGTGCAAGGCCGGTGGTACCACCGAGGCCGAACTGGCCGTCAAGGAAAAACTGGGCATGCCCACGGGCCTGCAGGTCACACATCCGCTGACCGGCCGCGCCATCGACGTCTGGGTTGGCAACTATGTGCTCATGGGTTACGGCGATGGCGCCGTGATGGGCGTGCCTGCACACGACGAGCGCGACTTCGCGTTTGCCAAGAAATACAACCTGCCTATCCACGATGTGGTGCATGTAGACGGCTTGACCTACGACCACGCGCAGTGGCAGGACTGGTATGGCGACAAGCAACGCGGTGTGACCGTCAACTCTGATGTGTTCAGCGGCCTGTCGTACAAGGAAGCGGTCAACGCGGTGGCCAAGGCATTGGCCGCCCTGGGGCTGGGCGAGAAGAAAACCACCTGGCGCCTGCGCGACTGGGGCGTGAGCCGCCAGCGTTACTGGGGCACGCCGATTCCCATCATCCATTGTGATGAACACGGCGCGGTGCCGGTGCCGGAAAAAGACCTGCCGGTAGTGCTGCCGATGGATTGCATTCCCGATGGCTCCGGCAACCCGCTGCACAAACACGAAGGTTTCCACGCCGGTGTGGTCTGCCCTATTTGCGGCAAGGCGGCACGGCGCGAAACCGACACCATGGACACCTTTGTGGATTCGTCCTGGTACTTCATGCGCTACTGCGACCCGCACAACACCGATGCGATGGTGGCGGGTGGCACCGACTACTGGATGCGCGATCAGAACCTGGCCACCGGTGGCAGTGGCATGGACCAGTACATCGGCGGTATCGAACACGCCATCCTGCACTTGCTGTACGCACGTTTCTGGACCAAGGTCATGCGCGACCTGGGGCTTGTGAAGGTGGACGAACCTTTCACCAAATTGCTCACGCAGGGCATGGTGCTGAACCACATCTACTCGCGCCGCACCGACAAGGGTGGCAAGGAGTACTTTTGGCCGCACGACGTGGAACATGTGTTTGACGCGGCCGGCAAGATCGTTGGCGCCAAGCTCATCAATGCGGTGGGCGATTTGCTCGTGGGCACACCCATTGACTACGAGGGCGTGGGCACCATGTCCAAGTCCAAGAACAACGGTGTCGACCCGCAGGCGCTGATCGCCAAGTACGGCGCCGACACTGCGCGCCTTTACACCATGTTCACCGCACCGCCCGAGGCCACGCTGGAGTGGAACGACGCCGCAGTGGAAGGTAGCTACCGTTTCCTGCGCCGCGTGTGGAACTTCGGCTACAAGTTATCTGCTATGGATTCAGGAGCTGCTCGCGCAAGCACTGCGGGGGCTACAGGACTGAAAGATGTTGAATTCAGCAAGGAAGCCAAGGCCCTGCGTCTGGAAATGCACACCGTGCTCAAGCAGGTGGATTACGACTACCAGCGCATGCAGTACAACACCGTGGTCTCTGGCGCCATGAAGATGATCAACGCGCTGGAAGACTTCAAGGCGCTGGACTCGGCAGACGGTCAGGTTGCGGTGATCGAAGGCTTCGGCATCCTGTTGCGCTGCCTGTACCCGGCTACGCCGCACCTTGCGCACGCCCTCTGGGCCGAGCTGGGCTATGCGGGCGCGTTGGGCGATATTCTCGACGCGCCCTGGCCACAGGTGGATGATTCCGCTTTGCAGCAGGACGAGATCGAACTGGTGCTGCAGATCAACGGCAAGCTGCGTGGCTCGGTGCTGGTGCCGTCGGGCGCGGACAAGGCGGCTATTGAGAAGCTGGCCCTGGCCTGCGACACCTTTGTGCAATTTGCGGCAGGTGCACCGGCCAAGAAGGTCGTCGTGGTCCCCGGCCGTCTGGTCAACGTGGTGATCTGACATGCAGCGCCGCAGTCTGCTCACACTAGTCCTGGTTGCCAGCCTGCTGCCGGGCTGCGGCTTCCAGTTGCGCAGCAAACAAACGTTTGTATTCCAGACCATTGCTGTCACGCCGGAGAACGGTGGTGGTGTGGCCACCGATATGGCACGTTACCTGGGTGGCATGGTGCGCCCTGTGGCGCCTGCAGCAGCAGGGCAACCCGCGCCCGATGTGATTCTGGACATCCTGCAGGAGCTGCGCGAGAAGACCGTGGTGGGTGTGAACGCCTCGGGCCAGGTGCGCGAGTTCCAGTTGCGCACACGGGTGCGCTTTCGCCTGCGTACCCCCCTGGGGCGCGAGTTGATCGCCCCCACTGAAATCGTGCAACAGCGTGACATCAGCTTCAACGAATCTGCAGTGCTGGCCAAAGAGGCCGAAGAAAGCTTGCTGTACCGCGACATGCAGACCGACATCGTGCAGCAGTTGTTGCGCCGCCTGGCTGCCGTGAAAAGCCTGGAGCAGTAGCCCCGTGCAGTTTGACCGTGTGGACCAAACCCTGCTGGAGCTGCTGCAACGCGATGGCCGCATGAGCGCGCAGGCGCTGTCCGAGGTGGTCAACTTGTCGGCCCGCGCCACGCTCAACCGCGTGCGCCGGCTCGAAGAAGATGGCCTGATCGAAGGCTACCGCGCCATGCTGCACCGCGCAGCTTTGGGCGAACATGTCTCGGTGTTCGCCGAGATCGCGCTCAAGGACCAGCGCCAGGCCTCCGTGCAACGCTTTGAGCAGGCCATGGTGGCCTGTCCCGAGGTGATTGCCTGTTACCTGGTGAGCGGCCGCTACGACTACCTGGTGCGCTTGGCATGCCGTGATCTGGCACACTACCGCGACCTCACCAACACCTGGATTGACGATGTAGGCCTGGGCATCGACAAGGTGGTCACCAGCACCGAGCTGCAAACGGTCAAGGAATTCGCGGGCTTTCCGCTGATGGTCCGCGACCGGGCCTGAACCGCGGCCTTTTGCACAAAACTTCCGAAACGGAAGTTGTCTCGCGCAAAGCCAGCGTTTTGCGCCCTTTACGGCACCCGCTTCGTCGGCTGCTGTCGTACCCCCAAACCTACAATTTTCTGAATACTTCAGGAGATGCGTCATGACACGCTACATCGACGTTGCGGACATGCAGCAACTGGTTTTGCAACACGGCGCGGCCCGCATGATGGCCGAGATGGCCGATACCCTTCGCGAAGACTTTCTGCGCTGGGAAGACTTTGACAAATCTCCGCGCACGGCCAACCACAGCACCAACGGCGTGATCGAGCTGATGCCCGTGTCGGATGACGCGTTGTACGCGTTCAAGTACGTCAATGGCCACCCCAAGAACCCGCTGCAGGGCCTGTCCACCGTGATGGCTTTTGGTGTGCTGGCCGACGTGGCCACCGGTTACCCCGAACTGCTCAGCGAGTTGACCATCACCACTGCACTGCGCACCGCCGCCACATCGGCCATTGCGGCCAAGGCGCTGGCGCGCCCAAACAGCAAGACCATGGCCTTGATTGGCAACGGCTCGCAAAGCGAGTTCCAGGCCATTGCGTTCATGACCCAGTTGGGCATCACCACGCTGCGTGTGTTTGATGTGGACAGCCAAGCCACCGACAAGATGGTCGCCAACCTGCGTCCCTTTACCGACAGCGGCGCGCTCAAAATCGTGCGCTGCGCCTCCACGCGCGAAGCCGTACAGAGCGCCGACATCGTGACCACGGTCACCGCCGACAAGACCAACGCCACCATCCTCACCGCCGACATGATCGAACCCGGCATGCACCTCAACGCCGTGGGCGGCGACTGCCCCGGCAAGACCGAACTGCAGGCCAGCATCCTCGACCGTGCCAAGGTGTTCGTGGAGTTTGAGCCACAGACCCGCGTGGAAGGCGAGCTGCAGCAAATGCCTGCGGACTTCCAGACCTATCCTTTGTGGAAAGTGTTGGCGGGTACCCAAGTGGGCCGTGACAACGCAGAGCAAGTCACGCTGTTTGACTCGGTTGGTTTTGCGCTGGAAGACCTCTCTGCCTTGCGTTATGTGCACCAGTTGGCGCAGAAGCTCGGCATCGGTAGCACGGTTGACCTGGTGCCGGATCTGAAAGACCCCAAGGACCTGTTTGGTTGTGCCACCGCCGCACGCCCTGTGCTGCGCAAAGCCGCATGAACGCCCGCGTACTGCACCTGATTGGCGCCGAAGTCGGCGAGGGCGCCAGCGATGGCGGTTGCAAGTGGGGTGCTGCTGCGCTGCGTGAACACGGCATCGCGCAGGGCCTGGCCGCCACCGGCCGTACCGTCACTTGGGGCGAGAGCGTCACCGCGCAGCCACGCCTGGCCACCAGCCGCCTGGGCGCGATTGAAGCGTTTTCCGGAGAACTGGCCACCGCAGTGGAAAAGGTGCTGCACCTGGGTCAACAACCACTGGTCGTCGGTGGCGACCATTCCTGCGCTGTAGGCACTTGGAGCGCAGTGGCCGAAACATTGCGGCCACAAGGCACGCTGGGCCTGATCTGGATCGACGCGCATCTGGACGCGCACACGCCCGACACCTCCGACAGCCAGGCGCCGCACGGTATGCCGCTAGCGGCACTGCTGGGCCATGGCTCCGAAGGCATGACCGGCCTGTATGGCTGGAGGGGCAAGCTCTTACCGCAGAACGTGGTGGTGATTGGCGCGCGCAGCTACGAACCGGCAGAAGTCGACCTGTTGGCGCAACTCAACGTGCGTGTGATGTTCATGCCCGAGGTGCTGGAGCGCGGCTTTGCCGCATGTTTTGAAGAAGCGCGCCAACGTGTGCAGGCCAGTACCGCGGGCTGGGGCATCAGCTTCGACCTCGATGGCCTGGACCCGCTGGACGCGCCCGGTACCGGCACACCCGTGGAAACTGGCATCCGCCTGGCCGATGCGTTGCAAGTTCTGGCCGGTTGCAGCCAAGACCCGAGCTTTGTCGCCATGGAGCTGACCGAATACAACCCGCTGCGCGACTTTGGCGGCCGCACGGCCCAGGCGGCGACGCAACTGGTGTGCGCCGCATTGGCCCCGGCTGCCAGCACACTCGAACTGGCGGCTTGAGGCGGCGCGGACACATACCTCCGTTTGGGCTGAGCCTGTCGAAGCCTCGGTGCTCTTCTGATGCAATCCGTTCGCGTTGCGCTTGTCGAAACACAGCGTTGACGAGCCAAGCCTTGTTGAGGGTTTCGACAAGCTCAGCCCGAACGAAGGGGGTCGTAGTCCTATCTTCAATGATGAGCGCCTTGTAAACTCGCACCATGCAAATCGGCGCCAACCAGCTCACCAACCACCTGCAACGCGGGCTCAAAAGCCTGTACACGCTGCACGGCGACGAACCGCTGCTGCAGCAGGAAGCGCTCGATGCCATCCGCGCCGTGGCGCGCGAACAGGGCTACACCGAACGCACCTCACACACTGTGGCCGGTGCCCACTTCGACTGGAGCGAAGTGCTGGCCGCAGGCGGCAGTCTGAGCCTGTTTGCCGACAAACAAATCGTTGAAATCCGCATCCCCAGTGGCAAGCCCGGCAAGGATGGCAGCGTTGCCTTGCAGCAGTTAGCCGTTGCGGCGCAGGGCAACGACACGTTGCTCACCATCGTGTTGCTGCCGCGCCTGGACAAGATGACCAAATCCAGCGCCTGGTTCGGCGCACTGGATGGCAACGGTGTCACGCTGGAAGTGAGTCCGGTGGAGCGTAATGCGCTGCCCACCTGGATCGCCCAACGCCTGGGTGCGCAGGGTCAGCGTGTGGAGCCTGGTGAACAAGGCCAGCGCACGCTGCAGTTTTTCGCCGACCGTGTGGAAGGCAACCTGCTCGCCGCGCACCAGGAAATCCAGAAACTCGGGCTGCTGTTTCCTGCCGAAGCCAATGGTGGTGTGTTGACGTTCGAACAGGTGGAAAGCGCCGTGCTCAATGTCGCGCGTTACGACGTGTTCAAACTCAGCGAAGCCGTACTGGCTGGCCAAGCCCAGCGCGTGCAGCGCATGCTCGACGGCCTGCAGGCCGAAGGCGAAGCCGAGGTGCTGGTGCACTACACACTGGCCGAAGACATCCGCGCCTTGAAACGCGTGAAAGACGCCATCGCCGAAGGCCGACCCCTGCCTATGGCCCTGCGCGAGAACCGTATCTGGGGCCCGCGCGAACGCCTGTTTGAGCGCGTGCTGCCACGTTTGTCGGAAAGCAAGTTGGCCGAACTGCTGCAGTCCGCGCACGTGGTGGACGGCATTGTCAAAGGCCTCAAACAGCCCGACTGGCCGACCACGGGCTGGCAGGCACTGCATCGGTTGGCGTTGCAGCTGTGTGGCCTGTGTGCGGTGGCGCCTGCGGGTGCCGGGAATTTCCAAAACCGTTCGCGCTAATTGATGGGTAAGGAGTATTGGCTTCGCTCTCTTTTACCAACGCTACGTAAGTAAAGTAGCACTTTTACAGTGCTGCCGTTAATTGGCAAATACTGAGATTGGTGCGTAGCAACTTCTGCAGCCCACACCGGACGTCTAGGTCCGTAAGCAATATATTGAGACCTCTCAAAGGCAAGTTGACATGAATAAATTCGTATTTTTTTGCATGGCGGCGCTCATAACGTTCACGTTGAATGCACAAACGCTTGGTGAAGCCGTGTTGCGTGGAGATGGTGAAAAAATTCGAGAGCTGCTGCAAAAAGGGGAAGACCCCAATCAAAAAAATGCCTTCGGAGTCAGTCTGTTCTTTTCTGCATGCTTTGCTGCGCCAAAGTCAGCTATTGAACTCTTATTGGCAAATGGCGGAGATCCTGCAGGAGTAAGCCCGGTCAATGGTCAAACGCCACTGATGTTGGTTATCCGCCGCTTTGGAGATTCACAGTTGGTGGATGCATTCTTGGCAAAAAAAGTGAATGTCAATATTTCGGCAAAGGACGGTTGGACGGCATTGATGGATGCTGTGAACAAAGAGGACGCTCCATTGCCGCTTGTAAAGAAATTGATTGCTGCCGGAGCAAATGTCCAAGCGAAGACTCGAAATGGGGAGACGGCATTGTTTTGGGTGACACACCCTCAAATGGTCGATTTTCTTCTGGAAAACGGTATCGCGGTTAACGATTTGGATTCAGAAGGCACTAGTGCACTGCTGTTTGCCACCCAATATGGACGCATGGATGTAATGAATGCGCTCATTCAGCGCGGTGCCAATGTCAACGTCCAAAATAAGCGGGGTGAGTCCCCTCTGCTGCTTGCGTTGAAATCGGAGGGGACGTCTACAGTTGGTGACTTCGGTCTAACAACAATGCTTTTGGATGTGGGAGCAGACGCGAAAGCTATTAATGCATCTGGACAAACGACATTGATGTACGCCGTGGGTGAGGGCGACATAGGACAAGGGCGAAAAGAAGTACGTGGCTTTGTTATTAAGAAGCTATTGGAGAAAGGCGCAAATGTGAATGCCCAGACCCATGGCGGGGTGAGCGCTCTGATGATTGCCTCTGGCAAAGGAAACACGAATGCCGTCAGGCTACTAATGGATAGCGGGGCCAATCCCAATCAGTTTGATGGTGATGGCGCAACGCCTTTGATGTGGGCAGCAGGCAGCTTCAATATGACTGCATTTCGTGAAATCGCTGCGTTGTTGCTATCGGCTGGCGCAGATGCGAGACACAAAAGAATGGATGGAAAGACAGTTTTTGATCTTCTTGATGAGACATCTAAGGTAGAGCTTCAGAAATTAGTGTCGCAGCGTAGCTGAATGCGCAACCAGAGCAGTTTTTGACCTTCGGACTGAAAGCACATGTAAGTCAACAGTTGCAATCTGCGAAAATCCCCCCATGAATGCGACCAACATCACCGAATACACCCACGCCCTGGGTTCACAGGCAAAAGTGGCTTCTGCCCTTATGGCGCGCGCGCAGTCAGCTACTAAAAACGTAGCGCTTCGCACCCTGGCGCGGCTGTTGCGCGAGAACACAGCCGCCCTGCAGGTGGACAACGCCAAGGACATCGAGCGGGCTATGGCCAATGGCCTGTCCGCGCCCATGGTGGACCGGCTGAAATTGACGCCCAAGGTGCTGGAGACCTGTGCGCAAGGCTGCGAGCAACTGGCGGCGATGGCGGATGTGATTGGCGAAATCATTGGCATGAAGCAGCAGCCCAGCGGCATCCGCGTGGGGCAGATGCGGGTGCCGATTGGCGTGTTCGGCATGATTTTCGAGAGCCGCCCGAATGTGACGATTGAGGCGGCCAGCCTGTCGATCAAAAGCGGCAATGCCTGCATCCTGCGCGGCGGCTCCGAGGCGATTGACTCCAACAAGGCACTGGCCAAGCTGGTGCAGCAGGCGCTGGTGGAAAGCGGCTTGCCCGCCGACGCGGTGCAGCTGGTGCAGACCACCGACCGCGAAGTGGTGGGGCAGCTCATTGCCATGCCGCAGTATGTGGATGTGATCATCCCGCGCGGTGGCAAGGGCCTGATCGAGCGCATCAGCCGCGACGCCAAGGTGCCGGTCATCAAACACCTGGACGGCAACTGCCATGTGTATGTGGACGACCCCTGCGACATCGCCATGGCGGTCAAGGTGGCGGACAACGCCAAGACCAACAAATACAGCCCCTGCAACGCCGCCGAAGGCCTGCTGGTCGCGCGCGGTGCGGCGGCGGAGTTCCTGCCGTTGATCGGCGCGGTCTACGCCGCCAAAGGCGTTGAGATGCGCTGCGACCCCGAAGCGCTGGCCATTTTGAAGCAAAAAGTGCCTCTAGCCCCCATGGGTAGTGCGCAAGCAGCTATCAAACCAGGAGCAATTTTGGAGCCCAAGCTAGTGCCGGCGCAAGAGAGCGACTGGTTCGAGGAGTACCTGGCGCCCATCATCAGCATCAAGGTGGTGGAGGGCATTGACGAAGCCATTGCCCACATCAACCAGTACAGCAGCCACCACACCGACGCCATCCTCACGCGCGACCACATGCACGCGCAGCGATTCCTGCGTGAGGTGGACTCAGCCAGCGTGATGGTCAACACCAGCACGCGTTTTGCCGATGGTTTCGAGTTTGGCTTGGGCGCGGAGATCGGCATCAGCACCGACAAGTTCCACGCCCGCGGTCCCGTGGGCATTGAGGGGCTGACGTCGCTGAAGTACGTGGTGCTGGGGGACGGGGAGGTGCGCGTCTGACGACGCGCGTCGGCGAAGTGCTGCTTGCAGGGCGAATCCTGCGGACTTGAAATCCGGCCGCGAATCATCATCTAGGTGCGACCCCTAAAATGGGTCTCCCTATTTGAAAGCGCTGTATGGTCCCGCACCTCGTCACTGCCCTTACCGGCCCCATCAATGAGTTGGAGCAGCGCGTGCTGGACTCCATGCCCGCCATCGAGCGCTGGTTTCGCCTGGAGTGGATGGAGCACACACCGCCCTTCTATTCCGCGGTCGACGTGCGCAATGCCGGCTTCAAGCTGGCGCCGGTCGATACCGACCTGTTCCCCGGTGGCTGGAACAACCTGACCCCATCCATGCTGCCGCTGGCGGTGCAGGCGGCCATGGCGGCGATTGAGAAAATCTGCCCCGAGGCGCGCAACCTGCTGATCGTTCCTGAGAACAACACGCGCAACACCTTCTACCTGAGCAATCTGGCCCAGTTGCGCCGCATCTTCCACATGGCGGGACTCAATGTGCGCATTGGCTCCATCAGTCCGGACGTCAAGAAAAGCACGGTGATCGAACTGCCCGGCGGCGAGTCCATCACGCTGGAGCCTGTGGTGCGCACCAAAGGGCGCTTGGGCGTCAAGGACTTTGATCCCTGCACCATCCTGCTCAACACCGACCTGAGCGCCGGTGTGCCAGGCATCTTGGAAGACCTGCACGAGCAATACCTGCTGCCGCCCCTGCACGCGGCCTGGGCCACGCGGCGCAAGAGCACCCACTTCAAGTGTTACGAAGAAGTGTCCAAGCGTTTTGGCAAGTTGATTGGTGTGGACCCTTGGCTGATCAACCCGATGTTCGACAAGTGCGAGAGCGTGGATTGCGGCAGCCCCGCCGGTCTGGACGCGCTGACCAGCCGGGTGGACGCGATGCTGACCAAGGTCAAGAAGAAATACAAGGAATACGGCATCAAGGAAAAGCCGTTTGTCATCGTCAAGGCCGACAACAGCAGCAGCGGCATGGGCATCATGACCGTGCGCGATGCCAAAGAGTTGGCCACCCTGCGCGGCACCATGGCCGGCAAGACCAGCCTGCAAGGCCCCTGCGAACTGATCATCCAGGAAGGTGTGCTGACCAACGAACGCATGAACGACGCCGTGGCCGAGCCCGTGGTCTACATGATGGACCGTTACGTGGTGGGCGGTTTTTACCGCGTGCATGCCGAGCGGGGTGTGGACGAAAGCCTCAACGCACCAGGCTCCAGCTACGTTCCGCTGGCTTTTGCCGAGAGTACGCACTTACCTCAGCCAGGCATCAAACCCGGTGCCAGCGCGCCCAACCGCTTCTACATGTACGGCGTGATCGGCCGCCTGGCCATGCTGGCCGCCAGCTACGAGCTGGAAGCCACCGACCCCGAAGCCGAGCAGTACAGCTAGGTTCCGACGCGGCCTGTCAAGGGCCGGGTTGCTGCACTGCAACATCCTTTGAAGGGCATGAAAAATAGCCCTTTTCAGCCCGGCGAGGGGGCTGGCCGGGCGCAAAATAGCGATCCCAAATGGAACGGACCCCGGCGGCAGGCTGCAGCCGGGTGATTTTGTGTCAGCATCCAAATCGTCTCTCGCGGCGCTCACCCTCGGCGCCATCGGTGTCGTCTACGGAGACATCGGTACCAGTGTCCTGTACGCGATGAAAGAGGTCTTTGGCTCCGGCCATGTGCCCTTCACCACCGACAATGTCTACGGCATCCTGTCCATCTTCTTCTGGACGCTGACGGTCATCGTCTCCATCAAGTACGTGGTGCTGGTGCTGCGGGCCGACAACAACGGCGAGGGCGGGCTGGTCGCCATGCTGGCGCTGGCCTCCATGTCGGTCAAACACCGGCCCCAGTTGCGGCGCGTGCTGCTGATCGTGGGCATCTTTGGCACCTGCCTTTTTTACGGTGACGGTGTCATCACCCCGGCCATCTCGGTGCTGTCGGCGGTGGAAGGCCTGGAGGTCATCACGCCGGCCTCCAAGAAATTTGTTATCCCCATCACGCTGCTGATCCTGTTTGGCCTGTTTTTTGTCCAGAAACGTGGCACCAGCGGCATTGGCAAGTTTTTTGGCCCCATCACGCTGGTGTGGTTTACCGTGCTGGCGCTGCTGGGCGCGATGCACATCGTGGACCACCCGGAAATCCTGTGGGCCATCAGCCCGCACTACGCGCTGGGCTTCATGTGGAACAACCCGGGCATCACCTTCATCATCCTGGGCGCTGTGGTCTTGTGCGTCACGGGGGCCGAAGCGTTGTATGCCGATATGGGCCACTTCGGCAAAAAGCCGATCCGCCTGGCCTGGTTTTCGGTGGTCATGCCGGCGCTCGTGATCAATTATTTTGGCCAAGGTGCGCTGCTGTTGCAAAACCCGGCAGCCGTCAAAAACCCGTTCTTCCTGATGGCGCCCGACTGGGCGCTGATCCCCCTGGTCATCCTGGCCACCATGGCCACGGTGATCGCGTCGCAGGCGCTGATCTCGGGCGCTTTCTCGGTGACCAAGCAGGTCATCCAGCTCGGCTACCTGCCGCGTTTGCAGATCGAACACACCAGCGTGCGCGACACCGGGCAGGTCTACCTGCCGTTTGTGAACTGGGGCTTGTTTGTGGCCATCGCACTGGCGGTGGTGATGTTCAAGTCGTCCAGCAACCTGGCCGGTGCCTACGGTATTGCCGTGTGCACCGACATGCTGATCACCACGGTGCTGACCTTCTACGTCGTGCGCTACAGCTGGAAGTACCCGCTGTGGCTGTGCGTGGCGGCGACCGGTTTCTTCTTTGTGGTGGACTTTGCCTTCTGGGCATCCAACCTGCTCAAGCTGTTTGACGGCGGCTGGTTCCCGCTGATGATTGGCGGTGCCATCTTCACACTCATGATGACCTGGAAAGATGGCCGCCACCTGCTCAATGCCAAGCTGCGCGCTGACGCGATCGACCTCAAGAGTTTTCTGGAAGCCGTGTTTGTGGTGCCGCCCGTTCGTGTGGAAGGTACCGCGGTGTTCCTGACCTCTGAGGTCGGCACCGTGCCGAACGCGCTGCTGCACAACCTCAAACACAACAAGGTGCTGCACGCCAACAACCTGTTTGTCACCGTACGCAACCACGAGATCCCGTGGATCGGCATGGATAAACGCTTGCAGATCGAATCCCTGGGCCATGACTGCTGGCAGGTGGTGTTGCACTACGGTTTCAAGAACGACCCTGACATCCCCAAGGCACTGCAGCAGATCAAGGGCCGGGGCTGTGAGCTGGAAGCCATGACAACCAGCTACTTCCTTTCGCGCGACACCGTGGTGCCCACGCTGGGCGACGGCATGGCGCCCTGGCGCGAAAAACTGTTTGCGCAGATGCACCACAACGCCAGTGGCGCGGCCGACTTCCTGAACTTGCCCAACAACTCGGTGGTGGAGCTGGGCTCGAAGATCGAAATTTAGCGGGTACCGCACCGCCCATCAAGGGCATGCATGCGGTGTCACAATGGCCCGCATGCAATTTTTCAAAGACCTCAGCCTCTCGGCGGCGACCGCCGGTTTTGTGGCCGTGCTTGTCGGTTTCACCAGTTCCGTTGCCATCGTTTTCCAGGCCGCACAGGCCTTTGGTGCCAGCCCTGAAATCATCGCCTCGTGGATGTGGGCGCTGAGCATTGGCATGGGGCTGTGCACCCTGGTGCCCTCGCTGTGGCTCAAGAAGCCCGTGATGGTGGCCTGGAGCACACCGGGCGCAGCGGTGCTGGCCTCGGCCGGTCTGGCCGGTGGCTTCAACATGGCCGACGCCGTGGGCGCTTTTATCCTGTGCGCGCTGTTGATTACGCTGGTGGGCGCCACCGGCTGGTTTGAGCGCGTGATGAACCGCATTCCGCTGGCGCTGGCCTCGGCGCTGCTGGCCGGCGTGCTGGCGCGGTTTGGTCTGTCCGGTTTTGGTGCTGCGCAAACCGCCTTGCCGCTGGTCGCCACCATGGTGCTGGCGTATTTGCTGGGCAAGCGTTTCATGCCGCGTTACGCGGTGCCGCTGACCCTGCTGGTTGCTATTGTTTTCGTAGCTGTTGGCGCAGGTTTCAAGCCGGTGGACATTGCTTTTGGTATCACATGGCCGGTATTTGTGGCCCCGCAGTTTTCGGTGGCAGCCTTCATCAGCCTGTCGCTGCCGCTGTTTGTCGTGACCATGGCCTCGCAGAACCTGCCGGGCGTGGCGGCCATCCAGGCTGCGGGCTATGCCGACCGCCGTGCGCAAGGGGGTGATGCGGGCATTCCCATCTCCAAGGTCATCACGCTCACCGGGCTGGCCACGCTGGTGCTGGCGCCGTTTGGCGCATTCGCCATCAACCTCAGCGCTATTACTGCAGCGATCTGCATGGGGCCCGAAGCACACGCCAACCCGGACCGCCGCTACACCGCGGCCGTATCGTGTGGCGCCATCTACCTGGTGATCGGCCTGTTTGGCGCTGCCATCACCGGTGTGCTGACGGCATTCCCCAAAGAGCTGGTGGCCGCGATTGCGGGGCTGGCTTTGCTGGGCACCATTGGCGGTGCTTTAACGGCGGCACTGAAGGACGACACCAACCGCGAAGCTGCGCTCATCACTTTTCTGGTCACACTCAGTGGCGTGGTCATTGCGGGCGTAGGTTCGGCCTTCTGGGGCGTGGTCGCTGGCGCACTGGCGCTCCTGGTACAACATTTCGGAAAATCCAAAGCATGAAAACACCCCTGGACATTTTGTTTGTGGCCGACCCGCTGGAGTCGTTCAAGATCTACAAGGACACCACGTTCTCGATGATGCGCGAGGCCCAGCGCCGCGGCCACCGCATCTTCGCGTGTGAGCCGCGCCAGCTGGTGTGGCAGCGCGGTGGGAGCGTGCAGGCGCGCGTGCGTGCCCTCACGCTTACGGGCCAGCCCGATGTCTGGTTTACCGAGGCCGCGCCTGCGGTGTGGGAGGTCAAGGACTTTGGCGCCGTGGTCATGCGCAAGGACCCGCCGTTCGACAGTGAATTTTTCTACGCCACCCATCTGCTGGAGCAGGCCGAGCGCGAAGGCGCCAAGGTCTTCAACAAGCCCCGTGCGCTGCGCGACCACCCCGAGAAACTGGCGATTCTGGAGTTCCCGCAGTTCATCGGCCCTACGCTGGTTACGCGTGTGCCGGACGCTGTGCGTGCCTTCCACGCAGAGCACCGCGACATCATCCTGAAACCGCTGGATGGCATGGGCGGCATGGGCATCTTCCGTGTCAAGGACGATGGCCTGAATCTGGGCGGCATCATCGAGACGCTCAACAAGGACGGCGCCCAGACCCTGATGGTGCAGAAGTTTCTGCCCGCCATCAGCGAAGGTGACAAACGTGTGCTGGTCATCGGGGGCAAACCTGTGCCGTTCTGCCTGGCGCGTATCCCGCAGGGTGGTGAGGTGCGTGGCAACCTGGCCGCCGGTGGCAAGGGCGTGGCCCTGCCGCTGAGCGCGGATGACCGGCGTATTGCCGAGGCGCTGGGGCCTATCCTGGCCGCGCGCGGATTGTTGCTCGTGGGGCTGGACGTGATTGGCGACAGTCTCACCGAGATCAATGTCACCAGCCCGACCTGTTTCCAGGAAATCCATGACCAGACCGGCTTTGATGTGCCTGCGATGTTTGTGGATGCGCTGGAAGCGGCAGTGCTTGCTTTGGCACGCTGAACGCGCACAATAGGCGGGCAGCGGTGCTGCCATGTCAGGCAGTGGCGCTTTACGCAAGGAGACAAGTCATGCAAATCAAATTCAAAGTGGGTGCGCTGCTCGGTGCAGGCATCCTGGTCGCGTCGGCACAAGCGCAGGTCCTGGGGGCGATCACGGCCAATCCCATGACTGCCAAGGTGGGTGACCCAGTCACCATCAGCGCCAACATCGATGTGCTCAACGCCAACTACTGTGGCTTTGTGGTCGGGTTTGGTGATGGCAGTGGCAAAGATGGCGTCAGCGACGTGAATAACCCGGTCCCCCTGGTGCTTACCCACACCTATGACAAACCGGGCACGTACCATGTGACGCTCGGCGGGCGCAATGTGCAAAACCACCCCAACTGCGGTGGCCAGGAGCGTGCGGTGGACATCACCGTGACGGGCCCGGCGTTGTCCGCCAAGCCTACGGCCTTGAAGCCCGCAGACGTTTGCGGCACAGGCTGGAAACTCTCTGGCAAGCTCAATACCAAGACCGGCACTTTCACTTGTGCAGCCAAAGCCGGCACGGCATTTCCTGCGGACAAACCGGTTTGCCGCGGCGACCTGAGCTACTTTGAGAATGTGAAAAAAGGCCAGTACGGCTGCAAACCCTGAGGGCTGACGGGCCAGTGGCCCCTTGAAGCCTCAAGCCGCAGCCGGTACCGCCCGGGCTGCGGCTTTCGCAGCCTCTTCTGCTTCGCGCAGGGCGGCGGCCGCTGCCGCGGCCGCAATCAGCGTGGTTTTGCAGACCGCGCGGCTCAAGGGGCGGCCGTCGACAAACGCCTGCAGTTCACCGGCTTCCATGGCCACCCAGTTTTCGTTGGTGGTGAGCGGCTCGGTCACCACGATCACCAGCCGGTCTTCCGGGCCGTTGAGTTCGGACAGGTCCACCGTCACATCTTCGTCCTTGAGTTGTACATGGCTGAAGGGGTGCTGGCGCACCACGTAACACAGCTTGGTGCTGGCGTGTGCCCACAGGGCCTGGCCATTGCTCAGCAAAAAATTGAAGGTGCCGTGCCGTGCGATTTTGGGCACCAGTTCGGCCAGGGTGCTGGTTAGTTCTTCGACACTGGGCACGGAGGCGTGTGATTTGTTGAGCTCCTGCAGCAGCCAGCAAAATGCCAGTTCGCTGTCGGTGGTGCCAACCGGTTTGAAGCTGCCGTGCAGCGGTGGGTTGAATTCCTTGAGATCACCGTTGTGGGCAAACACCCAGTAGCGGCCCCACAGTTCGCGTGTGAATGGATGGCAGTTTTCCAGCGTGACCGCGCCCACCGTGGCCTTGCGCACGTGGGCCACCACGTTGTGGCTCTTGATGGGGTAGGACTTGAGCATCTTCGCAATGGGCGAGGTGGATGCGCTTTCCTTGTCGACAAAATGCCGGGCGGCCTTGCCGGGCAGGTCTCCCTCACTCTCGAAGAATGCGATGCCCCAGCCGTCTGCGTGGTGGTCGGTGCAACCGCCGCGCTGCGAAAAGCCGGTAAAGCTCAGCGTCAGGCTGGCCGGCAAATGGCTGTTCATACCCAGGAGTTGGCACATGGAAACAGTTTACTCCGGGGCGGGCCGCGCAGCTTATGCGAAATCGGTTCGTGCTTGCTACTTTTACTTTATGGCCGCGGCTCGTTCCACAACTTGCCGCCGGTGGCCCAGTTTTCCTTTTTCACCTCGGCAATCACAATGTCCACGGCCTCGGGTGAGCAGCCCAGCACTTCCACCGTGACCCGGGTGACTTCCTCCACCAGCTTCTTTTTCTGCTCCGGCGTGCGGCCTTCAAACATTTCAACGTGGTAAGTGGGCATGGGGTTCCTTGTTTGGGTAGGGGAGATAGCTCTGCAGTTTAGACTGCGGGCCTGTCCTTTTGCCTAGTTGCCGACCTGTGCGCCTGCCTCCCGCCCTTTTTTCTGCCCCCTGGAACCTGCGTTGGTTGCTGGCGCTGGTGTGTCTGCTGCATGTCGCGCTGGGTGCCAGTAGCGGGCTGTCGGTGGACGAGGCGCACTACGCGCTGTATGCCACGCACCTCGCGCTGAGTTATTTCGACCATCCGCCGCTGGTGGGCTGGCTGCAGTGGCCGCTGGTGGCACTGGACGCACCTACTGCGGTGTTGCGCCTGATTCCCGAGCTGTTGTGGCTGGGCACCGCCTTGCTGGTGCACCGCATTGCCGTGCGCTTGCATGGGGAGTCTGCCGGGTTCTGGGCCGTGCTGGCGCTGGCGCTGGCCCCCTTGCTGCATGTGCTGGGCGTTGGGCTGTTGCCCGACAGTTTGCTGATGTTCTTCACCGCGGCGCTGATGTTGCAAACCCTGGCGTTGATGGATGCCAACACCGTGCAGCGCCCCGGGCCCTGGCTCCTGCTGGGCCTGCTGCTGGGGCTGGCGGGCTTGTCCAAGTACACCGCCATTTTTGCGGCACTCGCGGTGGCCGCCTGCCTGCTCGGCGCCCACGGCGTGCGCCTGCTGCGCAACCCGTGGCCCTGGGTTGCCGTGGGTGTGGCGCTGCTGCTGGTGCTGCCGGTACTGGTGTGGAACGCGCAGAACCAGTGGATCTCTTTCACCTACCAGGCGCAGCATGGCGCTGGCAGCACCTGGCAGTTCGTTCATGTGCTGCGCTTTTTGCTGTTGCAAGTGTTGGTGTTCGGGCCATTGCTGCTATGGGGCGCATCCGGTGTGCGGCGTACGGCTCGGGCGTTGCGCACACTGGGATTGTGGTTTGCCATTCCGTTTGTTGTGCTGGCGACCCTGGCGGGCGGTGGCTCCAGTCTGCCGCACTGGACGGCGCCGGCTTGGGTGGCCCTGGCCCCGTTTGCCGGCGTGGCGCTGGCCCAGGTCGTGCAACGGCGCGGGCGCATCTGGGTGGGTCTGCTGGTGGCCGTGCAGGCGCTGCTGTGCGCAGGCTTCATGGGCCTGATGGCCAGTGGCGGTGTACCACTGCTGCCTGCTGCGCAGATGCAGGCTGGTGACGCCCCCAATCCGTTTGCCGACCTGCATGGCTGGCAGCAGGCCGGGCAGCGTGCCCGTGTGCTGGCGCAAGAACACCAGTTGACCAGTGTGGCGGTACAAAACTGGACGCTGGCCAGCCGCCTGGGCTGGTATGCGCGGCCACTGCCGGTGCATGTGCTGGAAGACCGTTACGACCAGTTCGACTGGTGGGCCGGCGACCTGCCGCAGGGCGGTAACACCCTGTTGGTGGACTGGTCGCAGATGAGCTACGACGTACCGCTGGCGCCCCACGGTTTTGCCAGCTGCACCTTGTTGGACACTCAGGACGTCGTGCGTCTGGGACGGCCGCTGTCCCGTTTCTGGTTTTATGCGTGTCAGGGCTGGTCGGGTGATCCGCAACCGCGCCTGAAAACCGCCCCCTGAACTTCTGTCTCCCATGTCTACATCGCAACCCGTGTCCGCTGTCCCTGCAACGCCCACCGTGCCCCGTTGGGTCTGGTGGCTGCCGCTGGTGATTTTTGGGGTGTCGGCGCCGCTGTGGCTGCACTGGACCGAGCCCGGGCTGTTCCTGGCGATCAACCGCTGGTGTGCCCCGGTTGCTGCGCCGGTGTGGACCGGTTTGTCATTGCTGGGCAATGCCTGGGGCATTCTGGGCGTGACGGCACCGCTGCTGGTGCTGGCGCCGCGCCTGTTGTGGGCCTGGTTGTGTGCTGCGCCGTTTGCTATCGTGTTTGCGCGCACCGGCAAGTTCTTCATTGAGAGCCCGCGCCCTGCGGCCGAGGTGGACAACGCGCAGATGCGCATCGTTGGCGAGCTGCTGCACAACGTGTCCATGCCTTCGGGGCACACGCTCACCGCTTTTGCCGTGGCCAGTGGCATCTACTTTGCACTGCCTGTGGCACGCCGGTGGCGCCATGCTTGGTTGTTGCTGTTGGCCGCCGGTGCGGGTCTGTCACGCATTGCCGTGGGGGCGCACTGGCCCGGTGACGTGATGGTGGGTGCCGCGCTGGGTCTGCTCAGCGGGCTGTTGGGGCAGCTGTTGTTGCAACGGGTGCCCGCGGCCTGGTACCAGGCGCAGAGCTGGGCGCTGCGTACGGTTGCGCTGCTGGTGGTTGCGGCGGGCTACACCCTCGTGACAGACGCGCTCGATTTTGCCGAAAACCAGCCTGTGCAGTATCTGCTGGCGGTTGTGGTGCTGGTTGCGTTGCTGGGCTTTGTGCAACGCAGTTTTATGAGTAAAAAAGGCCTGTAGCCCTTTCTGGGGTTGCGCAATCAGCTATATATTCAGTAGCAATTTGGATGGTCTGCGCCATGGAATACGGTACGGGGCGACACCCGGCACGTGGCGTCCACGCACGGCGCTTTGGCGCAGACGCTGGTCTTGCCGCTCAGACCACCAGCGGGTCTTCTTGCATCGCTTCCATCTGCTCTTCCAGCATCAGCACCTGGCCCTGCCAGTAGTCGCTGGAGCCAAACCACGGGAAGTTGGCCGGAAAGGTCGGGTCGCTCCAGCGCCGTGCGAGCCAGGCGCTGTAGTGGATCAGGCGCAGCGTGCGCAGCGGTTCAATCAACGCCAGTTCGGTGCGGTCAAATTCGCGGAACTGTTCGTAGCCGTCCACCAGCATGCCCAATTGGCGGGTGCGCTGCTGGCGGTCACCGCTGAGCAGCATCCACAGGTCCTGCACGGCGGGGCCGGTGCGTGCGTCGTCCAGGTCGACAAAGTGCGGTCCCGGGCCTGCGGCGGCCGCGGCGTCGGTGGGCGTCCAGAGGATGTTGCCGGGGTGGCAGTCGCCATGCAGGCGCAACTGGCGTATACCGCTGGCATTGGACTTGTTTTGGCCTGTAGCCCCCGCCATGTCTGCGCGACCAGCTATTAAATCAATAGCGTCCTGGCAGGCTTTGGTCCAGGCACTTTGCACATCCAGCGGCACCATGTTGTGGGTCAGCAGCCACTGCATGGGTTCGATGGCAAAGGTCTGCACGTCCAGCGCGGGGCGGTGCACAAACGGGCGCTTGGCACCCACGGCGTGGATGCGAGCGAGAAAGCGGCCAATCCACTCCAGCACCTCGCCGTCGTCCAGCTCGGGCGGGCGCCCGCCACGGCGTGGGCTCACGCTGAAAGCAAAGCCGCCAAAGTGGTGCAGAGTGCGTGGCCCCCACGCTCCGCCGCTGCGCGGGTCGCTGCCCCCCGAGGGGGCCAACTCGCCTTGGGGCGGCCCGGCGGCGAGTTGCCCTTGTAGCACCAGCGGCCCGATGACCGGAATGTCCTCGGCCATCAGCTCGGCCGCAAAGTCGTGTTCTTCCTGGATCTGCGCGTCGCTCCAGCGCTCGGGCCGGTAGAACTTGGCGACCACCGCCGTGCCGTCTTCGAGCTGCACCTGGTAGACCCGGTTCTCGTAGGAGGACAGTGCGGTCAGCCGTCCATCACCGCGCAGGCCCACGCCCTCCAGCGCGTCCAGTACCAGGTCGGGGGTCAGTGTTTCAAAAGCGTGGGGCATGCACCGATTGTCGTCGGTGCGCCAAATGCGCTGCCGGGTCGTACGACTAGCCTAGCGGACCCAAGTCGTCGCCGTAGAGCCCATTGCTTGCTGGCGTGTCCGAATCCGAGTCTGAATATCCGTCATTGCTCCGTTGGGGCTTCTCGCCGAGCAGCTCAAACGGCAGCACCTGCTTGACCAGGATCACCGTGCAGGGGGCGTCCATCGCCACCTTGATCGGCACCGTGGCGATAAAACGCTGGGTTTTGAGGCCATGCGTGGCGGCGCCCATCACGATCACGCTGACCTGGTTGCCGGTGGCGTAGTCCAGCAGGGCCTGGGCCACGTCGCCCGACTCCAGCACGTGGCAGGAGATCTGGTGGCCCGGCTGTTCCAGCGGCTGCACCCACTGGCGCAGGGCCGTGAGGTAGCGCCGGTGGACAGTAGTTTCGCTGCTCTCTGCATCGGTGCTGCTGCCCAGGCTGGAGGAAATCACCGTCACGCAGGCCAGCCGCGCACCGGGGCGGTTGCCGAGCGCACGCGCCACGGCCTGGCGCAGCGAGTACAGCGTGGAATCGGTCACGTCCTTGTGCGGCACGGCCACCATGACGATGGGCACTTCGTCGATTTGCTGGGCCGGCAGCGGGCTGGGCTGGTAATGCATGCCCGCGGCCTTGATCCAGCGCTTGAAGTGCGTGCCAAAGCCGGTACCCTGGATGTTGCGCCCGCGCGCGGTGATCTGCACCTGCTCCGGGTTGCTCAGGTCAAACGCCAGATGTGCGGCAGACGGATAACGTTTGCGCGCTTCCGGTTCCAGGCAGCGCAACACCACTTCCTGCAGCCACTCCGGCACCTCAGGGCGCAGCTTGCGTGGCGGCGGCGGGTCCATCCACAGGCGCTGGCGCAGGCCGCCGGTGGTTTGCGGTGTGCCAAACGGAAGCTCGCCCGTGCACAACTCGTAGAGCATCACACCGATGGCAAAGATGTCGCTGCGCGGGTCGCCGCGCACACCCACCACCTGCTCGGGTGCGATCCAGGCGGGCGAGCCCACGGCCTTGCGCAATTGCTCGGCCAGCAGGTCGGGGTAATGCGCGTGGCAGGACAGGCCAAAGTCCAGCAGCACCGCGCTGCCATCGGGGCGGAACAACACGTTGGCGGGTTTGAGGTCCAAGTGGACGGTGTTTTGCTGGTGCAGCGCGTGGGCGGCATGGGCCATGGCTGTGCCCAGGCGGGCCACCTCGTCCACGTTGGGGCGTTCTTCCGCGTCCAGCCAGTGCTGCAGCGTGTGGCCGGTGACGTACTCCATGACCAGGTAGGGCACATGCACTAGGTCCCCGGCGGCGACAAAACGCGGCACATGGCTACCGGTGAGCACCTGCATGATCTGGCACTCGATCTCGAAGCTCACGATGTTCTCGGCACCATCGCCCGCTGTCATACGTGGAATCTTCATGGCCATGGCAAAACCCGGGCCGGGGCGATCCTGGGCGTAACGCACGCGGTAGATGTGCGCCATGCCCCCTGAGTGGATGCACTCTTCGATGGTGAAGCCATCAAGGACGGCGCCAGGCTCCAGCAGTTTCATCGTCCGCGCTCCAGCCGTTCGGCAAAAAACTCGGGCAGGCCGGCCGCGCGGATGGCGGTGGCGGCGGCCTGGTGGTCGTAGGGCACGCGGTGGAAGGTGAGCTGGCTGCGCTCGGTGTCCAGCAGCGCGTACATGGACAGCGGTTTGCCGTCGCGCGGCTGACCGACCGAGCCTATGGTGCCCAGCCACTGCCGGTGTCTGGGCACCGGTATGGGCACACCGGGCAGGGGTGTGAATTTCATGAGCCCGGTGTCGGCGCCGCGGTAGTACAGGTTTTGCTCATGCACGTGCCCGCCAAACACATAGCGCACACCGGGCCAGCCGTCGGTGGCTGCATCCAGGCTGGCGGTGGCGGCGCGCTGGTCGTAGACGTAGCGCCAGAGTTCGGGGTCGTTGGCACTGGCGTGCACCAGCAGCACCGTATCCAACTGCAGCGTGAGCGGCAGGGCCTGTAGCCAGGCCAGTTGGTCGTCGCTGAGCTGCTCATGGGTCCACAGGGCGGTGCTGTCGCCCACGGTCTTGACCTCGGCGGGCGGGTCCACGGCCATGGCATCGTGGTTGCCCTGCAGCACCAGGGCGCCTTCTTCGGTGAGCAGCCGGATGCGGTCCACCACGGCGGAAGGGGCGGCGCCATAACCCACCAGATCGCCAAGCACGGCAAAACGCTGCGCATGCTGCGCGCGCGCATGGGCCAGGCAGGCTTCGAGCGCCTGAAGATTGCCGTGGATATCGGACAGCAGGGCCAGTCGCATCGTGTCTCTCTCGGGGTGTTAGCCCTGCATCATGCCGCAGCCGGCTGACGTCAAATTTGCAGCAGCGATCCGTTCACCCTGAGCCCGTCGAGGGGCTTCGACAGGCTCAGGGTGAACGGAGGTGTTTGTTCAGCATGGCCCTATAGCGACAGGATGTGGCCCAGCTGCGCGTCGCCCGTGCCTTCCAGCACGCGGGCGTAGGCGGCCTGCACGGCGTCGGCACCCTGGTGGTGCTGTACGGTGAGCCAGGGGCGGTGGGGGTCTGCCACGGTGCGCACAAAGCCGTGCCAGGACTGCACCAGACGTTCGTTCAGCCCCTGTGGGGTCCACTCGGCGCTGCGTTTCTTGATCTGCGCCGGCGCGAAAAACAGCGTGGGTTTGGGGCCGGGCAGGTCGCGCCCGCCACCCAGTGCCGCCACGTGGGTGCCGCCAATCGAGCTGCTGAAAGCCAGATTTTGGCAATGGGTGTGCACGGCCTTGCGAAACGCGGCGTTGCCGGCAAAGTCCACATAAATGCAGGGTGCGTCTGCCGCCACCTGTTCCAGTTGCGCGTAGGTCAGCACGCGGTCGTAACACCCCAGGCCTTCGCAAAAGGCCACATTGCCTGGCGAGGTGAGGCCAACCACTTCCACGCCCTCGCGTTGGGCCATCCGGAAGGCCGTGCCGTAGGCGGTTTTGCTGGATGCGCTGGAGAGCAGCAACACGGCGCGCTGGCCGGGCCGCGATGCCGCACCAAACCAGGCGTTGTCGGCCAGGAAATCGTCAATCAGCCACGAGGTGATGTACAGCGGGCGCAACAGCGCCTGCAGGTCTTCGGTGTCGGCGCTGTAGAAGGGGTCGGTGCCGGTACGGGTGTACTGGTTGTAGACCGCGTGCAGTTCAGCGCGATGCGGCGCGTTGTCCATGAACGACAGCGGCGTCACCTTGCCGGGTGTCAGCACCACTGCGGTGGACATGGGGAAGTAACCGTAAAGGCGCTCACCCACTGCCACGCCGGCATGGGTGGATTCACGCACGGTGCCGAAGCCCCAGACCGGTATGCGGCCCCAGGCCGGGTCTTCTGCGCCGTCTTCGCCCGTGACGGGGAAGAAGCGCCAGTAGTTCATCGCATCACCAAACGCGGCGTAGGTGATGTTGTTGGACGTCAGCGCGAAGCGGTCAATGGCTACGCGGATCTGGCCTTCGCCCAAAGGTGCGGCTGTGTGGGTCTGGAATCGGGTGGTGGCGAGCTGGTCTTTGCGGACCTGAAAGTCGGAGGTGTGCATAGACACCACCATAAAGGAAACGGCCAGGCCCCACAAGGGAACCTGGCCGCCTGGGCGACAGAGTCGGGACGCTTAGACCAGGGTGATGGTCACGTCAATGTTGCCGCGGGTGGCGTTGGAGTAGGGGCACACTTGGTGTGCTGCGTCGACCAGGCTCTGGGCGGCTGCGCGGTCCATGCCGGGCAGGCTGATATTGAGGCGTGCGGCGATGCCGTAGGCGTTCGGGATCGGGCCCAGGTCGACTTCGGCGTCGATGGACAGGTCTGCGGGCAGCGTGACTTTCATCTTGCCGGCAACGGCCTTCATCGCACCGATGAAGCAGGCAGAGTAACCCGCGGCGAACAGTTGTTCGGGGTTGGTGCCGGTGCCGGAGGTGCCGGGGGAAGACAGGGTGACGTCCAGACGGCCGTCATCAGTCTTGGAGGCGCCGTCACGGCCGCCGGTGGTGTGGGCGCGGGCGGTGTAGAGAACTTTTTCGAGCTGGGCCATGGTGTTTTCCTTGGGAGTTAAAAGCTTCAGGTTGAAGCGGGTTAAGAAGCGATGAGAGGAGTGGGCGGCGCAGTCAGACGCTGGCGCAGGGTCTGCACCTGGCGCGTCAACGCCATCAATTCGGGAATGGGGCAGGCGGCTGCCTCGACCACGCAGCCGGGAATGGCGGCGGCTTTGGTTTTGAGCTTGCGGCCTTCAGGCGTCAGAGACACCAGCACCTGGCGCTCGTCTTCGGCGGAGCGCTGGCGCGACAGCAGGCCGGCCTGTTCCAGGCGTTTGAGCAAGGGGGTCAGGGTGCCGGAGTCCAGGGTCAGGCGTTCGCCCAGGCTGGAGACGGTGAGGCCATCGCGCTCCCACAGCACCAGCATGACGAGGTACTGCGGGTAGGTCAGCGCCAGCGTTTCCAGCAACGGCTTGTACAGCTTGGTCATGGCCAGGGAAGCGGAATACAGGGCAAAGCACAACTGGTTGTCCAGCAACAGCGCGGGATCGGCAGTAGGGGTAGTGACTTTGCGAAGCATGGCTGAATTATATCGAACAATTAAATTGTGTGCAATTTAATTTGAAAACCCCGTCATCCGGGTAAACCGGGCTTGGCAATGCCCATGTCCCTGGGCTAAGGTTCGCCACCCTTCAGGAGGAGACCTTTCCATGTTTGACTACATCATTGTTGGCGGCGGCTCGGCAGGTTGCGTTCTGGCGGCGCGCCTGAGCGAAGACCCGGACACCACGGTGGCGCTGCTCGAAGCCGGCCCTGCGGACAAAAGTGTTTTTATCCACTGCCCCGCTGGCCTGGCGGTGATTGCCAAAAACGGCGATGCCAACTGGAAATTTGAGACCGCGGTGCAGCCCGGCCTGAACGGGCGGCGCGGCTACCAGCCACGCGGCAAGGTGCTGGGCGGTTCCAGCTCCATCAACGCGATGATCTACATCCGCGGCCAGCGCGAGGACTACGACCATTGGGCGGCCGAGGGCAACCCCGGCTGGTCGTATGACGAGGTGCTGCCGTATTTCAAAAAGGCCGAAGACAATGCGCGCGGCGCGGATGTGTTCCATGGCCGCGGCGGCCCGCTGCATGTGCAGGACCTCACCAGCCCGAACGACTTGGGGCCGGTGTTTATAGAGGCCGGCCGGCAAGCAGGTTTCAAGCACAACCCCGACTTCAATGGCGCTGACCAGGAAGGTGTGGGCGTTTACCAGGTCACGCACAAGAACGGCGAACGCTTCAGCGCGGCCAAGGGCTACCTCACGTCGAACCTGGACCGACCCAACCTGCGCGTGTTCACCGGCGCGCACACCACACGCATCCTACTGGAGCGCAAACGTGCCGTGGGTGTGGAGTTTGTGCAGGACGGCCAGACGATGCAGTTGCGCGCCAACAAGGAAGTGTTGCTATGTGCGGGAGCATTGCAGTCGCCGCAAATTCTCATGCTCTCGGGCATCGGCCCCCACAAACACCTGCTGGAAAAAGGCATTGCACCGCTGCACGACTTGCCCGGTGTCGGCCAGAATCTGCATGACCATATTGACATCGTGCAGGTGGTGAACGCGCCGCATCTGAAACAGACGTTTGGGATTTCGCTGACGGGCATCGCCAATGTGATCAAGGGCATTTTTGAATGGCGTGGCAAACGCACGGGTTTGCTGACCACCAACTTTGCCGAGGCGGGTGGCTTCATCAAAAGCCAGCCGCAGGAGCGCACGCCGGATCTGCAGTTGCACTTTGCCATTGCCAAGCTGGTGGACCACGGCCGCACCACAGTGCTGGGCCATGGCTACTCCTGCCATGTGTGCCTGCTGCGACCGGTGAGCCGGGGCAGCGTGCAACTGGCCAGCAAAGACCCGTTCGCCGCGCCGCTGATTGATCCCAACTTCCTGGGCGCCCGCGACGATGTGGAGCGGCTGGTGCGTGGCTTCAAGATCATGCGCCATCTGCTGCAACAACCGGCGCTGGCCAGCCAGGGTGGCAAGGAGATCGCGGCTTCCGCCCAGGCGGTCGGTGACTTTCAGATCGAGCAGTTCATCCGCGACCATGCCGACACGGTGTACCACCCGGTGGGTACCTGCCGCATGGGCAAAGGGGATCTGGATGTGGTGGACCACGAACTGCGCGTGCATGGCATCCAGGGCCTGCGGGTGGTGGATGCCTCCATCATGCCGCGGGTGGTCAGTGGCAACACCAATGCCCCGACCATCATGATTGCCGAGAAGGCTGCCGACATGATCCGGGCCGCGCCAACGGCCTGAGCCAACGCGTTTAGTCGTGCGCCTTCAGTTGCGTCAACTGGCGCAGGGCTTTGGTCTCCTGGGTGCGGTAAGCGGGTGTTTTGCGGATGGCGGCGATGGAAGCCCAGATCGTTTCTATGCGTTTGGGGTCGCGTTCATAGACGGCGGTGCCTACAAACAGGTACATGGGCCGGGTGGCGTAAGGCATCGGGGCCTTGGTGACTTTTGCCGACCACGTGGTGTGTGATCTCAGCAAGACGTCGGACTCCAGCCCCTGGAGGACAGCCACGTCAAACATGCCGGCGGCGAGCTGGCGCAGCCCATCCGCTGCGGAATTGGTCACTTCGCGCACGTCGAATCCGCGCTCGCGCAACACTCCGCCAATCACATAACCACGCTGCACCAGCACGCCGTTGCTGGGGACCTGGAGCAGTTTGCCGTCCCAAGAGGCTGCACCGTCCTTGCGCAGGAAGACTTGGAATACATCTTCATGCAGCGCCCGGGTCGGGTCGGCTTCGCCGTTGGGCAGGGTGGGGAACACTCCGAAGGTGCGCCGTTCCTCCGAGTCTGCTGCGGCAAAAATGCCGTCAAAATCGCCGCGGCGCATTTCCTCCAGGCAGCGTTTCCAGGGGCGTGCGACATAGACAAAACGCTCACCCAGCATTTTTTCCACGCGTTTGAGCAGCAGGGCGTTTAGGCCGTTTTCGTTGGGCAGAGTCCAGGGTTTTGCGGCAATGTCCTCATAGCACCAGCGCAATGGTGCTGGTTCCGCTGCGAGCACCGCTTGTGTGCAGAACAGCAACAGGACGGATGCGATGCGGGCGAGGGACATGGCAATTTCAAACAAGGAGGCCGGGAATGCTCGGAAGAATATCAAACTGTCTATTTAAGGATTTTTTAAGAAACTCTTAAGCAATATTTAACAACGAAAAACGGGCCGGATTTTTAGACTTCTTTCCACGGTCAATGGCGCATGGGGCGCTTCTGGCCGTCGCTTGTACAGGGCGCAATTTGCCCGAAAAAGAAGTCTCACCATGAAAAACAATACTCAGGAACACCATGCAGTCGCAGTGGCCCAGCGCACCGCGCGCGTGGATATGTACACCGGCATCCATAAGGCGCTGCGCGCGCTGATGGCCGACACGCTGGTGGCGGTCGGCCGCATGGACCCAACGGACACCGCAGACTTGGCCACTGTCACAGGCCGGGTGCTGGAGCTGCTGGACTTTTGTGCCTTGCACATTGCCCATGAAAACCGCTTTGTCCACGCAGCGGTGGAAGCCCGTGCGCCTGGCGGCAGCGAAGTAATCGACCATGAGCACCAGGACCACCAGCGGCACATTGACGACATCAAAAGTGCCGTGGCCGCGCTCTGGTCCTCGCCGGACACCCGGGGCGCGGCCCCCGCGGTGCTGGCGCTGTACCGCGATCTGGCGCTATTCGTGGCTGAGAACTTTCAGCACATGCATGTGGAAGAAACAGTCCTCAACGCCGTATTGTGGGCACGGTATACCGATGCGGAGCTGGTTGAAATCCACAACAAACTGGTGGCCTCCATTCTGCCGGCCGACATGATGTTCATCCTGCGCTGGATGGTGCCCTACATGAACCCTGCCGAGCGGGTGGCCATGTTGTCCGACATGCAGGCGCATGCCCCCGCTACCGCGTTCGCCGCGGCGCTGGAGGTTGTTCAACCCCATTTGACTGTGCCCGAGTGGGCCAAGCTGACCCGAGGCCTGGGTATCGCGCCGGCACCCGGTCTGGTTCAGGTTTGAACCGAGAAATTCGTTTTTTTACCAAGGAATATCGATGAAAACTGACAGAAAGTACCTGCTCTGGGCACTGGCCTACGCCATCGCCGGCATGGTTTTGGGCATTTACATGGCGGCTTCGCAAAACCACGCACAGCATGTGACCCATGCGCATGTGCTGCTGCTGGGATTTGTGACGTCGTTTCTCTATGGCGTGATGCACAAGCTCTGGCTGGATGCATCCATGCCGCTGTTGGCAAAACTGCAGCTGATCGCACACCAGGTGGGTGTGCTGGGTATGTGTGTAGGCCTGTTTCTTCTGTACGGCGGGTTGGTTCCCGTGGATCGGCTGGAGCCTGTCCTGGGCATTGCATCGATCGCCGTGTTGCTGGGCGCCGTGCTGATGTTTTTCATGGCAGTGGCCAGCCGCGATGCCTGGGCGTGAATCGGATCAGGTGGCTTCGAGCAGCTCCAGCGGGCGCTGAACATTCAGCCTGAAGCGCCCGCGCCCGGTCTTCTCGATGCGGATGGGCGTGGCATGTTCGTTTAACCGGCGCTGCAGCAGCACCAGCCGGGCTTCCAGGTTGTCGGTGACATCGGGCAGGCCCAGGTCCGGGTCCAGGCGCAATTCGCGGTTGGTGAACTCTGTGCGCCCGTGTGCGGTGAAATCGCGCACCAGTTTCCAGAAAATGGCCCCGGCGACACCTTTGATCAGGTAGTCGCCGTCGATGAAAACGCTGCCGTTGGCGTTGAAGTGGCGTATCTGCAGCGGCTGCCCTCCAGAGACCGATGGAGCTCCACTCAAGGGCGAGACATCGATCGCATCCGGATCGTCCTGCATCAGATCAATGCCCGCGCCCAGATGCCCCGCCACGGCCACCAGCACGTCTTCGGTTTCAAAACCGAATTCCATATCGTTCTGGCTCTCGACGAACAAGACTCCCAGCAACCTGCCCGCCGACTGGATGGGCACGGCCAACTGGCTGTGCGGGGCGCTGAGACCTGGCCAGGGAATGTCGGCCTCCAGCGCCAGGCCGGGGCTGCTGGCTTGCAGGCTGCTGCGTATGGCCGAGCTGTACTGGTAGGCATTGGTCATGTGCATGATGCTGACCGGCGTGCGCTCGCGCGCGGCCACACCGATGACGCCGTCCCCCATGTCAATCTCGGAGCCAATGCCCGAGCAGGCGTAGCCACAGCTGGCGACGGTGTACAGGCGTTGTGTCACCGGGTCCAGCATCAGCACCATGGCGTGGCGCACGCCCACGAAGTCCGTCAGCGAGATCAGCGTGGCATTGAGCAGTTCGTCCAGTGAACTGCAGCGCGCCAGCCGTTCGCTGGAACGCCGCACGGCGCTCAGCATATTGAACTGCGGTGCCGGTTCTGGCAGGGTGTCGCAGTCCATGGCATCAATGTTTTGCACTTCGTAAATGTCAGACCCGCGCAGGTGAAAGACACTGGCCATGCCGGTGTGTGAGGCAATGCCCGCCAGCTGGGCCTTCATGCTTTCATACAGCGGGCCTTGGGTTTCCGTGCGCAGATAACGGATGTTGATGCGGTGGAACTGCGCCGTGACAGGGTGCAGCACCAGCAAGCTGGCGTGCGGGTTGGCCAGAATGTTCTGGCGCGTCTTGTTCAGAAACTGGAACGAGAGCGCCAGATGCCGCTCGTCCACATAAAAGGCCTGCGAGATATAGGCCACATTGGGCACCCCGTCGCTGGAACAGGTTGCCATCACGGTAGGAATGGCTCCCTGGAGCGAGGCGCGCACTGCGCCAAGTGTCAAACCACTCATGGGATGTCAGCCTCGGGTATCGCCCCCAAACGCTCACCAGCGCGTGGTCCCGGGGTCTGGTCAAACGCCTCGGTGGGTTCAAAACTCACGGAGACGACGTCCGCCTGGGCATAAGCCAGCATGGCGTGTGTGAAGCTGGGGTTGAACCCGACGCGGGTAACTTCCTGTTCCATGCCCTGCAAATATTGGGCAAGCGTCGCCTGGTCGGCGTCTTCCATCGGGCGGGTCCGCACGCTGTCTGCCTTGAGCTGCAGGGTGCGGTGGCTGTAGGGCTGGCTGAACACGACGGCAATGCGTCCGGTCGCGGCGAGGTCCTGCAGCAATTGGCGCGACTGCCGACGGGCCAGATACACGGTCACCGTGCGGCCATCAGGGGTGATGGTGCTGCCCACGGCACGCATGATGCTGGGGCGCAGGGCTGCATCTGCAGAACTGACGATGGTCGAAATGCCACCCGCAATCAGGGCGATCAGTTCCGGCGGCAGCAGGATCGATGGCGTGCTCATCCCGCGGAATTATAAAAAATGGAACGTCACAGCCGGAAGCGCTTGCGCGTGAGGGCCAGCGCCACCCAGAACGACACCACCGTATAAACCACCAGCACCAGCGCATGGCGCAGCACATCCGTGGGCCACTGGTCCATGAACAGCGGGCGCACCAGTGCCACGGCATTGGACAGCGGCAGCCAGTCGGCCACCACGCGCACCACCGGGGGCAGTTGCTCCAGCGGGAAAAACACGCCGCTCAAAAACATCATGGGCGTGAGGAACAGCGTGAAGTAGTAGGTGAAAAAGTCGTAGCCCTTGGCCAGCGCGTTGAACACCAGCGCCATGCAACTGAAGGTGATACCCACACCCAGCAGGATGGGCCAGGCCACCAGCAGCTTTGGCGAATGGCTGATCTGCAGTGCCAACATCACGCCCAGGATGGCGGTCACCGTGAACAGCGACTTGAAAGCCGCCCACAACATCTCCGCCAGCACGATGTCGTCCAGGCCCACGGGTGCGTTCATGATGCCGTCCCAGGTCTTTTGCACGTGCATGCGCGAGAAGGCTGAGTACAGCGCCTCGAACGACGCCGCCTGCATGGCGCTCATGCAGATCGAGCCGCTGGCCAGAAACAGGATGTAGGGCACGGCCGTGCCATCCACCTGCACCTGGCCCACCAGCGCGCCCATGCCGTAACCAAAGGCCACCAGCCACATCAGCGGCTCGGCGATATTGCCCACCAGGCTGGGAATGGCCAGCTTGCGCCAGACCAGCAGGTTGCGCAGAAACACCGGCCAGAAGCGCATGGAAAGTCGGGGTGCGCGCCAGATGGAAGAGGGTTTTTGGCCTGTAGCCCCCGTGGATTGCGCGTGATCAGCTATTGAATTCATAGCGGTCTATCCTTCTTCGCGGATCTGGCGTCCGGTGAGTTTGAGGAACAGGTCTTCAAGGTTGGCGGGGCGGTGCAGGGTGCGCAACTGCGGGTGGGCGCCCAGCGCCTGCAGCAGCACGCCCGCGTTGGCGGTGTAGAAAAATACCGTCTCACCGCTGACTTCCACGCGTGAGGCACGGGCGCGCAGCGGGCTGTCCACCAGCGCCAGGGCGCCTACGCCGTACACCTCGACCACATCGGGTTCCAGGTGTTCGGCGATCAGGTCACGCGGCTTGCCCTCGGCAATTTTCTTTCCGTGGTCCAGCACCAGCAGGCGGGAGCACAGGCGTTCGGCCTCGTCCATGAAGTGGGTGGTCAGCAGGATGGACTTGCCCTGTTGCAACAGCAGTTGCAGGCGCTCCCACATCAGGTGGCGCGCCTGCGGGTCCAGCCCAGTGGTGGGCTCGTCCAGCAGCAACAGCTGCGGGTCGTTGACCAAAGCGCGGGCCAGTGAGAGGCGGCGTTTCATGCCACCCGAGAGTTCACCGGGCCGGGCATCGGCCTTGTGCGACAGGGAGGCAAACTCCAGCAGTGAGGGAATGCGCGCCTTGATCTGCGCATCTTTCATGCCGAAGTAACGGCCGTAAACCAGCAGGTTTTCGGCGCAACTGAAGTCCGGGTCCAGTGTGTCCATCTGGCTCACCACACCCCAGCGAGCCTTGATGGCCAGCGCATCGCGCGGCATCTGCAGGGTGTTGGCATGGATGGCGCCGCCATCCGGGGCAGTGAGCCCCAGGCACATACGGATGGTGGTGGTTTTACCGGCCCCGTTGGGGCCAATCACGCCCAGGCATTCACCGGGCGCAATGTCAAAGGACAGGTCTTTGACGACCTCCGTATTGCCGTAGCGTTTGGAGAGGTTCTGGACCTGCAGAAGCGGGGCGGGGTGGGGGGTGCTAGACATGGCGCCATTGTCGCGCAGCGGCACGAATTAAACTTGCCGCTTCCTTTTACCCCTCCATTGCAGGACACCCTTCCCATGACCACCTTCGGCACCCCCAACACCCCCCAAGCCACCAAAGTCATGCTGCTGGGCAGCGGCGAACTGGGCAAGGAAGTCTTGATTGCGCTGCAGCGCCTGGGTGTGGAAACGATTGCGGTGGACCGCTACGAGAACGCGCCCGGCCAGCAAGTTGCCCATCACGCGCGCACCATCACCATGAGTGATCCGGCACAGCTCAAGGCGCTGATCGAAAAGGAAAAGCCCGACTGGGTGGTGCCCGAGATCGAAGCCATTGCCACGCCCATGTTGCAGGAACTGGAAGCGGCGGGCGTTGTGAAGGTCGTGCCCACGGCCCGCGCCGCGCGCCTGACGATGGACCGTGAGGGTATCCGCCGCCTGGCCGCTGAAACGCTGGGCCTGGCTACCAGCCCGTACAAGTTTTGCGACTCGCTGGCCGAGCTGCAAGCCGCTATCGACGCGGGCATTGGTTACCCCTGTATCGTCAAACCGGTGATGAGCAGCTCGGGCAAGGGCCAAAGCAAGATCGACGGCCCGGCCGACGTGCAAAAAGCCTGGGACTACGCCATGGCCGGTGGCCGGGTGAGCCATGGCCGCATCATCGTCGAAGGATTTATCGATTTCGACTACGAGATCACCTTGCTGACCGTGCGCGCCCGCGGTGCGGACGGCAGTATCCAGACCCAGTTCTGCGATCCGGTTGGCCATGTGCAGGTCAGCGGTGACTATGTGGAGAGCTGGCAGCCGCACCCCATGCACCCCAAGGCGCTGGAGCGGGCACAGCACATCGCCAAGACCGTGACCGACAACCTGGGCCAGGGGCTGGACGGCAAGCCTGCGGGCATGGGCCTGTTTGGCGTGGAGCTGTTTGTGAAGGGTGAGGACGTCTGGTTCAGCGAAGTGAGCCCCCGCCCGCACGACACCGGCATGGTGACCATGATCACCCAGTGGCAAAACGAGTTTGAGCTGCACGCGCGTGCCATCCTGGGCCTGCCGGTCAACACCGCACTTAAGAGCCCGGGCGCCAGCGCCGTGATCTATGGCGGTGTGGAGGCCCACGGCATCGTGTTTGACGGCGTGGCCGACGCCCTGCAGGTGCCCAACACCGACATCCGCCTGTTTGGCAAGCCGGAGAGCTTCACCAAGCGCCGCATGGGTGTGGCGCTGGCGTTTGATGCCGATGTGGAAGTGGCGCGCACCAACGCCAAGCTGGCGGCTTCCCGCGTCAAGCCGCGCAAGGCCTGATCAGGTCGCCAAAGTTGCTTCGCGCCGCTTGCTGCGCGGCTTGAGCAGGGTGGCCATGGTGCCTTCGACGATGACTGCGCGCAATTGCGCGATGGTCTGGGTGTGCAGCTGCGAGATGCGGGCTTCGGTCAGGCGCAGGGCCTTGCCGATTTCGTGCATCTTGAGGCCCTTCTCGTAATACAGCGTCAGCAGCTCCTGCTTTTGCGCGGGCAGCCGGGTGATGGCCATGGCCAGTGCCTGGCGCAGGGCCGAGCGCTCCAGCACGACCAGCGGGTCTGCATTTTCTGCAATGCACTGGTCCAGATAGGCCTCAGCGTTGTCACCACCAATATCGTCCAGCGAAATCAGCAGGTAGCCATGGGCCTCCTGCAGGGTGCTTTGGTATTCCCGCAGCGGCATGTCGAGCAGTTGGGCGACCTCCTGCTCACGCGGCGCCCGGCCGTGCTGGTGTTCCAGGTGCTGGATGGCCAGCTCGATACGGCGCATGTCCCGGCGCACCTTGCGGCTGCCGTGGTCCAGCGTGCGCAATCCGTCCAGCATGGCGCCGTGTGCGCGCAGCGCCATGTAGTTCTCGAAGTGCGCCCCATTGGTCTGGTGGGTCCAGCGCAGGATGGCTTCGGACAGTCCCAGCAAACCGTCCTGGACCAGATCGGCCCGGTCCACGCTGACCGGCAGGCGGCGCGCCATGCCGTAAGCAATGCGCTCCACCAGGCGGATCTGTGCCTCAATCAGCGGGTGCTGTTTGGCATCCAGGGCGGTGAGGTGCTTGGGCATACAAGCGGTGATCGGCCTTTTGGGGCACAGGCTTGAGGACTTAAAGAAGATAGCTGGGTTTTGCCTGCCTTCTCTGGCTTTATTGGAAGGCCACCTCGGCAAAGCTGCGCAGCTTGCGGCTGTGCAACTGGTCCACGCCCTGCGCCCGCAGCAGCTCTATAGCCCGCATGCCGATGCGCAAATGCTGGTCCACCCGCTCACGGTAAAAATGGTTGGCCATGCCGGGCAGCTTGATTTCGCCGTGCAGCGGCTTGTCGCTCACACACAGCAGGGTGCCGTAGGGCACACGAAAGCGGAAACCATTGGCCGCAATGGTGGCGCTTTCCATGTCCAGCGCCACCGCGCGGCTCTGGCTGAAGCGGCGCTGGGGCTGGTTGTCGGGCAGCAGCTCCCAGTTGCGGTTGTCGGTGCTGGCCACGGTGCCGGTGCGCATGATGCTTTTGAGCGCCGCGCCCTTGACCTGGGTCACGTCGGCCACGGCCTGCTCCAGTGCCACCTGGATTTCAGCCAGTGCAGGGATGGGCACCCACAGCGGCAGTTCTTCGTCCAGCACATGGTCTTCGCGCACATAACCGTGGGCCAGCACGTAGTCGCCCAGTTGCTGGCTGTTGCGCAGGCCAGCGCAGTGGCCCAGCATGATCCAGGCGTGTGGGCGCAGCACGGCAATGTGGTCGGTGATGTTTTTGGCGTTGGCCGGGCCCACGCCGATGTTGACCATGGTGATGCCCGCGTTGTCGTCGCGCACCAGGTGGTAGCCCGGCATTTGCGGCAGGCGCGGTGGCGCCACGCCCAGTGCGTCGACCGCTTGCGCAGGTAAGCCCACGCGCCGCGTCACCATGTTGCCGGGTTCCACAAAGGCGACGTATCCGCTGTTGGGGTCGGCCATGGCGGCGCGGCCCAGGGCGATGAACTCGTCGATGTAGAACTGGTAGTTGGTGAACAGCACAAAGTTCTGGAAGTGCTCCGGCCCGGTGCCGGTGTAGTGGCGCAGGCGGTGCAGCGAATAGTCCACGCGTGGCGCGGTGAACAGCGACAGGGGTTGCGGCTCGCCCGGCTTGGGCTCGTAGGTGCCGTTGGCAATGCCGTCGTCCATGGCGGCTAGGTCCGGCAGGTCAAACACATCGCGCATGCGCATGCGGCGCTCGGCGTTCATCGTGCCTTCCACGTGGTCGTGTTCGGCAAACGAGAAGTGCACGGGAATCGGCTGGCTGCTGGTGCCCACCTCCAGCTCAACGCCGTGGTTTTGCAGCAGCAGCTTGAACTGTTCCAGGTAGTAACCGCGGTACAGGTCGGGGCGTGTGAGGGTGGTCTCAAAGCGTCCGGGTCCGGCGACAAAGCCGAAACTCAGTCGCGCGCTCTCGGAGCCTGGCTTGCGCGACACCGTGTCGGTGTGGATGCGCACCAGCGGGTAACAGGCACGCACATGGGCGAAGCTGTCGTCGCCTGCGACAAAGCGCTGCATGGCTTCGCGCAGGTGGGCAATGCCGGTGTCGTAAATATGCGCCACCTGGGCCAGCGCAGCGGCCGGATCGGTGAAACGCATGGGGGCGGTGAAAGGTGGCAGATAAGACATGGGCCCATTGTGCCCGCACACCGTGACCCTGCTGGTGTACCGGTTACCATGGTTTCCAATAAAAACCGGAGGCAAGCATGGCGCAGATACGGGGCTTCAAACGTGTGGCGGTGGTAGCCGGGGGCGTGGTCCTTGGCTTGCCCGCATTGGTCGTAGGCGGCTTGTTTTACTTTGGCATTCCGCAAAATGCAGCGGGCATGGCGGCCAAGGGCATTTGCTCTGCTGCCTTTGTGGCCGGGCGCCCGCTGGCCAACCTGATGGCCGAAGAGGTCTTGCCCGCCAGCCCGGTGCTCCAGGCCATCCGCATTTCCATCGACGAACCCAACCACACCGTCACGGCCCGTTTTGCCGGTCTGGTGACGCGCCGTGCCGCGCTTTTGCGCGACCGCGGTTGTGTGGTGGGCGCCGAATCCGATCCGCAGGCCCGTGCGTACCAACCCGGCATAGACCCTAACCGGCCCTGGCCGGCCGGTGATGTGGCGGTGCCAGCAGACCAGTGGGGCCCGGGTGTAGATGTGGGAAAACTGCAGCAGGTGGCAGAAGCCGCCTTTGTCGGCGCCGGTGACCCGAATGGTGCGAATGCACGCGGCCTGGCCGTGGTGCAACACGGCCGCCTGCTGTTGCTGCGCGATGCACCCGGTCTGGCCCCGGGCACACCGCTGCACGGCTGGTCCATGACCAAGACCATCACCGGCATGCTGACCCACAAGCTGGCGGCTGAGGCCGGGCTGCCGCTGGACGGGCCTGTGGTCGACGCCTTCCCCGCAGGCCGTGCGCCAGCCTGGGTGGAAGACTGGCGCAAGGATGGCCGCAAAGACATTAAGGTGTCAGACCTGCTTTACATGCGTGACGGGCTCAAGAGTACCGAAGACTACAACCCCTGGGGCTCCGTGCCACAGATGTTGTGGGGTGCGAATGACACCGCGGCCTGGGCGGCGGCCCATCCGGCGGAAGCCGCGCCCGGCACGCGCTGGCGCTACCTGAGCGCCACGGCCAATTTGCTGGCCGCTGTGGACCGGGGCCGCTTCGACAAAGACGAAACCTACTGGAAATACCCGCGCACGGCGCTGTTTGACCCCATTGGCGCCCGCTCCGCCACCCTGGAAACCGATGCCAGCGGCACCTGGGTTGGCTCCTCCTATATGTGGGCCAGTGTGAGTGACTGGGCGCGGCTGGGCCAACTGGTATTGCAGGACGGCCAGTGGGATGGCAAGCAGGTGCTGCCGCCGGGCTGGCTGAAACGCGCCAGTACCCCCGCCACGGCAGGGGGCGATGGCCGGGGCTACGGCGCCATGAGCTGGCTCTACGGCAACCGCCAGGCGGGCGACTGCAAGGCCTACCCCGGGGTGCCCGAAGACATGGTCGCCATGGGCGGGCATTGGGGCCAGGTGGTGGCGGTGGTACCTTCCAAAGACGCAGTGGTGGTGCGCATGGGCTGGATCCATGGCCCCTACGATGAATGTAAATTGTTGGCGGACGTGCTGTCGGCCCTGCCAAAATAGGCATATTGGCGCGAAACCTGCGTCCTGCCCGAATTCATAGTGCCCGATCCAAAAGATTCCAAATTCCAAGAAACCGGCTTCCCCTCCTTGAGCTGGGAAGAAGAGGACCTGCCCACGCGCCCCATGCCCCTGCATGAGCGGCCGCTGCAGGCCCGCATCGACAACGAAATGGCCATCATCGCGGAGCACCATATCCGCATTGCCCTGTCCATCGAAAAATTCTGGGGCCACAAGGACTGCACGGAATACCTGCAGTCCCTGATTCTGAGCGGTTACAAAGAGGGCGAAAAACGCGTGGGCTTCAAGTCCGAGGTGTTGTCCGCGCTGATCAATCTGGCCGCATTACACAGACTGGAGTGACATGACACGTGGTAAGAAATGGCTGACCGGCGCGGCTGTGCTGGTCGTGGTGGGGCTGGCAGTGTTTTTCAACGTACCTGCCTATGTGGATGGACAGATGAACCGCGTACTGCAGCCCGGCCCCTACACGGCGGGTGAGCGCGGCGACGTACTGCACAAAACCCTGTTCGTGGCCGATCTGCACGACGACGCGCTGCTGTGGAACCGCGACTTGCTGCAGCGCTACACCCGCGGCCACTCCGACCTGCCACGCCAGCTCGAAGGGCATATGGGCCTGCAGGTCTTTGCCACGGTGACCAAAACGCCCAAGGGCATGAACTACGACAGCAACAGCGGCGATACCGACAGCATCACCATGCTGGTCATGGCCCAGCGCTGGCCCGTGGCCACCTGGAACAGCCTGCTGGAGCGCGCGCTCTACCAGGCGCAGAAGCTGCAACGGACCGCCGCTGACAGCCAGGGGCGTATGGTGTTTGTGCAAAGCCGCCAGGACATGGAGGCCTTTGTGCAGGCCTGGACCCAAGACCCGACCCGCATGGCCGCCGTGCTGGCCACCGAAGGCCTGCACCCACTGGAGGGCAAGCTGGAAAATGTAGATCGTTTGTACGACGCAGGCTTTCGTATCACCGGCCTCACGCACTTTTTTGACAACGAGGTGGGTGGCTCGGCCCATGGTGTGAAAAAAGGCGGTCTGACGCCCTTCGGTCGCGAAGTGGTGACCCGGCTCGAATCCAAGGGCATGCTGATTGACTTGGCCCACGCCTCCAAGCCTGTCATTGAAGATGTGTTGGCCATGGCCACGCGCCCGGTGCTGGTATCGCACACTGGTGTGGCCGGAACCTGTCCCGGTCCGCGTAACCTGACTGATGACCACCTGCGCCGCATCGCAGCTACCGGCGGCGTGGTGGGCATTGGCTACTGGGACGGCGCGGTCTGCACGCCCGACATGCCCAGCATCGTCAAAGCCATTCGTTATGCGGTGGACAAGGTCGGTGTGGCGCACGTGGCGCTTGGTTCGGACTTCAATGGCGCAACACAAACACCGTTTGACGTGACCGGCCTGCCCCAGCTCACCAATGCCCTGCTGCAAGCCGGTTTCAGCGAAGCCGATGTTCGCGCCATCATGGGTGGCAACGTACAGCGTTTGCTCTTGCAGAACCTGCCTTCGGCGATGCCGGTCTAACCCCTCTGCCGGAGGAGGGTTGCAGGTGGTGGTTTTGATTTGTTTTCCCGGTAAACTGTCAAGAGTTGCAAACACATGAGCACTGATAGGGGGTCGTAAATATGCCGCATTCACCTGAACGTAATATGCCCTTGCGGGTCCTGGTTGGAGCCCTGGGGCTTCTGGCCTGCGTCAGTGCCACGGCCCAAAGCAACACTGCAGAGGCGTTGGAGCGCCAGACGGACGAAGCCTTTCGCCAGGTCTTCCAGCAACCGCAGGATTTGACGGGCTGGTCCAAATACGCCCAGTTGCTTGTGCAAGCAGGGAATTACGAAGGTGGCGTGGCCGCGCTGGAACGGCTGCTGCTGGACCCGCAGGCCCCCCCCGAAGTGCGCGTTGACGTTGGTGTTCTTTATTACCGCATGGGTTCCTACGCCATGGCCGAGAGCATGTTGCGCGACGCGGTAGCCGATGCGCGGTTGCAAGGCAGCAACCGCAGCCTGGCAGAGTCACTGCTGGCCGATACCCTCAAACGCAACAAGCGCAATCAGTTCAGCGGTGCGCTGACGCTGGGCGTGCGCCACCAGACCAACCCCACCTACCAGACCGACGATGCCCAGGTGCTGTCCGCGGGTGCCCTGGTTGCAGTGGCAAATGCCGACAAACCTTCTGCCGATCAAGATCTCGCTGTGGGTGTGCGGCTGAACCACTTCTATGACCTGGAGAGCCAGAACTCGGCCGCCATTGTTTCGAGTTTCGGTGCCTATGTGGTGGACTACAGCTCCTCTTCCGGTGACCCGGTGGCGGGTGTGAGCAAACCGTATGACTTGCAGATGCTGGACCTGAACACGGGCCTGCAATTCAAGCCCCTGCCAACCCAGGCGCCGGGCTTGACCTTGCGTCCGTATATCCTCCTGGCCAATCTGGTGACCCAGGGGCGGCAATACCTGACGAATCAAGGGTATGGACTGGATTTGAACTGGCAACCCCAGGAGAAAACGCTTTACCAGTTCACGCTGGACGACCAGCGCCGCGAGTTTGCCAACCGCGCGGATATTGCCAATGCAGATCAGCAGAATGGCCACCTGTACGGGTTTGTCGCACGCGTGAGCCAGGATCTGGGCGCAGGCCAGCTGATCATCGGGGAGTACGCCATGCGCCGCAACCGGGCCGAGCGCAATATCCACGATTCCGATTCGAATGAAATCCGTGTGACCTACTCCACCAGCTACGCCAGTCCGCTGTCCAAGGGCGAGTACTGGACCACGGCCTTCTGGATCGGCGCACTGGAGCGCTCGTACAGCGTGCCCAACCCGGGCGTGAGCCCAACAGAGACACGCAAGGACAATGAGTGGCGTATAGGCGTCAACAACACGGTGTCGCTGGCGCCCCTGTGGTCCCTGGTGCTTGCTGCAGAACACAGCCGCAACCAGGCCAACCTGCCCAATTACCGTTACCAGAATACGATGCTTTCCGGCACCGTGATTCGCAGCTTCTGAGGAGTACACGATGAGCCCGCCGATTAACAAAGACTGGTGGCTTGCCGCCGCGCTGACTGGTGCTGCCCTGCCCACGGCCATGGGGCAGGCGCCCGCCAACCCTGCCACCCGCCAGACGGCGGTGCTCACCACCGTCACACAGGGCACACCAACCACCTCCACCAGTACACCGATTTATATCGAGAGTGCAAGCGGGCAAAAGCTCACCACGGGGCCGAAGCAGAGCTTGCACGTGTTGTTCTCGGACCAGTCGGCCTTGACCCTCGGTCCTAACTCCGAGATTGTGATTGCCGAGTACCGGTTCAACAGGCAGACCAAAGATGGCAACCTGCTGATCGACATGACCAAGGGCCTGCTGCGCGTGGTGGGTGGTTTCATCAGCAAGAAGTCGGAAACCTTGGTGCGCACGAACACGGCAACCATCGGAATTCGCGGGGGTATCAGCAATGTCGAGACGGATGGTCAGAAAGCCAGCGGAACCTTTCTCTTCGGTCAGGGGATGAGCTTGACCGACAGCCAAGGCAATAGGCAGACCATTACCCGGGCAGGCTTTGGTGCCGACATTTCCGGTAGCGGCTTTTCGGAGCCACGCAGAATTACGGTCGGCGAACTCAGTAATCAGCTGCGGCGACTGGAGAGTCCGCCTAACAATAACCCAGGTACCCAACAACCTGGAGGCGCTCCTCCTGGGCAACTGCTGTCGACGGGGAATGTTCCGGGAGGGGCAAATACTCCGGGAGGTAGTCTCTCCCCTGACCGCTTGAAGAATGCCGTCGATACCAATGTGGGCAGTAACCCAAGCCAGACGCTTAGAAATATCCTGGCTGCTGGCAACGTACCAACCTCATCCTGAGTCTCTCAGACGCCAACCACCGTGCATGACCTGTGTGTGCCCCAGGTCTGGGCGGCGACACTGAGAAATCAGTGCATAGCCTTGTGTACGGCGGTTGAACCCCGGTCAGTCAGATATTGAGCCGGTGAAAGACAAAGCGTGGGAGATGGCGCAGGAGCAACATGACCAGTGCCCACTTTGCCGGTGCGTAGACCACAGGCCGACCGCGCGCCATGCCACGCACGATGGCGCGGGCCACCGCAGCAGGGTCTGCCAACGGCGTGCCCATGGATTTCAGCTGGGCTGTCATGGGCGTATCCGTGGGGCCCGGTTTGATTAAAACGACTTTCACACCCGTTGCCGCAAGGCGGTGCTGCAGGCCCTCGGCATAACGCTCTACAAGCCCTTTGGCAGCGCCATACACGTAGTTGGATTTCCGCCCGCGATCACCGGCCACAGAGCCGATGATGCCCAGCGTGCCTTTGCCGGCGCGCTCCATCCCGTCCACAAAGGCCTCTGCGAACAGTACGGGAGAGATGGCATTCACCCGAATCGCCGCCTGCGCCTGCGTCAGGTCCTGCTGGCAAGCCTGCTGATCCGGCAGCGCCCCGTGGGCAATCAAAACCATGTCAGGTACTTCCTGCGCCGTGGCTGCCTTTACCAGACTGGTGATGGACGCCGCCGATTCAAAGTCACCCACCATGGTTTCGATACGAGACAATGGGCTGCGAATGCGCAGGTCAGTGGCGATGGAATCGGTCCGCTCCTGGTTGCGCCCCATCAAAAGCAGCCGGACAGGCCTCTGCTGGAGCCACTGGCGTGCGCAATGCTCGGCGATGGCCGAGGTGGCACCCACAATGACGATGAACGTGTGAGACTGCGGCACGGTGTCAACTCCCCATGGTGCGGCGTGAAAATGCTGAACTGATTCCCGGGTCCCGATACTGCATGAACTCCTGCAGCTTGGGAAAACCGGCCTCGAACACGCTGCGTGGCATGCGTGCGTCCTTGGCGGGGTACAGACGGCCTCCCGCATGTTGCACGATGCTGTCCAGACGTGTGAACAGGCGCTGCGTGGCATCGCCATGGTTCGGGAAATCGAGGGCCAGTGTGACGCCGGGCTGCGCAAAACTCAGCATGCCGGGGGCGGTGCGGTCACCGAAGGTCTTGAGCACACTCAGGAATGAGCCTTCACCGCTGCTGCGAATTTCGCGCAGTATGGTTTGCAGTGCGTCTTTCCCCCATTGGCGCGGTATGACGCACTGGTACTGGTAGAAGCCTTTGGGGCCGTACATCAGGTTCCAGCCTTGCAGTCGATCCAGTGGGTGAAAAAACGCGGTGTAGTGCATACGCCGCTCAGTGTTGCGCCGATTCAGGTGAAAGTAAGCCGCATTGAGCGCACCCAGGCTGAAGCGGTTGATGGGTGACACCGGCGGGGTATAAGCCAGCGTAAACCTGCGGTCCGTGGGCACCTTCCCTTCCGTGCCAGATGCCGGATTCGCCCGCATGAAAATGCCACGCGCCTTACGGCCGGACAGGCAGTCTATCCATGCCACGGTGTGTTCCCATCCGGCAACGGACGCATCCGCCAGCGAGAAGAATTCATCGAGCCCGGCATAGGCCATGTTCTGGGCTTCCAGCCAGGGGCCTTGAACGCGCTGCAAGGCGAGCGTCGCATGGGTGATGACACCTGTCAGGCCCAGACCACCGACCGTTGCGGCAAACCAGTCGTTTCGCAACGCGGGGCCGCATTGCAATACCTCGCCATCGGTGCGCAGCAGGCGCACCTCATGCACGTGGTCGCCGAAGCTGCCCTGCCGATGGTGATTTTTGCCGTGCACATCATTGGCAATGGCCCCGCCCACCGTGACAAACCGGGTGCCGGGAACCACGGGTAACATCCAGCCGCGTGGGATGAACAGATCCTGGATATCGCCCAGACTTACCCCTGCCTCGCAGGTCAACACACCGGTCTTATCGTCCCACGACACGAACCGGTCCAGGTGCGTGGTGGTCCAGAGTGTTCCGCCAGGATTCAGGCCAACGTCACCGTAGCTCCGGCCCAGGCCGTGGGCCAGGCCGCGATTGCCAGGGGGCAATCGCAGTGCATCCATGTGCTGGCGCAGCAGTGGCTGCAGATAGTGGGGCTCCGCAGCGAGGCGCCCCCAGGATGCGACTTTCACCATGGGAGCGTCTGGCTTCCCAGCACCAGCGCCATGCCAAAGAGTGCTGCGGAAAGCAGACTCGCCTTGTCCCGGAATGCAAAGACCAGCGGGTCATCGTGCATCTCGCCGCGGAACGCGCGCAGCCAGATCCAGCTGATCCAGAACAGCGTCACCGGTACGGCGATCCACACCAGCTCTGGTGTTTTGTACAGGCGCACGATGGCTTCGCTGTTGAGGTACAGCGCCAAGACCAGCACTGCGCAGTAGCCGGATACAACGCCGAACAGTTGAATCATGGGTGCATCGGCAGAAACGTAGCCGCGCCCAGGGGCCTCAGACGCCCCTGCAGACATCGGCTGGTGCAATTCGGCATACCGTTTTACAAATGCCAGCGAGAGAAACAGAAAAAACGAGAACGCAAGTAACCAGAACGACATCGGTACGCCAATGACTGCAGCGCCTGCAATGACGCGCAGCATGTGCAGTGTCGCCAGGGTCAGACAGTCGATCAGCACGACACGTTTGAGCCAGCAGGAGTACAGCCAGGTCAGGGCGAAGTAGGTGCTGAGCCATCCCACAAAAGCTGGCCCTACCGGTACCGACAACGCAAGGCTGGCCAGCGCCAACAGGGGAATCAGTAGCACGCCTTGGGCGACGGGCAGTGCGCCTGCAGCAAAAGGACGGGCGCGCTTTCGCGGATGTCGCCGGTCATTCTCGAGATCCATCAGGTCGTTGGCGATGTAGACGGAAGACGCACACAGACTGAAAGCCGCGAAAGCCATCACCAGCAATGCCCAGGCATGCATGTCGCCTATCTGGTGCGCCGCAAACAGGGCAACAAAGAGCAGTGCATTTTTTGCCCAATGGTGCACACGCAAGGCACTGCACCATGTGGCGAGGCGCGGGCGTTCGGGTGGAAAAACCTGTTCAATCGCACAGGCATCCCGCGCCTGCGCCAATATCTTTGGCGTGGCGTTCACCACAATGCCCCGGCGTGCCGCGCGCCAGACCGGCAGGTCCGCTAAAGCGTTGCCTGCGTAATCAAACCCTGTCGCGCCGAAGCGTGCAGTCAAGGTGTCGGCCTTCTGTTGCCCGGCCCTATTGACCGCACCGTCGCTGGCGATCACCTCGTCGAACAGGGCGCAATGAGCAGCGATATTGCGGGCCTGCCGCAGATCCGACGCGGTGCACAGAATCAGCGATCGGCCGCTTTGACGCTGCAGCCGCAACCAGTTGAGGAACGGCTCGTTGTAAGGCAGAAGGCTTGCGTCGAACGGTGTTTTTTTAGCAAGCCACTGTTTCATGGCCGCCTTGCCGCGTATCAGCCAGAGGGGGATTTGCAGCACCGAAAGCGGGCTAGTGCGAAAGAGTCGCACGGCCGATTCATGGAGCATATCGGTGCGAATCAGTGTTCCGTCGAGATCAACCACCAAGGGCGGTTCTGCGTATTCGCCAGGCGGCGAGGCGACAAGAGCAGGCGGGTGCAACACAACTCCAGTTGAACTTCGGCACAGGCCGTTGATGCGCTTTGCGGGATGCGCGCAAGTGCAGGCACACGTGGAGGCATTGTAGCCACCGCCTCTCGGTATTTGCATGTGGCTTGGGGGCCGTTGGGGGCGTATCCCCTACGGTATAGTTGAACGCACATGCCCCTGCCGACGAGGCCTATGACACATCGCCCATGAACATTTACCAGGCAGACATCCAGTTGGCCGCCGCCAAACATCTGCGGTGGATGCCGGACAGCATTGTTGTCGAGGAGGATCGAATCACGGTGTCGGGATGGGCACTGTCAGTTTGGGATAGCCATGATCAGCGGCGTGTTTTGATCAACGGTGTTGATTTTGAACAGGTTGCGTGGTCGCTTGCTTCGCCCGACCTGCTGGTCCCATTTGGCGATGTGCCTGGCGCAGCCGTTTCGCGCTTTCACTGCTGGCATCGAAAGACCAACGGGCAGAGTATGTTTCCGGAGGGTTTTGCCCGCTTGAACGTAACAGGACGGTTTGGTGAGCACCGGTTGTCATACCGAACGGCCTGGTATGTTGCAGATCCGGCACGTGAGCAGGATATGCCATCGCTCGCGCAGATCGAGCGGGTTATCGGCAATGGCGACCAGCGCGCATTTCTGCTTGGCGGAGCCACTATCGTTAAGCGCTTTGAGCAACTGCTGTTGGAGCGGTTTGAGCGGCCGCTATCGTCTTTTGAGTCGATTCTCGACTGGGGATGTGGGGCGGGGCGTCTGAGCAGATACCTGTCTCTTTTGTCACCGTCGGTGACTGGCATCGACATCGATGCAGACAACATTGCAAGTTGTGCGCGAACGATACCCGGTGCCCGCTTTATGCAGGTCGATCTGATGCCACCGACATCCTTTCCAGAGGCCGCTTTTGATCTGGTTTTGGGGTTGTCAGTCCTGACGCATCTTGATGAGGTTGTGCAAGATGCCTGGCTTGCGGAGTTGCGCCGCATTACACGTCCGAACGCCTTGCTCATGCTGTCGGTTCAGGGGCTGGCACAAATGGCGCTCTATCGCACGCCGCCCGAACTTCATCTCGAAGTGCATCGCAGTGGCTTCTTCGATGCAGGTGCAAATAGCCAATTGCAGGAAGTGGTTGCAGATGCTTCCTACTATCGCAACGTAATGCATTCTCCGGACTACATCATGGTGCGGTGGTCGAGGTGGTTTGACGTACTCGACATCATTGAAGGTACGGCTGGCAATCAGGATGTCGTGCTGCTTCGACGTCGCACAGACGACTGAACAGGAAAAAAGCAATGCATCCGAGCGCGCTAGACAATGGGAAACTTTTCTTTGCGACCTATCTGGAAGCGGGTTCAGACACGCTGGTGCTTGACATTGGTGCCCAGGATGTCAATGGCTCTTTGCGGCAACTGGTGCCGCCCGGTGCGCGGTATTTAGGCCTGGATTTCGTTGCAGGCCGGGGCGTTGACCTGGTACTGGAAGACCCCTACCAACTGCCGTTTGCCGATGGCACGGCGGATGTGGTGGTCAGCAGTTCGTGCTTCGAACACATCGAGATGTTCTGGCTGATGTTCAATGAAATCCTTAGGGTGCTCAAGCCCCATGGCCTGTTTTATCTGAATGCGCCCTCGAACGGCGATTTCCATCGCTACCCCGTGGACTGCTGGCGGTTTTATCCCGATGCAGGGGACGCGTTAGTGCGTTGGGCAAACAGATCGGGTTACCAGCCAGCCCTGCTGGAGTCGTTCACCACCTACCAGCGTCTTGATGTCTGGAATGACTTCATCGCAGTGTTCGTCAAGAATGTGGCCTGCGTAGATCGCCATGCTGCGCGTATGCTGGATGGCCTCGACCGTTACATGAACGGCCGCCGATACGGGGTTGAAGGTATCCAGAATCCCCACACCGCATCTGAGGATGGGGCCAAGTTGCACCTCCTCACAGGGCACTCCAAACCGCAGTCATGAGTTTTTAGCGGAGCTTGCGCAGCCAAAGGCTGGCTCCCGTATTGCGCAGGCACAAAGGCATTTTGGTTTCAAAGAACTCCCGGTGAAAATGCGTCATGAACGTATTCATCAGCTCGACCCGGAAGTGGCTGTTGTATTGCATGAACGCGCGGATGAGGTAAGCCTCGTTCCAGGTGCGGCCTTCGTAGATCCATTCCTTCGGATACTCAAACGGATAGAAGATATCGTGCAAATGGATCACGACACCCGGTGCCAGCAATGGGAATATCTCGAATACCAGACGGTTGACATCGCTGCCAACCTTGCCAACGTGGGTGGAGTCGATGAACAGCACGTCGTTCGCCTCCAGCTGCTTGAACACCGCAATATCGACCAGCTGCAGGGGTTTCGAAATAATAGCGAAGCCCGGGGCTTGTGCCGCTCCCCAAATGGCATGTCTGCGTACAAAAGTGCGAACTGCTCCAACAAGGCCATTTGCGCAGCTTCCTGCATGTCGATAGCTGTCACGCTGCTCGGCACCGGGCCGAACATCTGGGCCTCACGGCCCGTGGTCTGTTGCTGGTATCCCGACAGCATTCTGCAAGTTGTTGCGCCACAATATCCATCGGCGTATTCCATGCACACTTGTCTCATGTCACATATCGACACCACGGGGGATATCAACCACGATCTGGCGGGTCGGCTGGATTCCGTTTGGGGAGATCCTGCGACCTGGGTGGCGAACGGCTTGCAATGGATGCATCTCCAGACGGTCAGTGACCGTATGCAGGCGCAAGTGACTGGAAATTTATCCGTCACGCCTTTGGAGTGGTTTTTTACGGCAGTGCGTGCGCGACAGCCTGTTCCGCTTCGGCGGGTTCTGGTCCTGGGGTGTGGTCAGGGCTATGTCGAAAGACAGATTGCTCAAAACGGTTGGGCCCAGGAGATTGTGGCGATTGACCTGTCTGCCAAAGTGCTGGAGGTAGCGCGCGCAAACGCTGCGGTGGCGGGGGCACCCATTCAATACATCCAGGCTGATATGAACCGCTTGCCCATCGGACAGTCAGGGTTTGAGCCCAGTAGCTTCGATGCCGTGCTGGGCGTCTCCAGCGTGCACCACTGCGCCGAACTGGAACAGCTTTATGCCAGTGTGGCGGCGCTACTGGCCCCTGGGGGCTGGTTTTACCTGGACGAGTATGTGGGACCTGACCGGTTTCAATATCCGGCGCATCAGGTACGGTTCATGAATCAATTGTTGGACCTGCTGCCCGACAAGCTTCGTACAACGCTGGATGGCCGGGTCAAGGCCAATATCTGGCGACCTTCGGTGGATGAGGTCATTGCGGTGGATCCCAGTGAGGCTGTGCGCTCTTCAGCGCTGTTGTCTTTGCTCGATCCGTATTTTGAGGTACTGGAGCAACGCCCTTACGGGGGTGCGCTTTTGCGTGTGGTTCTGGCGGATATTGCGCAGAACTTCCAGAGCGTTGCTGCGGAGCCTTATCTGCACAGTCTGCTGGAGGCAGAGGAGGAATTGTTCCGTGCAGGGCGGTTGCAGCGGGACCTTGTGTGCGTCATTGCCCGCGTGCGGACTGCAGCCAGCGCGCCATCCATTGTGGATCGTTGAGGCCCAGTGGAAAGACGCTCTCTGGTGCAGCCACTGCGCGGTCGGCTGGTAGAGAAGCATAGGCTTGATGGATATGCCCCAGACGGGCGCTCAGGACACGGTTGGATGGATCGAGCCCCGTCACAACGGTCAAACCAGTGGGTGCAGTCGGCAGGGTCACGATGTGCAGGTCGGGGCGCAGGCTCCGCAGGCATGGCACGATTTTCCACCCATCACCCGTGTAGAAACCAGTACGGTGTTCGTGTGTCGCGGTCGCAGAGTTCAGTGGCAAGGTGTCGTGCAGCAATATCACGGAGCGAGGCGCCGCGTAACGCTCCGCGGCGATGAAGTCGTCAAGCACGGCTTCGAAGTGGTGGTCGCCGTCGATGAATGCAAGCTCATGGCCGTTGGGCTCCAGCCCGCTGTCTGCCGGTACCGCTGCAAAAAAAGCAGCGCTGGTCTGGCGGTACAGGCGCGCGGCACCCTTGCAGCGGTCTAGCGGGTTTCCCTTGGGGGCAGGGTCAACACCCACGATCCGGGTGGAAGGCAAAGCCAGCGCCAGGGAGTCGCCCTTTTCCACGCCGATTTCCAGATAGAGCCTGGGCACCAGATGGATGTGAAACCAGGCCAGCCAGAACCGGTAGTCGGGCCCTGGCCAGCGTAGCCGCGCAAGTGCAACGTGCACACCGGGCAGGTTGGCCTCCTGGACCAGTGCGTCCCGCAGGCTGTCCTGGGCCGCAGCGTCGTCTCCTTGGGCGGTGAGGCGGCGAAACTTCCGCAAGGCCTCCACTTCCAGGGGATGCGGGGCGCTCATCGCGACTCCCGTGTCTGTGCATTGAGCACGGTTTGCAGCGCATGGCCAAAGCGTTCGGGGGCATACCGGGTGTTGCATTGTTGCCAGGCCGCGTGCTGCTGGCTTTGCCACAGTCCATCGTCGTGAAGAAGGCGCGCAATACCGCGTGCGAAAGCCTCGGCGTTGCGCGCCGACTGGATGTCGATTCCATCGTCCCAGCCCAACTGCCGCACCAGTACGGCCGACGCCACGACGGGAAGTCCGTGGGCGGCGGCCTCAATCACCTTGGCGGGAACGCCTCCCGCAAACCGTACCGGTGCGACGAAGACGCGGGCACTGTCGTACAGCGGCTCCAGGTTCTCCTTGGGACCCAGCACATGCACATCTTCACTCGCCAGCGCGCTCACTCGGTGCGAGCGGTTAATGCCCACCACAGACAAGACTGGTGGCTGCGGCAGCAGGGTGCGCAGAAGGGGCATGACATGTTCGATGAACCAGATCAGACCATCTTCATTCGGCGTGTCGGGGTGCAAGGTGCCCACGAACAGCAGTCCGCTGCGGTGCTGTGCGCCCGGTGCCGAGCGGCGTGCAGAGATCGCGTGGCTCAAAATCGTCACCTGATGGCCCGCGGCACGGAAACAGCTGGCATCGCGTTCCGACACCACGAGTACCTGGTCTGCGCCTCTGGCCAAAGCAATTTCAGCAGCCAGTTTCGCTTGCGCGGCGTGCCGCGATAGAGGGAGGCCTTTGACAGCGGCCTCTGCGATTTCGCGCAACGCGAACAAGGCCTCTGCGTCATAGACCAAACGCATTTTGGCGAAGAGTTCCGGCCTGCGCTGGCGCAAAGGCAGCAAAGCCTCCAGGTTGGGCGGGCGGCTGACCACCAGTACGTCGTACAGGCCCCGACGCTGTTCGAGAAAGGATTCCAGCCGGCCCATGCCATAACCCAGCATCACTTCGGTGCTCGGTGGTACTGACGCGTACACATCCCGCCAATCATCTTCGGCCAACCACAGCGGGAAGAAGGTGACTGGCCAGTCGCGCAGTGACTGCAGCATCAATCGGGCGCGCGGCAGGCCGCCGCCCCTCACCATGTGCGGCACCTCGTTATCAATGATAAGAACACGGGGGCGGCGTGGATAGTCTTCCGGTGAACACCAGCGGTCACCATCCAAGCGTTGTGGTGTGGCCAGCGGCTGATTTTTCAGCCATGCGCTGTGACGGGCCAGGAACAGCTTCTGGTTGCTGCGCATCTGGCCTGGTGCTTCGTCGCCAGTGGCGCTTCCCCACTCCAAGTGTTCCACCAGTACCGCTGGCTCATACACCACCCGAAACCCCGCCTGCCAGACGCGCAGGCAAAAGTCTGTATCTTCGTAATAGGCTGGCGCGAATGTTTCGTCAAAACCACCCAGCATGCGCCAGATCGGCATGGGTACCGCCAGAAGCACGCCCGATACATAGTCGGTGGCGCGACTGGCCATGGCTGCGGGACAAAACGGGTTGTCATCCCGGCCGATACCCACCGTCCGACCGTCACGGAAGATTCTGTTGCCTGCTTCCTGGAGGCCTCCACGGGTCAGCACGATACGGCCTCCCAGTGCGCCTATGGCCGGTTCGGCGTCCAGCCGCGTACATGCGGCCGCCAAGGCGCCTTGCTGCAGGACCGCATCACTGTTGAGTAGCACCAGATGGCGTCCCCTGGCCAGCGTAGCCGCTTGGTTGGCGGCAAGCAGGAAACCCAGATTCTGCGCATTCGACACAATGCGTGCGCCGCGCACACGCTCCAGCAGCGAAAAGGTTTCATCGCTGGATGCGTTGTTCACAATGATGGTCTCGAAGGTTATTCCCCGTTGATCCGCCAGTGCCTGTAGTGTTTTGTGTGTCAGCCCCGCCTGGTTGTAGAGCACAACGACCACTGACAGGTCTGGCGTTGCACTGCCCGGTATCTCAGGGAAATCCAGGTGGGCGGGTTTGTCCAGCCATACATGGAGCGCGCGCCGCGCCCAGGCACGGAAGTGGTCTTTTGGATCGGTACTGAGGGTGACTTTGGACAGATGGTCCAGAAAGTTTCTACAGGCACGTTCTATCTGAGCTGCCACACGGCGCCCATCGACCAGCGGCGAGTTCACCATGCGTGAGCGCAAGGTGGTGCGGTGATGTCTGAGTGCCTCGATGTTGGAGGCAAGACGGGTGGCGATTTGGACGTAAGCGGCATTGGTGTCCGCCGCCCACTCCTTCAGCCCGAGTGCCGTAAGGATGGAGAGTGCCTGGCGCGCGCCCGCCCAGTCGCCTGATCGGCTCACCACGGGCACACCCATCCACAGCGGGTCGAGCAGGCTCAATCCTCCGTTGCTCGGGAAGCTGTCAAGTACCAGATCAACCTGCTGGAACCACTGCAACAGTCCTTCATAGTTGCGTGGAGGATCAAATGCCACGCGTGCATCAGCAACGCCGTTGGAGCGCAGAACCTCCAGAATCTGCGCGCGTTGCGGCCAGTCGCCAGCGACCTCACCAATGAAGCGGATCTCAGACCGCGGCGTGGCCATGACCACTTGGGCCCAGGTTTCAAGGCTGGTCTGGTTCAGGCGCAACCCGCGCGCGGTGACACCGAAGGTGACGAAGCCGTTGTGCAATGCAGGGGGATTGAGCGTGTCTGGCGCATGCACGGGTGGGTCCCAGCACCATTGGCCACCGTCGATTCGCCACAACGCTTCCTCATAGTGGGCATCGTGCGTGACCGGTACGGCTTGTGCGTCGGTCAACAGAACATCAAACAGACCTCCGGCCGTGCCCCAGCAGCCGAGCCAGCCCGCCTGCAAGGGGGCCAGACGACGCGCATACGCTTCCAGCAGACCAAGCTGGCCTTCGAAAGGATGGAGACCCCCTGCATCAATGACCGCATCGATCTGGAGCGCCGCACAGGAGGTGGCCAGGGTTTCAAGCACCAGCGGCTCACTATGGATGTGTGGCGGGAGCAACGGCAGGGGGCGGTTGCTGAAGACAAAAACCTCTGCTTGCTCTGGATCGTGGTTGGCCAATACGCGGCGCAACAGGCTCTGGTGCAGTTGTCCCGCAATGTAGGCGATGCGCAGGCGTGCCCCCTGCCTGAAGGGCTGGGTTGGCGGGTTCAGCTTGCTCAAACCAACCCGCAGTTTGAGTGTCCTGTACCAATCGCGTGCAGCCAGTGCCAGATATGGGGGGGTAGACGTATCCGATAAGGAGGCGTTGTAGAGCGCTGCGGTGGCAATCCACGGATCGAGAGGGAATTCCTGCACCGCAACACCGGCCAGTCTGCCCAGGTAGGTGTGGCCGTGGCGGGCAGTGGCGTCCGCCAGCGCATCGCGCAGGGCCGTTTGTCGCGCGCGCGGTGACAGCAAGTCCAAGACTGCGCGCGCACCCACTGTGCCCAGTCCCACGAGGCGTACCAGCACCTTTGCGGTCTCTTCAATACGCTGGCGGTCACTCAATAGGCGATGGCAAACGCTGAGTGCACGCTCCTGCCCGTTCGGAAGTTGACAGGACCCCTCCGTCAGCAGGCGGGCTTTCATCAGCAAGGCTGCTGAATGGGCTGGGTGTTGGCGCAAAAGTTCATCGACCGCTTCAAGTCCACGGGTGAACTCGCCCCCGCGCAGCCGTACCTCTGCAAGCTCCAGCAAAGGTATCGGGTCATCTGGAGCCAATGCCTGGACACGCAAAAAAGCCAGTTGCGCCTGGCCCAGACGCTTGTTCGCCAGCATGACCCAGCCCAGCTGTCGCAGGCTGTGGATGTTGTCCGGTTGCAGATGAAGGGCTGTCTCAATGGCCGCTTCCGCTTCGCTCAGTCGACCCTGCCGGTAGCGCACATCACAGAGTGCGCGCCAGGCTTCGGCATTCTGAGGCGCGTGTGCCACGGCGGCTTGCGCAAAACGGCTGGCGTCGGCCAGGTGGTTGGCGGCCGCGAATACAAATGCCGCCTGAATCTTGGCGCCTGCATCGTTAGGCGTCTGCGTCAGCAAGCGTCGCACGGCATCTTGTGCTGTTGCCAGGTCACCTTGCTCCCGTGCCACCCAGCCCAGCGTGCGCAAGGCTTCCGTATTACTCGCATCCTGCTGCAAAGCACGTGTCAGTGCGCGCCGCGCAAGGCGATGTTTGCCACGCTGAAGATGAGCAACAGCCAGCAGGCGCCAGAGATCGCTATCGGTTGGGGTCGCACGCAGCAATAAAAGCACGTGTCTGCGCGCTTCCTGTGTCTGTTTCAAGTCAAGCAAAACCTGCACTATCAAGGCCTGCACAGGTGCGGATTGCGATGGCTGTTGCCGCACCTGTTGCAATAGCCAGAGCGCCGCTTCAGTCTCGCCCCAACCCACCTGGATCTGCGCACGGCGCAACAGCGCGCCCGCGTTTTCCATATCCCGTTGTTGGACTTCGTTATAACTTTTGTCCGCCGCCCGCAGGTCACCTGCACGGTGTTGCAACACGCCCAGAAGGTACCAGGCGTCAGGCTGCTCGGGATGGGCTTGTGTCTGGGCACGCGCCAGCGCAATGGCCTGTTCGGTGCGGCCTTGGTCCCACTCGTGCAACGCAAGCTGTGTCGTCAGTTCAGCGTCATCGGGAACACGGGCAAGACCTTCATACAGCGTTTTTCCGGCTTGGTCCGTTTGCTGCAGGGCCACCTGGCACTGCGCGAGGTGCAGATGGAGCCTGCGTTGTTCCGATGCGTCATGGGGAAAGGCAGCGATGGCTTCTTCATACAGAAGCGCAGCGTCGCGCATATTCCCCAACTGTTGCTGCAACCATCCCAACTGCAACACCCGCTGCGGCAGGCGGGCAGTCTGCAGTGCTCTCTGGGACCATGCCAAGGCCTCTGGCAGCTGCCCCAGGCCGTGCAACAGCCAGGCCAACGCAAAGGCCGCTTCATCCAGGCTTTCGTCCAGAAGGCAGGCGCGGCGCAGGGCGTCTGCGGCCATGACGGTGTCACCACGTTGCTGATAAAGCAGACCCACATACCAGTGCAAAGGGGCGTAGCGTGGTGTACGCGTCAATGCCGGCAGCAGCACATCATGGGCTTCGTCTAGCTGACCTGTTCCGAGCAGGAAGAACCCCAATGCTGCGGCAGCCTGCGGCGTTTCACCAATAGAAATCGCTTGTCTGGCCAGCTGCAACGCCGCAGAGGCATCTCCCTTTTTGAAGCGATCCCATGCTTCACTGAGCAAATCCGTTGCGCGCACTGCCCCGTTGTTGCTCACGCCAGCGTACCGCCTGTGGAGGGGGAAGGCTTTTCACAAACCACGGTAAACATCGGGACTTCCCGATCTTCAGCGGGCTGTTTTTGGGTGTGGTATGTCACTCTGAACTGCGTGAAACCGAGCAAACCCAGTGCCGATATGAAAAACTGCGGCGTGAAGTGCCACCAAGTGTGAACTTGGTTAACCCCGGTGTGTGGCAACAGCCTGCACAGAGGCTCTTCTCCCAGAGTCGGATCGTGTAATTCTGTGACGATGATGGTGCTACGGGTCCGTTCTGCAACGCTTTGCAACATGTCAAATGGTCTGCGGCAATGCAGCAGTATTGAGGCCAGCAGGCTGATGTCGAACGGGCCGAAGTCTTCCGGAAGCAGATACGGGTCTCCTTCGAACATCCTCACCCTCGATGCGTTTTGGTGGTGCACGTACCAGAACGAATTGCGCACTTTCTCTATCGTGTTGGTGAATTCGTCACGCCAGCCCTGGTGGTCGAATTCCTTGAACGGAACGACATCCCACAGATGCGACATTGGTGGTTCCAAGCAGGTGACGGATGCGCCAGCAGCCTCCATGTAGAAAGACAAAAATCCACTCGCAGGACCAATTTCCAGGACCGATTGCCCGGTAACTCCCGTATCGCCCAAATAAGCGAAAGAGTCTGGACGCAAATCCCATTGGCCGGTTACTTCCTCGCCATCGGCCAACGTGTACGAATGGTAGAAGTCGCAATCTTCACGGCGTGGCGCGCGTGGTGAAATTTCCCGCAACGAAGGGGTCGAAACAACGGGCGTGGCTGCATGGGCGACGGGTGGGACCGCTATGTCGGAAGCGTCGTAAGCGCGGGCGGGTCGACTTTCGGCTGCCCGCGTGGTCTGGCTGGCATGCAATGCCAACAGGCTAAGTAACCGCCCTGCGATGACGGGTGTAGACGTCACATGGAGCATGGCCTGGCGTTGTGCCGCATCGCGCTGGACGGCGCTGATCACGGGGTCGTAAAGCTGCCGCAGCGCATGCGCCCACTCTTGGATGGGGGCTTCTGGCGCCAGGACGTGTCCGCCCTGTCCCACCAGTTGGGGCAAGGCGCCACGGTTGCTGGCCAGTACCGGCAAGCCATTGAGCTGGGCCTCCACCACCGTGCGACCGAATGATTCTTCCCATACCGAGGGCATGAGCAGCAGCCGCGAGTGGGCAAATACTTCGCGCATGTCTTGGGTGGGTCTATGCCACTCGATGTTGCCCAACTGTGCGGCACGGTCAAGGCAGTAAGCGCGCCAATGGGGATTGATGTTCCAGCTTTCCATCACCAGAAATGGAAGTTCTGGACACGCCGCAGCCAGCGAGAACAGCATCTCGACGCCCTTGATAGGGATCGGATTGACAAACAGCACCTTGTCGCCTGTTTGTGCTACCAGATAGGGCTCCTGAGCAATTACGGGTGGAATCACCGCGCAGTCGATGCCGTACAGGGCGTGCCAGCGTTGCGCGGTGAAATCCGAATTGGCCAGGTAAAGCAGGGACGGGTCCGGCGCAAGGTGGCCCGCCAGTTGGTGGGTCTCTACATTGTGTAAATACACGGCGGTAGGGCGCCCGGAAGAAAGGCTGGCCAGCACCATCGGTGCCAGCGCCGTGCCGCTTTGTACAACAATGGCATCGGCACCCCATGCGGCCGCAGCCATTGGCAGCGCGAGTTCTGGCGTGTCGGCGCGCAGTACCAAATAGCCTAGGCTTTCATCGCCGCTGGCAGGTAGTTCTGGGCTGTCCTTGTCGCGGGCGAGCCGTCCACACAGGACGGCAGCATCTCCGCCGATGGCCTTGATAGCCAGACACAGGTCATGGGTTGTGGTCTGAAGCCCTCCGGTGATGTCGGGCAGATGGGCATAGTTGGAGACGAAGAGAACACGCATGGTGCGGCAATCATATTAGAAGCACACGCGTCGCCCAGGGCTTCAGGGGCGATCTCGATCGATACAAAGCCGCACGCTGCCGATGGGAAACAGGTCCTGTTGACAGCCTGTTGCCTCGCCTGTTCGGGGGAAGATGCTGGCGCGTATCAGGCGCTGTTGCCAAATCAGGGGCGTTTGGTCCTGGTCCAGCGAGTTACCGGGAACAATGCGTACAGCTGCGTTTTGCAGCGCGACCTCATCAAGCACACGCGAGATGGCGTTGTTTGTCGCGTGCACTGTCTGCAAGGTAGAGACGGTGGCAACACTGGTGACAATGAAGCCGCCCAATGCAAGTGCCCAACCAGCGCGGATGACCAATGCAGAAGGAGTTTTGCTGGTGGGCGGAGTGCTCTTCCACAGCAAAGGCAACACCACGGCCAGCCAAAAAGGCGCAGCCAGGCGCGCCCACCAGGAGACCGGGAACAGCAGCGTTGCGGCAACAAGGACGCCTGTCCAGAAAGGCCCCAGCCAGGCGTTATCCTGACCCCAAGCTCGCCGCGCTTGTCTGGTAGATGCGACACCTACCAGTAACGCACCAAGGGTCAGCAAACCAAAACCCGGCCCGAACCCACCTATGCGGATGTCAAACAGGGAGACGAACTCGCTGGCCGACAACGACCAGGGCCATTTCAGTTCCGCAACCTCGGCGCCGACGGGGTTGCTGCTTTTGCCAAACAGCAGGAACGACATCTTCGTCAAAGGGTCCGCCTCACGCAGATTCGCCGGTGCGGCAACCACTTCTGTGCTGGCTCCAAAAAGCTTGCCGGTTTCCAGGGGTACGGTTGCATAGGGCCGCCAGCCCACAACCACCACAGAGACGGCCAGCGTCAAGAGCACTGTGCTGGCAAGCTGGGTAGGCAGTTTGCGGAGGCTCAGCCATTCCTGGAGCAAGGTGGTGGCCACAATGCATCCGGCCCAATACAGCCCTGTGATCTTGGTATTGATGAGCAGCAGGCTGGCACCGGCAACCAGGACCAGACCGGTTCGGCGGTAGGCGGTCGGCAACAACATGGCGCCGGCGACCGCGATCACGGCCAGGGAATACACCACGCCGTCCAGCTCGAAAGTAGTCAGTTGGAGCAGCATGACCGGATTGACCTGCACAAGAACAGCTGCAATCACCAGCTTGCGCGTCCAGGCGCCATGCCATGTGCGCAGTGCCACCGTGATCAAGGGGATGCTCGAAAACGCAATGATCCAGGCCGGTGCCTTGCCCTCTTCAAACCCGGAAGTCAATGAAATAAAAAGGGCTTGCAGCGTCCAGAGCCCGTTGGGGTACACCGCAGAGAAGTACATGCTGGGGCGGGTGGTGACGGGGTTGAGCCCGTCCAATATTTCCAGTGCGCTTGGGAAGTGGATGGCCTGCCCGTCAAACGAAATGTCACGCCAGAGGGTGGCCCATACAACCGCGATCAGCGCCATCAACAACACAGAGGCTGCGGAAGTAAGCAAGACCCGCCAGGGAGGTTGCAGCGTCCAACGCACGACCCAGGCGGCAGCCACGAACGCCAGCGCGGCCGTACTGAGCGGCGCAATCGTTCCTAACGCGCGAGACACGCCGGTCATGGCAAGAAACAGTGAGAAAAATGCGATCGGCCACACGCCGAGGCTCAAACCATACTTGACCAGTATTTCGTGACGGGAGTGATCAGGCATGCGCATCTTTTACGAGGGTGTTCGGCGGGCTGGAGGGGGCCGGCTCAGCGGAGATGAAGGAGTGGAGGTCGTGGGGTGGCGCCGCAAGGTCGCGCTGCCAGAAGCGCTTGTCTGCGCCAGTGGCCGTGAACCCCAACCGCGCATACAGATCCGCGACCACCGCGTTACGGGCGGTGGGAATGTATTCGCCCAGCAGGCTTGTTGCGCCCTGTTGTTGCGCCCAACGCATCAGGCCTGCGAGCATGAATTGCTCGGCCGTGCGCGAGAACACACGGCAACTCAGCAACCAACTGTCAATTCTCAGCACGTTGTCTTCCCGCACCGCGATCAATGTGCCTATTAGCCCGTGGTCACCAAACCGGTCCTTCAGGTGGAGCGACAGGACCAGCCGGTCAGGCTGTTGCATGAAGGCAGCCAACTGCGTTTGGCTGTAACGCCGTGTGGTCACATTGAACTGGTTGGTCTTGAGTTCGAGCTGGGCCAATCGTGGCAGTTCGGCCTGCAGTGCAGGCGCCAGCCGCCCCACCATTTCCAGTGCGCGCAGATAAGACGCGAGGTCTGGTGCTTCCGCCTGGGCGATCTGTGCCTGGCTGCGCGCGGCATAGGTTGTGCTGCGGTGAAAGTCGGCGTCTGTATAACTTTGCAGATCAAACCAGTGCCCCGCCTCCAGCCGGTCGATGAATTGCGCGGGGTCGCCGCCGATGTCGATGACTTCCACTTGCGGCAATTGCTGCCGGACCAGCAGGCGTTCGGCCGGGTTGTCGTCCACGAAAACCATGGCATCCAAACCCAAGCACAGTGCTTCGGCAATCTGCTGCAGGCCGCTCGCCTTGTCGTCCCAACTGCAGATGAAGGCGGCGAAATCTTCCCGGCGCAGGGCGCTGCTGGCGTGGTCGAATCCGATGGCGGCGAGTTCGGGTGCATTCTTGCTGCAGACGGCGAGCACTAGGCCCCGTCGGGCCAGCGCAGCAATGTGCTGCTGCCAGGCGGCAAAGGCTTCACCACTCGGGCCGTGGTCGGAACCGAGGGTGATGCCCTCCAGGCCATCGTCACCGATGGTGCCGCCCCACAGCGTGTCATCAAGATCCAGCACCAGCAGCTTTTTGGCGCGACCGGTTGCAGCACGCCACGCACCCCGGAACCAGGGCAGGTAGTCCGGCAGAAAGCGTGGGTCGAACCCGAATTTTCCGGCGTAGTAGAAGCGGGGCGACGACCAGGCCAGCAGGCCAACCTGCGCTGCGAAACGGTCGGCTTCGATCCACGTGACCCGGCGCGCACCTGCTTCCAGCAAAGCGTCGTTGAGTGCTTCTATGCGGCGCGCAGCCGACGCGGGTGAGCGGCGCTCGGCCGCGCCGCGCGGCAGATGGGGTGGGGCGACAAGCAGGTGTTGAATGATGGTGCAGTTGCGCGCTTCCAGCGCTGTCCACAGCGCTTCGAACTTGCGCACCTGCTGGCGTGTTGCCTCAGCTACGGCTTCGGCCGTTGCATCCACGGGCAGTGGCAGCAGGGTCTGTCGCCAGTCGGGAACCAGCACCACCGCGTCGGGTTGGAAGCGGTACAAGCCGGAGCCCGGGTCCAGGCATTCCTGCTGCATCGCGCCATAGGGTGCGAGGTGAACCAGTGGGAGTTCGCCCTCCTGGGCGATGGCACAGGCGATGGCTTGCCCAAGCAGGTCGACGTTGAGATCACCGGTGACGGCAACCCTCCGCACGGGCTGGCCGGACAGCGTTGCATCATGCGCCAGAGCTGCAAGGGCTTCTGCGCAGGTGCTCAGGTCGATGGGCGTGGGTTTGCGCGCCGCCAGCCTGTCAACCACGGCGGCCAGGTTAGTTTGCGACATGGCGGGTGATGACTTCACGGACAGCGCGCACCGTGGTGAGCTGTTCGATTTCGCTGTTGTCCAGTGTGATGTCGTAGGTGATCTCAATCATGCTGGCCAGCAAAATGGTCTTGAGGCTGTCCCACGCGGGCACGGTTTCGGCGCCATCGTCTTCCCTCAGAGAGTCCGGGGTAACCTGGAGAACCGATGCAATCAGGGGTAGTACATCTGGATGCATGGTGGTGTATTCCTGCCCGTCGGGGCGTTTTTGTTATGGGTCGCTAAAAGTATAGTTGCGCAATGTTGCCTACCGCGTTTGATCTCTATTGGCTTAAAAGAAGCATCACCGCCACCCTGGATGCATCTGAGCCGGATGCGGAGGCGGGAGGTGCACGTTTCATCGTTGACTTCCTGCAGCATTACATCAACGGCTCTGCTATATCCATGGTTCCGTTGGCACGCTTGGATCAGTTGCAACATTGCATTGAAGACGTGATTTGTCGGCAAGTTCCTGGAGATCTTATGGAGGCGGGTGTGTGGCGCGGAGGCACTGCCGTCCTGATGCGCGCAGTGCTCAAGGCGCACGGTATCGCGGACCGGTGCGTTTGGGCCGCTGACTCGTTTGAAGGACTTCCCGAACCGGATGCGGAGTGCTTTCCGAAAGAAGCTGCCGCACACCAAGGTCCTGTGATGCGTGAGGGTTTCGGGCACTTTGCCGCCGACCTGGATGCGGTCAAGGCAAACTTCGCGCGCTATGGGCTGCTGGATTCCCAGGTGCGCTTCTTGCCGGGCTGGTTCAAGGACACTCTGCCGATAGCACCTGTGCAGCAACTGGCCGTACTGCGCCTGGATGCTGACTACCATGAATCAACCAAGGTATGTCTAGACAATCTCTACGACAAGCTGTCTGTAGGGGGCTATCTGATAGTTGACGATTACGGCGAAGATGCTTGGACGTATTGCCGAACCGCAGTGGACGATTTTCGTGCAGAACGCCGCATTGCCGATCCAATGATCAGGGTGGATAGCCGCTGTTGGTATTGGATGCGTACGCAGTAGCTGGGTCTACCACTGGGTGTTGTACTCAATGTAGTTCTGTATGTACTCATAGAACGTCCAGTTTTGCGAGTACCACCGGTAGGTCATGTCCGCTTGCCAGAAGTTCAATTCCAGCGCTTCCGCGACCATCGGATGGATCGGGATCTGCGTTTCACCCATGCCGCTAAATCCCATGGCGGCTGCCAGACACAGCTCCATGCGCTCGGCACTGCCCCCCAGGAGGGGCCGAACGGTTGCGGCCACGCGGCGCGCCAGTTCGGCCACCGCAGTTTCGGACATGTGCCCCGAAGTCCAGAACAGGTGTTCGTTGTGAAAGGAGGACTCTATGTAGTCAGCCAGCTTGACGTCGCATCGCGCGTCGTATTGATGCATGCGGTCGATGTCGCGTTGCAAACGGACATGCATGTTAGGCATTTTCTGCATGGAATGGTCCAGATAGGCGGCCACGGCGAGTTCGCCCGTGAGCCCTGCCTGTGCGATCTGCAGACCGATGATGTCGCCCAGCGGGTACCGCTTCCACGGGTAAGCCGGCTCTGGCTCGCCACGTGGCTCCGGGCATTCGAAAGGCCAAAAACAAGATACGAAGAAGCTGGGATACCGGAAGACCGGGCAGGTCGCAGGAAGCTGCGCCTTCAGCGCCAGGAGGGCAGGGTTGCCATCCCATTCCTCATGCTGCACCAACACCAGTGCGACATTGCGAAGCCAGGGTTCGGGTATGGGCCGGGCGATGTTTTCGCCTGGAAATGCATGGTTGGCTGCAAAGACAAAACGGTAATCGTCGTTCAGGTCATCCAGCGACGCCAGCATCTGGGCCAGGTAGGGCGCCTGGCAGTTTCCGTACACGATGACAGTGCGCGCCTGCTCTGTTTTGCCACCGTACGACCAGGGTGCGGGTAGAGAGGGATCAAGCGGCATGGAAGGCATCCGATCAATATTACTATGTGATACGGCGTCTTCCACCACGCCTGGATGCGGCCTTGTGCCTTGCTGGGCCAGGCGTCAGGCTGAAGTTTTCGCAGCACAGGCCGCGCACACGCAGGCCTGGTTGCGCAGAGTGTCGGGGATGCGGGCCAGCAAATCCGCGCTGAATGTGGCGTGTGTGCACCAGCAGGGCGGCTGCTTTTGCCCGGTGGCTTTTTCTACTTCCATGGCGCACTGGTTACCCTGGCCGCACAGGGGGCAGCGGTTCGGGTCCAGGGGCGGTGTGGTTGCCATGGCACCATTCTAGATTCAATGCAAAAAAGGCCTCTGGCCCTTATGGAATGTGCGCAAGCAGCTACTAATTCAATAGCAATTTCCTGGGGCTCAGAACTTGTAACCAGCGCTCACCCACGCCCTGGGGGCTGGATCGCTGCTGGTGTCGGACTGCGGTGCACCGCCTTCGGTACGCCAGGCCAGCGCGGCATCGGCGTTCCAGCCATTGTTCTGGTAACGCAGTCCCAGCCCGCTGCCGGACAAGGTGCGCTGGTTGTTGTTGGCGCCGAGTGCCGGGCGGGTGTTGACCGTGATGATTCCGCTGTCCATGAACAGGTAAGGCGTGTACAGACCCAGGGCGTATCGCAGTTCGAGCTGGGCGAGCATCGCTTCGTCGCCGCTGGCTTCCCCCGTGGGGTAGGCGCGCACGCCGCCGGGGCCGCCTAGGCTGGTCTTCTCGGACGAGTCCAGGTTTTTGCTGGCGGTCTGCATGCTGAAACGGCCCATCAGGCTCCAGCCTGCGGCCAGATTCTGCAGGCGCACCACATCCAGATTGAGCTTGTTAAAGCTGCCGCGGGTTTGGTTGCTGTCGGCGGCCGTCAGTGCCGTATCCATGCGCAGCGAGCCACCGGTCCAGGTGGCGCTGCCGTAGGTGATGCCGCCCCCGCCCAGCGTGTCGCGGCGGTCAAACTGCAGCACCAATGGGGTGGATTCGCTGGCCTTGCTCTCGTGCGTCGCGGTGCTGTCCTTGTTGTCCTGCAGCTCCTTGTATTGGTAGGTGCCAATCAGGGTAAGGTTGGTTTTCTGCGAGCGGATCAGCGGGTAACTTAAGCCCGCGCTGGAAACAATCGCCGTGCCGTTGGCCTGCAGGTACGCAAACTCCTTGCCCAGCATGTAACGCGTGTAGGCATACCCCACATTGCCACGCAAACCCGATGTGCCTAGCGGCAGGCCATAGCCCACCGAGCCCAGCCAGAGGTTTTCGTCACTGCCCAGCAGGCGCAGGCTGATCTGGTCACCCAGCGTGAAGGGGCTGTTGATGTTGAGGTTGGCGCGTGCCCGGTATTCACCGCTGTAGCGGTTGCCAAAATTGTCCACGCCTGCGTCACCGGTGATGCTGCGCTCGCGTGTGATGCGGACTTCCAGATTACCGGTGCCGGTTTCTTCGCCGGGGCGCATCAGCGCCAGGGTCTTGATGCCGGGCTGGTCGTCCAGGATCAGGGTGGCACGTTCTAGGGCGGCGGTTTCGATGACGACACCCGCCTGCAGCGAACCCAGGAACCGGTCGGCCTTGAGCACCAGCGGAGCGTCGTCGCCAACGGCCTGCACCTTGCCATAGCGCCCCTCCACGATCTGGATGCGCAGCGCCCCTGTCGTCAGGGTCTGCGGCGGCAAGAAAGCCGTGGCAAAGGGGTAGCCGGATGCGCGGTAAAGCGCACTGGTCCGTGATGCCAGTGCCTGCAGCCCGGCCAGGTCCATGGACTGGCCCACACTGCCCGCCACGGCAGCCTGCAGTGTCTCCTGCGGGATGGCCGTGTTGCCGCTGAAACGGACGGACTGCAGCACCACCTGCCCACCACCGGGTAGGGTGATGCCGGTGGGCGCTGCAGGCTGGAGCTTGAGTGGCTGGCTTTCGCGCGGGGCCGCCGGCGTTGGTTGCAGTTGCTGCAGGGTCTGGCCTGCGTCCGGTGCGGTCTGCGCGTAGGCCCCGATGGGGGACAGTGAGAAGCTCAGTGCCAGCAGGGTGCTGGTGGTCCAAACGGTATTTTTTTTCATGGAATGCAGTGGCAATCGGTACGGAAGCGGCAGGCGGTGATCAAGGGTTCTGGTTGGCATCGTTCTCCTGCGTGCTGTCAAACGCGGTGGGGGATGGCAATGTGATGCCGCCACCGGTCACAAAGACACGCATGAAGCCGAAGGGATCGATGCCGCCTTGGGCACCCTGGCCACTCTGGGCGTTGGCCAAGGCAACACTGCCACTGCCTTGTGCTGTGCTGCCTGTTGTTCCGGCTGTGCCACCCGTCACTGCCGTGTCAATGCCGGTACCAGGGAGTGTGTTTGCGGGCAGGTCCAGGAAACGCAGGCCACCATTGGTGGACAACTCAAAGTTGCTCGAACCGCTGGAGCCACCGGCGCCCGCGGGCACCGCAGGCAGCGCCACATTCACAGGTTTGGGTGGCTCTACGGGCAGCTGCTGCGCGTTCTGCACCGCCGGTGTCACGCTGGCCGTGGACGTGTTGGTGGTCGGCGTAGTGGCCGGGGTGCTGGGTGGTGTGACTACAGGTGCCACGGGTGGGGTACCACGGAACACGGCGTTCACACCACTGGTGGCGGTGGGGTTGGTGCTTTCATCCGCGTTGCCGGTGACCGTGCCATTGGCGGCAAAGACCAGCGTAGACAAGCCGGTGCTGCCGGCATCGTCGCCCGAATACAGCACGGCACGGCCACCGCTTCCGGTGGTGAAGCTGCGGCTGCCGCTGAGCACGATATTGCCACCCGTTGTGGTGGTGGGCGCTGCGCTCTTGCCCGCGTTCAGAATAATGGCAGATGCGCTGGTGGAACTGGTGCTGATGTTCTGGGACACGGTCAAATCGCCGCTCAAGGTGGCAATGTCGATGTTGCCCGTCGCGGTAATGCCATTGGTTCCGCCCACGCTGCCCACGGTCAGTGCCGTGCTGTTGGACAGAGTGAGTGAGGCGACGGTGCCTGCCACCGTGCCGATGGCATTGGCCGCACTGTCCAGCGTCACGGCGCTGGTGCTGCCATTGAGCTTCAGATTGGCGACTGCCACGGTACCCGTATCGGTGATGCTGCCGCTGCCCGTCATGTTGACGGTGAGCGCCTTGCCGTTGGCAATGGTTACGGCGCCCAGCACGGCATTGCCGCTGGTGTTGATTTCGGTATCGTTGTTGAAGCTGTAGTTGTCCAGCGTTACGTTGCCGGTGGTGCTGGAGCCAAAGACCAGTTTGCTGAACCCGGTCTTGAACAGTCCACTGGCGCCAAACATGGACGTGGGGTTGATCCAGAACGCGGTGCCGCCCGGATTGGCTGTCTGAACTGCCATGGCCTTGCCCGCGGTGCGTGGCGCAATGGTCAGAATGCCGGTGCTCTGCACGGCACTGTTACTGAAGGTGGCGCCAGAAAACACGCGGTTGGCGCTCAGGCTGTCGGCGGTGAGCGTGATGTTGCTGCTCGACGCAGTGACCGGGGACGCCACGCCAAAGCCACCTGGTAAGGTGGCGACGTACCCCACGGTGCTGTTGATCACAATGTCTTCGTAAGTGGATGCCGCGCCCTTGGTTCCGGTGATGGCAATCGGGCCGCTGCTGGCCAGCACAAAGGCATTGGGATTCAGGTGGACGCCACCGCCGAAGGTCGAATTTCTGCCACTGCCCGTGAGGGTAATGCCGCCGCCGGTTCCCGTAGCTGCCAGCACAATGCCGCTGCTGTTGGTACCCCATAAGAAGGTGCCCCAGCCGCCGCCGGTTGCGGTGCCCTGCGTAGCGTCACCCGAGAAACTGATGGCCGTAGTGTTGGTCGCAGCAGATGTAATGCGGGTGTAGCCCGACTCGCTGGTTTCAATACCGTTGCTGGCACCCGAAGTCCCCTGGGCCACTCCGGTGAATGCGATGGTGCCGGTACCGGAGTTGATGAGGTTGCTGCCGTGAAAGCGTATGCCGTCGGTGTTGGCACTGCTCGCTGCGTCAGAGCTGGAAATATTGATGACACTTACCGCGCTCTTGCCGCGCATCACGATGTTGCCGCCGCCCGTGTTGATGTCGACCTTGTCCAGCACGATACCGTTGCTGGTGCCGGTAGTGGAGCCCTGGGCATAACCGGAAGCGTTGCTGCCGCCCCCCAGAGTCAGGGAGCCACCATTGGTCGTGATGGTGGTGGCGCTTTGCGCACCGGGGCTATTGCCCTTGCCTAGCCAGACATAGCCGCCACCGGTGGCATCGCTGTCACTGTTGAGAACGACATTCAGGGCGCCCACAGAGGATGTGATGCTGGTGCCAGCATTGATTTCAATACCGTTGTGCGCTTGCAGTGTCAGCGTGGCATCGGTGCCAGCGGTTTTGGTGATGTTGGCGGTCACGCTGATGTTGCCCGCCTGGGCACCGCCGCTGCCGGTGGCGATGGTCACGCTGGTGCCGGTATTGAGCTGGGCTTCGATGTCGGTGTTCTGCACCACCGAACTGTCAGCCGCCGAGGTCCATCCGGGGAAGCCCGGGCCCGCAGTCGTGGCGCTGCTGCTGATGGTGATGTTGTAAGGGTCCAGCAGCCACTGGCCGCTGCGGCCCATGGCGGCGGAGGCATTGGCCGTGATGCCAGCTACGTCCAGCCAGTAGCCCGAGGTTTCGATGCGCCCGCCGTCGCCGCCGCGTGCGCCACCCTTGGCGCTGAACTTGCCGTAAGCCTGGGTGGTGCTGTCAGCCTTGTGGATGTCCGACCAGGCCACTACCGTGCCGCCGTCGCCCACGTCGGTGGCATCGGCCTCCAGCACGGCACCGGCCTTTACCAGGGTCTGGGTGGCCTGGTAAATGGCGGGGTTGCTGTTTTGCCAGCTGCCACCCACCAGTACCTCGCCACCGCCGTTCTTGCCGCTGGCGGTGAGGTGGGCGCCGTCTTCGACCAGCACCCGGGTGCCGGTGGCGACGATGCGCCCGCCGCTGCCGCCCTGCAGGGCGGAGGCATCCAGCGTGCCGGCGACGGTGATCTGTTCGCCCGGTGCCAGCAGGGTGATCTCGCCCCGTTCATTGGTGTCTAGCGTCTGGGCCTGGACAAGACCGGTGTGGTTGATCACACTGCGCGACAGATCGCCCAGCGCCTTGGCCGTGAGCAGCACGGTGCCGCCGTCGGCGCGGATTGCGCCGCCGTTGGTGATCAGCGCGTCCAGCGTACCTTGCTGCACCTCCAGCTTGACCGGGCCGCCCAGGTCCAGCAGCACTTGCGAGCCTGCACCCAGCAAAACCTGGCCGCGATCGGCGGTGAGTGTGCCCTCGTTGACGATGCGTGCGGCGACCAGCGCGATGGTGCCGCCGTTGTTGTTATCGCCATGGGCGGTGATGCGCCCCTGGTTGGTGATGCTGGCGTTGCTGCTGCCTTCAAACTGGTAGTTGCCGGCCATGAAGTCGGTCACGCTGAGGTTCAGCGTGGAGGCCACCAGGCTGCCCACATCCACCTGGGCACCGGGTGCAAACAACACACCGTTGGGGTTTTGCAGAAAGACGTGGCCGTTGGCGATCAGCCTTCCCTCAATCACCGAGACCTGGTGACCCAGCACGCGGAACAAGGCTACGGCGGAGGCTGAGGGCTGGATCACCTGAACGGTGTTATCCGGGCCGATGCTGAAATCGCGGACCGTCGCTGCCATGCGTGCGGACTGCTGGGTGATGGTCATCGCATTGCCACTCTGTTGCATGCTGGCTTGACCCGCCTCGACGGTGAATTCAGTGGGTAGCACAGTGGCTGCCATCGCTTGGCCCGCCAGCACCAGGGCGGTGCTTGTCAGCGCCGTTTGTCCGGTGCGCCGCAGGGTACGGGCACTGTGGCCCTTGCCGTGGCCGCTACCGATTTCGCTGACGGCCTGCCAAACCGCAGTGGTCGCATTCCAGACAAGGCGGAATGATTTGTTCAGGCTGGCGTGTGGGTGCATGGCGGTCTTTCAACGCAATTGGGAGCGAGCCAACCATGCTATGAAAGAACCGCCTGGCCCGCCTTTGCTGCGGCGTCCAATACCTTTGCTGCAGCGGCTGGTGTGCGTTAAGCGGCGGGGGCGTCCATGACGGGCAGGGACAGCGTGAAATGGAAACGACTGCCCTGGCCGGGCTGGCTTTGCACCTGCAGGCTGCTGCCCATGAGTTTGAGGTAATGCGAGGAGATCGCCAGTCCCAGACCGACCCCGCTGGGCTGCCCCGGAGCGGGGCCCAGCTCAAACGGCTCAAAGATTCTTTGCAGGGCCTCGGCCGACAGGCCGATGCCGGTGTCTTCCACTTCAAACAGCAGCTGACAACTCGCAGGCGACTGGGCCACCACCGTCACGCGCAACGCGATACCGCCGTGGGGCGTGAACTTGACGGCGTTGGAGAGCAGGTTCATGAGCGCCTGGCGCAGGCGTTTGAAATCTGCCACCACCTGGCGGGGTAGGCCGGTATCTAGCGCCAGTTCGCAGCGCAGGTCGGCCTGTTCGGCCAGTTGGCGGGCGTCGGCACCGATGTCGGTCAGGAAGTCCGGCAGATCGCCGGTCTGCGGGTACAGCACGGCTTCGTCCAGCTCCACACAGGCGTAGTCCAGCAGGTCCTCGATCAGGCTCATCTGGTAGTGCGCGTTGCGTTCAATGGCGGCGGGTGCTGCGTGCCCCACAGCTTGCTGGCGCCACTGGCGCGCATAACCCAGGATGGTGGCGACAGGGGCGCGCAGGTCGTGGCTGATATGGGCCAGCAGCAGCGACTTGCCGCGGTTGGCGGCATTGGCCCGGGCCAGCGCGTCGCGCAACTGGTCCGTGCGTTCCAGTACCGTGCGCTCCAGGCGGACCTGCTCGCTGCCTTGTTGTGCCAGCAGGGCGTCCTGCGCCTGTTCACGTGCCTTTTGCAACTGGCTGAAATGGGCGTGCAGCGCGTAGCTCCACAGCAGCATGGTCAGCAGCATGCCTGCCACCGGAACCCAGCGCAGCCGCTCGGGGTCAATGGTCAACCCCATAGCGAGCAGCGTGACGGGCGTCGTGCTGAAGACCAAAACCAGGCTGGCCAGCACATACAGGCCCATGGCTCGCAGGCGGTTGCGGTAGCCGATGACGGAGACCACCACAAACGCAACCATGCCCGCCAGCCCGATCCAGTTGAATGCGCGCGCCGCGAAACGGTAGTCCACCCAGGCCCCGATGGGCACCAGCACCAGCAGCGCCCAGCCCATGGCCATCAGGGCACGGTCCCAGCGCGGGGTCAGTGTGGCGGTTTGCAGCATCCGGCGCTGAAAAAAGATGATCAGCGCGGTCGCCAGCATGAGGGTGGGCGCCATGCTGGCACGGGCCCAAAGCGGGGTGCCTGGCCACAGGTACTGGGCCCCATAACCACGCAGGGCAATCTGGTTGATCAGGAAGAACAGCGCCCCCAGTGCCAGGTAGAGAAAACTCCGTTCGCGCACCGACAGGGCAATAAAGGCGTTGTAGCCCACCACCAGCAGCAGGCCGCCAAACAGGATGCCGTCGATGAGGTTTTCGCGGGCCTCTGCCGCGCGGAAGGCGGTCGGGTCCCACAGCACAAAGCGGGTGTTCAGTGCCGTCGGACTGACCACGCGGACATAGACCTGCACCACTTCCCCCGGCGCCAGGCGCACCGGAAACACCGCACTGTGCGCCGTGATCGGGCGTTCGGCCACCGGGTAGGCCGCACCGGCCTGGGCGTGATGCCATTGGCCCTGCTGCTGGATGTGGGCCGAGACGTCATGCAGCCGCGCGTCGCCGACTTCGAGCCAGTAGTCGTGGGTGTCGGAGGCTGAATTGCGCAGCGTGGCGTGGTACCAGAAGGCAGAGCGGGAGTAACCCAGAATGAAGTCAGTGGCGACGGTTGCACGCAGGTGTGTTGCGGGGAGGGCTGCAACGGCATCGGCTGTGAGTGTGGCCGTGGGGTCTTCCAGGACAGACAGCACGGGTGCCAGGTCCATGCGCGGATGTGTGCCGTCCAGTGCCTGCTCTGTCGCTTGGGCGGCCAGCATCCAGCAGCACAGCAGCAGCGCCAGCCAAACTCTCACTCGGTCACCATGGTGGTGCGGCTGCGGTAGACCGAGGGCGGCACGCCCATGCGCTCCTTGAAGGCAGTGCTGAAGTTGGCGGACGTCTGAAAACCCACCTGTGCCGCAATGGTGTCAATGCTGACGCTGGAGGTGCTGAGCAAGCGGCAGGCCTGCTGGATCCGCGCTTCGCGCGCGTACCCAAAAACCGTCTGGCCCAGCAGGCTGCGAAAGGCGGCTGTGAGGCGTTTCTCGTGCGTGCCCACCTTGCTGGCAATCTCGGCCAAGCTGGGCAGTGCATCCAGGTGCGCGACGATCAGCGCCTGGGCCGCACGCACCAGCACCGCGTCGTCATCGGTGCCATCGGCGATGACCGTAGCCGGTGGCAGTGGTGCTGCCAGGGCAAGCCGTGACTGGGCCGCCAGCTTCAGATGGATTTGCACGCGGGCGCGCACTTCCTCGGCTTCGAACGGCTTGGCGATGTAGTCGACTGCACCAATGCGCAGGCCTTCCAGCTTCTCGGAGGGCAGCAGCGCGGCGCTCAGGAACAGCACCGGAATGGCCTGCGTCGCCGGGTCGGCCTTGAGCAGGCGGCAGGCTGCAAAACCATCCATGCGCGGCATGCGCACGTCCATCAGGATCAGGTCGGGCTTGGCCGCCACGGCGCGCTGGTAGCCCTGGTGGCCATCAAAGGCAAAGCTCAGCCGGAACTCCGCATGCAGCATGTCGGCCAGCAGGCGGATGTCGTCCTCGGTGTCATCCACCAGCAGCAGGTGGGGCACCGCTGCGGCGGAGGCAGAACTACGGGAGCGCAAAGGGCTGGAGTGCTTCACAGGGGCGGTAGAAGGTGCTGTTTTACCGTTGCATTGTCTATGGAAAAAGACAGACCGGATGGGGTGCGCAAAAACCGGTCCTGCGATCACCTGCTGGTTATGCCGATGCCGGATGACTGGGGGCCGCCTCTGCATGCACCACCCGGTTGCGTCCCTCTGCCTTGGCGGCATAGAGGGCCTGATCCGCCCGCCCATACAAGGTGTCGATGGCGCTGTTGTCGTGGGCGGGCAGGCTACTCACACCAATACTGACCGTGATGGCAATGTGCTGGTCGGCATGGGCCACGGGTGCGGCCTCAATAGCGCGCCGGATTTTTTCCGCGACCACAGCGGTGCCGGCAGTACCGGTGCCAGGCAGCAGGACGATGAACTCCTCGCCGCCCAGCCGCGCCGCAATGTCGGAGTCGCGTAACTGGGCCTTGAGCAGGTCGGCAAAGTGGCGCAGCACGGCGTCACCTGCCGGGTGGCCGTAACGGTCATTGACACGTTTGAAGTGGTCCAGGTCCGCGATCAGAATGCCGGTTTCGCTGGGGTATCGCAGCGCACGGTTGAGTTCGTGTTCGGCTTCCAGCAGGAAAGCACGGCGGTTGCGCAGCCCGGTCAGGGCATCGTGCGTGGCCAGGTAGGAAAGCTCCTCCTGCTTTTTTTCGAGCGATGCATTCGATTCCGTAAGCTGTCGGCGCAGCAGGGCCGCGCTGACATACTGGCGCCACATCACGACAGACGCCACCAGGCTCATCACCGTGCCGGTAAAACTGTGGCTGCGTGCCATGTCCAGCATGGCCTTGTCATTTTGGGTGAGGGTCATGGCGTGGTACAGCGCTAGATAAGCGACGGCGAACAGCAGGGCCGCAGCGACCGGGCGCAGCAATGCGAGCATGGCCACAATGAGGCTCAGCATCACATAGTTGGTGGTGTTGCTTCCCACCCATTGGTCAGCCACCGACAGGCTGATACCAAACGCCATGACCCACGCGGCGATCAGCACCTGCAACAGCCGGGCCTGCACCGGCGGCATGGCCGCCTTGCGCAGCAAGTGATGGCAGCACAGCCAGCACACCACCAGACCTGCCGCGTTGACAGCGTGGATCAAGCCTATCGTGTTGCCATAGCGCTGCTGCAGTGGCGTGGCGGCGGCCGGCGCCAGCCACCAGAAATAACTCAGGTAGGCGATATTCGCCAAAATGCCGAGCGTCATAAAAATACGGAACCGGCGAATACTCTCCGCGGTGGCTTCGGGCTGTATGTGCGCACTGTCCAACAGCGCGGCACGAAACCAGGCCCGGAGCCGGGAAAAAGCATCAGACATGGGAAGTAATTAAAGATTGGTTGTCGGGTCGAGCTTGCCACCGGTGGGCTGCCTGCACCAACCGCATTTACCCGAACGCTGGCCATGAGAAATGGCGCCCGTGCTCTGGGTTGAGTGTCAAATTGGCCTCTAGCCCCCATGGAGTATGCGCAAGCAGCTATCAAAACGGTAGCGTATTTGGATTTTTGTAGCGACAAGAGCGAGTCTCTCTGCGTGCCTGGACATTCTTGCTTCCTCGGCTGATTGGCAAATAATACAAAAACTTGTATTATTTGCCAATGAAAGATGTCGAATTTCTGGGTTCTTCGCTGGATGCATTACGGCGGTTTCCCATCGGATCCCGACGCGCCATCGGCCATCAGATTGACCGCCTTCAGCAGGGACTGGACCCTGACGATTGGAAACCCATGCCCAGTGTGGGTTCTGGTGTGCGAGAAATCAGGGTGCGTGACGAAGCGGGCGCATGGCGGACGATCTACCTGGCCAAATTGCCGGAGGCCGTGTATGTGCTGCACTGCTTTCAGAAGAAAACCCAGAAGACCGCGCAAACCGATATCGACTTGGCCAAGGCCAGACTCAGCGAATTGTTAGCCCGGAAACCGAGGAAAACCAAATGACCAAACAAACGATCAAAGCCCAGCGTTTCACCAGTGTGTGGGACGCCATTGAAGACACACCCGGAGAAGCCGCGCACATGAAGGCGCGCAGTGAACTGATGATGGCCATCGCGGAGCACATTCGCAAGAACGAACTGACGCAGGCCGGAGCGGCCAAGCTGTTTGGGGTGACGCAGCCCCGTGTGTCCGACCTAGTGCGCGGAAAGATAGAACTGTTCTCCATCGACACCCTAGTACAGATGCTGGCGTCGGCGGGGATGCGGGTGGAGATGAAACTGAAGAAGGCGGCGTAAATATTGTGTGGAATCTTCGCGTGTTTGAGACGCGTTATTCATTTAAAACGCTTTGTAATTTTGGTGCGTACGGGAGGATTTAGTGTGAGAAAGAAACGTTCCCTTGGTGCTGATCAGTTTTCAAAAATCCTCCAGCAGGATGTCATTCGATCAAAGGAGCGGATGGATAGCGACCCATCTGAAGCGCATCGGAGAGAGTTCGTAAGGACTACCTACTCTGCAATCGAAGCTCAGTATTGGCAACTAAAGATGTATTTAATTGAGCACATCGTGACAAATAAAAAAGAGGCTTTTCATGAGGTGGCCGCCTTGAAAGAGGAGTCGTATGTTGTGAGTGAAAAGGGCGAGGTGCACATTAAGTCGAAAGGGTATCCCTTAAAAACTGGTCTACGGCTTGTCGTGTCGATACTTCAAAAATACAAAATTCCAATTCAGGTGAATCTAGGCTCTGTTGATTGGAAAAACCTTGATGGTGCCTTAAAGATTAGAAATCGTGTCATTCATCCCAAGAGCATGGAAGACATAACTGTGTCTATCGAAGAGGCAGAGTGCTGCTACCAAGCTTTCGCGTATATCAACAACCTAATGCTGGTAGCAATATTGGGGTCCGCCTTGGCCGTATTGAATGAGGGTCCAGTGCGCAATAAGCGATCATCCTTTTTTTCATTAAAAGAAAAATAAATCCGCTACTTGCTTTTGCTGAATATTGGAGTTGCACCCAAAGAGAGACGGTGCCTTCAGGTGCCGTCTCTCTTTGAGCTAGGTGGCGAATTGGCCTCCACCCCTCGTGGATTGTGTGCAAGAAGCTATGAATTCAATAGCGTTTTTGCGCATCAAAACCTCACACGTCAGCCAGCCTGTGGTCCGATGGGGTGTCTTGGGAGGGACTGCTAGTATTTGTGGATAACCCTTTCCCTGCAGCGCCGTCGGGCGGGCTGCGCCACACCGGAGGCATCTGTGACTATGACTTTTCTTCGTCAGCGTGTTGTTCCCCTTGCCTGCGCCGTAGCGTGCGGCGCCTTGTTGGCGCCAGCACATGCGCAAGACAACGCGGGCAACTCGCGTATTGCCCGCGTAACCGTGTATTCCGGTAGCGCCACCGTGGAGCGTGTTGCCAAGGTACCGGCCGGCGCGCGCAGCATCACGCTGGATTGTTTGCCCGCATCACTCGATGCGCAAAGTTTGCAGATCAACGCGGACGCTGCCGTGCGTGTGGGTGAGTTCCATGTGCGCACCCAGGAGCGCGATGCCGTTGCCGCGTGCGCCAGCCCGCTGGATGGGCGCATCCGTGAGCTGGAAGACCAGATTGCTTCCGTGAAGGCAGAAGTGAGCGGGCTGCAACTGGTGGACGGCTACCTCAAGAACGTCGCCACGGCTGGCACCCCGGAAGGCGGCAATGGCCGCGTACAGCCCGGCACACCCGCCCAAATCGTGGCAACCGCCGATGCCTTGCGCAAATCGGCCCAGGACGCGCAACTGCGCACCCACCAATGGCAACGCAAACAGGAGGCGCTGGAGCGGGCCCTGAAACCGTTGACCGCAGAACGCGAACGCACCGCGGGTCAGCGTGCGCAAGTCGTGTCCGTCTCGGTGAACCTGGCCACCGAGCGTGACGCCGAACTGCGGCTGTCTTACCAAGTGCGTGGTACCGGCTGGCAACCCACCTACCGCGCTACGCTGGACGCCAGCAAAGCCACCGTGCTGCTGGAGCGCCAGGCGCTAGTGGCACAAAACAGCGGTGAGGATTGGAGCAACGTCGAACTCACCCTGTCCACAGGCCAACCCGGACGCGCCACCCAAGGGCGCCTGCCCCGTCCCTGGACGCTGGATGTGGTGCAACCGCTTGCCAAGTCCGCGGGCTCTGCCATGTACAGCGCATTGGTCGCGCCGGCGGCTGCGCCGATGGTGCGAGGCCGCGCCAATGCCGAAGAGGCCTTGCCCAGCTTTGATGTGAGCAGTGTGGACAAGGGTTTTGCCACGGAGTTCTCGGTGCCACAACGCATCACCGTGCCGTCCAACGGCCAACGCGTCACTCTGGCGCTGGGCACTTACACGGCGCCTGCCACCCTCATCACCCGCACTGCGCCGGCCGTGGAAGAGGCCGCGTATTTGGTGGCCGAACTGGCGCCGCCACCGGGCGTGTGGCCCGTGGGGCCTGCCACCCTGTACCGCGATGGCGCGTTTGTCGGTGCCGGGCGTATCGACTTTGCCTCTGCCACCAGTGCGGCAGGCACCAGCAGCCTGGCGTTCGGTCGCGATGAGCTGGTGACCGTGCGCGCGCTGCCGGTGCAGGATTTGACGGGTAGCGCCGGCTTTACCGGTGCACGTACCGAGCGCCGCACCCGCTACGCCTACACCGTGGAGAACCGCCACAAAGCGGCGATTGCGCTGCAGGTGTTGCACGCAGCGCCCATCTCGCGCAACGAGAAAATCGAGGTCGAATCGCGCTACCAACCCCAGCCCACTGATCTGGCCTGGGACAGCAACCCTGGCACCGTGGCCTGGCGGCAAGCGCTGCCCGCCGGAGGCACTGCACAGTTCAGCGCAGAACACACCATCCGCCATCCCAAAGATGTCGAAGTGCAGGAGCGCCAATAAGCGCCCACAAAAAAACGCCGGGAGCCATAACGACTCCCGGCGCTGCGTGAGGCAAGTTTATGGAGTGGGTGGCCCCAGGGTTTTGAGGTCTGCACCGCGCATGGCTGTCAGGATCATGTCGCCATTTTTCGCCACGCGGAACTCGCCATACCGTGCGACTTCATACTGCTGTGCGTGGCCTTCCTGGAAGAAAAACGCATTGGTCGCGAACTTCGCCTGTTCATTGCGAATTCGGTAGCGCAAACGCACCTCCTGGGCAGCGGTGGCTGCCCCGTGGTCCAGGCGCGTGAAGCTGCCCACGCCATTCTGGTCCAGCGTCACAACGATGTGACCATCGTGCAAGGGCGTATTGGTCTGGCGCCCCAACGCCTCGTCGGCAACCTTGAAACGCAGTGCCATGTAATCGCCCTGCATGAGCGAACGCGGATCGACCGGCGCAAGCTCCAGCAACACAACACGGCCTTCGGACAGCAGTTGTTCACGCTGGTAAATGCTGAAGTTAACAGCCAGCAGCACCAGCGCCCCTGCAATAACGGCAATCCATTTACGCATGGGATGCCTCCGTTTCAGGGGTTGCGGGGAAAACACGGTGCAGCACCAGGCGTGCGCCGAGCAGCAGGCCGCCGCTAACCGCCAGTACCGCAGACTTCAGCAGCAAGGTGGTTTGCATGTAGTAGTAATACCGCGAGACAAACGCGAGCAGTGCAAAAAGACCCACGCCCATCAGGATGCGGTTGCCGGTTGTAAACCCGAGCAGCAGAATCAGCACCGCCGTGGCGATGCCCGGCGCCTTCAGGGACAACACACTCAGCAAAAGTATGGCGCCCACCGCGGCCAGCCCCGCTTTGCTGGTGGCTGCAATGTCTTGTTGCGCCAGCATGCGTGTGGCGGACCACAACAGAACGGCGGTTGTTAATGCTGTGCCGATCCACCAGCCATAGCGCATCCACCAATCGTTCCCCTCCGCGGAGGACCACAACAGCATGCTCCAGCCAAACAGCCGCATGCTTTCGATCTGCAGCAGTGCCAGCAAAATCCCGTAACCAATGGGTCGCCACAGCGCGCCGTTGCCCGCCCAGCGCCGCGGATCCAGCCATACCCATGCAAGTCCACCCGTCAGGATGCCCGAGGCAATGCCGTACAGCCCCAGACTGTTCAGCAGGTACCACAGTGCCAGCGCCGCTGTGGCGGTGGTCAATACGCGGTGAATGAAGTTCGGTACCAGGACCACCAGGGTGACTTCAAACACGAGCACCAGCGCATAGAGCGCTGACGTTCCAAATTCAAACTGCTTGAACAGTCCGAAAACAAAAATCGCCTGGGCCGCCAGACTGATGGCCAGCCCGAACTGCGTCGCAAAATCGTTGTCACGCGCCACGCGAAATATGGCGTAAGCAGCCAGGCAACCGATGGCGCCAACCACCAAGGCGGCAACAGCGCTGTCGATCACAAAAGCCAACCCCATGCCCACGCAGCCCAGCAAGAACAAGGCGCCTATCCATCCGGCAATGCTTTGCATCAACCGGATGTGCCAGGATGAAGTCCCCGCATTGACCGGCGGCAAATCCCCCTCGGCGAGGCCGTGCACCTGCAACTGCTCCCACAACTGCGCGCGGTCCATCACGTGTTGTTTGCTGCTCATGCGCGCTCCCCGTTTGCTACGGACTTCAGCCAGACGCCACCCAGCGCCGACAGGCCGATGACCACCAGGCAGATCAGCAAGAACCCGCCGGCACTGCCGTGGTCGAGGATGTTGCTCGCCAGAAAGCTGGTGATGACGATGACTGCACTCAACACGCCGCCCGCCAGCATGAACAGGTCGGGCACCACGTGCCGGTAGTAGAGATACGCCACCACCATCCAACCGATGTAGGCCGCTGTGGCATAGGCGCCGCGGTCATGGGGGGCGTCAAAAATCGCCCACAGCATCAGCGTCGTCACCAACGCGCCGCTGGCCGTCCCCAGGATACGCAGGGACCAGCGTTCATTCAGCCAGGTGGCGCCACTGCGGGCGGCTGCCTCCCAAAGAATCAGTGCACCGGTATTCAGGATGAAGAACGTCCATATCTGTTCCTCGGCATGGAACATGCATGCCCCAGAGGCCACCGAAGGTTTGTGAATACAAATGGACGGCGAGGTTGACCAGGGCTAGCCACAACAACCATAACGCCGCCAGGCGGGCAATCAGCACCCAGACCAGCACGGCGGCGGCCCACACGGCAAACAGCTCATAGGTATCGGCACCGGTCTGGTAGGTTTGCACCACCAGCGCCAACAGGGCGCCCACCAGCAAGGTGGCCAGAAGCAGCGTGGCCTTGCCCGCTGGGCGCTCGGTATCCAGCCGGCAGTACATGACCAACCCGCCAACGATGAGAATTTCAACCAGACCGAACTTGGCAAAACGCCCCATCTCTGCCCAGTTGTAGGCAAAGAAGAAAATGACCGCGACGGCGCAGAATGTCGTGCCCAGCCACAACGTGAGCTGGTCCAGAAATTTGCGCCAGTCTTTGGTGTCCGGTGTGGCGCCCGCCAGGCACAAAGCGGCGGCCCAGTTTTCGGGGCGCAATCGGCCTTGCGTTATCCAGTCCAGAATTTCCGTGCGGTGTTGATGCATGCATCCTCCCTGTTGCAGACGAATACGGTTGGTATTTCCAGGCGCCGGTTGCGGCCTGGTATTCCAACTCTCCTGCACACCAGTATCCCATCCCGGAGTGACCGGAAGGCGTCAACACGGTTACCCCAAGAGAAACGGCACCCGAAGGTGCCGTTTCTCTTGGAGTTAGATTCCAAATGGGCCTCTAGCCCCCGTGGAATATGCGCAAGCAGCTACTAATTCAATAGCGTTTGCGCACGCTGCAGTCTTACGCCGCCGCCTTCACCTTCAGCCGCCAGGCATGCAGCAGTGGTTCGGTGTAGCCGCTGGGTTGTGCCAGGCCCTTGAACACCAGCTTCGTCGCTGACTTGTAGGCCGCGCCCTTGAAGTCACCCACCATGGGGGTGTAGAGCTTGTCGCCGGCGTTTTGCTTGTCCATCTTGGTGGGCCTCCTCCGCCTGCTGATGCGGGTGGTGACGCGATTTTCCTTGGCACAGAATCGCGCCATACTTTGCTCATGTTTGCTAACTTCATACGGTCGTAGATTTATTCCCATAACCTATCGAGAATTCCAGATGCGTTGCTTTACGTTTATTTTTCTCACTTTATTGCTTTCGGTATCCGCCTATGCCGATCCAGCGGCCGAACGGCTTGAAATGGGGCGTCAATTGGTGGAGTTGATGGGTTATCGTGAATCCTACGAACGTTCCGGGAGCATGTGCACTCGCCCAGAAGGCTCCAATTGGGACCCTAAGAAATTAGTGGAAATGAACCCAAATCAATTGGGCGGTATTACTCCAAAATCAGTCTATTGGCCGAGAGTGGAAGCGGCATTCAAAGCTTATCGCTTGAGTCTCTGCCGTGTATGGTCGGCGGACAGTATGTTGGACTTCCTTGCCAGCAACTTTGCCAATCGTTTGTCGAAGCAAGAACTACGTGCAGCAATCACTTTTTACTCTTCATTGGAGGGCCGTAGCCTGCAATATGTGGTGATTGGACTCACACAGGAAACGATGATGAGGATGGAGTCTGCAGTTGCGGTTAGTTCACCGGCATACAAGGAATACGCCTCTGAGCTGCAAAGGATCGCAAGCGATTTCCAGAAAAATCCGAAGTGACCAGAGTGTGGCGATGGATTCGGTGAAATGAAATGTAATGGGCTCGCTGTTGCGAGCCCATGGGTCTTTAACGACTAGCTACCAACAGATGGCAATTCAGCACTTTCAGCGGCTTACGCCGCCGCCTTCACCTTCAACCGCCATGCATGCAGCAAGGGTTCGGTGTAACCACTGGGTTGTGCGAGGCCCTTGAACACCAGCTCCGTCGCCGCCTTGTAAGCGGATGAGGTGGTGAAGTTACCGGCCATGTTCTTGTAAAGCTTGTCACCGGCGTTCTGCTTGTCCACCACAGCAGCCATGCGTTCGAAGGTTTCGGTGATCTGCGCCTTGGTGACGACACCGTGGTGCAGCCAGTTGGCCATGTGCTGGCTGCTGATGCGCAGCGTGGCGCGGTCTTCCATCAGGCCGACGTTGTGGATGTCGGGCACCTTGGAGCAGCCCACGCCCTGGTCGACCCAGCGCACCACGTAACCCAGAATGCCTTGCGCGTTGTTGTCCAGCTCCTGCTGTTTCTCGGCCGCCGTCCAGTTGGGCGTGGCGGTCACGGGGATTTGCAGCAGGCCGTTGAGCAGCTCTTCGCGCACCTTGTCGTACTTGGTTTTCTCCAGACCCTTTTGCACGTCAGACACCAGCACCTGGTGGTAGTGCAGCGCGTGCAGTGTGGCGCCGGTGGGGCTGGGCACCCAGGCGGTGTTGGCGCCGGCCTTGGGGTGGGCAATCTTCTGCTCCAGCATGGCCTTCATGAGGTCGGGCATGGCCCACATGCCCTTGCCGATCTGCGCCTTGCCGCGCAGGCCGCAGGACAGGCCGACCAGCACATTGCTTTTCTCGTAGGCCTGAATCCAGGCGCTGGTTTTCATGTCGCCCTTGCGGATCATGGGGCCGGCCAACATGGCGGTGTGCATCTCGTCGCCGGTGCGGTCCAGGAAGCCGGTGTTGATGAAGGCCACGCGGCTGGAGGCGGCGGCGATACAGGCTTTCAGGTTCACCGACGTGCGGCGTTCTTCGTCCATGATGCCGAGCTTGACGGTGCTGTCCTTGAGGCCCAGCATCTTCTCCACACGCGTGAACAGCTCGTCGGCAAAGGCGACTTCGGCAGGGCCGTGCATCTTGGGTTTGACGATGTAGACCGAACCCTTGCGTGAGTTGCGGATCTGGTCTTTGGGCGCGCCCTTCTGGCCGCGTTGCAGGTCGTGCAGCGCGATGGTGGTGGTGACCACGGCGTCCAGAATGCCTTCGGGGATTTCGCGCGTCTTGCCATCTGCCGCGGTGTAGGTGATGGCGGGGTTGGTCATCAGGTGGCCCACATTGCGCACAAACATCAGCGATCGGCCGTGCAGCGTGACGGTCTTCTTGCCATTGGGCGCGGTGTAGATGCGGTCGGTATTGAGGCCGCGTGTGAGTGTCTTGCCACCCTTGTCAAACGATTCGGTCAGCGTGCCGTTCAGGATGCCCAGCCAGTTGCTGTAGGCCACGACCTTGTCGTCCGCATCGACCACGGCCACGGAGTCTTCCAGATCGAGGATGGTGGACAGCGCCGCTTCCAGCACCAGGTCGGAGACGCCAGCCGCATCGCTCTTGCCGATGGGGGTGGCGCGGTTGATGATGATGTCCAGGTGCAGGCCGTTGTGCTGCAGCAGCACGGAAGACGGCGCCTTGGCGTCGCCCTGGTAACCAATGAATTGCGACTTGTTGTCCAGCTTGGAGGTGCTGCCGTCCTTCAACGTGACGATCAGGTCGCCGCCCTTGATGGCGTAGCCGGTGGAGCCCACGTGCGAGCCCTTCTTCAGCGGCACGGTGCGGTCCAGCACGTGGCGTGCGTATTCGATGACCTTCTTGCCGCGCTTGGGGTTGTAGCCCTTGGGGCCGACTTTCTCCTGGCCGTTGTCTGTGGAGATCACATCGGTGCCATACAGCGCGTCGTACAGCGAGCCCCAGCGTGCGTTGGCCGCGTTCAGTGCATAGCGCGCGTTGAGCACGGGCACCACCAGTTGCGGGCCGGCTTGTTTGGCCAGCTCGGCGTCCACATTGGACGTGGTGATCTTCACCTTCTTGGGCACGGGCACCAGGTAGCCGATCTTTTCCAGAAAGGCCTTGTAGGCGGGCATGTTGGTGATGGGGCCGGGGTTGGCCTTGTGCCAGGTGTCCAGCTCGGTCTGCAGGCGGTCGCGTTCAGCCAGCAGCGCAATGTTCTTGGGTGCCAGGTCGGCCACGATGGCGTCAAAACCTTTCCAGAACGCTTCGGGTGTTATGCCGGTGCCGGGCAACACCTTGGTTTCAATGAACTGGTGCAGCACCGTGGCCACTTGCAGGCGGTGCGCGGCGGTGCGTGGGGTGGAAGCGTTTATAGACATGGTTGCCTTTGAAAAAAGAGAAAACGGAGGGTCTGAAAACCGATATACGTACTTTATTCCATCCTTTGGCGGCCACTATATGGAAGAATATCAATCGATTTGTGACAAATTGGAAGGTATTCATGCCCATACGCCATCTCGTCCTGCTGCGTTTCAAGGACGCCGCCACTGCCGAACAGCGCCAGCATCTGGAGCAGGAGTTCAGTGCCCTGCAGAGCAAGATCAGTGCCGTGCAAAGCTTGGAATGGGGCACCAACAACAGCCCCGAAGGCCTGGCCAAGGGCTTCACCCACTGCTTCAACCTGACGTTTGCCGACGAAGCGGCGCGTGCGCGTTACCTGCCGCACCCGGCGCATCTGGCGTTTGTAGACATCCTCAAACCCGCGCTGGACGATGTGCTGGTGCTGGACTACGCGGTGTAAGGCTTCATGACCGAGAACAATAAACCCCTTCCCCTGGCCGGCGTGCGCGTGGTCGAGTTCACCCATATGGTGATGGGCCCGACCTGCGGCATGGTGCTGGCCGACCTGGGCGCCGAAGTCATCAAGGTCGAGCCGCTGGCCGGCGACAGCACGCGCAAGCTGCTGGGCAGCGGGGCAGGCTTTTACCCGCTGTTCAACCGCAACAAGAAGAGCATTGCGGTGGACATGAAAAGCGCCAAGGGCCGCGAGGTGGTGCTCAAGCTGATCGCCACCGCCGACATCGTGAGCGAAAACTTCAAGACCGAGACCATGCAGAAGCTGGGGCTGGACTACGCCACGCTGAAGCAATTCGACGAGCGCCTGATTTATGTGAGCCACAAAGGCTTTCTGCCCGGCCCCTATGACCATCGCACCGCGCTGGACGAAGTGGTGCAAATGATGGGCGGCCTGGCCTACATGACCGGGCGCCCCGGCGACCCGCTGCGCGCGGGCTCCAGCGTCAACGACATCATGGGCGGCATGTTCGGCGCGATCGGCGCCATGGCTGCGCTGATGCAACGCGCCACGACGGGCAAAGGCCAGGAGGTGCAAAGTGCGCTGTTCGAGAACAACATCTTCCTGGTCGCCCAGCACATGATGCAGTTCGCCGTGACCGGCAAGGCCGCCGCGCCCATGCCCGAGCGCATCTCGCCCTGGGGTATTTACGACGTATTCAGCGTCAAGGACAACGAACAGATTTTCCTGGCCGTGGTGGGCGACGGTCAGTGGAAAACCTTTTGCGAAGCCTTTGGTTACGCCGACCTGTTTGCCGACAACCGCGTCACCACCAACAACGACCGCGTGCTGGCGCGCGGCTGGTTGATCCCCGAGTTGCGTGCACGGCTGGCCCAGTTCAACCGTGCGGAACTGTCGCAGCGTTTTGAGCAAGTGGGCCTACCGTTTGCGCCTATCACCGATCCGCAGCATTTGTTTGACGACCCCCACCTGCAACAAACCGGCGGCCTGGCGCCTATGGAATTGCCCGACGGCCGCGCCACCGTGGTGCCCCTGCTGCCGCTCAAGCTGGACGGTGAACGCCTGGGCCTGCGGCTCGATCCGCCCAAGCTGGGTGAACACACCGACGTGCTGCTGCAAAGCCTGGGCTACTCCGCGGACGACGTGGCGGCGCTGCATGCGGATGGCGTAGTGCTATGAAAAGCGTAGCTTCTTGCGCATGCCCTGCCTGGGCTAGAGGCCAATTTGTTCATCAAATAGCAGGCTAGTCATGGACAAACTCAAACAACTCGAATCCTTTGTCTCCGTCGCCACACGCGGCAGCCTGACTGCTGCCGCCAATGCAGAAGGTGTCGCGCCCGCCATCATGGGCCGCCGTCTGGACGGCCTGGAAGAACGCCTGGGCGTGAAGCTGCTGCTGCGCACCACGCGGCGCATCACACTCACACACGAGGGCAGCGCGTTCCTAGAGGACTGCCAGCGCATCTTGGCCGATGTGTCCAACGCCGAAGCCAGCGTCAGCGCGGGCGGTGTCAAGGCCAGCGGCCACTTGCGCATCACCGCACCGGCAGGTTTCGGCCGCCGCCATGTGGCGTCGCTGGTGCCCAGGTTCCGCGAGCTACACCCCGAGGTCACCATCTCGCTGAACCTCAGTGACCGCGTGGTCGACATCGCGGGCGAAGGCTACGACTGCGCGGTGCGCGTGGGCGACCTGCCGGACTCATCGCTGGTGAGTGTGCGCATGGCCGACAACCGTCGCCTGTGTGTGGCCACACCGGCCTACCTCAAACGCCACGGCACGCCGCAAACCCCAGCGGACCTGGCGCGCTTCCATTGCCTCACGCTGTCCAGCGATGCGTCACAAACGCGCGGCTGGGCGTTTCAGTTGCCCGATAACGCGGTGACCTATATGAAACCCGCCGGCCCGCTGGATTGCAGCGACGGACAGGTGCTGCACGACTGGTGCCTGGCCGGTTACGGCATCGCCTGGCGCAGTACGTGGGAGGTGGAGGCCGAGATTGCAGCCGGTCAACTGGTGGCCGTGCTGGAAGATTTCGCTGCGCCGCCCAACGGCATCTACGCCGTGTTCCCCCAGCGTAAACATTTGCCGCTGCGCGTGCGGCTGTGGATTGACTTTCTCAAGCACCACTACGGCACACCGGGGTTCTGGCAAACGCCTGCGGCCTGATTGCCACGCCGTTCGGGTCGCATTTTGCTATCAAATAAATAGCTGATTGCGCAAGATTGGCGGGGGTTACGTGACAAATCGACCTCATGGTAAGTACGCATAGTGCCCTGGGGTGGGCGGCGCTACAGTCCGCCGCTGACGCCACCCACCAGGAAAGTCCATGCCCCACCTTCACCGCCGCGCGTGTAACTTGTGCGAGGCCATCTGTGGCTTGCAGGTAGAGGTAGACGCGGGGCGCATTGTGTCCATCAAGGGTGACCCGGACGACCCGCATAGCCGCGGCTTTATCTGCCCCAAGGCGCTGGCCCTGAAAGACCTGCAGGAAGACCCCGACCGCATCCGCCAGCCCATGCGCCGCACGCCGGACGGCTGGGAGCCCGTGGGCTGGGACGAGGCACTGGACGAAGCGGGCCGCGCCATCGCGGCCATTCAGAAGCGCCACGGCATGGACGCGCTGGGCATTTACTGGGGCAACCCGCCCACCCACAACCACGGCCTGGTGCTGACCATGAACCCGGTGTTTGACGCTTTGCGCACGCGCAACCGGTACTCCGCTGCGTCGGTGGACCAGTTGCCGCAGTATCTGGTGAGCCGGCTGATGTTTGGCAACCAGCTGATGTTTCCGGTGCCGGACCTGGACCACACGCAGTTCTGGCTCATCCTGGGCGGCAACCCGCTGGCCTCCAACGGCAGCGTGGGCTCGGGGCCCGACATGCGCAGCCGCCTCAAAGCCATTCAGGCGCGCGGCGGCGCGGTCGTGGTGGTGGACCCGCGGCGCACCGAGACCGCGCAGTTGGCCAGCCAGCACCTGGCGATTCGCCCCGGTGGCGATGTCTGGCTGCTGCTGGCGCTGTTGCAGGTGATCACCAGTGAACAGCTGGCGCACCCCGCCCGCGTGCTGGAGTGGAGCCGTGGTCTGGACCAGGTCGCGGCACTGGTGGCCACGTGTACACCCGAGTCGGTGGTGGATGCCACGGGGCTGGACGCCGAGTCCATCCGCCAGCTCGCACGCGACTTCGCCGCTGCGCCCAGCGCCGTGGCCTATGGCCGGCTGGGCGTGTGCCAGACACCCAACGCCACGCTGAGCCATTGGCTCATCAACCTGCTGAACCTGTTGACCGGCAATACGGACCGCGTGGGTGGCGCCATGTTCACCACGCCCGCGTTTGACATCACCGGTCTGGCCAAGCTGTTCGCCGGCGGGGGCCACTACGCGCGTTGGAAGAGCCGTGTGCGCGGCCTGCCCGAATTCAGTGACGAACTGCCGGCCGCCACGCTGGCCGATGAAATGCTGACGCCCGGTGTGGGGCAGATCAAGGCCATGCTGCTCGTGGCGGGCAACCCGGTGCTCAGCACACCCAACGGTGCGCGGCTGGACACCGCCATGCAGCAGCTCGACTACTGCGTGGCAGTGGACTTCTACATCAACGAATCCACGCGCCATGCGAACCTGATTCTTCCGCCCGTCACCACCTGGGAGCGGGGCAATTTTGAAGCCGCCGTCAACGCCGTGCAGGTGCGCAATGTGGCCCGCTATTCCCAAGCCGCGCTGGACGCCCCGGCGGACAGCCGGCAAGACTGGCAAATCCTCACCGGCCTGCTGGCCCGTGTGGAGCAGCACCGCGATGCCATGGGCTGGCTGGTGGGGCGCCTGCGCCATGGCGTGAGCCGGGTGTTGACGCCAGACCGACTGCTGGACATCGCCTTGCGGCTGGGCCCGCACGGCGCCTGGCGCAGAGCGGGTGCGCGCCTGTCATTGGGCAAGTTGCGGTCCGCGCAGCGCAATCTCGACCTGGGGCCGCTGCAGCCCAGCCTGCCGCAGGCTCTCTACACCGCCGACAAAAAAGTGGATGCGGTACCCGCTCTGATGCGTGAGGAGCTGGTGCGCCTGCTGGCAACGCGTGGCGCGCAAACCGATGCTGCAGCGGGGCTGGTGTTGATTGGCCGCCGCCATGTGCGCACCAACAACTCCTGGATGCACAACTACACCCGGCTGGTGAAAGGGCCGTCTGGCTGCACCCTGCTTATGCACCCGGTGGATGCCGACCAGCGCCAGGTCTTTCATGGCGACATGGTGTCCCTGCGCTCGCGCACCGGCGCCATCACCGTGGAGCTGGCGGTATCGGAGGACATGCGCCCGGGCGTGGTGAGCCTACCGCACGGCTGGGGGCACGACAAGCCGGGTACCCGCCTGCGCGTGGCGCGCGACTATGCCGGTGCGAGCGTGAACGACGTGACCGACGAACTGCTGGTGGACCGCCTGAGCGGCAATGCGGCGGTCAATGGTGTGGTGGTGGACGTCTTGCCAATGCCTTAGCGTTCGACGCGTGATTTGGCAGACCGCAGCCTGCCCAATCTGCGTGTGTGTGGAATGCCTGGATAAGGTAAGAAAAACCGCGTCACCCTGATGACGTGCATCCAGGTACCGAGGGTTACTCCGCTACAGAAAGCGAAGCGATCTGCGCATATTGCAGCAGCGTTGCAACGCCTGCTGGTGTGCCGCTTTTTGACTGCCTATTCCATGTCTACACCCATCACCGTATCGCCGCACGACTTGCCCCTGCAATGCCTGTACCGCTGGGAGGCCAGCAGCCCCAACGCCGTGTACCTCACCCAACCCATGGGCGGTGGCATGGTGCAGGAGATCACATGGGCACAAGCCATCGACCAGATCCGCCGCGTGGCCGCATGGCTGAAGGCGCAAGGCTGGCCCGCAGGCAGCCGGGTGGGCGTCATGGGGAAAAACAGCGCGCACTGGCTGCTGGCAGACTTGGCCATTTTGATGGCCGGCCATGTGAGCGTACCCATTTACCCTACCTTCAATGCCGAGGCCCTGGGTTACATCCTGGCGCACAGCGACACCAAGGCCTTGTTCGTGGGCAAGCTCGATACGCCACAGAACATTCGCGAAGGCGTCCCTGCGCATCTGCCGCTCATCATCCTGCCCCTGGCACCCGCGCTGGAGGGGCTGGACTGGGACCGCATCGTGGCGCACACGCCGCCCTTGGCCGGTGAACACCTTGTGTCCATGGACGCGGTGCAAACCATCATCTACACCTCTGGCACCACCGGCAAACCCAAAGGCGTGGTGCACACCGGCGAGTCCATGGCGTGGGCGGTGAGCAGTGGCACCCGGCGCCTGGCCATGGGGCCTACAGACCGCTACATCTCGTATTTGCCGTTGGCCCACGTGGCAGAGCGCATGGTGATTGAGCAGGCGGTGTTGCGGTACGGCGGGCATGTCTTCTTCGCGGAGTCGCTCGACACCTTTCAGAAAGATCTGCAGCGCGCGCGGCCCACCATCTTTTTCTCGGTGCCCCGTTTGTGGGTCAAGTTTCAGCACGGGGTGCACAGCAAGTTGCCCGCACCGCGGCTCCAATTCCTCATGCGCCTGCCGTGGCTGGGGGGGGTGGTGCGCCGCAAGATTCTGCAGGGCCTGGGGCTGGATGCGTGTCGCCTGGCACTGGGCGGTGCAGCCCCCATGCCCGCCGACGTGTTGCGCTGGTACCGCCAACTGGGGCTGGACCTGGTCGAGGTCTACGGCATGACCGAGAACTGTGGCGCTTCACACGCCACCCTGCCCGGCAACCAGGAGGTGGGCACGGTGGGCCAGCCCTATGACGGGGTGGAGTGCCGTATTGACCCCGAGACCGGCGAGATTCAGATGCGCTGCAAGGCCGTGATGCAGGGCTACTACCTGGAGCCCGAGATGACGGCCCAGGCGTTCACCGCCGATGGTTGGCTGCGCACGGGCGACAAGGGCATGCTGGACGGCAAAGGCAGCCTGTGCATTACCGGGCGGGTGAAAGATATTTTCAAAACCAGCAAGGGCAAATACGTGGCCCCTGCGCGGCTGGAAGATTTGCTGGGGCGGCACACCGATATCGAGGCCTGTGCGGTCACGGGCAGTGGCAACTTGCCGCAGCCGTTGGCGCTGGTCATGCTGTCGCCTGACGCAGTACAGCGCAGCGAAGAGGCCGAGGGCCAAGCCGCGCTGGGTGCAGAGCTGGAAGCCCATTTGCTGGCGGTCAACGCGCTGCTGGAGCCCCACGAAAAGCTGGCCGCGCTGCTGGTGGTGACGACCCCCTGGACGCCCGAGAACGGTTTTGTCACCCCAACCATGAAAATCAAGCGCAACCGCATTGAAGAGGCCTACGGTGCGTACTTCGCCACCGCAGTGGCGCAGAAGCAAACGGTGGTGTGGGTGCGTGATGTGGCGCCTGCTTAGCGCACCACCGCACGAGCAGCGCACTGGTTCAGGAAGAGCATGAGTTTGCTATTGATTCAGGAGCTGCTTGCGCAATACCCGAAAGGGCTAGAGGCCTAAAAGGCTTTAAATCCCGGAGCAATCAGCCAGCAAACACCCCGGCCGACAACCCCGGGCTGTCCACCTCCACGCAGAACAGACCACCCGCCAGTGGCTGGCTGGCGAGTTGTTCGGCGCTCAGGCCGCTGCTGGCGCTGCTGATGTACAGGGTTTTCAGGTCCGGCCCGCCAAACGCGCAGTTGGTGATGTGGCTGGTGGGCAGCAACACGCGGGCCAGCTCGGCGCCGCTCACCGGGTCGTGGCAGCTCACACAGCTTGCGCCCCAGTGGGCGATCCACAGGCGCCCTGCGGCGTCGGTGGTCATGCCGTCGGGAAAACCGTCGCCCTTGGCGAACTCCAGCCACAGGCGTTTGTTGGACAGAGCGCCTGTGGCCGGGTCCATGTCAAAGGCGTGGATGCGTGATTGCACGGTGTCGTTGAAATACAGCGTGCGGCCGTCCAGCGACCAGGTCGGTCCATTGGTGACCGCATAGCCATCGTCCTGGCGGCTGCACTGTAATGCACCGTCCAGTCGGTACAGCGCGCCGGTGGGGGCGGCGCAGGCAAAGTCCATGGTGCCGCCCCAAAAGCGGCCTTGCGCGTCGCATTTGCCGTCGTTGAAGCGGTTGCCTTCGCGTTCGGGTTCGGGCTGGTGCAGGGGTTGCAGCGTGCCGGTGTCGGTGTTGAAGAAGGCAAAGCCGCGGCGCAGCGTGATGAGCAGCTCGGGGGCCGCAGCGCGCTCGGCCACCGCGGAAATTTCTTCGTCGAACGCCCAACTGTCGCGTGCCCGTGTGGCCGGGTGGTAGCGGTGCAGGCGCCGCCCCAGGATGTCGACCCAGTACATCGCTTGGTGCCGCGCCGACCACAGCGTCCCTTCGCCCAGCACCGCGCCCGCGGCCCACACACATTGCGGTGTGCCCAAGATCCGGGGAACGGCAACCACGGCTTGGCCTGAGATCAGTGCGACTCGCGTGGCACGTCAGCGCCACTGCCGCCGACCAGGAAGTCCATGTCCGCACCCAGGTGGGCCTGTTGCACATGTTCCACGTAGATCTTCTGGTAGCCGCGTTTGGGTGGTGTCGGTGGCTTCCAGTTTGTCAGGCGGCGGGCCAGTTCTTCTTCGGACACTTCCAAATGCAGGCGGCGGCCAGCCACGTCCAGCTCGATCATGTCGCCGTCCTGCACCACTGCCAGCGGACCTCCGGCGGCGGCTTCGGGGCTGGTGTGCAGCACCACGGTGCCGTAGGCGGTGCCGCTCATGCGGCCGTCGCTGATGCGCACCATGTCGGTAATGCCTTTGCGCAGCACCTTGGGCGGCAACGGCATATTGCCGACCTCGGCCATGCCGGGGTAGCCTTTGGGGCCACAGTTTTTCAGCACCATCACGCAGTGCTCGTCGATGTCGAGGTCTTCGTTGTCGATGCGGGCATGGAAGTCCTCGATATTCTCGAACACCACGGCGCGGCCGCGGTGCTGCAGCAGGTGGGCCGACGCGGCAGACGGTTTGATCACCGCGCCGTTAGGCGCCAGGTTGCCGCGCAGCACGGCAATGCCGGCGTCCTTCATGAACGGAACGTCCGGTGTTTTGATGACTTCCCGGTTGTAGCAGGGGGCATTGGCCACGTTCTCGTGGATGGTCTTGCCGTTCACGGTCATGCAGTCACCATGCAGCAGCGGCAAGATTTCGCGCATCACGGCGGGCAGGCCGCCGGCGTAGCAGAAGTCTTCCATCAGGTACTTGCCCGAGGGTTGCAGGTTCAGCACGCAAGGCACTTGGGCGCCCAGCTTGTCCCAATCTTCCAGCGACAGTTTCACGCCCAGGCGCCCTGCAATCGCGATCAGGTGGATCACCGCGTTGGTGGAGCCGCCGATGGCGGCATTGGTGCGGATGGCGTTTTCGAATGCTTCGCGCGTGAGGATATGGGACATCTTGATGTCTTGTTTGACCATCTCCACAATGCGCCGCCCGCTCAGCTGCGCCAGGCGCTTGCGCCGGTTGTCGGGTGCGGGAATGGCCGCGTTTTCAGGCAGCGAGATGCCCAGCGCTTCGACCATGCTGGCCATGGTGGAGGCGGTGCCCATGGTCATGCAGGTGCCGCTGGAGCGGTGCATGTCGGCTTCGCAGGAGGTGAACTCTTCCATGGTCATCTGGCCTGCGCGCACCATTTCGCTCATCTGCCACACGCCGGTGCCCGAGCCCACGTCGGTGCCGCGGAACTTGCCGTTGAGCATGGGGCCGCCGGACACACCGATGGTGGGCAGGTCACAGCTGGCCGCGCCCATCATCAGTGAGGGGGTGGTCTTGTCGCAGCCCATCAGCAGCACCACGCCGTCAATGGGGTTGCCGCGGATGCTTTCTTCCACGTCCATGGACGCCAGGTTGCGGAACAGCATGGCAGTGGGGCGCAACTGGGTTTCGCCCAATGACATCACGGGGAATTCGAGCGGGAAGCCGCCGGCCTCGTAAACGCCGCGTTTGACAAATTCCGCCAGTTCGCGAAAGTGGCCATTGCAGGGGGTCAGCTCGCTCCAGGTGTTGCAGATGCCGATGACCGGGCGGCCATCGAACTCGTCGTGCGGGTAGCCCTGGTTCTTGATCCAGCTTCGGTGCATGAAACCATCGCGGTCCTGCTTGCCGAACCAGCCCTGGCTGCGGCGGAATGGGGGTTTTTTGGAATCCATGTCTCAGGTGTCTTTCTTATGGGGAATTGCACGGGGCACTTGACAGGCAGCATCGTATCAATGCAAAGTGATAATAGAAAATGAATAAATAGACATTTAACATATCTAAATTGCAATATTAAAAAGGAGTCTCTGATGCAGTCCCCCTCAAATGCCTTGGCAAGTTACCCCAGTTTGCGCGACCAGCGCGTGTTTGTCACCGGTGGCGGCACCGGTATTGGTGCCGCCATCGTGTCGGCATTTGCCGAGCAGGGTGCCAAGGTGGCCTTTGTCGATGTGGCCGAGCAAGAAAGCGCCGCACTCGCGAAGCACCTAGCCGCGCAGGGCCATACCGTCTGGTGGCGCACCTGTGATGTGCGTGACGTGGCGGCCCTGCAGCGCACCATCGCGCAGGCCGAGCAGGAACTGGGCGATTTTTCCACGCTGGTCAACAACGTGGCGCGCGACGATCGCCACACGCTGGAGTCGGTCACGCCCGAGTACTGGGATGAGCGCATGGCGGTGAATCAGCGCCCAGCCTTTTTTGCCATCCAATCCGTCGTGCCTGGCATGCGGCGCCTGGGCGGTGGTTCCATCATCAACCTGGGTTCCACTGGCTGGCAGACCAAGGGCAGCGCGTATCCCTGTTATGCGGTGGCCAAATCGTCGGCCAATGGGCTCACACGTGGGCTGGCAGACAGCTTGGGTGCAGACCGCATCCGGGTGAACACCGTGTCTCCGGGTTGGGTGATGACCGAGCGCCAGATCAAGCTCTGGCTGAATGCCGAAGGGGAGGCCGAGATCAAGCGCAACCAATGCCTGCCTGACAAACTGCAGCCATCGGATGTGGCGCGCATGGTGTTGTTCCTTGCCTCAGCGGATGGCGCGATGTGCTCCGCGCAGGAATTCAAAGTGGACGCCGGCTGGTCCTGAGTACCTGATCGCGCAGCGGGCGCTGTTCAAAGCCCGTCTGTGGACATGTCCAACTGCTTGCCGTACACCGTGACGGCGGCCGTCTTGAGCGCGCGCAGCATCACCTTGGCTGCGGGAGACAACAAGCGGTCACGCCGGGTGATGATGCCAAACGCATCCATCTGGCAGGGCAGGGTAATGGGCAAGATGGCCAGCAGGCCGTGGTCTGCGTAGTAACGCGCCACGTCCGTGGCCACCACGCTGAGCATGTCGCTTTGCTGCAGCATCTTGGTGGTGAACAGCAATGAGGCGGTCTCCACCACATTGGCCGGAGCCTTGATGCCTTCCTCCTGGAACATCAGCTCAAAGCGGTGGCGCAAGACACTGCCGCTGGGGGAGATGATCCAGCCGGATTCAGACAGTTCCTTGAGGCTCAGTGCATTCACGCGCAGCAGTGGATGGCCGGGGCGTGCCACGGCGCACACTGGTTCGTCGGTGAGCATTTCGTAGCGCAGTTCGGTCTTGTCATGTTGGGCAAACAAGCGGGCCACGAGGATGTCGAGCTTGCCCTGGTTGAGGCGTTCGATCAGCACGTCGCTGGTCTCGATCTGCAACGCGATCTGCAGATTGGGGTGCTCGCGCTTGACCAGTGACACGGTGGGCGGCAGTAGGGCCAGTCCAGGGGCCGTGATGGCGCCCACGCTGACCTGGCCAAATTGGCCATTTTTGGCAGCTTCCAACTCCTCGTGCGCCTGGTTCAGGCTGGTCAGCGCCATGCGTGCGTGGCGGATCATGGTCTCGCCGTACCAGGTGGGGCGCATGCCGCGTGGCAGGCGGTCAAACAGCGAAACCTCCAGCGCATCCTCCAGATCCTTGAGCAGCTTGGAGGCGGCTGGCTGGGTCATGTTGAGAACCTGGGCGGCGCGGTGGATGTTGCCTTCCTCGGCCAGCGCCACCAGCAGCAGGAGTTGGCGCGTCTTCAGCCGCGCCCGCAGGAACCAGGGGATGTAGCTTGTCATTTGAGGGTTTTTACCAATTCTTTTTTGGATATCGCAATGCGGTTAAACAATATTAGATAAATATCGATCGCCTTCGTATCATCGGGCCTCTGCGCCAAAAAGGCAAAGATTCTTGACATCCATTCATACCTATTCAGGAGACATACCGTGACCCGCAGAACAACACTTAAAGCACTGGCAGCCGGATTGGCAATGGGCTTTGCACTGGCGACGCCGGTCGCGCACGCCCAGGACAAAGGCCTCGTGGGCGTGGCAATGCCTACCAAAACATCCATGCGTTGGATTGACGATGGCAACAACATGGTCAAGGCTTTGACGGCCAAAGGCTACAAAACCGATTTGCAATATGCCGACGACGACATTCCGAATCAGTTGGCCCAAATTGAAAACATGGTCACCAAAGGCGTCAAAGTCCTGGTGATTGCCTCCATCGACGGCACCACGCTGTCCAACGTGTTGCAAAAAGCGGCTGACAAGGGCATCAAGGTTGTGGCCTATGACCGCCTGATCGTGGGCAGTAAGAATGTGGACTACTACACCACTTTCGATAACTTCTCCGTCGGTGTACTGCAGGCACAGTCGATTGAAAAAGCGCTGGGTCTCAAAGCGGGCAAGGGTCCGTTCAACATCGAGTTGTTCGGTGGATCTCCCGATGACAATAACGCCTTCTTCTTCTATGACGGTGCCATGAGCGTGCTCAAGCCCTACATCGACAAGGGCAAGCTGGTAGTTCGCAGCAAGCAGTTGGGCATGGAAAAAGTGGGCACCTTGCGCTGGGATGGCGCAGTGGCACAGGCCCGGATGGACAACCTGCTGAGCGCATATTACGGCAAGGACAAGGTGCACGCCGTATTGTCCCCGTATGACGGCTTGTCCATCGGCATCTTGTCTTCGCTCAAAGGCGTTGGTTATGGCTCCCCCAAGCAACCTTACCCGTACGTCACGGGCCAGGATGCCGAAGTGCCTTCAGTCAAGTCCATGATCCGCAAGGAACAGGGCTCTACCATCTTCAAGGACACACGTGAACTGGCCAAGGTCACAGCCAATCTGGTGGACGCCATCATCAGTGGCAAGAAGCCAGAAATCAACGACACCAAGACCTACAACAACAAGGTCAAGGTGGTTCCCTCCTACTTGCTCAAGCCGGTGAGTGTGGATATTTCCAACTACAAACAGGTCCTGGTTGACAGCGGCTACATCAAGGAAGACCAACTCAAGTAAGTCACTTTAGGGCTACAGTGAAAGGCCCTGTGCAGGGACGCGCAGGGCCTTTTTCATGTGACGCTGGAAGAAAAAAGAGGCAACTGAGGCAATATGGCGGACTCCATTCTGGAAATGCGAGGGATCAAAAAATCCTTCCACGGTGTCAAGGCACTGAGTGATGTGAACCTGACGGTGCGTACCGGAGAAATCCACGCCATCGTGGGTGAAAACGGGGCCGGGAAATCCACCCTGATGAAGGTGCTGAGCGGGGTCTACCCGCACGGTGAGTTTGAGGGTGATATCCAGTTCCAGGGCGAGGCGTGCCGTTTTAGGGGCATTGCCGACAGTGAGAAAAAGGGCATCATCATCATCCACCAGGAGTTGGCCCTCGTGCCGCTGCTGTCCATTGCAGAGAACATTTTTCTGGGTAATGAGCCTGCGCGTTATGGTGTGATTGACTGGACGCTTGCCCATGTCAAAACCCAGGCACTGCTCAAGAAGGTGGGGCTGCAGGAGTCGCCCAGCACGCTGATCACCAACCTGGGTGTGGGCAAGCAGCAGTTGATTGAAATTGCCAAGGCCCTGTCCAAGGAGGTGAAGCTGCTGATCCTGGACGAGCCTACCGCCAGCCTGAACGAAACCGACAGCGACGCGCTGCTGGAGTTGCTGCTAGAACTCAAGGCCCAAGGCATTGCCTGCATCCTGATTTCGCACAAGCTCAACGAAATCTCCAAGGTGGCCGACTCCATCACCGTGCTGCGTGATGGTGCCACTGTGGCGACCCTGGATTGCCGTGTTGGCAAGATCAGCGAAGACACGGTGATCCGCCACATGGTGGGTCGCGAGATGGCCGACCGCTACCCCAAGCGGACACCGGCTATTGGCGACACTGTGTTTGAAGTGAAGAACTGGCAGGTTCAGCACGATGTTCACCCCGAGCGGCAGGTCATCAAGGGGATTGACTTGCATATCCGGCGTGGAGAAATCCTGGGCATTGCCGGCCTCATGGGCGCGGGGCGCACCGAACTGGCCATGAGTATTTTTGGCAAAACCTATGGCAAGGGCATACGCGGTGAAGTGCGGTTGCACGGCAAGACCGTGGATACCAGCACGGTGCAAAAGGCGATTGACTGCGGCATTGCGTATGTCACCGAAGACCGCAAAGGCTACGGTCTGGTGCTGGAAGAAACCATTGCGTGGAACACCACACTGGCCAACCTGAACGCCGTCTCCAGCAACAACGTCATTGACGAAGGGCGCGAGTTCAAGGTGGCCGAGGACTACCGGCGCAAACTCAATATCCGTAGCCCCGATGTGTTTGCGCGTACCGTCAACCTGTCGGGCGGTAACCAGCAAAAGGTGGTGCTCAGCAAGTGGCTGTTTTCGAACCCCGAAGTGCTGATCCTCGACGAGCCCACGCGCGGGATTGATGTAGGCGCCAAGTACGAGATTTACACCATCATTGCGCAACTCGCCGCCGAGGGTAAATGCGTGCTGATGATCTCAAGTGAAATGCCCGAACTGCTGGGCATGTGCGACCGGATTTGTGTGTTGAACGAGGGTACTTTTGTGGCGGAATTCACCGCTGCTGAGGCGACCCAGGAAAAAATTATGCGGTCCATCGTGACCTCTGGAGTGAACTGATATGGAAACCCCCAACGCAGTAGCGACTGCTAAAACCAATGTTGGCACCGCCTTCCTGAAAAACAATTTGCGCGAATACGGCTTGCTGATCTCGCTGGTCGTGATCATGGTGTTCTTTCAGGTCATGACCGAGGGAACGCTGTTCCAGCCGCTAAACCTGACCAACCTGATTCTGCAAAACAGTTACATCATCGTGATGGCGCTGGGCATGCTGCTGGTGATCGTCGCAGGGCACATCGATTTGTCCGTGGGATCTGTCTGCGGTTTCATTGGCGCCGTGGCTGCCGTACTGATGGTTACCTACGAAGTGCATTTTGTCTGGGCTACGCTGATCTGTCTGGTGCTCGGTGGCGTGATTGGGGCAGCCCAAGGCTATTGGGTGGCGTTTCACAAGATACCGTCCTTTATTGTCACGCTAGCCGGCATGCTGGTCTTTAAAGGCTTGGCGCTGGCGGTTTTGCATGGCGCATCCGTAGGCCCGTTTCCCGCAGAGTTCCAGTTGCTCAGTACGGGCTTCATTCCTGAACCCTTTGCGGACGATGAGGCTTTTCATGTGACGTCTTTGCTCGCAGGGTTGGCGATGGCTCTGATCCTGCTGGTGAGCAAGGTGCGCGTGCGCGCCGGGCAAGTCAAACACGGCATGGACAGCGAGCCCTTTATCTTCTTCCTGCTGAAGAACCTGGTGTTCGTAGCCATGATCACGGCCTTCAGCTACCTGCTGGCTTCGTACAAGGGTCTGCCCAATGTGCTCATCGTCATGCTACTGCTGATGCTGGTGTACGACTTTGTCACGTCCAAGACCACCGTGGGGCGCCGCATCTACGCACTGGGCGGCAATGAAAAGGCCGCGCGCCTCTCAGGTATCAAGACCGAACGCCTGACCTTCTACACCTTCATCAACATGGGGGTGTTGTCGGCATTGGCCGGGCTGATTTTCGCGGCACGCCTGAACACGGCCACACCCAAGGCGGGGCTGGGTTTTGAGCTGGATGTGATTGCCGCTTGCTTTATCGGCGGGGCCTCGGCCTCGGGTGGTGTAGGCAAGGTGCTGGGCGCGGTGATTGGTGCTTTCATCATGGGTGTGATGAACAACGGCATGTCCATCATGGGCATTGGCATTGACTGGCAACAGGTCATCAAGGGCCTGGTGCTACTGGCGGCTGTGTGCGTCGATGTTTACAACAAGAAGAAATAAGGAACTCCGGTAATGACTGCTGCAACCACTGCGCGCTACAAGGGTGTTTTCCCGGTAGTGCCCACCACCTTCACCGAATCTGGCGCGCTCGATCTGGAAAGCCAGAAACGTTGTGTCGATTTCATGATCGATGCGGGCTCTACCGGCCTGTGCATCCTGGCCAATTTCTCGGAGCAGTTTGTGCTGGCGGACGCCGAGCGCGAGTTACTCACCAAAACCATCCTGGAGCACGTCAAGGGCCGCGTACCGGTCATCGTGACCACCACGCACTTCAGTACCCAGATCACCATCGCACGCAGTGTGCAGGCACAGCAGCTCGGTGCAGCTATGGTGATGGTGATGCCGCCCTACCACGGCGCCACAATCCGTGTATCCGAAGGGCAGATCTACGACTACTTCGCGCGCCTGTCGGATGCCATCAACATTCCCATCATGATCCAGGACGCGCCGGTCAGCGGTACGCCGCTGTCGGTGCCATTTTTGGCACGCATGGCCCACGAAATCAAGCAGGTGTCTTATTTCAAGATCGAGACGGCGGGCGCGGCCTCCAAGCTGCGCGAACTGATCCGCGTGGGTGGTGCTGCGATTGAAGGGCCCTGGGATGGTGAAGAGGCCATTACCTTGTTGCCTGACCTGGACGCCGGTGCCACGGGCGCGATGACCGGCGGCGCCTATCCGGATGGCATCCGCAAAATCGTCGACGCCTATGTTGCTGGCCGCCGCGACGAGGCGGTGGCCGAATACACGCGCTGGCTGCCGCTGATCAATTATGAGAACCGCCAAGGCGGTATCCTGACCGCCAAGGCGCTGATGAAGGAAGGTGGCGTGATTGCCAGTGAAGCAGGTCGCCACCCCTTCCCCGCCATGCACCCCGACACCCGGGCCGGTTTGCTGGAAACCGCCCGCCGGCTGGACCCTATGGTCCTGCGTTGGGGCAAGTAAACCCGAAAACACAGAGGAAAACGCATGTCTGACAACACGGTCTTCAAGCTCCTGGGACGCCGCCTGCGCCTGGCAGTTATCGGGGGCGGACCGGGCTCATTCATTGGTGCCATGCACCGCCAGGCTGCGCGGCTTGATGACCGTTATGAGTTGGTAGCTGCGGCACTGTCGTCAGACCCCGAGCGCTCCCGTGCAGCAGGTCAGGGTATCGGCGTAGCGCAAGACCGTTGTTACCCCAGCGGCCAGGCCTTGATTGACGCGGAGGCACAGCGCCCCGATGGCGCCGAGGTCGTGGCCATCATGACGCCCAATGACAGCCACTACAGTTTTGCCATGCAGGCGCTGGAGCGTGGTTTGGATGTCATCTGCGACAAACCCATGACCAACACGCTGCAGGAAGCCGAGGCCTTGCATGCGCGCGTGCAGGCTACCGGGCTGGTGTTTTGCCTGACCCATAACTACACGGGGTACCCGATGGTGCGCCAGGCCAAAGCCATGGTGATGGACGGCCAGCTCGGCGAGATTCGCTTGGTGCAGGTGGAATATGTGCAGGGTGGCCGTGCCAAGGCCGGCCCGGGCCGGCGTGCCTGGAAGGAAGACCCCGCGCGCGGCGGCCCGTCGCTGGTGATGGGTGACATCGGTACCCATGCGCACAACCTGCTGCGTTTCATCACCGGGCTGGAAGTAGCGCAGGTGGCGGCGGAAGTCGGCAGCATCGTGCCCGACCGCGTGACACACGACTACGCCGGAGCCATGCTGCGTATGAGCAACGGCGCACGCGGCAGCTTTTGGGTCACGCAGGCGGCCGCCGGTGTGGAAAACGGTCTGCGCATCCGCGTGAGTGGATCGCTGGGCAGCATTGAATGGCACCAGGAGCATCCGCAGGTGCTGCAGTTCAAACCGCTGGATGCGCCCGCCCAGGTGCGTACGCCCAATGGACCCGGCACGTTGCCGCTGGCGGCGCGCGCCTCGCGCATTGTGGCTGGCCACCCCGAAGGTTTTCATGAGGCGTTTGCGAACCTCTACACCGATGCGGCCGATGCGATTGCCGCGCGTCGTGCATGCCAGACCGCAGACCCTTTGTCCCTGTATTTCCCCAACGCCACTGACGGCCTGCAAGGCATACGCTTTGTGGCTGCTGCGGTGGCTTCCAGCCAACAACAGGGCGCGTGGACCGCGCTCTAACCCTAGAAAATTTGTATGACCACTTCCCAACACAACAACCTCATCAACGGCGAATGGGTGGCCTCGGCTTCCTACGCCCCGAACCTGAATCCATCCAACCTCGCGGACGTAGTGGGTGAATATGCACAGGCCGATGCCGCGCAACTCAACGCGGCCGTGGCTGCAGCACAAAAGGCTTTTCCTGCGTGGTCTACCGGTGGTATCCAGGCGCGCGCCGATGCACTCGACAAGATTGGTACCGAAATCCTCGCCCGCCGCGAAGAGTTGGGCACGCTGCTCGCGCGTGAAGAAGGCAAGACCCGCGCTGAGGGCATTGGCGAGGCCGCACGTGCCGGCAACATTTTCAAATTCTTCGCGGGCGAATGCCTGCGCCTGGCCGGTGAGACCTTGCCCTCGGTGCGCCCCGGCATTGGCGTGGAAGTCACACGCGAACCCCTGGGCGTGATCGGCCTCATCACGCCGTGGAATTTCCCCATCGCCATTCCCGCATGGAAGATTGCGCCGGCGCTGGCCTATGGCAATTGCGTGGTGCTGAAACCTGCCGACCTGGTGCCGGGCTGCGCTTGGGCGTTGGCCGACATCATCAGCCGCAGTGGCATTCCGGCCGGTGTGTTCAACCTGGTCATGGGACCGGGCCGTGTGATTGGCGACGCGTTGGTGAACCACCCCGGCATCACTGCCATCAGCTTCACCGGTTCGGTGGGCGTGGGCCAGCGTATCGCCGCGGCCTGTGCGGGCCATATGAAAAAGGTGCAGTTGGAGATGGGCGGCAAGAACCCGCAGGTCGTGCTGGACGATGCCGACCTGGGCGTGGCGGTGGAGCTCAGCGTGCAAAGCGCGTTTTATTCCACCGGCCAGCGCTGCACCGCGTCGAGCCGCCTGATCGTCACGGACAAGATTTACCCCGCGTTCATCGAAGCCATGCAAAAACGCATGGCCGCCATCAAGGTGGGTGACGCGCTGCAGGCGGGCATTGACATTGGCCCCGTGTCCTCGCAAGCGCAGTTGGAGCAGGACTTGTCGTATGTGGAAATCGGCAAGGCCGAAGGCGCCACGCTGCTGACCGGCGGCGAGCGTCTGCAGCGTGACACCGAGGGCTTCTACATGGCGCCAGCCCTGCTGGTGGACAGCACTGCCGCTATGCGCATCAACCGCGAAGAGGTCTTTGGCCCCGTGGCCAGTGTGATCCGCGTGAAGGACTACGACGAAGCGCTGGCCGTGGCCAACGACACGCCGTTTGGTCTGTCCGCCGGTATTGCCACCACCTCGCTCAAATACGCCACGCATTTCAAGCGCCATTCGCAGGCGGGAATGGTCATGGTGAACCTGCCCACGGCGGGCGTGGACTACCACGTACCGTTTGGTGGCCGCAAAGGCTCCAGCTATGGATCGCGCGAACAAGGCAAATACGCGGCCGAATTTTTCACTACGGTGAAGACCGCCTACACGCTGGCCTGAGCGGCATGGACAACCCGGAAGTGACTTTTGTCGGGGTGGACTGGGGCACCACGCACCGCCGTGCCTATGCGCTGGATGCCGGCGGGCAGTGCATCCGGTCCCATGCCGACGGCGAAGGGGCGCTGGCGAGCAAAGGGCGTTTTCCTGAGGCCCTGCGTGCCGCGTTGGATGCGATTGACGCGCGGCCCACGCAAGTGCTGATGTCCGGCATGGTGGGTAGCGCCATGGGCTGGAAAGAGGCTCCGTATCTGGATGCTTCCGTGGCGCTGGCTGATATGCCGCAGCACCTGATGTTGATTCCCGATGACTCCGACCCGGTACCCCGCCACGTGGTGCCGGGCTACTGCATCCGCAACCAGTGGGGCCAGCCCGATGTGATGCGTGGTGAAGAAACCCAACTGCTGGGTGCAGTCACGTTGGGCCACCACACGGGCTGGTTTGTGTTGCCCGGTACGCACAGCAAATGGGTGGAACTCAAGGCGGGCCGCATCGTGCAACTGCGTACCTATATGACGGGTGAGCTGTTTGACGTGCTGAGCAAAAACGGCACCCTGGCCGCGGCAGCCGGATCGAGTGAACAGGTCTGGGACGCCACCGTCTTCGCGCAGGGCGTGCAGGCAGCGCAGCATGGGGGTGCCTTGAGCCACTTGTTGTTTGAATGCCGCGCCCGCGTGGTCTGCGGCGACATGCCTGCCGCCAGCACCCGTGCCTACCTGAGTGGCGTGCTGATTGGCAGCGAGCTGCACGATGTGGCGCACAGTGCACGGGCCGCAGCACCGGTCAAAATCATCGGCTCGCCCGAACTGGCCCAGCATTACCAGACCGCCGCCGCGCCGCTGGGACTGGCATTTGAAGTCATCAACGCGCAGGACGCTTTTCTGGGCGCGATGGCGCATTTTCAATCCCACGGAAAGTCCGCATGAGCACCGCCCACGACCTCTTGAAGCAACACCGCGCCATGCCCTTGGTGGCGATTCTGCGTGGGCTGGACACCGCGAGTGCGGTCGCTGTGGGCGAGGCTTTGGTGCAGAGCGGTTTCCGGATTCTGGAAGTACCGCTGAACCGCCCGGGCGCGCTGGAATGCATTGCGAGTCTGACGCGCGCCCTGCCTGCTGGCACGCTGATCGGCGGCGGCACCATGCTGACCGTTGATGACGTCAACGCGGTGCACGCAGCGGGTGGGCGGTTGATGGTGTCGCCCAACTGCGATGTGCGGGTCATCCGCCGCGCGGTGGAGTTGGGCATGGTTTGCGCGCCCGGTGTGGCCACGCCTTCGGAAGCCTTCACCGCGCTCGAAGCCGGTGCTCACGCGCTCAAGCTGTTCCCGGCCGAGATGGTGGGTCACGGTGGCCTCAAGGCCTTCAAATCCGTGCTGCCTACAGGCATCGATCTGTGGCCGGTGGGCGGTATCACACCGGAGAGCATGGCAGCTTGGGTGACCGCCGGGGCGACCGGTTTTGGCATTGGCAGCCAGCTGTATGCACCGGGCAAGTCGGCAGCGGATGTATTGGTCAAGGCCCGTCAGTACGTGCAGGCCTGGCAGGCCACCAGCGGCAAAGTCTGAACCGAGCCGCAGAAGCTTTTCAGGGTTTGCGGGCCCGATCGAACTTGCGCCAGTAAGCAAATTCGTCTTCGTGGATTTCCACATCCACTTCCATCACGCGCGCCTGCAGCCGGTCCTGTACATCGGTCACTGCCTTGTTGTAGACCAGCGGGCCGATCTCTTCCAGAAAGTAGCCCAGCAGCGCGCCGGCGGACACGTTGCCAATCGGCTCTTCCATGTTCTCGCGGAAGTAGCGTTCTATGGACGCAATCGCCTGTTTGCGGGCGTCCTTGGAAATTTCAATGCTCATGGCGCCTCCGTTTTGCTATTGAAATAGTAGCTGCTTGCGCAAATTCCATAAGGGCTGGAAGCATAAAACATGCTTAACTCTCCCCGAACTCATCACCCAGCTCGGTCGCCCGTTTCCGGGCGGCATGCAGCGCCTTGGCAAACAGCGGCTTGATCTGGCTCTCGTCCATCGACGTGATGGCCGCATAAGTGGTGCCGCCTTTGGAGGTGACGCGCTGGCGCAGGATTTCGGGCGGCTCGCTGGACGCACGGGCCAACTCTCCCGCGCCGATAAAGGTGGCCACGGCCAGCTTGTAGGCCTGCTCGCGCGGCAGGCCCATCTCGGCACCGGCGGCGGTCATGGCTTCCATGAAATAGAACATATAGGCCGGGCCGGAGCCGGAAATAGCGGTCACGGCGTCGAGCTGGCTCTCGGCGTCCAGCCAGAGGAACTCGCCGGTGGTGGAAACAATGCGCTCGGCCAGTTGGCGGTCTTTCTCGGTCACGGCGGGGCGCGGGTACAGCGCGGTGATGCCCTTGCCAATCAGTGCGGGCGTGTTGGGCATGGTGCGAATCACGCGTTCATTGCCCAGCCAGTGCGCAATGCTGTCGCTGCGGATGCCGGCGGCCACGCTCAGGTGCAGCGCGTCCTTGGTGTGAAAGCGCACCTGCAATGCCGCTTCCTTGAATGTCTGCGGTTTCACGGCCCACAACACGATGGTGGCGCGGCCCAGAAAATCACCGGCCTGGGCGTGGGCTTCGATGCCAAAATGGGATTTCAGCTTCTCCCGCGCTTCGGGGAAAGGCTCCACGACATCCATGTGCTGGCTGGCAAACCCCTGGCGGATCAGTCCGCTGATAATGGCGCTGGCCATGTTGCCGCCGCCGATAAACGCAATGTGCTCACTCATTGATATCTCCGATTTATGGACTACATTCTCGCGCTAGACCAGGGGACCACCAGCTCACGGGCCATTGTGTTTGACCGCCAGGGGCAGGTCGCCGCGGTGGCGCAGCAGGAGTTCCGCCAGATTTTCCCCCAGCCGGGTTGGGTCGAGCATGATGCCAACGAGATCTGGCACACCCAGTACGCCGTCGCACTGGCCGCGCTCAAGAAGCGCAACCTGTCGGCGCACCACATTTCCGGCATAGGCATCACCAACCAGCGCGAGACCACGCTCTTGTGGGACCGCAAGACCGGTGAGCCGGTCGCCAACGCCATCGTCTGGCAGGACCGCCGCACCGCAGCGCGCTGCGACGCACTGCGCAAAGCCGGCAAAGCCAAGATGATCCAGGCCAAGACCGGCCTGGTGCTGGATGCCTATTTCTCCGGTACCAAGCTCGAATGGCTGCTCGACAACGTGCCCGGTGTGCGGGCCCGCGCAGAACGCGGCGAGCTGGCCTTTGGCACGGTGGATAGCTGGCTGATCTGGAAGCTCACGGGCGGGCGCCTGCACGTGACGGATGCCAGCAATGCCTCGCGCACGCTGCTCTTCAACATCCGCGAGCTGTGCTGGGATGCGCAACTGCTGTCCCTGTTCAATATTCCGGCCAGCGTGTTGCCGGAGGTGGTGCCGTCCAGTGGTGTTGTCGGTGAAACCGATGTGTCACTGTTTGGTGCGCCGGTGCGTATTGCCGGCATCGCGGGCGACCAACAGGCTGCGACGTTTGGTCAGACCTGTTACCAGCCCGGCATGGCCAAGAACACCTACGGAACGGGCTGTTTCATGCTCATGAACACCGGCACAGCGGCCGTGCCCAGCCAGTCCAAATTGCTCACGACCGTGGCCTGGGTGGGCTCGGAAAAAGCCAAGCCGCAAGCGCTTAAAACCCACGCCTGTTACGCGCTGGAAGGCTCGGTCTTCATGGCCGGCGCCACCATCCAGTGGCTGCGCGATGGCTTGCAGATCATCAAGTCGGCAGAAGAGGTAGAGGCACTCGCCTCTTGCGTGCCCGACACGCAGGATGTGTACCTGGTGCCCGCCTTTGCCGGCTTGGGCACGCCACACTGGGACGGCCACGCGCGCGGCACGCTGTTGGGTATGACGCGCGGCACAGCCCGGCCCCATATCGCCCGCGCGGCGCTGGAGTCCATCGCGTTGCAGGCGGCTGATGTGTTTGGCGCCATGGTGCAGGACTCGGGCATTGCGCTCAAGGAACTGCGCGTGGACGGCGGTGCCTGCCGCAACAACCTGCTGATGCAGATGCAGGCCGACTTTCTGGGTGTGCCGGTAGTGCGTCCGGTAGTGACCGAAACCACGGCCCTGGGCGCCGCTTACCTTGCGGGGCTGGCCACCGGCTTCTGGGCCGGCGTGGACGAAGTGTCCAGCCAATGGGCCATGGACCGCCGCTTTGAGCCCCGCATGAGCCCGGACGCACGCCAGGCCAAGATGGCCCGCTGGCGCCAGGCGGTGGAACGCTCCAAACACTGGGCCTACGATTGAATACCAAGCTGACCATGACCACAAATGCCCAAGCCTTGCCTACCCGCCGTGCCGATTTGCTGGAGCGCCTGCGCGACTGTACCCGCTATGACATCGCCATCGTCGGCGGCGGCGCTACCGGATTAGGCGTGGCACTGGATGCCGTGACCCGTGGCCTGAAAGTGGTGCTGGTGGAGTCCCACGACTTTGCCAAAGGCACGTCGTCCCGTGCGACCAAACTCGTGCATGGCGGCGTGCGTTACTTGGCGCAGGGCAATATCGCCCTGGTGCGCGAGGCCCTGCACGAGCGCACCACGCTTTTGCACAATGCGCCCCATCTGGCGCAGCCGTTGGCCTTTGTCATGCCGTCCTACCAGTGGTGGGAAACGCCTTTCTATGGTGTGGGTCTGAAGATGTACGACGCACTCGCCGGCAAGGCGGGGCTGGGAAAAACCGAATTTCTGGGGCGGGATGCAACCCTGGCTTCGCTGCCACAGGCCAACCCCGCGCATCTCAAGGGCGGCGTGAAGTACTGGGACGGCCAGTTCAACGACGCCCGTTTGGCCATTACCCTGGCCAAAACGGCGGCGTTGCACGGTGCCTTGTTGGTCAATTACTGCAAGGCGGCAGACCTTATTTATAAGGATGGCAAGGTTGCTGGCTTGGTCTGCGAAGACACCGAAACCGGTGCGCAAATCGAGGTGCACGCTGGATGTGTCATCAATGCCGCGGGCGTGTGGGTCGACGAATTGCGCCAAAAAGACGGTGCTGCCAACGCCCATGACGGCCGTCGCCCCACCAAAGCCATGGTGGCGCCCAGCCAGGGTGTGCATATCGTGGTGGACCGGGAGTTTCTGGACTCCGAGGTGGCGCTGATGGTGCCCAAAACCGCCGATGGCCGGGTTTTATTTGCGGTGCCGTGGCTGGGCAAGGTTATTTTGGGGACGACCGACACCCCCCGCCATGACTTGGCCCGAGAGCCCCTGCCGTTCAAGGAAGAAGTGGACTTCATATTGAGTGAGGCGGCCCGTTATCTGCGCCGTGCCCCCAAGAAAGAAGACATTCGCAGTATCTGGGTTGGGCTGCGGCCCTTGGTCAAACCCCAGGATGACGACGGCGACAACACCAAGGGCCTGAGCCGCGAGCACACGGTGCTGGTCAGCCGCAGCGGCTTGGTGACGGTGACCGGCGGCAAATGGACGACTTACCGCGCGATGGCTGAAGACGTCTTGCAGAAATGCGTGGACAAGCGTCTTATCCATTGCGATAAAAAGCCAGTGACTGCTCACTTAAATCTGCTGGGTGCGGGCCTGGCGGGTGCCGCCCCGGTGTCCATCAGTTTGCCCGCAGGCGGCCATTCCTACGGGTCGGAAGCGGTGCAACTGTTGGTCATGCCGGGAGCGGATGTGACGCTGACGCCCGGTTTGACGGAGGCCATGGTGCGTTATGCGGCGCGCAATGAATATGCGCGCACCGTGGAAGATGTGCTGGCCCGGCGTTCGCGTCTGCTGTTTCTGGATGCGCGCCTGGCGGGCACTTTGGCGACACGGGTGGCGGCAATATTGCAAGAAGAAACCGGACAAGACCCGCAAATCGACGCTTTTTTTGCGTTGGTGCAGCAGTATTTGGAGTTGCCGGCCTAAAAAAGTGTTGACCAAGCCCACAAACACATGCATAATCGTGGGCTTCGCTTGAAAAAGCAGAAGTTTCTGCCCAAATGGAAGTCGTGCAAGTGGTTTGTGCGGCGGACAGCGGGCCCAAGACTGACTCGGTGTTGGTGTTTGCCTCAAGGTAAATGCTGCTCCTGGTGCAAGTTGGGAATATTGAAATGATCCAAACTGAATCTCGACTGGAAGTTGCCGACAATACCGGCGCGAAATCTGTCCTCTGCATTAAAGTGCTGGGCGGGTCGAAGCGTCGCTATGCAAGCGTTGGCGACATCATCAAAGTTAGCATCAAAGAAGCCGCACCCCGTGGCCGCGTCAAAAAAGGCGAGGTTTACAGCGCTGTAGTGGTTCGCACTGCCAAGGGCATTCGCCGTGGCGATGGCTCTTTGGTGAAATTCGACGGCAACGCAGCAGTGTTGCTCAACGCCAAATTGGAGCCTATCGGCACCCGTATCTTTGGACCAGTGACGCGCGAATTGCGTACTGAAAAGTTCATGAAGATCGTGTCCCTGGCTCCTGAAGTTTTGTAAGGACCCGCCATGAACAAGATTCGCAAAGGCGACCAAGTCATCGTTATCGCAGGTCGCGATAAGGGCAAGCGAGGAGTCATCTCCTTGCGCAAAGACGACTCCCATGTGGTCGTTGACGGTATTAACTTGGTGAAAAAACACACCAAGCCAAACCCGATGAAGGGCACAACCGGCGGCATCGTTGAAAAGACCATGCCTATCCACCAGTCCAATGTAGCCATTTTCAATGCGGCTACCGGCAAGGCGGACCGTGTTGGTATCAAGGTGCTGACGGATGGTAAGCGCGTGCGCGTTTACAAGTCCAGCGGCGAAGAAATCAAGGTGGCATAAGCATGGCACGTCTTCAACAACACTATCGCGAAAAAGTCGCGCCTGAGCTGAAAGCCAAATTTGGTTACACCTCTGCGATGCAAGTGCCCCGTCTGACCAAGATCACCCTGAACATGGGTGTGAGCGAAGCGGTTGCTGACAAGAAGGTTATGGATCACGCAGTAAGCGACCTGACCAAGATTGCTGGCCAAAAGCCCGTCGTGACCAAGTCCAAGAAGGCTATCGCTGGTTTCAAGATCCGCGAAAACCAGGCTATTGGTTGCATGGTCACTTTGCGTGGCGTGCAGATGTATGAATTCCTGGACCGTTTCGTGACCGTGGCTCTGCCCCGCGTGCGTGACTTCCGTGGCATTTCTGGTCGTGCGTTCGATGGTCGCGGTAACTACAACATCGGCGTTAAAGAACAGATCATTTTCCCTGAAATTGAATACGACAAGGTTGATGCCTTGCGTGGCCTCAATATCAGTATCACTACGACGGCCAAGACCGACGAAGAGTGCAAGGCACTGCTCGCTGGCTTCCGTTTTCCGTTCAAGAACTGAGGTCACCCATGGCAAAAATGGCTTTAATCCAGCGTGAACTGAAGCGTGATCAGTTGGCTGCCAAGTACGCGAAGAAATACGCGGAATTCAAGGCGATCGCAGGCGATGCAAAGCGTTCTGACGAAGAGCGCGCCGCAGCCCGCATGGGTCTGCAAAAGTTGCCCCGCAACGCAAACCCCACACGCCAGCGTAACCGCTGCTCCATTACGGGTCGTCCCCGTGGAACGTTCCAGCACTTCGGTCTGGCACGCGCAAAGATTCGTGAAATGGCTTTTGCCGGCGAGATCCCCGGCATCGTCAAGGCCAGCTGGTAAGCGGTAGGAGAACCAAACATGAGCATGAGTGATCCCATTGCCGACCTGTTGACACGCATTCGCAATGCGCAAATGGTTGCCAAGACTACGGTCTCGGTGCCTTCTTCCAAAGTGAAGGTTGCCATTGCCCAAGTGTTGAAAGACGAAGGCTATATCGACGGTTTCAAGGTCTCCACCGAAGGTGGCAAGGCTGAATTGGAAATCGCCCTGAAATATTACGCAGGCAAGCCTGTGATCGAGCGCATTGAGCGCGTAAGCCGTCCTGGCCTGCGTGTGTACCGTGGCAGCGACGCTATTCCTCAAGTCCAAAACGGCATGGGTGTGGCTATCGTGACTACGCCTCAAGGTGTGATGACTGATCGCAAAGCGCGCGCTACCGGTGTCGGTGGTGAAGTGCTGTGCTACGTCGCTTAACCTGCATAGGAGAAATAAAAAATGTCCCGTGTAGGTAAACTCCCCGTCGCGATTCCCGCTGGCGTTGATGTGTCGATCAAGGCAGACCAGATCAGTGTCAAAGGCACTGGTGGTACGCTGAATCTGACACTAAACAGCCTGGTTAAGGTCGCCAACGACGCTGGCAACCTGAATTTTGCTCCAGCCAATGATTCCCGCGAAGCCAATGCCATGTCTGGCACCATGCGTCAGCTGGTGAACAACATGGTGGTTGGTGTCACCAAGGGCTTTGAGAAAAAGTTGAGCCTGATTGGCGTGGGTTACAAAGCCCAGGCTTCCGGTGCCAAACTGAATCTGGCTGTCGGTTACTCGCATCCCGTCAACATCGATATGCCTGTTGGCATTTCGGTGGCGACGCCCACTCCTACAGAAATCCTGATCAAAGGTGCTGACCGTCAGCGCGTTGGACAGATTGCTGCTGAGATCCGTGCTGTTCGTCCGCCAGAGCCTTACAAGGGCAAGGGCATCCGCTATGCGGACGAGAAGATCACGATCAAAGAAACCAAGAAGAAATAAGGAGCTGCAACATGTTGACCAAAAAAGAGCAGCGTCTTCGCAGAGCCCGTCAGACTCGTATCCGCATTGCAACGCAAGGTGTAGCCCGTTTGACCGTGACCCGTACCAACCTGCACATCTATGCCAGCGTTATCTCTGGCGACGGTGGCAAGGTTCTGGCAAGCGCATCCACTGCAGAAGCAGATGTGCGCAAGTCCCTGGGTGCTAGCGGCAAAGGCGGCAACGTCGCTGCAGCGCAAATCATTGGCAAGCGCGTGGCTGAAAAAGCCAAAGCTGCTGGTGTAGAAAAAGTTGCGTTTGACCGTTCAGGTTTTGCGTACCACGGCCGTGTCAAGGCGCTGGCTGATGCCGCGCGTGAAGCTGGCTTGCAGTTCTAAGCAGATCGGAAATTAAGATGGCTAAAGTTCAAGCAAAAATGCAAGGTAAGGCCGAGGGTCCTGAGGACGGTCTGCGCGAGAAGATGATCGCGATCAATCGCGTTACCAAAGTGGTGAAGGGCGGCCGTATTCTCGGTTTCGCAGCCTTGACCGTGGTTGGTGATGGTGATGGTCGCATCGGTATGGGCAAGGGTAAATCCAAGGAAGTGCCGGCTGCTGTGCAGAAGGCCATGGAAGAAGCCCGTCGTAACATGCTGAAGGTTTCCCTGAAAAACGGCACCATTCACCACAAGGTGATGGGTCACCACGGTGCAGCCAGCGTCATGATGGCACCGGCTCCCAAGGGTACCGGCATCATTGCAGGTGGTCCTATGCGTGCAGTTTTTGAAGTGGTAGGTATTACCGACATCGTGGCCAAGAGCCATGGTTCGAGCAATCCCTACAACATGGTGCGTGCCACGCTGCATGCGCTGTCCGTGTCGACAACACCTTCGGAAGTTGCAGCCAAGCGCGGCAAGACCGTGGAAGAGATCTTCGCTTAATCCGGAGACTTCACTATGACAACACAACAAACAGTCAAGGTTCAATTGGTGCGTAGCCCAATCGGAACCAAAGAATCTCACCGCGCTACCGTGCGTGGTTTGGGTCTGCGCAAGCTCAACAGTGTGAGCGAGTTGCAAGACACGCCCGCTGTTCGCGGCATGATCAACAAGATCAGCTATCTGATCAAAGTGCTCTAAGAGGTTGATGATGGAACTTAATAACATCAAGCCTGCAGAAGGCGCAAAGCACGCCAAGCGTCGCGTGGGTCGTGGTATCGGCTCTGGCCTGGGCAAGACCGCTGGCCGTGGCCACAAAGGTCAAAAGTCACGTTCCGGTGGCGGTCCCGCTGTAGGCTTCGAAGGTGGCCAGATGCCTATGCATCGCCGCTTGCCCAAGCGCGGTTTCAAGTCACACCTGCTGCAATTCAATGCAGAAGTCACCTTGACCGCATTGGACGCACTGGGTTTGCCTGAAGTCGATCTGTTGTCGCTCAAGCAAGCTGGTCTCGTGGGCCAATTGGCCAAGGTGGTTAAGGTTATCAACACCGGCGCGATTGCCAAAGCAGTCAAGCTGAACGGTATTGGTGCTACTGCTGGTGCAAAGGCTGCGATTGAAGCAGCTGGCGGCAGCGTTGCCTGAATTGGTGACTGAAAGAGATATCCGTGGCAACTAACGCAGCTCAAATCGCAAAAACAGGCAAGTTCGGTGACCTGCGTCGCCGCTTGATGTTCTTGTTGCTCGCGCTGGTGGTTTACCGTGTGGGTGCGCACATTCCGGTGCCTGGTATTGATCCGGCCCAGTTGCAGCAGCTGTTCAAAGGACAGCAAGGCGGCATCCTGAGCCTGTTCAATATGTTCTCCGGTGGTGCGTTGTCCCGGTTTACCATCTTTGCCTTGGGGATCATGCCGTACATTTCGGCATCCATCATCATGCAGCTGCTCACTTACGTCCTTCCGACGTTCGAGCAGTTGAAAAAAGAAGGTGAAGCCGGACGCCGCAAGATTACGCAATACACCCGTTATGGAACATTGGGTCTTGCGCTGTTCCAGTCCATGGGTATTGCGCTGGCGCTGGAGTCCTCGGCAGGTTTGGTGATCTCTCCTGGTTTCGGCTTCCGAATGACTGCTGTTGTGACATTGACAGCTGGAACCATGTTTTTGATGTGGCTGGGTGAGCAGATTACGGAGCGTGGACTCGGTAATGGCATCTCGATTCTGATTTTCGGCGGTATTGCTGCGGGCTTGCCTAATGCGATTGGTGGACTGTTGGAATTGGTCAGAACTGGAGCCATGAGCATTATCGTGTCGCTGCTGATCGTGGTCCTGATAGCGCTGGTCACGTACTTCGTGGTGTTCGTTGAGCGTGGTCAACGCAAGATTTTGGTGAACTATGCGCGCCGTCAGGTGGGCAACAAGGTGTACGGTGGGCAATCTTCCCACCTGCCACTGAAGCTGAACATGGCAGGTGTGATTCCTCCCATCTTTGCTTCCTCCATTATTCTGTTGCCTGCAACGGTAGCGAATTGGTTTAGTTCTGGCGACTCCATGCGCTGGTTGAAAGATATTGCAAGCACGCTGAGCCCTGGCCAGCCTGTTTATGTGATGCTGTATGCAAGTGCAATTGTGTTTTTCTGCTTTTTCTATACGGCCTTGGTGTTCAACAGCCGTGAGACTGCAGACAACCTGAAGAAGAGCGGCGCATTCATTCCTGGAATTCGCCCTGGTGATCAAACGGCAAAGTACATCGATAAAATCCTGTTGCGTTTGACGCTGGCCGGTGCGATTTACATCACCTTTGTGTGTCTGTTGCCAGAGTTTTTGATTTTGAAGTACAACGTGCCGTTCTATTTCGGTGGCACTTCACTTCTGATTATTGTGGTGGTGACCATGGATTTCATGGCACAGGTACAGAATTACATGATGTCTCAGCAATATGAATCGCTGCTGAAGAAGGCTAATTTCAAAGCTTCTTGAGTTGGTGGTTACGCGGTGACAAGGTAACAGTGGAAATGACGTAGTACGGTTGATCCCGTACTCGGGTTGTGTTCAAAACTAGGTAACAGCGCAGGTTCCGCGCGAATCAAAGTCGGAACGGGCGAAGAGTTTTAGGAGAGAAAAATGAAGGTTTCGGCTTCGGTCAAGAAAATTTGCCGCAACTGCAAAATTATCCGTCGCAAGGGCGTTGTGCGTGTGATCTGTACAGATCCACGTCACAAGCAGCGTCAGGGTTAATTGCAAGAGTTTTAGAGGACGAAAATGGCACGTATCGCTGGCATCAACATTCCGCCGCAACAGCATTCTGAAATTGGCCTGACCGCCATTTTTGGTATCGGTCGCACACGCGCTCGCAAGATTTGCGAAGCTTGCGGCATTGCATATTCCAAGAAGGTCAAAGACTTGACCGACGGTGATCTGGAAAAAATCCGCGACCAGATCGCTCAGTTTACAATCGAGGGTGATTTGCGTCGTGAAACGACAATGAACATCAAGCGATTGATGGACATTGGTTGCTACCGTGGATTCCGCCATCGCCGTGGTTTGCCCATGCGTGGTCAGCGTACACGTACCAATGCGCGTACTCGCAAAGGCCCACGTAAGGCCGCCCAGTCACTGAAGAAATAAGAGACCACTATGGCAAAAGCTCCAGCCAATAACGCAGCACAACGTGTGCGCAAGAAAGTCCGCAAGAATGTTGCGGATGGTATTGCACACGTTCACGCGTCTTTCAATAACACCATCATCACCATTACGGATCGTCAAGGCAATGCTTTGTCTTGGGCTTCGTCTGGCGGTCAGGGTTTCAAGGGCTCTCGCAAGTCCACTCCTTTTGCTGCCCAGGTAGCATCAGAAGTGGCTGGCCGCGCAGCTCTGGAACAAGGTATCAAGAACCTGGATGTAGAGATCAAGGGCCCCGGTCCTGGTCGTGAGTCCTCGGTTCGTGCCTTGGCTGCACTGGGTATCCGCATCAACATGATCGCTGATGTGACACCTGTGCCGCATAACGGTTGCCGCCCTCAAAAGCGCCGCCGTATCTAATCTTTAACAAGCCCACCGCCAGTGACGACAGTTACTGGCTCCCGCACCTCGCGTGCGGTAGATGACATAAAAGGACGCTCACGTGGCACGCTATCTCGGCCCCAAGGCCAAACTCTCTCGCCGTGAAGGCACCGACCTGTTCCTCAAGAGCGCCCGTCGCGCTATTGGTGACAAGGCGAAGTTTGATTCCAAACCAGGTCAGCACGGTCGTACCTCCGGTACTCGCACTTCTGACTACGGTTTGCAACTGCGTGAAAAGCAGAAGGTCAAGCGCATGTACGGCGTTCTGGAACGCCAGTTCCGTCGTTACTTCGAAGAAGCCGATCGCCGCAAAGGCAACACCGGTGCTAACCTGCTGTCCCTGCTGGAATCCCGCTTGGATAACGTCGTGTACCGCATGGGCTTTGGTTCCACGCGTGCTGAAGCGCGTCAATTGGTATCCCACAAAGCCATCACCGTGAACGGTAATTCCGTGAACATCCCGTCTTACATGGTGAAAGCGGGTGATGTGGTTGCATTGCGTGACAAGTCCAAGAAGCAAAACCGTGTGGTTGAAGCTTTGCAACTGGCGCAACAAGTAGGCATGCCTGCTTGGGTTGAAGTCAGTATTGAAAAGGCCGAAGGCACTTTCAAGTCGGTTCCTGACCGTGACCAGTTTGCTGCAGACATCAACGAATCGTTGATCGTCGAGTTGTACTCGCGCTAAATCCGTTTGAAATATTGAAATCGTTCCTTGGCTGCGGGGCACCGCGGCCAAGGTGCTTCACCAGCCTTACTGACGTAACGAGTCGGGGGTATTGAGAGGAAGTCTGCATGCAAAATAGTCTGCTGAAACCCAAGTCCATCAGTGTTGAGCAGCTCGGTGCAAACCGGGCCAAAGTGGCGCTGGAGCCCTTTGAGCGTGGTTATGGCCACACACTCGGCAACGCGCTGCGTCGCGTTTTGCTGTCGTCGATGCCAGGTTTTGCGGCTACCGAAGTGACCATTGCAGGTGTTCTGCATGAGTACTCTTCCATTGATGGCGTTCAAGAAGACGTGGTCAACATTTTGTTGAACCTCAAGGGTGTGGTTTTCAAACTGCACAACCGTGAAGAAGTCACGCTGAGCCTGCGCAAAGACGCTGAAGGTGTTGTTACCGCGGCTGACATTCAGACGCCCCATGACGTCGAAATCATCAACCCGGGTCATGTGATTGCCAACCTGTCGCACGGCGGCAAGCTGGACATGCAAATCAAGGTTGAAAAAGGCCGTGGTTATGTTCCCGGAACCATGCGTCGCCATGCAGATGAGCCAAACAAGTCGATTGGCCGTATTGTTCTGGATGCATCGTTCTCTCCTGTGAAGCGCGTCAGCTACACCGTCGAAAGCGCTCGCGTTGAGCAACGCACCGATTTGGACAAGCTGGTTGTTGAAATCGAAACCAACGGTGCCGTGACTGCAGAAGATGCAGTACGCGCTTCGGCCAAGATTTTGGTGGAACAGCTGGCTGTGTTTGCGCAATTGGAAGGCAGCGAGCTGGCTGCATTCGACGCGCCCGCACCACGCGGCAACACGCAATTTGATCCTATCCTGCTGCGCCCTGTGGACGAGCTGGAGCTGACCGTGCGTTCTGCCAACTGCCTGAAGGCCGAGAACATTTACTACATCGGTGACCTGATTCAGCGCACCGAAAACGAGTTGCTGAAGACCCCGAATCTGGGTCGTAAGTCGCTTAATGAAATCAAGGAAGTGCTGGCTTCCCGCGGTCTGACTTTGGGCATGAAGCTCGAGTCTTGGCCACCAGCAGCGCTCGAAAAGCGTTAATTTTTAAAGAGCCCCATTGGGGTTCCGTGCCACGGGCAGTACCTGATCCGGCTGCCTGTTTAATAACTGAAGGAAATCAAAATGCGCCACGGACACGGTCTACGTAAACTCAATCGCACAAGCTCGCATCGTCTGGCGATGCTGCGCAACATGATGAACTCGATCATCGAGCATGAGGCCATCAAAACTACGGTTCCGAAAGCCAAGGAACTGCGCCGCGTGATCGAACCCATGATCACTCTGTCCAAGGAAGCCACCGTGGCCAACCGCCGTCTGGCGTTCGACCGTTTGCGCGACCGTGACAGCGTGACCAAGCTGTTCGACGTGCTGGGTCCTCGCTTCAAGGCGCGTCCAGGTGGTTACACACGTATCCTGAAAATGGGTTTCCGTGTGGGTGACAATGCGCCTATGGCTTTGGTGGAATTTGTTGACCGCGCTGTTGAAACAGAAGCGGTTGAAGACACCACAGCAGCATAAGTAAGCTATAATTCAACTCTTGACGCGGAGTGGAGCAGCCTGGTAGCTCGTTGGGCTCATAACCCAAAGGTCGTTAGTTCAAATCTAGCCTCCGCAACCAATACAAACGTGGCATATACCAGTATGTCCCGACAGAAAAGGCTCACTTCGGTGAGCCTTTCTTGTTTGCAGTCGACGATTGCATCGTTAGCACTCCAAACCTGACGCATCGGTCTCCGCCATGAGGTGGTGTTCTATTGTCGATGGAGGCCTCCTTCTGAGCAGGTCTCAAGCAACTTCGTATCAGGTGTAAGTGGCCGTTGGGACAGGCAAGTCATCGTCCAGGTACAACTCGTACTCGTCCCACTTCTTCTTGCCGAAATGTGCGTCGCACTGTGCGGCAATATCCTCGAATGAGGTGAACTCCATGCAGAACATCATGGTGTTGAAGACTTGGCGGTAGGTGCGTCCAGAGTCGTCTTCCAGCTCGCCCAACGGGTCATAGACGTGTTGGCAGCAATGCACCCAAACATATTGCCCGCCGAGCTCCTCTTCCGTTTCTAGAAGTAGCTCAAAGGACGCGTCGTCAGACGCTTCTAACGATGATTTTTGAAGTCTGAATACTTGCCCATGGCGCGGGTGGGCAGGGTCCAGTTCCAGGTCAATGGTTTGCCAGTCCGGAGAGATCTGGTCGGCTACTTCCCGCAATTCGGGTTGGGAGATGTCGCCCTCCCAGTAGACGTCGGTAATGTGGCGCGACTGGCCAAATTCACCTTCCCAAAGGCTGGCTTTGTGTTTCATCACATCCGGGTGCATGCGCGTTCTCCTTGGTTGTGATGAAAATGTACATCACTGGAAACCCTGGCGCGCTTGTTAGTCTGCCCGGGCCGCTTGCACCGCGATGTCCAGAGACCGCAATCGCAGCAGCGGGTCATACACGTCGCAGACCAGCATGAACTCATCGGCGGCCGTGGCTTCTGCCAGCGCCGACAGACTCGCATGCACCTTCTGCGGGCCACCAATCACTGCGATGGCAAGGAAGTCGGCAATGGCCGCCTTCTCTTGTGGTTCCAATCGGGACATCAAGCCCGCAACCGGTGCCTGGAGGAGTTTTCTGTCACCCCGCAAGATACCCAGCACGCGCTGGTAGATGCTGCTGGCCAAGTATTCTGCTTCGAGGTCATCAGGCGCTGCAATCAGCGGCACGCCAATCACGACGTAGGGCTTTGCCAGCGTTGCGGACGGCTGAAAGTTGCTGCGGTACAGGTCAATGGCCTGCATCATCATGCGGGGCGCAAAGTGGGACGCAAAGGCGTACGGCAGGCCCCGCTGCGCCGCCAGTTGCGCGGAGAACAGGCTGGAGCCCAACAACCAGATGGGCACCTGTGTGCCGGCACCCGGGGTGGCGACCAAACGTTGCCCGGCCTGAGCGGGTGCCAAAAGCTGTTGGAGCTCCGAGACTTCGCGGGGGAAGTCCTCTTCGGTCTCTACCCGGTTGCGGCGCAGGGCCCGCATGGTTGTTGGATCGGTGCCAGGCGCACGCCCCAGGCCTAGATCAATGCGCCCCGGGTACAGCTCGGACAGGGTGCCAAAGGCTTCCGCCACCACCAGCGGGGCGTGGTTGGGCAGCATGATGCCACCAGAACCCACACGAATGCTGCGTGTTCCCCCTGCGATGTGGCCAATGAGTACGGCAGTGGCCGAACTCGCAATGCTTTGCATGTTGTGGTGCTCGGCCACCCAGTAGCGGGTAAAACCCAGTTTCTCCACGTGTTGTGCGGTCTGCAAGGCCACCGCCAGCGCCTCGCCTACGGTGCCACCTTCGCGCACGGCCACCAGGTCGAGCATGGATAGTCGAATGTCTTTGAGTGCGTTCATGCAAGCGATTGTCTTCCTGGATGTTTTCCCATCGCAGCGCACGGTTAAATTCCCCTTCGACGCGATTGGCACTACCATCTGTGGCATGAACCTTCCCATTGATCCCGACGCCGTATCGCATGGCATTCAACTGGCCGTAGCGCCTGTGTTCTTGTTGACCGCCGTGTCGGGAATGATTGGCGCCGTTGCCGCCCGCCTGGCGCGTATCATTGACCGCGCCCGTCTGCTCGAAGACCGGATCAAGAAGAACCCAGAGTCGGCTGAAACCGAGGAGGCCTACCGTGAACTGGGGGAGCTTCGAACCCGTGGCTTGCTGGCGAACGGCAGCATAGGTTTGCTGACCCTGTGTGCGTTCATGATCGGTGTGACCATCGTCGTGCTGTTTCTGGGCGAAACCATCGATTTTCCGGGGCTGCGTATTTCGATTGCCAGCTTTCTCGGCGGCGTGGTTTGCTTTCTGATGGCGCTGGCCTGCTTTTTGGCCGAAACCCTGATCGCCACGCGTCTGCTGGATTTCGCCAAGAAGCGCAGCTAGGCGCTGAGGCTCTTCTCCACCTGCACTACGCAGTCGTAAAACGTCGGTCCCCGGCCAAGATCGGTCAGGGACTGGCTGGTGAGCTGGTTGACGTTGCTGCCGTCCAGTCCCAGCTTGCGCCACCAAATGCCCAGGCCGTGTACGACACCGGTACGTGCGCGCGGGCTCACCTCCGCCACGCAGCGGTACTCACCCCGGTCATTGAAGATGCGCACCACGTCACCTGACGTAATGCCGCGGGACGCTGCGTCGGCCGCACTGATTTCCAGCAAAGGCTGGCCTTCGATATCGCGCAGGCTCTTCACATTGACAAAAGTGGAGTTGAGGAAATTCCGCGCAGGTGGCGAAATCATCGCCAGCGGATACGCTCCGCCAGCTTGTGGCAGCTCGTAGTTGGGAATGTGGTCCGGCAAACCGTCCAACCCTTGCGCAGCCAGGCGCTCGCTGTAGAACTCGCATTTGCCAGAAGGCGTCAGGAAACCACCTTCGGCGAAAGGCGCCTCGGGTAACGACAAAGAGGCAAAGCCGTGCTGCAGCAATGCATCAAAGTCCACGGCACCCTTCGCTGCGGTTCTGCACAAGCTGGCGTCATCTTCCTGAAAGCAGGCATCGTCCCAGCCCATGGCCTGCGCGAGATCGCGAAAGATCCCGGCGTTGGAGCGGGCTTCGCCCAGAGGGGCAATCGCGGGCCGGTTCAGCAGCATGTCGGTATGGCCGTAACTGGTGTGCACATCCCAGTGCTCCAGTTGCGTGGTGGCCGGCAGCACATAGTCCGCGTAGTCGGCGGTGTCGGTATGGAAGTGTTCCAGCACCACGGTGAACAGATCCGGTCGCGCAAAGCCCGCCACCACCTTGCCCGATTCGGGGGCCACCGCCACCGGATTGCTGTTGTAAACAATCAGTGCCTGCACCTGGGGGCCGAATTCAGCAGAACCGGGGCGCAAGAGGTCGTCGCCAATCGTACTCATATTGATCGTGCGCGGCGCCTGCTTGGCAAACTGAGCGGGCAGCAAATCCGGACGTTCTATGGCTGCACGGTCCAGCGCCACGCTGCCAGAGCTGCTCAGCAGCACACCGCCCGCGCGGTGGCGCCAGGCGCCGGTGAGCGCAGGCAGACAGGCAATGGCGCGTACGGCGTTGCCGCCGCCCCGCACGCGCTGCAACCCATAGTTCATACGAATGGCTGCTGGTTCGCCTTGCTTGCCACATTCTCCCCAGGCGCGCGCCAGATTGCGCACCTCATCCACGCTGATGCCACAGACTTCAGCAACGCGCTCGGGTGGCCACTGCAGTGCCCGTTCTCGCAAGGCATCCCAGCCCAGACAGTGGTCACGCAGATAGGCATGGTCCAGCCAATCGTTCACAACCAGCTCGTGCATCAGTCCGAGTGCCAATGCGGCATCGGTGCCCGGGCGCAGTGCGATGTGCTGGTGGCATTTGTCGGCAGTTTCGGAGCGGCGCGGGTCGATGCAGACCAGCGTGGCGCCACGGCGCTTGGCCTCCTGGGCATAGCGCCAGAAATGCAGGTTGCTGCCAATCGAGTTGCTGCCCCAGATCAGGATCAGGCGCGATTCGGCAAAAAACTCCACGCGCATACCCACTTTGCCGCCCAGCGTATAGCGCAGCCCCTCACCACCGGCAGCGGCGCAAATGGTGCGTTCCAGTCGCGAGGCGCCCAGCTTGTTGAAAAAGCGCGCGGCCATGCTCTCGCTCTGCACCTGGCCCATGGTGCCGGCGTAGCTGTAGGGAAGGATGGCCTGCGGATCCACGGCTGCGATGGTCTTCAGGCACTGCGCAATGTCTGCCAGCGCGCTGCCCCAGCTCACCTGTTCAAACTGGCCTGAGCCTTTGGGCCCCACGCGTTTGAGTGGGTGCAGGATGCGTTCGGGGTGGTAGGTACGCTCGGTGTAGCGGGATACCTTGGCGCACAACACGCCGTTGGTCTGGGGGTGGTGGGGGTTGCCTTGCACCTTGATGGCAATGCCGTTGCGCACGGTGGTTTGCAGCGAACAGGTGTCCGGGCAGTCGTGCGGGCAGGCGCCAAGGATCAGCTGTTCGGCCTGGTGTTCGTCTGGGGTGGCAGAGGCCGGGGCAAGGGAAGATTCACGCATCCCTCCACTGTACCGCGAAGGCTTTCACCGTGCCTGTGGATGGGGGAGAATGGCAGCTTACCGACAGGACATACGCAGCATGAAAATCATAGACAGCATCCTGACCCAAGCCGCCGGCATGGCCGCCCTGCGGCGCGACCTGCACGCCCACCCCGAACTGTGCTTTCACGAAGTGCGCACCGCCGATGTAGTGGCCGCCAAGCTGACCGAATGGGGCATCCCCATCCACCGCGGCATGGGCACAACCGGCGTCGTCGGTATCGTTAAGGCGGGCACGTCGGACCGCGCCATTGCCCTGCGCGCCGACATGGACGCCCTGCCCATGCAGGAGTTCAACACCTTCGCCCACACCAGCCAGCACCCCGGCAAGATGCACGCCTGTGGCCACGACGGCCACACCGCCATGCTGCTGGCTGCAGCCCAGCACGTTGCCAAGCAGCGCAACTTTGACGGCACGGTGTACCTGGTGTTCCAGCCCGCCGAAGAGGGCGGTGGTGGCGCACGCGAGATGATCAAGGACGGCCTGTTCGAGAAATTCCCGGTGGAGGCCGTGTTTGGCATGCACAACTGGCCCGGCTCGCAGGTGGGCAAGTTCGCCGCCAGCGCGGGCCCCGTCATGGCGTCGAGCAATGAGTTCAAGATCACCGTGCGCGGCAAGGGTGGCCACGCCGCCATGCCGCACAACGGACTGGACCCGGTGCCTGTGGCCTGTCAGATGGTGCAGGCCTTTCAGACCATCATCAGCCGCAACAAAAAGCCCATCGACGCCGGTGTGATTTCCGTGACCATGATCCACGCGGGCGAGGCCACCAATGTGATCCCCGATAGCGTTGAATTGCAGGGCACGGTGCGTACCTTCACCATCGAGGTGCTGGACATGATCGAGCAGCGCATGCGCGAGATGGCCGAGCACACGGCTGCAGCGTTTGGCATGACCTGCGAGTTCGAGTTTGAGCGCAACTACCCGCCTACCATCAACTCCGCCAAAGAGGCCGAATTCGCACGCCGTGTGATGGCTGACATTGTGGGTGCAGACAACGTCGAGCAGCAGGAGCCCACCATGGGCGCCGAGGACTTTGCATACATGCTAATGGCCAAGCCCGGCTGTTATGCCTTCATTGCCAATGGCGATGGCGCCCACCGCGAGATGGGGCACGGTGGTGGGCCGTGCATGCTGCACAACCCGAGTTATGACTTCAACGACGATTTGATTCCGTTGGGGGCTACGTATTGGGTGCGGTTGGCGGAGGCTTGGTTGGCGGCTTCCTAGGTTGCGGTTTCCTTGGATTTTGGCCTCTGGCTCTTATAGGGTCTGCGCAAGCAGCTATTGAATTTGTAGCGGTTTTTGCTTCTGGTGAGATAGTTTGATTTTTTGGCATGTCGGGTTGTGCACCCGACAGCGCACTCACTTTCTTTTGCTTCGCCAAAAGAAAGTAAGCAAAGAAAAGGCGAGCCGGATTCGTCGGCCCTGCGGGCACGCTGCGCTGCTCGGTTTGGACGGGGTGCGCGCAAACTCGCTGCGCTCAAACATGCACGCCCCTGATCCGCCCAAACCTGCGCTACTCGCCTCCTCATTACGGCGCTAACGCAAACCCAACAGCCGGATACCAAATGCCGAACTTCGTCCGCGCTGCGCGCGGACGGGCCGAGCGCAGCGGCGGCCTGTATTTCCCCTACTCCCTTCTGGTTGCGCCGAGGAGCGCAGGGTTCAGTGGATCAGGGCTGGCGATTGTTTGAGCCCGTAGGGCGAGTTCGAGCCAGACCCCACTGAACCCGAGCACCGCAGGTTGCCCCGGCGCAGCCGGGGTCGCAGACAGTAGGGTCGCCTTTCTTTTGGTGACTTTTCTTTGGCGAAGTGTATGGACCGGAGACATAGGTAACAGGTGTGCCAGGACATGGGTAACACCTTGCTCAACCACCTGCGCGCAGGGCATGCAGGTCAATTTGCATGAAAAGCTGATGACAGAAGTACACATCATGCACCCCATCTCGCCCCAGATGGGGGCGAATACCGATAGGCAGCCGATGCAGTGCTGTTGAGGTTCTCAGCGTGTGGCCTCGGAAGCGAATGAAACCATTCCAGCCCACCGTCACCACGATATCGGTGCTCGGATATTCAATCTCCTTGAGGTGCTCTGGATAGCCCAAGATGCTGGCCCGGTAATGTTGGGCAGGCACTGTCATCTGCAACGCCTCGTGCGGGCGCTCGCAGTTGTAGGTCTGGCGCCAAGCGTCGAACGCGCACTGCACTGACGCGTGATCCCTGAAGTGCTGTCCCGCGATCACTTCCACGCCCAAGGAGCGATGGAATCGCTCCAGCTTCCCATTGGTCTGTGGATGATACGGCGCGCTGAAGCTCACGCGCACGCCCAGCCGGATCAACCAGATCGCCAGCTCACTCAGGCTACGCCCGCCCGCGCTGGGGCTACCCCAGGGCGCACCGTTGTCGGCATTGATGCGTAGCGGCAGCCCATAGAGACGAAACACCTCAATGAGCCTGGCCTGTACGCTGGCGGCGTCGGTGCGCGATAGTGCGCCGAGCAGCAAATTGAAGCGTGAGTGATCGTCCAACAGCGTGAGCCCATGGCAGCGCCCGGCTATGGTGGCGAAGTGACCCTTGAAGTCGATTTGCCACAGACTGTTAGGTGCATCGTGCTCGAAGCGTTGCCAAGGCTGTGCAGCACGGCTGGCTTGGGGCGTGATGAGACCGTGGCGATGCAGGATATGAGTGACCGTGCTGGGCGCGAGTTGGGCTTGACCAAGGTCGGCCAGGCGCCGGGCAATCTTGCGCCCGCCCCAGGCCGGGTGCTCGCCACGCAGGGCCAGCACAGCTTGTTCGGTGGTTTCGGGGCTGCGTGCGGGTGAGGTATGCGGACGCCGGCTACGGTCAGTCAGCACCGCCTGCAATCCATCGCTTGCTCGGGCCAGCCACTTGTAGCCCGTCTTGGGGCTGATGCCGAAGCGCCGGCACAGCTCTCGCTTGTTTGCGCCCTCCTGGCTGGCCAGGAGGACAAATTCTTGACGCAGGGACACGGTGCTCTTCTCCATCCAAACCATGGGACTCCTCCAAGGGTTTACAACCCTCGCAAGCGTTACCCATGTCCTGGCACACCTGTTACCTATGTCTCCGGTCCATACAGCGAAGCAAAGAAAAGTTACTGCGCTGTCGGGCGCACAACCCGACATGCCAAAAAATCAAACTATCTCACCAGAAGCAAAAACCGCTACAAATTCAATAGCTGCTTGCGCAATCCCAATAAGGGCTGAAGGCCAGAAATATACTGAATTAGCCCTGAGGCACTAGGAAGCTGCAACAGAGGAAAACCGCCTCTGCGCCATTTGCAGCAACCCATCAAAAATCAGGTTGTCCACCAGCTCAAATGGCCGCGTCATGCTGGGTGCCATCTTCCAGCCTGCACCACCGGTCATGATGCATTTGGGCTCTGCGCCGCAGTGGCTGCGCACATGCTGCACCATGCGTTCCACGGCGCCGGCAATAGCGTAGGTGCCGCCGCTGGTCAACGCGTCACTGGTGTTGGTGGGGAACTCGCGCACTTCGCCCGTGGGCACGTGCAGCCCGGCGGTGCCGGACTCTAGCGCGCGCAGCATGATGCCGTGGCCCGGCAAGATCAGACCGCCCAAAAACTTGCCCTCGGCATCCACCGCTTCCACCGTCACGGCAGTACCCACCATGACCACCACCATGGGCAGCGGCGCGCCTTGCGACAACATGCGGTGGTAGGCCCCGACCATCGCCACCCAGCGGTCTGCGCCCAAGCGGGAGGGGTGGTCGTAGCCATTGCGCAGGCCGGCCTCGGACTCGCTGGCCACCACCCATTGCGGGACCACCTCCCAGTGTTCCATCTGCTCCTGCACGCGGCGGCGCACCGTGTCGCCAGCCACAACGCAGCCCAGCACCTGCTTGGGCACTGGCATACCGTGCCAAGGGCCTTCCGCCAGTTTGTCGATGTTTTCCAGAAACTCGGCGCCCTGGCTTAGCAGCGCAGCTTTGGGATGGGCGGACGCGTACTGCGCCCATTTGAGCCGGGTGTTGCCGATATCGAGTGCGAGAAAGCTCATGTGTTACTCACCCTTGGCGCCAGGGCAGGCCACGCATGCGCCAGCCGCCCCTGTTGCCGCGGTGCGCCTCAGTGTCCGGGTCGCCTTCAAAACCTTCGAGGATGTTGTAGGCCTCCAGGCCCAGCTCGGTCGCGCGTTTGGCTGCTGCGACGGAGCGCACACCACTGCGGCACAGCAGGACCAGTTTTTTGCCTGCGGGCACGGCGGCCTGCACGCTGGCGTCAAAGCTGGCGTTCAGTGCCATGCCAGGCCATTGTTTCCAGGCAATGGCGACTGCGCCGGGCACAAAACCCACCCACTCGCGTTCAGCGTCGGTGCGTACGTCCACCAGCACGGCGTCCCTGGCCTGCCACCAGGCGCAAGCCAGTGCGGGGGATACATCCCCGGCATACCCGGCTGCGGCGCGTAGCTCTATCGCACCTGCACCGCCGGCATCATGGCGCACACCCGAGGTCAGGTTCGCGGGGACGGCTTCGTCCATGCGTTGGGGTTTGGGCAGGTTCAGGGATTCCATGATGGTGATGAATTCTTGTTCGGTTTTGTCGGCGACCCGGGGGTTGCCCGATTTCTCGGCAGCGATGCTGGAGTGGGTGCGGCCCTGGTAATCGTGGCCAGGCCAGACCGTGGTGGTATCAGGCAGTTTGAATAGCACCTGGGTGATGCTGTGGTACAGCGCTTCGGCACTACCCGACTGGAAATCGGTGCGGCCACAGCCGTGGATCAAGAGCGTATCGCCGGTGAACACATGCGTGCGCCAGACAAAACTCATGCTGCCGGCGGTGTGGCCCGGTGTGTGCAGCACTTTGATGTGTTCGCCGCCAAACGGCAGCACATCGCCATCTGCCAGTTGCACCGCCGCGGTGGTGATGCCGCAGCCTGCGGGTGCCGCGGTTTTGGCGCCCGCGTGTTCGGCCAGTTGGCCAGCGCTGGTGATGTGGTCGGCGTGGGCATGGGTTTCTACCGTCCAGGCCAGCTTCAGGCCGTATTGGCGCAGCACATTCAGGTCGCGCTCCAGCTGGTTGTCCACCGGGTCAATGATCAGCGCGTCGCGCGTCGCCTCGTCAAACAGCACATAGGTGTAGGTGCTGGAGGCGGGGTCAAAAAGCTGGATCGGTTGCATGGCTGTCGGGTGCGGCGGCGGGTTCTGTGAAGCTGGGTCAACTCTAAAGGATATTGAAAGGGAAATACGCGTCAGGCAAATGGTTTACAGTTGACGTTTACGTAAACGTCAATTAGGTGCCAAGCCATGACCGACCTGTCTGCAGAGTTCAAGGCCCTTGCCAACTACCGGCCCACGCACAAGGTGCGTTTTGTGACCGCCGCCAGCCTGTTCGACGGGCATGATGCGGCCATCAACATCATGCGCCGCATCCTGCAGGGCATGGGCGCTGAAGTCATCCACTTGGGCCACAACCGCAGTGTGGACGAGGTGGTCACCGCTGCGCTGCAGGAAGACGTGCAAGGCATCGCCATCAGCTCCTACCAAGGCGGCCATGTGGAGTACTTCAAGTACATGGTGGACCTGCTCAAGGCCCGTGGCGGCGCGCATATCCAAGTGTTTGGCGGCGGCGGCGGTGTCATCGTGCCGGCCGAGATCCGCGAGCTGCATGCCTACGGCGTGGCCCGCATCTACAGCCCCGAAGACGGCCAGCGGATGGGCCTGGCCGGCATGATTGGCGAGATGGTGATGCGCTGCGACAAAGACATTACCGCGCTGGCGCCTACCGACCTTACCGCCATCCAGGGCCATACCGAGGCCAGTTGGCGCGCACTCTCCCAGCTGCTCACCGCTATCGAGGCTTCCAAGGTAAATCAGGCGCTAGCCCAGGAGATACGTGCGCAAGCAGCTACTAAAAAGATAGCGGTCGTGGGTATCACCGGCACCGGCGGTGCGGGCAAGTCCAGCCTGACCGATGAGCTGATTCGCCGCCTGCGCCTGGACCAGAACGATGCCTTGCGCGTCGCTGTCATCTCCATAGACCCAAGCCGCCGCAAGAGCGGTGGTGCGTTGCTGGGCGACCGCATCCGCATGAATGCCATCTCGCCCTGGAATACCACCGTTCGGGCTGAGCCTGTCGAAGGGCTCGCCAAGGCTTCGACAGGCCCAGCCCGAACGCAGAAAGATTCAGGCCAACGTGTCTTTATGCGTAGCCTGGCCACGCGTGATTTTGGCTCCGAGATCAGCGCCGCTCTGCCCGATGTGATTGCTGCCTGCAAGGTGGCGGGGTTCGATCTGGTGGTGGTGGAGACCTCCGGCATTGGCCAGGGTGATGCGGCCATTGCACCGCTGGTGGATGTGCCCATGTATGTGATGACGCCCGAGTTTGGCGCCGCCAGCCAGCTGGAAAAAATCGACATGCTGGACTTTGCCGAGTTTGTCGCCATCAACAAGTTTGATCGCAAGGGCGCCAGCGATGCGCTGCGCGATGTGTCCAAGCAGGTGCAGCGCAACAAGGAAGCCTGGACCACACCTGCCGACCAGATGCCCGTCTTCGGCACCATGGCCGCGCGTTTCAACGACGACGGTGTGACGGCGCTTTACCAGGCGCTGTTGCCGCGCTTGCAGGCCTTAGGCGTGCCGCTCAAGGATGGCATCTTGCCCAAGGTGACGGTGCGCCACAGCAGCAACCAAACCCCGGTGGTGCCCGCTGCGCGCACGCGCTATCTGGCCGAGATCAGCGACACGGTGCGCGGCTACAAAAAGCGCGCACGCGAACAAGCCCGGCTGGCGCGTGAGATCCAGCAACTGCGCGCCAGCGGCCGCATGCTGCAGGAAGCCAACCCCGACAAACGCGGCGCGGTGGCCGCGGTGACCGATCTGGCCCAGCAGCGCGAAGACCGCATGGGCGCGGCCGAACGCAAGCTGCTCGCCCAGTGGCCTGAGATGCAAAAGGCCTACGCAGGCGACGAGTACGTCGTGAAGATCCGCGACAAGGAAATCCGCACCGCACTGACCACCAAGAGTTTGAGTGGTACCGTGATTCGCAAAGTCGCCTTGCCGCAGTATGAAGACCAGGGCGAGGTGTTGCAGTGGCTGATGCTGGACAACGTGCCCGGCAGCTATCCCTACACGGCCGGCACCTTTGCCTTCAAGCGCGAGGGTGAAGACCCGACCCGCATGTTCGCGGGCGAGGGTGATGCCTTCCGCACCAACACGCGTTTCAAGCTGCTCAGCAGCGGCATGGCGGCCAAGCGCCTGTCCACCGCATTTGACTCGGTCACGCTGTACGGCAACGACCCCGACCCGCGCCCCGACATCTACGGCAAGGTGGGCAACAGCGGCGTGAGCATTGCCACGCTGGACGACATGAAGGTGCTGTACGGCGGGTTCGATTTGTGCAGCCCGTCTACCAGCGTGTCCATGACCATCAACGGCCCCGCGCCTTCGATCCTGGCCATGTTCATGAACACGGCCATCGACCAGAACATCGAGAAGTTCCAGGCCGACAACGGCCGCGAGCCCACCGATACCGAAATTGCCAAAATCAAGGAATGGGTGCTGGCCAATGTGCGCGGCACCGTGCAAGCCGACATCCTGAAAGAAGACCAGGGCCAGAACACCTGCATCTTCAGCACCGAGTTTTCGCTGAAGGTCATGGGCGACATTGCCGAGTACTTTGTGCACCATGACGTGCGCAACTTCTACAGTGTGTCCATCTCCGGGTACCACATTGCCGAGGCGGGTGCCAACCCGATCAGCCAGCTCGCGTTCACGCTTAGCAACGGCTTTACGTTTGTCGAAGCGTACCTCGCGCGCGGCATGCACATTGACGACTTCGCACCCAACCTGAGCTTCTTCTTCAGCAACGGCATGGACCCCGAGTACACCGTGATGGGTCGCGTGGCGCGCCGCATCTGGGCGGTTGCGATGAAAGAGAAATACGGCGCGAATGAGCGCAGCCAGAAGCTCAAGTACCACATTCAGACCAGTGGCCGCAGCCTGCACGCGCAGGAAATTCAGTTCAACGACATCCGCACCACACTGCAGGCCCTGATCGCCATTTACGACAACTGCAACAGCCTGCACACCAATGCGTTTGACGAGGCCATCACCACGCCCACCGAAGACAGCGTGCGCCGCGCCATGGCCATCCAGCTCATCATCAACCGCGAGTGGGGCCTGGCCAAGAACGAGAACCCGTCACAAGGCGCCTTCATCATCGAAGAGCTGACCGAGCTGGTGGAAGAAGCCGTGCTCAAAGAGTTTGAAAGCATTGCCGAGCGTGGCGGTGTACTGGGTGCCATGGAAACAGGCTACCAGCGCGGCAAGATCCAGGACGAATCCATGCACTACGAGATGCTCAAACACACGGGCGAGCTGCCCATCATCGGCGTCAACACCTTCCGCAACCCGCATGGTGATCAGGTGATGGAAAAGCTGGAGCTGGCCCGCAGCACGGACGAGGAAAAGCAAAACCAGCTCAAACGCCTGGCCGATTTCCACACCCGCCATGCGGCAGAAGCACCCACCATGCTCAAGCAACTGCAGCAGGCCGTCATCGACAACCAGAACGTCTTCAACGTGCTGATGGATGCCGTGCGCGTCTGCTCCCTGGGCCAGATCACCAATGCGCTGTTTGAGGTGGGTGGGCAATACCGCCGGAACATGTAGTCCCTGCATAACGCGGGGATTTACCCCGCACCAGATGCGTTCAATTTCCTGTGTATTGCTATGCTTCCTGTAACTTGGGGGCCTTATGAACATTGATGCGAATACACAGCAACTGGTAACCACGCTGATCTTGCAGGCGGCTACCGCCTTCGACGAAGGAAAGAGCCGCGCGGACGTTGTGGTGTTCCTGATTCAACAGGGCGCCACGCCTGAGGTGGCCGAGGCCGTCGCCACCAAGGCTGAGGCGGTCTCCCTGGGGCGCGCGGGCAAACTCTAAAACCTGCAAGCCAAAGGCAAGAGTGGGCCGTTACTAGAGTCGCGGCCCCAATCCCGACACGGTGAATCGAACCGGGTTGGTGCGGTAATTGCATGTATGTACCCAAAAGGGTGCATACCATGCTGACAAAAATCTCCCATTGGTTGGGACGCCTGAGCGTCGGGCGCAAGCTCACGCTTATTTATCTGTTGGATCTCTCGGCCGTCATCTACGTCTCGGGCATCCTCATTCACGAGAAATTCCTGGCCATCGACTTCGCGCGCAAGGAAGTGGTGGGCACCACCTACACCGAAGTGGTGCGGCGCAACCTGATGGACACCTTTATCGTGCCTCCGGTCGCCAAAGCCGAGGCCCAGTCCACCCAGCAGGCCTTGCAGGAAGTGCGCACCCTGTACGATGCCGACTTGCACTCCGAAGACTCCGCCGAACGGTTTTCCAAGCTGCTGACCGACCCCAAGGGCATGAACGATGTCCAGAAAGCCAAGTTGCTGGCCCAGGGCCGCGACCTGCTGACCACCGTGGGCAACCAGTCCAACCTGATCCTCGACCCGGACCTGGACAGCTACTACGTGATGTCGCTCACCGTGCTGCGTTTCCCGGAGCTGCTGCAGGTGCTGTTTGAAACCCGCCAGTTCATGCAGAGCTGGGGCCTCAAAATCCCCGGCCACAACCAGACTGCCGAGCTGCTGACCTTGGTGGGGCGGTTGGACGCCGTGCTCTTGGGCATGGAGTCCGACTACGGCCAGGCCTGGGCGGCGGGCTCACCCCAACTCAAGGCCGCGCTGGGCGAGTCACGCACCGCGTTGCTGCAGGCCGGGCGGCATTTCGGCACCGTGGTGCAGGAGGCCTCGGGGGGCGACTTGTCACCTGCGCAGATCGCCGCGTTGGACGCGCCTTACCAGGCCGCGCTGGCTGCACTCAATGACGCCTGGCGCATTGGTGTGGTGGAGATGCAAGGCCTGCTGCACACCCGCATCGACAGCCTGTTCTCGCGCATGTGGCTGCACATGGGCACCGCGCTGGCCCTGCTGGGTTGCATCTTGAGCCTGGTGTACCTGGTGGCCAGCCAGATCGCGCGGCCCTTGCAGGCGCTGGCCCGCGTGGCCGACGATGTGCGCAACTCGGCCGACTACTCGCACCGCGCCAACTGGCACAGCCGCGACGAGATTGGCCAACTTTTTACCGCCTTCAACAGCATGCTCGCGCAACTGGACCGCGACCGCCTGGCCCAACAGGAGCTGGCCGCCAATGCGCGGGCTGCGGAGGCGCAGCGTGAGTTGGTGGAGGCCTTCCCCATCCCCATGGTGGTCACCTCGGTGCCGGACCACGAGGTGTTGCACGCCAACACCCCGGCACTCCCCTGGCTGGGCGGCAGCACACGGGACCCGTGGCGCATGGGGCTAGAGCCTGGTGTGCGCGGCCGCTTCTTTCAGCGCCTGGCCGACAAGGATGCGGTGGATGAGTTTGAGGTGCGCTGGCTCGGCGGCGCGGCGCCCACCTGGGCTGTGCTGTCGGCGCGGCGCCTGCAGTTTCAGGGGCGTGATGCAGTGCTCACGGCGTTTACGCCCATCAACCAGCTCAAGGTCATGGAGCAGCGCCTGGAGCTGTGGGCCAAGGTGTTTGAGGCATCCAGCGAGAGCATCATCATCATGAACGAGGCGCACCAGATCATCAGCGTCAACCGCGCGTTCTGCCGCAGCACTTCGTACGACTTTTACGAGGTGGTGGGCCAGGACATGTCTTTCCTGGTGGACAGCAAGGAGCAGCCCGTGTGGTCTGACCTGCATGACCAGGAGGCTTGGCAGGGCGAGGTGCACATCCGCAAACGCTCCGGCGACAGCTACCCGGCCTGGCTCATGGTGTCGGCCGTGCACAAGAACGCCACCAGCGGCGAGGTAGTCAACTACATCGGTATCTCCATCGACATCACCGACCGCAAGGCCAAGGAAGAACGCATCCAGTTCCTCGCCCAGCACGATGTGCTGACCGAACTGCCCAACCGCGCCATGTGTCAGCAGCGCCTGGCCGAGGCGCTGGTGCAGGCCCAAGCCGATGGCGAAAAGGTCGCCGTGCTGTTTATCGACCTGGACCGCTTCAAACTCATCAACGACACGCTGGGCCACCACATTGGCGACGGCCTGCTGCGCACCGTGGCGCGCCGGCTCACGCAGTCGGTGCGTGCGGACGACACGGTGAGCCGTCTGGGCGGTGACGAGTTCGTCATCATCCTGCGCCACATCGAAGACCGCGAAGAGCTGGACACCATGGTCAACCAGCGCCTCATCCCCTCCATCCGCCAGACCGCATTGGTGGAGGGCAACAACCTCACCGTGTCGTGCAGCGTGGGTGTGGCCCTGTACCCGGACGATGCGACGGATCAGGACGAACTGATGCGCCGCGCCGACGCCGCCATGTACGAAGCCAAGGCCGCGGGCCGCGACATGGCGCGTTTCTTCTCGCCCGAGACCGATGAACGGGTACTGGCCCGCCAGACCATGGAAGGGCAGTTGCGCCAGGCGCTGGCCAACAATGAATTCAGCCTGAGCTTCCAGCCGCGCCTGAACGCGCGCACGCGCCGCGTGCAGGGTGCAGAGGCGCTCTTGCGTTGGAGCAACCCGGTGCTGGGCCAGGTGCCGCCCGCGCATTTCATCCACCTGGCCGAAGAAACCGGCCTCATCAAACCCATCGGCCTGTGGGTGCTGCAGCAGGCCTGCGCGCAGTGGATGCTGTTTCAAAAGCAGGGCTTGCCCGAGGGGCTGGAGCTGTCGGTCAACCTGTCAGTGGCGCAACTGTCGGATCCTGAACTGGTGGAGCAGTTGCAGGATATCCTGCGCGCCACCGGCATGCCCCCGCACCTGCTGGAGCTGGAGCTGACGGAGTCCCATCTGATGGACAACCCCGCCGGCGCGCAGGCGCAGGTCACGGCCCTCAAGGGGCTGGGCCTGCAGATCGCGATTGACGACTTTGGCACCGGCTACTCCAGCCTGGCCTACCTCAAGCGCTTCGAGATCGACAAACTCAAGGTCGACCAGTCGTTTGTGCAAGGCATGCTGGACGACACAGCCGACGCCGCCATCGTCCACGCCGTCATCGCACTGGGCCACACGCTGGGCCTGAAGGTGGTGGCCGAGGGCGTGGAAAACCTGCCCACCGCGCAGACGCTGGCCGCGCTGGGCTGTGACGAACTTCAGGGTTTCTGCTTCAGCCGCCCACTACCGGCAGAGCAGTTTCAGGAGTGGGTTCTGGCTCAGGACGACAAGCCGGAAAAGCGGCGGCATCGGTAATTTGCTACTGTATTGATAGCTGGTTGCGCAGGTTCTGTAAGGGCTACAGCCTTATTCGGCCTAAATTTTAGGTGTGGAGGCGTAGCAACGGGTGTTGCGTTGCGCTACAGATTCACCTGAATGGGGGATACCAGAACCTGGGCATCTCGGTTACCGTTCGCCCGAGGTTCAAATGTGGTCTGGCTGCATGAGCCGCTCCCCGCCACTTCAAAGCTACAGACACCAAGCATGCATTCAGCTAATCCAGTGCGATATGTCGCGTTCATTTTTTGGGTTTTGAGTCTCCTGGCAGGTTGTGGCCCCAAGACCATTGCGTGGACAGAAGACGTCCAGCTACAGAGCGGCGAAATTATCCAGACACGCCGCACTGCCCTTGCGGAACCTTTCGGTCAAATCGGAGGAACCGGGGGCTGGGAGAACGAAGGCATGACAGTGGAAATCATGGCACCAGCACATCCAGAAAATCCTGGCCCCTGGAGTGCCAAGTTCGTGCCGCTGGTTTTTGACCGTGATCCGGAGACCAAGGAGTGGTTCATGGTTGCCACGTTCTACAGCTGCACCAGCTGGTACAACCTAGGCCGCCCCAAGCTGCCCTATACCGAGTTCCGTTACCGCAATAGCCAGTGGGTGCAACAGGCGCTGTCCGAGAAGTTGATCGGACGCGAGGCGAACATGCTGACTTCAATCCGCTCCAGCGGCGAACCAAACCACACCATTTCCAGTAAACAACTTATTAAAAGAAATCCGAAGATCGAACCGGAATACAAAGGAATCGTGGCCAAGTGGCGTACCGCTTGTTGACCCGAGGGGTGAGCTTTCGCGATGGATACTGGATGCGCGCTCAGAGCGAGAGGCAATCGTTTACTGTAAAATTGCTATGAAATCAATAGCTGTTTGCGCAATATAGATAAGGGGCGGAGTCAAATCCAAGTGCAACACAAGCTGAGTTTATTGGATGGAGTCAGGAGAGTGCTCAAGCTTGGCCAGCCACTGGCCGTACACCTCCAGCGGAGTCAACCAGCCCAGCGTCTTGCGAGGCCGTCCATTCATCAAGTCAGCAATCCCGTCGAGTTGCTCCTGGCTGTAACCCGACAGGTCTGTCCCCTTTGGCAGGAACTGTCGTACCAAACCGTTGGTGTTCTCATTGGTGCCACGCTGCCAAGGACTGTGCGGATCACAGAAATACACGGCAACCCCGGTGTTGGCTGTCAATTGCGCATGGTGAGCCATCTCACGCCCCCGGTCATAAGTCAGTGTTTGGCGCATAGGCTTGGCAATACCGTTGAGCTTGTCCGTAAACGCTTGCAGCACGTGGGCTGCAGTGGCTGGGTTGGGATGCGGCAGCTTTACCAACATCAGGAGCCGGGTGCTGCGCTCTACCAGGGTGCCCACAGCACTGAGGTTGCCTGCTCCTTTGATCAAGTCACCTTCCCAGTGACCAGGGAACAGTCGATCCTCAACCTGCGGGGGACGTACATGGATGCTCAAGAGATCAGCGATCTGACCGCGGCGGTCTTCGCCACGTGAACGGGGCCAGCGCTTGGTGCGGGCCAGACGCAAACAGGCAATGAGCTCGCGGCGCAGCTCACCCCGGGGTTGGGCGTAGATGACGTTGTAGATGGTTTCGTGAGAGACGCGTTGGTGCGCCTCATGCGGATGCAGTGTAGCTAGGCGAGAGGCAATTTGCTGGGGTGACCAACGCAGTTGCAATAAGGCGTGCACAGAGGCGAAGAGGGCATTGCCCGCCACCAGCTTCGGGGGCGGTCTGCTGTGGCGACGCCTGCGCACAAAGCGCTGTTGTGCGAATCGGCAACTATAGGCACCAGCACCGCTGTTTCGGTTGATCTCACGACTCACCGTGGAGGGGGCACGACCCAGTACTCGGGCTACCGCCCGGATACTCAATCCGAGCTCAAGGCATACAGCAATGGTCTGGCGCTCTTTGTAATCGAGCTGTTTGTACTCTTGGTTCAGTTTCATGGACACACCTTATTGAAGTTTCAATCGGTGTGTTGCACTTCACTTTTGAGCGAGCCAGGGCTACAGCCAGATTTTGTATAAATCTCCACTAGTGTCCGGTAAATTTTGCATCAGGGCAGTTCAAACCTAAGCTGGATGCGGGTTTCAAGAGCTTTTTGGATTCCGGCGATTTGAAATCCGATTTTTGCCCGTGGGCATATCGTGACCTCATTTTTCGAGGTTTACGTCATGAACGCTGGTCGCACGGTATTCGCGCAATTGCTGGCCGTCGTACCGTTTAGCCACTTTGAACACCTCGTTGATAGGTACCAAGCCAACCGCTGGACACGGGATTTCACTGCCTGGAGCCAATTCATTTGCATGGCCTACGCGCAGTTCACTCGCAGGGAAGGCTTGCGCGACCTGATCGTGTGCCTGAACTCGCAAAGCTCCAAGCTTTACCACTGCGGCCTGCGTCAGCGTGTATCACGCTCCACATTGGCCGATGCCAACGAGCGGCGTGACTCGCATTTGTTCGAAGCACTGGGGCAACGCCTGATCGAAACCGCGTTGGATTTGTACAAAGACCATGACATCGGCTTGGGCCTCAAGGAGCCACTGTATGCCATGGACTCCACCACCATCGACTTGTGTCTGAAACTGTTTCCCTGGGCTGACTTTCGGTCCACCAAAGCGGGAATCAAGGCCCATACGGTGATCGACCTGCGGGGTGCCATTCCAGTGATGCTATCGATCACCACCGGCAAAGTCGGCGACTCGGGGCAATTGGATGCATTGAGTCTGCCCAAGGGCTCTATCGTCGTGCTGGATCGCGGCTACGTGGACTTTGCAAGGTTGCACCGCTTGGTGCAACGGGAGTGCAGCTTTGTGGTGCGCGCCAAAGACAATTTGAGCTTCATCTGCAGTGAAGCCCACGCGGCTGATGTGCAAACCGGCGTGTACTCGGATCAAACCATTGTGCTGACGGGGGAGCGCTCCAAGAAAGGCTACCCTGAGCCTTTGCGCCGGGTACGTTTCTACGATGCAGTGAGTTGTTTGGAACTCGTCTTTCTAACCAACCGTCTAGACCTATCCGCCCTCACCATCGCAGCCATCTACAAGCAGCGCTGGCAGATTGAGCTGTTCTTCAAATGGCTCAAGCAGAACCTGAACATCCAACACTTCTTTGGCAATTCATTGAACGCGGTGAGATCACAGATATGGATTGCAGTGTGTACCTATTTGATAGCTTTGGTCGCACACCACGGACTACATACTGACCTGTCACTGCGTAACTTCTTGCATCTGGTGGAGGTCAACATGTTTGAGAAGATCTCTTTGGCTCAGATGGTAGACAACGCTATCAAGGACGACAGTTTCGAAGAGCTGAAATCGCAGGTTGAACTCTTCTGAAAACGGGGCAAAATTTACCGGACAGTAGTGATAAATCTCAGGCCATTCGCCCCACCGCCCGTAGCAACTCTGCGACAGGCACCACACGCCCGCGCAGCGGAACAATGCGCGCCACATCCAGCTTGAGCCGTTCGATATTCGCCAGTAGATTCAGGTGCGCGGGCTGCGGCGTGGCGGGTGGGGCGCTGAACGGTGGACCGGGGGTGTAGGCGTCTACCTGCACCAGTATTTTTTCCAGTGGCAGGTAGACCATGAGCAGGCCCCTGGCGTGCTGGCTGCCCTGCAGTGCGTGGATTTCCACGCTGCGGGTGCCGTCGGTCAGCACACTCTTGGCGTTCACGCCGATGCACTTGGGCCGGGCCGTGGCGCGCGATAGTGCGTCGGGCTGGATGCGGTGGGGCGCGGCCAGCAAACGTTCCACATAAGTCCGGTTGGGCTCGGCGGTCAGGATGGAAGCGCCCCAGGCGGCGGCGGTGCGCACACCGGTAGAGGTGTCGAAGTGGTGGTGCGTGTGGACCAGCATGGCGATGGGTTTGTCGTGCGCCAGCTTCTTCACCGCGGCGGCCACGCCTTCGGCGCGCGCGGGCGAGAGCGGACTGTCCACCAGCAGCACATGGTCTTTCATCTCGATGGCCACGCTGTGGTGCGCGGCGCCGTGCAGCAGCCACACGCCTTCGGCCAGTTGCTCTGTGCCCACCTGCTCCTGCCCGCTGGCCGCTGCTGGGGGAATGGTGATGACAAACGTGGGGTTCACGTCGACCCGCTGCACCACCAGGTCCTGCGCAGCAAAGCCACCCCAGTCCTGCTGGATGCGTGCGGGAAAAGGAATGAGAGAGGAAACGCCATTCCACAACCGGTAGTCGGCAAAGCGGGTGCGCACGGTGACATCGCCCATAAACGGATGGTCCAGCACGGTCTGGATTTCCACCACCTGCCAGGCCGCGTTGAACAACACGGTGGCGTCAAACAAGCCTGGTTCGCTGAAGGCCAGCGTGCGGCTGCCGCTCAGGCGCAGGCTGGCCGCATTGCGCCGTGCCGCGTGCAGCACACCGTGCGGTGTGGTCCACAGCGCATGCTGGCGCTCGGCCACGGCCCAGGGTGTTGGCACGGGGAAAGGGCCCAGCATGTTCCAGGCGCGGCTCTCGCGCAGGAAGGTGGTGCTGCGCTGCTCGCCCGCGCCCAGTGGTGGCAGGCTGCCGCCACCCGTGGCCTCCAGGCGGCTGGCCACCATTTCTTCGCGCAGGGCCTGGTGCGTGTAGTCGGCCAAGAGCGCATAGCCGCGCAGCTTGATACGCGGCCAGGGTTTGCCGGGTTCGAACGATTGGCCTACCAGCGCACCGGTACCGGTGGCCGTGAACTGCACGGCGCCCAGCGTGGCGCTGCCCATGGCTTTTTCGGCCAACGCCAGCGCCGCCTGCGCGGGGCTGGTGGGTGCTGTTGGTGCAGCGGAAGGAGCGCTGTGGCCCAGTTCTGGCAATGTGTACGCCAGACCCAGTTGCCAAAGCGCACGGCGTTTCATGGTGTTCGGCGGTGCGCCAGCAAGGCGTCCTGCACGGCCCATAAGCGGTCCTGGCCCCAGACGGCTGTGTTGCCCACTTTGAACGAGGGCACACCCCACAGGCCCAGCGCGAACATCTCTTCGCGGTTGGCCTCGGCCTCGGCACGCCAGGCCGGGTTTTGCAAGGCTTTTTGGGCTGCAGCCCAATCCAGATCTGCGCGAGCAGCTATGGTTTTGAGAGCGTTGTCCGAGCCTGCGTCCAGCCCTTCGGCCCAGACGCCGTGCATGAAAGACAGTAAGTATTCTTTTCCTTTGCCCTCCGACACCGCCAGCGGGATCAGCGCCAGTCCGCGTTCGGTGGGGCGGCCCACGGGGTCGTTCATGCGGCCGAACGGGGTGCCGCGCAGGCGCGCTTCACGGGCCGCGTCGTGCACGATGTACAGGCGTTTCTCGCGCGGCACCGGCAGGCCGCGCATCACCATGGGCAACACAAACCGCAGGCTCACTTCGGCGCCCGTCAGGCGGGCCAGCTCAAACACACGGGGCGCGACGATGGCCGAATACGGGCTGCGCAGCGACAGGAAAAAATCAATCGGCGGTGGCTTGTCCAGCGCCACCGGTGTGCGCAGGTCTTCGCCGGGCGGGAACAGGCAGCCGCTCACGCCCGCGTGCTGCAGGCCCAGGCTTTGCAGACGTGCTTCGAGGTGGTGCAGGCGGTCTATGCCCCAGTACCACTCGCCCGCGTAATAAATGGTGGCGCCCAGGTAGTGACCCCATTTTTTGCGCAGCACATCGGCGTGGGTGAGGGTCTCTTCCGGGGGGCTGGCTTTGATGCTGTCGTTCGGCGCAGTGGCCGACGCAGGCAGACCGTAGTGCGCCGCCAGCAGTGACGCATCACGCTGGCTGTAGGCCACGAGTTTGGCGCGCTCGGGCGCGGCGGCGGCGATGGGCGGACTCACGATGTGGGTGTGCAGCGACACGCGGTAACGCTCCAGCAGGCGTGGCAGCACGGATGCGAGCAGGGCGCTGTACGGGTCGTCACTCTGGTGGAAGTAGTGCAGCACGTGGGGCGCGTTGCGGGCGGCGCGCTGCTTCTCGGCGCTGGCACGTTTTGCCAGCAGGCGTTGCTCGCTGAGCATGCGTTCCATGATGGGCGGCATCAACCAGGTTTTCAGGCTCATGGAGTTTTGCTCATGGGGTGTCAATCAATCCGTAACGTTGCACCAGGGCCGCGCGCTGGCGCGGGTCGAGGTTGATCCTGGAGGTGTGGCGGCCCACGACGGCCAGCAGCCGTTCGTCCATCACATAGCGCCACAGCGGCGGGATGTAGGCCACGAGGAACATGCCAAAGTAGCCATTGGGCAGGCGCGGCAGATTGTCAAAGTGGCGCAGCGACTGGTAGCGCCGCAGCGGGTGGGCGTGGTGGTCAGAGTGGCGCTGCAAATGGAACAGCGCCCAGTTGGAAAAGATGTGGTTGCTGTTCCACGAGTGGTGGGGCTGACAGGGCTCATAACGGCCCGGCGCCACCTGCTGGCGCAGCAGGCCGTAGTGCTCCACATAGTTGGCCGAGGTGAGCTGGAAGTTGGCCCAGAACGAGGCCACTAGCAGAAAGGGCACGATGTGCACACCCAGCCACGCCACCAGCGCCACCCACAGCGCAAGCGTGATCAGCGCAGGTTGCACGATCTCGTTGTGCAGTGACCAGACCGGCAAACCGTTCTTGCGCAGTCGGTCGCTCTCCAGCGTCCAGGCGCGCACAAAGGCGCCCGGCATTTCGCGCAGCACAAACCGATAAATCGACTCCCCCATGCGTGACGAGGCGGGGTCCGCCGGGGTGGCCACATCGCGGTGGTGGCCACGGTTGTGTTCCACGGTGAAGTGGCCGTAAAAGGTGGGCGCGAGCACGATCTTGGTCAACCAGCGCTCCAGCTGTGTGGCCTTGTGGCCCATCTCGTGGCCCAGGTTGATGCAGAAGCCGCCAGCCGATCCGGTGATCAGCACCATGGCCAACAAACCGTACCAGGGCAGCGGCGTGGTGGCTACAAACCAGGCGCTGAAGATGAACGACGCCCACAGGATGGGCACCAGCAGGTAGGTGATCCAGCGGTAGTACATGTCCGCCTCCAGCGCGGGCACGGCGCTCTCGGGCGGGTTGCTTTGGTCTTCGCCCATCCACAGGTCGATCAGCGGCACACACAGGTAGAAGAAGCCTACCTGTATCCACAACAGGTGCGCGTCGCCGTAAGTCAGTACCAGCAAGGGGCCCAGTGCTACGGAGCAGGGCACCAGCAGCGACAGTATCCAAGCGTAACGCTTGCGGTCACGGTAGGGGGTTGCGGGGGAGGGTGGCAGGATGCCGGTGGGGCTGGGCATGGTGCGGCCCATTGTGCGGGAAAACACCGCCCCCACCAAGCCGGTGTTTCCCCCGGGGGCTGCCCTAGCAAAGCAGACAGGCACTTCCGTTCGGGCTGAGCCTGTCGAAGCCTTGCAAGCCCTTCGACCCTTCGACAAGCTCAGGGCGAACGGGATAACAAGCGCGGCGTAAACGGAGTTAAGCGATGCCCAGCTTGCCAGCCAGCCAGTTGCACAGCGGGCTGTGGGCCTGCTCGAAACCGTGGATGGCGGTGAAGTGGTCGGCGTCGGGGATGGCGCTCAGCTCGGCGCGGTTGCCCGCAGCCGTCCATGCGTCATGGTAAATCTGCGCCTGGCGTGCGAACTCGGGAGACTCTGCGCCGCCCCAGGTGATCCAGACCGGGGTGTCGCTCTTGCGCACCAGAAACGCGGGGGAGTTGCGTTGGACGATGCCGTCGTCGAGCTGGATCATGGGCTGCAGGTAGCTGTAGCGCAGTGGCTGCAGGTCGTACAGGCCGCTCACCAGCACCGCCGCCTTGAGCGGGTCTTGCGCCAGGCCGTAGTCGCGTTGCCACTCGGTTTGCAGGCACATGGCGGTGAGGTGGCCGCCAGCGGAATGGCCGCCGATGGCAATACGTGTCGGGTCACCGCCGTACTGGGCGATGTTGCGCACGGTCCAGGCCACGGCCGCACGGGCCTGGCGGGTGATCTCGTCAATCGTGACAAAGGGGCACAGCGCGTAGTTGATCACCACGGTGGTGATGCCACGGGCTTGCAGGCCCAGGGCCACGCCATGAAAGTGTTTGCTCTGAAAGGCGCGCCAGTAGCCGCCGTGGATAAAGACAAACACTGGTGCGTTGGGTTTGTCGGCCGGGAAGATGTCCAGCGTCTCGTGCACCGTGGGGCCAAAGGGCACATCCAGGTGGCTGCGCAGTGTGCTGCGGGCCTTGTCGGCCTGCGCGCCGTAGTGTGCGCCGGGTGCATTCGGGTCGGCCAACCCCATGGAGGGGTTGTATTGCGCATCGATCTGCGCCTGGGTGGTGAAATCGCGGTAGATGGGAGTGCTCATGCACCCAGTCTACCAACGAAGCGCACCACTCAGTTCAGCATGTAGCTGTCGGCCTGGTCCTCGAAGTCTTCGGCGTCAATGGCGGCGTCAAAGGCAGCGCGGGCGGCCACGGCTTCCTTGGTGTAGGGGATCAGCGGCTTGTCCAGCGGACGCAGTTTGTGACGGCGCAGGCCGCGCAGCTGTTGCGAGCGCTCCATGGTCTGCAAGACCAGTTCGGGCTCCATCATCAGGCTGAAGGGGTTCAGGGCAACGGCGGTATCTTTCATGGGGCTACTCCAGCAAATCTGCGCCGAACAGAGGCATTGGCGCTTGCATCCACTGTAGTCACCCGCCCTCGAAACTGGAGTCAGTAAAAGGATGGAAGCTGTGTAGGATTTTTTCCTACATGGCCCGAAAAAGCGGGCTACATCAGGCGTACTTTGACGCTTTTGCCTTTGATCTTGCCAAAGTTGAGTTTTTCACTCGCGGCCTGTGCCACATCGCGCGCCACAGCCACAAAGGTGCAGAACTCGGTGACCTGGATCTTGCCGATCTGCTCGCGCGTGTAGGCCACGCCGCCCTCGGTGCTGGTCAGCGCACCCAGCACGTCGCCGGGGCGAATCTTCTCCTTGCGCCCGCCCAGAATCTGCAGCGTCACCATGGGCGGCAGCAAGCGGCCCTTGCCCGTGGGGGTGAGCTCATCACGCTTGAACCAGACGGACGGTGCGTTCTGGTACTGCTCAATCTTGCCCACGGCCCCCATCTCGTTCATGGAGGCCAGGCTCAGCGCCAGGCCGGACTCGCCCGCGCGGCCGGTGCGGCCAATGCGGTGCACATGCACTTCGGGGTCGGGCGTGATGTCCACGTTGATTACGGCCTCTAACTCTTTCACGTCCAGCCCGCGTGAGGCCACGTCGGTCGCCACCAGCACCGAGCAACTGCGGCCCGCAAACTGCGCCAGCACCTGGTCGCGCTCGCGCTGCTCCAGGTCACCGTGCAGCGCCTGCGCCACAAAACCCTGGGCCTGCAGCAGCGTCACCAGGTCATTGCATTGCTGGCGCGTGTTGCAAAAGGCAATCGTGCTGACCGGGCGGAAATGGTTGAGCAACATGGCCACGGTCTCCAGCCGGTTGCCGCGCTCCACTTCGTAAAAGCGCTGCTCAATCGTGTTCTCGGCCACCGGGGCCTTGATGGTGATTTGCTGCGGATCGCGCATGAACTGTTGGGCCAGCTTCGCTATGCCTTCCGGATAAGTGGCGGAGAACAGCAGGGTCTGGCGTTCTTTGGGCGCCTGTTTGACTACGGTGGCAATGTCGTCAAAGAAACCCATGTCCAGCATGCGGTCGGCCTCGTCCAGCACCAGCGTGTTGAGCCCTTCCAGATTCAGGTAGCCGCGCTCCAGCAGGTCCATCACGCGACCGGGCGTTCCGACCACAATGTGTGCGCCGTTTTCCAGTGAGGCACGTTGGCCGCGCACCGGTACGCCGCCACATACGGTCACCACCTTGATGTTTTCCTCGGCCCGCGCCAGGCGGCGAATTTCCACCGTCACCTGGTCGGCCAGTTCGCGTGTGGGGCACAACACCAGCGTTTGCACCGCAAACCAGCGTGGATTCAGCTTGGAGAGCAAGGCCAGCGCGAATGCGGCGGTCTTGCCGCTGCCAGTTTTGGCCTGGGCAATCAGGTCTTTGCCCTGCAGGGCGATAGGCAGGCTGGTCGCCTGAATGGGCGTCATCGCCTCATAGCCCAGTTGCTGCAGATTGGCCAGCATGGCGGGCGAGAGGGGGAGGGAAGAGAAAGAAGTCATGCGCCGATTATCGGGCTTGGGGTTGGCGAAGGGTTGGCGTGCTGCTCTATTTGCTACTGTTTTTATAGCTGATTGCGCATGTTTTATGCGGGCTGGAGGCCTATTTCATGCTTGAAATGTCCGGGGCGGGGTTCCTGCGTTAGCCATCGAACAGACCGCTGCCCCGCACCAGGGCACGCTGAGGTTCTGCCATCGCGTTCTGCGATGCATAAGGAGCAACCATGAAATCAACCGCAAGTTCCCTGCCGCCGTTTCGCCGAAGCGTCGCCATGGGTTTGGTGCTACTGGCCTGTGGACAGGTATTTTCGGCCGCTGCACAAGACCGCAATGACAAGCAGCGGCGTTTCGAAGCCGATCGCCAGGCCTGCCTGGGCGGCGCATTCGGCCAGAGTTACGAATCCTGCATGCGGGAGGCCCACGCTGTGCGGAATGAGCGACCCGGTGCCAACCCGTCGGTCAGCCCCGAGCAACTCGAACGCAACAGCTTGCTGCGCTGTGATGCCCTGACAGGGGACGAGCACACGGCCTGTGTGGCAAGAATTCGCGGCGCAGGCACCACCAGCGGTAGCGTTGCCGCAGGCGGCATCTTGCGCGAGCGGGTCACGACAGAGGTGGTGCCCAGCCCGCCGCAGCAACCGGCGTCCTCTGGCGCCAGCCAGTAATCTGGGCCCATCGTTGACCCGCGCGCTCCCTAGAATGCAGCATCGCCAGCCATTGGAAACGCCATGAAATTCAAACTTCTCTCCCTCGCATTCACCGCCCTGCTGCTCACAGGCTGCGGCAGCATGGTGGTCAATCCGGTGACGGGCGAGTCCGAGCGCAGCGTGATGAGCGAGGAGGCCGAGATTGCCGAGGGCGCCAAGGCGCACCAGGAGGTGCTCAAGGAGTACGGTGTCTACAAAAACACGGCAGTGCAGAACTATGTGAACACGCTGGGCCAGAAGCTGGCAACGCACTCGCACCGCAGCAACCTGCAGTGGCACTTCACGGTGTTGGACAGTCCCGAGATCAACGCCTTTGCGCTGCCCGGTGGTTATGTGTATGTCACGCGCGGCATCATGGCCTATATGGAGAGTGAGGCCGATCTGGCCGGTGTGATCGGCCATGAGATTGGCCACGTCACCGCCCGTCACGGTGCGCAGCGCGCCACCAGCCAGCAGAACGCAGGCATAGGCGTGTTTGCCGCCAGTGTGTTGGGTGCGGTGGCAGAAGCTTATGGCGTGTCCGGCGCCGGGCAGTTGGCCGGCCAGGTGTCGCAAACCGTGGCCGCGGGCTATGTCGCGTCCTACGGGCGTGACCAGGAGTTACAGGCCGACAAGCTGGGGGCCGAGTACCTGGCGCGCAGCAACTACGACCCGCACAACATGGTCGACGTGATCACCGTGCTCAAGAACCAGGAACGTTTTGCGGCGGATGAGGCCAAGGCCGCTGGCCGCCCCGTGCCTACCGGCGGTGACTGGCTGGCCTCCCACCCCAGCAACGACCAACGCCTGCAGAACATCACCGAACTGGCGGCCCAGTACCAGGGCAAATACGATGACGAAGGCCGTGCCCGTTACCTCAAGGTGATTGCGGGGCTGGAGTTTGGCGAAAGCCCTGACCAGGGCCTGACGCGTGGGCGCAATTTCTACCACGCTGGCCTGGGCTTTGCGATGACGGCACCCAGCGGCTGGCAGATCAACAACGGCACCGACCAGCTCGCGCTGACGAACGCGGCGCGTGACGCGGCCCTCATCGTGCGTCTGGTGCCGCCCAAGGTAGGCAAGAACCACACCGACATCCTGCGCAACGTCTTCAAGCCCACGCAGGGTCGCACGGAAACGACGCAGCTCAATGGCTTGCAGGCCACCCGTTTCACCGGCACGCGGCAAACGGCCCAGGGCCAGCAGGTGACCGTGCAGGCCACCGTGGTCAGCGGGCCCGGTGATTCGGTCTACCTGCTGCAGTCCAACGCCAAAGACGCGGCCGCCCTGCAGCGCGCCAGCGCAGGCCTGCGCGAAGCAGAAGGCAGCTTCCGCGCCCTCACGGCCCAGGACCGCAACGCGGCTAAACCCTGGGTACTGAAGACCGTGGCCTACCCGCGCGGTGGTTTTGCCGAGCTGGCCAAGACCTCACCGCTGGAGGATGCGCTGCAGCAGTTGCGGCTGATCAACGGCTTCTACGGCGGTGGTGAGCCCAAGCAGGGGCAATTGGTGAAGGTGGTGGATAGCCTGTAACCGCTATCTATGGGGCAGCGTCTTGCGCAGTTTTTGCAAGGTCTTCGGGGAATACGACGGTGACCTGGAGGCCTCCCAGAGTGGGTGATGCGTCCATCGTGATGGTGGCCGCGTGCATGTCTGCGATGGTTTTGACAATCGCCAGGCCCAGGCCACTGCCGTTGCCTTGTGCGTCCGTTGCACGGTAAAACCGGTCAAATACCCGCGCACGCTCTGCCGGCAGAATACCGGGGCCGCTGTCTTCAATGGTCAGTATGGTTTTCCCATGGTCGGACTGCACCGCCACATTCACCGTCCCGCCTTGGGGGGTGTATTTGATGGCGTTGTCCAAAAGATTTCTCACCAGAATTTTCAGCGCATCGCTGTGCGCCACGATGCTGCAGGTGTCGGCCGCTGTCAGTCCGATGTCCAACTGGTGGGCTGTGGCGTATTCCCAGGTGTCCGCCACGCAGGTTTGCACCAACTCCACCAAATCAAGCGACTGGGCCAAGTCCATTTCGCCCGGTGTCGCCTGATGGCGGGCCAGTATGAGCAGTTGTTCTACCAACCGGGTGGCGCGGTCCACACCGGCGGACAGGCGGTTAAAAGCCAGTGTGCGGCTGGCCTCGTCCGAGGCCCTGCGCAGGCCTTCCACCTGGAGTTTCAAAGCCGATAGCGGGGACCGCAGTTCGTGCGCCGCGTCGGCGATGAAATTTTTCTGCGCGTCAAACGCCCTGCGCACCCGCTGGAACAACCAATTGAGCTCCTGCACCAGCGGGAATATTTCGTCGGGCAAACCATCTTCGCGCAAGGCCGCCAGCTCGTCAGCCTGGCGGGATGCCACTTGCCTGCGGACCCGATCCACCGGGGCGAGTGAGGCGTTGACGACCAGCCAGACAAACAGGACCAACAGGGGAACCATGACGAAAATGGGCGTCACGGTTTTGAAAGCCAGATTGCGCGCCAAGTCGCGCCGTGCGGCCCGGTCTTGCGCTACCTGAATGAGTTGCCCCTCGTAGAAAAGCGAGTAGAGCTTGTAGGTGGTTCCCCGTGCATCGAATGTCGACAAGCCGGGTGGCACATCGCGGGGCAGGGTGCTGTTCGGTGCTGACTTGAAAATGGTGCGGCCATTGGTGGTGGAGACCTGCACGATGAAATCAAAACTCTCGTCCTTGGAGCCCCGAAAGCGGTTTTTCGGCAGCCCTGTGCTGGGCAGTCCGGCCCTCAGGGACAACGCGATGCGTTCCATCTGGTAGTCAAAAATAGCATTGGTTTCATCCAATGACGTGCGGTACGCCACATACGCCTGCAGACAGGCCGTGGAGACGACAGCCCCAAACAGCAGCAAGAGCAGTCGGGCGCGCAGCGAATGCAAGGCTCTACGCGGCATGTGTTCCCCTGGGCACCATGTACCCGACTCCGCGGACGTTCTGAATCATGTGGGTGCCGAGTTTTTTGCGCAAACCGTGGATGTACACCTCCACGGCGTTGCTGCTGACTTCATCTTTCCAGCTGTACAACTTTTCTTCCAGTTGTTTGCGGGACAGCACCATGCCTGGGCGCGCCAGCAATAGCTCCAGGATGGCCCATTCCCTGGCCGCGAGTGCCACCGGCTGGTCGCCCACCAGAACCTCGCGGGTCACGGGATCAATGCTCACGCCCATGTGCTCGTACACGGGTTCTGCCCTTCCTGAGGCACGCCGGATCAGTGCGCGGATGCGCGCCAACAACTCTGCCAGCTCGTAGGGTTTGACCACGTAATCATCTGCCCCCATGTTCAAACCCAGCACCCGCAAGTCCAACGCATCCCGGGCCGTGGCAATGAGCACCGGCGTGCGAATCTTCCTGGCGCGCAGGTTGCGCAGCACCACCAGCCCGTCCACCTTGGGCAGGCCCAGGTCCAGCAGGATCAGGTCGTAGCTTTGGCTCTCCAGCGTGTGCTCGGCCATTTCTCCGTCCTTGACCCAATCGACGGCATACCCTTCTGCGCGAAGCAAATCCATGACGGACTCGCCAATCATCAGGTCATCCTCAATCAAGAGTAAACGCATCAGAGTCTTTCATGATTTGTGGTCGGGTCGGTCCCGTACCCATTCGACCTCGACGTTAAACCGACATCGGTCCGAGGCGGGGTGGAGTCTATGGCGTTTAAGTTTCACCTAAGACTACGGGCCGACAATTGGCACGCTTGAAATCAGCGAGTGTCCCTGCGATGAAAAGTGCCCCAGGTGTCAGGTCCATAGCCGTGTTTGTAATCGGGCTGGTGGCCTTGTCAAGCGTGGCCGCAACATCGCCCACCTGCAGTATTCCAAAAGACAGGTGGATGGATGAGACCAGCCTCAAGCGGGAGTTGCTGAGGCAAGGCTATTTGATAAAAACCATTCGTGTCAGAAACGAATGCTACGAAATTTATGGTCTGGACCCTTTCGGCAGGCGCGTACAGATACTCATTGATCCCGCAACATCCCAACCGGTGGAAGACCCGTAAAGAAGTGGGTGCAGGGTCGTTTGGAAAAATTCAATGGACATACACAGGAGGAACGCAATGAAGTCACTGCATCGGGTGGGTTATGCCCTGGGAATTTGCACCACCATTTTTTTGGGTGCGTGCAGTAGTACGCCTATGGACGCCAGTTCCGTGAATGCCTCTGCTGCCGCTGGTACGGCAACCACCGCGAGCCCGGCCATGGCGGCAGTGACCTCCTCACCTGCAGCAAAGAGCCCTCTGGCGCCACATGCAGACCCTGCCAGCCTGCTTTTCCAGAAACGCAGTGTCTATTTTGACTTCGAGCAGTCGAATGTGAAGGCCGAATACACGCCGCTGCTGGAAATGCATGGCAAGTACCTGGCAGCCAATCCTGGCTTGGCTGTGCGGGTGGAAGGCAATACGGACGAACAAGGTGGCGCCGAGTACAACCTGGCTTTGGGACAAAAGAGAGCTGCGGCCGTTGTCGCTGCCCTCAAGATTTATGGAGCCAGGGACGCCCAACTGGAGGCCGTCAGTTGGGGCGAAGAGAAGCCCAAAGCAACGGGCCACGATGAGGCCGCCTACCAAATGAATCGCCGCGCCGATCTGGCCTACCCGGCGAAGTAGGGCATCCCGCCGGACATTGTTGTCCTCGCGACAGGAATCTTTAGTGAGCCTTGGACTGGTGTGAGTGGATCACTCCACCAGTCTCTTTTTTGGGGTGCTCTCCCTCCGCTATTTCAACTGCACAAGGAGAAATGGGCATGAAAAAAAACGCGTCTTGGGGCCCCTTGGTTTGGCGATGGCTTTGGGCCCAGCTCGGCAAGCTGCTGGACAAACAAGCACCGCAGCACCCCGCGCCTGAGCACAAAGTATTGCCCCCGGCGTCACCGCTGGCGCTGGACGCAAAAGCCTATGCCACCGTCATCATTCCTGCGTTGAACGAAGCCAAGCGGATTGCGGACGTCGTGGCCTATGCGTTGGCAGACCCTGCCACGGCCGAAGTCATCGTGATTGATGACAGCTCCATTGACGCCACTGCGCAGTTGGCACGCGCAGCGGGCGCCAGGGTCATTCTCAGCAGCATGCTCGGGAAAGGCGCCTCCATGCAAGACGGCATAGAGCCCGCCCGGCAGGATTTGCTGGTCTACCTGGATGGCGACTTGGCCGGCCTGCGCCCCGGCATCATCACCGACCTTTGCATTCCACTTTTGCGCGGAGCGGCTGATTTTGTCAAAGCCCGGTTCGGGCGGGGTGGCGGGCGTGTGACGGAGTTGACTGCCAAACCGATGCTGAAGATATTTTTTCCGGAATTGGCGCACATCAGCCAGCCCTTGGGAGGCATCATTGCCGCACGCAAGAAGCTGCTGCAGACACTGCCTTTTGAAGACGGGTACGGTGTGGACGTGGGCATTCTCATTGACGCCCATCTCTCTGGCGCCCGGATTGCCGAGGTGGACATCGGCTCACTGGAGCATGACAGCCAGCCTCTGCATGACTTGACCGTGATGGCCAATGAAGTGAGTCGCGTCATCTTCAATCGGGCCCGCTCTGCAGGGCGATTGCATGTGGAGCAGGTTGCCACCATGTACGAAGCCCAGCGGCAAGCGGCTTCCGGCATTGACTATGTGCTCACGCGCCGCAAGGGGAGGCAGCGCCTGCTGCTGCTGGACATGGATGGCACGGTTACCCCGTCGCGTTTTGCCGTGGAACTGGCAAAGGCCAATGGGCAGAGTACGGCGTTGATGCAACTGCTGGATACGCACGACGGCGACGCGTCGACACGCAGCGAAAACATTGCCAGGCTGTTTCAGTACCTGCACAAAAAGAAGTTTGAGCAAGTGGCCCGTGCCATGGAGATTCGGCCCGGCGTGATCGAATTTGTGAACCAGATGCGCAGGCGCGGGTTCATGGTGGGTGTGGTCAGTGACAGCTATTTTGTGGCGGCCGATGTTCTACGGCGCCGCATCTTTGCAGACTTTGCCATGGCGCATTCCATCGTTTTTGAAAACGAAGTGTGCACCGGGCAGGTGCGCATCAACCCCGCATTCATCCATCCAACCGGGTCCGCAGGGAACCCGATCTGCAAGAGCAATGTGTTGCGGCGGTTTTTGTCCGACCCCAGTGAGCCGGCGGTCCATCTCACCTGGGTGGTTGGGGACAACACCAATGACCTGGCCCTCATGCGTTTGGCAGACGCTGCTTTTGCGATCGAGCCCAAGTCGCCCTCGCTGATGAACGACCCGGACATTACCGTGATCGATTCATTTGGCGCCCTTCTGGAGCGGTTGCCCAACCATATTTTGGTGGCAAAGGCTGCTTAGCGTCTGGTGGCGGTAAAGCGCCCTAGCTGCCCGCTGCCACGGGCTCGGGGCCGGACACCGCGGTGTCCTTGAACCCCAGCCGTCCCACAAAAGGCAGGCGCAGTGCCGGGGTGTTGAGGTCAATGCCGAAGTTCAGGCCCAGCACATTGAACTCCAGCCCTTCCTGCACGCCGATGCTCACGCCCAGCAAGCCCAAGAGGGAAACCTGCACGCCCGAGCCGGACGGTGACAGGCCCACCGGGTGGATCAGCGGCCGGTAATCCTTGCCGATGGCGTTGGCGGGCAAGTCCAGCTTGAGCGCAGGCACCTCGCGCCCGATGTGCGCCAGAAACGTATTGCTGTTGGGCCCGGGGTAGCTGCGGTATTTATGGGCGTAGGGGTAGCTGGCCACCGCGGCTTCAACGGCGTCAATCATGGCCTCCACACCGTCACCACGGTGGTCCACCAGCAGCGCTGGCACTGAGCCGTACCAGAGCCCGTCCGGCACGGCGTAGTCGCGCTGCACGATGTTCGGCGCGCGCCAGCCCACCACATCAAAGCGGGTGTAGGCCGTCTCGCCACGGCGCTTGTAGATGATCCAGGGGTGCACCGCAAAGTTGCCACGCCAGCCATAGGTAGGCGCGGCGTAGACCTGCACGATGGCCGTGCTGGCCAGTTGCGCCGGGTCGGGCGCCAAACCGGCCGAGTGACGGGGGGCGGTGGCCCAGTTGCGCGGTGTTTGCGCCGCACTGGCGTTGCCCTGCGCCAGCGCGACATGCGCCATGAGTACCAGGTAGACACCACCGGCGGCGCTTAACAAACGGGAAAGGTGTTTCATCTGCCGTCCATTATCCGGAAGTGTACTGTCCCCTTGCCACCGAGGGGCATTGGCCTTGGCGCTTATGACTTCGCTCCGTGGTTGAGCAGCCACCCTACGAGCAGGCCGGTGCCCAAGATCCAGAGGCTGATGATCACGGCTGCCGCCAACAGGCTGCGCGGGCGCTCCAACACCTGCTGTGCCTGGCTGCGCGAGGCCTCCAGTACGTGGGGCGGCAGCAGGCGCACCACCAGCCACAGGCCCAGGGGAACGATCAGCAGGTCATCCAGGTAACCCAGCACGGGAATGAAGTCGGGTATGAGGTCGATAGGGCTCAACGCGTACGCCGCCACGGTCAGGGCCAGCAGGCGCACCGGCCACGGGGTGTCAGGGTGGCGCGCCGCAAAGTAGACGGCCACCACATCCCGCTTGATACGGCGGGCCCAGTCTTTGGCGGCGGTGAGCCATAGCAGGGTGTGTTTCCGCATTTTTTCAGCTCTCGTTCCAACGTTTGTTGCACAGTAGTACGCGCTAGCTGCTATGGATTCAGGAGCTGCTTGCGCACATTCGGAAAGGGCTGGGGCCGATTTGACTTATAAAACCACGAGCCGGTAGCCCACGGCAGTTTCGGTCAGCAGGTGCTGGGGCTGGCTGGGGTCGGCCTCCAGCTTTTGGCGCAGGTGGCCCATGTAGATGCGCAGGTAGTGGCTCTGGTCGGCGTGCGACGGGCCCCACACCTCGCGCAACAGCTGGCGGTGTGTCAGCACGCGCCCGGCGTTGGCCACCAGCACCAACAGCAGGCGGTATTCGATGGGGGTGAGGTGTACCTCGGCGCCCCCACGCCGCACCAGCCGGGCCTGGCGGTCCACTTCCACATCGCCAAAACGGAACAGCGATTCGTCGGCCTTGCCATCGCTACTCGCCGCGCGCGGGCGGCGCAGGTTGGCGCGCACGCGGGCCAACAGCTCGCCCACGCCAAAGGGTTTGGTCAGGTAGTCGTCGGCACCGGCGTCCAGCGCGGCGATCTTGTCGCCCTCATCACTGCGCGCGGACAGCACGACGATGGGCACGGCCGACCAGCTGCGCACATCGCGGATCACGTCCAGTCCGTCGCCATCGGGTAGCCCCAGGTCCAGCACCAGCAGGTCGGGTTTGCGGGTGGCGGCATCGCGCAGGCCATGCTGTGCGGTCTCGGCCTCAAACACCTGCCAGCCTTCGGCCTCCAGCGCCGCGCGCACAAAGCGGCGGATCTGGGGCTCGTCTTCAATCAGCACGGCAACGGGCGCAGGGGTAGACATGGGGCTTAGGTTTCGTCGATGTCGTCAGTTTCGGTGGGCGCGGGCGGCGGCGCGCGGCGCGGCAGGGTGATGGTGAATTCTGCACCACCGCCATCGGCATTGCGGGCGCTGATGCGGCCCTTGTGCGCGTCCACCACCGCCTTGCAAATCGCCAGGCCCAAACCGACACCCCGCGTGGACGACTCGTTTTTGCCGCGGGTGAATTTCTCAAACAGGTCCGCCTCTTTGCCGCGGCTGGATGGGGGCAGGCCCGCGCCGAAGTCGCGCACGCGTATCTCCAGCGCATCGGACCGCACCTGGGCCGACACCACGATGGCCGGACGCTCGGGCGGCGTAGCCACGCCGTATTTGGCGGCGTTTTCCAGCAGGTTGACCAGCACCCGTTCTATCAGCCCCGCATCAAACTCCACCAGCGGCAAATCGGCTGGAAGGTCGGTGCGTACCTGCAGTGCGCCCAGCGCGTGCCGCGCCGCGCGGATGGCGCCGCCCACCACCTCTTCGGTGGATTGCCACTCCTGGCGCAACTCTACTTGCCCGCTTTCCAGGCGTGCCATCTCCAGCAGATTGCCCACCAGCGCGCTCAGTTCGCGCGCTTCGTGGCTGATGGCCTGGGCCGAGGTTTTTTGTTCTGCGCTCAGCGTACTGGAGGCCGCCAGTGTTTCGGCCTGGCCGACCAGCGCGGTGAGCGGGGTGCGCACGTCGTGGGACATGGCGGCCAACAGCGTATTGCGCAGGCGCTCGGACTCCATTTGCACCACGGCGCTTTGCGCCACTTCCACGTAGTGCACACGCTCCAGCGCAATCGCGATTTGCCGCGCCAGCGTTTCGAGCTGCTGCACCTGCTCGGGAATCAGCAGCCAGCGCGCCTGCGCCGGTTGCAGTGCGAGCACGCCGCGCACGCGCATGGGCGCCTTCAGCGGGACATAGTGCCAGGGGTTGGATGGCAGCGTGGAGGTGGCCAGCCCGGCATGTTGACCGTTGTGGAACGCCCAGTCGGCAATGCTGCCATCCAGACCGGGCGGCAGGTCGGTGGGCAGCGCGAGTTGGTCGCGGGCGTCGGGCAGCAGCATCTTGGCGTCTCCGCCAAATGTGCGCCGCACGGCGGCTTCGCCGAGCTCCACCACCTGTTCGGTCTGCAGCGCGGCGGACAGATCGCGTGTGAGTTCAAACAGCGCCTGCGCACGCCGCTCACGGCTGGCGGCCACGTTGGCTGAAAAACGCAAATTGGCCGTGAGTTGGCCGATCAGCAGACCCACCACCAGCATCACCGCAAAGGTCACCAGGTACTGCGCATCACTCACCGCAAACGACAGGCGCGGTTGCACGTGGAAAAAATCAAAGGAGGCCACCGACAGCACCGCCGCCAGACTGGCCGGCCCGCGGCCCAGCTTCACGGCTACCAGCACCACCCCCAGCAAAAACAGCATGACGATGTTGGCCAGGTCAAACCAGGGCAGCAGGGGCTGGGTGAGCACCGTGGTGAACAGGCAGGCCGCGACCGCTTTGCCATAGCGCAGCCAGGTTTCACGTTGGCGCGTGGCTGCCTCTGGCGCGTCTTCCACCTCGCGGCGTATGGCTTGGCCCAGCTTGCGCACGCTATCGGTAAAGCCTACTTCCACCACGTCCAGCGTGGGTGCCATATTGGCGAGCTGGCGCGTCAGTGTGGGGCGCAGCAGGCGCCACACACTGCTCCCACTGCGCTGCGCAGGGCGACCCAGCACCACGGTGGCGCAGTTGAGGGTCTGCGCGTGTTGTAGCAAGGCGCTGGCAATGTCGTCACCGGTGAGCACGGTAGTGCTGCCACCCAGTTCCTCTGCCAGCTTGAGTACGGCCAGCGTGCGGTCACGGTCCTGCGCGGCCAGCCGTTGCAGTGTGGGGGTTTCCACATAGGCGGCGTGCCAGCGCACATTGAGTTGCCCGGCCAAGCGCGCCGCGGTGCGCACCGCGTGTTCGGCCCCGGCGTGCGGGCCCACACACACCAGCAGTGCGCCCGAGGTGTTCCACGCGGGTTGGTCAGCGGCGTTTTGTTGGCGCGAGGTTTGCACCAGGTGCTGGCGGTAGCTGCGCACATCGTCGCCGACGTGCTCGGCGGTGCGGCGCAGCGCAATTTCGCGCAGCGCGATCAGGTTGCCCTTGCGGAAAAAGTTCTGGCTGGCGCGTTCGGCCTGCTGTGGGATGTAGACCTTGCCGGCCTTCAGGCGCGCCAGCAACTCATCCGCTGTGACGTCCACCAGCACGATTTCGTCGGCACCGTCCAACACGGTGTCGGGCACGGTCTCGTTGACACGTACGCCGGTGATGGCGCCCACCGTGCCGTTGAGGCTCTCAAGGTGTTGTACGTTCAGCGCGGTCCAGACATCGATGCCCGCATCCAGCAGCTCCTGCACATCCTGCCAGCGTTTGGGGTGGCGCGAGCCCGGGGCATTGCTGTGGGCCAGCTCATCCACCAGCAACACATCGGGCTTGGCGGCCAGCGCGGCGTCAATGTCCAGCTCCAGCAACACCTGGCCGCGGTAAGCAACTTCCTGCAGCGGCAGCACCTGCAGACCGGCCTGCAGCTCCATGGTGTCCTTGCGGCCATGGGTTTCCACCACGCCCACCAGCACCTGCTGGCCAGCGCGCTGCGCGCGTTGTGCGGCGCTGAGCATGGCGTAGGTCTTGCCCACGCCCGCGTTGGCGCCAAAGTAGATGCGCAGCTTGCCGCGCTGCTGCGTGGCCTGCGCCTCTTGCAGTTGGGCCAACAGGGCGTCCGGGTCGGGCCGGGAGTCAGTGGTGCTTGCCATGCTTGTTGATAGGAGAACTCGGCCTATTGTCCTTGGGTTTACGTCGGTCGCTCCAACTGAGGATGCCCCATGCCATCAGCATGGGCACCACCAGTACCGCTAGCGCGAGAGCCACGGTCAACCAATCTGCTGCCATGGCCTTAGCGCGTTGCGTCCAGCGCCAGGTTCAGTTGCAGCACGTTGACCACGGGTTCACCCAGCACGCCCAGCAACGGGCGTGTGGTGTGTTGCGCCACCAGCGCCTGCACGGCTTCTACCGGCAGCTTGCGGGCAGCGGCTACGCGCGCCAGCTGGTACTGGGCGGCGGCGGGGCTGATATGCGGGTCCAGCCCGCTGGCCGAGGCGCTTACCAGTTCCACCGGCACGGCGGCCTTGTTGGTCGGGTCGGCTGCGCGCAGGGCGTCCAAACGGCCTTTGGCGGCGTCCACCAGGGCCGGGTTCAGCGGGCCCTGGTTGGAGCCGCTGGAGGCGGCGGCATTGTTGCCAAACGGACCGGTGGCCGAGGGGCGGCCCCAGAAGTGGCCGGGGTCACTGAAGTTCTGGCCGATCAGCGCGGAGCCGACGGGCTTGCCATCACGCAGGATCAGGCTGCCGTGCGCCTGGTGCGGGAAGACCGTCTGGCCCACCGCCGTGACCACCAGCGGGTAGGCCACACCGGTAACCAGGGTGAGTGCTGCAAACACAACCAGCAGGGGACGTACTGTTTTATTCATGAGATGGCTCCTTAAACCAGATTCAATGCAACGAGCAACAGGTCAATGGCCTTGATGCCGATGAAGGGCACGATCAGCCCGCCCAGGCCGTAGATGGCGAGATTGCGGCGCAGCAGGGCAGCGGCACCCACGGGGCGGTATTTCACGCCCTTGAGCGCCAATGGAATCAGCACCACGATGATCAGCGCGTTGAAGACCACCGCCGACAGGATGGCCGAGTTGGGGCTGCCCAGGCGCATCACGTTGAGCGCGGCGAGCTGCGGGTAGGTGCTCACAAAAATGGCCGGAATGATGGCGAAATACTTGGCCACGTCGTTGGCAATGGAGAACGTGGTGAGCGAACCGCGTGTCATCAGCAGCGCCTTGCCGGTCTCCACAATTTCCAGCAGCTTGGTGGGGTTGGAGTCCAGGTCCACCATGTTGCCGGCTTCCTTGGCGGCCTGGGTGCCGCTGTTCATGGCCACGGCCACATCGGCCTGGGCCAATGCTGGCGCATCGTTGGTGCCATCGCCGGTCATGGCCACCAAACGGCCTTCGGCCTGGTAGCTGCGGATCAGCGTGAGCTTGTCTTCGGGCGTGGCCTCGGCCAGGAAGTCGTCCACACCCGCCTCGGCGGCGATGGCGGCAGCAGTGAGTTTGTTGTCGCCGGTGATCATCACGGTCTTGATGCCCATGCGGCGCAGCTCGCCAAAACGTTCCTTGATGCCGGCCTTGACGATGTCCTTGAGCTCCACAATGCCCAGCACCTGGTTGCCATCAACCACGGCCAGCGGCGTGCTGCCGCGGCGTGACACTTCGTCGGCAGCGCGCAGTACTTCGGGGGGCATGGTGTTGCCTTGGGCTTGCAGGACCTTGCGCACGGCGTCCACCGCGCCCTTGCGCAACTGGCGCGTGCTGCCGTCGGGGCGTGTCACGTCCATACCGCTCATGCGGGTCTGGGCGGTGAAGGGGACTTCTTGTGTCTTGCCCACCAGCGGCTCGATCTGCACCTTGCTTTGGGCCAGGGTCACGATACTGCGGCCTTCAGGTGTTTCATCGGCCATGGAGGCCTGCGCGGCGCACAGAGCCAACTGGTTCAGACTGATGCCGGGGGCAGGAATAAACAGCGCAGCCTGGCGGTTGCCGTGGGTGATGGTGCCGGTCTTGTCCAGCAGCAGTACATCTACGTCGCCTGCGGCTTCCACCGCACGGCCCGAGGTCGCAATCACATTGGCCTGCATCATGCGGCTCATGCCCGCCACGCCCACGGCCGACAACAGGCCACCGATGGTGGTGGGGATCAGACACACCAGTAGCGCAATGAGTGCGGTGATGCTGACCACGGTGCCACTGCCCGCAGCCTCCACACTGAAGATGGAGAAGGGCAGCAAGGTGACGGTGACCACCAGGAACACGATGGTGAGCGCCACCAGCAGAATGGTCAGCGCCACTTCATTGGGTGTCTTCTGGCGCTTGGCGCCTTCCACCATGCCGATCATGCGGTCCAGAAATGACTCGCCGGGGTTCACACCAATGCGCACCACCAGCCAGTCCGACAACACGCGGGTGCCGCCGGTGACCGAAGCAAAGTCGCCGCCCGACTCGCGCACCACGGGGGCCGATTCGCCGGTGATGGCGCTCTCGTCCACCGTGGCCACGCCCTGAATGACTTCCCCATCCACGGGGATCATGTCACCGGCTTCCACCAGCACCACATCACCCTTGCGCAGGTTCTCCGCTTGTTCGGGGAGCCATGTGGAACCATGGGTGGGTTCCTTCAGCTTCTTGGCCCAGGTGCTTTTTTTCAGACCCTTGAGTGAATCCGCCTGGGCCTTGCTGCGGCCCTCTGCCAGGGCTTCGGCAAAGTTGGCAAACAGCACGGTGAACCACAGCCAGACGGCCACAGACAGGATGAAGCTGGCCGAGTCGCCCACGGTGCCTTGCAGAGCTTGCAGGCCCAACAGCGTGGTGACGATGCTGCCGATGTAGACCACAAACATCACCGGGTTGCGCCACTGCACAGCAGGGTGCAGCTTGGCAAAGGCGGCCCACACGGCAGGCTTGACCAGTGCGGGGTCCATCAGGGTTAAGGAAGTTTTGCTTGTCATAAATTTCTCTCGCAAATAGGGGCGTTTAGACGGATGCCCAAAGCATCAGGTGCTCGACCACCGGGCCCAGGGCCAGCGAGGGCACGTAGTTCAACAGGCCCACCAGCAGCACGGTGCCGATCAACAGCACCACAAACAGCGGGCCGTGCGTTGGGAAGGTGCCTGCTGTGGCGGGCAGGCGCTTCTTGGCCGCCAGCGCACCGGCAATGGCCAGCACCGGCACGATCACGCCAAAGCGGCCGAACCACATGGCGATGGCCAACAGGACGTTGTAGAACGGTGTGTTCGCCGACAAGCCCGCAAAGGCGCTGCCGTTGTTGTTGGCGGCCGAGGTCAGTGCGTACAGGATTTCCGAGAAACCATGCGCACTTGGGTTGGCAATACCGGCCTTGCCGGCGCCGGCCAGCACGGCAATGGCCGTACCTGCCAACACCAGAATTGGCGTGACCAGGATGGCGATCGAGGTCAGCTTCATCTCATGCGCTTCGATCTTCTTGCCCAGGTATTCGGGGGTGCGGCCAATCATCAGGCCTGCAATGAACACCGCCAGGATGGCGAAGATCAGCATGCCGTAGAGGCCGGTGCCGGTGCCACCAAACACCACCTCACCCAGCTGCATCATCACCATGGGCACCATGCCGCCCAGCGGGGTGAAGGAGTCGTGCATGGCGTTGACCGCGCCGCAGGAAGCCGCAGTGGTTATCACTGCAAACAGGCTGCTAGCGGTGATGCCAAAGCGGGTTTCCTTGCCTTCCATATTGCCGCCGCTCTGCAGGCTGCTGGCGGTCTGGTCCACACCCAGTGCAGCAATCTGCGGATTGCCTGCCTGCTCGGCCGGCATGATGGCCACCACGGCGACCACAAACATCACCGTCATGGCAGCCAGCACGGCCCAGCCCTGGCGCTGGTCGCCCACCTCGCGGCCAAAGGCAAAACACAGCGCGGCAGGGATCAGGAAGATCGCCAGCATCTGCAGGAAGTTGCTTAAGGAAGTGGGGTTCTCATACGGGTGGGCCGAGTTGGCGTTGAAGAAACCGCCACCGTTGGTGCCCAGCATCTTGATGGCCTCTTGCGACGCCACCGGGCCCATGGCCAGGGTTTGCGTGGAGGTGCTGGTGTCTTCCATCACGGGTGCGCCCTTGTCGTCCAGCACGGGCTGGCCGTCCGCGCCCAGCTTGGGCTGCTGGAACTGCGTGGTCTCCACCGTGCTGACGTCTTGGTAGGCGTCAAAGTTCTGGATCACGCCCTGGCCGACCAGGAAGATGGCGAACACCAAGGAGAGCGGTAGCAGCAACCATGCGGTGATGCGCGTCATGTCGACCCAGAAGTTGCCGATCACGGCGGTCGACTTGGCGGCAAAGCCGCGGAACAGCGCAAACACCACGGCAATGCCGGTGGCGGCGGACAGGAAGTTTTGCACCGCCAGGCCCAGCATTTGTGTGAGGTAGCCCATGGTGGACTCACCCGCATAACCCTGCCAGTTGGTGTTGGTGACAAAACTCACCGCGGTGTTGAAAGCCGAGTCCACCGACACGGCGCCCATGCTCGCGGGGTTGAGCGGCAACACCGCTTGCCAGCGCTGCAGCAGGTAGACCACCAGCACGCCCAACGCATTGAACGCCAGCAAGGCCAGCGTGTACTGCTTCCAGGGCATGGACTGGTCGGGCGAGGTGCCCGCCAGGCGGAACAGCGGCGTCTCCAGCCGCAGCAGCCACTGCGGCAGGCGGCCTGAACTCAGACGTGCCACCCAGATGCCCAAGGGCCAGGAGGTCACCAAAAGGGTTGTCAAAAACAGGGCCAGCAGCCCCCAAGCCGAGCTGCTCATTAAAAGTCCTCCGCGCATACCAGCGCATACACCAAATACGCCAGCAACAAGACAGCACAGGTGCCGCCCAGGCCGTAGACCACATGCAATGTGTTCACCGTTTCCATCATTTCTCCTGCATCAAATCGATGGGTGAAGTGTGGTCAGACGGGCGTAAAAACGGGGATGAGATTCAGAGAGCGGGCGTAAAAAAAGCGTAAACGGCGGGTGTAAAACGCTATTGAATGCATAGCTGCTTGCGCACACCCTATAAGAGCTGGAGGCCGATTTGATGCCTAATCTGCATCTGCGCCGCAAGGGGCGCTGGCGTGTTTACGCGAAGGTGTTGAGCCGGGTGCCAACGCTGCCGCTGGTGGCCAGGGCGGGCACGGGCGGCAGGGACTGGATCAGCGTGGCGGCGGCCACGGCCTGCTGGTTCAGCGCCTTCTTGAGCACCAGAATGTTCAACGCGTCCGACGTGGGGCCCTGCGCGGCGGCAGTGGCGGCTTGTACGGCGGGGGTGCTGGCGATGTTCATGGTGGTGCTTTGAGGGCTTTCTGTCATATCGGCCCTTTTTCTGAAAACTTGAATACGCGCCCCTGGCGCACCGGGCTTCTACAATCCCTATCAGCCTTTCGGCACCACTTTGCAGCCCATGACACAACTCCATATCTCCACCCAGTTCGATTCCGGCGCCATCGAGGTGGTGAGCCTGGAGGACCCCCGCAACATCCAGGTCAACATCCGCAAGGACTCGGCCGCCGGGTTTGCCCAGTGGTTTCACTTCAGCCTGCAGGGTGCGGCGGGGCTGGCAGTCAACGTGAAGTTTCTCAACGCCGGCGCCAGCGCCTACCCCAAGGGCTGGGAAGGCTACCGCGTGGTGGCCAGCCACGACCGCCAGCACTGGTTTCGCGTCGACACCACGTTTGACGGGCATGTGATGACAGCGCGTGTGAAGCCCGAGACGCAGTGCATCTACTTTGCCTACTTCGAGCCCTACTCCTGGGAGCAGCACCTGGACCTGCTGGCGTCGGCCGCAGCGTCGCCGCACGTGACCCAGGAGTGCCTGGGCCACACGCTGGACGGCCGCGACATGGGCCTGCTGCGCATCACCGATGCACAGAGCAGCATTTCGCTGGCCGAGAAAAAGAAGGTCTGGCTGATTGCACGCCAGCACCCGGGCGAGACTATGGCCGAGTGGTTTGTCGAAGGTTTTCTGGAGCGCCTGCTGGACCCGGACGACGCCGTGAGCCGCGTGTTGCTGCAGCGCTGTGTCTTCCACGTGGTGCCCAACATGAACCCTGACGGCGCGGTGCGCGGCAACCTGCGCACCAACGCCGCCGGTGCCAACCTGAACCGTGAGTGGCTGGAGCCCAGCATGGAGAAATCACCCGAGGTGTTTCTGGTGCGCCAGAAGATGCTGGCCACGGGCGTGGACCTGTGCCTCGATGCCCATGGCGACGAAGGCCTGCCCTACAACTTTGTTGTTGGCTCCGAAGGCAACCCAGGTTACACGCCGCATGTGGCCGATCTGGAAAACACCTTCAAGACCACCTGGATGGCCAGTTGCCCGGATTTTCAGGACGAGTTCAACTACGGCCGCACCGAAGCCGGCAAGGCCAACCCTACCCTGGCCACCAATTGGGTGGCGCAGCAGTTTGCCTGCCTGGCGTTCACCATCGAGATGCCGTTCAAGGACAACGCCCAGTTGCCCGACGCGGCCACGGGCTGGAGCGGCGCACGCTCCAAAAAGCTTGGCGCCAGCGTATTGCAGCCGCTGTTGGCGGTGCTCTAAGGCCAGATAGAGTCCGTTCGGACTGAGTCGGTCGAAACGCCGCCCTTGCAAATCCCGGATGTGTTGAGGGCTTCGACAGGCTCAGCCCGAACGGAGGTTTTTTTCAGCGCTGTACAAAAGCCGGCGCTCAGCGATCCAGCAACCATGAAAGCCCACCGGAACGCGCGCCGGTAGTTCCACCTGCGCGACCGGCCCGGTGCTGAGGTCGCGCGCGTCAAAGATGTCCAGCGTCTGGCGCTGCAGTGCTTCGTTCCACTGGAAAGCGATCAGATAGCCGTGGTCTTCGGCGGTGGCGTTGTCAGCCTCGGCAAACCAGGGTTCGGTGTACCAACTGTGCACCGGGTCATCGGTCCAGGCGCTGAGGCTGGCACCGGTTTCCAGATCCATCTTGCGCAGCCCGGCCCATTGCAGCGTGGTCACCGAAGAGTGGTCCACCAGGTAGCCGTAACGCGTCTTGCGCCCGGCCAGACGCGCATTGCAACTGGGGAACTCGACGTTGAGATCGGGGTTGAGCACATGTTCTTCGGTCTCGCCGGTGGCCAGGTTCATGCGCCAGCACCACAGGCGCGCACGCATCACCAGCTCGGCCACATCACGCGCAGTGCCTTCGGGGTCGATACTGCCGTCGGCGCGTGTGCGCGGCATATAGCGGCAGCCCACCAGCACCAGCCAGTCGCCGTCTTCCCAGGCATTGACCGTGTGGTACAGGTAACAGGGCGTGAAGCTGAACCAGCGGATGCTGTCACTCGCACCCAGGCGCGGGATCACACCAAAGCGGGTGTGCATCTCGGGGTGAAAGCGGATCTTGTGGCGGCCCAGCGCCAGCGCATCGGCATCGTGGAACAGTGGCAGGTCGTGCAGGATGGAATAGTGCTGCGTGATGGCCATGTCGTGCGGCAAGCGCGGGCCGGGCAGGTCAATCGGCACATGGTGTTGGAGTGCACCGTCGGCGCTCAGCACGCCGTAGTGCATGTAGGGCGCCTCGGTGCTGTAGTCAAAGAACATCAGCTCTTCAGTCGTTTCGTCCACCTTGGCATGGGCCGAGATGCCTTTGCCCGTGGCGGTGATGCCGCGCGCCTTGCCCAGTGTTTGCAGCGTGACGGGGTCGATCTCGTACGCATCACCCGCCATGTACCAGAGCGCCAGCGCCTTCCCCGCGTGGCCCACGACGTCGGTGTTGGCCGTGTCCTTGAGCCGTTTGTCGGTGCGGCCCTTGAGGGTCTCGCGGATGCCGTAGAAGGTGGCCTGCTGCGCCAGGTCTTCTTCCTGCCAGCCGTCGGTGTGAATCCAGCGGTTGCGGTAGGTGAGCTGGCCTTTGGAAAACTGTGCGGCGTGCACCATGCCGTCGCCATCAAACGGGTGGTAACGGCCATGCGGCTCAAAGCGTGCATTGGGCCCGGCGCGCAAGTACACGCCATTCAGATCCGTCGGAATCTGGCCGCGCAGCAGCGGCAGGTTGTGCAGGGTTTGTTCGGCATTTACCGGCGCGTACACACCGCTCAGGTGCGGGCCGTGGTCTTCGCCAAAAGGGGCAAGCAGTGCAGCGTTAAGAGGTGCATTCATGCAACCAGCTTAGGCCAACTGTGCGGCCAGGACAAGCGGGCTTGCCCCGGTGTACCCGCGTGATGATCTGCCTGTCAGCAGCAACCGGCCCAGGCACTGCGCCGGTAAAACGGCCCCAGGTCTTCTACGAAGGCGTCCACGGTGGCACGCCACGGGCTCAGGTCGGCTTGCGCGGCGATGCGTGAGCGCACCTGCGCCAGCAGTTCGGCGCGCAGGGCGGGTTCGTCCAGCGTGGTCAACTGGCCGCGGCGCACCACGGTACGTCCGCCCACGATGACCTGGTCGATATGGCTGCCATTGGCGCGCGCCAGCAGCAGGTCCAGCGGGTCGATGTTGTCAAACAGTGCGTCGTCGTCCAGCGCATCCCAGTTCAGCACCACCAAATCGGCCGGCGCACCGGGTGCGATGGTGCCACCCAGCGGGTGCGTGTCGGCACTCACGCTGCGCCGTCCGTTGCGTGCGGCAAACGTCCACAGCTGCGTGCGCGTCATATCTTCCGCGAACCCCCAGCCGCGTTGCAGCGTGTAGGCCAGGCGCATTTCGCGCAGGGCGTCATCGTCTTCGTCCGGGCCCGCTCCGTCCAGGCCCATGGCCACGCGGCAGCCCTGGCGCAGCATCTCGGCCAACGGCGCGATGCCGGATTTGAGCGCCAGATTGGAACTGGTGTTGACGGCGATGGTGACGCCGCGCTCGGCCAGCAGAGCCAGCTCGTCGCTGCGCGCATGGACGCAGTGCGCCAGCGTCAGGCGCGGGCTCAGCAGCCCGATCTGGTCCAGGTAATGCACGATGCCTTTTGGGTAAGCATGGTCAGCCCACTGGCGCTGGTAGGGTGTTTCCAGCAGGTGCATGTGCACCGGGCGCTGGTGGTCGGCCGAGCCCTGGGCGATGGCCTCCAGCAGCGGCTGGCTGCACCACTGCACGCCGGTGGGGCCGTACTGCACGGTCATGTGCTGCGCCAGGCTGTCGTCCTGTTGCACGCTGGCGGCCAGTTCTTCCACTAGTGCCACTTGCTGCGCGGGCGGCAGGCCGCGCACCGCCATGCGCCGGGCCACTTCGTCGCGTATCTCCGGGCGCAATGCGGCGAGCATGGTGGCGTCGTCGCACAGGCCCAGACCGTTGCGGTCGCGCAGCGCCACCGCAAAGCCAATTCGTACGCCGACGTCGCGCGCCGCGCGCACCACCGCCAAGCCTTCCTCCACAAACGGCATGCCGCCCTGCACACGCGTGTAGTGCACCATCAGGTGCGCCACGCCGCGGCGCACCGAGCGGGCGAATGAAGTGGCAGCACACAAGTAAGGGTCCGCCCCCGGAACCAGGCCCTGGTAGGGCAGCCAGCCTTCCAGCGGCAGGTCTTGCGAGCCCAGCGTGGCGCTGCGGAACGTGCGGCCATGGTCATGCGCGTTGGCCAGTGCAGGCAGCACCAGTTGGCGCGGGCCTGCGACCGGCTGTGGCAGTGCAGCTACCGTGCTGACCAATCCGGAAGCCAGCGTGATGCGCGTGTTGGCCTGGGGTGGCGTGCTGCCGGGGTCAGACAGCAGCCAGGCGCAGTCCAGCGTGGTTGGGGCGGGGTTTGGGTGGGTGTCTGGCATCCTTTGCCAGTAGCAAAGAAGGTGCCAGCGCCCTCAGTTTGCTATTTATTTAATAGCTGCTTGCGCAATATCCATAAGGGCTAGCGCCCTGTTTGGCATTTATTTTCCGTTGATGCCCAGCAGTTCCACCTCGAACTGCAGCGTCGCGTTCGGCGGGATCACACCACCGGCGCCGCGCTCGCCGTAAGCGATTTGTGGCGGGCAGGTCAGCTTGGCCTTGCCGCCCACCTTCATGCGCTGCACGCCTTCGGTCCAGCAGGCGATCACGCCGTTCAGCGGGAACTCGATAGGGGTGCCACGTTTGTAGGAGCTGTCGAACTCACGGCCATCGGGGAAGGTGCCGCGGTAGTGCACCTTGACCTTGTCGCTAGTGGCGGGGCTGGCGCCGGTGCCGTCTTTGAGTGAGCGGTACACCAGGCCACTGGCGGTGACCTGTGCGCCTTCTTCCTTGGCGGCGGCAGCGGTCACGGCGTTTTGGGCCCAAGCGGTGCTCAGGGAGACCAGGGCCAGGGTGAGGGCGGCGATGCGGGTGGATGTTTGCATGTGTGTTGGTGTCTGGTGGTGAATCTTCGGAGATTGTCGCAGCCCCGGGTAAAGCACATAGATCGTAAACAGGCGCTTAGTGCAATGGGTAACGCCGCACCAGCCAGCCGTACAGCGCCACGCCAATCAGCAATGTGCCCGCAGCAATCTGCAGCGACACGGCAAACCCCTGCGCCGGGCTGGCGCTGTGGTGCAGCAGCCAGGCCACCAGCGGCGGCCCGGCAATCTGGCCCACGCCGTACACGGCGGTCAGCAGACCAATCAGGGCCGATGCGCCATGGGGCCGCAGGCGCCGGACTTCTTGCATGGCAAACAGCGTGATGGCGGTGAAGGGCAAACCGATCAGCAGGCTGCCCAGCGCAAAACCCAACAGGCTGGGCAGGTACACGCCCATCAACACACCGCAGGCCTGCATGGCGTAACAACCCATCAGCAGATGGCGCCGGTCCCAGTGCACCGGCAGGCGGATGGTGAGCAGCGCGCCCGCCGCAACGCCCAGGCCCAGCAGCGGCCAGAACAAATCCAGCCAGACCGAGCCTGGCAGCGCTTGGCGCGCGATCACTGGCAAAAAGGTGGCGGTGATGATGTAACCAAACCCGGCCAGCCCATAGGCCAACGCCAGCACGGCCACCTCGCCGTGGCTGGCCGCGCCCGAAGGACCGGCAGGTGGTGGCGTGGCGGGTACCTTACCGTGGAGCTGCGGCCACGCCAGCGCGGTGAGGACCACGGCCAGCGCGCCAAACGCCAGCCAGCCCGTGGCCGCAGTCACCCCACTGGCCACCATGGCCGTGGCGGCCAGGCCGCTCACCGTGATGCCCAGCCCGGGCCCCACAAAAATGATGCCAGACAAGCGCGGCGCACCCAGCGCCGCCAGCCGCGCCAGGCACCAGCCCGAGGTGTAGACAAACACCACCGCACTGATCACACCCGCCAGAAAACGCCACAACGGCCACACCACCGGCCAGTGCCAGGCCATGCCGCAGGTCAGCAACACGGTCGCCACCAGTCCCATGCGCACGGCACTGGTGTGCACCACGGGCCGCAACCCAGGCCAGCGCGACCAGACCCAGGGCTGCAGCGCGCAGGCCATGGCGCCCAGCCAGTAACCCAGGTAGTTGGCCGTGGCCAGCCAGCTGGCGGTGGGCAGGTTGATCACACCGTCGTGCAGCATCATGGGCAGGAGTGGCGTGAAGGCAAAGCGGCCAATGCCCATGGCCACCGCCAGGGACAACATGCCGGCCAAAGCGATGGCGAGGGGCTTGGGTGAATGCATGGGGGGATTGTGCCGGTGGCGTTCAAATGGCGCTCGAGGCATTGTTGCGGCGCGGGGGCTGCATTTCTATGCGTGCACTAGACCCAAAGCGGAAGTCGGCTGCCGTGGAGTCGACGCCACAAAGCGGAGGTTCGCAAAGCAGTCCGTCCTAGTGCCACGGTTTCCAAGAGCTGGCTCATAGAAGCCCGCGCTGAGTAATTGCCTTGCGGCACTGACCCGATATGAGTGCGCCACAATCTGGACGATATAGCTGCAAAAACAGGGGCTTATTTTTGGTTATCGCACCCAGATTCACCCGATTGGGGGATAGCAAAGTCCTGTCATCTCGTTTACCGTCGTTTCCATAAGAGTGATCTCGCTCAAGCGTCGCCGTCTATGCCGTAGGTCAGCGTCTGATCGAGGCTCACGACCGCGGAATGATTGAGCAATAGACAGTCCTCCGGCAACTCTTTGAGCCAACTGAAGAGAGTGAAAACATGACCACAATTTCGCGTGCAGCTACTGAATCCAGCACTGGGGCTCGCCTTGAGCGCATTGTTGCCGACACGAAAGCGATTCTTCCTGAAAACGGGGTTCCTCAAGAAAAAGCTCCAGGAACGACTCTAGTACTTTCGGAGGAGGGTAAGGCTCTGTTCGAACAAAGCTTGGTATCAACCCAAGAAGATGCTGCCACCGAGCAATCTCAAGCAAGGGCACGCATAGAAATTATTGGCGATGAAGATACAGAAACACTGCACGCAAAATTTCGCAGCATGAACGCGGAGGACAAGGAGGCGTTCGTGCAGAAAAGACTTTCAGGATTTGATAATGGAATGAAGATCGTGCAACAAGTAGAGGAAAGAAGATCAGCGCAATCTGGCAAGCCTTCAAAGGTGGAGAGGCAAGAGTATGTCACTCGCGATTTTTTTGAAGCTGCAACCAGGAGTACGGTCGAGTTCTTGGCCTCTTCTGAGCCGGTCAAAGTCAATCGCGCAAATGATGTCACCAAAGACTTCATAAGGCCGGACAAAATTGTTGGCAGTACGGAATACGACAAAAAAATGGCTATTTCAAACGCAACTTCGGCAGCCGCACGTGCAAATGAAGCTAAAGCTTTCCGCTACGAAGAGAATCATGCCATCACCTTGCCAAACATCTCTGATTTGCCACTCGACGTTGCGAAGACTTCATTGGGAATTGCCGAGTCCATCGTCAAGAATCGTGAGGACGTTGGACTGAGTGTGCGTGGGCGTTATGGTGACAAGGCCATATCTGATATGAAAACCTATCTCGCTTCGATCAAGGACCATATCAGCAAGTTGGAAGTTGGATTGGCAGCCTCTAACCGCTTTGGGGTCTGATCAGACCTTGAAGTAGCCACTTTGGGAGTTCTCAAGTGTGGTCATACATAGAAGTCAACTACTGGCCCCAGGGAGACGGTCGTAACCCTCGGTCAGCTCACTCACTTGTTCGCTGCAGTACAGTGACTGCACTATGCGCATCGCACTTATCTCCGACATCCATGGCAACCTGCCCGCACTCGAAGCCGTGGCGGCGGACATCCGGCGCCGGGGTGTGGACTTGATCGTCAACCTGGGCGACAGCCTGTCTGGCCCCTTGCTACCGTTGGAGACCGCGCAGTACCTCATGGCGTCGGGGTGGCTCAGTCTGGCGGGCAACCACGAGCGGCAAATCCTGACCCACTCCGCCGAGCAGCGTGGTGCATCCGATGCCTATGCACACGCCCAGTTGGGCGAGGCCGAATTGGCGTGGCTGCGTGCGTTGCCTGCCACCCATCTGCTGGCGCAAGATGTTTTCCTGTGCCACGGCACGCCCACCAGCGACCTGCATTACTTCTTTGAGAATGCCGTGCCAGGTGGCACGCTGCCCGCCACCGCCGATGAGGTCGAAGCCCGCCTGGGTGACGTGAAAGCCGCGGTGGTGGCCTGCGGCCACACCCACATTCCACGCGCCTTGCGTTCACGCGCCGGACAACTGCTGTGCAACCCGGGCAGCGTGGGGCTGGCGGCCTATGAGGACATGCACCCGGTAGCGCACATCGTGCAAAACGGCTCGCCCGACGCCCGTTACGCCATCATCGAACAGGTAGGCAGTTTGTGGCACACCGCACTGCATAACGTGCCGTATGACTACGAGCCCATGGCGCGCTTGGCTGAGCTGCGTGGGCGTCCAGAGTGGGCGTATGCCTTGCGCACGGGGTATGTGAAAAGCCCGACCTGATCGCCAGACAAAAAATGCACACTGCGTGCGAGGCGTGAAGTCAGGTGCTGCCCCCAGTTGTGGCGGCAACTGGAGCGAGCAGCAATTCGCTGAGATCGGGGAAGTTCCATTTGGCGGGGTCTTCGCGAGCGGCGATTTTTTCGCTGCCTTGTGATTTGGACAGGTCCACCAATTCCGGCAGGATGCGCATGTTCGCCTTGGTCGAGAAAAATACCCGAACGACCGGTGTGGTGAGCGATTTTCCGGTCTGGTCCACCACCACACCCAGGCGTCCTGAGCTCAGCCGCACCAGGGAGCCGATGGGGTAAATGCCCAGGCTCTTGACAAACGCCTGGAATACTTTGGGGTCGAAGTGGCCAGTCCATTCGGCCATCTTGCGCAGTGACTCCGCAGGATCCCAACCGGACTTGTACGGGCGGTTGGAGGTGATGGCGTCGTACACGTCGCACACGGCGCCCATCTTGGCGAACTGACTGATCTCATGGCCTTGGAGGCCCTTGGGATAACCCGAGCCGTCCATCTTTTCATGGTGGTGCAGGCAGACATCCAGCACCAGGGGATCGACACTGGGGTCGGTTTGGAGCATTTTGTGCCCTCTCTCCGGGTGGGTGCGGATGACGGCGAATTCCGCGTCGGTCAACTTGCCGGGTTTGTTGAGTACTTCCATGGGCATGGCGGCCTTGCCCAGGTCGTGCATCAGCCCCGCCACGCCCGCCAGTCGAACCTGCTCTTCGTCCAGTTTCAATTGGCGCGCCAACGCGACCATCATGGCGCACACCGCGACCGAATGCATGTAGGTGTAGTCGTCGGCGTTTTTCAGGCGGGCCAGGCTGATCAGCGCACCCGGGTTGCGTGACACGGAGTCGGAGATTTCTTCCACCAGTGCCTTGGCGTGGCCGGTGTCCACCGCCTTGCCCATGCGGGCCTCTTCAAACATGGAGAGCACGGCTTCACGCGAATGCTGAAAAATCTTGGCAGCCTGTCTCAGCTCTTGTGCGGTGGAAACCGGATCGATGGACCGTATTTCCTGATCCGCCTTGTTCAACTCGGCTTCTGCTTGCTCGGCAGATTCGGCTTCCGACACGGCGACCTGGTCTTTGGCCAGGTCCAGACCTTTGTCGGTGTCGATCCAGACCTCCCGGATGCTGCTGGCGAGGATGGTGGCCAGGTCCTTGGGGTCGGTGATGACAAAGCCGGATCGCCAAAAAGGATGGTCCATCCAGGAGCCACAAAACTCCTTGAGGTGCATGCCAACGGTCAACTGCTGAACGCTTATTTTTTTGAGCATATGGGTGCTGTGGTCAGCCCCTCCGGTTTTTTACTGCAGTGTCTGTTCTGCCAGGCCCATGGCTGGGCCGCGCATCAGTTGCTCCACGTCTAACAGTATCAGCATACGCTCATCTTCATCTTCGCCTTTTGGAACCGTGGCGATGCCCAGGATGCTGGTGGAGTCGACGTGGCCACTAAAGGCCGGTACCGGCTTGACCATGTCGGCAGACAGTTCCACCACATCACTGACAGCATCCACTACGATTCCGACCACGCGACCCTGGAGCTGAAGGATGACCGTGACTGTCAATGCATCGTACGGGACGTCTGCCAGGCCGAATTGCATGCGCAAGTCAATGATGGGGACCATGACACCCCGCAGATTCAGGACACCTTTGACAAAATCAGAAGTACCCACCATGCGGGTGGACCGTTCATAGCCACGGATTTCCTGCACCTTGAGGATGTCGATGGCGTATTCCTCCTGGCCGATACGAAAACTCAGACATTCGCGCGCAGCAGGTGGCAAGTGCCTGTCCGCCATGGGAGTCGCCAGGGTTGGGGATACAGCAAGGTCTGTGGAAGTCATAGCATTTCTCCTTGGGGTTGTTGCAGGCAAGGGTTAAAAGGAACTCCAGTCGCCGTCGGCAGCGGCCAGTGCCGGCTTGGGTGATGCCGGCACTGGCAATGCCCGGGACATGCCTTTCACCAGAGGTGAAGACTTGACCAGGGTGCCCAGCTTGCGGACGACAGGGGCAACCCGATGCAATGCCGGGCTGGGAGTTGGCGTAACGTAAGACGAGGCGTCATTGGCGTCCAGCTTGAATACGCTGACGGTTTGCACCAGCTCCTGGGCCTGTGACTTCAGACTGCTGGCGGCGGCCGCCATTTCCTCCACCAAAGCGGCGTTTTGCTGGGTCACTTGGTCCATTTGAATCACAGCCTCACCGACCTGCGCCACACCAGCACTCTGCTCGTTGCTGGCAGCACTGATTTCGCCCATCAGGTCGGCCACCCGCTGGATGGAGTTCACCACTTCTGACATGGTGGTGCCGGCCTGGCCCACCAGACGGGTGCCCATCTCTACCCGTTCCACGCTGGCGCCTATCAATGCCTTGATTTCCTTGGCCGCCTCGGCAGATCGCCCCGCCAGCGAACGCACTTCGGTGGCCACCACGGCAAAGCCGCGGCCTTGCTCTCCGGCACGGGCCGCTTCCACCGCTGCGTTGAGGGCCAGGATGTTGGTCTGGAAGGCAATGCCGTCGATGACGCCAATGATGTCCGATATCTTGTGGGATGACGCGTTGATGTCCCTCATGGTGTCCACGACCTGGCCCACGACTTCCCCGCCTTTGACTGCGACGGATGACGCACTGATGGCCAGTTGGTTGGCCTGGCGTGCGCTATCGGCGTTTTGTTTGACGGTGGCGCTCAGTTGCTCCATGGAGGCGGCGGTCTCTTCCAGTGAGCTGGCCTGGGCTTCCGTGCGTGCACTCAGATCGTGGTTGCCCTGTGCAATTTCTGCACTGGCCGTGGACACCCCTTCCGAGCCCTGCCGTACAGAGCCCACCACCTGGACCAGGCTTTCCTGCATGTGCTTGAGGTGCGACATCATGCTGTGGTTGTCATTGGGGTGCAGTGCGATATGCACACTGAGATCACCGCTGGCGACCGCTTGCGCCAGTTTGGCGGCCTCTGCAGGCTCACCACCCAGCTGACGGGTAATCGAACGTGTCACCATCCAACCCAGCACGATGGCCAGTGCAATACTCAGTGCGTTGGCTACGATGAGCATGGTGCGCGCCTGCACATACTCGGCCTCTGTCTGCTGGAACTGCTCTTGGTTTTGCTTTTGTTGGACGGCAATGTTTTCTTCCAGCGCATCCAGCCATTTTTGCCAGGCGGGGTTGGCCTCCTTGAAGAGCAGTGCGATGGCTTCTGCCTCCTTGCCTCCCATTCCCAACTCAATCACTTTGTTATTCAGGGGCCGCGACAGGTTTTTGGCTTCGTCAATTTTGACCCGCAGGGCTTTGGCCTGTGGGTTGGGCGCAAACTTTTCCAATGCGGTCCAACTCTGGTCGTAGTCTTCTCGCGCCTTGGCAATTTTGACTTTTTCGCGTTCCTTTTCTGCAGGCTCATGCAGCAAGACCACGCTGCGCATGACCCGTGCCACCACATGCAGGGCGTCTGCCATGTTGGTGTTGAGCTGGATTTTGACGTTGTTGATCTGAACAATGTCGCGCAGGTTGTCCTGAATCGCGGCAAGCTTGGCAATGGACAAGGCGGCTGCAATCACACTGATCGCCAGTACCAAGCCGAATGCGCCTGCCAGTCGCGTGGAAACCTTCAGGTCTTTGATGCGCATGGTGTTTCTCCTAAAAATGAAACGTGATCTGGGGCCATGGCCGTTGTCATGCGGCCATGCTAGAAATGGATGGATGCAAGCAGGTTGATGTAGACCAAGCTTTGTCGTGTGACTTCAAACCAGCAGTACAGATTTGCATTCGCGTGCCTCCTGAGGCGTATCGCAAAACTGCAACTGGATGGCGAGTCTTTCAGCGCGTGCTAAAACCAATGCCTCGACGCAATCGCCGTCCAACCGGCCTCGTTCAACCTCCTTGCGCAGTTCGACTATGGCCGCTTCCTCGGTCCACGGAGCCTTGTAGGGCCTGGCGCTGGTCAGCGCGTCGTACACGTCAGCGACGGCGATCAGCCGCCCTTCCATGGGGATCTCATGCATCTGCAATCCGCGTGGATAGCCATTTCCATCGCCACGTTCATGGTGGCAGGCCACGATGTTGCGTATCACGGTGATGGCGCCATCATCACCAAAGCCGGTGTCTAAGCGGATCTTGTCGACAATCCGAATACCCAATTCGACGTGGGTGCGCATGATGTTCCATTCCTCGGCATTGAGTTTGCCGGGTTTGAGCAAGATGCTGTCGGGAATGCCGACTTTTCCGATGTCGTGCATCGGAGCGAAGAGCCGTACCTGTTCCACAAACAGGTCGCTGAAGTGGTGGCTGTCAGCGAGTTTGGTTGCCATCAGATGCGCGTACTGGCCCATGCGATCGAGGTGTTGGCCTGTCTCTTGGTCGCGTGTTCCGGCCAGCTCGCTCACCAGGCGCACGATACCTATCAGACTACCTGCCACTTTCTGTTGCAGCAGGTAGTGTTGGGAGATGAGGTCGGCAAAAACCTCCAGGAATTGGGCTACTTCCAGTGTGAACGCGCGAGCCTTGTACGAGTCAAAAAACAAAAAGGCTGCGAGCCTGTCGCCGTCGTGGATGGGGACGGTCAGGCTGGAGCGGTAGTTCATCTCTCGCAGCCATTGCGCATGCACTGCATATTGCGCAGGCGCCGCCTGAATGTCGTCTATGACCCGGCTTTTACGTTGATGCGCCAAAGCTTCCAGGGCGGGAATATCGCGCAGTCGGGTTTCATAGTGTTTCAGGGGTTGGGTATCGGTACTGCTGCTAAGAAATGTCTTCAGCATGTCCGTGGAGGGGTCATACACGGCAAGTGCAACCCGGTCCACATCGGGAAACTGGTCGGCAATCACACCATGTACCCGTGTCAGGTGCAGTGCCAGGTTGCCGGACATGGCCCCTCCGTGGTCTGTGAGGGTGTGGAAGTGTGTGTTTGGCATAACGCTTGTCTCCCGGCTGTTCTGATAAAAGTTTGCGAAAGGGCTATGCGAAGGCGAGCTGCTTGTGTTCCCTGCGCAACTCCACGGCATCGATTTGGGATAGGGTCTTTTCTCCCCGCACCAGGCGGAACAACCGCATGGAACTGCTGACGCCTTCTACCTGGCTCTGCACAGATTTAGCGGCAGCGGCCAGTTCTTCGACCATGGCAGCGTTTTGCTGGGTGATGGAGTCCATGTGTGCCACTGCTTCATTGATCTGCGAAACACCGACTTGCTGTTCAGAGGTGGCAGAGCTGATTTCGTCCAACATGCTGCGCACTTTGCCTACGGAGTCGAGGGCTTCCTGCATTTTTTCCAGGGCATTCTGGGTTTGTGCGTTGCCGGTAGAAACACGCTCTGCCGATTCAGTGATAAGTTGCTTGATTTCCCGGGCCGCACTGGTGGTGCGCTGTGCCAGCGAACGTACCTCGGACGCCACTACCGCAAACCCACGGCCAGCATCTCCAGCCCGGGCGGCTTCTACGGCGGCGTTCAATGCCAGGATGTTGGTCTGAAAGGCAACACCCTCAATCAGCTGAATGATTTCACCAATGCGCTTGGACGAATCGCTGATGTTTTGCATCGTGCCACCCACGGCATGTACGGCGTCGTTGCTGCGCCCGGTGACCTGCGATGTCTCTTGTGCCAGTCGGGCCCCTTGTATCGCGGAGGATGCACTTTGCTGCATGGTGCCGTTGATCTGCTCCATGGAGGCCGCGGTCTGCTGCAGGCTGCTGGCCTGGGACTCGGTGCGCGACGACAGGTCCTGGTTGCCGTCGGCAATCTCCTGCACAGCGGTACGCAACTGGTCCACTTCCTGGCGCACATCATTGACGACGGTACGCAGGTTCACGGACATTTGCATCAGCGCCTGCTGCAGTTTGCCTGTCATACCGGCTGCGCCCGTCTGTACGTTATGGGCCAGATCACCGGAGGCCAGGCGATTGGCATCCGCCACCAGCGCGTGCATGGGCTTGACCATCCAATGCCAGGTGAACCCAACCAGCGCTGTCACGGCCAGCGCTACGACACAGGCGGTTACTACCCACGGTAAGCCAAAGGCTCCGCACGCTGCCAGCACCACAGCGGCAAGCGTCTGCATCCATGCGAGCTTGCCCAGTGGACTCCACTGGAACAGTCGTTGCACGCGGCCCCACAGGTCGCGGCGCAACACTTGCCCTTGCTTCAGCACGTAGGTCTGGTGGCCCTTGGTGGCATCGGCAGACATTTTTTGGTAAAGGCTGGCAGCCGCAGCCACGCCTTTTGCGGAAGGCACCGTGCGCACTGACAGGAATCCGGTGACCTCTGCGCCATCCATCATGGGCGTGGCATTGGCTTGTACCCAGTAAAAGTCGCCATTCTTGCGCCGGTTCTTGACCAGGCCGCTCCATGGCAACTGCGCCTGAATCGTCTCCCACATGTCGCGGAAGGCTTCTGCGGGCATGTCGGGGTGCCGCACCAGATTGTGGGGTTGCCCCAGCAATTCTTCAGTAGAAAAGCCGCTTGCGGCGACAAAGGCGGGGTTGCAGTAGGTAATGCGCCCCTTGGTGTCCGTCACGGAGACCAGGGTTTGGTCGGGGGACAAACGGTATTCATTGTCGGTGATGGGTTGGTTGACTCTCATGGTTCATCTCCTTGGGAAGTGGTGCCATGCGCTGGCGATGCGGTGTGCAAACCCTGGGTCAAATGGCTCACCAAGGGCAGCAGCTCTTCAAACAGGTCCTTTTTGCTGACAAACGCCATTGCGCCCATGTGGGACGCAATCTGTTGGTATTCCGGGGAACAGTTCATGGACAGGAAAACAAATGGCGGGGTCTCTGGCAACAGCTTCAACTGGCGGGCCACTTCCAGGCCGCCCATGCCGGGCATGGCAATGTCCAGAATGACCAGGTCGGGGGGCGCCGTGCGAACCAGTGCCAGGGCGCTGGGACCGTCCTGTGCAGACGCAACCACCTTGACACCCGGCACGCTTTCCAGGGCTGCCTGGCAGGCTAAGCGGAAGGTGTCGCTGTCATCAACCAACACAATGCTGAAAGAGCGGCTGTTGACCGCTCCATCGTGCAAAAGTGATTGTGTGTGTGCCATGGGTCCACTGTAGAAGTGGGGGCACCGAAAGAAAATCAGGTAGGTACCTGAAAGGGTGACCTAAAACACCTGAGAGCCCGGCATACCGGAGACGCGATGGTCTGCTTTCAGGACTCTGCGGAGATGATCCCGGTGCGGATGGCGTAACGGACCAGTCCGGCGACATCGTGGATGTCGAGCACGCGCATGAGTTGCGTGCGGTGCGTATCGGCCGTCTTGACGGACAGATCCAGCCGGCGTGCAATGTCCTTGGTACTGCTGCCTTCGGCAATCAGTTTCAGTACTTCACGCTGGCGTGGCGTGAGTACTTCCGTTTCGGTGGATTCGCTGCGCAGCCGCTGCACATAGTCGTTCATGACGCCCTTGGAAACTTCGGGGCTGAGGTAGGTCTCCCCCTGCATGACAGTGCGGATAGCACGGTCAAAGTCGCGGGGGGCCGCATCTTTCAGGATGTAGCCTGCGGCACCGTTGACCAGTGCCTGACGCACATATTCTTCATTCATGTGCATCGACAGGATCAAGATGCGCACTGTGGGCAGCACCTTGGTCAATTGGGCGGTAGCGTCCAAGCCATTGAGTGTCGGCATGCTGATGTCCATCAGTACCAGGTCAGGTGACAGGGACTGCGCCATCTCCAGCAATTGCAAGCCGTTGTCGGCTTCGCCCATGACCTCGATGTCGGGCAGGTTCTCCAGCAATTTGCGCAGGCCTGCGCGCATCAGTTGGTGGTCGTCTGCTACGAGGGTGCGTATGGGCATTACTGTGCGTTCTTGCGTTTCCACAAGCGCTCCAATGGTCGATTCAGACATTTTTGTTGCACGATGCGCTCCCCTTCTATTGCTACCAATGCTAACCAAAAGGACAAAGAAGTGGTGTGAAATTAATGCCTTGCATCTATTGGAGCGGGCATCGTCCTGGTAGCCGATATTCCTGCAAAGGAAAGGCCTTTGCGTATTGCAGTGATGTTTGTTATAAAACTCTGTTACCTTGGTCACGCAAAGGGAGTTCTCTTGAATAAATCAAAAATCGCCAAAACGGACGAAGGCGGTGCGGCTGAAGTTCCGGGTTCCAGCATCCAGTTTGCCGACTATATGCAAAACATAGTCGCGCAATTCGACGCGCAGTTTCGCCATTTGTACGTCAACAAGGCCGTCGAAACGGCGACGGGCTTGCCGTCAGAGTGGTTTCTGGGGAAGACCAATCGTGAGCTGGGTATGCCCCGGGTGCTGTGTGATCTGTGGGATCGTGAGCTGCGCACCGTCTTTGAAAGCGGGCGAACCTCCGAGATCAGTTTTTCCTTTGATGGCCCCAGCCAAAAACACCAGATTTATTCGCGCCTGATTCCGTTGCAGGGGGAGGATGGCATCGTGACCTCAGTCGTCTCAGACGGAAAGGACATCACGGATCTGGCGCAAGCGCAAGCGCAGTTGCAAACGCTGATCCGCGAACGCAAGGCTTTTGAACTGGATGCAGAGCGCTTTCGCGCGATCGTGCAGCATTCCGACGACGCCATCATCAGCAAATCGCTGGATGGCCGTATCACGAGCTGGAACCGTGGTGCGGCGGCTATTTTTGGCTACACCGAAGAAGAGATGATGGGCAAGCCCATGGTGCTTCTGTTTCCGCCAGACCGTCTGCAGGAAGAAGGCTTCATTCTGGAGAAGTTGCTTGCGGGTGAAAAGGTTGACCATTTTGAAACTGTGCGCATGCGCAAGGACCAAAGCCTGGTCAATGTGTCTGTCACGATATCCCCCATCCGGGATGCCACCGGGCGGATTGTTGGCGCTTCCAAAATCGCACGCGACATTACGCAGCGTCTGCGAATGGAGGTCATGGCGGAGCATTTCGCGGCCATCGTGGCGTCAACGGATGACGCCATCATCAGCAAGTCGCTGGACGGCACGGTGACCAGCTGGAATCCCGCAGCACAAGCGATGTTTGGTTATGCCTCACAGGAAATTCTGGGTAAATCGATTCGCCGCATCATTCCGGACGATCTGTGGAATGACGAGGACCTCATACTGGAACGGCTCAGGCAGGGCGAGAAGATAGACCACTTTGAAACTGTGCGCCGCCACAAAAATGGCTCCCTGCTGGACGTTTCCGTGACCATCTCTCCCATACGGGATGCCGACGGCTGGATCACTGGCGCCTCCAAAATCGTGCGCGACAACAGTGCCCGAAAGCGCTACCTGGCCGCGCAGAAGGAGCATATCAACCGTTCCCAGATGCTGACCCGTCAGGTCATTGAAGCCCAGGAGGACGAGCGTCGTCGTGTGGCACTGGAATTGCATGATGAGTTGGGGCAGACGCTCACCGCCTTGAAGATCAACCTGCAATTGGCGCAGCAGGCACCGTCGACAACGCCGGGACACCTGTCGGAAAGCCTGACGTTGATCGACCATGCCATGCGGGAGGTGCGACGCCTGGCCCATACCCTGCGGCCGCCCATGCTCGATGACCTGGGGCTGATTCCGGCCCTGCGCTGGTTGGTGGACCAGCACACATCACGCAGCAAAGCCGAAATTCTGTTTGACCACGATTTGGGTGGTACTCGCCTGCCTCCGGAAATGGAAACGGTCTGTTTTCGTGTGGCGCAAGAAGCACTGACCAATATCGCACGCCATGCACACGCCAGCCGTGTTGTGATTGACTTGCGCAAAAGGGCGGGTTGGCTGGACATGACCCTGACAGATAACGGTCGTGGATTTGACATCCGAGCCAAACGTGCACTGGCCGAAGCTGGCGCCAGTCTGGGAATACTGGGCATGCAGCAGCGTGCGGATGCGGTGGGGGCGCAGTTTTCGATGGACGCCCAACTGGGCCAAGGATGCACAGTGACGCTACGCAAGCAGATTGAAGCGTCCGAATAGAGGGACGTTGTGCAAGGCCGAATGGGCGTGGCTGCATGCGCCGCCCGCCAAGCATCCTGCGAAAGCCAGTTTTAGTTCTTAACCCTGTGCCACGCCATGCACACTGCGCCGACCGCCAATGCAGAGCCTGCCAACACTTCAAACCAGATGGTGAGGTTGGTGGCCAATGTGTGCTCGGTGCACAGGGCCAGCGTGTAGTGCAGCAGGCCATCAAGCCCGCAAACGCCGTAGGCCATGAGAAGCAAGGCCCCCAAGGCATGCAGCCCCAGGCGGCTCACGATCAGGCCTGCCACGCCCAAGCTGCTCACCGCGAGCCACGCCCAGTACACCGTCTCCCGTGTGATGAAGGCCGGCATATTGGGGTAGATGGCAATGAACTCTGCGTTGTGCGCGAAGTGCGTGAGGCTGGCGATGAAGTACACGGCCAGCAACAGCCAGACGGGCTTGGAGAGATGGGGTGCAGTGAGGGGGATGTGCATGCATCCATCCTAGCTGGGTATTTGAAATAGATGCGTGCGCCGAGACATCAAGAAAAAGCCCCGCCAGTCTTGCAACTGCGGGGCTTTTTTCTATGCGTATTTGCTACTAATTCAATAGCTGGTTGCGCATATTCCACGAGGGCTAGAGGCCAATTTTTCCCCTAAATCCCTCGTATTACACCAACAAGGCATTTACGCGCTTCACATACGCCGCAGGGTCCGCAGGCAGTCCGCCTTCAGCCAGCAGGGCCTGGTCAAACAGGATGTGGGCCAGGTCGTTGAAATGCACCGAGCCGTCGAGCTTTTTCACCAGCGCGTGTTCGGCGTTGACTTCCAGCACGGGCTTCACCTCGGGCGCAACTTGGCCAGCCTGCTTGAGCATGCGGGCGAGTTGTGTGCTCATGCCGTCGTCTTGCACCACCAGGCAGGCGGGGCTGTCGACCAGGCGGGTGGTGACGCGCACGTCTTGCGCTTTGTCCTTGAGCGCTTCTTTCAGCTTGGCCAGCAGGGGCTTGAAAGCTTCGGCAGCTTCTTCAGCGGCTTTCTTCTCGGCCTCGTCCTGCAGCTTGCCCAGATCGACCGCGCCCTTGGCGACGGACTGCATCGGCGTGCCGTCGAAGTCGTGCAGGTAGTTCAGCGCCCACTCGTCCACGCGATCGGTCATCAGCAGGACTTCGATGCCCTTTTTCTTGAACACTTCGAGCTGCGGGCTGTTCTTGGCGGCGGCCGCGTTGTCGGCGGTGATGTAGTAAATCGCCTCCTGGCCTTCCTTCATGCGCGCCTTGTAGTCGGCCAGCGACACGCTCACGCTGTCGGTGGTGCTGCTGGCAAAGCGCAGCAGTTTGGCCAGGCGTTCCTTGTTGGCGAAGTCTTCGCCCAGGCCTTCTTTGAGCACGGCGCCAAATTCTGCGTAGAACTTGCTGTACTTGCCAACCTGTGCTTTGTCTTCTTCGCTGACTACGTCGGTTACACCGTCAGCACCGGCTTCCGGCAGCTTGTCGTGTTTGGCCAGCGTTTCCAGCATGGACAGCACACGTTTGGTGTTGCCCTCGCGGATGGCCTTCACGTCGCGGCTTTCCTGCAGCAGTTCGCGCGATACGTTCAACGGCAGGTCGACAGAGTCCACAACGCCTTTGACAAAGCGCAGGTAGGTAGGCAACAGCGCCTCGGCGTCGTCCATGATGAAGACGCGTTTGACGTACAGCTTCACGCCCGCAGACTTCTCGCGGTTGTACAGGTCCATCGGGGCCTTGCCGGGGATGTACAGCAGCTGGGTGTATTCGGTGCTGCCTTCCACGCGGTTGTGCGTGTGGGCCAGCGGCGCTTCAAAGTCGTGGCTGATCTGCTTGTAGAAGTCGTCGTACTGCTCTGGGCTGATGTCCTTCTTGGCGCGGGCCCAGATGGCGTTGGCCTTGTTGACGGTTTCCCACTCGCCGGTCTTGACCATGGCGCCGGGCTGGCGGCCACCGTTTTCGTCCGATGGGTTGATCAGCTCGCCGTCTTTCCACTCTTCCTTTTCCATCTGGATGGGCAGGCTGATGTGGTCGGAGTACTTGTTGATGATGCCTTTGACTTTCCAGGCTTGGGCGTAGTCTTGTGCGTCGTCGCGCAGGTGCAGGATGACGCTGGTGCCGCGTGCTTCGCGGGTGATGCTTTCCACCTCAAACGCGCCGCCACCGCTGGCGCCGCCGTCGCTGACCCAGCGTACGGCTTGGTCCGCGGGCAGGCCGGCACGGCGGGATTCGACCGTGATCTTGTCGGCCACGATAAAGCCGGAGTAAAAGCCCACGCCGAACTGGCCGATGAGCTGCGAGTCGGCCTTCTGGTCGCCGGACAGCTTGCTCACAAAGTCCTTGGTGCCGCTCTTGGCGATGGTGCCCAGGTTGTCGATGGCTTCCTGTTGCGAGAGGCCAATGCCGTTGTCGGTGATGGTCAGTGTCTTGGCATCCTTGTCGAAGGTGACTTTGACTTTCAGCTCGGGATCGTTCTCGTACAGGCCGCTGTTGTTGATCGCTTCAAAGCGCAGCTTGTCGCAGGCGTCGGACGCGTTGGAGATCAGCTCGCGCAGGAAAATTTCCTTGTTGGAGTACAGCGAGTGGGTAACCAGGTGCAACAGTTGTGCAACTTCGGCCTGGAAATTCATGGTTTGCTTGGTCATAGATGGGTCTCTGAGTCTCTGTAAAACGGTTCGCGCGCCTGTCAGGCGGTGCCTGTGGCGCGGGCAACCCGCAATTATGGGCGATGGGCCGGGTTTCAAGAGGGGCGTCCGGGCTCTTCCCATGGAGGGGCAAGAACGGCTACAGTTAATGGAAATACTGACGCAAGGGATAAGCCGACCATGACACCGGAGAAGCCGAAGACCGTACCCCCCAAGCCCGGCGGCACCCGGCCGTACGATCCCTTGCTGGACCCGCTGCCCCTGCCCGACGTGGTGGAAAGTGACTCCGACACGGCCTGGGGCCTGTGGGAGGACAGCCTGCAAACCCCGCACGACGGACCCGAGGAAACCCAGATCGCGCCATTGGACGGGGCCTACGACGACACCGAGCCCATGGACCTGCCCGACCCGGCGGCCAAGAAACCGCCCAGCCGCGGCGCTTGAAGCCCGTTCTCTAGCGTCCCTTGCAGGCCTGGCGCAAAAACTGCCCGGCCACAAACAAATCCCGCTCTATCCCCCGGCGCACCGCGGCGCTGTCGCGTTTAGCCACGGCCTTGAGCACGTCCGAGTGGGCGTCGTTGAGTACCCCCAGCGCATCCGCATGTTCAAACAACTGGTTGGACAGCGGCCCCACCTTGAGCCACACGGTTTCTATCAGCGCGAGCAGCGTGGGTGAGCCAGCGGCGCGGTACAGGATGAGATGGAAGTCTTCGTTGGCGGCCAGGTAAGCCTTGGCGTCGGCCGCCTTCAGCGCTGCATCCATTTGCCGGGACAAGGTTTTCAGCGTGGCCTGGTCTTGCGTAGACAGCCGCAGCGTGCCGCGCTCGGCGGCCTCGCCCTCCAGCAGCAGGCGCATGTCCAGCACATCGTCAAACTCGGCGCGCGACAGAAAGGGCACGGCCACACCGGCGTTGGGCACATTGACCAGCGCGCCTTCGGACGCCAGGCGCTGCAGCGCGGCGCGCACCGGCATGACGCCCACGCCCAGGTCTTCGGCGACCTGGCGAATCTTCAGCCGTTCACCTGGCAGAAAGCGCCCCACGGTGACCCACTGGCGCAGGGTTTGGTAACAGGTGTCTTGTTGCGTGGTCGTCGGGGCATCCGTTCGGGCGGAGGCTGTTGAAGCCTCTGCAACGCGAACGGGTTTGGTCACCTTCGTTTTAGCCATGGCAAAGCGCGTCCAGCACGTTGTCAAACGTATCCAGCAACTGCTGCACATGGGCCGCTGTGGTACTGGGGCAGATCAGCATCATGTTGTGGAAGGGGGTGATCATCACGCCGCGGTTCAGTAACGCCAGATGGATCAGGTGCTCCAGGTCGCTGTCCAGTGCGTCACCGGCCTCACTGCCGTTGCGAGGTGGCGTGGTGCGGAACTGGAACTCGCTGCGCGCGCCCAGTTGTGTCACGCACCAGGGCAGGCGGCGCTGGGCGATGCGTGTGCGCAAGCCTTCGGCCAGCGTGTGCGACAGCGCCAGCATGGGCGCATAGACGGCCGGTGTCATCAACTCGCTTAGCGTGGCACGCATCGCCGCCATGGCCAGCAGGTTGCCGGACAGCGTGGTGCCAATGCCCGAGTGGCCGGGCGGCGCGGTGCGCTTGGCGTGCACCACACGTGCGGCCCACTCAGCGCTAAAGCCATAGGCCGCGCAGGGCAGGCCACCGCCCACGGGTTTACCGACCACCAGCGCATCCGGCTGCAGGCCTTGCGCCCGTGTGTAGCCGCCGGGGCCGCAGCTGATGGTGTGAGTTTCGTCGAGGACCAGCGCGGCACCATGCTTTTTGATGAGGGTCTGCGCCGCTTCCCAGAAGCCGGGCTCGGGCAGCACCATGCCGATATTGGTCATCGCTGGTTCGGCCAGCACACAGGCGATGTCGCCCTTGGCCAGTGCCGCTTCCAGCGCGGCCAGGTCGTTGAACTCCACGACCACCGTGTGGGCGGTCAGGTCATGTACCTGACCCAGCAGGCTGTCGCGCTGCGTGGGTACGCCGTCCACCAGATCGACAAACACGTCTTCAATCGTGCCGTGGTAACAGCCGTTGAACACCAGCAGTTTCTTGCGCCCGCTGGCAGCACGCAGCCAGCGCAATACATAGCGGTTGGCGTCCGTCGCGGTCATGGCGAACTGCCAGTGCGTCAGGCCAAAGTGCGCGTGGAACAGCTCGCCCACCACGGCTGCGTCTTCACCGCCCAGCATCGCTGTCATGCCCTGCGCGGCCTGTTGGGCGATGGCCTGAACCACCACGGTGGGTGCGTGGCCGAACATGGCGCCGGTATCGCCCAGGCAAAAGTCCACCAGCGTGTGGCCGTCGGCGTCCGTGATGTCCACGCCCTGGGCCTTGGCCACCTGCAGCGCAAACGGCGTGCCCCAGTCGTTCATCCAGTGCAGCGGCACGCCAAACATCAGGTGCTTTTGGGCGCGCTGCGACAGTGACTGCGAGCGCGGGTTGCGTTGTACGAAAGCGGCCACTTCGCGTGCCAGCAGCGCTTGCGCGCGGTCCCAGCGGATGCCGTGGCGAAAAGAGGGTTCAGAAGTGTTCATGTTGTTCTCAGAACAGAAGTACGTCATCCCGTTCGCCCTGAGCCTGTCGAAGGGCTCGCAAGGCTTCGACAGGCTCAGCCCGAACGGTGGAAGTCAGACCAGCAAGAGCAGATGTTCGCGCTCCCAGGAACTGATCACGCGGTTGTAGGTGCGGAACTCCAGTTCCTTGACGGCGCAAAACGCGTCGATGAACAGCTCACCCAGCACACCGCGCATGGGGCCGCATTCGCGCAGCAATCGAATAGCGTCTTCCAGGTGGCGCGGTAGTGCGGCTTCCATTTGCCAGGCGCTGGCGGTCAGCGGCGCACTGGGCTGCTCCTGTTCCAGCATCCCCAGATAGCCGCAGGCCAGCGTGGTGGCAATCGCCAGATACGGGTTCACATCGACACCCGGCACACGGTTTTCTACGCGCCGTGCGGCCGGGCTGGAGTTGGGGATACGAATGCCGCAAGTGCGGTTGTCATAACCCCACTGCACATTGGTGGGGGCCGACATGTCGGGTGTCAGGCGGCGGTACGAGTTCACATACGGAGCGAACAGCGCAGTGACCTGTGGCACGTACTTTTGCAGGCCCGCGATGTAGTGGAAGAAAGCGGGGCTGGCCGTGCCATCGGCCTGGCTGAAGACGTTGTTGCCATCCTTGTCGAGGATGCTCTGGTGGATGTGCATGGCGCTGCCGGGCTCCATCTCCATGGGCTTGGCCATGAAGGTGGCGAAGATACCGTGGCGCAGCGCCGTCTCGCGCACCGCGCGCTTGAACAGGAACACGCGGTCGGCCAGTTCCAGCGGCTCGCCGTGGTTGAAGTTGATCTCCATCTGACCAGCGCCCGCTTCATGGATCAGTGTTTCCACACCGAGGTTGTGCACCTCGCAGAACTGCGACAGCTCCATGAAAAACGGGTCGAAGTCATTGACCGCATCGACCGAATAGCTCTGCCGCCCGGCCTCCGGTTTGCCGCTGCGGCCGATGGGCGGTTGCAGCGGCTCATGCGGGTTCTGCTGGCGCGCTACCAAAAAGAATTCCATCTCGGGCGCGACCACCGGGTTCCAGCCCTTTTGCGCGTACAGCTCCAGAACCTTGCGCAGCACGGCGCGCGGCGAGAGCGAGACGGCGCGGCCGTCCCATTCATGGCAGTCATGGATCACTACGGCCACGTTTTCCTTGGCCCAAGGGACGACGCGGAACGTATTGATATCGGGCTTGCAGACCATGTCGGGGTCGGTATCGCCCACGTATGGCGTGTTGTCGGGCTGCTGGCCGTTCACGGTGTTGAGCAACACGCTTTTGGGTAGGCGCATTTCTCCGGCGGAGAGGAACAGGTCCTTGGGCATGATCTTGCCGCGGGCGATGCCAGTGATGTCGGGGATGATGCATTCCACTTCGTGGATGCGGTGGTCGGCCAGGAGTTGGGCGATGGGGGTGGTCATGAGGGGCTTTCCGCGCACCCGGATGTGGATGCGCTAGTTCAATATTTGATCACAAATTTCATTCTTCGGGAATTGGGTTGGATTGCTTGGCGTGTCGGGTTGTGCGCCCGACAGCGCAGTAACTTTCTTTTGCTTCGCCAAAAGAAAGTCACCAAAGAAAAGGCGACCCTGCTGTCTGCGACCCCTGCGCTTCGCTACGGGGCAACCTGCGGTGCTCGGGGTCGGCGGGGTCTGGCTCGAACTCGCCCTGCGGGCTCAAACAATCGCCAGCCCTGATCCGCCGCCCCCTGCGCTCCTCGGCGCATACAGAAGGGATGGGGCGATTCACGCGCCGTCGCCGCGCTCGGCGCTGGGAGCAGACACGCTTTGCTCGTTGGACTCGTTACTGGCGCGCGTAGCGGCCAGCAGTGCCGCACACCAATCTTCGAGGCAGCCCCAACCGCCGGCGTTGGCCGTGGAGCGAAATAGCGGTGGCAACCTCACCCCGTAATTCCGTATCCGGCGCGAAGAATCCAAATCGGCTGTTAAGGCTCCCTTTCCGCCCGGCGGGGTGGAAAGGGCGGGGGGATAGGGGGGAAGGCGAGGTTTATGCGCAGCGAAACGTTCGAGACAGGAAAATATGATCAAATCAAGAAGAAAGCCACTCCAGTATCTGCCGACTAACTTCAGGGCTACGCAGTAGCTCCATATGGTTAGTTCGATAAAGGATGTGTCGCCTGGCTTTGGCAAACGCCAATCGATAACCAGCCACATCATGCTGCCCCAACGCACTCTGCAACGGCACCAACCCATCGCCCACCAACCGCTCTGCCAACGGACTACGCGATCCAGCAACGGTGGCCGCCACCGTGTAACAAGTCACCCCGGCAGGCAGCGGTAACGGGGTGCGCCGGTCCGGGCCTCTCTCAAAGCGGTCACGCCCTGCCCAGTCCGCTTCCAGCACATGGCCAAAGCGCAGATCGGTGATGCCGCTGCTGCGCAACTGCCCCAGCTTGGCAAACGGGCGCGAGTAGGGCGTGGTGCCCAGGATTACGTCGATCCAGTTGCCAGCACGCTCCAGCGGCGCGCCGTGGTGCGGTGTGCCGAGGAAGACGATGTTCTTCAAAAGTTGCGGCCATAGCATGCCGGTTTGTTGGGCCTGTTGCACCGCGCTGCGGGTGATCAGTCCGCCCATGCTGTGCGCCACGATGGTGAGGGTTTCGATGGGTACCGGCCACAGTGCGCGCAGTTGCTCCAACTGCTCGGCTAGAGCGTGGCCGTTGGTGGAGGTGTACAGGCCGGTGTTGTAGCGCAGATAAACGGGTGTGTAGCCCAGGTCCTGCAACTGCAAATCCCACGACAACTCGTTCATGCACAGGCCATGAATGAACAGCATGAGCTTGCCGTTGACTTGCCCTGCCTTCGGATAACTGTCTGGTGTGAGTACACGGCCGTCCCAACGGAGCGTCATCGGTGTGGCCAGCGGGTTTTTCGTCTCTACCAGGCGGTCCCCCAGCACGCCGTTCAGCGCGGCCAGCACTGCGGCACGTGGGTAGGATTCGGGCGGGGCTTGTTCGGCCAATTCCAGCACCGGTTGCAGTGCGGCCAGTAGCACATCCAGGCTTTTGCCCACGAGTTGGGTGATGCCATGCACGCACTGGTAGACCAGCCCGGTGATGCCGCGTGTGCGCCCCGCAGCCTTGCCACCTGGCACGCCCATGCTGCCCAACACGGATTGGTGCACGCCTTCGGCCATGCGCGTCACGCCCAGCGTGGCCTGTGTGGCAAGCTGTGCGACGCCGCGCAGGTCGGTGGGGCGCACGTGGGTGAGCACGGCTTTGGGGGGAGTGGTTTTGGGTTTGGCCATGGCGCATTGTGGGCGGCTTGTGCGAAGCCGCAAAATTCTCCGTTCGGCCTGAGCTTGTCGAAGGCTCCCTGGAGTTGACTCGGGGTGCGCTTCGACCCCTTCGACAGGTTCAGGTCAGGCGGCTCAGCGCGAACGGATTTCTCAGTTCAGTTTGGGGGATGCAGTCAGCGTGCTCAGTGGCAAATCGCTCACCTCGGCCAACAGCTTGGCCAACTGCACGCCGGCCACATCCAACAGTGCCTGGCCTTTGGCCGCAGTGGCCGCAGCCGCATTCCCGGCCGCGCCCTGCGCGTTGTAGTCCTGCATCTGCCAGCCCAGTTTGGCGGACTTGCCGTTGCCGAGCACAGGGTATTTGGCTGCGCGGTCTTGCGACGTGCTGTGGAAATTTTGTGCTTGCACCATGTCCACGCGGTGGGCCACCAGGGCCAGCATCATCGATGTTTCGATGTCACCAGCGTGCACGCCAAAGCGGTGTTCTTCGGCAGGGAAGAGGCCGTTGACCGCATCACCCAGCGGCAGGTTGTACCAGCTGCTGCTGTAAACAATTAGGTCATGCGCAGCGCGCAGTTCGCGCGCCACGATGTCCATCAGGCTGACCTGTCCGCCGTGGCTGTTGAACAGCACCAGCTTTTTGATGCCCGCGCGCGCCACGCTGGCGCCCAGCTCGGTCCACAGCGCAATCAGCGTCGGTGCAGACAAAGTAAGCGTGCCAGGAAAACGGATGTGCTCGGGGCTATACCCCACCGCTTGTGTGGGCAGTATCAATACGGGCAAGTCGGTGGCCAGGTGCGGCAGCGCCGCGGCAATCACACCATCCACCAAGGTGCTGTCCACGCTGGTGGGCAGGTGCGGGCCATGCTGCTCGGTGGCCGCCACGGGCAGTACGGCCACGGTCTTGTCCAGCATGGGGCTGGCCGCCAGTTGCGCGAAGTGGCGGGTGCTCAGGTCGGCCCAGAAACGTGACGGGAGTTGCATGGCTTTATCTTAGAAAGAAAAAACACCGTTCGGGCTGAGCCCTTCGACGGGCTCAGGACAGGCCAAGCTCAGGGCGAACGGATGTGGTTTGCTCGACAACATCGCTACTCAAAACTTCTCATGCGGCTGCAGGTAGCGCCACTGCCCCACCGGCAGGTTACCAAGCATGACCTTGCCCACGCGCACACGTTTGAGGCCCACCACCTTCAGGCCGACCAGTTCACACATGCGGCGGATCTGGCGTTTCTTGCCTTCGGTCAGCACAAAGCGCAGTTGCTCGGGGTTTTGCCACTCGACCTTGGCCGGCTTGAGCGGCTGGTCGTCCAGGCGCAGGCCGTGGCGCAGGCGGGCCAGCATGGCGGGGGGGAAGACGGACTGCACATCGCTGGTGATGGGGTCGTCATCGTCCAGGCGGATCAGTTGCTGTACCTTGCCGCCCGATGACAGTCCGGGGTAGGTGGCCGCAGGCGAGTTTGCGGCCGCTGGGTTTTCCACACCGGTATAGGCCACCCGCACCAGGTATTCCTTTTCCATCACCGAGTCTTCACCAATGAGCTGGCGTGCCACGCGGCCGTCCTGGGTGAGCACCAGCAGGCCCGTGGAATCAATGTCCAGACGCCCGGCCGGAACCAGGCTTTTGAGTTGGCTGCCGTGGAAGAAGAAACGCGCGTTGTCTTCGGCCCAGCGGTTTTGGGGCTGGATCAGTTTGATCGCGGGCTCGTGGCCGTCTTCGGCCTGGCCGCTGACGATGCCCAGCGGCTTGTTGAGCAGAATCGTCACCTGATTCGCCTGCTGGCCCTGGGCCTGTTTGTCGATCTCGATGCGCACATCGGGCGTGACCTGCATGCCCATCTCAGCCACTTTGCCATTGACCTTGACCCAGCCCTTGCCAATCCATTCATCCGCCTCACGGCGCGAGGCCAGGCCCAGCTCGGCCATGCGTTTGTTCAGACGCATGGTGCCGTTCGCACCGTGCGCCGACGTGTTGGCCTGTCCGGCGGGAATCGGCGCTTTATTGGGCGGAGGCGCGGCGCGGCGGAACGTGGGGGGCGGTTTCTGGTCGGTCATTTGCTATAGATTTGTGAGCTGCTTGCGCATATTTTACGGGGGCTTGAGGTCCATTTGATGCCTAAATAAAGCCTGTGCCGGGCCGGGCGGCCAAAGTACCGCTTTTGCCCAGACGCTATAGTCAACTCTCCCCCTGCCTGGCCGGGGGCCAACATCGGCATTTCTTGGGCGTGGAGGTCAGGTTTGAAGATCCTTGTGGTGGAAGACGAGGCCAGCATCCGTGACAACTTGGCACTGTTGCTGCGCATGGAAGGGTTTGAGCTGGTCGAAGCCGCCAATGGCGTCATGGGCCTGGCATTGGCGCGCCAGGAGATGCCCGACCTGATCCTGTCCGACGTGATGATGCCCGAGTTGGACGGTTATGGTTTTCTGGAAGCCCTGCGCGCCGATCCGCAAACCGCGGCCATCCCCTTCATCTTCCTGACCGCGCGCTCCGAGCGCGCCGACCGGCGCCGGGGTATGAACCTGGGCGCCGACGACTACCTGGGCAAACCATTTACGCGCGACGAAGTGCTGGAAGCCGTGCAGGCCCGTATCAAACGGGTGCAGACGCTGGAAAAGACCAACCCCAAGCCGATCGCTGGCAGCGCCACGGCGGCGGGTGCTACGCCCATCAAGGGTTACAAGGTCCTGCGCCGTCTGGGCGCGGGCGGCATGTCAGAAGTATTCCTGGCCGTGCGCGAGGCCGATGGCCTGGAAGTGGCGCTCAAGCTGCTGGACACGCGCCAGCACCAAGACCCCAGCCTGCTGCAGCGCTTCATCCAGGAGTACGCGCTGCTGGAACAGATCAACCACCCCAACGTGGCGCGCATCTTTGACCACGGATTTACCGATGAACATGCCTTTATCACCATGGAGTACTTCGCCCATGGCGACATCAAGCGCCGCATTGCTGCCGGGTTGTCGCCGTTTGAGGCGCTCTCCATCGCGCTGCAGGTCGCGTTTGCGCTGTCGCAAATCCATGCGCTGGACATCGTGCACCGCGACGTGAAGCCCGACAACCTGATGCTGCGCGCCGACGGCAGCGTGGCGCTGATCGATTTTGGCGTGGCCAAACATGTGGGCCAGGACCTGGAGCAGACGCAGCAGGGTGACATCGTCGGTTCGCCCTACTACCTGAGTCCCGAGCAGGCCGCCGGCCGACCGGTCAGCCCGGCCAGCGATATCTACAGCCTGGGCGTGATTTTTTTCGAGATGGTGTCGGGCAAGCGCCCCTACGCGGCCGACCACATGGAAGCCCTGCTGTACCAGCACGTGCACGCGCCGCCACCGCGCTTTGAGCCCAAGTTTTCAGAGTTCCAGATCCTGTTGGACAAGATGATGCACAAGGACCCGTTGCAGCGCTTCCTCAGCGCGCAGGCCGTGGCCGACTTCATCGCCCACGGCTGGCCCACCATCCTGCGGCTCATGGATGCCAAGTCCTTGCAACACGGTGTCAAGCCGGCGTGATGCTATTGAATTAATAGCTGCTTGCGCAGTATTCATGGGGCGTTAGCCCCATTTTCATGCCCCAAACCGACTGACACGCGGTCACTCGCAACTACCCGCCATTCGCATGGAGCGGGAAGTCGGACCAAGCCTCCCAACACTCAGACGGGCAAAGACCTGCAACCAGCAGGTTTTTCCTCGCAGGCATAAAATTACCAGTGAGTCACATTTTGTACGCATTGGTGTATTTTGGTACTTAACAATCTTATTTATTCAAGAGTATTCCAATGAACCATGCCAAAAACCTCTCCTCCCTGGCCGCCTTGGGTGACAAGACCTTGTTGGTAGCTATCGGTGGAAGCTGTGTCGCCGCAATACTGCTGGGCTTGCAGTTTGTGGACTCTGGGCTGGCGATAGGGGTCTCGCTGGTGCTGCTCGCTGTAGCGGGCGTCGCCTTCCTCTTTGCCCCTGGGACGCTGGTGTGCCGCTATGTGTTGACCTTCGTGCTGGTTGCGTTCGTGGCTTTGCACATCCAACTGGCGCGGGGCATGCTGGAACTCCATTTCGGCGTGTTTGTGGTGCTGGCGTTTCTGTTGGTGTATCTCGATTGGCGCGTGATCGTCTTCGGTGCGGCGATGTTTGCTGTGCACCACTTTGCGTTTGACCGGCTCCAGGCGGCGGGGCTGGGGTTTTATTGCACCACCGAGCCCGACTTCTTGCGCATCGTTTTGCATGCGGTCTATGTGGTCATTCAGTCCGGTGTGGAAGTTGTGCTGGCCGTTCAGATGAGCCGTTTCGCCCGCGAAGGCGAAGAGCTCAGCCGACTTGTCGCTGCGGTCAACCAACAAGAGACGATCGTTTTGGGTGTTGCCGCCATACCAACGGCCACGCCGGGCGGCCAAGCCCTGAAGGCGACGTTGGAGCGAATGGGGGCCGTGGTTGCCAGCGTTCGTGCGAGCGCCTCGGCTGTCGATGTATCTTGCGCCGAGATCGCGAGTGGCAATCAGGACTTGAGCGACCGGACCGAGCAGACGGCCAGCAATGTGCAGCAGGTGGCTGCGCAGATGGCTGAATTGAGCGAGACAGTGAGCCAGTCGACAGCGCATGCCAAGCAAGCCAGTGAACTCGCGTCGCAGGCCAGAGCCGTGGCGCAAGACGGAGGTCGGGTGGTCGCCCAGGTGGTCGACACGATGCAAGGCATCAATGCCTCCTCACGCAAGATTTCCGACATCATTGGTGTGATTGATGGCATCGCCTTTCAGACCAATATTCTTGCGCTCAATGCCGCCGTGGAAGCTGCACGTGCGGGTGAACAAGGGCGTGGATTTGCGGTGGTCGCCAGCGAGGTGCGCAGCCTCGCGGGGCGAAGCGCACAAGCGGCCAAAGAAATCAAAAATCTGATTGGCGACAGCGTGCAACGTGTCGAAATGGGTGCGCATCTGGTGGCACAGGCGGGCAGCACGATGACGGAAGTCGTGGGCAGTATTGGCCGCGTAGCGGACATCGTGCACGCGATCAGTACGGCCAGTTCCCAACAGGTGTCGCGTGTTGCAGAGGTAGGCAACGCTGTTGCAGACATTGATTTGGCCACGCAACAAAATGCGGCGCTGGTAGAGGAAATGGCTTCCGTCGCCGGGACGTTGCAAGACAAGTCCAAGGCGCTTGTGCATACTGTCAGCGTATTCCAATGATGGCAAGTGCACGCGCAATCTGAAAGATAGAGAGTCAACATGCTGATCAAAAAAGCCGCCAGCCCTGTGAGCGTCAACCCCACCTTTCCTATTGGCTTCTCACCATTGGTTGGTACAGAACGCGATTGCGAGGATTGCGGCAAGGCCGAACGCGTGGGCTTCGATTTTGAATATGCCTACCAGCCCATCGTGGATATCACGACCAGGAAGGTATTTGCCCATGAGGCCCTGGTGCGTGGGCCGGCCGGCGAGGGGGCACTGTCCGTGCTGTCCAAGGTCAATGAGCAAAATCGCTACCGCTTTGATCAGGCCTGCCGGGTCAAAGCGATCAAGGGCGCCAGCCAGTTGGGTATCGAGGAATACATCTCTATCAACTTCCTGCCCAACGCCATCTACAAGCCGGAACTCTGCATACGCACGACGCTGGCGGCTGCACGCACGCACGGGTTTCCCGTGGAGCGCATCATCTTCGAAGTCACGGAAGGCGAACGGGTCGACGACGGACCCTGGTTTGCGGAAATTCTGCGTGAGTACAAGCGTTGTGGCTTCAAAACCGCCATCGACGACTTTGGTGCCGGTTACGCAGGCATGAAGTTGTTGTCCGACTTTCAGCCGGACATCATCAAGATTGATATGGACCTGATTCGCAATGTCGATACCGACAGGCCACGCCAGGCCATCGTGCGCAGCCTCGTGCAACTGTGCAAAGAGATGGAGATCAAAGTCATCGCAGAAGGCATTGAAACGGTGGGGGAGCGCGATTTCCTGCGGGATGCTGGCATCCACCTCATGCAAGGCTATTTGTTCGCCAAGCCGGCTTTTCGTGCCATGGCCACGATAGACCCCGTGGTGTTTTCCTAGCCGCGGCACTGCCAAGGGCCGCTTGCCGGTCTCAACGCTAAATGGCGGCGGGAATGGCCTCCCGCATCATGGCCACGAAGCGCAGCAACCTGGACGGATAAAACTGCGCATGCGGATAGGTCAGGTACACCGGCAGTGCGGCCGCCTGCCATTGCGGCGTGAGGTGCACGAGGTTACCTGTGGCAATGTCGTCAGCGAGCAGCCATGCCGAGCCCACACAGGCACCCAGACCCAGTAGGGCTGCGCTGCGCATGGCGTACAGGCTGTCGGTACTGACACGCGGGCGAATGGCAAACCGCGTCGTCTCCCCGGTGGCCAGGTGTGTGAGTGCCACTTCATTGCGGTAGTAGGTTTTCAAGGCTAGCCAGGGCAACGCCGCCAGGTCTGCCGCATGTCGGGGTGTCTTGCCGCCCAGCACCGACGGCGCTGCCACCACGTAACGCGGGACTTCTGCCAGCTTGATGGCCACAATGCCTGGGTCGGTGGGTTCGCCCACCTGGATGGCGCAATCAATGCCTGCGGTGATGTAGTCATGCACCTCGTCGCGTAGCAGCCATTCCACCGTCACGCGCGGGTGCGCTGCCAGATAGCGGGCCAGCGGCGCTACAAATTTCTCCTGGCCAAAAGCGTGTGGCACGGCGATGCGCAGCTTGCCTTGCGGCTCCTGTTGGGTGCCGCGCAGATCGGCTTCAAACGCAGCCCAACTGGCCAGTAAGTCGCGCGCGCGCTCCAGGCAGCGCTCGCCGTCTACCGTGAGCCGCATGCCGTGGGTGGAGCGCTGCAGCAGGCGCACGCTCAGCAGTCGCTCTAGTGCTTGCAAGCGCCGGCTGACGGTGGGTTGTGTGGCGTTCATCTGGACCGCCGCGGCAGAGAGGCTGCCCGCTTCCACGATACGCACAAACGTGGCCATCAGTTGCAAAGTCACCCCGAAATCTGCTGCCAGAGGGTCAGTCAGCGGGGTGAGCGGGGACTTCGTCAAAGGGCGTGGCGCTGATTTTGTCATGCGTTAAATGTATAACAAATATGTGTGGCTTGCTACTACACGGTTCCCTTATGGAATTGCAGAATTCATCCACTAACTCACGAAAGTTCAAGATGAATTCCATTCCCAGCATGCATACAACGAATGATGGCCGCAGTGCGCCATCGGCCGCCGCACCGGCAGGGCCCGGACTCTCCAGGCCGCTGGTGTTTTTGCTCGCAGCCGGTGCCGGCTTGAGTGTGGCCTCGCTGTACTACAGCCAGCCCATGCTGGCGGTGCTGGGTGCAGACATCGGCGCGTCAACCCGCGAAGCCGGTTGGGTGCCCACGCTCACACAGTTGGGTTACGCGCTGGGTATCTTGCTGCTGGCGCCGCTGGGGGACCGGTTTGACCGCCGCCGCATCATTCTGGGCAAGGCCGCGCTGCTGGTCATGGCGTTGCTGCTGGCGGCGGTGGCACCGTCTATTCACGTGTTGCTGGTGGCCAGTCTGGCGATCGGCATGACAGCCACGATGGCCCAGGACATCGTCCCCGCCGCCGCAACGCTTGCGCCAGAAGCACACCGCGGCAAGGTGGTGGGCACGGTGATGACCGGGCTGTTGCTGGGCATTTTGCTGTCACGCGTGGTCAGTGGTTTTGTCGCAGAACACTTCAACTGGCGCACCATGTTTATCGCCGCCGCCGCCAGCGTGGCTGTCATTGGGGCAGCGGCCTGGCGTGGCCTGCCGAGCTTCAAGCCCACTACCCAACTGGCCTATGGCGCCTTGCTGGGGTCTCTGGGCAAGCTGTGGCAACAGCATGCCGGCTTGCGCCGCGCGGCTTTGGCCCAGGGCTTGTTGTCCGTCGGGTTCAGCGCCTTCTGGTCCACGCTGGCCGTGATGCTGCATTCGGAATTTCAGCTGGGCAGCACAGCCGCTGGTGCATTTGGCTTGGCCGGTGCTGCTGGCGCGTTGGCCGCGCCGCTGGCGGGGCGATTGGCCGACAAACGTGGCCCGGAATTGGTGACACGTCTGGGTGCGGGTCTGGCCATGGTGTCGTTCGCAGCGCTGGTGTTGGCCCAACTGGTTCCACCGCAAGCCCAATTGGTCCTGCTGGTGGTGTGTGCGGTCGGGTTTGATCTGGGCGTGCAGGCCGCGCTGATTGCGCACCAGACCATCGTGTACGGCATTGAACCCGCCGCGCGCAGCCGACTCAATGCCGTGCTGATGGTGGGCATGTTCATCGGCATGGCGACAGGCGCTGCGCTGGGCAGCCTGCTGCTGGCGCAATGGGGCTGGGCTGCGGTGATGCTGCTCGCCACTGCTGCATCGCTGGCGGCCCTGGGTGTGCGTATGTGGCGGTAGGGGCGTGCACTCCAAGATATTGCACTTGAAATATTTCCCGGCTACCCCGTAATAGGCACGAAACCTCTAGCGCTCACATTCCACCTGTCATACGCAAAGGCGGTTTTCGGCGCTTTGTATGACAGCCATTGATCGGGGGCGTTCCATGAAGTTCCAAAAGCCTGTTTCCAGAGAATCTGCGGAGTGGCTCGCGTTTGCCGCAGTCGTCCTGCTTGGTTGTGCACTCAGTGTTTTTGCGGTCCTCTCGGAGCGCAACTTCATTCTGAAGAACGAACACAACCGTCTTGAAGCCCAAGCGCGGATCGTTGACGAGAACCTGCGCCGCCAACTGGCCGGCGTGCGCAGTGCGCTGGACAGCATACGCAAGGCCCATCTGGAAAATAGTCCTGGTGCAACCGGCCTGTCCATCCAGGCGCTGCGTAACGCGATGCCCGGGGTGCGCGCACTCGCACTGCTCGACAAAAATGGGCACATCCTCCAATCCAGCGACGAGATGCAGGACAGCCACCTCGACGACGCCGATTTTCTGCGCAGCATCAGCAAGATGCGGGATGCCGGGACTGTCTATGTCTCGCGCCCCTACGAGAACACACCGGGCACTTCCAATATCAAGTTGTCCATGAAGGTGGAATCCCCCCCGGGCGACACCCCCGGCGTGGCAACCGCCATTCTCAACCCGGCCTATTTCGATGTGGTGATGCAGTCGGTCATCTACGCGCCGGATATGTGGAGCTCCATTTCACAACGCGATGGGTTTGTGGTGCTTTTTGTACCGCCTTCACTGCGGCCTGGTGCAGCCATCCCAGGCCTGAGTGTTGTGCCGGACGACAGCAGGATGGTTGTCCAGCGCACCATTGATGCGACGCAGGCCAATCTGGACAAAGAGCTGGTTGTTGCCGTCAGCAGAAGCTACCAGGAGATCAGCAAACCGTGGATTCGTCTGGCCATCGAATTGGCATCGCTCTGGTGTGTGTTTGTCCTGATCGTAGGCCCCAGCATATGGTTGTTGCAGGTGAAGCGCCGCTCCCTGTCCGTACTGACGGAAAAACGGGCCAAGGATGCTGCCGAAAATGCTGAACGCATGGAGCTTGCGCTGGCGGGTGCGCGTCTGGGCTTGTGGGACCAGGCCTTGCCCAGCGGGCTGCTGCAGGTCGATGAACGCGCTGCAAGCATTCTGGGCCACGTGGATGGCCAGCCCCGGACGATCCTCAACTGGCGGGATGAAATCCACCCGGATGACCTGGACAATGTCGTGCTGGCGTTCGATCGGCACCTGAGCGGCGAAACGCCGCGTTACGAAGCGGAGTACCGCCTGCGCCATGTCAACGGGTGCTGGGTCTGGGTTCAGGCGCGGGGAAAAATTGTTGAACGGGACAGGCAGGGTCGGCCTGTGCGCATACTGGGTACCCGCGCGGACATCAGCGCATCCAAGCGCCATGAGAGTGAGATACAGCAGCTTGCGTTCTACGACGGTTTGACCGGGCTGCCCAATCGGCGCCTGCTGATGGACAGGATCAGCCGTGCGGTCAATCTGTCCCACAGAAACCGCCAAGCCGGTGCAATCATGTTTATAGACCTCGACAATTTCAAGGACCTGAACGACACACTGGGACATGACAAGGGCGATCTGCTGCTGGCCCAGGTGGCCGCGCGTTTGCTGGAAGTGACCCGTAAGACCGACACAGTGGCACGCTTGGGTGGCGATGAATTTGTCGTCCTTCTGGAAGAGCTGGGTGCGAGTGATTCCTCAGTGAGCGAACGTGCGGAGCAGATCGGCCAGAACATTGTGCAGCGCCTGTCCACGCCTTACCTGCTGAGCGGCCATGAGGTGTACAGCACGCCCAGTGTCGGCGTTGCCATGTTCGGTGCGGACACCGAGAGCATTGATGACCTGATGAAACAGGCTGATCTGGCCATGTACGAGGCCAAGGCCGCCGGGCGCAACGCACTGCGCCTGTTCAGTCCGCAGATGCAGACGCAGGCGGCCGCCAGTGTGGCGCTTGAGCGGGACTTGCGGGGCGCCATTGCCCGCAACGAACTGCACTTGCACTACCAGCCGATTGTGGATGCCGACAGAACCATGACCGGCGTGGAAGCGCTGGTGCGCTGGAACCATCCACGCCACGGACCGGTGTCGCCCGCAGAGTTCATTCCGCTGGCCGAGAAGTCCGGGTTGATCCTGCAAATCGGCCAATGGGTCATGGAGCAGGCCTGCGAGCAGATCCGTCTGTGGGGCGCGCGGCCAGAGTCCAGGCGCTTGACGGTCTCGGTCAACATCAGTGCCCGGCAGATGCGCCAGCCCGACTTTGTGGGGCAGGTCATCTCCGTGCTGAGCAGCAGTGGCGCCAATCCCTTCCGGCTGCGGTTTGAGTTGACCGAGAGCATGTTGTTCAGCGACACCGAAGACGTCATCGAAAAAATGAACGACCTCAAGGCGATGGGCGTGGGCTTCTCACTGGACGATTTCGGGACCGGGTATTCGTCGCTCAGTTATTTGAAGCGGCTTCCGTTGGACCAGCTCAAGATCGACCAGTCCTTCATCCGTGAGGCGCTCACCCACACGAGTGATGCCACGATTGCCAAAGCCATTGTGGGCCTGGCACACAGCCTGGGCATGCTCGTGGTGGCCGAAGGGGTTGAAACGGAAGCCCAGCACACGTTCCTGGCGCAAAGCCACTGTGACAGTTTTCAGGGGTACCTCTACGCCCCGCCTTGTTCGGCCGAGAGGATTACAGCGCTGCTAAACACGCAGGGTCTGGATCAGGTCCACTGAAGCAGCGGCCGGTTGCCCCGCGGCACACCGGTTGTTGCACTTCCGCCATCAACTCAGAATGTCGACATCGGTATCGAAAAGGTAGCCAGCACCCCGTTCCGTCTTGATGTAGCGGGGCTCAGCGGCGTTCTCCTCAATTTTTCTGCGCAGCCTCAGTATCGAAACATCAATGGAGCGGTCATAGACTTCTGCACCGTGCAAACGCGACAGTTCCAGAAGCCGGTCTCTGGACAAGACCCGCCGTGGTGCTTCACAGAATGCCAGCAGTAGATTGAACTCGCCGTTGCTCAATTCCACGCGTTCCCCGTTGGGGGTGGTGAGCCGCCGCAACAGCACGTTCAACTCCCAGCCTGCGAAGCGATAGGCCCGCCGTTTGGTCTCGGAAGTGGCATGGGAGAGCTCCGTCGGATTGAGCTGGTAGCGGCGCAACACCGCGCGTATTCTGGCCAGCAGTTCACGGTTGCTGAAGGGTTTGGTGACGTAATCGTCGGCGGCCATCTCCAGGCCCATGACGCGGTCCGCTTCTTCCTGCCTTCCTGTGATGATGATGACCGGGATCGCACTTTTTTCACGCAGTCCGCGGGCCAGTTGCATGCCATCTTCGCCATTCAGGCGCAGATCTATCACCACCAGGTCGACGACAGATTCATCCAGCGCCTTCTTCATCGCATCCCCGTTGGCCACTGCAGTGACCCGCAGCTCGTTGTCGCCGAGGTATTCCTCCAGCAGTTCCCGCAAGGCGGGGTCATCGTCAACGACAAGAATGTGTGGCTTCATGGGATCGAAAGAAATAGGGCGACAGGCACGTGTCAGGGGGCTGTTAATTTTCCTTGGCGAATGTAACATCGCCGTCCCGCGCGTTCACCGCCACCACGCGCTGCAGCGCATCGGCGATTTCCCCCAACTGCAGCGGTTTGTGCAGGAGCAGGTCTATTCCGCCGTCGCGTACACCTGCTTCCAGATCGGGTGTGATTTTTCCACTCATGAGAATGATAGGCACGGTTGCGCGGAGGGCGCGCAACCGTGCCGCCAGTTCGCTCCCTGACATGCCTGGCAACATCTCGTCGCTCAACACGGCATCAAATCCGTTGGGGCTGGCCTGGAAAGCCGCCAGGGCGGCTTCGGCGTTGCTGAAGCCGACGGGCTCGTAGCCCAGGCTGGCCAACAGCTCTTCGGTAAGTTCCACCAAGGCGGCTTCGTCGTCCACCACCATGACGGTCTGCCCCTGGCCCTGAGTGAGGCGCAAGGGGGATGGCGGAAAGTGGGGTACACCGCTTCCCTCGATCGGTAGCCAGATGTACATGGTCGTGCCTTTGCCGAGCGCCGATGCCACGTCAATCGCACCGCCGTGGTCCGCCACAACACCGTGCACCACGGACAGGCCCAGGCCCGTACCTTCGTTCCCTTTTTTTGTGGTGAAAAACGGGTTAAACATGGACTGCAGCACATGCGGCGCCATCCCAGGGCCGGTGTCCGTAATCTCCAGACAGACATAGGCGCCGACGGAGAGGCTGCCCAGCACCAGCGCCTTGTCTGCTGCCACGTCCTGGTGATACAGCCGCACGGTGATGGCACCCGCGTCTCCCACGGCTTGCAGCGCATTGGTGCACAGGTTAGTGGCCACCTGGTAGAGCTGGGTGGCGTCACCCATCACGGCCGCATTTCCGGCCGCCAGTTCGCTGCGCAAGCGGACACCCACTGGAATAACGGGCGAGAGCATGGAGACAGCCTCCTCCACCACGGACTGGATGTGAACCGGTGTGTGGTCCGCCACGCCGCTGCGGCTGAAGTCCAATATTCGCCGCACCAACAGGCGGGCACGGTCTCCCGCTTGCATGACGCGGCTCAGGTGCCGATGCATGTCGGTACCGGGCGGTGCCTTCTGATGCGCCATTTCGCCAAAACCCAGAATTGCCCCCAGGATGTTGTTGAAGTCATGGGCGATCCCGCCCGCCAGCGTGCCCAGGGACTCAAGGCGCTGGGTTTGTTGCAGGCGTCTTTCCAGTTCCAGTTTGGCTGCCAGCGCCTCATGCCGTTCTGTGACGTCTGCCACGGCGCAGTAGATGCGCAGTGGCCTGTTCTGCGCGTCCATAAGACTTTTGGCTCGCGCATGGATCCAGCGCCATTTATTGTCTGCATGGAGCACCCGGTACTCCACCTCGATGCAACGGGATTTTCCGGCCAGGTGCTCGTCGAGCGCCTCCTTGGTTGGGAGGCGATCCTCTTCGTGCATCGGGACGGCGGCAATGAGTTCACGAATGGTGGATATGGGTTCGCCGGTTGCCAGTCCGTGCAGCGTGCGCCACTTTTCCGACAGAAAAATGCTATCGCTCTTGATGTTCCATTCTGCGTGTCCGCTATTGGCCGCGTCCATGGTCATGGCGTAACGCTCCTCACTCTCTCGCAGCGCCTGTTCGCCAAGCGAAACTTTACGAAGCTGGCGCAGCAGCCCATGGATCGTGAAGATGATGAGGAGTGACAACAAGGTGGTACGGATCGCCGCGCTGCGCATCTCCGTTACCCAGGGCGCCAGTGCATCCGCTTCGTCGCGCGTGATGGCAATGATCAGTGGGTGGTTGCCGACGGGCAATGCGGCGACAAATTTGGCTCTGCCGTCCAGGGGGCTGATGACGCGGTCGACCGCATCACCGCTTTTGAAGAGTGCGAGTTCCGGAAATTTTGCATCGTTCTTCAACCCCGGAATGACGGGATTGCGCGCCACCAGGGTTCCATCGTCCAGTGTTAGCAGCAGCGAGCTGCCTTCGTTCATCTGGAAGGTCGAGTACATGTCCCGAAACTCATCCAGGGTCACGATGGCGGTGACTACTCCGGCAAAGCCGCCTTTGGCGTCGTTGAGTCGCCGCGACATGACGAGTGCAGGGAGCGCCTCCGAGCGGGTGACGATGGGCTCATTGATGTATAGGCCACTGAATTGAGCGTCCCGCTGTGTTGTGAAATACGGGCGGTCCGCCACATTGGTCAGAGGTCTCCCCGTATCCCGTGAGCGATACCTCTGCATCCCCTGGGCATCCACAATGGTCAGCACACTCACCTGGCCCAAACCAGTGACGCGTGCGGAGAGCGCCTGTTCGATCTCGGTGGGTGTCGCTTTGAGTGCTGCATCCTGGTACCAGACGGCGGTATCCATCAGCAGCAGGTCCACGCTTTGGAAATTGCGGTTGGCTTCGCTGGACAGGGCCCGCGCCAGATTGCCCAGCGCCCGGTAGTTCCAGGCCTTCAGTTGCTCATGCAACTGCCAACTGTCGTAAACCGCCGAGCCCACCAGCGCAGAAATGACCAGCGCGCCGATCGCGATGATGCGCAGGCGCAAGTGTTGGCCGCCTTGGGTTCTAGTGGGCATGTGCGAGTGCTTTTGACACAGCGTCTAAGAGTTCAGTGCTGGACAGTGGTTTTGCCAGCAAAGCCTCTACACCGAGCGACTTTGCCGTTTCGGAGCGGCGCGAAAGGCTGCGCCCCAGTTGCCCGGAAAGCGCTACCACCGGAATGCCCGGAAATTTCCTGCGCAAGGCCTTGAGTTCGATGGCACCCAGGCCGCGCAGGTTCATCACGCTGGCAACAATCAGTGCAGTTTGGGTGGGTATGTGCGCCAGATCACAGCTTTCGACAACATAACCTGCAGAGTCCAGCCACTCAATCAGCAAGGCCTGCATGGCCAAATCCTCTTCAATCACCACAATTTTCGTCATAGTCCAACTCGTGTCAAGCGTCAGGCGCGCTGTCCTCATTCATTAGCGCTGACGTTTATTCCGCATCGATTTCAGGTCTGGGCTGCAGATTACATCTGTAATCAACCGCCGCTGGACGCGCGGGGCGAGGAGCCTGCTTCTCTGTGGCAGGAGACCATGCCGCCATGCCCGCGCGGCACCGAATTCACGCCTACAAGTGAAATAAAGCGCAGAAAGGCTGAAATATCGGTGAAACGGAGCGTGCGCAATATGCAGTCACCAGCCCACCCAAAGGTGACCTATGCGACAGGCTTCCGTTTTCCCGCATGCATGCCCGCAAGGGGCTGCGCAGCGCATCCGGCCCAGCGTGACACAGCCCGTCGACGCGCTGCGCGATGAAGATTTCTTGCATCTGTTGTCTGCCTATCGCGCTACAGCCGGGCTGGTGCGGGGCGGAGATATGGCCGCGAAGCCCACCGCCACGGACTACCTGCAGCTAGCCCGAAATATCGCCACGCGGCGTGTGGTGAGTTTTGTGTGGCGCGAGGAAATCTGGTTGCCTTTCTTCCAGTTCGAAGCGGGCAGCCAGAGCGTGCGGCCCGACGTGCAAATCCTGATTGATGAACTGTCTGCCGCACTGGATGGTTGGGATTTGGCGAAATGGTTTGTCGAACCCAACACCCTGCTGAACGGCAACCCGCCGTTGGCGCTGATCGCAGGGGATTTTGGATGTGTACACGGTGCAGCAAGGGCGCTGCGCTTCTTCTGCTGCGTTTGAGAGACCTTGCAACTTTTCACCTCCCACCCTGAAGGAAATCCTGTGAATCTGAACCCTCTATCCACCAGTGGCGTCACCGCCACGCCAGCCGCTGGCACCGATGGCTCGCCCTTGTCGAAATCCGAGTTCCTGGCCTTCAAGCTCGGAGAGGAGGAGTACTGCATCGACATCCTGCGCGTGCAGGAAATTCGCTCCTACGACCCGCCCACGCGCATGGCTAACGCACAGCCCTTTATCAAAGGGGTGATCAACCTGCGTGGCGTGATCGTGCCCATCATCGACATGCGCTTGATGTTTTCCATGGAACATGTGGTGTATGACGGTTTCACCGTGGTCATCGTTCTCAATGTGGGCGAACACGTCATGGGGATTGTGGTGGACGGCGTGTCCGACGTGATCACCTTTGAGCCGGACAACCTGCACCCGGCGCCCCAGTTCGCTTCCGCCATCAGCACCGAGCACGTTCTAGCGATTGGGTCCCTGGACGACCGCACTTTGATTCTTCTGGATATCGAGAAGCTGCTCATCAGCAGTACCACTGCAGTGCCAGCTGAAGTTTTGCAATAACAACACTAAATGCCCAAGGGAACAACATGAATTTCAATACGATGCGGGTCTCCAGCCGACTGGGCCTGGCCTTCAGTCTGGTAGTCGCGGTGGCGATCATTTCTGCCGCGCTGGCCATCGTCAAGCTGTCGGATATCCAGAACAACCTGCAGGAAGTGGTGCAGGTCAATAACGTCAAGACCAAGCTCAACCAGGACATGGCCGAAGCCGTGCATATTGTTTCGCGTGTGATGCGAACGGTGATCCTGCTCGACAACAAGGCCGACCGTGAGCAGGAAATGCGCAAGATCACCCAGGCGCGCGCGGAATACGACGCGGCATGGACCGCGCTGGAAGCCTTTCCGGCCAGTGAAAAGGGCAAGGCCAACCGCCTCAAAATCTCGGAGGCCAGCAAAGTCGCCCGGCCCCTGAATGACAAAGTGATCCAGTTGGCGCTGACGGGCGGAAATGAAACACAGGCGCGCGAATTGCTGATGGCTTCTGCCGGCCCAGCCGTGACCGCGTGGCAGGAGGCGCTGGACGACAACATTGCTTTGCAGGAAGCCACCAGCTTGGCGCAATACCACGATGCAGAAGCCAACTACATACAGGCGCGCACTGTGCTGCTGTCGGCCAATGCCTTGAGCGTGGCGCTGGCCATCGTGCTGGCGTGGTGGGTGACACGTTCCATCACCCACCAGTTGGGCGGAGAGCCGAGCGACGCCGCACAACTGGCCCAAAGCGTGGCCAATGGCAATCTGGCAACCACCATCCACCTGAAGGCGGGTGACCGCAGCAGCATGCTGGCACAACTCAAAGTCATGCAAGAGAGTCTGTCCAAGGTGGTGTCCTCGGTGCGTGCAGGCTCCGAAGCCGTAGCCGCTGCCAGCGCACAGATTGCTCAGGGCAATAACGACCTCTCCGGGCGCACGGAGGAACAAGCCAGTGCGCTCGAAGAAACCGCCGCCTCCATGGAAGAACTGAGTTCCACCGTCACACAAAACGCCGACAACGCCCGTCAGGCCAACCAACTGGCACAAAGCGCATCCACGGTGGCCATTCAAGGCGGCCAGGTGGTGGGCCAGGTCGTCGAGACCATGAAGGGCATCAACGAATCCAGCCGCAAGATCAGCGACATCATCAGCGTCATCGACGGCATTGCCTTCCAGACCAACATCCTGGCGTTGAACGCCGCAGTGGAAGCCGCGCGGGCGGGCGAACAAGGCCGTGGCTTTGCCGTGGTGGCCGCAGAGGTACGCTCCCTGGCCGGGCGCAGCGCCGAGGCTGCCAAAGAGATCAAATTACTCATCAACGCCAGCGTAGAGAGAGTAGAGTCTGGCAGTGCGCTGGTAGACCAGGCTGGAATGACCATGAGCGAAGTGGTCGGTGCCATCCAACGGGTGACCGATATCATGGGGGAGATCAGTGCTGCCAGCACGGAACAAAGCCAGGGTGTTGAACAGATTGGTGAAGCGGTTTCGCAGATGGACCAAGTGACACAGCAAAATGCGGCACTGGTGGAAGAAATGGCGGCGGCAGCCTCCAGCTTGAAGTCGCAGGCGCAGGAGCTGGTGAAGGTAGTGGCTACATTTGAGCTGTTGCCCGCGAGCGTCTGAACAGCTCCAGGTATTTGAAATTGTCATAAACAAATCAGTAAGGAAATCTGATGAAACTGAATAATGTGCGCGTTGGAACTCGATTGGGGGCCAGTTTTGCAGTCATCCTGCTGTTGTTGGCGACCATGCTGCTGGTCAGCATCTGGCGGCTGGAGAGCACCTCGGCGGCCGTCAAGGAAATGATGGCCACACCGCTGGCCAAGGAGCGGCTGCTGGACGAGCAACTGCGCAACGTGGCGGTGGGTGTCACCCGCGGCAAGGCCATTGCCAAGAGTGCCGACGCCTCACTGGAAGCGCTGTTCAGCGATGAAGCCAAGGCCTCTACTGCCCGTGGCAATGAAATCGTCAAGGCGCTGGCGGAGTTGCCGGTGACCGACGGTGAAAAGCCGCTGCTGGAGAAATTCAACGCTGCACGCACCGCCTACCTGGGCGCCCGCGACCCGATGATGGCGGCCAAGCGTGCCGGCAACCACGAGGAAGCCACCCGCATTTACGACACCCAGTTTGCCGTCGTCGGCCCCGCCTATGTCGCTGCGCTGAAAGCTGTGCTGGACTTCCAGCGCGCCAGCATTGACGACATGAATGCCAGCATTGCCGCAGATGCGGCCAGCGGCAAGATGCGCTTGGCGCTGCTGGGTGGCATTGCCATCCTGTTGGGCGCCGTGTTGGCCGTGATGTTGACACGCTCCATCACCCGCCCTCTGGCTTCTGCCGTGACGGCCGCGCATGACTTCGCCGAAGGCAACCTGACTACCGCACTGCAATCCGATGGCAAAGACGAACCCGCGCAACTGCTGCAAGCCATGGAAGGCATGCGCACCAGTCTGGCCCGCGTCGTCGCCAACGTGCGCACGGGCTCCGAATCGGTCGCCACCGCCAGTTCCGAAATCGCCCAAGGCAACAACGACCTGAGCGCCCGCACAGAGCAACAAGCCAGTGCGCTGGAAGAAACCGCTGCGTCCATGGAAGAGCTCAGCTCCACCGTCAAGCAAAACGCGGACAACGCGCGCCAAGCCAACCAGTTGGCCATGAGCGCATCCACCGTCGCCATCCAGGGCGGTGAAGTGGTGGGCCAGGTGGTTGAGACCATGAAGGGCATCAACGAAGCCAGCCGCAAGATCAGCGACATCATCAGTGTGATCGACGGCATTGCCTTCCAGACCAACATCCTGGCGCTGAATGCGGCCGTCGAAGCCGCCCGGGCCGGTGAACAGGGCCGCGGTTTTGCCGTGGTGGCCTCTGAAGTGCGCAGCCTGGCCGGCCGCAGCGCTGAAGCCGCCAAGGAGATCAAGACCCTGATCAGCGCCAGCGTGGACCGCGTGGAGCAAGGCACCAGTCTGGTTGACAAAGCCGGTGTGACCATGACCGAGGTGGTCAGCAGCATCAAACGTGTCACCGACATCATGGGCGAGATCAGCGCAGCCAGCAACGAACAGGCCACAGGAGTCGCACAAGTCGGCGAAGCTGTGACCCAAATGGACCAAGCCACGCAGCAGAACGCAGCGCTGGTGGAAGAGATGGCCGCCGCTGCCTCCAGCCTCAAGGGCCAGGCCAACGAGCTGGTGCAAGTGGTTGCCACCTTCAAATTGGCCCCCGGAGAGCACCGCGCCACACCGGCCGCGCAGCCCTACAAAGCATCCGCTGCAACCAGCACCTTTTCTGCCCCCAAGCCCGCCTTCAAGAAGCCGCAGCCCAGCGCCCTCAAAGCACCGGCCAAACCCGTTGCGAAACCAACGACCAAACCCCTGCCGCAGCTGGGCAGCAGCAAGCCCACGCCCAAGGCGCCCGCACCCGCCAAGGGTGGTGATGAAGACTGGGAAACGTTTTAATTAAGCGGCGTCAAGTCGCCTGAAACACCAGCCACCCAGGGGCGCATGGCGCGCTTGGGTGGTTTTTTTATGTCCGGTGAAATTTATCGGCGCCGCTCGCCGCTGCGCAGCAGCGCCAGGCCGGCTGCGGTCACCGCAACACCCACGAAGGAAACGGGCACGGCCAGATGAAACCAGGGGGCTGTCATCAGGCAGCCCAGGGCGAATATCAAGCCGACAAAGACCATCAAAAACCCGCAGGTACTCATTGTTCCGTTTCCGTTGCTGTGGATGACACGGTGCGTACCCAGCCTGCCACGGGCTGGATTGCCAAACACTTTATCGGCACCTGCGGGTTTTTCCTATCCCCCATTCGGGTGAATTTCGCGGTTTTGGGGGTGTTTAAACCCAGAAATGCGCCAGAAAACCGGCCACTTCCGAAATAGACGCTGGTGACGCGGATTGGAGGGGCCGCCGCGTGGCCCGCTGCAGGTGCGTGCAGCAACCGTGCGTGCGCGTCCGGCCACGCGTTTTTGACCCTACACTGGCACACGATGAACCCCAAAATCAAATCGGCCGAACTTGCCGCAGGCAGCTTCCCTCCGCACGGACACACCGAGTTTGAGACATTGGGAGAAATCGTCATCGCCCACACCACGGGCCCCTTCAATCTGGAAGGCATCCTGGCGCACAACCGGGCCCGGCTTGCGCTGCTGGCTGCAAATCCCATCACCACCCCCCAATGCCTGATGACCGTGTTGCGCACCAGCGTGATGATGGCCCCCGACTGCCTGGACGCTTTCCGCGCCGGCCTGCACGAAGCCTACGACGGCCGCCCCCGGCTCACCGCTGTGGCGTGGGTGCCGGATGGGCCGGTGGAAGGTTTTGAGTGGATGGAAAAAACCTACGCCGCCGCCTATGCAGAAGTCGGCATCCCCATGCGCAACTTCAGCAATCAGGAAGAGGCCATGGCGTGGCTGCGCCAGTGTCTGGCGGGTACGCCGTAGCCCTGCCTCAAAGAGGCTTCGTGCCTATCGCCTTGTTGAGCTTTGCCATCAGACTGGCTGGCACAGATTTGCTGCACAGGATGTATCGCTTCTCTACCGCAGGTACATCCGGGAACACCAGCACGCGAAAGTCCTTCAGCTTGAGCGCCGCCTGCTCCACGTAGATTTCAACCTCTTCCTGGGTGGTGACAATCAGGTCTGCCCGTCGTGCGTGGATCATCTGGACGAGGTTGGTCACATCGACGGGTACCGCCTGCACTTGCGCAGTGGGCATGCCGGCAATGATCTTGTCCATGTAGGCGCCTTGCGAGAAATTTTGTTTGATCAGCAAACGGGTTTCCGGGCGGGCAAACAGCTCCTTGGCGGTAATGCCCTGCTTGACGGGAAAGTCGGCATTGCCCAAACCCACCAGCGGCTTGTCACGGTAAATCGGCTCCGAGAACTGCGCGTATTCCATGCGCTCCGGATTTTTGTACCAGCCGGGCGAGCACAGAGGGGATTCGTCCCGTTTGAGCGTATCCAGAATGCGGTTGGCGGGGACCAACTGCCATTTGACGGGGATGCCGATCTTGGCGAACGCCTGTTCCGTAGGCGCCACCACTAGGCCGACCACTTTGCCGGTTTCCGATGTGTAGTGAAACGGCTTGCGCTCGTAATACTGCATTGTGACGACCGGCAACTCCTGTGCTGCGAGTTGGCTGGCCAAGGCGGAGCTCCAGAAAATTCCGAGCAGCAACTTGCGCAAGTTATCGGCCATATCCATCCCCGTTTGTATGTTCTGTTGGGTGTGACTTTACACACTTGGACGTACATTTTTCGTGTCGTTTGGCATTGCGCCACAAAGTAGGGACGCATTGCCATACGGCCTTGGTTTCCACTAATTGCTATCAAAAAAATAGCTGACTGCGCATGCTCTGTAATGGCTAGAGGCCTATTTGATGCCCAAATACCAATGGTGGGGGTGCGGCCTGGAGAGCTGATAGCTGGGCAATCTGCCCCGATCACCCCGCCGCATGGGGTTGTGTGCAAGCTCTGATGCTGGACAATGCCTGAATTGCCCATAATAATGCACTAAATAAAGCACTAATTACCATGGCAGCAACCCACGCAATCTATGCCCAAACGACGGTCAGCATGACGGACCTGCGGCGCAATCCCAGCGGCATTCTGGAAGACGCGGGTGATTCGCCCATTGCGGTGTTGAACCACAACAAACCCGCCGCTTACCTGCTCTCGGCCAAAGCCTATGAGGCTTTGCTGGACAGGCTTGACGACGCGGAGCTGACCAAAATTGTGAAGCAGCGGCAAGGTGGCAAACGGGTCAAGGTGACACTTGAAGCCCTATGAGCTTGAGTTTGACGAGTCCGCGCTCAAGGAGTGGCGCAAGCTCGATGGCTCTATCCAGAGTCTTTTCAAGAAGCAACTGGCCAAGCGCCTGAACGCTCCGCACGTTCCCTCCGCCCGGCTACATGGCGATCTGCAAAACACCTACAAAATCAAACTTCGCGATGCGGGGTATCGCCTGGTTTACGAAGTGATCGACCAGCGCCTGGTGGTTGTAGTCATCGCTGTGGGTCGGCGGGACCAGGACGCGGTCTATATGCAAGCTAGCAAGCGTCTTGCATCGTTGGGCGGAGTTACTCCGCAGTTGAAAACTGTGTCCCGACGCAGAGCAAAACCTGCTCGAAGTTAACTTGCCCGTTGGGCGCTGACATCGCGCAAGGCAGGCGGCGCGGCCCGCGTTCTCCGGCTCACGCTCGCGGGCGGCTGTTTTGGGCTTGTCTAGGTTTGTCCGTTAACGCGGTGGTTGGCGGGGCTGCTCTGTGGCAACCACGACTGGAGCCTTCCACCATATGCCTTCAGAATGTTTTGCACAGGAGAAATCACTCATAGCGAACGATTACGCATCACAGTATGAAGTGTTCGAGGTTACGCAGAATGACCCGCGGAAGCTCCATTAGAAGAACAAACTCGTCTTGATCTTGAATTAGGAACTCTTCGACAAATGGGTTACGAGTGCTTCGCATCAACAACTCTTCAAAATCATGGAGTACGCGCTTTGTTGTTGCGGGAGTTTTTGATGCCTCTAACTTTCCAAGTAGCGAGATGCCCTCATCGTAAATCCACGGCATCTTTTCTCTGTAAAGACTGAGCGCCATTTTTATTCCAGTTTTTGGATCTTTTGAGAAATGGATCATTTCCTCCAGCATGCCAGGATGGAATCTGCGCTTTCTTCGCTTACCTTCAGGAGGGCTTGCTCTTTCAATCCTGGACGGCAAATCCTGAAACATGATCTTTATTTCTTCGAACAGCTTGGCGGAGGAGTTTTCAATTTCCTTCACATCCACCGATGACTTTGCAGCGCCATCGGTTGATGTTCCATCCAGCCGTTTAAGAATTTCAGCAACTGCTTGGCGGAACTTGCCAACTTGAAATTTAATGGTGTCTATGTCTGGCTCCGAATTCGGAATCCTGTTGACAAGCTGAAAAACTAATTTGGTTAAAGAGTCTTCGTCACCGCCGCAGTTCTGAAACTGGGCGAATGGTCCTGAAGATGCATCTTTTAATTCGATGCCCAGCGCTACTCCTAAGATCGGTGTATCTAACTTCCCTTTGGCCATCCCCGCTTCAAACAGTATCCAGGGGCGATCAACGCTGCGCTTGGTCAGCAGACATACGACGTCGGAAGCGCCTTGTATGTTTTTGATTATTTCTGGATACCACTCCACTCCGTATTCAATACCTTGATTCCCTCGCCTATCAGACGTCCGGAAGGATTTCAAGACACCTGCGCTAACACTTTTCAGCAGATTGCTAAATGCTTCTGCCAACTCCGCGTCACGCGTGTCGTGGCTAATGAACACAAGGGGATTCGCGGATTTCGCTATTTGTTCCAATTTCTCATCTGCCATGGGGCACCTCCTTAAGTTGCTTTGTGGTCAGTGCCAAGCGGATGACCTTTATTGCTGGATTCTCGTCGTATCACGGAAGATTGGATACTCTCAGTCGATTGATTTCAAATTTCTGTCGCTCAGATCAGTCGTGAGTAGGCAGGTGGTTCGGGTATCCGGGCGCATGCCCCATTCGCGGTTGCCGCAGAGCATGCGTACCAACCAAGGTGTTGACAAGCCAACCCAAGCAAACCCAAAACATCCGCCCGCGAGCGTGGGCCGGAGAACGGATACCCGGACTACCTGCCCTGCCCACACAGAGGCCTGAAATGCAGCGCAGTCCAGTCAATCTACTATAAAAACAATAGCTGCCCGCGCAATCTCCAAAAGGGCCACAGCCCTAAAACACTCATTTCTGCGTAAACACCTGCGACCGCAGCGCCTGCGGATCGAGGATGCGCAGGCCGCCGTATTCCACGCGAATCGAGCCCTGCGCGGCCAGATTGGTCAGCGCTTCGTTCACGCGCTGGCGTGACAGGCCCACCAGGTACGCCAGCTCCTGCTGCGTGATGCGCAGCACCTCGCCCACGCCGGGGTAGAGCACCGGGTTGAACAGCGCGGCCAGGCTGCGGGCGACGCGGATGTCGGGGTTGTTGAGGCGGTCGATTTCGCGTGCGGCGATGAACTGGCCCAGGCGTTCGTTCAGCTGGTTCATCACAAAGCGGTTGAAACCGATGGAGTGGTCCAGCAGCCAGTGGAAAGTGTCCACATGCAGACCCGCCACCAGGCTCTTGCGCAGCGCCTGGATGTTGTAGCGGTAGACCTCGCGTTTCAGTGCCGTGCCCTCACCAAACCAGCCGCCCGGTGGCACGCCGGTGAAGGTCATGGTCTGGCCTTCGGCGTTGTCGGTGCTCATCTTCAAGAGGCCGTCCACCACACCAAACCAGTAGGTCACCGGGCGGCCCATGCGGCAGACAAATTCACCGGGGCTGGCCTCGGCCACCTGCAGGTCGCCCACGGCGCGTTCACGCTCGGGCGGCTCCAGCACGCGCAGCCACGGAATGGCGGCCAACTCCGCCTCTGTCAGGGGGCGGCGGCGCTGGTGCAGGGTGGCGTCGGTGGTCATATGCAGCCCATGTAAGTTGCCAATAAGCGAAGGGAAAACACCTACCGAGAAAAGCCTGAATTGTCGTCCAAACGACAACTTGACGTCAAATGCAGTCCTACTATTCGCACCCAGAGCCCAGCACGGTGACGCACCCCACGGTTGGACCCGCGAACGAAAACAAGAGACAAGTGAACGCGACAAGGACTGGAATGCAAACGACTTTTCCGCAGCTTCTGCTTCAACATGCGCACACGCGGCCTGACGCGCCGGCCATGCGTGAGAAGGAATACGGCATCTGGCAAACGATCACTTGGGGCCAGCTGGCCACCATGGTGGAGCAACTGGCCGCGGGCCTGCACCTAGCTGGCTTGCGCCGCAATGACCACATGGTGGTGGTGGGCGCCAACCGGCCCCGCCTGTACGCCACCATGCTGGCCGCGCAAAGCCTGGGCGCCGTGCCCATTCCGCTGTACCAGGATGCGGCAGCACCCGAATGTGTGTTCCCTATCAACAACGCTGAAGTACGTTTTGCATTTGCCGAAGACCAGGAGCAGGTGGACAAGCTGCTGGAAGTGCGCGCGCAGTGCCCGCAACTGGCGCACATCTACTTTGACGACCCACGCGGTTTGCGCAACTACGAAGAGCCAGGCCTGGTGTCGGTGGATGCGCTGCTGGCGTCCGGCAAAACCTTTGTCGCAGCACATGCGGGCTTCTTTGCACAAGAGGTGGCACGTATTACGCCGCAAGATGTGGCGGCGATGTTCTTCACCTCCGGCACCACGGGCAACCCCAAGGGCGTGGTGCATACCCACGACTCGTTGCTGAACCGCGCGCGTGCCGGGGCCGAGTTCGACAAACTCACCAGCGACGAGGAAGTGCTGGCTTACATGCCCGTGGCGTGGATCGGGCAAAACATCTTCAGTTATGCACAGTGGCTGTCGTGCGGCTACGTGGTGAACTGCCCCGAAGCCGCGAGTACAGCCACCATCGACCTGAAAGAGATTGGCCCGACGTATTACTTTGCGCCCCCGCGTATTTTTGAAGGCCTGCTCACCAGCGTGATGATTCGCATGGAAGACGCTGGCTTGGTCAAACGCAAGATGTTCCATGCCTTCATGGCCGTGGCCAAAAAAGTCGGCCCCGCATTGATGGACGGCCTGCCGGTTTCGGTAGTGGACCGGGTGCTGTATGCGCTGGGCAATGTGCTGGTGTATGGCCCCTTGCGCAATACGCTGGGCTTCAGCCGCGTGCGGGTGGCGTACACCGCAGGTGAGGCCATTGGCCCGGACCTGTTTACCTTCTACCGATCGATCGGCATTAATTTGAAGCAGCTCTACGGCTCGACGGAAACTGCGGTGTTTGTCTGCTTGCAGCCCGACAACCAGGCGCGTGCCGACACGGTGGGGGTGCCCTGCTCAGGCGTGGAGATCAAAGTGGCCGACAACGGCGAGATATTGATCAAGTCGCCGGGCCTGTTCACCGCGTATTACAAAAACCCCAGCGCCACGGCCGAGGTGTTGACGGCGGATGGCTGGTACCACTCCAGCGATGCGGGCTTCATTGATGCGCATGGCCACCTGAAAATTATCGACCGCGTGAAAGACGTGGGCCGCATCCAGGGCGGTGCGTTTGACGCGGCCATGTTTGCCCCCAAATACGTGGAAAACAAACTCAAGTTTTTTCCGCACATCAAGGAAGTGGTGGCGTATGGCGATGGTCGCGAAAAGGTGTGTGTGCTGATCAACATCGACTTTGACGCGGTAGGTAACTGGGCCGAGCGCCGCAACCTGCCCTACGCGGGCTACACCGACCTGGCACAGAAACCCGAGGTCTACCAACTGATCAAGGAATGTGTGGAGAAGGTCAACGCCGACCTGAGTGCCGATGCACTTCTGGCCGGCAGCCAGGTGAGCCGTTTCCTCGTGTTGCACAAGGAGCTGGATGCCGATGACGGCGAACTCACCCGCACCAACAAGGTCCGCCGCGGGTTCATTGCGGACAAATACAACGTGCTGGTGGATGCGCTGTACGGCGGCAAAACCAGCCAGTTCATTGAAACCGTGGTCAAGTTTGAAGACGGGCGTACCGGCAGCGTGAGCGCTACCTTGCGTATCGAAGATGCAAAGACCTTTGCACCCGTGAAGGTGGCAGCATGAACAACACGCTCTCCGTTCGCACTGAGCTTGTCGAAGTGCCGCATGCCAACTTTGCAAGAGGGCTTCGACTGGCTCAGCCCGAACGGGGTGTTGTGACCTGCGAACGGGTATCTGTATGAGTAAGAGAAAAATAGGCGGCGTCATCCTCGACGTCAAAAATATTTCACTGAGCTTTGGCGGTGTGAAAGCGCTCACCGACATCAGCTTCGACGTACGCGAACACGAGATCCGCGCCATCATTGGCCCCAACGGTGCGGGCAAAAGCTCCATGCTCAACTGCATCAACGGCGTCTACACGCCGCAGCAAGGCTCCATCAGTTTTCGGGGGCAGACCTTCAAACACATGAACAGCCACCAGGTAGCGGTGATGGGGGTGGCGCGCACGTTCCAGAACCTGGCGCTGTTCAAAGGCATGAGTGTGCTGGACAACATCATGTCGGGCCGCAACCTCAAGATCAAAAGCAACATCCTGATGCAGGCGTTGCGCATTGGCCCAGCGCTGCGCGAAGAGATTGCACACCGTGAAGCAGTGGAACGCATCATCGATTTCCTGGAAATCCAGGCCTACCGCAAGACACCCGTGGGTCAGTTGCCCTACGGCCTGCAAAAACGGGTGGACTTGGGCCGCGCGCTGGCGATGGAGCCGCAGGTGCTGCTGCTGGACGAGCCCATGGCGGGCATGAACGTCGAGGAAAAGCAGGACATGTGCCGCTTTGTGCTGGACGTGAATGACGAGTTTGGCACCACGGTGGTGTTGATCGAGCATGACATGGGTGTGGTGATGGACATCAGCGACCGCGTCGTGGTGTTGGACTACGGCAAGAAGATTGGCGACGGCACCCCCGACGAAGTGCGCAACAACGCGGATGTGATCAGCGCCTACCTTGGAACGTCGCACTGATGAAAAACTACCCAACACCGTTCGGGCTGAGCTTGTCGAAGCCTCGCGATCAACGGACCTATTGTGTGCAAGCCCTTCGACAGGCTCAGGGCGAACGGAGTTAACAGCATGGCATTTTTTCTTGAAACTTTGCTGGGCGGCTTGATGGCCGGCATGCTGTATTCGCTGGTCGCTTTGGGCTTTGTGCTGATCTACAAGGCGTCTGGCGTCTTCAACTTTGCGCAGGGCGCGATGGTGCTGTTCGCCGCGCTGGCCATGGCGCGGTTTTCCGAATGGATTCCGGCGGGGCTGGGCATTACTGATCCGATTGCGGCCAATGTGATGGCGTTTGTCGGTGCGGGCATCGTGATGTTTGTGGTCGCCTGGGTGATTGAGCGCCTGGTACTGCGCCATCTGGTGAACCAGGAAGGCACCACGCTTTTGATGGCCACGCTGGGCATCACCTATTTCATGGAAGGCCTGGGCCAGACGCTGTTTGGCAGCAGCATCTACAAGATCGACATCGGCATGCCCAAAGACCCGGTGATGATTCTGGAGAGCACGTTTGAAGGCGGCATCCTGATCAACAAGGAAGATCTCTATGCCGCGCTGATTGCCGCCGCCCTGGTGGCACTGCTCAGCGTGTTTTTCCAGAAGACGGCCACGGGCCGTGCCTTGCGTGCGGTGGCTGACGACCACCAGGCAGCGCAATCCATCGGCATTCCGCTGAACCGCATCTGGGTCATCGTCTGGTGTGTGGCCGGTGTGGTGGCCTTGGTGGCCGGAATGATCTGGGGCAGCAAGCTGGGCGTGCAGTTTTCGCTGACCACGGTGGCGCTGCGTGCGCTGCCGGTGGTGATCCTCGGCGGCCTGACGTCGGTGCCCGGTGCGATTGTGGGCGGCTTGATTATTGGCGTGGGCGAGAAGCTGTCAGAGGTGTACCTCGGGCCGTACGTCGGTGGTGGCATCGAGATCTGGTTTGCGTATGTGTTGGCGTTGGGCTTTCTGCTGATCAGGCCCCAGGGGCTGTTCGGCGAGAAGATCATTGATCGCGTATGAAATACGCGGTCAATGATTTTTCAGCGAAGACTTACTTTGCGAAGCAAAGTTAAGCGCAGCGTGTCGTAGCTAAAAGATCATTGAGAGAAATACATGTTCTACAGAGAAAACGGCCAATTCAAAACCAGCTACCGCGCGGACCAGCAGGTATTTCCCATTCTGCAGGACCGCATTGCCGTGGGCCTGTTGCTGCTGGTGGCCTTTGGCGCGGTGCCCGCTCTGGCCGGCGACTACTGGTTTACCAACATCCTGATTCCTTTCCTGGTCTTTTCACTCGCGGCCATCGGGGTGAATATTCTGGTGGGCTACTGCGGCCAGATATCGCTGGGCTCCGGCGCATTCATGGCCGTGGGGGCCTATGCGGCGTACAACTTCTATGTGCGCATTGACGGCATGCCCATGCTGCTCTCGCTGATCCTGGGCGGTGTGTGTGCGATGTTGTTCGGCATTCTTTTCGGCCTGCCCAGTCTGCGCGTCAAGGGCCTGTACCTGGCCGTGGCGACGCTGGCCGCGCAGTTCTTTGCCGACTGGATGTTTTTGCGCATCAACTGGTTTACCAACAACTCGTCTTCCGGATCGGTGTCGGTGTCCCACCTGCAGTTTTTCGGCATGCCGATTGAGAGCCCCCTCTCCAAATACCTGTTTTGCCTGGGGGTGCTGGCGGTCATTGCCCTGATGGCCAAAAACCTGGTGCGTGGTGCGGTGGGGCGGGAGTGGATGGCCATCCGCGATATGGACGTGGCCGCCGCCGTCATCGGTATTCGGCCCATGTATGCCAAGCTCACCGCGTTTGCTGTCAGCTCCTTCATCGTGGGCGTGGCGGGTGGTCTGTGGGCCTTTATCTACCTGGGCGCGTGGGAGCCGGCGGCATTCTCGGTGGACCAGTCTTTCAAGCTGCTGTTCATGGTCATCATCGGTGGCATGGGCTCGATCATGGGGAGCTTTTTTGGTGCGGCGTTCATCGTGCTGCTGCCTATCTTTCTGAGCCAGTTCCTGCCAGCGTTGAGCGGCCTGGTGGGGTTGGAAATCTCTACGGCCTCGGTATCGCATGCCGAGCTGATGGTGTTTGGCGCACTGATTGTGTGGTTCCTGATTGTGGAACCGCACGGCATGGCCAAGCTGTGGGCGACGGGCAAGCAGAAGCTGCGGCTGTGGCCTTTCCCGCACTGAGGATGGAGACGGTTTTCGGGTTTTCGTGGTGGTGTGCTTTTCAATAATTTAGGAGACAACAATGAAACTGCGTCATTTGATGGCGGCGATCGCCGCCGTGGTAGCCGGAGCCACTCTGGTTTCGACCCAAGCCCTGGCCCAGGCCAAGGAGCAATTCTTTCCGCTGCTGTCCTACCGCACCGGGCCTTACGCGCCCAACGGTGTGCCTTGGGCCAATGGCAAGCAGGATTACCTGAAGATGATCAACGCCCGCGATGGCGGCATCAACGGGGTGAAGATTACCTTCGAGGAGTGTGAGACCGGCTACGCCACCGACCGCGGTGTGGAATGTTATGAGCGCATGAAGAGCAAGCCCGGCGTAGCGCTGTTTGACCCACAGGCCACCGGCATCACCTTTGCGCTGACCGAGAAAGTGCCGACGGACAAGGTGCCACTGATCACACTGGGTTATGGCCTCTCCATTGCGCAGGACGGTCAGGCCTTCAAGTGGAACTTCCCGCTGATGGGCAGTTACTGGACCGGTGCCGACATCCTGATCCAGTACCTGGGCAAGAAAGAGGGCGGGCTGGACAAACTCAAAGGCAAGAAGATTGCCTTGGTCTACCACGACAGCCCGTTTGGCAAGGAACCTATCCCCCTGCTGCAAGAGCGCGCCAAGATGCATGGCTTTGATCTGCAACTGATTCCGGTGACTGCGCCGGGCGTGGAGCAGAAGTCGGCCTGGTTGCAAGTGCGCCAGAGCCGCCCTGACTTTGTGTTGCTGTGGGGCTGGGGTGTGATGAACTCCACCGCGCTGAAAGAAGCCCAAGCCACCGGCTACCCCCGCGACAAGATGTATGGCGTGTGGTGGGCCGGTGCCGAGCCGGATGTGAAGGACGTAGGCGAAGGCGCCAAGGGCTACAACGCATTGGCTTTGAACACGTCGGGCCAGCAGCCCAAGGTGATTCAGGACATCCTGAAATACGTGCACGCCAAGGGGCAGGGTACCGGGCCCAAAGACGAAGTTGGCCAGGTGCTGTACACCCGCGGCGTGATCATCCAGATGCTGGGCGTGGAGGCCGTGCGCCGTGCGCAAGAGCGTTTCGGCAAAGGCAAGGTCATGACCGGTGAACAAGTGCGCTGGGGTCTGGAAAACCTGGCGCTGGACGCCAAGCGCCTCGAAGCCCTGGGCTTCACCGGCGTGATGCAACCCCTGTCCACATCGTGCGCGGACCACATGGGCTCCACCTCTGCCCGCGTGCAGACCTGGGATGGCAGCAAGTGGAGCTTCGTGTCTGACTTCATCGCCGCCGATGAGCAAATTCTCAAGCCCATGATCAAGGCGGGTGCCGACAAGTACCTGGCCGACAAGAAGATGACGCGCCGTACGGGCGCCGACTGCCAATCCTGATTCGCTTTGCGAATCAGGGTGGCAATCGCCATGTATTGACGTTCCCCTCCCCAACCCCTCCTCGAGGAGGGGCGGTGACTCCCCCTCAGGAGTCACCAACCGACAGCCTTGTGAAACCAGGGCTGTCGATTGGTAAAGGCAAACCTCTATGGACACTAAAAACATTGTTCTCAACGTGAATGGCATCGAGGTCATTTACAACCACGTGATCCTGGTGCTCAAGGGCGTGTCGCTGCAGGTGCCCGAGGGCGGCATCGTCGCGATCCTGGGCGGCAATGGCGCGGGCAAGACGACGACCCTGCGCGCCGTCAGCAACCTGCTGGCGGGTGAACGCGGTGCGGTGACCAAGGGCAGCATCGAGCTGCGCGGCGAACGCATTGAAAACCTGAGCCCGGCCGACCTGGTGCAGCGCGGCGTGGTGCAGGTGATGGAGGGGCGGCACTGCTTTGCCCACCTGACGATTGAAGAAAACCTGCTGACCGGCGGCTACACGCGCAAGAACAAGGCCGAAGTCGCGGCGAACCTGGAGAAGGTCTACACCTATTTCCCGCGCCTGAAAACCCGGGCCTCCAGCCAAGCGGCCTATACCTCAGGCGGCGAACAGCAAATGTGCGCGATCGGCCGCGCGCTGATGGCAAACCCCAGCATGGTGTTGCTCGATGAGCCATCCATGGGGCTGGCGCCGCAAATCGTGGAAGAGGTGTTCGAGATCGTGAAGGACCTCAACACCAAAGAGAAGGTGACCTTTTTGCTGGCCGAGCAGAACACCAACATGGCGCTGAAGTACGCGGACTACGGCTACATCATGGAAAGCGGGCGCGTGGTGATGGACGGTGCGGCGGCCGACCTGCGCAGCAACGAAGACGTGAAAGAGTTCTACCTGGGCGTTGGTGGCGGAGAGCGCAAGAGCTTCAAGGACGTGAAGAGTTACAAGCGGCGCAAGCGCTGGCTGGCGTAATGCTATTGAATTAGTAGCTGCTTGCGCATATTCCACGAGGGCTAGAGCCCTAAAACACCATAAATTCACCCGAGACGCAGCATGGCCCATTTTTACGACGCACTGGAAACCCGCAGTCCCGCAGAGCGCGAAGCGGCGCTCTTGGCTGCACTGCCGGCGCAGGTGGTGCACGCCAAGGCTGCATCGGCCGCGTTTGCCGAGTTGCTGAAAGACGTGAACCCGGCGGCAGTGACCAGCCGCGCCGCGCTGGCCCAATTGCCGGTGATCCGCAAGTCCGAACTGCAGGAGCGCCAGCAGGCCGCACGTGAAGCGGGGGGGGATGTGTTTGGCGGCTTCAGTGCCATCCGGTACGGTGCCACCATGCCGCGCGTGTTTGCCAGCCCGGGCCCGATTTATGAGCCCGAAGGCACAGCCAAGGATTACTGGCGCATGGCGCGCGCCATCTTCGCCGCGGGCTTTCGCCCCGGTGAGCTGATTCACAACGCGTTCAGTTACCACTTTGTGCCGGCGGGTTCGATGATGGAAACTGGGGCGCATGCGCTGGGCTGCACTGTGTTCCCTGGCGGTACCGGCCAGACCGAACAGCAGGTGCAAGCCATGCGCGAGCTGCAACCGGCGGGCTACATCGGCACGCCGAGTTTCCTGAAGATCATTGTGGAAAAAGCCGCCGAGATGGGCGTGACCCTTCCCAGCGTGAAGAAAGCCATGTTTGGCGGCGAGGCGTTTCCGCCCAGCTTGCGCGACTGGTTTGCAGAGCACGGCATCACCGGCTACCAGTGTTACGCCACGGCCGACCTGGGCCTGATTGCCTACGAGACCGAAGCGCGCGAAGGCTTGGTGCTGGACGAAGGTGTGATTGTCGAAATCGTGCGCCCCGGTACCGGCGACCCGGTGGCCGAGGGCGAAGTGGGCGAGCTGGTGGTCACCAGCCTGAACCCGGCTTACCCGCTGATCCGTTTTGGCACGGGTGACCTCTCGGCCATCCTGCCTGGACCATGCCCCACGGGCCGCACGAACACGCGTATCAAGGGCTGGATGGGCCGCGCCGACCAGACCACCAAGATCCGCGGCATGTTTGTCCACCCCAAACAGGTGGATGCCATCGTCAAACGCTTCCCCGAAGTCGTCAAGGCGCGGCTGGTGGTGGGCGGCGAGATGGCCAACGACCAGATGACGCTGCAGGTGGAAACCGCCTGCAGTGGCCCCGACGCGCTGGCTGCAAAGATTGCCGAAGCGATCCGCGACGTCACCAAACTGCGCGGCGAAGTCACTATCATGTTGCCAGGTTCCTTGCCTAACGATGGCAAGGTGATTGAAGACGCGCGCAGCTACAAATAGAACACAGCTGTCGCCGTAACCCTGGGGACAAACATGGTCTGGTTGAAGCGAAGCGCATTGGGTTTTGCGGGTCTGGTGCTGGTGGTGGTGATCGTGCTGTGCCTCTACGTGATGCGCAGCTTTCCCACGCTGGATGGCGTGTTGCACACACCTGGCCTGTTGGCCCCGGTGCAGGTGCAGCGTGATGCAGCCGACGTGACCCATATCAAGGCCGAGTCCTCGCACGACGCGCTGTTTGCGCTGGGCTACACCCACGCCCAGGAGCGCGGCTGGCAACTGGAGTTCAACCGCCGCGTGATGCATGGCGAGCTGTCTGCCGTGTTTGGCGAAGCCACACTGGAAACCGACAAACTGATCCGCACGCTGGGCATCCTGCCGGCAGCAGAGCGCCAGCTCGACGGCCTCTCCAACGAAGCCAAGGCCGCGCTGCAGGCCTACAGCGATGGCATCAACGCCTTCCACGCGCAGTCGGGCCAGGCGCTGTCCCCCGAGTTCCAGATCTTGCGTATCCAACCCGGCACCTGGACCCCGCAGGACAGCGTGGGCTGGGCGCTGATGATGGCGCTGGACCTAGGGGGCAACTGGGGCACCGAGTTCGCCCGCCTGTCGGCTGCGCAAACCCTCACCACCGAACAACTCTGGCAACTGCTGTTGCCCTACCCCGGCGAGAAGCCGGCCGCCCGCGCCGACCTGGCCACGCTGTATGAACAATGGGGCGTGTACCGTGAAGAGGCTCCGGTTGCTACTAAAAAAGTAGCTGGTCGCGCACAATCCACGGGGGTTACAGGCCAAAATGATGCTGAAAATCGGAGCCAGATGGCGCTTTGGTCCAACGAATTCGCGCGCAACACCGGCAATGTGGAAGGCAAGGGCAGCAACAACTGGGTGGTGGCGGGCTCCCACACCGCCAGCGGCAAACCCCTGCTGGCCAACGACCCGCACCTGGGCCTGGGCGCACCGGCCATCTGGTACTTCGCCCACTTGCAGGCGCCGGGCCTGGATACGATTGGCGCGACCTTTCCCGGCCTGCCCTTTGTGGTGCTGGGGCGCACGTCCAAGGTGGCCTGGGGCGTAACCAACACCGGCCCCGACGTGCAGGACCTGTACCTGGAGCAGATCCACCCCGAAGACCCGACGCTCTACCGCGTGCCCGACATCAACGGCAAACGCGCCTGGGTCAGCTTCAAGACGCGCCCCGAGGTGATCCAGGTCAAGGGCAAGCCCGACGTGAACATCGTGGTGCGTGAAACCCGCCACGGCCCGGTACTCAGTGATGCGCAGAAGTCGCACGGCGAAGTGCTGGACCTGAAGAAATTTGTGCTGTCCCTGCGCTGGAGCGCGCTGGACGCCGACAACCACACCATCCAGGCCGGCCTGGACACCATGGCGGCCCAGTCGGTGGGCGACCTGAACAAGGCCTTTGCCAACTGGCACTCGCCCATGCAAAACGTGGTGATGGCCGATGTGGACGGCAAGATCGCCTACAAGGCCGCGGGCAAGGTGCCGCTGCGCAAGCCGGGCAACGACATCATGGGTCTGGCGCCTGCGCCCGGCTGGGACGCGCGGTACGACTGGGACGGTTGGATCGACTTCGCGCGCACGCCGCAGGACGATGGCGCCAAGGGCTGGGTCTCCACCGCCAACCAGCGCATCACGCCGCCGGGCTACAAGTACTTCATGGGCCAGGACTGGGGCGTGTCCTACCGCTTTGACCGTATTGAAAAGTTGCTGGCGCAGACGCCCAAACACGACCTAGCCAGCATGCAGAAGATCCACAGCGACATCACCTCCGTGGCCGCACAACGCCTGCTGCCTTTTGTGCAAAAGGTGCAGAGCACACACGCGCTGGCGCCTGCCGCTTTGAAGGAGCTGGCCGGGTTCGACGGCGCCATGTCGGCGGACAAAGCCGCCCCGCTGATTTTTGCGGCCTGGGCCGATGAACTGACGCAAGGCCTGCTGACACCCAAGCTGGGCGCGGCGCGCATGAAAGCGCTGTATGGCAAGCGCCACTTCCGCACCGCGGTGGAAGGCATTCTGGAGCGCAACGACGCGTGGTGGTGTGCGCCCCTGAGCTGCCAGGACCAGTCTGCCGCGGCCCTGGGCCGTGCGCTGGACCGGCTGCAAGCGCAGTACGGCAGCAACGTGGCGGCGTGGCAATGGGGCCAGGCGCACCAGGCGCTGAGCAGCCACAACCCGTTCCACAACGTCGGTGCACTGGCACCGTACTTTGACGTGACCACCCCCACCGGGGGCGACGGCTTTACCGTGAATGTGGGGCAGTACTGGCTCAACGATGCGAAGACGCCGTTTGCCAACCGCCACGCGGCCAGCATGCGCACGGTGTTTGACCTGGCGGACCTGGAAAACTCGCAGTTCATCTACCAGACGGGCCAGAGCGGGCTGGTGTTTTCGACCCGCTACCGCGACATGCGCGACCAGTGGGCCCAGGTGCAGTACCGGCCGCTGCAGATGCGCCCGGCGGCCTACACCCACAGCCTCACGCTCAAGCCCTGAAGCACCACTTTGGGGCTCTTCTAAAGCCTTGGCAGGTCTGGGGCTTAGGGTCTTACCGGGTGGCAAATAGGGGGTAGTTGGCTAGACTCTGAACTCCAATAATCAGGAGACATTCCCCATGAAAAAGTTGCTCGTTGTTGCTGCTGCCGTTACTTCCCTGTTCGCGCAAGCGCAAACCTTTCCGGCCAACCCCATCACCATCGTTGTACCGTTCGCCGCCGGTGGCCCCACCGACCGCGTCGCACGTGATCTGGCCGAAGCCCTGCGCAAGCCGCTGGGTGGCGTGAGCATCATCGTGAGCAATGTGGCGGGTGCCGGCAGCTCCATCGGATCGACCAAAGTGGCGCGTGCCGCCCCGGATGGCTACACACTGTTGCTCAACCACATCGCCATGTCCACCATGCCGGCGCTGTACCGCAACCTGCCATTCAAGGTGGAGACGGACTTTGAATATGTGGGACTGATCAACGAGGTGCCCATGACCCTGATCGGTCGCCCCACCTTGCCGGCCAAGAACTTCAAGGAACTGACCACCTGGCTCACCCAGAACAAGGGCAAGATCAACCTGGGCAATGCCGGCCTGGGCGCTGCCTCGCATCTGTGTGGTCTGATGTTCCAGAGCGCGATGCAGATCGATATGACGACGGTACCCTACGGTGGCACGGCCCCCGCGATGACCGACCTGATGGGCGGCCAGATCGACCTGATGTGTGACCAGACCACCAACACCACCCAGCAGATTGAGGGCAAGAAGGTGATTGCTTACGCGGTGACCACATCCCACGCGCTGACCACGCCCTCCCTGAAAGATCTGCCCACACTGCAGGCTTCGGGCCTCAAGGGGTTTGAAGTCACGATCTGGCACGGCCTGTACGCGCCCAAGGGCACCCCGGCCGATGTGGTGGCCAAACTCAACACTGCTTTGAAAGCCGCCCTGAAGGACCCTGAGTTCATCAAGAAAGAGGAAGCCCTGGGCGCGGTGATCGTGACCGACAAACGCATGGAGTCGGCCGAGCACAAGAAATTTGTCGCCGCCGAAATTGCCAAGTGGGGCCCCGTGATCAAGGCTGCCGGCACTTACGCTGATTAAGGCTTTGTTGAATGAGCCCGTTCGCGTTGAGCTTGTCGAAACGCAGCCTTGCAAATGAACGACTTGCGGAGTTCTTCGACAGGCTCAGACCGGGCGGGGGCACTTTTTCAGCGTAGCCATATCAAACGCCCCAGACAATTTCCTTGTCTGCCTTGTGGGAGCGCCTGAGCATTTCGATGAAAGGCACAGCGCGCTGGCGCAGGGAAATGCCTTCGATGCGCGCCGGGGTTTCGCCCCGTGCGCGGGCTTCTTCCGCCGCTTGTTCGCGCATTTTTTCTTCTTGCACAACAGCCGCTTCCAGCGCCAGAATGGCCTGCGGCATCTGCGCAGGCAACAAAATGCCTTTGTCGACAGATGCGGCATCGTCCTTGCCGATAATCTTCAGGATCTGGCGCCCGTTGGGTTCGAGCATGATCAGATCCGATGCGGCGCGTGATTTGAATTTGTACATAAGGAGTGTGTGAGTGGCCAATCTTCATATCCGGCGTGACCATGCCCTGGGACTGGCCGCGGCCCGCAAAATTGCGTATCGCTGGGCGGAGCAGGTCGAGGAAGACTTTGACATGGACTGCACCTACGAGGAGGGTACCACCAGCGACGTGGTGAACTTCGCGCGCTCCGGTGTCAGTGGCACCCTCACCGTGACCAAGGAACTGTTTGAGCTGGAGGCCAAGCTAGGCTTTTTGCTGGGCGCCTTCAAGGGCCGTATCGAGGCCGAGATCGTCAAAAATCTGGATGCATTGCTGGCACCCAAGGCCGCGGCCAAAAAGAAAGCCCCCAAGAAGTAGTGCTGCCAGTTATGTACTGGGTGCTATGTTTTTCATAGCTTCTTGCGCACTACCCATGAGGGCTACAGGCCAATTTGATTGAAAATCAACTCAATGATTCGATGAGGTCGATGTATTGTTGCATCGCGTCGTCGCTGCTGGTGCCCTTGAAGCCGTTCCAGGCGTCCCACTTGGCGCGACCGACCATATCCGTAAAGCCGGGCTTCTTCTCTTCGTTGTCACCTGCGGTGGCCTGTTTGTACAACGCGTAGATCTTCAGCAGAGTGCCGTTGTCCGGGCGTTCGCTCAGCGACTTGGAGTTGGCAACAGCGGCTTCGAATTGTTTGGTCAGTTTGGCCATGGGCTTTTCCTTTCAGGTTGAAGGTGGGTTTTGCCCCCTATCTTACGGTGCGTTTTGCTTGCAGAATAGCGCGTCAACCCTGCCCCCGTGCTTCCCCCTTTCCCGCTCCTGGAGTTCCCATGGTGACCCGAGTCATAGCCAAAAAAGCAGTCCAAAAAGCCAGGCAGCGTGTCGCCGCCACCGTGGCCCCCGTCGCTCCTGCAGCCCGCACCGCCACCCGAACTGCACGCAAGGCCGCCAAGGTGGTGCAGAAAAACGTGACCGATGCCGTGGTGGGGACGCTGGGCCTGCATGGTGAACGCATGAGTAAGGTCGACACGGCCTGGCTGCGCATGGATTCCGCCAGCAACCTGATGATGATCGTGGGCGTGTGGGTGATCCAGCCCGGCATCCGTTACGAAGACCTGGCCCAGCGCCTGGAGGAGCGCCTGCTCAAGTACCCGCGTTTTGTGCAGTGTGCGGTGGAAGACGCCGCAGGAGCCACCTGGGTCAATGACCCGAACTTCGACATGGGCCACCACCTCGTCACCGAAACCCTGCCCAAAAAGCCTGCCGGGCATGAGCAGGAGGCCTTGCAGGACCGCCTGGCCGCGCTGTGTATGGAGCCGCTGGACCCGAACCGCCCGCTGTGGCAAATCCATCTGGTGCAGAACTACAAGGGCGGCAGCGCGATGATGGTGCGCATCCACCACTGCATTGCCGACGGGATCGCCTTGATCTCGGTGACCCAGTCGCTGGTGGACGGTGGCGCGCCGCCGCCCGAGCGTGCGCCGCGGCCCGCGCGCCGCGAGGGGTGGGAAGGGGCTGAGGACTGGCTGTATTCGGCGCTCTACAAACCCATGACACGTGCCAGCGTGAAGGCCATGGAGCTGGCCAGTGGCAGCGCCCTGCGTTCCATGGACATGATGCTGAACCCGCAGGCCGGTATGGAAAAGGGCCTGGAGGGATCTCTGGACATGGCCAAGCTGGCCTACCAGGCGGTCAGTGATCTTACAGCCCTGGCCCTGATGCCGGACGACTCGCCCACACGCCTCAAAGGGATTCCTGGGAATACCAAACGCGTGGCCTGGTGCGCGCCGATACCGCTGGCCGAGGTCAAGGCCGTCGGCAAGGCGCTGAACTGCTCGGTCAACGACGTGTTGTTGAGCTGTGTGGCCGGTGCCATCGGGGAGTACCTGAAGGACCACGGAGACTCCGTCAAGGGCGTTGAGATCCGCGCGATGGTGCCGGTGAACCTGCGCCCCATGGACAAGGCCTACAAGCTGGGCAACCAGTTCGGCCTGGCCCCGCTGGTCTTGCCGATCGGTATGGAGAACCCGATCGAGCGCATTTACGAGGTGCGCACCCGTATGCACGGCCTCAAGGGCAGCATGCAGCCCTTGCTGGCTTTTGGCATGCTGGCGGTGGCCGGCCTGCTGGTCAGGCCGGCGCAGGACGCTTTGTTGAACCTGTTTTCCAAGAAGACCACCGCGGTCATGACCAATGTGCCGGGGCCGGCCACCAAGCTCAAGATTTGCGGCTCGACCATCGAAGAGACCCTCTTCTGGGTGCCCCAGAGCGGTACCGTGGGGCTGGGTGTGTCCATCCTGAGTTACGGTGGAGGTGTGCAGTTCGGCGTGGTCTCGGACGCCACCCTGTGCCCCGATCCACAAGCCATCATCGACCAGTTCGAGCCGGAGTTTGCAAAGCTTGCCATGGTGACGCTGATGTTGCCTTGGGGGGAGTGAGTACGCCCTGCAGCATTCACTGCGGCGCGGCGGCCAGTGACTCTAGGCAATGAGGGCAATGCTGAACAAGTCCGTTCGCGTTGAGCTTGTCGAAACGCAGCCCTTACAAATCAAGGGCTTGCAGAAGGCCTCGGCTGGCTCAGCTCCGGACGGAGCTCCTTGTTCCGCGCAGCTTGAGCTCCTTCTGCGGAGCGTGGGGGTTATCTACTCTGCCAGCTCGGCTTGGGCGATTTCTACGTCCAGCCGCTCCACCGCATCCAGCGGTTTGGTTTTGGCGGCGCGTTCGTACAGCGCGGTGGCTTCGTCCATGCGTGTGTCGCCCTCAAGGATGACCAGGCCATTGGCATATTCGATCAGCGCAATCGGCGACTTGGGAATAAGGGCGAGGCCCTGCTCAAACAGCTTGAGCGCAATGTCCTTGCGTGCGCCATAGGTCATGTTGCCAATCAGCGCGCCGACCTTGTCGATCACTTCGGCATGGAAAGTGCCCAGGGTGATGTAGGCATCAGCGTGGCCCGGCTCCAGGTGGATGGCGTTTTCCAGCGAGGATTTGATCTTGCCGCCCACACCCTGCGTCAGCGCCTTGGCCACGCTGATGCCCTGGCTGTAGCGACCCAGGGCGTAGGCGTGCAGGAAATGCGCGTTGGCATTGTCGGGTTCGGCGGCGGCCTGTGCTGCGGCGCGTTCGGCGGCCTGCAGGAACAGTTCGTGTTTGTTTTTTTCCCGCGGCTCCAGATAGTTGGCATACATGCAGGCGGCCTTGTTGGCGACGGTTGTGCCCTCTGGACCCAGTTGCATGCCCGCGTCAAAGGCCTTGCGGAATTCACCTTGGTGCAACAGGGCCCAGGCCGCCAGGACCTTGGCATTGGTGGGCAAAGGCTCCCGGTCACCCGCATGCAGCCGCGCCCAGTGTTTGCGCACGCTGGTGGCATCAAACGCATAGTCACGGGTGTGGGGGAATGAGGTCCAGGTGGCCATGCGTGTGTTCCTCAGGGCGTCTGGTAGGCGCCGACCAGGCTCAGCAAGTGGTTGCGCTGCCCGACCTCCAGGTAGGGCACCAGCAGGTTCAGTACATGGTGGGCGCCACGGAGCAATGCCGCCTGTGCGCTGGTGGGCTCCAGCGCATTGCGCGGGTCGCGTACGTATTCAAAACTGAGCCAGTAGGTCAGCACCACCACCATGCTGGTGGCGGTGGGTTCCACCTCGCGCGAGTCGATCTTGAGTGCGCCCGAGCGGCTCAGGCTGTCGAGCAGGGCCTTGACGGAGCGGGTCTTGTTTTTCAGCACAAACTGGAAATGGGTTTCCAGGCGGCGGTTTTTGCTCAGTAGGTCGTTGAGGTCGCGGTACAAAAAACGGTACTGCCAGATCAGCTCGAACAGGGTATGCATGAAGAACCAGGCGTCTTCCACATCGCGCACGTTGTCGCTGGCGTTGAGCAGTTCGTTGAGCGACTTTTCATACCGGTCAAACAACGAGTTGATCAACTCGTCCTTGGCCGGGTAGTGGTAGTACAGATTGCCCGGGCTGATGCCCATCTCGGCCGAGATCAGCGTGGTGGAAACATTGGGTTCACCAAACCGGTTGAACAGCTCCAACGTGACTTCCAGAATGCGCTCGGCAGTGCGACGGGGGGCTTTTTTTACCATGGCTGCAGCGCTCAGCGGGCCAGCCGTTGCTGGGAGGTCGCCACCACGTCGCCCAGGTCGTCCATGACTTCTTGCAGGGTGGCGATGGCGCGGCCAATGCGGGTAGGCGCCTTGGCGGGGGCGGACAGGTGGCGCTTGGGGTCATCGAGCACGTCGTGTTTGAGAGAAATGCCGTGGCGTGCCAGTTTGGCCGACAGGCCGGTCTTGCGCGAGCGCAGCAGTTGCCGGGTCTGCTGGTAAGCGTGTTCCGCCAGTTGGCGGCGCTGTGCGTAGCTGAAGGTATTGGCCAGGTACAGCTCAGGGTCGCGGTGGTCGGGCTCTATCAGCACGATGTCGGTGTCGGGGTAAGAGTGCTCGTAGTGCTTCATGCCCAGCTCCATGCGGGAATGAATCATGGAGCGGAAGGTTTGACTGAGCACTGCGGGCAGGCCACCGTCCACGATGCGCGGGATCTTGCGTTTTTCGGAGGGCAGGTCACGCTGCATGACCTTGGCGACCTGGGGGGCTGTGGCATCGAAGGGCACCAGCGGATTCAGGCAAATCAGCAGATCCACGCCGTCGTCCAGTGCGACCGAGGCATGCATGGTTTTCTTGAGTGCACCGTCCACGTAATACTGGTCGTCAATTTCCACGGGCGGGAACAGCCCAGGCAGTGCCGAGCTGGCCTGCACAGCCTGGGAGATCGGCACATGGTCCCAGCCGGGGCGACCAAACGGAGCGGCTTCTGCACTGTCCAGATTCGTGGCGACCAGGGTGAGTTTGGTTTTGAGCTTGCGAAAGTCGTTGGTGCGTCCGTCGCGGCTAAACAGGCGTGCCAATTGGGTGTCGACCTGGCGGTTGGAAAAAGCGCCTGTGGGCAGGCTGGGGCCCAGGCGCTCCAGCGCACCCAAGAGAGACTTGCGGCCCACGGCCAGTTCCCAAATTGCCGACAACACCAGACCGGGCAGCATGATGCCGCGGCGCGCAAACTCGCCATAGGCGGGCTGCATCAGCCAGGACGGGTCAAAGGTTTCGGAAGGGGTGCTGTCGTTTTCGATGAACGAGGCGCAGAGTTCGCGCGGTGTCATGCCGTTGGCCAGGGCCGCCACGATGAAGCCGCCGGCAGATACGCCGACGTAGTGGTCTAGTTGGGTGAAGTCCAAACCTTCCAGCGACTCCTCCAGCGCACACATCGCGCCGATCTCGTAAATCGCCCCGAGAGGGCCGCCTCCGGCCAGTGCCAGGGCAATTTTGGGAGCGCGTTTTGTTTTAGCGTTCATGGGCAAAGTGTAGATGGCCGTGCAGCGCTTTTTTGTTGCGATGCAGCAGAGTCAATGTGTGGGAGAAAGGTGGAATGCAAAAAGGGCGCTTGTGCGCCCTTTTTGCAGAGTTGGCACGCGGGCCGGACTATCAAGCTTGGGCAGGCGCCGTCACTGCGGCTTCCTGGGCCTGGGCAGTGGGGGCGGTGCGCTTGGTAGCGGCTTTGGGCGTGGCCTTTGCTTTTGCCTTTGGGGCAGCCGCTTTGACGGGGGCTTTCTTCTTGGCAGCGACGGGCTTGGGTGCTGCCGCCTTGGCCACTGGCTTGGCAGCAGGGGCCTTGGTGGATAGCTTTTGTACGGCCTTGTTCAGGTCGTCGATGCGGGCGATCAGCGCGTTCACATCTTTGGCGGAGGGCACGCCCAGCTTGTTCAGGGCCTTGGCGACGCGGTCTTCAAAAATGCTTTCCAGTTTGTCCCACTGGCCGTTGGCCTTGGAGGAAATGCCATTGGCCATGGTGGACATTTTTGTGGTGGCTTCAGTGATTTTCTCCTCCGCAGCGGCTTGGGTCTTGCGCTGGATACTCACGCCTTCCTTGACCAGGGCTTCAAAAGCCTTGGTACCTTCGGCTTGTGCGCGGGTGAACGCGCCGAGGCCGGCTTGCCAGATTTGTTGGGCGGAATCTTTCACTGCGCCGGGCAGTGGCAGGCCGGAGACTGTTTTGGCAGATTTTTTGTGCAGCTTGGTAACCATGGTCGTATTCCTGAAAGAGCGGGTTGTAATGGAACGCACTCTACGCGCTGGCACGCGCTGCGTGTAGGGTGGGCTTTCTAACTGGGCCTCATAATCCAAGTGGGAGCATCGCTCCTTTTTTCATATTTTGAGTCAATGCGCAAAACACCCATTACCCCTGTCATCTTGTGTGGCGGCTCTGGAACCCGTTTGTGGCCTTTGAGCCGCAAGAGTTTCCCCAAGCAGTTTGTGCCGCTGATTGATGGCAAGAGTTTGCTGCAGCTCACGTTGGAGCGAGTGGCGCATATCAGCAACCAAGTGGTGTGTGTGGCGGCCGAAGAGCACCGTTTTCTGGTGGCTGAGGCATTGGGGGCGGCGAGCATGAAGGCCCACACGGTGCTGGAGCCCGCTGCCCGTAACACCGCGGCAGCCATGACGCTGGCCGCTTTGCAGGTTGATTCTGAGAGCCTGTTACTTTTTTGTCCGGCGGACCACCACATTCCCGATGCCCTTGCATTCACGGCGATGGTGGAAAGTGGCCGCTCTGCGGCCGAGGGCGGAGCCATCGTCACCTTTGGCGTCGCGCCCAGTTTTCCCAGTACGGCCTATGGCTACATCGCCCAGGGCGCACAACGCGCAGATGGCGCACGTGACGTGCGGCGGTTTATCGAAAAACCCGCAGCAGCCCAAGCGCAAGCCCTGTTGTTGCAGGGTGATGTGCTGTGGAATGCCGGCATCTTTTTGTGCTCTGCCTCAACCCTGCTTGCCGCGATGGTGGCACACGCCGCCGATATCTTGCAGAGCTGCCGCGACGCTATGGCCGCATCCACCACAGACCAGGTGAATGCACAGACCTTTGTGCGCCCAGGCAAAGATCTGTTTTTGGCTTGCCGTTCCCAGAGCATTGACTACGCCGTCATGGAACACCATGCCAACGTGGCCGTGTTGCCATTCAATGGCATCTGGAGTGACGTGGGAAGTTGGAATGCTGTGGCCGACCTGGTAACGCCCGATGCCCAAGGCAATCGCGCTGCGGGTCAGGCTTTCAATGCGCACCACCTGAAGGCCTGCAACACTTATATCCATGCTGCTGGCGCCAGACCGGTGGTGGCCTTGGGCACGAATAATTTGCTGATCATTGACACACCAGACGCGCTGCTGGTGGCGGATGTTGCCCATGCGGAGGCGGTGAAGGAGGTTGTGGCAGTCTTGGAATCTTTGGATGCATCGCAGGCTGTGCAGCACAGGCGTGTGGCCCGTCCCTGGGGCTGGTACGACAGCATTGACGTGGGCGATCGGCACCTGGTCAAGCGTATTGGCGTGCACCCTGGCGCCTCCCTATCGCTGCAGTTGCACCGCCACCGCGCCGAGCACTGGATCGTGGTGCGCGGCACCGCAGAAGTCACTAATGGAGACCAGGTGTTCACCCTCAGCGAAAACCAGAGTACCTACATCCCGCTAGGTCAGACGCACCGCCTGGCCAACCCGGGCAAGATTCCGCTGGAGATCATTGAGGTGCAGAGCGGGGGGTATCTGGGGGAAGACGATATTGTCCGATTGGAAGACACCTATGGCAGGCGGTAATCGCCCTGCAAGTTTCGCTCGTCCTGCGCTTCCCGCGCGTCCGCGATAATCTACCCTCTTTGCATTGACTCAACTGTCTCCTCCCCATGTCCAGCCCCCGCTCTCCTTCGTCCACTTCCAAAAAAGCGCTTATCACCGGCGTAACCGGGCAAGATCGTCTTTGACTCTGCCAACCCCGATGGTACGTCTCGCAAGTGGATTGACAGCGGGTGGCTTGGGATGGAAGGTAAATATCCCCTCCCAACCGGTTTACAAAGGGCCTACGGAGAGTTTTCTCTTCGATAGAATCAACCCTTTAGTGGATTGAGGGATTTCCAGGCACGTCTCGCTCCGTTTGGCGGAGGGCGGAGCTTCCGGATACGTTTATTTCTAATCTAGCGTTGCTTTGATGGAACAGGGTGAATAGTTTGAAAATCGAAAGTGGAACACGCGTATACGTGGCAGGATGCGGCGGCATGCTGGGGGATGCCATGTATCAGCGCCTCCAAAAAGTTGGAGCGGTAGTCAAAGCCAGTGACGTCAATTGCATCGAAGATTGGCTCGAATATGCCGACGTGCGAGATTTCAACGCCATCCGCAAACACATTCTGGATTTCGAGCCGCAATTGATCATCAACTTGGCTGCGCTTACCGATTTGGAATATTGCGAACAGGAGCAGGAAAACTCTTGGCTTACTAATGCATTCGGTGCAGAGAACCTTGGCCTTATTGCAGCGCAGCTGGACGTGCCCTATGTGTACATTTCTACCGCTGGTATTTTTGGCGGTGAGCGGGATCTTTACCACGACTTTCATGCGCCCAACCCATTGTCGGTGTACGCACAGTCAAAATACTACGGTGAGCAATATGTGCGCACTTCGATAAAGAAGCATTTTGTGTTGCGTGCGGGGTGGATGATGGGCGGTGGCCCGGCAAAAGATAAGAAATTCATCAACAAGATTTACAAGCAAATTCAGGCTGGTGCGACGGAGCTGTGCGTTGTGGATGACAAACTGGGAACGCCTACGTACACCGTAGACTTTGCAAATGGACTGTGTGGCATTGTGGAAAGTGACCAATATGGCCTGTACAACCAGGTGTGTGGCGGTGCGGCGAGTCGCTTTGAAGTAGCTCAAGAATTTGTTCGGCTCCTGGGGTTGGCAGATACCATCAAAGTGAAGGTCGTTCCCTCGGACTACTTTAAGAGCCAGTACTTTGCGCCGCGCCCTGCAAGCGAAAAATTGGTCAACTTAAAACTCAATCAACGCGGTCTCAATCTGATGCGCGATTGGAAAGTGTGTTTGCAAGAATACGCTGAGGTTTTCAAGGCCGACTTGCTGCGCAAGTAGTCTCCTCGCATTTGACTAATGAGCCTTGAGGCTTATTGGGCGCTCATTGGAACCGCATGACCACCTCGAAAAAGCTTTGGCAACTCTTGTCGGCGCAGCAAAGGCGCTCTGCCGGGGTATTGTTGGGTTTCATGCTGGTGGGAATGGTACTGGAGACCTTGAGCGTTGGGCTCATTATTCCGGCCATGGCCATGATGACCCAGAGCGATCTGGCTGCCAAGTATCCCTTTGTCGCTCCGATGTTGCGGACCTTCGGCAACCCTACACAAGAGCAGCTTCTGGTGAGTGGGCTGCTGGTGTTGGTCGGAATTTATGCTGTCAAGGCATTGTTCCTTGGTTTTTTGGCGTGGCGTCAGTCACGCTTTGCACACGACTTGCAAGCCAGTTTGGCTTTTCGACTGTTCGCTGGATACCTTCGCCAGCCGTATAGTTTTCACTTGCAGCGAAACTCAGCACAGTTGATCAGAAACATTATCAGTTCAGTCAACGGGATTACCAATGTGGTGCAGCAAGGTTTGATTTTGATATCCGAGGCATTGGTGCTTGTCGGCTTTTCCGCGCTTCTATTGTGGGTGGAGCCTGGGGGGGCTCTGGTGGTGGTGGTGGCGCTGGGCGCCTCCGCTTGGGCATTTCATAGGTTCACGCGAAAGCATATTGAGCGTTGGGGTAAGGCAAGCCAACTGCATGAAGGTCTGAGAATTCAGCATTTACAACAAGGTCTTGGCGGCGCCAAAGATGTCAAGTTACTGGGGCGCGAGCACGATTTCCTTGAGCAGTTCAAGGTCCACAATCGCAGCAGTACGCGTGTGGCTGAGCACAGATCCACTTTGCAGGCTTTTCCGCGTTTGTTCCTGGAGTTGCTGGCGGTCACTGGATTGGCTGCATTGGTCATCATCATGTTGAGCCAAGGTAAGCAGGTGGACGCGTTGTTGCCGACGTTGGGTTTATTTGCTGCAGCAGCTTTCCGGCTCATGCCTTCCATCAATCGGGTGATGGCTGCTGTACAGAGTGTACGTTTCTCGCATCCTGTAATTGACACTGTATTCAGTGAAATGAAACTAGTGGACACACCACCCGCAACGGCAACTGGAAAGGTATTGCCGCTGAAAAAGGAGTTGCGTTTAGAGGATATTCGTTTCCGCTACCCAACGGCAGAGTGCGAGTCGTTGCACCTCAACGCATTGTCAATTCCTTGCGGAGCATCGGTGGGTTTTATTGGCGGAAGTGGCGCAGGCAAAAGTACGCTGATCGATGTTCTGCTGGGTTTGTTGACACCTGACCATGGCACGGTGCGCGTGGATGGTGTAGACATTCAGCAGGACTTGCGGGGCTGGCAAAACCAGATTGGATATGTGCCGCAAACGATATATCTGACGGATGACACGCTGCGTCGAAACATTGCGTTTGGATTGCCGAATGAGCAAATTGATGAGAAAGCTGTGTTGCAGGCCATTCAGTCAGCGCAACTAGACGAGTTTGTGGATGAGTTGTCGCAGGGCTTGGACACAATGGTTGGGGAGCGTGGTATCCGGCTGTCAGGTGGCCAGCGGCAGAGAATTGGCATTGCCCGCGCGCTCTATCACAGCCCGTCAGTGCTAGTGCTGGATGAGGCTACCAGTGCTTTGGATGGAGATACCGAGCAAGCGGTGATGGAGGCGATCGACAGTCTCAGTGGGAAGCTCACCATCCTCATCGTTGCGCACCGTGTTCCCACTCTCAAAAACTGTACGCAGATCGTGGAATTGAAGAGTGGAAAAATCGCAAAGATAGGGGCCTACAGAGATATCGTAGGTGCTGCCGCTTAGAAAGAAAAGCTATGAATGATTGGAAGTGTTACCTATGCGGACATACGGAGTTCACTGAGCGCGATGGACAGGTGCGTGATGCACCTGCTCTGAAAATACTCCAATGCGCGCATTGTGGCTTGGTTACATTGAGTTCGCTGAGCCATATACAAGCAGGGTTCTATGAGGAATCTAATATGCATGGGTCCAACGTGGTTCCCATGGAAGTATGGTTGAGAGATACCGACTGGGATGACCAGCGCCGTGTCGATATGCTCAAGCCTATGCTCGCCAATAAAAATGTACTAGATTTTGGTTGCGGAGCAGGTGGGTTTTTGAGTAAAGCGCAGTTTTTGTCAAACTCCATGGTGGGGATAGAGCTCGAACGTCGCGTGCGTGAGTTTTGGGCAGGCAAAATTTGCATTCACTCTGATTTGGACGATGCAGGGGGAGGCTTCGATCTGATTACCGCCTTCCACGTGATCGAACATCTTGCAGACCCTGTTGCAATGCTTCAGGCATTGGCGGGGAAACTCTCCAAAAATGGTCGGATGGTTGTTGAAGTACCAAGTTCTGAAGATGCGCTTCTCACTTTGTATTCGTCGTCAGCTTTTCAGCGGTTTACTTATTGGAGTCAACATTTATTTTTGTTCAATGCACAAACTTTGCAAGACTTGGCCGAGCGTGCCGGTTTGCGCGTAATCTCTGTGCAGCAATACCAACGATATCCATTGTCCAATCACCTGCATTGGTTAAGTCAGGGTAAACCAGGGGGACATCAAAAATGGAACTTTTTGGACAATGTAGAGTTGAATCAAGCTTACGCTAACACGTTGGCCGCCATTGGAAAATGTGACACGCTGATTGCTCATTTGGAGCAAGTTTCGTGATTAAACTGTTGGTGTTGGCTGGCGGTTTCGGAACCCGATTGAGATCTGTGGTGTCGGATGTACCTAAAGCACTTGCCCCCGTGAACGGCGTGCCTTTTCTCCGGTTTCAAATTGAGAATTGGGTCAACCAAGGATTGACCTCTTTCGTATTTCTCTTGCACCATCAGGCGCAATTGGTCATTGATTTTCTCAAAAGTGAAAAGCAAGACCTATTTAGAAATTGCGAAGTGAATTGGATTGTTGAGTCCAGTCCCATGGGCACCGGGGGGGCGATTGCCAATGCGGTGTCGGTAATGAATATTTCTGGCAACTTTATGGTAACTAATGCCGACACGTGGCTAGGGACCGGCATTCAGGCACTGGCCCAAGCCGAATCACCCGCCATGGCTGTGGTCGGAGTAGAAGATGTGCGTCGTTATGGTGGGGTGCTGTTTGATAGCGGACACGTAGTCAGCCGGTTTGTGGAAAAAAGCGGCCTTGCACAACCTGGATGGATCAATGCGGGTCTGTACCATTTGGACGTAACTTTGTTTAGGGCTTGGAACCAAGAGCCATTCTCGCTGGAGACAAAGAGCCTTTTTGCTTGGGGAGCCAATGGCATTTTGAAGGCTGAGCCCATCGAGACTGATTTTATTGATATAGGCATACCCGACGATTACTTTCGTTTTTGTCGTTGGATGGAATCTCAGCGAGCAAGTATCCTGTGAAGCTTGATTTGTTTTTAATTTCTGAGGGCGCATCTCTGCGCGATGCTTTACAGCAGATCGAAGCCAATCAGCATGGCATTGTGCTTACTACGGATCTGACCGGGCGTGTCACCGGTCTGGCCACTGACGGCGATGTGCGCCGTACCTTGCTGGATGGCGCGCAATTGACAGCCGCCATTGCGTCTTGTGCCAACCCCAACTTTGTTTGGGCAGATGCGGCCAGTCCACGTGAATTGCTGCTCAAGCAATTAGACAATCGCATCCATATCATCCCCCTGCTGGATGAAAGTCGGCGACTTACAGGGATTGTCAGTCGGGACTATCTTCCGCGTCAGACCGAAGAGCCTGTGTATGCCCGTGCACGCTCACCAGTGCGAATAAGCTTTGGCGGGGGCGGCTCAGATCTTACCCATTTCTTCGAAGGTGATGGTGGTGCCGTCATCAACACCACCATCTCGCTCTACAGTCACGCAACTTTGCGCAAGCGCGATGACGAAAAAATTGTTATCCATTCGCGCGATCTTGATGCCACCTTGAATGCGTCAGATTTGACGCATGCGTTGGTACAAAAAGGTCCCTTTGGATTGATACAAGCGATTCTCAAGGCGATTCACCCGGACTTTGGGTTTGAGCTTTACTTGCATTCGGACTTCCCAATGAACTCAGGCTTGGGAGGGTCCGCGGTGGTATCTGCGGTCGTTCTGGGCTGCTTTAATCAGTTTCGCCAGGACCGGTGGGACTCGCATGAACTCGCCGAGCTGGCGTTTCAGGCGGAGCGCCTGTATTTGGGCATTGCGGGCGGATGGCAAGACCAATATGCCACCGTGTTCGGTGGCTTCAATTTCATGGAATTCCGGATGGAGCAAAACATTGTGCATCCCCTACGGATTCCATCTGATGTGCTTCTGGAACTGGAGGAGAGTCTGGTGCTGGTTGATACATCCACGCCGCATGACTCGGGCGACATCCATCAGGACCAGCGTACCCAGATGCGGCAAGAGGCCGTCCGGCAAAAAGTGCAGTCCAATGTAGACCTTACCTATCGCATGCGTAATCATCTACTGCGGGGAAGGCTACTGCAGTTCGGGCAGGCCCTGCATGAGGCGTGGGAACTCAAACGCCAGTTCAGCAGCAAAATTTCCAATAGCCGTTTGGACACTATCTATAGTGATGCGCTGGCTCATGGTGCATTGGGCGGCAAGTTGCTGGGTGCTGGAGGCGGTGGATTTTTCCTCTTCTATGTAACTCCCTTCCGTAAGCACGAGCTCATTGCCAATTTGGAGTCCGCAGGACTCAAGGTTCGACCATTCAGATTTGAACAAGAGGGCTTGAGGGCTTGGTCAGCGCGTGAACGCAAAAACCATATTGAATCGGATAATTTATGAAGATCAACGTTGCCAATTTCGAGATTGGTACAGGTCGAGCCTTTGTTATTGCTGAGATCGGCAATAACCACAACGGAGATTTCGACCGTGCCATTCAGTTGATTGACTTGGCCGTGGAGGTCGGTGCAGATTGCGCCAAATTCCAGATGCGCCAGTTGGATGAGGTATACCGGCAGCGCACCTTGAGGAAAGATGGTGAAGACCTGGGCACTGAATATGTCCTGGACCTGCTGCGGCGTTTTGAATTGACGGTAGACCAGCACCGTCAACTGGCGCAGTATTGCGCCAAAAAGGGCATCCTGTATCTGTGCACTCCGTGGGATGCACGCAGTGTGGATGTGCTTGAATCTATCGGTGTGCCTGCGTACAAAGTGGCCTCTGCGGATCTAACCAACTTGCCTTTGTTGGATCGATTGATCGCCACCAAAAAACCGCTGATTTTGTCGACGGGCATGAGTACTCGTGAAGAAGTGCAGATTACGGTCGATTTTTTGAACGCACGACACGCTCCTTTTGTGCTGCTGCATTGCAACAGCACTTACCCAGCGCCGTTGCACGACATCAATTTGCGCTGGATGGATAAATTGCTTGGCATTCACCCGCTGGTGGGCTATTCCGGACACGAGCGTGGCACGGCAGTGACCTTGGCCGCGGTGGGTTTGGGTGCGTGTGTGGTCGAGCGGCACTTCACCTTAAGTCGTGGCATGGAGGGGCCTGACCATGCGGCCAGTCTCGAGCCTGCAGAGTTCAAGCGCTTGGTGGATGGTGTGCGAGAAATTGAGCAAGCGTTAGGAGATGGCAGTGACCGCACCATCTCGCAAGGCGAGATGATTAACAGGGAAAATCTGGGCAAAAGCCTGGTCTCGTCTCGGGCCTTGGAGACAGGTACCGTCATAGGGCCAGAGCACGTACAAGTGCGAAGTCCGGGCCAAGGTTTGTCGCCACAGTTTTACGAGAAATTGTTAGGGCGCACACTAAAGCGGTCACTCAATGCAGAAGATTTTTTCTTCCCATCTGATCTAAAGGATGAGCGCATTGAGCCCCGGCTCTACAAGTTCTCCCGGCCGTGGGGCGTGCCCGTGCGCTACCATGATTTCGCTGAATACCACCAGCGCATCAAACCTGACTTGTTTGAGTTCCATTTGTCGTATTCCGACATGGAGCTGCGTTTGGATGATTACCTGCAGGGTACCTATGTCTGCGGGTTTGTGGTGCACGCGCCAGAGCTTTTTGCAAACAGTCGTCTGATGGACTTGGCTTCTCCTGATGAGGCATATCGCACCCAATCCATTCTTGAAACGCAGCGTGTGATCAATATCACGCGCGATTTGAAGCGTTTCTTTCCCAACACTCCACGGCCTGCCATCGTTGCCAATATTGGGGGCTTCACCATGGATGATCCGTTGCCTGCGGAGGTGATCCCTGAGTACTACCAACGGTTTGCTCAAAGCTTAGGCGAATTGGATCTGGATGGTGTGGAGTTGATACCCCAGACCATGGCGCCCTTCCCTTGGCATTTTGGCGGGCAGCGCTATCAAAATATTTTCGTCAAGATTGACGAGATCGTGGAATGGTGCCACAAGTTGAATCTTCGGATGTGCTTTGACATTTCGCACACGCGCCTGACTTGCAATCATCTTGGCATTGACTTTTACGACTTCGCCGAACGCATTGCCCCTATTTCTGCCCATCTCCACTTGGGGGATGCGCAGGGCCTGAATGGAGAGGGATTGCAGGTAGGTGCTGGAGATATAGATTTCATTCGCTTGGGTGAAATCCTGCGCAAAGGATGCCCGCAAGCGTCCTTCATCCCAGAAATATGGCAGGGCCACAAAAATGGAGGCGAGGGCTTCTGGGTGGCCTTGGAGCGACTAGAAGGAGTACTGTGATGCTGCAAGCCCAGGTTCGATCGCAGATTGAAGAGTCCATGGCAGTCAAACAAAGACTGCTGGAGGACGATGCACTCTTGCAGCAAGTAGAGTCGCTCGTTATGGCGTGCCTTGCATCGTTACGCCGTGGGGGCAAAATCATTTTTGCGGGCAATGGAGGCAGCTTTGCCGACGCCCAGCATTTGTCTGCGGAGTTCACCTCGCGTTTTGCGTTTGACCGCGCTCCCTTGGCCTCCATCGCATTGGGGACCAATAATTCGGCCATCAGTGCCATTGGCAATGATTATGGGTACGAGCAGGTGTTTGCGCGTGAATTGCTGGCGGTGGCGAAGCCAGAAGATGTTTTCATTGCCATATCCACGAGTGGTAACAGTGTCAATGTGATTGTTGCAGTGGAGCAGGCTTTGCAAGTAGGAGTTAAGACCATTGTTCTCACTGGACAGACGGGAGGCAAACTCAAAGGCCTGTGTGAGTGCGTGTGTGTGCCTTCTGCCGAAACCGCACGCATCCAAGAGTGCCATATTTTGCTGGGCCACATTTTGTGTGGCTTGGTAGAAGAGCAGTTTTTTTCAAAACAGGTGAAATGATGAGCGGCGCAGACAAAAAGCGAGTGGTCTTGATTATTCAGGCCCGCATGGGCTCGCAGCGCCTGCCTGGAAAATCCATGATGGATCTGGCCGGAGCCCCCCTGGTGGGCCGCATACTGGAGCGTGTTAAGCGCTGTCAGCAGCTCGACGAAATTGTTTTGGCAACTGGGGACACACCCGAAAACAAGGTGCTTGCCGAGTTGGGGCGCTCGTATGGCGTGTCTGTGTACGAAGGATCTGAAGGAGACTTGGTCGAACGTTATTTTCAGGCTGCTGTTGCCAGCAAGGCAGACATTGTGGGTAGACTCCCTGCAGACAATGCAACGCCAGAGCCCTCAGAAATTGACCGCATTGTGGACCACCACTTGCGCTTTAATCGTCCGGGGTTTTCTTCCAATTTGTCGGTGATCAATGATTCGGGGTATCCGGATGGCATTGGGGCCGAAATGTTTGATTTTTCATTATTGGCGGATGCGCGTGAACGAAATGTCGATGTGCGGCAACGCGAACACGTGCATCTCAATTTCTTTGACTACACCACACAGACTCCGGTGAATGCCGTGTGGTGTCCCATCAGCACCATTGCTTGCCCCCCCGGTTTTCGGCGGCCTGATCTGGTGTTGGATGTTAATACCAAAGAGCAATATGAGTTCATGCGCGAGCTGTACGAATACCTGTACCCGCGTAATCCCGCATTCCATATCACCGACATTATTCGTTGGTATGACGAGATCTATGTGCCTAGCATGAAACCGGCGCGTTGAGAGTTATTCACACAAGTATTGCTACAGGAAACACAATGACAACTCCAAAATCACAAGGTCGCTTGGTCTACTTCAACGGGAAAATGGTACCCGAGGCCGATGCCAAAGTCTCCATTTACGACTCTGCACTCATGTTTGGGGACATGGTATTTGAGATGACGCGGTCTTTTGGGAAAAAGCAATTCAAACTGCGTGAGCATATTGACCGGTTGTATGTTGGGTTAAAAATTTTGCGCATCCCATTGCAAATGACTCCCGAGGAAATGGAGCGTGCATGCTACGAAACGATGGAAGTCAATGACCATTTGTTCACAGCGGATGATGAGCATCGTTTGATGATTGATGTGTCGCGCGGCTTACTGGGAATCTATCAAGGTATTGAAGGTTTGCACAAGGGCCCCAATGTCATCATTGCTGATTTCCCTTTGCGCTGGACAGTGGCAACCATGGGGCAGTTGTTTGACACTGGCATTAACGCAGTCATTACTTCACAACGAGCCATTCCCGCCAATTTACTAGACCCCAAGATCAAGAACCGCAGTCGAATTTTCTACTTGATGGCCAATATTGAAGCATCGCAGGTGGAGGGTGACAATAACTGGGCCTTACTGCTGGATCCTGATGGCTTCATTGCAGAAGGCACGGGCGATAACTTCTTCATCATCAAGAATGGTGTGGTCATTACCCCTGAAGGCCGCAACATCTTGCGTGGTATTTCTCGTGATTACGTCTTGCATGAGTTGTGTCCACAACTTGGCATTCCTGTGGTGGAGAAAAACATTGAACCCTACGATGTATACACCGCAGATGAGGCTTTTATGACTGGCACTCCGTTCTGTATGCTGCCTGTGACCGCGCTCAACGGCAACCCAATTGGTTCCGGCAAAGTGGGAGAGGTATTCACGCGTATTCTGAACCAGTGGAGCGCCAACACCGGAGTGGATGTCAAAGGCCAGATCCAGCGCTGGGATGCTGAGCGTGGTGACGTGGCTGGTGCCAGCGCTCCCACACCATACAGATTCAAAAGCAAGTGAAAAGCCGTATCGGATTCATGCAGGGGCGTTTGTCGCCCCAGGTCAACGGGAAGATACAGGCTTTTCCGGCGGACTGCTGGCAGGCAGAGTTTGAGTGTGGCCATCGCAACGGATTTTCAATGATGGAGTGGACACTGGATCAGGATGCGCTGTATTCCAACCCCTTGCTCATAGCTCAAGGTCAGCATGAAATCCGGCAAATGTGCACCCAGTTTGATTTCTCCGTGCTGTCCCTCACGGGGGACTGCTTCATGCAAAGCCCCTTCTGGAAAGCTAGCGGCACCGAGGTTGAATCATTGCTGCAAGACTTCCGCGCCGTGGCGCGAGCTTGCAGTGCGGTAGGCATCCAAATGATGGTAGTGCCCCTTGTGGACAATGGGCGTATCGAAAATGTTGCGCAGGAAAATTTCCTCGTCGCAGCGCTGGAGCGTGAGATGCCATTGCTTGCCGAGCTGAATGTAAAGGTCGTGTTCGAATCTGATTTTTCGCCCCTTGAGCTGGCACGTTTCATTGGCCGGCTGGATCCGCAATGGTTTGGTGTGAACTATGACGTCGGCAATAGTGCAAGCTTGGGTTTTCGGCCAACTGAAGAGATTCCCGCATACGGTCATCGTATTGTGAATGTGCACGTCAAGGATCGCCAGCTTGGGGGGACTACGGTCCCATTGGGTACAGGCAACGCGCAGTTCGACACCGTATTTTCTGAACTGGCTAAGGTGGGCTATGCGGGAGCGTACATCCTGCAAACCGCACGCGCCGCAGAGGGCAATCATGCCGAAGTGCTTTGCAAGTATCGCGACATGACCCAAAACTGGATTGATCGGTATGGCGCCTGAATTCGCAGGCAAGACGGCGCTGGTTACTGGCGCATCCCAGGGGATCGGGCTGGCCATTGCCCAAACATTGAGTGCGCAGGGTTGCCGGGTGGCATTGAATGGGCGTAATGTGGATCGCCTGAATGCGGCGGTAGTTGCCCTGCCAGGGGCTATTGCGGTGGCGGGCGACGTGAGTGATCCAGCACAGGCAAAGAAGGTGGTGAACGATGCCTTGGCCACCTTGGGGCGGCTGGATGTTCTGGTGTGCAATGTGGGCAGCGGTCGATCGGTTGCACCAGGCATGGAGTCTTTTGATGAGTGGATCCGTGTGTTCGCAGTCAACCTGTGGAGCGCCACCAATTCTGTAGAGGCAGCGCGGCACGCGCTGGCACAGTCCAAGGGCGTGGTGGTTTGCATATCCTCTATCTGTGGGCTGGAAGTCGTGCCTGGCGCACCCGTCACCTATTCCGCTGCCAAGGCGGCACTGCATGCCTATGTACGCGGGATGGCCCGGCCCTTGGGCTCGGAGGGGGTACGAATCAACGCCGTGGCACCGGGAAATATCCTGTTCGATAGCTCGGTCTGGGCGCGGCGCCTGGCTGACGATCCGCAAGCTGTGCAGACCATGCTGGCGCGCGACGTTCCGTTGCGGCGCTTGGGAACTTCGGAGGAAGTGGCAGACTTGGTCGCATTTTTGGCGTCCTCGCGTGCTGCATTTGCAACTGGTGGCGTTTGGAAGCTAGACGGTGGGCAAACCCACGATTAAAAGCGAAAGTTCGAAATTGCAAACTGTATTGAATAAATTTGATCTGACAGGGCAAACCGCTTTGATCACCGGTGCGGCGGGGCTGTTGGGGCGTGAGCATGCCGCTGCCTTGCTGGAAGTCGGTGCCACCGTTGTATTAACCGACGTTAGTGAAGTTTCACTTAATACTGCCAAATCGCTTCTGTCAGTACTTGCTCCGCTTGATCGGATTGTGACTCGGGTGATGGATGTATCCCAACCCGCTTCGGTGAACGCAGTTGCGGAGCAAATGGTGAGTGAAGGTCGCCATATCCGCATCCTTGTTAATAACGCCGCTATCGACCCCAAAGTGGTCGGTGGTTTGGGCATACAGGAATCATCCAGGTTGGAGAACTTTGCGCTGGACCAGTGGAATCTGCAGATTTCTGTGGGGCTTACGGGGGCCTTCCTGTGCAGCCAGGTGTTTGGTACGGCCATGGCACAAAGTGGCGGTGGCGTTATTCTGAATATTGCTTCCGACCTGTCCGTTTTTTCTCCTGATCAGCGGATCTATCGGAAAGCGGGCGTGACAGAAGACCAGCAGCCTGTGAAGCCCGTGACTTACTCCGTTATCAAGGCCGGCTTGGTGGGGCTGACCAAATACCTCTCCACCTATTGGGCGGACCGGGGCGTGCGGACCAACGCTTTGTCTCCTGGTGGTGTGTTCAATGGGCAGGGCGATGAGTTTGTGAAGCGCCTCTCTGCGCTCATTCCGCTTGGGCGCATGGCGCAGGTCGATGAATACCGTTCAGCAGTGCAGTTCCTGTGCTCGGACGCATCCAGTTACCTCAATGGACAAAATATCGTAATGGATGGCGGGCGGTCCACGTGGTGATGGCCGGGTTCAGGCAAAGGCTTGCGGGGCGTTTGCGTCGCCTTGGCCTTTGGCTTAGGGGAGTCAAGGTCCAATGGGGTCATCCCCAGCCCGTTAAGGTGGCCATTTTTGAGGCCACCAATGCTGACTATTTGACGCCGCTATGCGCTGGAGCAAAGAGTATTGTCATTGGTATACCCGCAAAAACTCTGTATTTGAGTTGGATGCTGATTGGGGGGGTGGCTTGGCTGGTGTTACGAGGGCGCGGAGTTCAGGAGTCTTATTTTGCTGTGCTACTCAGGCGCTTGCGTCCTGCCATTGTCATTACATTCATTGACAACTCTGATCTGTTCTACCGGGTTGCCAGAATCAACCACACACGCATGCGCTTTCTGGCAATTCAAAATGCGGCTCGGTACGATGTGGTGGAACTTCTTCCGGAAAAGGCTCAGCACATTTTTCTGCCGGAGTTTGCGTGCTTTGGTGAGTATGAGAAAGATCTTTATACATCCAAGGGCGCGCAGGTGGGCGCTTTCTATCCCATTGGGTCGTTGCGTGAGTCCTACTTTCGGCGCTTCTGGAAGGATGCGCATGCCACTGCCCCGGCGCATTCCTATGAATACGATTTGTGCGTGGTTGCAGAAGCGTCTCCGGGGTGGAATAAGTTGTACCCCGGCTCCGAGGACGCCATTGGCAGGGTGGCTTCCTACGCGGTGCGCTATGCCAAGGAGCACGGCCTGCGCATTGTGATTGCGGGCAAGCGCGATGTGTCCCCAGGCCAGGAACGCGCAAGTATTCACCAGCGCGATGTGGAGCTTGCGTGGTATCAAAGATATATTGGCACCGAGACGCCCATCACCCCTCGCGTGCGCGATCAATTCACCACCTATGGGCTCATCTCCAAAAGCAGGCTGTCGCTGGCGCTGATGTCCACCGCATTGCGGGAAGCTGCCAACAGGGGCTGCAAGGTGTTGTTCTGTAATTTTTCCAAAGACCCGCGGTGGAACTTTTGTGTGGATGGGGTGTGGAGCCTCACAAAAGACAGCTACGAAGAGTTTTCCGACCGGGTCTCTCACCTGCTTGCTATGTCTGAGCAGGACTACTTGGCGCAGTCAGCGAAAATGTCGGCCTATGTCATGAATAACGACGATGCGGCCCCAACTTACGTCCAGTTGGAAAAAATCATTGCAGCCGCAGTGGCAGGCTAATGTACGAAATTGTTTGATGCAAAAATAAGAGAGTGAACCCATGTTTAACAATGCAAGTTTGATGATTACCGGTGGCACGGGTTCGTTCGGAAAGCAGTACGTCAAGACCCTGCTGGAGCGCTATAAGCCACGAAAGATCATCGTGTTTTCGCGCGATGAGCTGAAGCAGTACGAGATGGAGCAGGAGTACAACGCCCCATGCATGCGTTACTTCATTGGCGATGTGCGGGATCGTGATCGTTTGATTCAGGCCATGAATGGTGTGGACTATGTCATTCATGCTGCCGCGCTAAAGCAAGTGCCAGCTGCCGAGTACAACCCCATGGAGTGCATTAAAACAAATATCCATGGCGCCGAGAATGTCATTCAAGCGGCCCTTGCCAATAACGTCAAAAAGGTAATTGCACTTTCTACGGACAAAGCAGCCAACCCCATCAATTTGTATGGGGCTACCAAACTGGCGTCAGATAAGTTGTTTGTTGCTGCCAATAATATGGCCGGCGGACACTCCACGCGCTTTTCGGTAGTGCGTTATGGCAACGTGGTGGGGTCACGCGGATCAGTGATTCCATTTTTCAAAAAACGCATTGCTACAGGTTGCAAGAGTCTTCCCATTACGGACGTGAGGATGACCCGCTTCTGGATCACTTTGCAACAAGGGGTGGATTTTGTGCTGAAGAATTTCGAGCGCATGCAAGGGGGAGAAATATTTGTCCCCAAGATCCCTTCCGTCAACGTGGTGGACTTGGCGCGCGCGATGGCTCCGGCGTTAGAGCATGAGATTATTGGAATACGCCCCGGCGAGAAATTGCATGAGACCATGTGCCCGGCAGATGACTCGCATTTGACACTGGAGTTCTCGGATCACTTTGTGATCAAGCCGACCATACAGTTCTCAGGCGTGGTGGACTTTGCTATCAATAAGCTGGGTGAAAAGGGCACTGTAGTCGAACAGGGGTTTGAATACAGCTCTGGAAAGAACCCGGAATTTTTGTCAGTTGAGGGGATTCGAAAAATGAATCAGTTGGCGGGTGTGGAATGATTCCCTACGGGCGCCAAGACATCACCGAGGCGGATATTGAAGCCGTTGTGCAGGTTCTGCGCTCTGACTTTTTGACACAAGGCCCGGTGGTACCCGCATTTGAACGGGCGGTTGCCACCTATTCGGGCGCTACGTATTCAGTGGCAGTCAATAGCGCGACTTCGGCGCTTCACATTGCTTGTCTGGCCCTTGGGCTGGGCCCGGGCGACCGGTTGTGGACCGTTCCCAATACCTTTGTCGCGTCAGCCAATTGCGGCCTCTATTGCGGTGCGGAAGTGGACTTCGTAGACATTGACCCCGACAGCTGGAACCTCAGTGTGACAGCCTTGAAGGCCAGGTTGCTTCAGGCGCGCCAGGACGGCCTGTTGCCCAAAGTGCTGGTTCCCGTCCATTTCGGCGGCCAACCCCCAGACCAAGAAGCCATATGGGAACTGGCGCAGGAGTTCGGCTTCAAGGTGATCGAAGATGCCTCCCACGCTATAGGCGCCTCACGTCAAGGCGAACGGGCCGGGAACTGCAAATGGTCGGATATCACGGTGTTCAGCTTTCATCCGGTGAAGATCGTCACTACAGGTGAGGGCGGCATGGCGCTGACCAATGACACCGAGTTGGCCGGCCGCATGGAAATGCTGCGCAGCCACGGCATCACGCGTGACGCGGAGAAGTTCACGCAGGCAGCATTTGGCCCGTGGCATTACGAGCAGCAGGCGCTCGGATTCAACTACCGCATGACCGATATCCAGGCAGCCTTGGGCGTGAGCCAGTTGGCGCGTCTGGATGGCTATGTCGAGCGCCGCAATCTGCTGGCTCGGCGATATGACGAATTGCTAAGGGGGCTGCCGCTGCAGCTGCCTGTCGTACTGGCGAGCAATCGTTCTGCGTTCCATCTGTACGTCGTGCGTGTGAAAAGCAATCCGCGTGGCCGCACGCGGGAGCAGGTTTTTTCTGAACTGCGGCAGGGTGGCATTGGCGTAAATGTCCATTACATGCCTGTGCACCTGCAGCCCTATTACCGGCTGCTCGGATTTGCCGACGGCGCTTTTCCTATTGCGGAAAGTTATGCGTCGGAGGCCATCACCTTGCCCCTCTATCCGCAATTGACGGAGGAAGGGCAGGATCAGGTGGTGTCAGCCCTGGTACGAGCGCTCACATGACCGGGGGGGCGCAGCGGCTGGGGCTGGGAACCGTCCAGTGGGGCATGCCCTATGGCATCACCAACCGCAGCGGAATGGCGACGCCGGAAACCGTCGTCAAGCTGCTGGCGCGTGCCCGGCAGACCGGCGTGGGCCTGCTGGACACCGCTTGGACCTACGGCGATGCTGAGCGCGTTCTCGGTGAGCAGGGCGCGCTTGCCAACGGTTTTTCCATTGTCACCAAGACCCGCCCTTTGAAAGGGCTGGACCTGTCGCCTGCCGAGTCCGCGAAGCTGGTGGAGGAGGCATTCCACGATTCCCTCGCCAGGCTCCGGGGTTGGGCCGCCTACGGTTTGCTGGTGCACCATGCCGACGATCTTCTCGGACCCTCGGGCGATGCCTTGTGGGTTCTGATGCAAAAGCTCAGGTCGCAAGGGCTGGTGGAAAAAATAGGTTGTTCCCTGTACGACCCGCAGCAGTTTTTCCTGCTCGAGCAGCGGTATGCGCTGGAACTGGTGCAGCTTCCCTACAATATTTACGACCAGCGTTACGTCACCAGCGGGATGGCCGCTCGCACCAGGAGCAGCGGCGTCGAGGTGCATGTGCGTAGCGCCTTTCTCCAGGGCATACTGCTCAGCGAACCGGCCCGCCTTCCTCCGCACTTTGCAGGGGTGCGGGAGCACCATGCCGCGCTCTGGGCTCAACATGAAGCGTCGGGCCTGTCGCCCTTGCAGGCGGCTCTGGGGTTCTGCCTCGCGTGTCCGGACATCGACAAGGTGATCGTCGGGTGTGAACAGCCGGAGCAATGGGAAGGCATACTTGAGGCGGCGCAAGCAACCGTCTCGCCGGAGAGCCTGCGCAGCCTGGGCCGATTTGCCATTCACGACGAAGCAGTCATTAACCCATCGCGTTGGAAGTAGTGTGGAAAACGATACATCCAATTGATTGTGTAAGCTACATCAATTGCAAATTTCCAGTGTTGCTAAGACCGCTGAGTTACTCATGATGTCAATACAGGAATCGATGGCCAAGGCAAAGAGTCATCGACAAAAAAATGATTAAAAATCTCGATTTTTCAAAAGAGAAGATTGAATCCAAAAGATTTTTTCTTCGCCCGCTAACTGAAGATGACGTCACACTTGAGTATCTTGGTTGGCTAACTGAGCCAACTACAAAAATATATATTTCAGCGTCTAAAAATACAGAAAGCCTTGCTCAATTAAAAAGCTATGTTCGAATGCGTATTGGTAGACCGGACGTATGTTTTTTGGGGATTTTCGATAAGACAACCAGCAGGCATATTGGAAATATAAAATATGAACCTGTTCAGGTTGAAAAAAAATACGCAGTAATGGGCGTTTTGATCGGTGATGCACAATGGCGCGGACGAGGTGTTTTTTCGGAAGTTTTCGAAGCATCGGCACACTGGTTGTACGAAAATAAAAGCATCACCAGATTTGAGCTGGGTGTCGATAAAACGAATATTTCTGCGATTCGGAGTTATGAAAAAGCTGGTTTTAAACCCATCGATAGCCAATACATAAATAAATCTGACTCGAATTTGATTATGGGCTACGACATCAATTTGAGTTCTTAAATTTTTGCGTCATGTTTTTGGATTTATTCCTCGTCTCGCCTTGATTGGCGAAGAACGCACCGCCCCAATTTCACTGTTGCAGTCATCGATGTTCAGGATCTAATGTGTTAATGAAATTTAACTGTTGCTCACTAACATCTTCTGCTGCTCAGTCTGCCGATCGGAAGCGCTCTTTTACAGCCAACATGAAGCGAAGTGGCCAGGCTGACAAAGCCGCCTCGCCGGAGTAATGATGGCGCAGCGGATCCTGGCTATCCTTCAGGCGCGTACCTCGTCTACGCGCCTGCCCAACAAGGTATTGATGCCGATAATCGGCAGGCCTATGCTGGCATTGCAGCTCGAGCGCCTGAAGCGTTGCACGACCTTCAGTGCCATGGTGGTAGCGACCAGCACCGACCCTTCCGACGACGCCCTTGCCGAGCTGTGCGCGCGTGAGGGCGTGGACTGTTTCCGCGGAAGCCTTACCGATGTCCTTGACCGCTTCGTCTGCGCCGCACGACCATATGCCCCTGATATCGTCGTGCGCTTGACGGGGGATTGCCCGCTTGCCGATTGGGCGTTGATCGATGAAATCGTCACGCGTTTTGTCGCGAGTGACCTGGATTACCTGTCCAATTGCGAGCCGGCGAGCTACCCCGATGGACTGGACGTGGAGGTGGCCCGTTTTGCAGCACTTGAAGCATCGTGGCGCGAGGCGGTGCTGCCGTCGCATCGCGAGCATGTGACCCCGTTCATCCGGAGGCAGTCCGATCGCTTTCGGGTCGGCAACCATGTGTCCGGTGAAACAGACCGTTCCGGCATGCGCTGGACGGTCGATGAGCCCGAAGATTTCGAGTTTGTGAAGCAGGTTTATGAGCGGCTGTACCCGAGAAATCCTGCTTTCTCCACCCGCGACGTGTTGGCGCTGCTGGCTGCGGAGCCGGCGCTGATGCAGATCAATACGCGGTTCGAGCGCAATGAGGGAAGCAAAAAATCCCTGGCCGCAGACAAACAGTTTCTAGAAAAATACCCAATGACTGAACGCTACAAAAACTCCGAAGCTTTCCTAGACCGTGCCTTGAAGGTCATTCCGCTGGGTTCGCAAACATTCAGTAAAAGCAAAACAGCCTTGCCTTTCGGGGTGTCGCCGTATTTTGTTGATCGCGCCAAAGGCAGCCGCATGTGGGACATCGACGGCAATGAGTACGTTGACTTCGTCAGTGCACTTTGCTGTGTGACGCTCGGCTATTGCGACCCCGATGTGGACGTAGCCGTGCGCCAGCAGATGGACAGCGGTGTGACGTTTTCCTTGCCACATCGGCTCGAGGCAGAAGTCGCGGAGTTGCTGGTGGAGTTGATCCCCTGCGCCGAGCAGGTCCGCTTCGCAAAGAATGGCACCGACGCCACCTCAGGTGCCATTCGTGTGGCGCGGGCTTATACGGGCCGCAACCGCGTGGCCGTCTGTGGCTACCATGGCTGGCAGGACTGGTACATCGGCAGTACGGCGCGGGACCTTGGGGTGCCGCTGGCCGTCAAGGAGCTGACCCAGACCTTTGCCTATAACGACATTGCATCATTGCAGCGCCTCCTCGATGCGCATCCAGACGAGTTTGCCGCCGTTATCCTTGAGCCGATGAATTCGACCTGGCCCAAGGATGGGTTTCTTGAGAAGGTGCAGACTGCCGCACACCAGCACGGGGCCTTGCTGGTTTTTGACGAAACCATCACAGGTTTTCGCTACACGATAGGCGGAGCGCAACAGGAGTTCGGGGTCACACCCGATCTGGCCACCTTCGGCAAAGGCATTGCCAACGGCTATCCGCTGTCGGCCCTGGTCGGCCAGGCCGAGTACATGACGGTCGTGGAAGACATTTTCTTTTCCGGCACATTCGGCGGCGAGACTTTGTCGCTCGCGGCCGCCAAGGCCGTTCTTCACAAACTCAAGCGTGAACCGGTTCTGGAAACCCTGAAGCTGCGCGGACAGAAAGTCATCGACGGGGTCAACCAGCTGATTGCGGACCTGGATATGGCGCATGTTATCGGCATCAGCGGCCACCCTTCGTGGAGTTTTCTGGCCTTCAAGGCTGCCGCAGGAGTCTCCGCGGTGGAAATCAAGACGCTGTTCATCCAGGAAGTATTCAAGCGCGGCGTTTACACACTCGGCACACACAACCTCAGCTACGCGCACAGCGATGCCGACATCGACCAGTTGCTGGCCTGTTACCGCGAAGTCTTTGGCATGATTGCACGCGCGGTTTCCGAGGGCACGCTGCGGACCCTGCTGGAGTGCGAGCCGCTCGCGCCGCTGTTCAAGGTACGCTGAGCGGTGTGGGTGGTCTTTCGTACCGATGGCGGATCGCAGGTCGGTTCGGGCCACGTCATGCGTTGCCTTACGCTGGCGCAATCCTTGAAGGCGCGGGGTGCTGACGTACTTTTTATTTGCCGTGAGCAACCTGGCCATCTTGGCTATCTGATCACTGAGCGTGGCTTTGCGGTCCAGTTGCTCGCCCCCGTTCCCGGTCTTGCAACTGGCAACTGGGTCGACGATGCCAGAGAGACGCGCGCTGCCCTTGAGGTTGGCTTGGGCCGGAAAGCAAACTGGCTGATTGTCGATCACTACCTTCTGGACCGGCGATGGGAAGGCGAACTCCGTGCTTCAGCCGATCGCCTGATGGTGATCGATGACCTGTGCAACCGGCCCCACGACTGCGATTTGTTGCTTGACCAGAACCTGGTGGCAGACATGCACGAGCGCTACGCGGACAAGCTGCCCGCATCCTGCCGCCAGTTGATCGGTCCGACCTACGCCCTGCTGCACCCCGATTACGCCAGGCTGCATGCGCATGTGGCGCCACGCCGGGGTGCCGTTCGCCGCACCCTGGTTTTTTTCGGCGGCGCCGACAGCGCCAACCTCACGGAGCGGGCGCTGGACGCCTTTCTTGCCCTGGGGCGACCGGATATCGAAGTGGACATCGTGATTGGAGCGAGCAGCCGGCATGGCGATGCCGTTCGGCAGAAGGCCGAAGCACACGCCCACATCCGTGTGCATGCGGGCCTGCCTAGCCTGGCCACGTTGATGTCCCGGGCTGACCTCGCGATCGGCGCCGGCGGTTCCACCCATTGGGAGCGATTGTGCCTGGGCCTGCCTTGTCTGGTCGTGACGCTCGCCGACAACCAGCGCCCCATCAGCGAAGAACTGCATCGTCTTGGGCTCATCCAGCTGCTCGGCCATCATGACGAAGTCGATCAGTCGATGATCACCGGGGCGCTGGACCGCTTGATCCGGCAGGGACTTCCGCAGGAATGGTCGCTGCGCTGCATGGCCCTGGTGGACGGTCGCGGCGTGAGCCGAGTTGTAACAGCTCTCACCCTGATGCCGGAAACTGTGATGCAAGCGCGCCTCGCCACTTTGGAAGACGAAAAGCTCTTGCTTGAATGGGCCAATGACCCCACGACGCGCAGCAATGCCTTTTCTTCTGCACCCATCCCGGCGGATGGCCACGCGCGCTGGCTCCGGCAGAAACTTGGGGACCTGGCGAGCGTCAGGCTTTACATCGTCGAGACTGCGGACGGCGTGGCACTCGGGCAGGTTCGTTTCGAGTGTGGAGACATAGGATGGGAAATAGACTACAGCATCGCTCCTGAATTCAGGGGATATGGCTTGGGCCGTCGGCTGCTCAACACAGCCCTTATGCGCTTGCGTGCCGATGCGCCGGGCGCATCGGTATTCGGACAGGTCAAAGTCGACAACGTTCCGTCAAGAAAAGTGTTTGAATCGCTAGGCTTCCAGGCTTCGGAGTCCCCAGACGTGAGTGACGGGGTTGCCTGTTACCGGCAAACCGTATGAGCTTGCTACCAGCAAGCCTATTTCAGCCGAAACCAGCTTGGCCAAGCGCAACAGGGTGCTTCCGGTTCAAAATGCTATGAAATTTTTAGCTGCTTGGCGCTGCGGGAATTGGTCCCGCGATGTGATACGGGCGGGAGCAAGCAGGAAGTGACTGGTTTCTCCCTCATCTTGTGTATCAAATAGGCTATCCGTCCAATATCAGCGAGCGTCAGCTGCTATCAAGTGAATAGCGAGTAGCGGCCACTGCGCCCTCAGGGGCGCGTTGCACGTTCAACTGTAAACAGTCCCGCGGTCCGTCTGGATGGCCCTGGACTCACGAGGCCGAGTTATCGTGCCTAGGCTGACACCGGCGGTAAGATTGCGAGAGCACGGCGTCCCTGCGGAGATGGCCGACGACCGGCCGCCACCGTGCAAGGGCGGGTGCTTCACTTCAAAAGGTTATTCGATGGTTGTTAATAGTGTGTTGGTGGTAGCGGCTCACCCAGACGATGAGGTGCTAGGCTGTGGGGCCACCATGGCCCGCCACCGTGCCGAGGGGGCGCGTGTGACCGTGTTGCTGCTGGCCGACGGCGTCGGAGCCCGCGACCCCGTTGACCGCGCCCGAGAGCTTGCCGCCCGCCAGGCGGCTGCGCGCCACGCGTGCGGCGAACTCGGCGTGACCGACCTGAGCTTGTTGGCTTATCCCGACAACCGCATGGACCAGGTCGCCTTGCTCGATATCGTGCAGGACATCGAGAAAATCATTCGCACATGCCAGCCCGACATCGTGTACACGCACCATGCCGGCGACGTCAATATTGACCATCGCCGCGTCCATGACGCCGTCGTGGCAGCCTGCCGGCCCCTGCCGGACTTTTGTGTGCGGCAACTGCTGTTTTTTGAAACGCCTTCCAGCACGGAGTGGCGGCCTGCCGCGTCGTTTCCCCCGTTTGCGCCGGACTGGTTCGTGGATGTCTCCGACTACCTGCCGCAGAAGCTGGCCGCTCTTGGAGCCTACGGCGGCGAGATGCGCGCCTTTCCCCACCCTCGCTCCGCCGAGGCCGTGACGCATCTGGCGGGCTGGCGCGGCGCCTCGGTTGGCGTGGCTGCTGCCGAGGCGTTCGAGCTCGGCCGGGCAATAATCTAGGGCTGGATCCCGGATCCAGTCTACTTCGGAAACCAGCAATATGAAATCAACATCGACCCGTGGCCAAACGGCAGGGGCAGCGACCTCTTTCGCTATTGGCAATCGCCTCATCGGACCCGGGCAGCCCGTCTTTGTCATTGCCGAGGTGGGGGTCAACCACCATGGTGATGTAGCACTCTGTGCACGCATGATCGAGGCGGCAGCCGCGTCGGGTGCGGATGCCGTCAAATTGCAGACCGTCGATGCAGAAGAGAGTTATGTTGCTGGCACTGTTTCGCATGCCGAGTTTCGCGACAAGTCGCTCGACGATGCGGCAATGCAGCAGATGATGGCCCTGGCAGACCGGCTTGGAATCATCCTGTTTTCAACGCCCGGTGACTTTGCCAGCCTGGACCGGATGTGCCGTCTTGGCATGCCGGCCGTCAAGGTTTCGTCCGGCCTCATGACCAACCAGCCGCTGATTGCCGAGGCAGCGCGCCGCGGCCTGCCCATGATTATTTCGACCGGGTTGGCCTATGAAGAGGAAATCGCGCTTGCGATCACGACCGCCCAGCAGCATGGTTCGCCTGGCGTTGCGGTTCTCAAATGCACGGCGCTTTACCCGGCGCCTGACGAGACCATCAACCTCAATGGCATGCAGGCGATGGCGCAGCGGTTTGGCATACCCGTCGGCTACTCAGACCACACGCTCGATGACCTGGCCTGTCTGTCTGCGGTCGCACTTGGCGCTACCGTGATCGAAAAGCACTTCACGCTCGACAAGCACCTTGCCGGGGCCGATCACTTTATTTCCATGGAGCCGGGCGGGTTCAGCCAGATGGTCGCCGGGATTCGCCGGCTTTCCGTGATGCTCGGGGACGGCCGGATCGTGCCGGCGCCGGCCGAGGAGGCGGTCCGCGCACAACGTCACCGCTGCCTCATCGCTCGCGAGCCGATTGCCGCCGGAGATGTGTTCTCCGCAGCCAATGTGGGGCTGAAGCGGCCACTGCCTGGGGCAGCCGGCCTGCCGCCGTCGAGTTACGAATCGGTACTCGGAAAAACCGCCCGGGTTGCCATCGCGCTTGACCAGCCGATTAGCGCCGGCGACGTGGTGAACCTGGCATGACGGCCCGCGTCCTCCTGACCTGCGTGGGCGGAACGATGTCGCCGGACTTGTTGACGCATTTGCGTGGTGACCCGGTACTCAAACCGTATCTGGTGGGGGTGGACGCCTCCCCCAACGCGGCAGGGCGGGCTTATGTGGATGCTTTCTACCAGGTGCCCTGGGGTGAGGATGCCACTTACGTTGATGAGGTGGCACGCATCGTTGCGGCCGAAAAGGTGAATCTGGTACTGCCGGGCTCCGACCCCGAGGCCTTCAGCTTGGCTGCCGGTCGTGAAAAGATTGCAGCAGCGGGCGCGGTGGTGTTGGCGAGTCCGGTCGCGGTACTTGATTTGATTCGCGACAAGCAGGCCACATATCGTGCGCTGCAGGTTGCCGGGCTGCGGGTGCCCGAGCATGTCTGTGTGGCCAGCGTGGACGATCTGCGCTCTGCCATCTCCGGTTTCGGTTATCCGCGCCGCAGCGTGATTGTCAAACCGGTGGCGGGCCGGGGCGGGCGCGGCATGCGCGTTTTGGTCGGTTCCGACGAAGCGCCTGCGGCCTGGATTGGTGGCGGCGCACGCGAAAAGCGCGAGGCAAACCATGCTACGCCGGAAGAAATGAGTAAGTGGTTTGAAGATGGAGCCCTGATGGTAATGCCTCTGCTCCACGCCCCGGTTCATGACGTGGATGTGTTTGCGATCCGCGGTAAGGCGCAGGCGGCGCTGGTTCGCCGCCGCTTCAACCCTGCAGGAATTCCGTTTACTGGCAATCGGATCGTCTCCGATCCGGTAATCATGAAGTATTGCCTCGAAATCGCCGAGGCACTGGGCCTTGATGCGCTCCACGATATTGATTTGATGACGGATGATCAGGGCAGACCGTGCTTGCTTGAGGTCAACCCGAGGCCCAGCGGTAGCGTTGTGGCCGCCCATATGGCCGGGTTTCCGATCATGGCCTCGGCCATCGCGGAAACGCTGGGCACGCCTTACCCGCTAAAGGCACCTGTACGGGACATCGATGTGGGCATGGCGCCCAGGGCCATTCTGATGGTGAAAGCCGCCGACCTTTCATGATCCCGGTACAGATCTACGACACCACACTAAGGGACGGCGAGCAGGCGCCCGGGGCTGCCATGCTGCCCGCGCAGAAGCTGGCTATTGCCGAGGCCTTGCAGCGTCTCGGCGTAGACACCATAGAGGCCGGATTTCCGGCGGCATCGCCGGAAGACGCACGTGCGCTGGCCGATATTGCGCGCCAATGCCGCGAAGTCAGGATCGCCGCATTCGCGCGAACCAAGCTCGATGACATCGCCGTGGCCGGTGAGTCTTTGCGCTGGGCGGCACACCCACGGATCGCTCTGGTCATGCCGGTTAGCGATCTGCACATCCGGTGCAAGCTGGGCATGGAGGCGGGGGCCGCGCTTGAGATGCTGGTGGAATGCATTAATGCGGCGCGCCATGTTTGCGCAGAGGTTGAAGTCATTGCCGAAGATGCATCGCGGGCGGACCTTGATTTTTTGTGCAAAGTGGCCAGGACAGTGGTTCAGAGTGGAGCGAGCGTGCTGACGGTGGCCGACACAGTGGGCTACTCCACACCACCGGACATTCGCCACTACCTTGAAACGCTGCAGAGTGAAGTGCCCGAGCTGGGCGGTATCTTGCTTGGCATCCATTGTCACGACGACTTGGGCCTCGCGACCATCAACACGCTGACCGGCCTTGAGGCGGGGGCGCGGCAGGCGCATTGCACCATCAACGGCCTGGGAGAGCGGGCGGGCAACGCTGCCCTGGAAGAAATTGTCATGGCCATGGCCGTGCGGCCGGACCGCTACCCGTTTTCCAACCGCGTCGATACGACGCGACTCTGGCCGGCCAGCCGGCTGGTCGCAGAAGCGACGGGGTTCTCGATCGCGCCGAACAAGGCCATCGTCGGCGGCAATGCGTTTGCCCACGGGGCCGGCCTGCATCAGGACGGGATACTCAAGGCGGCCAGTACCTACGAAATCATCCAGCCCGAACGGGTTGGCGCTCCTGCGCGGCAGTTGCCGATCACGCGGCATTCCGGCCGCAAGGGGGTGGCGGCGCGCATCGCTGCGCTGGGCATGTCCTTGGAGGAGCGGAAATTGGACCAGCTTTTTGCGCAGATCAAGGGCCGCCTGACCGATTCAGCCATCCTTGGCGACGAAGAGCTCAGGGCCATGGTCGCTCAGCTTGCGGCACGCAGCTGACATGGAGGGTAACGAGAGCCGGCCTATGGCCGCGACGAAGCGCCGATTGCTGGTGACGACATCGGACCAGCGCTCCTGGCGCCGTGATCAGCCCCTCCTTTTCATCGGCAACTGGTGCCGCTTGCCCGACGAGCGTGAACGCTGGGAAGGGCTGGACGCAGAGGTGATTCCCTACCACTGGGACGATCGCGACAAGTTTCGCGCAGACTATGCTTACCTGCAGGCCTGCTATGAAGCGGCTTTGGCCAACCTTGCGACGGCGCTCAATGCGCACCATGGAACGCAGCACGGTCTGAGGTACTGGCGCATCTTGTTGGGCCCTTGGCTATACCTGTTTACCCACGTACTTTTTGATCGCTGGACCATGGTTGCGAAAGCTGCGGAGCGCGACGATGTGGATTCGACACTCCTTATCAACGACCCGGGAGATGAATTGATTCCCCGTGACCTGCGGGGTATGAGCCCGGACGATTTGGGTTGGAACCATTTTCTCTATGCCTGTGCGATCCGTGAGCAGGGGTGCCTGACGTGGGAGGAGGTGGCCGGTGAAAGCCGCGGACTGATGCAGACCAGCGCCACGGCGGACGCACCGGTCGGCGCGGGGGAAACACTGCGCAAGGCGATCAGGGCCTTTCTTGACAGGCTGGTGCTTCCCGGGGAAGCGTTTTTCCTGAATACGGGCCTGCCAAGGTCCTTTTCGGCGCGGCTCCAGTTGAAGCTCGGGCAGATCCCCAAGTTCTGGCGCTCGCCCCCGCCGCCCCAGGTCGCTCCCGACATGGCCCTTCGAGGCGTTTTCGAGCTGCCGGCTGAGAATGTGACGGATGATCCGTTCCGCGTTTTCCTGAGGAAGATGATCCCGCTTCAGATACCGACGGTTTACCTGGAAGGCTACCCAGCCTTGATGGAGGTGCTGCGCTGCCTGCCGTGGCCAAAGCGGCCCAGGGTCATCTTCACGTCCAACTCTTTCCAGTTCGACGAGGTGTTCCAGGCCTGGGCCGCAGCGCGTACCCAAGAAGGCGTTCCGCTGGTGATTGGCCAGCATGGTGGCTTTTATGGGGTCGGTGAAGTAGTTGCGGGGGAGGACCATCAGGTGGAAATTTCGGACCGCTTTCTCACCTGGGGTTGGCGGGACGCACGGCCCAGCATTTATCCGCTGTTCGCGCTGACCAATTTGGACCGCAAACAAGGCGTAGGCAAGCCCGATGGGGATCTGTTGCTTGTCACTGTGCCCATTCGCATGGTGAGTTTCAAGAACAGTAGTTGGCCGGTGGCCGCCAATCAGTCCCAGGCATTCCTATCCGATCAACTGGCTTTTGCCGAGGCTCTGGATGCGCCCGCCCGAAAGCAACTCGTGTTGCGTATCCATCAGCGTACTGATGAAAAGCTGCGCAGTGCATATGTGCCGCAATGGCGAGCGACTTTTCCCAAAGTAGAGGTCGACCCCAGCGTGACGCCCATCGAGCAAAGGCTGCAGAGCAGCAGGCTGTTCGTCTATACCTACAATTCAACCGGATTTCTTGAGACCCTAGCCAGAAACATCCCCACAGTGATGTTCTGGAACCCCGGCCAATGGGAGTTGCGTGCCGAAGCGCGGCCGTTGTTTAAGGTACTGGCCGACGCGGGTATATTTTTCGAAGACCCGGTGGCTGCGGCACGGCATGTCAATGCGGTTTGGCATGACGTGGTGAGCTGGTGGTTGCAGCCTCAGATCCAGCACGCGGTCCAAGCGTTCTGCGCGCAATATGCGCGAAGCGTTGCAGATCCTGAGCGGGAGTTATTGGCGGCCTTGACATTCGAGAGCCGATTAGCTGCCGGGAAATGAGATAATTAAAGTGCCTTCTCCCTAAAATTAGAGGGGCGAAGCACGCCATCTAAGTGGCTGCAGCCGGTTTCTTCCTGTCAGGCCGCCGGCTAAAAACTCACTTCCAGTAGCTTGATCATTGCCACTTTATGTCGAATGTTTTTTGGATTACAGGCCTGTCTGCCGCTGGAAAGACCACGCTGGCTCGATTGGTGGCTCAGCGTCTTCGCGACTTGGGTCGTCCCGTGGTGATGCTCGATGGCGATGAGCTGCGTGAGGCCCTGGCCTCCACCACCGACCATAGCAGCGATGCCCGGGTTCAGTTGGCGTTCAAATATGCACGGTTGGCCCGCTTGATCGCTTCGCAGGGAGTCACCGTTGTGGTCAGCACCGTTGCCCTGATCAAGGAAATCCACCAATGGAATCGCGAGAACCAACCGGGTTATTTCGAGGTCTACCTCAAGGTTGCTATCGATGAATTGCGTCGCCGCGACCCCAAAGGCATTTATCGCCGCTTCGATGCTGGCGAATTGCACAATGTCGCGGGACTCGATGTGCCGGTTGACGAGCCGTTGCGTCCAGATCTCGTCATCGAATACATGCCGGGGCTGGAGCCAGATGCCGAGCTAGAACGGCTGATGGATGCGTTTGACAAGCTCTATCCGGCCGTCAGCTAGACTCTCTCTATCACCTACATTTTTGCCCGCCCCTAAGCCTTGGCGGGAAGAATAACAATAACGCAAGAGAAAACAATGCAAGACTCATTCTGGAATAGTCATTACCAGGCCTTTTCCCTTCAGGAGCCATCGGGATTTGGGCGTTACTGCCTTGAGCGCCAACTGCGAGCCAGTGATACGGTGGTTGAGCTCGGTTGCGGCAACGGTCGTGATGGCCTAGCTCTTGGGCAAACTGTTTCGCATTACACCGGCCTCGACGCCTGCGCGGTAGCCGTCGGGAACTTCCAGAAGGTTGCCAATGATCTTCCTCCTGCCATTTCGAGCAGGATGGCCGTGCAGCAAGCCGATTTCACTGACCTCGACTTCAATGCGTTCGGCGAGGGTGCCAAGCGGCTGGTTATTTACAGCCGCTTTTCGCTGCATTCCATCAGTTATCAAGAAGCCGACAGATTGCTGGCTAATATTGGCAGGATCACTTCTGCGCCTTGGGTTCTGATGCTGGAGGCGCGCACGATATTCGACACGCTCTACGGTGTTGGCAGCAAGGTCGGCTTGCACGAATTCAAGACCGATCATTACCGGCGCTTCATTGATCCCGAGCCGTTTCTTGCCGATGTTGCATCACGCTTCGCGGTACGCTATTTTGAGGTGGCGCCGGGTTTTGCGCCCTTCGGCGATCAGGATCCGGTAGTAATGCGCGCTGTAATTCAGTCCCACCCTGCGTGACAGGTGGATAGATGGTAGTGGGAAACACGAGCCGCGTGGCTGCATCGGCGCAGGACTATCAGCGCTGGATGGCTCATATGCAGTCGCTGCCCATGGTGGCGCTGGTCACGACCGGACGCACAGGCTCTGATTTTCTTCAAAGTCTGCTTGATTCTCATACTCAGATTGCCACCTTCAACGGTCACTTCGCCGTTTATTCGGAATTCTTCGCCCGAGCGCTCACCTTCAATGTGGCGGGTGTACGGGCGGCAGATGCCGCCGACGAGTTTATTGGGCAATACCTTTACAAGCTGGTGTCCCGTTACGATATACAAGAAGCCAAAGACCGGCTCGGTGAGCACTCCGACGAGTCGTTCACCTTGGACACTGCTGAATTCAAAGCCCATTTAGTCGGACTCATGGGTGAACATCCGGTCACCAGCCGGGACTTCCTGCTAGCGGTTTACGGTGCTTATAAGTTGTGTCTCGGCCAGCAGATCGCGGATGCGAAAGTCATTTTTCACCACCCGCATCTGGACTATGAGTTCCGCCTCTTTCTCAAGGATTTTCCCAGAGCCCGTGTGGTCTTCAGTTCCCGGGACCCAAGGGCGAATTTCTGCTCGCATGTTGAGCATTTTCGGCGCTATTACCGTAGCCACGACAACCAGCAGCATGTCTACAACTGTCTGAAGATGGCGCTTGAAGATTCGGCGCTCGCCGAGGAACTGGGTCTTGATTACATCGCAACACGCCTTGAGGATATTCCCAGAGAGGACGTACTGAGGGCGTTTGCTGACTGGTTGGGGGTGGACTTCCAGGAGTCCATGCTCAGGAGCACTTGGGCCGGACTGGATTGGCATGGTGATCGGATTTCAAACAAGACCTTTGCGGCCACTGGTTGGTCCGCAACGCGTACTGAAAACGGCTGGCAGCAGCGCCTGGGGCGCATCGACAAGTACGTGCTTAACTACATCATGAATGACCGCCTGCGCTGGTATCGCTATCCGGTACGGCCTGTAGGGCCTGTCGATACCGTGCTGGTCGCCATGGCCATTCTTCTTCCTCTCAGGTGCGAACTTCGCTTCCTGTCCCCGAGCCATATCTGGTCAATATTGCGTACGGGAACCAATCAGATGCGGTTGCAGTTGTTATTGACCCCTGTTTTTTATGCTCGGCGCGTGCAACTCTGTTATCGCCACTACATGCGCACGCTGCGCGGTGTCAAATTTAACGGCAACTGGGTCCAGGTGACCGGTCGGGCCGAACACCCATGAGAAAGCCTGCACAGAATTTCAAACGGAGCAAGGCTGTGGCTTTGCTGCGTTCTATGGTGCGGCGTATCCTGCCAAATAAACTGCTGGAAATGCGTGCGCGTGCAGCTGAAGCCCGCCAACACGGCAGATACAGTAATTTGCCTGTCGAGCGAGTCTTTTCCGAGATTTATCAGAACAGGGAGTGGGGCAGCGACGAGGGCAGCTACTATTCAGGGACGGGCTCCCACGATCCTGTCATCGTCACGCCCTACGTACAGGCAGTTCAGGCTTTTCTGGCCTCTTTTCCAGACAAGCTTGTTTTGGTCGATTTGGGTTCCGGGGACTTCAATGTTGGTCGGCAGTTTGTCGAGTTTGCGCAGCACTACTATGCGTGCGATATCGTTGCGGAACTGCAGGAACACAACCGAAAGAACTTTGACTTTCCAAATGTTGAGTTTCTATGTTTGAATGCTGTGAACGATGCTCTGCCCGATGGCGACGTCATCTTTGTCCGGCAGGTCTTTCAGCATCTGTCCAATGCACACATTCAGCAAGTGCTGGAGAAGTGCCGAAAATACCAGCGCTGGGTCATTACTGAGCACCTTCCAGATACCCCGGGGTTCCAGCCCAATGCAGATATCACGGCGGGTTGCGGCATTCGCCTGCTGTTCAATTCCGGCGTGGTGCTCACTGCGCCGCCTTTCAATGTGACAGGCTACAAGATTAGACAGCTCTGTGAGGTGCCCGAGTATGGGGGGGTGATTCGCACCCTTCTTTTTGAGCACCACGCGCTGGCTGAAGGCATAGTGGTGTAAGCGTGCGCATACTGATTTACTGGGAACAGGAGTCGTGGGGCGGCGTCGACACCCACCTGCTGGAACTGCTGTCCACCTGGCCGGTGCCTGATGACGAAATCGTGCTGATGGTGAACAAGGGTAACCGCGGATTTGCACGCCTGCGGGAAAATTTTGCAAAACTTCCTTACGTTCGCAGCGTCGAAGCGGTTTCCTATTCCCACAATGAATTGAATCGCCGTTGCCGGGAGTCGCGGCTGCTGCGCCATGTCTCAAAGCTACTGCATTTTCTGCAGCCATTGACCTATTGGCTGTCGGTCAGGCGGTTGCAACGGCAGTTCTCGCGTGAAGGTAATTTTGACTTGCTGTTGGCGGATAACGGAGGGTATCCGGCAGCATGGGGAGCAATTTGCGCGCTGGAGGCCGGCGCTCGCGCAGGAATCGGTGCTCGTGTGATGCTGGTGCATCATGCTGCTGTGGCAGCTGCCCCATTTATGGCATGGTTTGAGCAGTATGTAGACCGCAGAATGAACAGATTGGCTTCAGCTTTCGTGTGTGTATCGCGGGCGACCAGACATGCGCTGTTGTCGCGTAGGTGGATTGACGCGGCCTCGCTGCGCATACGCGTGATCCATAACGGTATCCGCAGCGATCTGCGACAGCAAGAGGATGCTGCAGTAGATATCCGTGAGTCCATTGGTGCGACCAAGAGAGAAAAGTTGATAGGTATTGTCGGTCGTGTATCCCCCTATAAGGGGCACGAAGACTTGGTGTTCGCATTGGCCCGAGTTGCGCCGACTGTGCGCGAGCTGTTACGCGTGATTGTCATTGGATCAGGAGATCCTGCAGATGAACTGGAGCGGCTGACGCGTATTGCGGGCAGACTAGGGGTGGGTGACAGAATCCACTTTTTTGGTTACGTGAAGGGCGACCCGGTATCCCTGATTGCACAATTGGACTTGCTGGTAGTAGCGACAAGAAGTTTTGAAGGTTTTGGTTTGACCTTGATTGAGGCAATGGGGGTCGGTGTGCCTGTCTTGGCAACAGATGTGGGTGCCATTCCTGAGTTCGTCACGCCAGAGCTCGGCGTACTGGTTTCACCTGGAAGCCCGGCGGAGTTGTCTTATGCATTCACAAGCCTCGTGACAGTCCCAGAGGAGTGGCAGCACCGGGCATCACTTGCGCGGGATCAACTGCTCAATTTAAAGCAAGATATGGCGAATGAGTATCGGCAACTCTTTCTAGAGTGTCTTGCCTGATGGAAGAGGATCGTGCTGTGATAAACAATAGCCCATTGGTATCAATTGTTATATGTACTTACAACGGTGAAAGGTTTCTGCGCCAGACCTTGGATAGTGTTTTGGCGCAAACCTATCCAAATATAGAAGTCATTATTGTTGACGATGGTTCAAAGGATGGAACTGCAGATGTCATCAACGAATATGCCAATCGACATAAAAAAATAAAGCCCTATTTCAAGAAAAATGGTGGTTTGCCCAATGCCAGAAACTTTGCATTTCAAAAATCGCAAGGCGATTGGCTGGCCATTATTGATCAAGATGACTTATGTTATCCAAATCGCATAGCGCGGCAACTTGAAGTCTCTAAAGAGTATCCGACGGCTGGACTTATATTCTGTGACACGCATTTCATTGATGAACACGGGAATATATTAGGGCACCATTTCTCCAAGTTCTCGTTGCCAGATGCGTTCATCCCCAAGGTTGTGGCAGGGAATTTGCTGTTGCAAGTTGGTTGTTACGTAGATTCCGAAGCATGGTTCATGCGCAGAGATGTGTTTGAAAAAGTTGGATTACTGGACGAAAAACTCAGTTATGCATGTGACTTTGAATACTTTATTCGAGTCGGTATGATTGTTGACTTTGCCTATGCAAGGGAAATTCTTGCCGCTTGGCGGGTGCATTCGAGTCAAGCCACTGCTACAGCACCAAAAATCCGACAGCAGGTAAGAGGGGTTTATCTGCAGTTCTTTTGGTCGGAGGCAGTTGGATGGTGGACGAAGGCGTTGATTATTAAAGCTCTCGCCAGGTCTTATGCTGGGCAGTTGCGTGATCGACTTTTAGGTCGAGTCAAATAGGAGCTTTTTTGGAAACTGTATCTTGTGATTTCTGCGGCTCGGTCGAATCTAGATTGGTTACACAGCAGACTGACAAACTGCATGCCACTACTAATCAGATATTCAACGTGGTGGAGTGCTTGAAGTGCGGGTTGCACTCTACCAACCCGCGTCCAACAAGTGCGGAAATTGGAAGATACTATGCAAATACCTATTCCTTTCACGAAGTAGCATCCCCTTTGCGTCGGTGGGCGGCCCGATTAGCCACAATCTTTGCAAACAGTTCTTTGGGAATGCTTGCCGATCTGGTGCCTGCTGTTGGGAATCGGCTGGCGCCATATGTCAAACCCGAAATAGCTGACCCGGTGCGTGACTACTATGCTTCAGGGGGGCAGGGAGCATTTTTAGACATTGGATGCGGTGCTGGTATCAGTGCCCATTTCTGGGGGGGGCAAAGCAGTCTCCGGACATGTCGGCGTTTTATCCCCGTGGCGGGAGTCGAAGTAGCAGAGCAAGCGCGAACTAGCTTGATGAAAGCCGGTATCGAAGTTTGGCCTGATCTCTCCTCTGTGCCTGAAGAGAGACGATTTGGCATGATCCGAATGAATTGGTCGCTTGAGCATGTCCATTCGCCAGCAGCCTATTTCGCATTTGTGAAAGATCGTCTTCTTCCAAGGGGGAGGGTAATGGTCGCAGTTCCAAACTATGGTGGGCTAATTTATAAAGTAGCGCCTGATTGCATTGAAGTACCAATCCATCTGTACCACTTCAGGCCGGTTGATATTGAGAACTATGCGAAGCGATTCGGATTGCGCCTAGTGAGTATGCAGACGTTCTCCTATCCGCATATGTTTATAGCTGCAGCCAAAGTGGGTTTGCTGCCAGAGGCCTTTGGTAAGGCAACAAGTCTACGATCTGCAAAGGCCTTCCAGGCCGCTTTGCATCAATTTGACCATTCCGGCATGGGCAATGACCTCATCGCGATACTGGAGTTGAATGATTGACAAGGGAAATGCTGCACTGAATCTGCCTGGGTTTTCCGATGTCAGTGCAGTCCGCTTTTTTAGCTTGGGGCGATTTGCACTCGCCGAGGGCTTGCGTGCGCTCAGCTTGGCCCCAGGAGCATACATTCTTGTTCCTGCATTTATATGCAGGGATCTGTTGGCCGCCATACACGCGGTTGGTGCCGTGCCCGTCTTTTTGGAAGTCGATGAACGCCTGGAGCCTAGTGCTTCCTCAGCGTTATGGCCTACCTGCGCAGCAGTTTTAGCGGTGAATTACTTCGGATTCCCTCAGAACTTGGAACCGTTCCGCGCCTACTGCAAGCGCACCAGGGCAATTTTGATCGAAGATAATGCCCATGGGTTTCTAAGTGCTGACACGTCTGGCGCGCTATTGGGCTCGCGAGGCGACCTTGGACTACTTAGTATGCGAAAGACCTTTTTCCTCCCCAATGGCGCAGCACTGCTGGTGAACCGTGCATCAATGGTAGAAAAGCTGCCCGATCAGCTGCCTTTTTCCGATCAAGCTTTACCAGTATCTTTTAATCTGAAGCGTCTCTTGTCTAGAATTCAGCGGTATTTGAGAGTCCCAGTCTTGGCATGGATGCAAAGTCTTGTGCGCTTGATTCGATATTGGCGGACTGGGCATGCTATTACCCCGCTTGCAGAAGAGAATGAATTTGTGTTGCCGAAAGACCCTAGGCCACACCCCTATGTGATGAAGGCTCTAGCGAGTATTGATGCAGCGGCCGAGACAGAGCGGCGCAAAAATTTGTACCAAAAGTTTCAACTCCAACTGGCGAACTACCCTATTCAAACTGTGTTCCCAAGCCTCCCAGAAAATACCGTGCCCTATGGTTTTCCCTTCTATGCATCGGATGCCGACGCTGCTTTTGTCGTCAAAGTAGCGCGTTCTTCCGGGCTGGATTGTGTGCGTTGGCCTGATTTGCCAAAGGCAGTTGCTCCGACTGCCCCAGCACACTACCAGTCTCTCTGGATGATAAATTTCCTATGCTAACTTGGCAGCGCTGGACCGGAAACGCCATTGAGTGGGATGCCTTGATTCTTCGACTGGAAGACTTCACGGTATACCAGAGTCACGCGTGGGGCGAACATCGAGCGCGATTTGGGTGGCTGCCAGTGCGGATGGTGGCTCGTCGGAACAGTCAAGTGGTTGCAGCTGCCCAGATATTAGTGCGTCGTTATCCTTTGGGTGTCGGCGTTGTCTGGATTCCAGGGGGGCCTTTGGGTGATATCCAGTCCTGGAACAAGGATTTCAGACAAGCTATTCGCAAGCTGTCGGGGCTCAAATTTTTGTATTGCAGATTCAATGCGCTGGGCGTGCGTGCGAACGGGGTTGACGAGATGCTGGATTCCAACGGATGGGCGCGAAGCTCTCAGCCTTTGTCGAGTGGCATGAGTTTGGAGTACCGCCCTTCCCTGCCTGAGGAGGAACGGCTGCAGATGTGCAGCGGTAACTGGCGTCACAATTTGCGGCGATCCTTCAAGCGTGGGTTATCAACCTCTGTCTGGGCGAATCCAGACCCTGTGGAAATGATGCGGGCATATGAATCTATGCAGGAGCTGAAAGGTCTTGCAGCCCAAACCAGCAAGGATGAGATCGAGTCATTGCTTTCGGCGTTTGGTAAACACTGTGTGATCGTGCGTTGCGATGATGAACAGGGCAATTTGCTGGCACTTCGGGGTGCGTTGGCCATGGGTGGCAAGGCGTGGGATATGTTTGCAGTTGCCAATCCGGCAGGACGAAAGGTCTATGCATCACATTCTGCATTTTGGTTCTTAATGAATCAGTGCGCAATCATGGGCGTGCAGTGGTACGACATGAGTGGGGCGGACCCCGTCAATAATCGAGGTGTGTATGACTTCAAAAAAGGCTCCGGCGCCACAGATTTCACGCAGGTGGGTGAATGGGATTTTGCCTCCCCCTTTTTTTTGCGGAAACCGGTGAGTTACCTCATCGGACGGAGGGGGCGTGCATGAGGTGGCAAGGCGCAGCCCTCAAGGCCGTATCGCTGGCGGTATCTTGTTGCCGTGTATTGCAATCTCCGAAGAAAGGGTTGCGCATATTGACATACCACACTGTTGGTCAGCGTGCCTATGGGGACCATCTGAACCTTAATACGATAGCGCTGGGGCGATTCAAGGAGCACTTGGACGTTTTGGTGAAGTACCGGCTCGCCAGGGCTGATGCGGAAATATCCGCAGACACCACTGAAGTGGCAATAACGTTTGATGATGGATATGCAGACAACCTGCATGTGGTTGCACCACTCCTGGTAGAGCGGAACATCCCGTTTACGGTATTTGTCACTGGACGTTTTGTGCGCGACAAAGAAAAAGGCTTCCTGTCTGAGTCTGAATTACGGGAACTGGCTTCTATGCCTGGTGTTTGCATCGGTGCACACGGGGACACGCACTGCGATTTGACACGTTGCGACGAAGCCAATTTACGTGCAGAACTCAAGACCAGCCAGGCATACCTCGCGGATGTTCTTGGCATGTCGATCACTACCATGGCCTATCCCTACGGGGCTGCCAATCTTCGGGTGAGGGATGCGGCAAACGAATGTGGCTATGAGCTTGCAGCCAGCAGTTACTTTGATATCAACCGTGTAGGGCGTGACGCACTAATGTTGAACCGCTCTGTCGTGCTCAATGGTGATTCGGCGCGTGTTCTGGAGCAGAAAATCAAGGGTGACTGGGATTGGTATCGCTTCCGGATGACGGACCCTTTGCGCCTGCGTTGAGCAATTGCTGTGATATCCCTCCCGCACATAAATTTTGCGCCAATAAGCGTCGTCGTTCCATGCTACCAGTGTTCCGGCACGATCCGGCGGGCTATAGATTCTGTGCTTGCACAAACATTATTGCCCCAGGAGTTGATATTGATTGATGACGCCAGCAAGGACAGTACGTGGGAGATACTGCAAGAATTGGCCATGCAATATCCGCGCTGGATCAAAATATTCCAGCTCGACAAAAATCAAGGCGCTGCTTCGGCCAGGAATGCGGGTTGGGCCCGGGCATCCCAGCCCTATATCGCCTTCTTGGATTCCGATGACAGTTGGTGCCCTGAGAAAATTAACATTCAATTCGGTTACATGCAATCACATCCCAGCGTCGGCTTATCGGGGCACCGGTATGGTTGGAGTAATGACGATGATGGTTGGAATGCGAAGGTGGGGGTATTCAAAGCCTCCCCCATTTCAGCTATGACACTCCTGCTAAAAAGTTATTTTCCGACCCCCTCGGTTATGTTGAAGTCTGATCTGCCTATCCGTTTTAGAGAGTCTCAACGGCATTCAGAGGACGCCTTGTTATGGCAGCAGCTAGCCTTAGCGGGGGTGGAAATCGTTCGGCTGGAGATTTCTATGGCTCGTCTCCACAAGGCTCCCTATGGTGATGGAGGTTTGAGCGCCCAACTGTGGGCAATGGAGTGCGCCGAGTTGAGCAACTTTCGAATTCATTACCAGAATGAGAAAATTGGACTGCTCCTGTGGTTCTTATTGGTCGCGTTGTCGCTTGCGAAGTTTGCCAAGCGGCTGCTGGTTCACGCATTGCGTAAGTTGATGTAAATGGGCGCTTTACATTGTTCAGCGCTGCAGGACATTGGGTATAGCCACCCTGATAAATAGGGCATGGCTGACGGGGCGCATTTCTCTGCTTTTTCATTTTTCTACTGAGGTTTATATAAGGTAGCAAGTTGGTATTTGGTGCGAAAAATGGCCTAAAAGCTCCAAATCGGATATGAAACACTCCCTGATTTTCGTTGCGACCACCCCTTTTGCGGTCAACGCATTTTTGCGCACCCATTTGCTTGCTTTGGCGCGGACTTACGATGTCACGCTGTGTGTCAACACCACAGCTTATCCGTTGGTTGAAGAGATTACGCATGTAGTGAGGGTGCGCCATGTTGATATCGCCCGGAAGATTAGGCCTTGGCAGGATTTGCGTGCGCTATTTCAGTTATTGCGTTGCTTCAGGGAAATACGTCCGTCAGTTGTCCATAGCATGACGCCAAAGGGGGGGCTGCTCGGCATGCTGGCCGCTAGGCTCGCTGGCGTCCCATGGCGCTTCCATACCTTCACTGGGCAGGTTTGGGCGAACAGCACGGGTGGTGCGCGCCGTTTGCTAAAGGCAATCGATCGACTGATCGCAGCACTATCCAGCCGAGTCTTTGCGGATAGTGCCTCGCAATGTAGATTTTTAGAGAATGAGCACGTAGTGCAACGCGGAGGCGTCATTGTTCTCGGCAACGGGTCGATTGCCGGGGTCGATTTGACTCAGTTTCATTCAGACACTGTCGTGCGCGCCATGTTGCGCGCTGAATTGAATCTTCCCGACGATGTGCCAGTGTTCGTTTTCGTTGGCCGTCTGGTTCGCGATAAGGGCGTGTTTGATCTGGTGGAGGCGTTTGCCGCGGTTAACGCAAAAAATCAACAGTGGGCACTTTGGATGATCGGTCCTGATGAAGACGGCATTCAAGCGGCTCTCCAAGAACGTGGCAATCAATTGGGTGCGCGTATTCGTTGGTTCGGTTCAACAACGACCCCCGAACGCTATATGGCTGCGGCGGATGTGTTCGTGTTACCAAGTTACCGAGAAGGTTTTGGGTCTGTGGTCATTGAGGCAGCAGCCTGCGGCATTCCCAGCATTGCGTATCAGATCGACGGTGTCATTGACGCAATCGTTGATCGAAAAACGGGAGTATTTGTGGAAAAGGGAAATGTTCGCGATCTTGCAGACGCGATGATATGGCTGGGATCTGACAATAACGCGCGAACTGCGTTGGGCGAAGCGGCGCGAACCCGTGCAGTGCGCGAGTTTTCAAGTTCTGCTGTGAGCGCTGCATGGTTGGATTTTTACGCGGCACTATTCAAGGCTGCGGTATGAATAAGTCGTATGCAGCAGGAATCCAAATAATCGATGGTTTAACGTTTCCATCTTGGCGCGTGTTTTGGGCGCTCAGTTTTACCTACGCGTCGTTTATGGCATTGCTTCTGCAAAAGGCAGTGCTACCGTTGTTTCCCGAAATGCATGCCGGGCACGGCTTGCTCATGAATGATGCCATCGTGTTTCACAACATGGCGGTGGATATCGCGCAACGGATTCATACCGTTGGCTGGTCTGAATGGCGGATTTACCCGCAGGGCGCATCCGCCAACGTGGGCTTGCTTTCTGCACTTTATGCCTTGCTTGGCCCGGATCCGGCGTGGTTTATTCCATTCAATGCCGCAGCACATGCCACGGGGGCCTTGCTGATTTACCGCATCGGCGCACGCCTCGTGGAAGGTGATATAGGTAAGCTCGGCGGTCTGCTGGCCGCTATCTGCTTTCTGGTTTTTCCTTCTGCCTTGCAGTGGTATGGGCAAAACCACAAAGACGCATTTGCGATTGTGGGCTTGTTATTGGTGCTGGATGCATGGTTAGCAATGCACGATGAACAGTTTCGAATACGATTCAGAAACGTACTTGGTATTTTGATGGCTGCCCTTTTGGGGGCTGCATTGCTGGGCTTAGTGCGACCGTATTATGTATTGGTCATGGTGCTTGGTTTTTCAGCATCTTTTGTCTTGGCATCGATCGTGCGCAGCAAGCTGAGCGTGATTGCAGTCCGATTCGTGTTCATTGCGCTTTTGGTGATCGTCGCGGCAGTTTTTATGCGCCAGGGTACGGCAGTTGGTGTGTACGGTGAAAGCTTGGGCAGTGACCAAGGTGCATTGAATGTAGGCGCATACAGCACTGAAAAGTTTCTATGGACGCCAAGCGAGCAGATTCCTGCTATTTTGGACAAAAGCCTGCATCGAGGCTCCGAACTCCGTTGGCATTTTGTGCAGCATGGACGATTTGTGGGGGCAGGCAGTGAAGTGGATGGTGACAGACTGCCGGACACGGCGTGGGCAGCCATCGCCTACCTCCCACGGGCCTTGGTAGTTGGCCTGTTTGCCCCATTCCCCAATACCTGGGGCGAACGTGTAACTTTGCCGCGCCTGATTGGCGCCATGGAAACTGCCTTTTGGTATTTGGTCTGTCTTGGCGCGGCTGTCACCGTCGTTCGCCACAGGAGTCGCAAGTTGCTTGCGGGAGCAGTTTTTTGCGCAGTGCTAATTACTATCTTGGCTTATATCCACCCGAACGTTGGCACGTTATACCGGCAACGTTTTGGTTTGTGGCACTTTTTTATGCTTATAGGCTTCATGGGCTGGGTTAGCCTTTTGAGTGGCCATTTGACGGGCGGTGTGTTATCGCGTCCCACCTCCACAAATACCCCGGTATTGTCTGAGCAGAGGTTTCCGGCCGCTCTGCCGGCAGATCGCTTTGCAGGTTCGGGGGCGGTAGTGATGCTGATCACGCTGACTTGCTACCTTGGGTTCTTTGCGCGCGATTTGTTGTTAACGGGCCAGGTGGGCTTGGGGGCAGACTTGGATGCCTTTTTCGCAGCGGCGATGATTCCAATGTTCTTTGTCAGTTGTCTGGCGATACCTCTGGGGGATGCGATGGTATTGCCGTTTGTTGCGGCTCAACATCATGCTGCCGTTGAGCGTGCCCGTCTGTTGCGGGGAACACTCGGGCTTGCACTATGGTTGTTGGTCGGCGCGACGTGTTTTGTGTGGGTCAGCGCCCCCTGGCTTGTCACGTGGGTACTGCGCACTGCCACTGCGGAAGGCCAAGTCAAGGCCGTTAGCCTGTTGCGATGGTTTGCGCCAATCATCGCCCTGTCTGCTTGGACGGTAGTTGGCAACGCCGCACTGAACTCGCTTGGCAAGCCGCGTGTCTCTGCAAAGGCGCAACTCGCAGTGCCAGTGGTGACTTTGCTTGCGCTGGTCATGGCCCCCCGCGAACTGATTTTGGCGGCGGGTATTGGTGGCATGTTGCTAGGCACGTTAGTCAACGCAGCGATTGTGTCCTTGCATTTGCGTATCCATGGGTTGGTGTTGTTGCCTGCAATTGCACCCTTCGCAGCGACTGCAGAGGTGAGGGCTGTGTATTGGCCACTGGTTGCAGCGGCTGTATTGCCTGCGGCGTTGATTCCGATGAATTACGCATTCGCCTCGTCGGTGGGGGCGGGAACGGTTGCTGCCTGGGCATTTGCCTCAAAAATAGTCGTGCTGTTCTCAGGTTTGTCCAGCGTTGGGGCTACGGCGGTAGTGCTGCCCCAAATGGCTAAAGCATTCATACTCCGTGCGGGAGATAAGCAGCAGCGTCAAGACGCGAACCGTCTCATAGCGGCTGGAATATGGTGCGGCGGGGTATTGATGCTTGGAGGTGTTTTTTTTGCGGAGCCACTCGTTGCTGCCCTGCTCGGGAAACAGTTATCCGTATCCCAAATTACTGTTCTGGCAGATATCGTAAAGATTGGTCTGATGCAGATACCCGTAGTTATTGTTGGTGCGCTGGCCAATAAACTCGCAATCGCGGCAGGACGTACCTCGCGCGTTCTGTATTCTGCAATGCTGGGTTTTACAGGCAATATATTGGCGAACTTGATGTTGGTGCCGACGTTGGGTGTAATGGGCGTCGCAGTCGGTGCTCTGGTTGGCGCAATTCTTTCTGTCGCCGCCGTTCTGGCGGGTACGTACCGTCAAATTGGCTTGTCTCCTCGAGAAATGATGATTGCAGCCGCTGGCTGGCTGGCATGGGTTGCAATATGTGTTGCGCTTGTTTCTACCAGCGTGGCTGCCCTTGTTTGTGCACTTATTACACTGTGCGTAGTGGCCAGATGGCAATGGGGAGTGTTGCAAAGTGCAAAAGTCACGCCAGAATTCGTTTGACCTGTATGAACGCGCCGAAATCCATTTCGGGGTTATTGGCTAGTGCCCCGGTTTTGCCGGGCGAGTCTGCCAAGCTGTATGCAGAAGGTTTGACAGGCACCCTGCGGGAACTGGATGCGAAAACACCACTGCAAATCTACCTGGGCATGTCTTCACGCACTGCCACTGCCGCGCCGCCAACGACCTTATCAAGGCCCTGAAAGCCTTGGATTGAAAAACTGTCAGAACGAAGCCAAATTGAAACGCCTTTTTGACATCACTCTTGCGCTCTGTGCTGGCACGTTTCTGCTGGTTCCGCTGGCGCTTACCGCCTTGGCAGTGCGCTGCACGTCCGCTGGCCCGGCGCTGTACTGGTCTGACCGGGTGGGGCGCAATAACCGCATCTTCAAAATGCCCAAATTTCGCAGCATGCGTGTAGACACCCCGGCAGTGGCCACCCACTTGTTGAGCAATCCCGCGGCCTACCTGACCCCTATTGGAAGTTTCTTGCGCAAGTCCAGTCTGGATGAGCTGCCCCAGCTCTGGAGCATTTTGCAGGGTGACATGAGTTTTGTGGGCCCGCGCCCAGCACTGTATAACCAGGACGACCTCATCGCATTGCGCACGTCAGTGGGTGTGCATGCCTTGCTGCCGGGGCTCACCGGATGGGCGCAGGTCAATGGCCGGGATGAGCTCGATATTCCCGTCAAAGTGAAGCTGGATGCCGAATACCAGCAAAAGCAATCGCTGCGTTTTGATGTGTGGATACTGTGGCTCACTTTTTTGAAAGTGCTGCGCCGCGACGGCGTTGCGCATTAGTGGGGATATAAAAGAATGATGTTGCGCCGTTTTGCGCTGCCCATGCTCGGCTTGCCGCGTTTTGCAAAGCGGGGAGTGGTCTTGGCACTGGACACGAGCCTGTGTGTGTTGACAGTGTGGCTGGCCTACTACCTGCGGCTGGGCGAATGGTTGCCCCTGGAGGGCCCCGCGCGTGGGGCTGCTGGCGCATCGATTGCACTTGCCCTGCCTATTTTCATTGGGGCGGGCCTTTACCGAGCCATTTTCCGATTTTCCGGCTGGCCGGCTCTCATGACGGTCACCAAGGCAGTGGGAGTCTATGCGGTGATCTATGCCGCCGTGTTCACGGCAGTTGGTGTGCCCGGCGTACCCCGCACCCTTGGCATCATTCAACCCATACTGCTCCTGCTGTTCGTGGGTGCCTCACGCGCCCTAGCCCGTGTCTGGCTGGGGGATCAATACCAGAACATCCTCAAGCAGGCCGGCCGCCCCAAGGTGTTGATTTATGGCGCGGGCAAGACGGGGCGACAACTGGCCGCTGCCATGGCCAACAGCCCGGAGATGCAGGTTGCGGGCTTTCTGGATGACGACGACCGGCTGCATGGCCATGTGCTTAACGGGCAGCCCATCTACAACCCCAGTGATCTGGCACACTGGGTCTCCACTCTTGGCATTAGTACGGTGTTGCTAGCCATGCCTGGCATGGGGCGTAAACGCCGCAACGAGGTACTGGCCCTAATGCGCCGTGCGCGCGTGTCGGTGCGCACCCTGCCCAGTGTGACCGATCTAGCCCAGGGCAAGGTCAATGTGTCAGATGTGCGCGAGTTGGACATCGATGACCTGCTGGGGCGCGAGCCGGTGTCGCCCAACCACATCCTGTTGTCCCGCAATATTGCGGAGAAGGTTGTGCTGGTCACTGGCGCCGGCGGCTCCATTGGCAGTGAACTGTGTCGCCAGATCCTTGCGGTAGGGCCCCAGGCGCTGTTGTTGATTGAGCAGAGTGAGTTTGCGCTGTACGCGATCCACCAGGAGCTGGAAGAAAAACTGGCGGGCCGTGCCATTCGCCTGGTCCCCTTGCTGGCGTCTGTCCAAGACAGTGATCGCCTGCACGAGATCATGGCCACCTGGAAGCCCGACACGGTCTACCACGCGGCGGCCTACAAGCACGTGCCTTTGGTGGAACATAACCCTGCCGAGGGCATTAAAAACAACGTGCTGGGCACGCTACGGGCGGCCCAGGCGGCGCAGAACAACGGCGTGACCGACTTTGTACTGGTGAGCACCGACAAAGCGGTGCGGCCAACCAACATCATGGGCGCCAGCAAGCGGCTGGCGGAAATGGTGTTGCAGGCTCTGGCAGCTGCGCCGTCAGGGACCCGATTTGCCATGGTGCGCTTTGGCAATGTTCTGGGTTCTTCCGGCTCGGTGGTGCCGAGGTTTCGCCAGCAAATCCGCGATGGCGGCCCCATCACGCTGACCCACCCGGACATTACCCGTTATTTCATGACGATTCCCGAAGCCGCCCAGCTGGTATTGCAGGCCGGGGCCATGGCCAAGGGGGGCGATGTATTTGTGCTGGATATGGGGGAGCCAGTTCGCATCATGGATTTGGCGTTGCGCATGATTGAGTTATCGGGCCTGAGCCTGAAAACATCCGAATATCCCGATGGAGATATCGCCATTGATACCACGGGCCTGCGGCCGGGCGAGAAACTGTACGAGGAATTACTGATTGGGGATAACCCCATGCCGACCAATCACCCCGGCATTATGAAGGCCAGCGAAGAATATATTTCTTGGGAGATATTGGAGCCCCATATTCATTCACTGGAAGCGGCGCTCCAGATCAATGATGTCGGCGTAGTGCGCCAAATGATGCAAAGTCTGGTGACGGGTTATATACCAGCCGGTGAAATTGTGGACTGGATATATATGGCGCAGGAGGCCGAGGCGCTGGCACTCCAAGTCGCACATTAATTCAGTTATTATTTGTTTTGTAGATTTCAGGTTACTTTATTCCAACCCTTTTTGGGAGTTTTTATGTCCAATTTGATTGATCTGCAGTTCCAAATCGAAAAACTGCAGAAACAGGCTAACGAAATAAAAGCTAAAGAGTTTGCCAATACGGTGCAGGATATTCTTGCCAAAATGCAAGCCTTTGGTATCACGGTCAAGGATTTACAGTCTGCCAAACCAGCCAGAGGAGGCAATGGTGGGCGCGGCAAGTTTGCGGCAGGTAAGGCCGCCAAAGCAGTGAAATCTGCCAAGGGCCCCAAAAAGTCGGCGCAGCCCGTGGCCGCCAAATACCGCGGCCCTAACGGTGAAACCTGGTCCGGTCGGGGGCTGACACCCAAGTGGCTCGCAGCCCTAGTGGCCCAAGGCCAGAGCAAGGACGCCTTCCTGATCGCATGACCATGCCAGACACCACCAACCCAGGCAGCACCATCGCCGCCGGTGACCAGGCCACCATCCTGGCCCAGGCTTTGCCCTATATCCGCAAGTTCCATGGCAAGACCATGGTCATCAAGTACGGCGGCAACGCCATGACGGACCCGGCGCTGCAAAAAGCGTTTGCCGAAGACGTGGTGCTCTTGAAGCTGGTGGGCATCAACCCGGTGGTAGTGCACGGTGGTGGTCCGCAGATCGAGAGTGCGCTCAAGCGCCTGGGCATGCAGGGGCAGTTCATCCAGGGCATGCGTGTGACCGATGCGCCCACCATGGAAGTCGTGGAGTGGGTGTTGGGTGGCGAGGTGCAGCAGGACATCGTGGGCCTGATCAACCAGGCCGGTGGCAAGGCTGTGGGCCTGACGGGGCGCGACGGCGGCATGATCCGGGCGCAAAAGCTCAAGATGCTGGACAACACGGATCCCAGCATTGAGCACGACATTGGCCAGGTGGGTGACATCGTCAGCGTGGACCCCAGTGTGGTCAAGGCGCTGCAGGACGACGCCTTTATCCCCGTCATCAGCCCCATCGGGTTTGGCGAACACAACGAGAGTTACAACATCAACGCCGATGTGGTGGCGGCCAAGCTGGCTACCGTGCTGCAGGCCGAAAAACTCATGATGCTCACCAACATCAGCGGTGTGCTCGACAAGGCAGGCCAGTTGTTGACGGATCTCACCGCCAAACGCATTGACGAGTTGTTTGCCGATGGCACCATCAGTGGCGGCATGTTGCCCAAGATCGCGGGTGCGCTGGATGCGGCCAAGAGAGGCGTCAACTCGGTGCACATCATCGACGGCCGCGTGCCGCATGTGCTGCTGCTCGAAATTCTGACCGATCAGGCTTTTGGCACCATGATCCGTTCGCACTGATTTGCTATTGAATTAATAGCTGCTTGCGCAAATTCCATAAGGGCTGGAGGCCTGAAACGTCATGAGATTGCTGCTGGTAGAGGATGACGTGATGGTGGCCAGTGGTATCAAGCTGGGCCTGTCCGACGCCGGTTATGCGGTGGATTGGGTGGGCAGTGCCGAGCGTGCGCTGGAGGTCACCCAAGCGGAGGCTTTTGACATCGCGGTGATCGATATTGGCCTGCCCGCCATGGATGGCCTGGCGCTGACCCAACGGCTGCGCAAGGAGGGGCATGCGATGCCCGTGTTGATCCTCACCGCACGTGACGCCTTGCAGGACCGTGTCCAGGGGCTGGACATGGGCGCGGACGACTACATGATCAAACCGTTTGAGTTGCCCGAGCTGCTGGCGCGCCTGCGTGCCTTGCTGCGCCGTTCGCAGGCCGCGACATCGGCCATTCTGAGCTTTGGCCCGCTGGAGCTGGATACGGCACAGCGTCAGGCCAGCATCCGCACGGTGGGCGGCGTGGCCCTGCCCATCGACTTGGGTCCGCGTGAATGGACGGTCATGGAGTATTTGCTGCTCCAGGCGCCCAAACCTGCCAACAAGGACAAGCTGCTGCAGGCCCTGACGGGCTGGGACAAGGAAATCACCCCCAATGCGGTCGAGGTCTACATCTCCCGCCTGCGCGGCAAATTGGAGCCCCATGGCATCGCCCTGCGTGCCATCCGCGGTTTTGGTTATCGGCTGGAAATGCTCGCATGATCTCCGGCCTGCGGCAACGCCTGCTGTTGCTGCTGTTGGTGCCGCTGTTTCTGCTGTCGGCCCTCAATACCTGGTTTGATTTCCGCTCGGCCGACAGTGCCGCATTTCAGCAAGATCGCCAACTACTGCAACTGGTCCCGCTTCTGGCGGACTCTGTCGTGGGGCGCGGAGTCCAGGCGGGCAGTCCGCCCGTACTCCTGATCGCGCCACCGGTAGAAGATTTTCTGCACGAACGCCCCGGTATGTCTGCGTTTGCGGTGGTGGATATACAGGGCCGCGTCATGGTGGGGAACGCTTGGCTCACCGGCCTGCCTCCTACCACGTACGAGCCAGAGTTCGCCAGCGAAGAGTTTGACGGTGTCACCTACCGCATCATCAGCCAGCGCGTCAAAACCGTGGCTGGTGAGATGGTGATGCGCCTGGCCGATGGTTCCGATCCGCGCCAGCAGTGGCTGCGCATGTTGTGGTTCAAGGCCCTGTTGCCCAATGTGGTGCTGGTGATTGCCGCTGTCTTTGCTGTCAACTGGGCCGTCTACCGGGCGTTGCGACCTTTGCTGGAGCTCAAGAATGATGTGGAGCGCCGCTCGCCACGCGACCTCTCCGCACTCGACCCCAGCGCTTCGCCCGATGAGGTGCGGCCCCTGGTGCTCTCGCTCAACCGCCTGTTCAGCCTCGTCGATGCCCAGGCGGAGAGTCAGCGGCGTTTTGTGGCCGATGCAGCCCACCAGTTGCGGACACCGCTGGCGGGCCTGCAGTCCCAAATCGAGGCCTGGGCGCAGGCGGCCGAGGTCGAAAAAAATAAACAAAATAGTGCTCTGGTCGGCACACAGGTTGCGCCAGCAGCTATCACTTTAGGAGCGGATCAGATCCTCAAGCTGCGCCAGGCCGTACGCCGTACGTCCCAGTTGGCCAACCAGCTGCTGGCCCTGTCCCGCGCTGACGCGCGCAGTGCCCACACCCAGGCCATGCAGCGGGTGGACCTGAAGCAACTTTGCGAAGTCATGCTCGAGAGCCATTTGGACCAGGCCAGCAACAAAGGTCTGGACTTGGGGCTGGACGCGGCCTCGGTGCATGTTGCCGGGCATGAATGGCTGCTGCGAGAGCTGCTGGGCAACCTGGTTGACAACGCCATCCAGTACACCCCGCCTGGCGGTCACGTCACCTTGCGTTGTGGCCGCAAACACATGCAGGGCCAAGGGCCGCTGCAGGCCTTTCTGGAAGTGGAAGACGACGGGCCAGGCGTGCCCCCAGGGGAGTGGGCGCGCATGCTGGAGCGCTTCTACCGCGTGCCCGGTACGGTGGGCGAGGGCAATGGCCTGGGTCTGGCGATTGCGGAAGAAATAGCACGCGTGCACCAAAGCCGCTTGCAGGTGGAGGAGGGCACGGGCGGGCGCGGCCTGCGTGTATCTTTGTGGTTACCTGCCTAGCGCCGCTAAGGGGTCTTGCCTAGGAAAAACCCTGCAGACCGCTGTGCGAGAATGATTCCACACCACTCATCGCGGACCATGCCAGACGCCTTGCCAACCCCATCCTCTGATCCCGACGCTGTTGAGGCGCCCATCCGCAAACGTCCCAAACCGGGTGAGCGCAGGGTGCAGATCTTGCAAACCCTGGCCAGCATGCTGGAACAACCTGGCGGGGACCGTATCACCACGGCGGCGCTGGCCGCCCGCCTGGACGTGAGTGAGGCCGCGTTGTACCGGCACTTTGCCAGCAAGGCCCAGATGTTCGAGGGTCTGATCGATTTCATCGAACAAACCGTGTTCTCGCTGGTCAACCAGATTGTTGAGCGTGAGCAGGTTGCCGGCGCTGGCGCAACCGATGTAGGGACACGACAGGCAGCCAAGGTCATTGGCATGCTGGTGCAGTTCGCCGAAAAAAATCCCGGCATGGCACGTGTCATGGTGGGCGACGCGCTGGTGTTCGAGAACGAGCGCCTGCAACAGCGCATGAACCAGTTTTTTGACAAGCTGGAGGCCACCCTCAAGCAGTGCCTGCGTGATGGCGCGGTCGCTGGGGCTACGCCCACTGCGGATGCCCAGGTGCGTGCCGCTGTGTTGTCGGCTTTTGCGGTGGGGCGTTTGCAGCGCTTTGTGCGCTCCGGTTTCAAGCGTTTGCCGTCGGAGCACCTGGAGTCCAGCTTGCATTTGCTTCTCGGGTAAACCCTAGCCTCGCCTAGGAATCCCCCTCTAGAAAACCCTGCTTTCAGGGTGGGGGTTTGGAAATGTTGCAAAATAGCACGATCGTTCTATTTTGTGACAGTTTTATTCCATGGCCCTGGCCCCCTATTCTGCAAAGCGTGTTCGCCCCGCCGCCACAACGGCTGGCACCCGGGCGCCTGTGCGCAAACCGTCGGGACGCGCCCTGCAAAAGGGGCAGCAAACCAAACAGGCCATCATTGACGCTGCTTTGGGCTTGGCCACCCAGATTGGTGTGGAAGGCCTGAGCATCGGCGCCCTGGCCGAAGTCATGAGCATGAGCAAGTCGGGTGTGTTTGCCCACTTTGGCTCCCGCGAAGAACTGCAAATTTCCGTCATCCGTGAGTACCACGAACGTTTCGAGCAGGACGTGTTCTACCCCGCCCTGCGCGAGCCACGCGGCCTGCCGCGCCTGCGTGCGCTGTTTGCCAACTGGATGACACGTACGTCCACCGAAATTGATTCGGGCTGCATCTATATCAGTGGTGCCATCGAGTTTGATGACCGCCCCGGCCCGGTGCGTGATGCGCTGGCCATGTCGGTACAAACCTGGCTGGCTGCCATGAACCGCGCAGTGGTGCTGGCCAAACAATGCGGCCATTTGCAGACAGACGCCGACGAGAACCAGATTGCCTTTGAAATCCACGCGCTGATTCTGGGCCTGCACTACGAAGCCCGTTTTTTGAAAAACCCCGGCTCGATTGAACGTGCCAACCGCGGTTTTGACAATGTTCTTGCGCGTTTCGGCGCCCTCTAGATTTTTACCAAGGAGTATTCCCATGCCCACTTACACCCCCCCACTGCGTGACATGCAGTTTGTGATGCACGAAGTGCTCAAAGTTGTTGATGAACTCAAGCAGATCCCCAAGCATGCGGAAATTGATGCCGACACCATCAACGCGGTGCTGGAAGAAGGCGGCAAGTTCGCCTCGGAAGTCATTTTCCCGCTGAATATTTCGGGCGACGCTGAAGGCTGCACGCTGGACCCCAAAACCCACGCGGTGACCACGCCCAAGGGTTTCAAGGAAGCCTACAAGACCTATGTCGAGGGCGGTTGGGCGGCTCTGGGTTGCGACCCCGAGTTCGGCGGCCAGGGCCTGCCTCTGGTGGTCAACGGCATGTTCTACGAAATGCTGAACAGTGCCAACCAGGCCTGGACCATGTACCCCGGCCTGACGCACGGCGCCTACCACGCACTGCATACGCACGGCACGCCCGAGCAACAACAGACCTATCTGCACAAGATGACCAGTGGCGAATGGACCGGCACCATGTGCCTGACCGAACCCCATTGCGGTACCGACCTGGGCCTGATGCGCACCAAGGCCGAACCGCAGGCCGACGGCACCTACAAGATCACAGGCAACAAGATCTTCATCAGCGCCGGCGAACACGATATGGCCGATAACATCATCCACCTGGTATTGGCCCGCTTGCCCGATGCGCCTCCCGGCATCAAGGGTGTGAGCCTGTTCATCGTGCCCAAGTTCAACGTGAACAAGGACGGTAGCCTGGGTTCGCGCAATGGCATCTACTGCGGCGGCCTGGAGCACAAGATGGGCATCAAGTCCAATGCCACTGCCCAGATCGTCATGGAAGACGCCATTGGCACCATGGTCGGCCAACCCAACAAGGGTATGCAGGGCATGTTCGTGATGATGAACTCCGCCCGATTGGGTGTGGGTAACCAGTCGCTGGGCCTGACCGAAGTGGCGTTCCAGAACGCGTTGGCCTATGCCAAAGACCGTATCCAGATGCGCTCGCTGACCGGCCCCAAGGCCAAGGACAAGCCGGCCGATCCGATCATCGTGCACCCCGATGTGCGCAAGATGCTTCTGACTGCCAAGGCCTACGCCGAAGGCGGCCGCATGCTGCAGGCTTTCTGCGCGATGCTGCTGGAAAAAGAACACGGCCACCCCGACGAAAAGGTGCGCAAGGATTCCGGCGAGTTGGTCGCCATGCTGACGCCTATCGCGAAGGCCTTCCTGACCGACAACGGCCACGTTGCCACCAACGCCTGCATGCAAGTGTTCGGCGGCCACGGTTTCATCAAGGAATGGGGCATGGAGCAGTTTGTGCGCGACAACCGCATCAACCTGATCTACGAAGGCACCAACACCATCCAGTCGCTGGACCTGCTGGGCCGCAAGATCCTGGGCAATAACGGCGCCACACTGAAGAAATTTGGCAAGCTGATTGGCAAGCTGGTGGAAGAAGAAGGTACCAACGAAAAAATGTCCGAGTTCATTACGCCCATCGCGGTGCTGGGTGAACAGATGACCAAGTTCACGACCGAGATCGGTTTCAAGGGCTTCCAGAACCCCGACGAAGTGGGCGCTGCTGCGGTGGACTACCTGCGCGTGGCGGGCCACCTGGTATTCGGTTATTTCTTTGCCCGCATGGCGCAAGTCGCACTGCGCGAAATCGCCTCTGGTAATGCGGACCCGTTCTATCTGGCCAAGCTGCAGACCGCGCGTTTTTACTTTGCCAAGTTGTTCCCGGAAACGGCTACATTGATGCGTACCGCACGTGCCGGCAGCAAAGTGCTGATGGATACCGACGCGGTATTCGCCTGAGAGTCCTTGGGCGATTCAAACTTGTCTGATAACTAATAACGAGGAGTTCCTATGTTCCGTACAGCCATTGCAATTGCCCTGGGTTTTTCTTCTGTCGCCGCCATGGCGCAGATGACGCCCGTGGGCCTGTGGAGAACCATTGACGACAAGGACGGTTCGCCCAAGTCGGAAATCCGCATCGTCGATAACGGTGGTGTGGTGTCCGGCAAGATCGAGAAAATTCTCGATCCCAAGGCCAAACCCGATGAAAAGTGCGACGAGTGCAAGGATGACCGCAAGGGCCAGCCCACACTGGGTCTGGAACTCATCCGCGGCCTGAAGAAGACCGAAGGCAAAGACATCTGGGAGGGCGGAACGATCGTCGAGCCCAGTACCGGCAAGGTCTACAAGATGACCATGACCCCCATCGAAGGTGGCAAAAAGATCGAGATGCGTGGCTACATCGGCTTCTTCTACCGAACCCAAACCTGGATTCGCGTCCAGTAATTTTCAATGAACGGCGCAGCGGGCAAGGCGTTTGCCTGTCTGCACCGTATCCGTTTCAGGAATTTTTATGTCCCGTTTTGTAGTCAAAAAAGTCGCGGTGCTGGGCGCCGGCGTGATGGGTGCGCAAATCGCTGCCCATCTGGTCAATGTCAAGGTGCCGGTGGTCCTGTTCGACCTGCCTGCCAAGGAAGGCCCCAAGAACGGCATCGTGATCCGCGCGATTGACGGGCTCAAGAAACTCAAGCCCGCCCCGCTGGGTGTGGCCGATGATGCTGCGCTGATTGGCCAGGCCAATTACGAAGAGCATCTGGAGCAACTGCGCGACTGTGACCTCATCATCGAGGCGATTGCCGAACGCATGGACTGGAAGCTCGATCTCTACAAGAAGATCGCTCCGTTTGTGGCACCACATGCCATCGTCGCGTCCAACACCTCCGGCCTGTCAATCACCAAACTCTCCGAGGCGTTGCCCGAAGAGATCAAACCACGCTTTTGTGGTATTCATTTCTTCAACCCACCCCGCTACATGGCACTGGTGGAGTTGATCAACACCCCTACCACTGCGCCCGAACACCTGGACGCGCTGGAAGCCTTTGTGACCAGCAATCTGGGCAAGGGCGTGGTCCGCGCCAAAGACTCTCCGAACTTCATTGCCAACCGCGTCGGTATCGCCGGCATGTTGACCACGATGAAAGAGGTGCAGAACTTCGGCCTGACCTTTGACGTGGTCGATGACCTGACCGGCAAGAAGCTGGGCCGTGCATCCTCCGGCACCTTCCGCACAGCAGACGTGGTGGGTCTGGACACCATGGCCCACGTGATCAAGACATTGCAAGATACGCTGTCGATCGAGACCGATCCGTTCTACGAAAGTTTTGCGACGCCTGAAGTACTGAAGACTTTGCTGGAGATGGGCAACTTGGGTCAGAAGACCAAGGCCGGTTTCTTCAAGAAGGTCGGCCGTGATGTGCTGCGTTTTGATTTGAAGTCCAAGGACTACGTGGCCGCTGGCCAGAAGGCTGACGAGGTTTATGGCCGCATGCTCAAGAAGCCTGCCGCCGAGCGCCTGAAACTGCTGCGCAACGCTGAAGGCAAAGAAGGCCAATTCCTCTGGGCCATCTTGCGTAACAGCTTCCATTACGCGGCTGTGCATCTGGCGTCGATTGCCGACAACGCCCGCGATGTGGACTTCTGCATGCGCTGGGGCTTTGGCATGAAGCAAGGCCCGTTCGAGCTGTGGCAAGAAGCCGGTTGGCTGGAAGTGGCCAACATGGTCAAGGAAGATATCGATGCCGGTAAAGCGCTGTGCAAGGCACCGCTGCCCGATTGGGTGTTCAAGGGCCCCGTGGCCGACGCCGGTGGTGTGCACACGCCTGCCGGTTCGTGGAACCCGACGACGGGTACCTTTGCGCCTGTGCGCAAGCTCCCCGTCTACGAGCGCCAGCATTTCCCCGAGAGCGTGCTGGGTTCCAACGCACCTGCCGCTGAAACCGCAGGCAAGACGATCTCCGAAGACGAATCCATCCGCCTGTGGACGCTGGACGGCGAAGTTCTGATTGCCAGCATCAAGACCAAGATGCACGCCATCGGTGGCGGCGTGATCGAAGGCCTGCTGCAAGCGCAAGAGCTGGCCGAGAAAGATTACAAGGGCCTGGTGATCTGGTCGCCGGATGAGATGTTCTCCGCCGGTGCCGATCTGCAAGGCATGATGCCCGCGTTCATCATGGGTGGCGCGAAAGCGATTGAAGGCGCAGAAGCCGAGCTGCAAAACGCGATGCTCAAGCTGCGCTATTCCAACGTGCCCGTGATCTCTGCAGTGCGTGGTCTGGCGCTGGGCGGTGGCTGCGAGCTGGCGGTTTACTCCAGCAAGCGCGTCGTCGCGATGGAAAGCTACATCGGTCTGGTGGAAGTGGGCGTGGGCTTGGTGCCCGGCGCTGGCGGCCTGACCTATATCGCACGCCGTGCTGCCGAAAACATGGCGCTGTCCACGTCCAAGGACGTGTTGCCTTTCCTGACTGAAGGCTTCACCGCCGCGGCGATGGCCAAGGTCGGCACCAGCGCGCTGGAATCCCGCAAGTTGGGTTACCTGTTGGACAGCGATATCGTTGTGGCCCACAAGGACGAGCTGCTGTTCGTCGCCATCAACGAGGCCAAGGCCATGTACACCGGCGGCTACCGTGCGCCGCACAAGCGCAGCTTCCCGGTCGCAGGCCGCAGTGGCATCGCCACGATCCGCGCCCAACTGGTCAACATGCGTGACGGCGGTTTCATCAGCGCGCACGACTTTCATATCGGCCTCATGATCGCTGAAGTGGTGTGTGGCGGTCAGGTCGATGCGGGCACGTTGGTGACCGAGGAATACCTGATGGCGATGGAACGCAAGGCGTTCACCTCGCTGCTGACCCACCCCAAGACGCAAGAGCGCATCATGGGCATGATGTCCACCGGCAAGCCGGTTCGTAACTGATAAAGCTACTGTGCGCCTGCCATGCGTCGTTGGGCGGTGCTCGGAATCCTCACGTACAGGAAGTACGTTCCGGTTCCTGTGCTCCGTCCGCCTAGCCTGACAGGCGCTCGCTACGCTTTCTCAGCCACGCCCCCCGTACTATTTAACGTGATCTTTGAAAGGTCAACATGAAACAAGTTCAAGAAGCCTATATCGTTGCGGCGACACGCACGCCCATCGGGCGTTCCGGTCGCGGTTATTTCCGCAACACCCGTCCCGACGAGCTGCTGGTTGCCGCGCTGAAGAGCGCGATGCTGCAAGTGCCCACGCTGGACCCCAAGGCCATCGAAGATGCGATCATTGGCTGCTCCTTCCCCGAAGGCGAGCAGGGCATGAACATGGCCCGTATCGCGGTCGGTCTGGCGTTTGACCATCCCGTCGGCGGCATCACCGTCAACCGCTTCTGCGCATCCGGCATCTCCGCCATCCAGATGGCTGCCGACCGCATCCGTGTGGGCGAAGCCGATGTGCTGATCGCTGGCGGCGCCGAGTCGATGAGCATGGTGCCCATGGGCGGCAACAAGCCTTCGTTCAATCCTGCAATCTTCGAGCGCGACGAAAACATCGGCATCGCCTACGGCATGGGCTTGACCGCTGAGAAGGTGGCGCAGCAGTGGAAAGTCTCTCGTGAAATGCAGGATGCCTTTGCGTTGGAATCGCACCTGCGTGCCATCAAGGCCCAGCAGGCTGGTGAGTTCAGCAGCGAAATCACGCCCATCGACGTGATCGAGCGCACGCCGAACCTTGCCACTGGCGAAGTCACCACCAAGACCCGTACCGTGAGCCTGGATGAAGGCCCACGCCCTGACACCTCGCTCGAAGGCCTGGCCAAGCTCAAGCCCGTGTTCGCTGCCCGTGGCAGCGTTACCGCTGGCAACAGCTCGCAAACCAGTGACGGCGCAGGTGCGCTGATTCTGGCCAGTGAGAAGGCAGTCAAGCAGTTTGGCCTGACACCGCTGGCGCGCTTTGTGTCGTTCGCCGCGCGCGGTGTGCCGCCCGAGATCATGGGCATCGGCCCGATCGAAGCGATTCCTGCAGCCCTGCGTTATGCAGGTCTGCAACACAGCGATATCGACTGGTTCGAGCTGAACGAAGCTTTCGCCGCCCAGTCACTCGCCGTCATCAACACGCTGGGCCTGGACGCCTCCAAGGTCAACCCCATGGGCGGCGCCATTGCGCTGGGCCACCCGCTGGGCGCTACCGGTGCCATCCGCGCCGCCACCGTCATCCACGCGCTGCGCCGCAACAACCTGAAGTACGGCATGGTCACGATGTGCGTGGGCACGGGACAAGGCGCTGCCGGTATCTTCGAACGCGTCTAAGCACACGCAAACGGGCCACCTTAGCGTGGCCCTTTTTTTACCCTTTTGCTTTGCACATTCCTCAGGGGGTTTTGAAATGCAAGTCACCAGCATCACCACCGCAGACGGCGCGCAGTTGGCCGTGCGTGTTTATGAAGACTCCGCCAAGCCCGCGCAAAGCAGCTTGGTCATCGGCGGTGCGATGGGCGTGCGTCAGGACTACTACGCGGCCTTCGCGCAGTGGCTGGCCGCCCAGGGCTGGCGCGTCACCACGTTTGATTACCGCGGCTCGGGTGACTCGTTACCCAATACCGCACACGGCGGCTTGCGTGGCTTCAAGGCCGACCTGTACGACTGGACACGTGACTACGAAACCGTAGTCCACCAGGCCCATGCGGCCTTGCCTCAGGCGCCGCTGTACCTGATGGGCCACAGCCTGGGGGCGCAACTGCCAGGCCTGATGCGCGACACCAGCAAGATAAGTGGCCTGCTCAGCGTGGCCGCGGGCAGTGGCTACTGGCGCGAGAACGCGCCACAGCTCAAGCGCATCGTGCCGTACTTCTGGTTCTTGCTGGTGCCACTGGCCACCAAGCTGTGTGGTTACTTCCCGGGCCGTCGCCTGAAGAAAGTAGGCGACTTGCCGAAAGGCGTCATCCTGCAATGGCGCCGCTGGTGCCTGAACCCGCGCTACAGCGTGGGTGTGGAGGGCGAGTCCGCGCGGCAAAGTTATGCAAATGTGCAGTTCCCGGTGCTGGCCCTGTCCATCACCGATGACGAACTCATGACCCTGCGTGGCACGCACAGTCTGGTCAACCTGTACGCCAACGCGCCGCGCGAAGTGCTTAGCATTGCGCCCGCCGATGTGGCCGCACGCCGCCTGGGCCACTTCGGCCCCTTCCGCCCCGAGCAGGCTTCACAACTCTGGCCGCGCCTGAATCAGTGGCTGGGCGGCCTTTCCGCGAGAACCGCAACAGCATGAACATGCATGTATTTGACGAAGCCATCGCGCTGCAGGCGCAGGACGATGGCAGCTTTACAGGCCAGACCCATGCGGGGTATGCCAATATGGTCGGGCCGTTTGGCGGCACCACGGCGGCGCAGATGTTGCAGGCCGTGCTGCAACACCCGGAGCGTCTGGGCGACCCGGTCTCGCTTACCGTGAATTTCTGCGCTGCGGTGGCTGACGGTGCTTTCACGCTGCAGGCCCGCCCTGCGCGCACCAATCGATCCACCCAGCACTGGACCATCGAGCTGCTGCAGGACGACTTGGTCGTCATGACGGCCACGGCACTCACCGCAGTGCGTCGCGAGACATGGAGCACCGACGAGCTGACCATGCCCGCCGCCAAGCCACCGCAAGACACGCCCTTGCCAGAGCAACACACGGCGCCCATGGCCTTTGTGCAGCGCTACGAACTGCGTGTGGTGGGCGGCGGTTTTCCCACGGAATGGAATGGTGGCGACAGCGGCACTAGCCTGACCCAGCTCTGGCTGCGCGACAACCCGCCGCGCCCGCTGGACTTCGCCTCGCTGGCGTCCATGTCCGACATTTTTTTTCCGCGCATCATCGTGCGCCGCGCCAGTCCCACGCCCGTGGGCACGGTGAGTATGACCATCTACTTCCACGCCGACAGCGCCGCGTTGGCGCGCACCGGCACCGGGTATCTGCTGGGCCAGGCACGCGGCCAGGCGTTTCACAACGGATTCTTTGACCAGACCGCCCAGCTCTGGAACGAGGCCGGTGAACTCTTGGTCACCACCCACCAGATCGTTTATTACAAGTCGTGATAATTTGCGCTACGGACTGCGGCGTGCAGCACATGTGCAGTCCCGAACCAACCAGAAACTGAAAGCAACCTCCCATGTCTGACATCCTCATCCACACCGCCGACGGCGTCACCACCCTCACGCTAAACCGCGTGGACAAAAAGAACTCTTTCACCCAGGCCATGTACGCCGCCTGTGCCGATGCGCTGGAGGCTGCCAAAGACGATGCCGCTGTGCGCGTCGTCGTGTTTCAGGGCGACGTCGCCATCTTTAGCGCGGGCAACGATATTGGTGACTTCCTGAGCAATCCGCCCAAGGCCCAGGACGCACCCGTGTTCCGCTTCCTGCGTGGCCTGGCTTCGTTCCCCAAGCCCATCCTCGCCGCCGTCTGTGGCCCGGCAGTTGGCATCGGTACCACCATGCTGTTCCATTGCGATCTGGTTTACGCCGGTGACAACGCAGCCTTCTCCATGCCCTTCGTCAACCTGGGTCTGTGCCCCGAGGCGTCGTCAAGCCTGCTGGTGCCCCAGATGATGGGTTACCACCGCGCAGCAGAAACGCTGTTGATGGGTGAACCCTTCATGGCTGAAGCCGCGCTTGAAGTGGGGCTGGTCAACCGCGTTGTGCCCCCTACAGAAGCCAACAACATCGCCCAGGCCCAGGCACGCAAGCTGGCCGCCAAACCCCTGGCCTCGCTGGTCGAGACCAAACGCCTGCTCAAGAAGGGCCAGATGGCGCAGGTGCTGGAGCGCATCGACGAAGAAGCGGTGAGCTTTGGTCGCATGCTGGGCGAGCCGGCTGCCAAGGAAGCGTTCACGGCGTTCATGGAGAAACGCAAGCCGGATTTCAGCAAGGTCTAATTTTTATATAAAAAGTGCCTGTAGCCCGCATAGATGTTGCGCAGGCAGCTATTAAAAGTAGAGCAATTACAACAGGAGACAGACATGACACTCAAAGGTAAAACCCTTTTCATCACCGGCGCCTCGCGCGGCATTGGCCTGGCCATCGCCAAGCGCGCTGCGCAAGATGGCGCCAACATCGTCATCATCGCCAAGACGTCCGACCCGAACCCCAAGCTGCCCGGCACCATCTACAGCGCGGCCAAGGAAGTCGAAGCGGCGGGTGGCAACGCGTTGCCGTTGGCGGTGGACATCCGTGACGATGACGCCGTCGTCGCTGCGGTCGCCAAGGCAGTTGAAGCGTTTGGCGGCATCGACATTTTGGTGAACAACGCCAGCGCGATCAGCCTCACCAACACCGAAGCCACGCCGATGAAGCGCTTCGACTTGATGAATGGCATCAACGCGCGCGGCACCTATCTGTGCACATCGACCTGCCTGCCAGAGTTGAAGAAATCCGCCGCTGCCGGGCGCAACCCGCATGTTCTGACCATGTCGCCGCCGTTGAGCATGAAAACGCATTGGTTCGCTGCCCACACCGCGTACAGCATGGCCAAGTACGGTATGAGCATGTGCACACTGGGTCACGCGGGTGAATTCAAGAAATTCGGCATCGGTGTCAACAGCCTGTGGCCACGCACGGCAATCGCCACCGCTGCCATGCAGATGATCCCGGGCGTGGACCTGGCGTTGTGCCGCAAGCCCGAAATCCTGTCCGACGCGGCCTACCTGATCCTCACGGGCCCCAGTACGGTGACTGGCAACTTCTTTATCGACGACAGTCTGCTGATCGAGCATGGCGTGACGGATCTGGACCAGTACTCGGTGACGCCGGGGACCAAGAACTTCGTTCCCGATTTCTTCGTGGATTGAGTGTTGACTGACGGCGGGGCATCGTGGGCGCTGGCGCAAGGCGGCTGGACGTTTTGCTCCGTGTCCCCCGCCCGCTTTGCGGGCTCCTCCTTTACCTGCGCAAAACGCCCAGCCACCTTGCGCCGACTTGGTTTGCGTTTCAATGCGCAAATCTGTTTTCCAGTGAGAGGGTTGGGGTGAGCACCGCAGCGAGGTAAAGGAGGAGCAAAGGGCGTAGCCCGCTGCGGGGGACACGAGCGGAGGCGCTCACCCCAGTCCTTTTGCGGGGCAATAGAAACACGTATCTCAATGCCAACTATTTTCACCAAGCAAACGCTTGCTAAAAATAAGTGAATTTGGTATGGTCAGGGCATGAAGGCACCCGAGACCGTTACCGCCATACCCGCAACCCCTGATACCGCGCCCAAGCGCCCGCGTGGTCGTCCGCGCAAGACCGTGGACGAGCGCGACGATGGCAATCGTCGCCATGAGCTGTTGCGCGCTGCGGCCAAATTGTTCCGCCGCAAAGGCTTTGCGGCCACCACCACGCGTGACATTGCGGCGGCGGCGGGTATGCAAAGCGGCTCGCCTTTCTACCATTTCAAAAGCAAGGACGTGCTGCTCTTCGCCGTGATGGAAGAGGGCATGCAGACCGCTATTGCGCGCCAGCAGCAGACGTTGATGGCGCTCAAGAACCCGACGCCTGTAGAACAACTGCGTGGCTTGGTGCGCGCGCACTTTGAGGTGCTGCATGGCCCCGGAAGTGATTTCATCCCAGTCATGTTGTACGAGCACCGCTCGCTGCTGGCGCGTCAGCGCACCGTGTTGGCGAAGTTGCAGGTGCAGTACGAGTCGGCCTGGAATCCGGTGCTGGAAGCGTTGCATGCCAGCGGGCATCTGCGCGCGCCAGTCAAGCTCGCGCGCCTGTTGATCCTGGGCGCGCTGAGCTGGTCGGTGCAATGGTTTGACCCCAAAAAGGGTGCGTCGCTGGATGGGCTGGCCGACGCTGCTGTGGCTTTGTTTCTCAAGGAGTGAAGATGTCTTACGGTTCTGTATTTGCCCCCCATCTGTTCGCGGGCAAAGTGGTAGTGATTACGGGCGGTGGCTCTGGCATCGGGCGCTGTGTGGCGCACGAACTTGCGGCGTTGGGTGCCCATGCGGTACTGATCGGGCGCAAGGCCGAGAAGTTGCAAAAGGTGGTGGACGAGATCGTCGAGGACGGCGGTGCGGCGAGTTTCCAGGTCTGTGACATCCGTCAGGAAGAATCCGTCAAGACCGTGGTCGCAGCGATCTTTGCCGAACGTGGCCGCATCGACGGCCTGGTGAACAACGCAGGTGGCCAGTACATGACGCCGCTGGAAGCCATCAGCGCCAAGGGCTGGGAAGCGGTGATCAACACCAACCTGACCGGTGGCTTCCTGATGGCGCGTGAGGTTTACACACAGGGCATGAACAAGACCGGCGGCGCCATCGTCAACATCGTGGCCGACATGTGGGGCTCCATGCCGGGTATGGGGCACAGCGGTGCGGCGCGCGCAGGCATGGTGAGTTTTACCGAGACGGCGGCGATTGAATGGGCCAACCGTGGCGTGCGTGTGAACGCCGTGGCGCCGGGCTACATCGCGTCCAGCGGTATGGACCACTACCCCGAAGAAGCCGGCCCCATGCTGCGCGAGATGGCCAAGACGGTGCCGCTGGGTCGCTTTGGCACCGAGGCAGAGACCGCGGCAGGCATTGTGTTTCTGCTGAGTCCCGCCGCCGCGTTTATCAGCGGCACCACACTGCGCATCGACGGTGCACGTCCCCAAGTGCGCATGGGCTGGCCGATGCGCGTGGCGGACGAGAAGTCCCAGGCGCGGGATGCGATCAAGCCGTTCAACGGCTTCCATCGGGCTGTGACGCCCAAAGTGTTTGCCAAGTAAGCACGCATAAATATTGACCATCAGAGTCAGGAGACAAGAGCATGCAGTTCACCCACGAACACCAGGAAATCCAGAAGACGCTCAAGCGTTTCATCGACGCCGAGATCAATCCGCACGTGGAGGCCTGGGAAGAGGCCGAAATGTTCCCGGCCCATGAGATCTTCAAGAAGATGGGCAACCTGGGCCTGCTGGGCCTGACCAAACCCGAAGCCTATGGCGGTAGCGGGCTGGACTATTCCTATGGCATGGCGATGGCCGAATCGTTGGGCCATATCGACTGCGGCGGTGTGCCGATGGCGATTGGTGTGCAGACCGATATGTGTACGCCTGCGCTGGCACGTTTTGGCAGTGAGGAGTTGAAGAAAGAATTTTTGACGGCAGCGATTGCAGGTGACACCGTGGGCTGCATCGGCGTGAGCGAACCCGGCGCGGGCAGCGATGTGTCGGCGATCAAGTCCGTCGCGCGCAAGGATGGCGACGACTATGTGATCACTGGCCAGAAAATGTGGATCACCAACAGCTTGCAAGCCGACTGGATGTGCATGCTGGTCAATACCGGCGACGGCCCCGCGCACAAGAACAAGAGCCTGGTGATGGTGCCGCTGCGTGAGAACGGCAAGCTGCGCAAAGGCATCGAGGTCGCGCGCAAGATCAAGAAGATCGGCATGCACAGCAGCGACACCGGCCTGCTGTACTTTGACGAAGTGCGCGTGCCACAGCGCAATCTGATCGGCCAGGAGGGTGCGGGCTTTGTGTACCAGATGCAGCAGTTCCAGGAAGAGCGCCTGTGGTGCGCGGCCAGTGCTCTGCAGGCACTGAACAACTGCATTGAATGGACTGTGGAATGGGCGCAGGAGCGCAAGATGTTTGGCGCCACGCTGGCCGATCAGCAGTGGGTGCAGTTCCGCCTGGCTGAAATGAAAACCGAAGTGGAAAGCCTGCGCGCGCTGACCTATCGCGCTTGCGAGTTGTACGTGAGCGGCAAGGATGTGCTGGAGCTGGCATCGATGGCCAAGCTGAAGGCCGGGCGCCTGGGCCGTCTGGTGCCCGATGGTTGCTTGCAGTTCTGGGGTGGCATGGGCTACACGTGGGAAAACAAGGTATCACGCATGTTCCGCGACAGCCGCCTGGGCTCGATTGGCGGCGGTGCTGACGAAGTGATGATGGGCATCATCGCCAAAACCATGGGCGTGGCCAAGCGCCGAACATAACCCCCCACGCTTCACCGCTACACGGTTTGCCGCCCCCCGAGGGGGTCTTCGCGCCTTGGGGCGGCCCGGTGGCGCTCATCCATTGCATTAGGAAGAATCCATGACATCCGATATTTTTAGCCAGGAAGACCTGCAACAAATCGAAGACGCATCGCGTCGTTTTATCGAAACCGAAGTGGCGCCATATTTGAATGACTGGGAAGAAGCAGGCGAATTTCCGCGCGCGCTGTATGGCCGTGCGGCCGAACTGGGCTGGCTGGGCATGGGCTACCCGGAAGAGTTCGGTGGCACGCTGGTGCCCTGGAGTGTGCGCCTGACGCAGGCGATTGCCTTGGCCCGCTATGGCGGCAGCGGCGGCCTGATGGCCAGCTTGTTCAGCCACAACATTGGCCTGCCGCCGGTGTTGCGCCATGGCTCGCCCGCGCTACAGCAGGAAGTCATTCCCGATGTGCTGGCGGGCAAGAAAATCTCTTCGCTGTGCATCACCGAACCCGGTGGTGGCACCGACGTATCGGCGCTGAAAACCACCGCGCAACGCGACGGCGATGACTACGTCATCAATGGTGAAAAAGTCTTCATCACGTCGGGCACGCGGGCCGACTGGCTGACGGTGGCGGTGCGCACCGACCTGAAGAACAAAGGCCCGATGGGCATCTCGATGGTGATGGTGCCGGGCGATGCGCCAGGCATCACGCGCACTGCTTTGAAGAAGATGGGCTGGCACTGTTCAGACACCGCGCAGATCCACTTTGACAATGTCCGGGTGCCGACGCGCTACCTGGTGGGCGAAGAGGGCGCAGGCTTCAAGATGATCCTGACTAACTTCAACGGCGAGCGCTTGTCGATGGCCGCCATGGCGCTGGGTTTCTCGGAGTGCTGTTATGACGAAGCACTGTCGTGGGCGCAGCAACGCAAGACCTTTGGCACGGCGCTGGTGGACCACCAGGTGATCCGCCACAAGCTGATGGATATGAAGATGCGCATCGAATCCACACGCGCGTGGCTCAACGCCGTGTCGGCACGCGCCGATGCCGGTGACCGCGGCGACAAGTCCGCCAAGGGCGCGGAGTGGGTGGCGCAGGTCTGCCTGCTCAAGAACCACGCCACGCAAACCATGCAGTTCTGTGCCGACCAGGGCGTGCAGATTCTGGGTGGTATGGGCTTTATGCGCGGCACGGCCAGCGAACGCATCTACCGCGAGGTCAAGGTGATGACGATTGGCGGTGGCACCGAAGAGATCATGAAAGAGTTGGCCAGCCGTCAGCTCGGTATATGACAATCCGGCTATGCCCAAAGCACCCGCCGAACCCACCACTGCAGCGCCCATCGTCTTCGAATCCGAGTTTTTGGAGGGCCTGAAAAGGATCTTCGAAGAGTCCATTGTTTTTAACAAGGTGCTGGGTCTGAAGATCGCCAGCATCACCCCCGAGCGTGCGGTGGCGCATATTGCGATGAAGCCCGAGCTGGTGGGGCACTACAGCTTCAACCGCATCCACGGCGGCGTCATCAGCGCGGGGCTGGACGCGATGGGCGGTCTGGCGGTGATGGCGGCCATTGGTGCGCGCCACATGGACGAGGCGCCACTGCAGCGGCTGCACCGTTTCAGCAAGCTGGGCACCATCGACTTGCGCATCGACTACCTGCGCCCCGGCATTGGCGAGAGTTTCGAGCTGCGCGCCGAAGTCATGCGCCTGGGCTCGCGCGTGGCGTCTACGCGCATGGAGTTCCTGGGGGCCGACGGCAAGCTGCTGTCCACCGGGGCAGGTGCTTACATCGTCTCCTGATTTGCTATTGAATTCATAGCTGTTTGCGCATACTCCATGAGGGCTACAGGCAAAATTAACCATAAATTCCGCCCCGGTCGGGTGGCGCGGCGGGTATTGCCCTTGGCATGGGCCGTACTCGCCAGTGCGGCTTGGGGCACGGCGCCGGAGCCGGCCTGGCAGCCCACCTCGGATGGCGCCAGTGTGGTGGACCCGCTGCGCAAACTGGTCTGGGACCGCTGTGTCCACGGGCAGCGCTGGAATGGCCAGACCTGTGAAGGTGCGGTAGTCCTGCTCAGCCACGCAGAAGGCATGGCACTGGCGGGTGAACGCAACACCAGCGGAGGCAAGGGGTGCCGTCTGCCCAGCGTGCCGGAGCTTCAGGCAATGGCCGTTGTCAGTGCGGCCAGCGCTGCCTCCAAAGGCAAAAAAACAGAGTTGTTTCCTGCGGATGCTGCAGTGTGGCGCTGGTCGGGCACCCGCATCGTGAACACCGCAACGGTCAACCAGTACAACTATGGCAACGTCATGGCGGGCCGCAACAACGACAACGCCGTGCGTGTGGACGTGCTGCATGGCTGGGCCGTGGATGTGACCACCGGTGATGCGCGCAAGGACGTCACCAAGCGCACCCGCTTGCCGGTGCAACTGGTGTGCACGCCTTAGCTCAACAGCTTGATCAACGCATCCGGATGGATGCCCCACCCGGCCAAGCCTGCGGTACCCATCAGAAAGCCGTAGCCGGATGGCACCAGTGCCAGCAGATACAGCCAAGGCAGGCCCGTCAGTGACGCCACCGCCAGCATCGAGATTGCAATCGCAATGGCCGCGTCGGACAGGTCAAACTGGTCGTCGCGGAAGTTCAGCGCGTCGTAGTTGGCCTGGTCTTGTTCCGCCTGCGCCTTCAGTTCGTTCTTTTTCTGGTTCTGCTCTGCTGCCAGTGTCTCGTACACCTTGATCTGCTCGGTCACGGCAGTGAGCTGTTTGCCGCTGGCTCCAATCGCCTGAATGCGCATCTGCACCAGTGCGGCCTTGGCAACCTCCTCGCGGATATTGCGTGCCTGGTAAAACTGCCAGTGGTCCAGCTTGTCGGCCTGGGCCTGTTGCATGGCCTGCACGATGTTGTCGTCCTTGACCTTGCAAATACCCATAAACGTGGCCAGGAGCGCCACCGTGATAGCCACGGCCGGGTTGAGCCAGCGGTGTTTCGTCGGGGCTTCCGGTTTGGCGGCTTCTATCACTTCCAGAGGGTCAATGTCCACGGGGTTCCTTCATGGGTTGGGAGGTGGGTGTGGCCGGGATTGTGCGCTATCTGTGTGAACCGGAGCATTGACCATTCGGCGCAATAAAAAGGCCACCCGAAGGTGGCCTGGTTTTGAGTATCTGGCGCTTACTTCTTGGCGGGCGCCTTGGCCGCTGCCGTGCTGCCAAAGTAGTCGGACACGGTCTTCCACTTGCCGTCCTGGATTTGCGACAGGCGCGAGGCATCACTGCCCAGGCGTTTGGTGGCGGTGAAGGTCTGCACCGCGCCGCCGAAGAAGTCGGGTTCGATGGTCAGGCTGTCCATCACCTTGATGAAACTGTCGGTGCTCAGGTTCTTGCCGGCCTTGTTGGCGGCCACGGCAAAGCTGGTGATGATGCTGTAGCCGTAGACCGAGAAGACGGTGGGATCTTCATTGAACTTGGTTTTGTACTTGGCGGCCCAGAAACGGATCGGCTGCGAGGCTTCGTCCAGGTAGGGGTTCTGCACCGTCATGGTGGCGTACAGGCCATTCATGGCCGGGCCACCGAGTTTGTGGATCAGGTCGGTGTAGGCTGCGCTGGAGCCGATGAAGGTGGGGTTGTAGCCCAGCTTGCGCGCGGTGCCGATAGCGCCAATGGTTTCGCGGATGATGGTGCCCAGCACGATCAGTTCGCAACCGGAGGACTGCATCTTGGCCACTTGCGACGAGAAGTCGGTGGCGCCGCGTTTGTACGAGGTCTTCTCGGCAAACTCCATGCCAATGGACTTCAGGCCGTCTTCACCGCCCTTGAGCACTTCGAGGCCGAAATCATCGTCCTGGTACATCACGCAGGCCTTCTTGGCGTTCTTCTCCTTCACCAGTTTGGGCACCGCGTTGCGCATCTGGTCGTAGTAGGTGGCGGCGTAGGAGTATTTGAGCTTGTGGAAGGGCTCGTACATTTCGCGCGCAGCGGTGATCGGGAAGAAGTTGATCACGTTCTTCTCAAACTGCACCGGCATAGCGGCCATGTTCTGTGCGGTGCCGATGTGGCCCACCATCATGAAAATCTTGTCCTGATTGACCAGCTTCTGCGCGGCCAGCACGGCCTTCTTGGGGTCATAGGCCGAGTCTTCCACGATGAGCTTGAGCTTGCGACCGTTGACGCCGCCTTGTTCGTTGACTTCATCGACGGCCAGCATCATCCCTAAGCGCGCCTGTTTGCCGAAGCCGGCAATCGGCCCCGACAAATCCTGGATAGAGCCGAGCAGGATCTCGTCCTTGCTGACACCCTGTTGGGCTTGGGCCACGGTGGCCGAGAGGGCCAGCGTGGTGAGGGAAATGGCAGTTAACAGTTTCATGGTTTGTCTCCTTGGAATAATGATCAACACACTGAAATCAACGAAAAAATCAACGGTAAAACTCAGCGGTACATCGCCTCAATCTGGGGTGCATATTTCTTCTCCACCAGCTTGCGTTTGAGCTTCATCGTGGGGGTGAGTTCTTCATCCTCGGCGGTGAGCTGGGTCTCCAGCAGGAAGAATTTCTTGATCTGTTCGACACGCGCAAACTTCTTGTTGACCCGCTCCAGCTCGGCCTGGATCAGGGCCTGCACTTCGGGCGAGCGGGTCAGGGACGCGTAGTTGCTGAACGGCACATCGGCGTCCTGGGCAAACTTCTCCACGTTTTCCTGGTCGATCATGATGATCACCGTGAGGTAGGGCAGCTTGTCGCCGATGACCACCGCGTCGGTGATGTAGGGCGAAAACTTCAGGTCGTTCTCCAGCTCGCTGGGCGTGATGTTCTTGCCGCCCGCGGTGATGATGATGTCCTTCATGCGGTCGGTGATGCGGTAGAAACCATCGGCATCCACCACCCCCACGTCGCCGGTGTGCAGCCAGCCATCCTTGTCGATGGCTTCGGCGGTTTTCTCGGGCAGGTTCAGGTAGCCTGCAAATACGTTTTTGCCGCGCACCAGGATTTCACCGGTGGCCGGGTTCAGCTTCATCTCGTTGTAGGCTGCCGCTGGGCCAATCGAGCCGGGTTTGATCTGGTTGGCAGGCACGCCCGTAGACGCACCGCAGGTTTCCGTCATGCCCCACACCTCCAGCATGGGCACGCCCAAGGCCAGGTACCACTTGACGAGGTCGGGTGAGATGGGCGCAGCGCCCGTCACCAGAAACCGCGCACGGTGAATGCCAATGAGCTTGCGCACGTTGTTGAGTGCCAGCCACTGCGCGATCTGGAACTGGAACTTGAGCCAGCCGTTGACCGGTTGACCGGCCAGTACCTTGTCGGCAATGGCCGTGCCCACACCAATGCCCCAGCCGTAGGCCGCTTGCTGGATGGCACCGGCTTCCTTGAGCGAAATCATCACACCCGAGTAAAACTTCTCCCAGACCCGGGGCACGGCGGTGAACACCGTGGGTGCGATTTCGCGCACGTTCTCGGGAATGGTTTCTGGGTTTTCCACAAAGTTGAGCTTGGCACCGGTGTACAGCGCAAAGTACTCGCCACCCATGCGCTCTGCAATGTGGCACAGCGGCAGGAAACACATGCGCTCGTCGCGCTCGTCCTGCGCCACCAGTGTGTTGTAGCCGCGCACGGTATAGACCAGACCCTGGTGCAGGTGCATGCCGCCCTTGGGCTTGCCCGTGGTGCCCGAGGTGTAGACCAGAATGGCCAGGTCTTCGGGTTGGCAGGCGGCCACGCGTTGTTGCACCGCATCGGGGTGTTGTGTGAGGTAGGCGCGGCCCAGGGCGCGCAGCGCGTCCAGGCTGATGACGTCGGGGTCCTGCAGGTCGCGCAGGCCTTCCATGTCAAACACCACGACCTTGCGCAGGCCTGGCAGTTGGGCGCGTACTTCGAGTGCCTTGTCGAGCTGCTCGTCGTCTTCCACAAACAATATGGTGGTGCGCGAGTCTTCACAGAGGTAGTGGACCTGTGAGGCCGCGTCGGTGGGGTAGATGCCGTTGGAGACACCGCCACACGACAACACGCCCAGATCGGCCCAGACCCATTCGACCACGGTGTTACCGAGGATGGAGGCGGTTTCGCCTTTCTCAAAGCCCAGGCTCATCAGACCACCGGCAATCTCGCGCACGGCGTCTGCGGTCTGGTTCCAGGTCCAACTGCGCCACAGGCCCAGGTGTTTCTGCCGCATCCAGATATTCGGGCCGCGTTTTTCCACCGCGTTCCAGAAGATGGCAGGAATGGTTTCGCCTGCCATGACGACGTCATTGCGGGGTTGAATGCTTGAGGTATCCCAAAGTCCACTCATGCTGCTGCCCTCAAAATTCTGTAGCGAAGTAATTCGATGGGAAGGGCAATTTTCCGCAGGGCGGCCCCAAGGAAAATTAGCCCCCTTGGGGGGCAGCGACCCGCAGAGCGGTGGAGCGTGGGGGTCATATTCACCTCCATGTCTTTTTCTTCTTCCAGCGCCGCTCGCCGCGCACGCCGTCATCCTTGAGCCCCAGGTAGAACTCCTTGATGTCATCTTTTTCGCGCAGGTGGGCGCAGGTGTCTTCCATCACGATGCGGCCGTTCTCCAGCACATAGCCGTAGTCCGATGCGTTGAGTGCCATGTTGGCGTTTTGTTCCACCAGCAGGATGGTGGTGCCGCGTTCGCGGTTGATGCGCACCACGATCTCGAAGATTTCCTTGGTGAGCTTGGGGGAGAGGCCCAGGCTGGGCTCGTCGAGCAGCATCAGGTCGGGGCTGGCCATCAGCGCGCGGCTGATCGCCAGCATCTGCTGCTGCCCGCCCGAGAGCAGGCCCGCGTCCTGCGCAGCCCGCTCGCGCAGGATGGGGAAGTAGTTGTACACCGCCTCCATGTCCCGGGCCACACCATCGCGGTCAGACCGCGTGTAGGCACCCATCAGCAGGTTGTCGCGCACGCTCAGTAGCGGGAACACCTCGCGCCCCTCGGGCACGTGGCTCAGGCCCTGCTGCACGATGTGGGCTGGGTCCATCGCAGTGATGTTTTCACCCTTGAACTCGATGGAGCCCTTGCGCGGATCGATGATGCCCGAAATGGTTTTGAGAATGGTGGTCTTGCCCGCGCCGTTGGAGCCCAGCACCGTGGCAATCTCGCTGCGGCGCACCTGCAGACTCACACCACGGATGGCCTTGATGGGGCCGTAGGCACTCTCTACATTCAGGAGTTTCAGCACCGGCTGGTCGCTGATGGGCGGCGGCAAGGTGCTCATGCGGCCTCCTGGGTGGCCTGGCGGCGCAGGGATGACACATCGTCGATGGAGCCCAGGTAGGCCTCGATCACACCGGGGTCGGCCTGCACTTCACGTGGTGTGCCCATGGCCAGCACTTCGCCCTGGTTCATGGCCAGCACACGGTCCGAGACCTTGGAGACCAGGCTCATGTCGTGCTCCACCATGAGCACGGTGATGCCCAGCTCGTTCTTGATGTCCTGGATCCAGAACGCCATGTCATCGGTTTCTTCCACGTTCAGGCCGCTGGACGGTTCGTCCAGCAGCAGCAGCTTGGGTTCGGTGCACAGCGCGCGGGCCATTTCCACCACCTTGCGCACGCCGTAGGGCAGGCCGGCAACAAACGCATCGCGGTAGTGTTGCAGGCCCAGGAAGTCGATCACTTCTTCGGCCTTCTCGCGCGCCAGTATCTCGGCCTCGCGGGTCTTGCCGGTGAAGAAGATGTCCTGCCACAGCCCGGTCTGGCGGTGGGTGTGGCGGCCAATCAGCAGGTTGTGCAGCACGCTGGCATGTTCAAACAGCTCGATGTTCTGGAAGGTGCGGGCAATGCCCAGCGAGGCCACGTTTTGCGGTGGCTGATCGGTCAGCTTGAGCATGCCCTGGGGGCCCAGGTAAGCAATCTCGCCACTGGTGGGCGTGTAGATGCGGCTGATCAGGTTGAACACCGTGGTCTTGCCCGCGCCATTGGGGCCGATCAGCGTGAACACTTCGCCCTGCTTGACGTCAAAACTCACGTTATTGACCGCCAGCACGCCGCCAAAGCGCACGCTGAGGTTTTTGGCCGAGAGCAGCGTAGAGTCCATTCGTCCTGAGCTTGGCCTGTCCTGAGCTTGTCGAATGGGCGAAGGGCTTGCGTAGGGGGCTTCGACAGGCTCAGCCCGAACGGGTGTATGGGTACTCATTTCAGCCGGTCCGATTTTTGGAAGGATTTCTGCCGCTTGAACATGCCCTTGCGGTAGAACGGGAACATCTGCAAATAGGTGCGCACCTTGAGCCAGCGGCCGTACAAGCCCAAGGGTTCAAACAGCACAAAGGCAATCAGTACGGTGCCGTAAATCACGTTTTTCAGGCCTGGGGCCTGGCCGATAAATTCGGGTAAAAATTCCTTCATGGCCGAGATGCCCTGCGGCAGGATGATCAGGAAAATGGCGCCCAGAAACACACCGTGCACCGAGCCCAGGCCGCCGATCACAATCATCAGCAGCAGGTCAATTGACTGCAACAGATTGAACTGGTCCGGCGAAATAAAGCGCAGGTTGTGGGCATACAGCGCGCCGGCAAACCCGGCCAGCGCGGCAGAGATAGAGAACGACAGCGTCTTGTAATACGCCAGGTGAATGCCCATGCTCTGCGCGGAAATTTCCGAATCGCGGATCGCTACAAACGCCCGCCCGGTGGGGCTGCGCAGCAGATTCAGAATGCCCAGCGTGCAGGCCACGGTGATGACCAGACAGACGAAGTAAAAACCTTCGCCGCCACCAATGTCGTGGCCGAACATCTTGATCGCTGCGACCGACTTGCCCGCGTTGCCACCGGTGACCGACTCCCAGCGTGCAAACACCTCTTCAATGATGAAGCCGAATGACAGCGTGGCCATGCCCAGGTAAATGCCCTTGAGCCGCAGGGCGGGCAATCCCACCACGATGCCGATCAGCGCGGAGAGAAAACCCGAGATGCCCAGCGACAGCAAAAAGGGCAGGCCTACCCCGGTCAGGTAGGCCTGTGTATAGGCACCCACGCCGAGGAAGGCTGCATGTCCCAGGGAGAACTGCCCGGTAAAGCCCGCCAGCAGCATCAGCCCCAGACCGGCGATGGCATAGATCAGCACCAGGTTGAGCTGCGCCAGGCTGTACTCCGTCAGCAGCCAGGGGGCGGCCAGCAGAAACACCATCAGCACGCTGTACCAGAAGACATGCCCGCCATGTTTGGCGAGGTTGATGTCCTGCGCGTAATCGGTTTTGAAGATGAAACGCATGTTATTTTCCCGCCGGGCCGCCCCAAGGGGAAATGGCCCCCTCGGGGGGCAGTGAAGTACACGAAGTGACGAACGTGGGGGTCATATTTTTAGACTTTTTTCCGGAGTTTTTCGCCAAACAGGCCATTGGGCTTGACCATCAACATGATCAGCACCACCACGTAGGCTGCGGTGTCCTTGAAGCCGTCCGGCAGGTAGAAGCCCGCGAGTGACTCCACCATGCCAATCACCAACCCGCCGACAATCGCGCCCGGCAGGCTGCCAAAACCGCCCACCACAGCAGCCGGGAAAGCTTTGAGGCCGATGAAACCCATGTTGGCGTGTACAAAGGTGATGGGCGCCAGCAGCAGGCCGGCAATCGCAGCGACTGCAGCGGCCAGGCCCCAGGCAATGCCATTGAGGCGTTGCACGGGGATGCCCATGTAATACGCGGCCAACTGGTTTTGCGACGCGGCCTGCATCGCAATGCCCAGCTTGCTGTAACGGAACAGTGCAAACAGCAGCGCGCACAGAATGCCGGTGGCGCCGATGATCACCAGATGTTCGACATTGAGCACGAGTGCACCTATGCCCATTTCGTTGCCGCCGAATTTCAGGATTTCATCTTTGTAGGGAACGGGCAGGGCGTTGGTGTCGGTGCCGATGCCGGGAATCATGGTGATCAGGCCACGTGCCACATAACCAATGCCGATGGTCAGCATCACGATGGAGAACGCAGGTTGCCCAAGGATGGGGCGAATCACAAGGCGCTCCAGCAGCACGCCGAAAGCCACCATGGCCAAGAGCACCGCGATGACTGCCAGCCAGTAGGGAAAGCCCAGCATGGTCATAGCCACCAGGCCGCCAAAGGCGCCCAGCATCATCAGCTCGCCCTGCGCGAAACTCACGGTTTCTGTTGCCTTGTAGATGAGCACAAAGCCCAGCGCAATCAGGCCGTAGATGCACCCCTGTGCGACCCCGCTGATCACCAATTGAAGAAATTGCACGCTGTCTCCTCTTGTTCTTTCGTTCGGTTATAGCGGGAGGCCCACAAAGCGCTGATAGGGTTGTCACTGATTTCCGCGGCTGTTTGGGGTCTATTTAATCGGCCGCATGAACAAAGCCGTAGAAACCCTAGTGCAAGGCCCAGTCACCATCGTGACATTGCAGCGCCCCGACGTGCGCAACGCTGTGGACGCCGACACTGCGCAGCAGTTGTATGCCGCATTTTCCGCATTCGAGGCCGATGCCTCGGCGCGCGTGGCGGTGTTCCACGGCGCACACGGACACTTTTGTGCGGGCTGGGATTTGCAGGCTGGTGCGCGCATGGCGCAGCAGATGCAGGCAGACGTTGATCCATTTGCCACATTGGATTTTTCCGCCAATGACTACGGTGCACCTGCTACGCCGAGCGGACCTGCGGGACCGATGGGCCCTTCGCGGCTGGTGCTCACCAAACCGGTCATCGCCGCCATCAGTGGCGCCGCAGTGGCGGGCGGCATGGAGTTGGCGTTGTGGTGCGACATGCGCGTAATGGAAGAAGACGCCTACTTCGGTGTGTATTGCCGCCGCTTTGGTGTGCCGTTGATCGATGGCGGCACGGTGCGTCTGCCGCGCCTCATTGGCATGGGCCACGCGATGGACCTGATCCTCACCGGGCGCAAAGTGGAAGCGGCCGAGGCCTTGCAGATGGGCCTGTGCAGCCGTGTGGTGCCCACGGGTCAGGCCCTGCGGGCTGCGGTGCAACTTGCCGAGCAGATCGCCGCCTTCCCGCAAAAAACCATGCTGGCTGACCGTGCCAGCGCCTACGCGCAGTGGGACCTGCCGCTGCCACAGGCACTGCACCAGGAGTGGCAACGCGGAAAGGCATGTATTGCCGAAGGGCTGCAAGGGGCGGGGCGCTTTGCAGCAGGTGCGGGGCGGCATGGTAAGTTTTGAGCTTTCTGACGACACCCGAAAAATCCATGTCCAAAATTGAAGAACGACTCGCAGCCTTGGGGCTGGTACTGCCCGCACCGATCAAACCGCCGCCGGGCGTCGTGCTGCCTTTCCGGGTTGTGCGCGTCATCGGCTCGCGCGCTTACATCTCGGGCCACAGCCCGCAAAACACCGACGGATCCATCGCCGCGCCGCTGGGCAAGCTCGGGCGTGATCTCACTGTGGCGCAGGGCTACACCGCTGCACGGCTGACCGCGCTGTCCATTCTGGGCAGTTTGCAGCGCACTCTGGGCGACCTGGATCGCATCACCAACTGGGTGCGTGTGTTCGGCATGGTGAATTCCGGCCCGGGCTTTAACCAGCAGCCCAGTGTGATCAACGGCTTCTCTGACCTCATCCTTGAACTCTGGGGCTCAGAAGCTGGCGCGCATTCGCGCAGCGCGGTGGGTATGGCCGAGCTGCCGTTTGATATTCCGGTGGAGATTGAGGGCGAAGTCGAGATTCGCAGCTAGCGTCAGAGCTGCAGTTCGGCTGGCAGGTACTTCGCCATCAGGTCTTCGTAATACGGCTTGAGTTCGGAGAGCACCGGCGGATTCGGGTTCTTGGAGTACAGGTCGTAGGGGTTGAACTTCTGCACCCAGTGCAGGTTGGCCCGGTCCGTGGCATCGGTCAGTTGCGTGTACTGGCCTTCGCGGTGCCACGCGTAGAACGAGTGGTAACGGATCATGTACAGCGCAGGCTCCGGCAGACAGTCCTTGAGCAGGTGGTAGAGGTACTCGTCGTGCCCCCAGGACATATGGATGTTGCCCAGACCACAGCCAGCCGTGTACACGCCGCAGGGCGTGTCGTATTGCGGATTGCTGTGGTCGGGGTTTAGCGCGAAAAATTCGGGAAACACAATCTTGTCGGAGTGCCTGCATCCCACCGGAAAGGTGTCGCCCACCACCGACCATTGCGGTTCGCCAAACAGGCACAACACTTTGCCCAGGTCATGGATAAACCCGGTGAGTACAAACCAGTCCGGGTGTCCGTCTGCGCGGATGGCTTCTGCCGTTTGCAGCAGGTGGCTGATTTGCGGCAGGTTGATATCGGGGTCGGACTCGTCGACCAGCGTATTGAGGTAGTCCAGCGCTGCCCAGGGCGTCATCGTGCGCTGGTTGAACGCCAGCCACTGCTTTTTCTTCTGCAGCACGAAGTCGTAGGTCTGGTGGATATGGTTGGTCCGGTAGAACTGCCGCACGCGTTCGATTTCCGGGGTGCTGTAGTCCCGAAACGCCGTGCGTTCGTCCTCTTCGGCCAGCCACTGGTTGGGCTCTGTGGCGGTTGCTGTGTTCATGGTGGAGGTCTCCTCAAAAGGGGCGCTACAGCGTTGCTGCCAGTGCGGCGAGCTGGTCGGTCGCGATGCCCCAGCCGACATGGAAACCCATGTCTTCGTGGGCCTTGGCATCTTCTGCCGTCCAGTGCCGCGCCCGCGCGGTGTAACGCGTCTTGCCGCCCTCATCTTCAAAGGTCAATACGCCGGTGAAGAAGGGTTTGGCGGACGGCACCCAGGCACCGGTGTAGGCGTCGGTGAACACCAGGCGTTCGTTTTTCACCACCTCCAGGTAGATGCCGGGGTTTTGCATTTCGGTGCCGTCGGGGCCTTGCATCACGATGTTGCTGGCGCCACCGGCGCGCAAATCCATCTCGGCGCGGATGGTTTTCCAGGGCGGCGGGGTGAACCACTGCACGATGAGGGCAGGCTCGGTCCAGCAGCGAAAGAGTTTCTCGCGCGGTACCGCAATCAGACGCGTGAGCACCAGCTCGCGGGGATCGGCAGAAGAAGTGGGAGTGGACATGGCTTGGCTCTTCGGTTGAAGGGTTTCAGGTTTCGAGGATGGTCTGGAAGCCACCGTAAATCATGCGTTTGCCGTCAAACGGCATGGGGCTGGCGCCGGGCTGCATGGCGGGTTCTTCCATCAGTGTTTTCCAGGCAGTGTCGCGTGCTTCGCGCGAGGGCCAAACGACCCAGGAAAACACCACACTCTCATGCGGTTCGCGTTGCACGGCCAAAGGGAAGGAGGTCTGCTTGCCTTCGGGCACGTCGTCGCCCCAGTTCTCCACAATCTTGAGCGCGCCATGCTTCTTGAACAACGCAGCGAACTGGGTCGCATAGGCCAGGTATTCCGCGCGTTTTTCCGTGGGCACGGCGGCTACAAATCCGTCAACATAGGTCATGCTGCTAGCTCCTTGAGGACCGTTGGAACTGCATTGGAGCCGCACCGTAGCGTTGCGTCAAGCCGGGTGCTTCCCTGAGAAATACACAAGAAATTAGCCTCTAGCCCCCGTGGGCATTGCGCAAGCAGCTACGAAATCAGGAGCAAATACAAGCCTGACCGTCGGAGCTGCCGCCCCTATTTTCTTTGAACACTTGCAGCCGTATCGTTCGGCCATGCGGCAACTGCCGTGACGCGCCCAGTACCCGCCAAAACGTCTCAGCGGGCCAGCAAGCTGCGTGCGCTGGAGTCGGTCATGGTGGTGTCCCGCATGGAGTTGGTTGCAAAAACGCGACCGTTCTTGACGTTGATGCCGACGCGTTGGCCCGCGTGTCCAAACATCCAGGTGTTGCCGTCAGCACCCGTGTGCAGTCCGAGCCCCCATTGCGGTGCGGCGTCCCAGTAGCCTTTGGCGACCAGTGGTTTGGCGGCTTCCTTCACAAATTCCTGCATGCAAGGGCTACCCGCTTTGTCGGTCAGGCGCTCCAGTACATACAGCCCTATGCGGGCAAAGTCCCGGGTGGTGGCAAAGAGCAAAACTTCCGCGATGCCATTGCCCTCACTGTCCAGGTACCAGGCAGCCGGAGATTCGCCCCCCGCCTGCTGCCAGACCGTGGCTTCGAACCAGGCGGGTAATGCCATGCCTGTGGCCTCGCGCACCACGATGCTGAGTGCTTCCGAATCCAGGCCGTTGTAGACAAACTTCTCGCCCGCCTTGAAGCGACCGCTGCCGCCGTACTTTTTGAGAAGCTCCACCAGCGACATCTTGTGTTCGGTCATGCTTTTGAAAGCTGGCAGGCTGTGAATGCCGACATAGCCGTTGCCACCCGGGTCTTCAGCACCGCTGGTGTAGCGCAGCAGATTGCGCACACTGGCCTCGCCGTAAGCGGTCCCTTTGAGCTGCGGCGCATAGAGCTGGGCCGGGTCATCCAGGCTCTTGATCTTTCCTGCACACAGCGCCTCGCCCACCGCCAGCGCGGGCCAGCTTTTGGTCATCGAATAGGCGTTCAGCGGTGTTTGCGCCGAGGCTCCCTGCGCGTACTCCTCGAAAACCAGGTTCCCGTTCTCAATGAGCAGGGCGGAATAGGCGCTGCTGGCGAAGGATTTGCCTTCGCGGGCAAGCCGTTGCGTGTTCTCGGTAGCGGGCGCGGGCGGGAGCACGCGCAGAGAGGCGGCGGGCTTGAATACATGCAGGCGTGAGGCGTGGGTGACCAGGCCGGACTGGATTCTCTCGGGGCTGTCCATCTGGTACCACGCCTGGGCCTGGGCAGTGCCGCAGGCCACAGTCAGCAGAGCCCAAGTCAGGTAGGTGTGTCGCATGGATCCGGTTCTCCCCCATATTCGCCTGACCCCGCGGGCGCGGGCCTGCGGCCAATATAGGGGAAAAAGCCGATTCAGCGCTTGGGTATTTCCCGGGGTTGCCCGTTGTCGTCAATTGCCACGTAGGTCAGCGATGCCTCGGTCACCTTGATGTACTGCCCCTGTGTGCGGAAGCGCTCGGTATAGGCCTCGACCTTGACCGTGATGGAGGTACGGCCCACCCGTGTGACGCGGGCGTAGAGCGAGAGAATGTCGCCCACGCGCACCGGTTGTTTGAAGATGAACTCGTTCACCGCCACCGTGGCCAGGCGCCCGTCGGCGATGCGGGCGGGCAGTACCGATCCGGCCAAGTCCACCTGGGCCATGACCCAACCGCCAAAGATATCGCCATTGCCATTGGTGTCGGCGGGCATGGGAATCACTTTGAGCACCAACTCGGCGTCAGTGGGTAATGAAACGGGGAGGGGGCTGTTGGGGCTGGACATGGTCACAATCCTATTCTGAACACGAAATAACGAATTTTCCCATGCGCGCCTCTGCCCCTTCTGCCTTGCCCCTCGCCGCGCCCCCCGCTGCCTCTGCCCCCCCCAAATCCGACTGGGCCACATTGCGCCGCCTGTTCCCTTATCTGTGGGTTTACAAATGGCGCGTGATAGCGGCGCTGGCCTTCATGATTGGTGCCAAGCTGGCCAACGTGGGGGTGCCGCTGCTGCTCAAGACCCTGGTGGACGCAATGACGCTCAAACCCGGTGATGCCACAGCCCTGCTGGTGGTGCCGGTGGCATTGCTGCTGGGGTATGGCGCGCTGCGCCTGTCCACTTCGCTGTTTGCCGAGCTGCGTGAGCTGGTGTTTGCGAAAGCTACGGAAGGCGCGTCGCGCAGCATCAGCCTAGAAGTGTTTCGCCACCTGCACGCCCTGAGCCTGCGCTTCCATTTGGAACGCCAGACCGGCGGCATGACACGCGACATCGAACGCGGCACGCGCGGTGTGCACCAACTCATCAGTTATTCGCTCTACAGCATCATCCCTACGCTGATCGAAGTGACACTGGTGCTCACGCTCCTGGCGGTCAAGTTTGACGTCTGGTTTGCCGGCATCACCATCGTGGCGCTGGTGGTCTACATCGCCTTCACCATCAGCGTGACCGAGTGGCGCACACAGTTCCGCAAGAAGATGAATGATATGGATTCCACGGCCCACAGCCGTGCCATCGACTCGTTGCTGAACTACGAGACCGTCAAGTACTTCAACAACGAAGAGTTCGAAGCTGCCCGTTACGACGAAAACCTGGAGCGTTACCGCCGTGCTGCGGTCAAGAGCCAGACCACGCTCTCATTGCTCAACACCGGCCAGCAACTCATCATCGCCGTGGCCCTGGTCACCATGCTGTGGCGCGCCACCCAGGGTGTGGTGGAAGGGCGCATGACGCTGGGCGACCTGGTGATGGTCAACGCCTTCATGATCCAGCTCTACATCCCGCTGAACTTTTTGGGCGTGATCTACCGCGAGATCAAGCAGAGCCTGACCGACCTGGAAAAGATGTTCACGCTGATGGAGCGAGAGCGCGAGATTGCCGACGTGCCCGGTGCACAGGCGCTGTCGTTGCCCCACGGCGCGAAGGACGCCAGCGTGCAGTTTGAGGACGTTACCTTCGGCTACGACCCCGCCAGAACCATCTTGCACCACATCAGCTTCGAGATTCCTGCCGGCAAGACCGTCGCCGTGGTCGGGCCCAGCGGCTCGGGCAAGTCCACGCTGGCACGGCTGTTGTTTCGCTTCTATGACGTGCAGCACGGTCGCATCGTGATTGGTGGGCAGGACATCAAGCAGGTCACCCAAAGCAGCGTGCGCCAGGCTCTGGGCATCGTGCCGCAAGACACCGTGTTGTTCAACGACACGGTGGAATACAACATCGCCTACGGTCGCCCCGGCGCCGGTCGTGCCGAGGTGGAGGCGGCGGCACGGGCTGCGCACATCCACGGCTTCATCTCCGCCGCGCCCAAGGGCTACGACACCATGGTCGGCGAGCGCGGGCTGAAGTTGTCCGGTGGCGAGAAGCAGCGCGTGGCGATTGCCCGCACGCTGCTGAAGAACCCGCCCATCATGATCTTCGACGAAGCCACCAGCGCGCTGGACAGCGCCAACGAACGCGCCATCCAGGCCGAGCTGCAAAACGTGGCCCACAACAAAACCACTCTGGTCATCGCACACCGCCTCTCCACCGTGGTGGACGCGCACGAAATCTTGGTCATGGACGCCGGCCGCATCATCGAACGTGGCAACCACGCCCAGCTGATGGCGACCAATGGCCGTTATGCGGCCATGTGGGCAATGCAGCAGAGTACGGAGTAAGTTTTAAGTTTTTTAGGCCTCTAGGCCTCATGGATTGTTCGCAAGCAGCTATACAAATAATAGCGATTTGGGGCGGCTTGCACGAAGGCGCAACAGCGCCGAGAGGACTAAAGCGTGCCCAAGCGCTGCAGAAACGCAGGCGGTACCGGCATCACCTTGCGGTCGTGCGCGGTGATGAAGACGATGCCGATCTTGCCCAACGCCACGTCGCGGTGGGTTTCTTTCTCGCGCATACGAAACTGCAGGTCAAAGCCGTATTTGTTGAAATCGGTCGGCCCCATCTCCACCTGCATGGTCTCGCCGTGGAAGCCTTCGGACTTGTACTGCGCCACGATGTCACCCACCACGATCAGCGCACCTTCCACACCCGATTCAAAGTAGCCCAGCGCCTTGAAAAAGCGCACCCGCGCCTCCGACACCAGTGTGAGCAGTTGCGCGTTGTCCAAGTGCCCGCCCTGGTTGACGTGGCTGATGTAGATCTGGATGTCGGTGGCAAACGGGTATGTATTGGCGGGAGTGAGTTGGATGCGTGGCATGGTGAGCGCGGTGTGTACTGGCACCATCCTACCGCCAGATGGCGGCCCCGCTACACTCCCTGCTCTTTTCAATGGACCGATCTTCCCCATGGATTTCCTGCTTGCCCTGTCGCTTCTGGCCCTTGCCGCGCACTTTCTGAAATTGCGCGAGCAGCGCCGCCGCATTGCCCTGCTGGGCAGCCATCTGGGTGCCTATGAGATCGAGAGCCTGATGGAGACGCTGACTGCGGCGTACCAGCGCGCGCTGGGCGAGGTCGATGCCGCGCGCCAGACGCAGATATGGGAGCTGCAGGCCAGCGCTGAGGCGCGCCTGAGTGGCCAGTTTCAGCGGTTTGCCGATGGCTTTGCCCAAGTGGATGCCGCGCAGGCGCGTGTGAGTACGCTGCCCATTGCCGTGCCCTACGCCACGCAGTGGGCGCCGGGCGCTACCTTCGATGTGCGTGCCGCGCTGCGTGTGCACGCCACCGGCTTGACCCAGGCCGCCAACAACAGCCTGCAGCAAAACCCCAGGGGTCGGGCCTTCACGCTCTTGGCCGAGCTGATGTTGATGCAGCACACCTGCCACTGGTTCTGCCGCTCCAAGGGCGTGGCCTCGGCCCGCCTGCTGTTGCGCCACCAGACAGCGTATGCGCAGGTGCTGGAGGCGGTGTCACCGCAGACGCGCAAGTCCTACAACGCGGTGCTGGCTGGCTAAGTCAGCCCGCTGATCTGGTCCTGCGCGATGGCCGCGTCCAGCGTGTCCAGCAGCGTCTTGCGCACCTTGAGTTTGGTGGCCGCGTGTGACTTGAGGTTGATTTTCTTGAAGTGCCGGGCCATGGCCAACGCGGCGGGCATCAGTTCTTCGGGGGCCACCACCGCGTCCAGAAAGCCCGCGCCCATGGCGGACTGCGGATTGAACATTTCGGCGTTGATGACGGCGCGCTGGAAGGCTGTCTTGCGCAGCCGGTCGCGCGCCAACGCGATGCCCACGTGGTGCATGGTGATGCCGATCTGCACTTCGTTCAGCCCGATGGTGAACGCCCCTTCTACGCCCACGCGGTAGTCCGCGCTGAGCAGCAGAAACGCGCCCTTGGCCACCGCGTGGCCGGAGCAGGCCACGATGATGGGGGTAGGGTGGGCCAGCATGCGCCGCGCAAGCGTGCTGCCCGCAGTGACCAGTGTGATTGCGTCTTGCGGTGATGCCGTCATCACCTTGAGGTCGTAACCGGCCGACAACATGCCGGGCTGGCCGGTCAGGATGACGATGGCCTTGTCCTCTGTGGCGCGGTCCAACGCGGCATTCAGTGCGGTGATGACGTCGGGCGAGATGGCGTTGGCTTTGCCGTTGGCCAGCGTTAGCGTGGCAATGCCATCGTCCAGTTGGTAAGAAACAAGTTCGGTCATGGTGTTTTTCCTCGGGTGATTTCTCCGCTGATTGTCACTGCGGTTTTATGGCGTCTGCTTCCTCTGTCCTATGTGAGGGGCCGGGCGTTCCAGCCTTCCAGGAAAACGTCAGCCGGTTGCGGCTTGCCAAACAGGTAGCCCTGGATCTGTTCGCACCCCGCCTGTTGCAGAAATGCCAGTTGGGCCAGTGTCTCCACCCCCTCGGCCACGGTGGACAGGCCCAGGCTCTGCGCCATGCCGATCACGGCGCGGATGATGGATTCGTCGCCGCCGTTGTCACCGATACCCACGACAAACGACCGGTCTATCTTCAGCGTCTGGATCGGCAACAGCTTCAGGTACGACAGCGAGGAATAACCCGTCCCAAAGTCGTCCACCGCGAGCCGCACGCCCAGTTCCGAGAGTTGTTTCATCACGCTGATGGCATCGTCCGCGTCCATGATGACGGACTCGGTGATCTCCAGCTCCAGCATCTCGGGTGCCAGGCCGTTTTCTTGCAAGGCGCTGCGCACGGTTTCCAGGATGTCGGCGCGCTCCAGTTGCCGCACCGACAGGTTGACCGAGATTTGCGGAATGTCTACGCCTTGCGCGCGCCAAAGCGCCAGTTGGCTGCAGGCCTGGCGCAGCACCCATTCACCCAGCTCGACGATATAACCCGACTCTTCCGCAATTGGGATAAAACGCGCCGGTGGCACGGCACCCAGCTCGGGGTTGGTCCAGCGCACCAGGGCCTCTGCCCCGCTGGGCGTGGCCTGGCTGCCCAGCGCCATCTTGATCTGGTAGTGCACATCGAGCTCGTTGTTCGTGATGGCGTGGCGCAGCAGCCGGTCCAGTTGGGCGCGTTCGCGCGCCGACTGGGTCATCTCTGGCGTGTAGAAGTGGTAGGTATTGCGGCCGTGTTTTTTGGCCTGGTACATGGCCGTATCGGCCGCGCGCAACAGGTCATCGGGCGTGGTGCCGTCGGCCGGGTACAGGCTGATGCCGATGCTGGCAGAAATGCGCACCTCATGGCCACGCAGGGTCATCGGGCTGGCCACACAGGCAATCAGTTTCTCGGCGACCTGGCTGGCCTCAAACGGAGCCTGCAGGTTTTCCAGCACACAGACAAACTCGTCACCGCCCAGGCGGGCCAGCAGATCACCGCTGCGCAAATGTTGGCTCAGGCGGGTAGACACTTCGCGCAGCAACTCATCGCCCGCGCTGTGGCCCATGGTGTCGTTGACTTCCTTGAAACGGTCCAGGTCAATGAACAACACCCCGACCTGGTGTTTGTGCCGCTGCGCATTGCCCACGCTGCGCGGCAACTGCTCGGTGAACAGCAGGCGGTTGGGCAGGCCGGTCAGCGGATCGTGGTGGGCCAGGTGCTCCAGCCGCGTTTCGGCACGCTTGCGCTCGGCTACCTCTTCCTGCAGTTTGTCGTTGATGGTGCCCAGCTCTGCGGTGCGCTCGGCCACACGTGCGTCCAGTTCGCGGTTGGACTCCACCAGGCGTTCTTCCTGGTTGCGCAGCACCTCCTGGGCGTAGCGCACCACCAGTAGCTGCACCAGGTACAGCACCACCATCACCAGCGAGCCGGACACCACCACCTCCAGCAGCACCCGGCCCAGGTTGTGCATGGCGGGTGTCACATCCTGGTAGACCTCCAGCACACCCGTCACACGGTCCGGGGCGGGCAAGGGCAGGTAGCTGGAGACCACCTCAATGTCGGATAGCGTGCCCTCGAAGCTGTCGAATTGGTTGCGGTGTGTCAGCTCGCTGGCGCTGCGGCCGGCCAGCGCGGCCTGAAAACCGGCGTTGCCGCGCTTGTCTTCACCGATCTGGCGTGGGTCGGAAGAGAACACCGTCAGCCCGTCGCGGTTATAGACCTTGACCTTGATGATGTGGGAGCGCGCCATCAGTGTGGCGGTGCGTTCCTGCAGGTCGGCCATGCGCGCGTCGGCGCGCAGTGCGTCGCCGGAGCGCCCGGTGGAATCGGCCAGCAGCACAGAAAACTCGGGCCACAGCTGGTTGATGAAAACCTGCCCCATGGCCTCGTTGTGCCCCTCGGCCATCTTGTTGACTTGCTGCGTGGCCTGGTGGCGTGCCGACAGACCCAGCACCCCACCGGCGACCAGAATCAGTGCCATAGACAGCACCGAAAAATAGCGTGTCAGGCGGAAGGTCTTGAAAGTAGCCACGGCAACAGTTGGTCTTCTTTCAGCAAGGTACAGGGGCGGGGGTGGCGACCAGTTTACGCCCAACCTGTGCCCGGCGTCGAGTCCCAAGCCTGCGCGGATAATCCGGGTATGGAAACCAAATGGCTTGAAGACTTCGTCAGTCTGGCGGAAACCCGCAGTTTCAGCCGCTCCGCGCAACTGCGCCATGTCACGCAACCTGCCTTCTCGCGGCGTATCCAGTCGCTGGAGGCGTGGGCTGGTACCGATCTGGTGGACCGCAGCTCCTACCCCACGCGTCTGACACCTGCGGGCGAGACCCTGTACGGCCAGTCGCTGGAGATGCTGCAGTCGCTGCAAAGCACACGCGCCATGCTGCGCGGCCACACCGCGGCGGGGCAGGATTTCATTGAATTCGCGGTGCCGCATACGCTGGCCTTCACCTTCTTTCCGGCCTGGGTCAGCAGCCTGCGCGAGAACTTTGGCCCCATCAAGAGCCGCCTGATTGCGCTCAACGTGCATGACGCCGTGATGCGCCTGGTGGAGGGCAGTTGTGACTTGCTGATCGCTTACCACCACAGCGCCCAGCCGTTCCAGCTGGACGCGGACCGTTACGAGATGGTGAGTCTGGGTGAAGAGGTGATTGCGCCGTATGCACGCGCCGATGCCAATGGCGAACCGCTGTTTCGTCTGCCGGGGCGCCTGGAGCAGCCTCTGCCGTACCTGGGTTATGCGCCGGGCGCTTACCTGGGTCAGGTGGCTGAATTGATCTTGAAGCAATCGGGTGTGGCCATGCACCTGGACCGGGTGTATGAGACCGATATGGCCGAAGGTCTGAAGGCCATGGCGATGGAAGGGCACGGCATTGCCTTTTTGCCGCAAAGCGCCATCCGCAAGGAGTTGCGTGCCAAAAAGCTGGTGAGCGCTGCCCCGGCGGGTATGTCGGGCATGCAAATCACCATGGACATGCGGGCCTACCGCGAAAAGCCGCTGGGCAAGGAAGCCTACAGTGGCAAAGCGCCCAAAAGTGCCGCGCAGGCGCTGTGGGCGTATCTGCAGACACAAAGCAAGACCGCATAGATCGTCAGCAGGCGCTCAAGGCACGGGTTTTGCGTAAATGTGAGAATCGAAAGTTCGTTGGGTCTTTAAACATGCATATTTCAAAGAAAATTTCACAGGCCGCGCTGGTCTGTCTGGTCGCTGTAGCGGGAGTGTCGACCGCAGCCGGCGCAACCCCCATCCTGGAGCGGATTGCCAGCGGTGGCAAGCTGGTCATCGCGCACCGCGAGTCGTCCATTCCGTTCTCCTACCTAGACGGCAACAAACAGCCGGTGGGTTACGCCATCGACCTGTGCCTGAAGATTGCTGACGCGGTGCGCAAGAAAACCGGTGCCAAGAACATGGCGGTGGAGTTCCTGATGGTCACCTCGGCCAACCGCATCGCCACCATTGAACAGGGCAAGGCCGATCTGGAGTGTGGCTCCACCACCAACAACCAGGAACGCCGCGCCAAAGTGGCCTTCACCATTCCGCATTTCATCACCGGCGCACGCCTGCTGGTGCGCGCAGAAAGCCCCGTCGTACGGATTGAAGACCTGAGCAACAAAAAACTGGTGTCTACCAAAGACACCACGCCCCTCAAGGCTGCCGAGCAGGCCAACCGGGAACGGCTGCTGAACGTCACCATCCTGCAGTCTGCAGACCACGCCAAGGGCGTGGACATGGTGGAGAGCGGTGAGGCCGACGCCTTCATCATGGACGACGTGTTGCTCTACGGCCTGGCAGCGAGCCGCAAGAACCCGGCCGCCCTCAAGGTGGTGGGCAAGTTTTTGACCACCGAGCCCCTGGCCATCATGCTGCCCAAGGATGATCCTGAGTTCAAGAAGGTCGTGGACGAAGAGATGCGCCGGCTGATCCTGAGCCGCGACATCAATCCGATTTATGAAAAATGGTTCCTGCAACCGATTCCGCCCAAGGGCACATCGCTGAACATGCCCGTGAGTTACCTGCTCAAGGACTTCTGGAAATACCCGTCGGACTTTGTGCCGTTTTAAGCTGGCCTGAGGCGGGGCCGTGATTTGGGACAATAGCGGGTATGACCTCTTCCATCACCCTGACCCGCCCTGACGACTGGCACCTGCATGTGCGCGACGGCGACGCCCTGCACACCGTAGTGCCCCACACCGCCGCCCAGTTTGGCCGCGCCATCATCATGCCCAACCTGAAGCCGCCGGTGACCACTGCGGCGCAGGCACTGGCCTACAAGGCCCGCATCCAGGCGGCCGTGCCTGCCGGTGTGGCCTTTGAGCCGTTGATGACGCTGTACCTCACCGACAACTTGCCCGCTGACGAGGTCGCACGCGCCAAAGACGCTGGTGTGGTGGCCGCCAAACTCTACCCCGCTGGCGCCACGACCAATAGCGACGCAGGTGTGACCGACTTGCGCAAGACCTACAAGACGCTGGAAGCCATGCAAAAGGCCGGCCTGCTGCTGCTGGTGCACGGCGAAGTGACCAGCAGCGACATTGACCTGTTCGACCGCGAAGCCGTGTTCATCGATACCCAGATCATTCCGCTGCGCAAGGACTTCCCGGAACTGAAGATCGTCTTCGAGCACATCACGACGAAAGAGGCTGCGCAGTACGTGGCGGCGTCGGACCGGTTCACGGGTGCGACCATCACCGCCCACCACCTGCTCTACAACCGCAACGCCATCTTCACCGGCGGCATCCGCCCGCACTACTATTGCCTGCCCGTGTTGAAACGCGAGACACACCGCCAGGCGCTGGTGCAAGCGGCAACCAGCGGGTCGCCCAAATTTTTCCTGGGCACCGACAGCGCACCACACGCTGCACACCTGAAAGAACACGCCAGCGGCTGCGCCGGTTGTTACACCGCACACGCGGCGATGGAGCTGTATGCGCAGGCCTTTGACACCGCGGGTGCACTCGACAAGCTGGAAGGTTTTGCCAGCTTTCATGGTGCCGATTTCTACGGCCTGCCGCGCAACGCTGGCAGCATCACACTCAAACGCGAAGCCTGGACGCCGCCCGAGAGCTACGCCTTTGGCGAAGCCAACCTCAAACCCCTGGCCGGTGGTGAACCCTTGCAGTGGCGTTTGGTGGGTTGATGCGTTTTAGCGCATGGCACTCCCGTTCGCCCTGAGCTTGTCGAAGGGCTTCGACAAGCTCAGGGCGAACGGTATTTAGCAATGGACATAAAGGCCATTGACTGGTCTGCGCCCTGGCTGGCGCCCTACAGGGCGCAAGGGGCCCAGTTGGCCAGTCATGTAGATGCAGGGCAGAGTTGTGCTGAAGCACTCAACACGGGTGTAAGCCCCGTGCGCTTTGTGCCGCAATCCGCCTTGCCCACAGGCGTGGCCTACGAACAGTTCATCTTCGATACGCAGCAGGTGCCCACACGTGACGGCCTGCATGATTTTTTCAACGGTCTGTGTTGGCTGCACTTCCCGGCCACCAAGACAAAACTCAACCAACTGCAGGCCGCGCAGATTGCGCAGACCGGCATACAGCCCGTGCGCGGGCCTGCACGGGATGCGCTGACGGTGTTTGACGAGAATGCAGCCTTTTTGCAGGCACCCGACGCGTTGTGGGACGCGCTGGCGGCCAAAGACTGGGGCGCAGTGTTTGGCAATCTGCGCCCGTTGTGGGACGAGGCGCACCTGGTGCTCTTTGGCCACGCGCTTTTGGAGAAGCTGGTTTCTCCACGAAAAGCGATCACAGCCCACGTCTACCGTGCGCAAGAAGCTATCAATTCAGTAGCAAATCTGGATGACTGGATGGCGCAGGACATCAGTGCCGAGAAGCTGGCAGGCAAGCCGTTTGTACATTTGCCGGTGCTGGGCGTTCCTGGCTGGTGGGTCGCCAATGCCGCGCCGGATTTTTATGCCGATACCAGTGTGTTTCGCCCGCCGCGCATCTGAGCCCTGCGCCACATGCGGGTGACAGACCAGGCCCTAAATGCCTTGAAAATCCGGGGCCAATTTGCCCCGAAAACCTTGAAATCCGTGAAAGCGCCCTTACCATTCCCGGCAACGACTTTTGTTACCCGTCGTTTTTGAAAGAAACCATGAAACGCATTCTTCTGTTTGTCCTGACCAACGTAATGGTCGTAGCCGTGCTGGGCATTGTGGCCAGCCTGCTCGGGGTCAACCGTTTTCTCACCTCCAATGGCCTGAACCTGGTCTCCCTGCTGGGCTTCGCCCTGGTCATGGGGTTTGGTGGCGCCATCATCTCCCTGCTGATCAGCAAGCCCATGGCCAAGTGGACCTCGGGTGTGCGCGTGATCGAGCAACCACAAAACGTGGACGAAGCCTGGATTGTGGAAACCGTGCGCAAGTTCGCTGACAAGGCCGGCATCGGCATGCCCGAAGTCGGCATTTTTGACGGCGCACCTAACGCCTTTGCTACGGGTGCGTTCAAGAACTCCGCTTTGGTGGCGGTGTCCACAGGCCTGTTGCAAGGCATGACCCGCGAAGAAATCGAGGCCGTGATCGGCCACGAAATCGCCCACGTGGCGAATGGCGACATGGTCACCATGACGTTGATCCAGGGCGTGATGAACACCTTTGTGGTGTTCCTGAGCCGTGTGATCGGCTACGCGGTGGACAGCTTCCTGCGTAAGGGTGATGACCGCAGCTCCGGCCCCGGTATCGGCTATTACATCAGCACCATCGTACTGGACATCGTGCTCGGTTTTGCTGCCGCCATCGTGGTGGCCTGGTTCTCGCGCCAGCGCGAGTTCCGTGCCGACGCAGGCGCCGCCCAACTGATGGGCCGCAAACAACCCATGATCAACGCGCTGGCGCGTCTGGGTGGCATGACGCCCGGTGAGTTGCCCAAGAGCGTGGCGGCCATGGGTATTGCCGGTGGCATCGGCCAGTTGTTCTCGACCCACCCGCCGATCGAAGAGCGTATTGCTGCGCTGCAGACGGCATCCAATACCTGACCGGCGCGGCCTCGCGGCTGCGCCTTCAACCCCTTTGTGTCATTGGCGCAAAGGGGTTTTGTTTTTGGGGCACGCTTGGCCCCACTATCTATCCACTACGCGCACACTTTCATGGAACTCTCTACCTGGCTCGCCTTCTTTGCTGCTTCCTGGGCTATCAGCATTTCACCCGGCGCTGGTGCGGTTGCAGCCATGAGTGCGGGCTTGAACCACGGCTTCAAGCGCGGCTACATCACCACCATCGGGCTGGTGCTGGGCATCTGGACGCAGATTCTCGTGGTGGGAGTGGGGCTGGGTGCGGTGGTCGCGGCCTCCGGCACGGCGTTTTTGGTGATCAAGTGGTTAGGCGTGGCTTACCTGGTCTGGCTGGGTATTGCACAGTGGCGCGCGCCCGCCGTGCCCATGGCGGCGCAGACCGAAGAGGGCAGCCAGGTCAGCGTGCGCACCATGGTCCTGCGTGCCTGGATGATCAACGCGGTTAATCCCAAGGGCACGGTGTTTCTGTTGGCCGTGGTGCCGCAATTCCTGGACCTATCCGCACCGCTGGCACCGCAGTATCTCGTTATCGGTGCCACGCTGGGCTTTACCGATCTGGTCGTGATGGGTGGCTACACCGCACTGGCGGCGCGTGTGCTGCGCGCGCTCAAGTCCGAGTCACACCTGCGCGCCATGAACCGCGTGTTTGGCGGCCTCTTCGTCGCAGCAGGCACCTTGCTGGCGTTCTTCAAACGCGCAGCCTGAAGGTCTTGGCGGTAGCGGTTCAAGAGCGTCTGCAGGGCGCTCTTTTTTTGCCACGTCGGCGTGGGGAAATACGTCCAGCGTTTTGTTGAGCAGACACCGTAGCACGGTGTCTTGGCCGGGCTCGGAAGCGGTATGTCGGCATCCAGAAACTCTTTGACATAACCGCTCTGATGTAGCGCACGCGCCCACGAATAACGGCGTTCCATGACCTGCCTATGACGGGGTGGTGCAGCCCCGCACATCGCAAGGGCTTCGGTGTGCGCAATCAAAGTGTCACGCATGGTTTCTACGCTTCGGGTCTTCGCAACATGTGGTGCGAAATTCTCTACAACAGGCAATTAGGAATCAATATGCAATTCAAGAAAAGCAAGCTCGTTTCACGCTTGGCTTGTCTCGGTATCGTCATGGCCAGCGGCCATGCCATGGCCCAAGCGGCGCCCGAATTCACCTGGTACGGACGCATCGATATGGGCGTTGAAAACAACGATGACGGCAAACTGGTTCGCAATCTTTCGCAGAGCTATGGTTCCCGTCTGGGCATCAAGGGCGAGAAGCGCCTCAAGGGTGATCTGACCGGCATTTTCCAGGTGGAAACTTCCATCGCCGCGGACGATACCGCCAACAGCAAGGCCTTTGCCAGCCGCAACAGTTTTGTGGGCCTGAAGGCAGACTCCTGGGGGCGTTTTCTGATGGGTACCTACGACATGCCGCTGAAAGACTTGCAGGGGACCGCAGGCCCCATGTACGGCAGCGCAGACGCGCTCGAAGTGGTGGTGAACGGCAAGGGCACCAAGAACAGCGTCGCCACTGCTTCGCAGTTCGCCAATATTCACACCCGCCAGACCAATGTGGTGCACTACACGAGCCCCAAGTTCTCGAACGTGGTGGTCAAGGCTGCTTACGGACTGGATGAACCTGCTGCCGCCGTCACCACCCGCGCGCCTGTGTGGGGCACTTCGGTTGAATACGATGACGGCACATGGAATGCTGGCTTGGCGTTTGAGAACAAGGAAAACGCAACCAACCCGGTGACCGCTGGCACCGCACCTTTTGGCAACCTCTCTGCCCGCAAACTGACAGTGGGGGGCAAGTGGGGTGATTTCACGGCGGGCCTGGCGCTCAGCACCATTGACAACGGTCTGAACGGTACCGTTGGGCGCCTGAACAACAACTGGGTTGTGGCCACTACGTACAAGGTCGGCGATCTCACCTACAAGGGGACCTACGGTGCTTCGACCGAAACCCAGAGTGGTGCGGCGGACGACTACACCATGGTGGCTCTCGGCGTGGACTACGCTCTGGACAAGACGGTCACGCTGTACGGCTACTGGACCCAGATCGTCAACAACAGCAACGGCAAGGCCCGTTTTGAAGCCGGTGAGAACAAGTACTCGCCCGTGGGTGGGGACGATCCCCGCGTTCTGGGCGTAGGCATTCGCTACAACTTTTAAGTAGCCCGCACGGCTGTCATCACGACAGCCCAGTAGACAGATACCAAGGTTAAACCGCCGACCCATCCTCTCACGAGGGTGGTCGGCGGCTTTTTTATGCCTGTTCCAACAGCGAAAGTGCCAGCGCTTCCGCCACCCGGATGCCGTCGACCCCGGCTGACAGAATGCCGCCCGCATAAGAAGCGCCTTCACCTGCCGGGTAGAGGCCGCGTACGTTGCTGCATTGCAGGTCTTCGCCGCGCGGGATTTTGATGGGGCTGGAGGTGCGGGTTTCCACGCCGGTGAGTACGGCGTCGGCCATGTCAAAGCCTTTGATCTTCTTGCCAAAGGCGGGCAGGGCTTCGCGGATCGCTTCAATGGCGTAGCCGGGCAGGCTCGGTGCCAGGTCGCCCAGTTTCACGCCCGGTTTGTAGGAGGGCTGCACGCTGCCAAAGGCGCTGGATGGCTTGGCGGTTATGAAGTCGCCCACCAGTTGCCCCGGCGCTTCGTAGGTGGCGCCGCCCAACATGTAGGCGCTGGATTCGAGCTGGCGCTGCAGCGCGATGCCCGACATGGGATGGGCCGCTTTCGCGTCGCCCGCCTTCAGCGTGGCGGCTTCCTGCGCATAACGCCGGCCCTTTTCTTCGCCAAAGGCGTGCACCATGGCGGCTTCGTCATCGGGGTAGTCGGGCGGGTCAATGCCCACCACGATGCCTGCATTGGCATTGCGTTCATTACGCGAGTACTGGCTCATGCCGTTGGTGACCACGCGCCCGGGTTCGCTGGTGGCGGCCACCACGGTGCCGCCGGGGCACATGCAGAAGCTGTAGACCGAGCGCCCGTTGGCCGCGTGGTGCACCAGCTTGTAGTCGGCCGCGCCCAAGAGCGGGTGGCCGGCGTGGCGGCCCCAGCGTGCGCGGTCGATCACGCCTTGCGGATGTTCAATGCGAAAGCCCACCGAGAAGGGTTTGGCGTGCATGGCCACGCCGCGCTCGTAGAGCATGGCAAAGGTGTCGCGGGCGCTGTGGCCCAGGGCCATGACCACGTGGCGGGCGGGCAGCGTGGTGATGCTGCCATTCTGAAGATTTTCGACCTCTAGCCCGCACAGGGATTGCGTACCCAGCTCATTTTTTAATAGCACATCAACGACGCGCTGCTCAAACCGGATCTCACCGCCCAGCGCAATGATCTGCGCGCGGATGCCCTCCACCACCTTCACCAGCTTGAAGGTACCGATGTGCGGGTGTGCTTCGTACAGGATTTCGGCGGGCGCGCCGTGTTCCACAAACTCGTGCATCACCTTGCGGCCCAGAAAACGCGGGTCCTTGATCTGGCTGTAAAGCTTGCCGTCCGAAAAGGTACCGGCACCGCCTTCGCCAAACTGCACATTGCTTTCGGGGTTCAGCGTCTTCTTGCGCCACAGGCCCCAGGTGTCCTTGGTGCGTTCACGCACGGTCTTGCCGCGTTCCAACACGATGGGCCTGAAGCCCATTTGTGCCAGCACCAGCGCCGCAAACATGCCGCAGGGGCCAAAGCCCACGACCACGGGGCGCTCCTGCAAATCTGCTGGGGCCTGGGCGACCGGGCGGTACGCCATGTCGGGCGTGGGCCCGATATGGGGGTGCCCGGGAAAACGGGCCAGCAAGGCGGTTTCCTGCGCAGGTTGCGCTAGCGTGATATCGGCGATATAGACCGCCAGCAGCTCCGCCTTGCGTGCGTCAAAGCTGCGTTTGAACACCTGCAGGTCGGCGATGTCTGCGGCATCCACGCCCAGCGCACTCGCGCACATTTGCTTCAGCGCAGGGATGGGGTGGGCGACCGGTGCACGGTCGGCTTCGGTTTCCGTGGGCGCATCGGCGGCGCGGCGGGCCTCTACGGGCAGGGCGGATAGCGGGAGTTTGAGTTCGGTAATGCGGATCATGGGGGCTCGTAGTTATCAAGCAGAACCCCAATTTTAGTTTCTTGCGGTGCCGGTTCTGTCTGTCGAACCCCGCACCGCACATTGCGGCTTATGCAAAGATTCAGTGGCGGCGCTGGCGCAGCATCTCAGAGGGGCTGTGGCCAAACAGTTTTTTGTAGTCGTTGGAGAACTGGCTGAAATGCCAGAAGCCCCAGTCCGCCGCCACATCGCGCACCGTTTTCGACGCGGCTGCAGCGTCGCGCAAATGCCTGCGTGCACCATTGAGTCGCACGATGCGCAGGTACTGCATAGGGTTGATGCCCAGCACGTCCTCAAAGCAGTATTGCAGCGTGCGGCGGCTTACAAACAGCTTGTCGCACAGCGCGGGTACGGTCAGGGCCTGGTCGTGGTGCTCCCGCACGTAGTCCTGTGCCTTCGCGACAATGCGCTGGCGCCGGGCAAAGCTGGTGGGCATGGCCGCATCGGGCGCACGCGTGTCGAGCAAGGGCAGCAGTGCGTCAAATACGCATTGCTGTGCGGTGTTTGCCTCGTTGTGGGGCGCCATGGGCTGCAGTAGCTCTGCCAGGGCATGCACGCATGTGCGACGGAGGCCTGGGTGGGCATGCACACGTTCCGTGCGACCCAACTGGTTCCAATCCAGTGCGTAGCCCCCGCGGTCCGCCGCATTCTGCAGGGCGTCCAGACGGACCACCACGCCATAGATCGTGTAATCGGCCGGTGTCATCAACTCAAACTCGCAGGCACCCGGGCGCACCATGATGGCGTCTTTCTCTGCCACGCGGCCATTGATGCGCGTGGCCTGGGCCGAGTAGGGCAGGCCAAACCAAACGGCATCTGGCCAGACGCAACAGGACTGGTGCATGCCCTGGCTCGTGCTCTCCCGAAAAACCTGCATGTGGGGCAACTGCAGTTCTTCCAGCAAGCCATGGAAAACGCCCGCTGTCATCTGGTCATAACGCTGCTCCCAGTTGGTCAGGTTGTTGGCGTGCTCATCCGCATCGGTGGCTTCAACGATGCGGGTCTGCAGTGGCAGCGGGTAGTGGATGGTCATGGTGTGTTCCGGTCGCCCAGTCCATGCACCAGCGCACCGTCAAAGTGCGGGATGCAACTTTGCCGAATTTCGATACCGCGCCGGGACAGGACTGCCTACATTCGTCGCATGCAAAGCCCGTGCCGATTTAGGGGGCTCTCTTTTTCTATCCATGTCGGAGGAATTTCATGCAAGCTGGCAATTCATCTTCGGGCACCCATGTGCTCAAACCGGTGCTCAGCACCCTGCAACTCTGGGGGATCGCGGTCGGCCTGGTGATCTCGGGCGAGTATTTCGGCTGGAGTTTCGGGTGGGCGTCTGCCGGCACCCTGGGCTTTACCGTCACGGCTTTGTTCATTGCCGCCATGTACGCCACGTTCATTTTCAGCTTCACCGAGCTGACGACGTCCATTCCGCACGCCGGCGGTCCTTTTGCCTATAGCAAGCGTGCATTTGGGCCCACGGGCGGGTACCTGGCTGGCGCGGCAACCTTGGTGGAGTTTGTGTTTGCCCCGCCTGCCATCTCCTTGGCGATTGGTGCTTACCTCAATGTGCAGTTCCCCGGACTAGACCCCAAGTTGGCCGCTTTGGGCGCCTATCTGGTGTTCATGACGCTCAATATTGTTGGCGTGCAAATTGCGGCGACTTTTGAGCTGTGTGTGACCATCTTGGCCATCTTCGAGTTGCTGGTGTTCATGGGTGTGGTGTCTCCCGGTTTCTCCATGGCCAATTTCACCAAAGGCGGCTGGTCCGGTCAGGACAGCTTCAGCCTCGCAGCCATTCCCGGCATGTTTGCCGCGATTCCGTTTGCCATCTGGTTTTTCCTGGCGATTGAAGGCGTGGCCATGGCCGCTGAAGAGGCCAAAGACCCCAAGCGCTCTATCCCGATCGCTTACATCGCGGGCATTTTGACGCTGGTATTTTTGGCCGTGGGCGTGATGGTGTTTGCCGGTGGTGCCGGCGACTGGACCAAGCTCGCCAATATCAATGACCCCTTGCCCCAAGCCATGAAGTTGATCGTGGGTGAAAACAGCGGCTGGTTGCACATGCTGGTGTGGTTGGGCCTGTTTGGTTTGGTGGCCTCGTTCCACGGCATCATTTTGGGCTACTCCCGCCAGATCTATGCACTGTCTCGCGAGGCCTATTTGCCCGCGTACTTCGCCAAGGTGCACCCCCGCTTCAAGACGCCACACCGCGCCATTTTGGCCGGCGGCGTCATTGGTATTGCGGCCATCTACAGTGACGAGTTGATCACCATTGGCGGCCAGTCCCTGACGGCGAATATCGTCACCATGTCGGTATTCGGCGCCATCCTGATGTACATCTTGAGCATGCTGAGCTTGTTCAAATTGCGCCGTTCAGAGCCTGACATGGTGCGCCCTTTCCGTGCGCCTCTGTACCCCTATTTCCCGGCGTTTGCCCTGTTTGGTGCATTGGTGTGCATGGCCACCATGATTTACTACAACCCGCTGATCTTCGGTTTGTTTGTGGGCTTCCTGGTGCTGGGCTACGGCTACTTTAAGATGACAGGACAACAACGCGCTGCGGCCTTGCCAATTGACATGGCAGCGCCCATTGCCAAGTAAATAAACGGGGCCAAGTCCCCCCATTTGCCTTGCCAACACACTCCTATCGCCACACCGTAGGCCGTCAGACCTACGGGTTTCATGACCTCAAAGACCTGATGGCCAAGGCCACACCTTTGCGGTCCGGAGATGTGCTGGCGGGCGTGGCCGCACACAGTGCCCAGGAGCGTGCGGCCGCGCAAATGGCGTTGGCGGCGATCCCGTTGCGTACTTTTTTGAATGAAGCACTGGTGCCCTATGAATCCGATGAAGTCACCCGGCTGATTCTTGATTCGCATGACGCCCAGGCATTTGCACCCGTCGCCCACCTGACCGTGGGCGATTTCCGCAACTGGCTCTTGAGCGATGCGGCGAACACGGCAGCGCTGCAGGCGCTGGCGCCGGGCATCACGCCGGAAATGGCGGCCGGAGTCAGCAAGCTCATGCGCAACCAGGACTTGATTTTGGTTGCCAAGAAATGCCGGGTTGTCACTGCCTTTCGCAATACGGTAGGCCTGCAGGGCCGCATGTCCACGCGCTTGCAGCCCAACCATCCCACCGACGATGCCACGGGCATCGCTGCAAGCCTGCTCGACGGGCTGTTGTACGGCAGTGGAGATGCCGTCATTGGCATCAACCCTGCGACCGACAACGTGGCGCAGGTGATGAAGCTGGTGCACATGATGGCCGACATCATTGCGCACTACGAGATACCTACCCAGTCGTGTGTGTTGACCCACGTTACCAACACCATTCAGGCGATTGAGCGCGGAGCTCCTGTGGACCTGGTGTTCCAGTCCATCGGCGGCACAGAGGCCACCAACAGCAGCTTCGGCTTGAATCTGGCCTTGCTGGCCGAGGCGCGCAGTGCAGCCCTCTCATTGCGGCGTGGCACGGTGGGCGACAACGTCATGTATTTCGAGACCGGGCAGGGCAGCGCTTTGTCGGCCAATGCCCACCATGGCATGGACCAGCAAACCTGCGAGGCTCGGGCCTACGCCGTGGCGCGGCAGTTCAAGCCCTTGTTGGTCAATACGGTGGTCGGCTTCATCGGCCCTGAATACCTGTTTGATGGCAAACAAATCATCCGCGCGGGATTGGAAGACCACTTCTGCGCCAAGCTGCTGGGTCTGCCGATGGGGTGTGACGTTTGTTACACCAACCATGCGGAAGCCGATCAAAACGATATGGATGTGTTGCTGACCCTGCTGGGGGCTGCCGGCTGCAATTTTGTGATGGGCATTCCTGGGTCTGACGACATCATGCTCAACTACCAGACCACGTCTTTCCACGATGCGCTGTATGTGCGCAAGGTGCTGGGTTTGCGCCCGGCGCCAGAGTTCGAAGTTTGGTTACAGCGCATGCAGATCTTTCAAGGCGAAGGCGACGCATTGACGCTGCACCCCGGCCTGCCTTCTGCTTTTGAAAAAGCACTGCAACAGATCGGCTGAAAATTACGCATGCGCGATTCGGTTTCTCCTGTCACTGCCAACCCGTGGGCGGCCTTGCGCCAGTTCACCGACGCCCGGATCGCCTTGGGGCGGGCCGGCACCAGTTTGCCCACTGCGGCCCATCTGGAGTTTCAGCTAGCCCATGCCCAAGCGCGGGATGCTGTGCATCGTCCTTTGGATGTTGACGCGCTGGCGGGGCCGCTCCAAGCGGCTTGGCCCGATGCGGGCGCTGCCCCCTTGTCATTGCACAGTGCGGTAACGGACCGCAACCAGTACCTGCAGCGGCCCGATCTGGGGCGCCGCCTGGATGTCGCCTCACGCGAGCGTCTGGAAAAGGCCTGCCCTGCACCGTCAGACGCTGCCGACATCGAAACGCGCACGTTTGACCTGGCGTTGGTCGTTGCCGATGGGCTATCGGCCTTGGCCATTGCACAAAACGCAGCGCCATTTTTGGCGGCACTGCGCGCGCGCATGGCCGATGACGGCTGGCGCGTAGCGCCCCTGTGTTTGGTGCGCGAGGCCCGGGTGGCCGTGGGTGATGAGATCGGCCAGGTGCTGGGCGCCAAGGCGGTGGTGGTGCTGATTGGCGAGCGCCCGGGCCTGAGTTCACCCGACAGCATGGGCTTATATCTGACCTGGATGCCCCGTGTGGGGCTGACGGATGCCAGCCGCAACTGTATTTCGAATGTGCGCCCGGCGGGTCTTTCGTATGACGCCGCCGCCTTCAAGCTGCATTACCTGCTGACGCAGGCGCGTCAACGCAAGCTCTCCGGGGTTGATTTGAAAGACGAAACGGCCACGGCGCCGAACACGTTGGCGGTGGCGCACAGTAACTTCTTGCTTGCGTGAGCCACGCCATGTATGGCGAGGCCAGGCGCTTTGGGGGGGGCAAGAAACCCTCAGCCGGGAGGTCGCGCTCACCCGTGTCGTAGTTGAAGCCCAGCACCGTGGCACCCGCAGGAATTTCCCACAGCCTCTACCGGCAGGGCGGCGAGCGGGAGTTTGGGTTCGGTAATGCGGATCATGTGGGCTTGTGGTTATCAAGCTGACCGCAGTGATAAGGGGTGTACGCCCGTTGGACACGCGCGCTACACGCGAATGGGGGACTGTGGCAATCCAGTGATGGGCGGCTGATACTGCGCGATCCAGGCGGGCAGGTCCTGGGAGGGCATGGGTTTGGCGATGAAATAGCCCTGTATGAAGTCGCACCCCAAGGCCGCCAACTGGTCCCAGTCGCCCTGGGTTTCCACGCCTTCTGCAACTGCCTTGCGGCCCAGGTCGTGCACTAGGTCAATGGTCGATCTCACGATGAGCGCGGAGTCTTTGCTGGTCGACATGCTTCGAACAAACGACTGGTCGATCTTGATGTAGTCCACCGGCATTTTCTGCAGGTAGGCCAGGGAGGAGTAGCCGGTACCGAAGTCATCGACGTAGAGCGGAATGCCTTCGTTGCGCAAACTGTGCAGCACCTGGAGTGCAAATTCCGGGTCGTCCATGACGGAGCTCTCGGTGATCTCCAGTTCCAATAGACCTGCACCGGCACTCCAGGTGGCGCGGAGCTGGCGAATCTTTTCCAGCAGGTTTTCATCGCGCAGATTACGTGCCGACAGGTTCAGCGCAATGGGCAACGCGCAGCCCTGGCGTTGCCATGCATGGTTCAGGCGCAGTCCAGTCTCTATAACCCATTCCGTGAGGGGTTTGATCAGGCCGGTGTGCTCCGCCAGACTGATGAATTCACTGGGGGGAATCAGGCCACGTTCGGCATGCTTCCAGCGCACCAGTCCTTCGGCGCCACAGACTTTGCCGCTGGCCACTTCAACTTTGGGTTGCAGGTACAGCAGCAAGTCACCGTTTTCGATGGCACGCCGCAGCTCACTGGCGACGCTCAGGCGGCGTGACTGCTCCTGGCTCTGCGCAGGATCAAAAATGACGTGGCTGATGCCCTGGCGTTTGGCTTGGTTCACTGCGCTGTCGACGTGGCGGTACAAGTCATGGGGCGTGGCCCCATGCTCCGGGAAAAATGCCACCCCAATGCGGGCAGAGACATCCAGTGGAATGTCCGCAATAGGAAAGGGTTGTGCCAGCACTGCGCCGACCTGTTGCACGATTGCCAAAGCGGCTTCAGCATGGCTATCAGGCAGCAGGATGGCAAATTCGTCACCGCGCAGACGTGCTACCAAAGCCGTATCTGGCACGGTTGCGACTAGCCGTGCGCTGAATGCCCTCAACAACTGATCGCCGTGACTGAAACCCAGCGCATCGTTGATCTCATTCAGGCGGTCAATGTTGACCTGCAGCAAGGCGAAGGCTTGATTGAACTGCCTGCCGCTTTCAATGGCTGCCGTCAAAAAATCCGAAAACTGGGTCTCATTGGGCAGGCTGGTAAGTTTGTCGTAACGCGTCAGTCGGTGCATGGCCTCCTGGGTTTCCCGCTGCGCCTGACGGGTGCGCAGCGTGGAAATGCCGAATGCAAGGTCATCGGCCAGTTCGGTTAACAGTGCTTGCTCGTCCAGGCTGATGGCATCCGGTTCTGCGCCATAGATGGCCAGTGTGCCGATGACTTCTCCGCCCACCTGCACCGGGCATGCGACCACGCAGGCTATGCCGTGCAGGCTATCGCGCCATTGGTGATAACTCGCATCAGCGAGCATATTGGTGACAGCCTGCGTTTGGCCGGTACGGATGGCCTTGGCAACGGCGCCCTGTCCTTTTTCGTTGTCCGCCCAGGTGACTTTCAACTGGTTCAGTGCTGACAGGCCCGCTGGATAACCTTCGCCAGCCATAGGTGTCAGCGATTGGGACGCGTCATTATTTTTGTACCAGACCGCTACCGCCGGGTAGCTGCCCGCATCCACAATGGCCCGGCACATGCTGTCAAGCAAATCCTGTTCATCCGCGGCGCGCAGCATGGACCGATTGCCTGCGCTAAGGGTCTTTAGTGCACGGCCCGTGCGCTCCAGTGTGTGGATATGGTGTTCCAGCTCGGTGTTGAGTGTCTGGATTTTTTCTTCGGCGTGCTTACGCTCGGTGATATCCGATATGAGTACGTAGTAACCCAGGACCTGGTTTTGTGCGGTGCGTTTCGGTACATAACTGACAAGCTGCCAGGCGTCCGGGAACGGCTGCCAGTCGTAGCTCCGCGGATTACCTTGCAGGACATCGGCAATCATGGGGGCAACCGTCGTGTAGAGAGCGTCGCCAAGAATCTCACGTACTGTGCAACCTGTGATTTCTGCACGCTCTGGTGCAAAACGGCCGTGGTACTGGGCGTTGGCGTAGACATAACGTTGGTCCGCATCCACATAGGCAATCAGGGCCGGCAGGTTGTTGATGACGCTGCGCAAATGGTCCTCGCTGTCACGCAACTGCTCCGTGCGCTGCGCTACGCGCTGTTCCAGCAACTCGTTTTGCTGGCGGATGGTGTGTTCTGCCTGGCGGGCGGCCGTCACATCACGAAAAACCAGAACTACGCCCGTCACCGTTCCAGTGGCGTTGCGAATCGGGGCTGCACTGTCGGATATGGGGCGCTCGCTGCCATCGCGTGCAATGAGCACTGTATGCTGCTCCAACTCCTGCGTTTCACCGGTTTCCAGCGCCTGGGCTACGGGCACTACAGCGGGCCGACGCGTGAATTCGTTGATGATGTTGAACACCTCATCCACACTGTGGCCCAGTGCGTCAGCCATGGCCCAGCCTGTCAGGGTTTCCGCCACCGGATTCATGCGCGTGATGCGCGCATGGGCGTCTGTCGCCATGACGGCGTCACCAATGGAATACAGGGTGATGGACAGGTTTTCTTCGCTTTCGGCCAGTGCGCGCTGGCTGGCCGCCGTTGCGCGTACCTGTCGCCGGATGACTGCATACGTGCCAGTGAGAAGCAAGAGCAATAAACCCGACACCACAGCCCCCGCTACCACCAGAGTTTTGCGCGCTTGCAACTGTCCGGCAGTCCGTTGTTGCAGCAAGCGATGTTCTTCCTCGTCCATGGCATCGAGAATCTGGTAGACAGCCTCCCGTGTCTGCTGCAATGGGGCTGTCGCCACAAAGGCGTTCGCTGCGGCAGAACCCTCAGTCTTGCGAAGTTCCTCGATTTTTCGGGAAAGGGCAAGTCGTTGGTTGAGAACTCCGCGCAGTTGGTCCCAGCGCGCCTCTTGGTTGGGGTTGTTGGATGTCAACGCTTTGAGCTTGCCCAACAACACTTCCCGTTCGGCGATGGCTGTATTCCGCTCGGCAATGCGGGCAGGGTCACCGGAAATGCGGTAGCTCTGTGTGGCGTATTCAATCTGCAAGGTTGCTACGCGTGTACGTGCCAGGCCGTCAAGCACTGCATGGGTATGCGCAACGAGGCGCGAAGCCTCTTCTTCATCCTTGGACATCCGCCAAGTGGTGGTGGCAAGGCTTGTCACCACCAGCATGGCTGCGCCAAATGCCACCAGTACCTTGACTTCGAAGCTGGCGAAATGTGTCATGGAGGGTTTCATTTTTTTGCTCCCTTGAACTCCTGACTGCAAAGCCATTGTGCGCCTCGGGGCCTGGAATAGCCATGCCCGGTAAAACCCTTGTGTTTGGGTCAGGCGCGCATGCGCACATGCACAAAAAAAGCCCTGCGTAGCAGGGCTGGGTCCTTGGTGCCGGATAACGGCGGTGGCTCAGGCCGGCAAGAAACCTTCGACGGACAAATAACGCTCACCGGTGTCGTAGTTGAACCCCAGCACCGTGCTGCCTGCGGGAATCTCGGGTAGCTTCTGCGCGATGGCGGCCAGCGTGGCACCGCTGGAGATGCCCACCAGGACGCCCTCTTCACGTGCGCTGCGACGTGCGTATTCGCGGGCCGGCTCGGCGTCGACCTGGATCACGCCGTCCAGCAATTCCGTCTTCAGATTCTTCGGGATGAAGCCCGCACCAATGCCCTGGATGGGGTGGGGGGACGGTGCACCGCCCGATATCACCGGGGAAGCGGTGGGCTCCACCGCGTAGACCTTGAGCTGCGGCCACTTTGCCTTGAGCACTTTGGCCACACCACTGATGTGGCCGCCGGTGCCTACGCCGGTGATGATGACGTCGATCCCATGGGGGAAATCCGCCAGGATTTCCTGGGCTGTGGTGCGTTCGTGTACTTCGATGTTGGCGGGGTTTTCAAACTGTTGCGGAATCCACGCACCGGGCGTTTGCTCCGCCAGTTCCTGCGCGCGGGCGATAGCGCCTTTCATGCCCTTTTCACGCGGTGTCAGGTCGAAGGTGGCGCCGTAGGCCAGCATCAGGCGGCGGCGCTCAATGGACATGCTGTCGGGCATGACAAGAATGAGTTTGTAACCCTTGACTGCGGCTACCAGCGCCAGACCGACACCGGTGTTGCCCGAGGTGGGTTCGATGATGGTGGCGCCGGGTTTCAGGGCGCCGCTTTTCTCGGCGTCTTCCACCATGGCCAGCGCGATGCGGTCCTTGATGGAGCCGCCGGGGTTGCTGCGTTCTGATTTCACAAATACCTTGTGCGTGCTGCCAAACAGGCGGTTGATGCGCACATGCGGGGTATTGCCGATGGTTTGCAGGATGTTTTCGAATGGCATGGAAGGCTCCGAAAGAGTGACAACAACCCCATTCTGTGCCAAATCTTCAATCAGAACCGGTATATGCATATCCGCGTCCCCGATAATCGGGGGGTGAAGCCCGCCAGACCACCGCTGGTGCAATCTGGGAAACCAGGCACTGGAGGAACGTCCGGACTGCACAGGGCAGCGTAGCAGTTAACGACTGTCCACTGACAAGCTTTCCACGCAAGTGGTGGGCCCTAAGGTGAGGATTAGAGCAACAGAGACGAGTCAATGTAGGCATCCCGTCGGGTGTTCTACGCGTACAGCGCGGCGCAAGCCGTGCCCCGGGCAACCGGGAACGCGTAGCCACCCAATGCGGGCAAGGCCCGCATTGGGTGAAACGGGCAATCTCTACGCGCAGCAATACCAAGTAGGCACACGTTGACGGGGCCCCCGGAGTGTGCGGGTAGGTAGCACCGAGCCGCTGGGTGACCAGCGGCCCAGATTAATGGTGGTCACATGCGGGGAAACCCGCATGCACAGAATCCGGCTTATCGGTGGGCTTCACACTTATTTTGTTGTATGGTTAACCTTCCATTGTTCTTTGAGGGGGACACCATGCGACCGATTGCAGAATTGTTGAAAAAACACGGCGGTACGATATGGAGCCTGCATCCTCAGGAAACCGTATATGACGCGCTGAAATCCCTGTCCGACAAGGACGTGGGCGCGCTGATGGTGATGGAGGAGGGGCGCCTGGTGGGCGTGTTCTCCGAGCGTGACTACACCCGCAAAATCGCACTGGCGGGCAAGGCCTCGCGTGATACCCGCGTGGCGGAAATCATGACGGCCCGGGTTCTCACCGTGACCCCCAAAACCTCTACCGATGACTGCATGGCACTGATGAGCCAGAAGAAGATCCGCCACTTGCCGGTGGTGGAGGGTGACAAGGTGCTGGGCATGATTTCGATCCGCGACCTGATGGACGACATCATCCAGGACCGCGAGCAGACCATCACCCAGTTGCAGAATTACATCGCGTCCTGAGGGTGCTCACAAAAAAAGCCCGGCGTGCCGGGCTTTTTTACATGGGTGCGTGACCCAGACCGCGCCAAGCGCGCTTCAGTACTTGATCTGCAGGCCCAGGCTGAACAGGTTGATGTCGGTTGCGACACGTTCCAGTTCGGTGCGCAGGCCCAACTTGTCATTGAATTGGTAAGTCAAGCCCACACCGTAGCTCAGGCTGCTCTTGTCTTCGTTGGTGCTGACCGTGATGCCGCCACCGGAACCTGTACCTTTGACATTGGCCATCGTCAGGCCGGCCTTGCCGAAGAAGGACAGGTCGTTGTTCACAGGTGCAATGCCCACGGCCGCCACGGTGTAACCGATGGTCTTGATGTCTGTGTTCAGCGTGCCGGTCGCGTGGGTTGCGCTGTAGCTCATGGAACCCAGGTCCAGATAACCGCCTTCGACGGCAAAGTTGGGCGTGAACTGGTAGCCCAGCAGAAACTTGTAACCGCTGCCATTGCTGCCCATGTTGGATTGCACATTGGATGCGCCGGCGCGTACCAGTGCGGCATCGTTGTCCGCTTGTGCCGTGCCGCTGTAGGTGGTGGCACCAGCGCTCACCACGATGTATTTGTCGCCGGCCCAGGCAGTGCTGGAGAGGCAGGCGGTGGCAGCCAGGGCGATGGCGGTGCGGGTGATCAGGGTTCGCATGGTTCACTTCCTCTTTGGATAGACAACGCCGCCCAGGACTGTGGCAGCAAGACGAGATAACACATCCTCACATCATAGGCGCAGAAGCGCTGGGCAAGGGCGTGGGCTGGGGGGTAAATCGGGGGTATTTGTCCAGTTCGGCGCGTTATGCGAATAGCGTCAAAAGCGCTCATGTCCCGTCAGGTAACGCCATTGGCCCACCGGTAAATCACGCAGCGCCACACGGCCCAGGCGGATGCGGCGCAGGCCCAGCAACTCCAACTGGGTTTTCTCACACAGGTAGGCCACCAAGCCTGGGTGGGCGCCCTTGATGGCGAAGCGCAGCTTGCTGCTCTCGGGGTTGCTGCTGCCGATGCTGCATTTGGCGTGGGGCAGCGGGTCGCGCTCGTTGTTCAGGGCGCGGTCCAATTTCTGCAGGGCCTCCGGGCCGACTTCGCCACGCACCTCGGCAATCAGTTCGTGCTCCATGGCGTCCATGTCTTCGGTGAGCTTGCGCGTGGTGCGCCAGTCCTGCGTGAACACCAGCAGCCCGCTGGCGCCGTTTTCCAGCGGCACGGCAGATTCCAGGTTGCTGAAATGGCGTTTGAGGGGGCGTGTGCCCGATGCGTCCTGCGCCCACAGCGTGGCCAGGCCCAGCAGGGCGGTCGCCTTCTCCTGGGTCAGCCCTGCGGGTTTGTGCAGCACCAGCGTGATGGGCGTGAGGTTCAACAGGCTGGCGCTGGGGTCTACGACAACGCGTTGCCGCAGCACGCGGAACGCCGGCTCTTCCACCACCACGCCGTCCACCTGCACCCAGCCGCCCGCGATGTACTGCTCGGCCTCGCTGCGCGAGCAGGCTTTGAGCTGCATCACCTGTTTGGACAGGCGTTCGCCCGTGGCCGCTGGCGCTGCGGTGGGCTTGGCCGGTGTGGCGCGGGAGAATTTACGTGGGACTGTCATGCTGCGATGGTAAAGCCATCGCCACCCTTGTGACATGCCGCGTGGGCGTTTACCAGCTTTGCGGGTCAAGCCGATAAAACTGCGCCAGCTCTTGGTACAGCGCCGGGTGCTCCGTGGCCATACGCTGAGGTTGTTCAAAAAACACCTCGGACACCACCGCGAAGAACTCGGCCGGCTCGGTGGCGCCATACGCGTCGAACAACGTTTCCTCGTGTTGCTCGGTGCTGTGCTGCAGGGCTTCGAACTCGGCCTGCAGCACGGCTGCCCAGCGCGCATAGTGTTCTGTGCGCGAGAGCACAGGGGCGCCGTTGGCGCTGCCGGTTTCCTGGTCCAGTTGGTGGGCGAATTCGTGGATCACCACGTTGCGTCCGTCGTCCACGGTGGCTGCGCCCTCCAGCGCGTCCTGCCAGGACAGCACCACCTGCCCGTGCGCCCAGGACTCACCGGCCAGCACATCGCGGCCACTGTGGGCCACACCCGCGCTATCGGTGTGGGCACGCGGCACCACAAAACTCCCGGGGTAGACCAGGATCTGGCGCAGCCCGGGGTAGTAGTGCGCCGGGCGGTTCAGCAGCAACAGGCAGGCCTGGGCCGCAATCGTGACGCGCACCTCGTCGGTGATGACCTGGCCCGCACAGCCAAGAAAGGCCTTTTCGGCAATAAAGACCTGGATGTGTTTTTTGAGCTGCAACTGCAGATCGGCCGGCATGGCGCGCACATACGGCACGCGTCGGCGCAATATGTCGCGCCAGGCATCGGGAAACGGCTGGGCGGCAATGGCCGCGCGTTTGCGCGCCAGCCAGTAGGGCTGGCCAAGCAGCCAGACGGCAAACAGCGCCGCCAGGAGCGTGAGGACCAGAAGAGGCATGGCGTGCGCCTAAACGCGAAGTGGAGCAAGCCTGCATCTGGGCATGGCAGGTCCGCTTTTCAAGGGGCTGGGCGCCCCTGCAGCGACTGGATACGTTCCACGTGCGCCAGCAGCGAGCGCTTGGCCACGGGCCAGATGCGCGAGGGCACATCGTCGTAGGCCAGCGGCAGCCAGTCGTCCAGCGTGCCCTGCGGATTGGCCTGCATCACGGCGGCAATCTTGGCCTCGCGTTTGAGGCGGTGGGCCTTGAGCTGGGCAATCGCCCCCAGCGCGCCGTCGATCACATGGCCGTGCGCGGGCAGGATGAAGCGCACGTGGTGCTCCGCACAGGCCGCGCTCAGTGTGTCCAGCGAGTTGATGTAGTCCGCCATGTTGCCGTCGGGCGGGTCTACCACCGTGGTGCTGCCGTTGAGCACATGGTCACCAGTGAACAGCAGGCCGTCTTCCTGCAGCAGCAAACACAGGTGGTTGGCCGCGTGGCCCGGGGTGTGGATCACCTGCAAGGTGTGTGAATTCAGTGCCAAATTGGCCTCTGGCCCGCGTGGGGTATGCGCAAGAAGCTCCTGATTTGATAGCGATCTGTCGGGTGTGAAGGCGCTCGCCGCACGCGCTGTGGGGGCCGATGGCAGGCCCAGGATGGGCGGTTGGTGCGCGCACAGCGCCTGCAGCGGTGCAGCGCCGGGCGAATGGTCGGGGTGCGAGTGGGTGCAGACGATGCGCAGCAGGTTGCCGCCGCTGCCGTCCGGGTGTACCGCGGCGCGCCACAGGCGGGCGATGTGGTCGGCGTCGGCCGGGCCGGGGTCGATGGCGGTGAAGCCGGTGTGTGCGTCGCCTACCAGGTAGCTGTTGGTGCCGGGGCCGGTCATCACGCCGGGGTTGGGTGCGGTCAGGCGCAGCACGTTGCGCAAGAGCGGCACCGGCGCGTCGGTTTGCCAATCGCCTGTGGTGGGGACGCCGCTGGCAAGAAGTTGGTGGGGACGGGTCATGCGGGGCATTGTGACGCCAAACACGCTGCGGCGGCGTGTGTGGGGGCTGACGGCCTGTACGTTTTGCTCCGTGTCCTCCGCCCGCTTTGCGGGCTCCCCCTTTACCTACGCAAAACGCACAGACCGTCAGCTCTTCGCTGCGTGGAGTGGTCTGGGAGGGCGATAATTGCCGCATGCGCATTCCATTCACCAAAATGCAGGGGGCCGGCAACGACTTTGTTGTGCTGGACGAAACCCAAGGCCGCCTGGGCCTGGGCGCTGCGCACTACCGCTTTCTGGGCGACCGCCACTTTGGGGTGGGCGCGGACCAGATACTGACCGTGCGGCCCGCACCGTCCGCCGATGTGGACTTTGAATACGTGATCCACAACGCCGATGGCAACGAGGTGGAGCAGTGTGGCAATGGCGCGCGCTGCTTTGCCCGTTTTGTGCACGACCGCGGCCTGACCACCAAAGACACCATCCGCGTGCAGACCATGAAGGGCGTGATTGCGCCCCGCCTCACGGCCGATGGCCGCGTGACGGTCGACATGGGGCCGCCGCGTTTTGTGCTGGAAGACATTCCGTTTGATGGCGCCGGTTTGGCCTGGCAACCTATGGGTTCATGGGGAAATTGGCCTCTAGTCCTTGTGGATAGTGCGCAAGTAGCTCCGCTTTTGATAGCAACTGTGTCCATGGGTAACCCGCATGCGGTGACCCTGGTGGACAACGTGGACACGGCGCCTGTAGTTGCACAGGGCCCGCAGGTGCAGGCCAGCCCGCGGTTTCCCGAAGGCGTGAACGTGGGCTTCATGCAGGTGGTGAACCGCAGCCACATCCGCCTGCGGGTGTTTGAGCGCGGCGTGGGTGAAACGCTGGCCTGCGGCACGGGTGCCTGCGCGGCCGTGGTGGCCGGTATTCGCCTGGGGCTGCTGGATGCCACGGTGGACGTGCAAACCCACGGCGGTGTGCTGACCATTAACTGGGCTGGTGCGGATGCACCGGTCTTCATGACGGGGCCGGCCACCACCGTGTTCCAGGGTGAAATTGAACTACCTGACAACTTGACAGACAACCCATGACCACTCCAGAGAATTCCGCCTTGAACAACCCCATCACCGAAGACGACATTGCCCACTACCTGGCCAATACGCCGGACTTCTTCCAGCGCCACGCCGAGTTGTTGGCCGCGGTGCAGTTCACCAGCCCGCACAGCCACCGCGCGGTGAGCCTGCAGGAGCGCCAGGCCGAGATGCTGCGCGAGAAGATCAAGCTGCTGGAGCAGCGCATGATGGAGATGATCCGCAACGGCAATGAAAACGTGCTGCTGTCGGACAAGATTTTGCGCTGGGCCCGTACGCTGTTGCTGTCCAACGACGCGTTGTCGCTGCCCGAGCAAATCGTGCTGGAACTCACCGTGCACTTCGCCGTGCCCCAGGTGGGCCTGCGCCTCTGGGATGTGGCGCCCGAACATGCTGGCCTCGGCATTGCCCAGGGCGTGAGCGACGATGCCAAGGTGTTTGCCTCGTCCCTGACGGAGCCGTTCTGCGGCCTCAACACCGGCTTTGAAGCCGTGAACTGGGTGGAAGACCCCAAGGCGGTCGCGTCCCTGGCGCTGATCCCCCTGCGCAATGGCCCGGCTGGCAGCGCAGAACCCGCCTTTGGCATGCTGGTGCTGGCCTCCAGCGATGCCTACCGTTTCAACAGCGGCATGGGCACCGAGTTCCTGGCCCGCATTGGTGAACTGGCCGGTGCGGCGCTGTCTCGCTTGAGGTAATAACGTGGGTGATGCTGCATGAGCAACGCCGGGCCGCCCCAAGTTGCGAAGGCCCCCTCGGGGGGCAGCGCAGCACACGCAGTGGCAAGCGTGGGGGCGACAGACCTGATCGAGAAATACCTCGAATATGTGCGCGTCGAGAAACGGCTGGCCGCGCGCACGGTAGAGCTCTATGCGCTGGATCTGCAAAAACTCAGCAGCTTTGCCGCCAAGGTCCCGGTTGCGCTGCCGGACGTCAAAAACAACCATATCCGCCGCTGGGTTGCACAGATGCACAGTGGTGGGCGCAGCGGACGCGGTATTGCGCTGATTCTGTCGGGCTGGCGTGGCTTTTACACCTGGCTGGGGCGCCAGGGGCTGGTGGCCAGCAACCCGGTGCAGGATGTGCGCTCCCCCAAAGCCCCCAAACCCCTGCCCAAGGCACTGGCCGTGGACGACGCGGTGCAGTTTGCCGATTTCCAGAGTGACGACGACGCCTGGCTGGAAGCCCGTGATGCGGCCATGGTCGAGCTGCTGTACGGCAGTGGCCTGCGTGTGGGCGAGCTGGTGGGGCTGGACGTGGTGGCCAGCACCACGGCACGCGGCTGGGTCGACATGCAGGCCGCCGAGGCGCATGTACTGGGCAAGGGTTCCAAACGCCGCACTGCTCCCGTAGGCAAGGTGGCGTTGCAGGCGCTGGAGCGCTGGCTTCAGCTGCGCGGCCCCAGCGGCACACAAACGGCGGCACCCGTAGCCGCCACGCAGGCCGATGCGGCCAGCGCCCTGTTTACCGGTCGCAATGGAACCCGGCTGACCGCCCAGTCGGTCTGGCAACGGCTCAAGCGGCGCAGCCTGATGGCAGGCATGGCCACACCGGTGCACCCGCACATGCTGCGCCATTCGTTTGCCAGTCATATGCTGCAAAGCAGTGGGGATTTGCGGGCCGTGCAGGAACTGCTGGGCCATGCCAACATCACGACCACCCAGGTCTATACGCGGCTGGATTTTCAGCACCTTGCCAAGGCCTATGACGCAGCGCATCCGCGTGCAAAGTTGGGCCGCAAAAAAAACCGGGAAGACGCGCCCTGAGCCTGGGGCGCTGGGGCCTCAATGCGTTTGTCCGGGCTTGTGCATACGGGCCGGGTGATAGGCCAGTGCGACAGGCGACTCGGTGTACTGTTCCCGTATCTTCAGCATCTCGGGCAGGGCCGTGCGAAAGGCGGGAATCAGCGCAGGGTCGAAATGGCTCCCCGCGCTGTCTTCAATGGCCTTGACCGCCTCGGCAATAGGCCAGGCCTTTTTGTAAGGGCGTTCTGAACTCAGCGCGTCAAACACGTCGGCCATGGCAACGATTTGCCCCACTACGGGGATCTCCTTGCCTTGGAGGCCCAGTGGGTAGCCAGACCCATCCCACTTTTCATGGTGGGACAGGGCTACGGTGCGTGCCATGGACAGCAACTCGTCCGGATGGTCCCCCAGGATTTCCGCGCCCATATTGACATGCAGCTTCATGATCTCCCACTCGTCGGCGTCGAGTTTGCCAGGCTTGAGCAGGACGTAATCGGGCGTACCAATCTTGCCGATGTCATGCATCGGGGCAGCCCGGAAAAGCTGCTCTGCAAAGGCTTCACCCAGGCCCGCGGCCAGCGCTATCAAACGTGAGTAGTGCGACATGCGCAGTACATGGTGTCCGGTTTCGTTGTCGCGGAATTCGGCGGCACGCCCCAGGCGCCTGAGAATCTCCAGGCGCGAGTCCTGCAGTTCACGGGTGCGTTCGTTGACGCGGCGTTCCAGTTCACGTGTTTGGTCGTACAGGGCCAGATGGGTGCGAACACGGGCCAGCACGATGGGCGCGCTGAAGGGTTTGGTGATGTAGTCCTCTGCACCCAGGGTCAGCCCCAGCTCTTCGTCTTCCTGCTGCTCCTTGGCCGTGACAAACATGATGGGAATGTGGTGGCGCTCCGGGTGCGCCTTGATGCGTTTGCAGACCTCGTAGCCGTCCATGCCAGGCATCACGATGTCCAGCAGGATCAGGTCAGGCGGTGTGTCCGACAGGACGATCTTGAGCGCCTTCTCGCCATGGGTGGCGATCTTGAGGTTGTAGTGGGGTTCCAGAATGGCACACAGCAGGTCTATGTTTTCCGGCGCGTCATCGACCACCAACAAGGTGTGGGGAGACTGATGGGCTGTCATGGCGCAGCGGGGCCTTTCTCAAGTGGGGTATCCCCATCGTGCTTGTCCAACTCCCCTTCCAGAACCTGGAGCGCTTCCAGCGCACCTTCAAACTCATACTGTCGCACCAGATCAGCCCATCGGTTGAGTGCCGACGCAGTCACGCGACCTTGCAGCAGTGCGGTCAGGGGCGCTACCAGCTTGGCTGCCGCGCTGTCATCTTGGCCCAGCAACTCCGCCATGGTGCGCAACTGCGCCTGCAAGGCGGCGCGGTCTTGCGCTGTCAAAGGCTGTGCAAGGTCTGTGCCATGGGGTGGTGGCGTCTCCATGGATGGCAGGGCCGCAATCGCGCGGTGCAGCAACTCCAGGGGTTGCACCAGCGACCCCACCAGTGCGTAGGCGTTGCTGGAGGCGCCTTGTTTCAGGGCGTTTTCCAGGGCCTGCGCTGCCTGCACCAGAGAATCGGCGCCGATGTTGGCGGCCAGGCCTTTGAGCGTGTGGGCCAGGCGGTGGGCGCTGTCAAAGTCATCGCGGTTCATGGCGCTGCGGATGTCCTGCACGGTGTGGGCGTGGCCCTGGGTGAAGCGGTCCAGCAGGCGGCGGTACTGCGCCTGGTTGCCGCGCAGGCGCTGCAGGGCGCCACGCACATCCACCCCCGGCAAGTCGGGCAGGGGCTGCGCGTTGGCGGCGGTTGGTGCGGCGGCTACCGAAGGTGTTGTCTGTGTCGCGTTGACGCGCCCGGGGCGCATCCAGCGCAGCAGGGTTTCCAGCAACAGCTCCACCACGATGGGTTTGGAGATGTGGTCGTTCATGCCCACGGCCAAGCATTTCTCGCGGTCACCGGCCATGGCGTTGGCCGTCATGGCCAGGATGGGCAGGTCGGCAAACCGCGGGTCGGAACGGATGCGCCGGGTGGCCTCAAAGCCGTCCATCACCGGCATTTGCCAGTCCATCAATACAGCGTCGTAGGCGTTTTTTGCGACCTTATCGACGGCCTGGGCGCCATCGCTGGCCAGGTCCACCGTCAAGCCCGCCTCGGTCAGGATTTCGGTGGCCAGCTCCTGGTTGACTTCGTTGTCTTCCACCAGCAGCACATGGGCGCCCCGCAACTGGGCGGCCATGGCCTCGTAGGTGGCCCGGCGCAGGGGGGGGCTGGCGATCTGGCGGGTGTGGCCCAGTGCCAGGGAAATCGTGTTGAGCACGGCCGAGGGGTTGACCGGTTTTTCCAGAATGCCGTCAATACGGACGTCGCTGGCCTTTTCGATCAAATCGTCGCGGCTGTAGGCGGTGACCATCACGGTGGCCAGGGTTTCGGAAATGCCTTCGTTGCTGCGGATACGGCGAATGGTTTCCACGCCGTCCATGCCGGGCATCTGCCAATCCATCAGCACCAGGTGGTAGGGGTGGCCGAGTTGTTGTGCGGATTGCAGCTCGGCGATGGCGCTGGCACCATCGGCGACCGAGTGCACCTGCAGGTGCAACGAATCAATGATGCCGGACAAAATCTCGCGCGCGCTGCCGTTGTCGTCCACCACCAGCACCCGCAGTTTGCGCAGGGCCGGATTTTCGGCGGGGGTGTTGTCTTTTTGTTGGGCCTGCAGTCCCAGGCGCGCGGTAAAGAAGAAACGGCTACCCACGCCCACTTCACTCTCGACCCAGACCTTGCCTTCCATCATCTCCACCAGCCGGCGGGTGATGGTCAGGCCCAGGCCGGTCCCGCCGTACTGCCGTGTGGTGGAGGAGTCTGCCTGTACAAAGGCCGTGAACAGCTTGGCAATTTGTTCGGGTGAAATGCCGATACCGGTGTCCTGCACCTCAAAGCGCAGCATGGCGCTTTGCGCGCTTTTTTCCAGACACTTCACACGCAGGCGGATTTCGCCCTGGTGCGTGAACTTGATCGCGTTGTTCATCAAATTGAGCAGCACCTGGCCCAGGCGCAGTTCGTCACCCACCAGTTCAGTGGGCACTTCGGGCGCCACGTCGAACAGCAGCTCCAGTCCCTTGTCCTGGGCTTTGAGTACCGAGACAGCTGCCAGATGCTCCAGCGCATGTTCGAGCGAGAAATTACGCTGCTCAAAGTGGAGTTTTCCGGCCTCGATCTTGGAGAAGTCGAGTACGTCGTTGATGATGCCCAGCAAGCCCTGGGCGGCGGTGTTGGCTTTCTCCAGGTAGTTGCGTTGTTTGGGCGTCAACTCGGTGCGCAGGGCGAGGCCCGTCATGCCGAGCACGGCATTCATGGGGGTGCGGATTTCGTGGCTCATGTTGGCCAGGAAATCGCTCTTGCTCTGGTTGGCGGCCTCGGCCAGGCGCTTGGCTTCCAGCATGGCTTCTTCGGCGCGGATGCGTTCGGTGGCGTCCAGCCCGAAAGAGATCAGCGCCACGCGGGAGTCCTGGGTGGCCGACTGCACGCTGTTGCGCCAGGCGATCATGCGCCGCTCGCCGGCTTTGGTCAGGATGTCCTGCGTCTGCGATTGCGGCACGTCGGCGGCGATGTCACTGAAGGTGCGCATTTGCCAGACTGCGGGCACGGGCAGCAGCGGCAGTTGTGCCCACTTCTTGCCCATCACCTCGCTGCGCTGGTAGCCGGTTCCTTCTTCTGCCGCCGTGTTGAAGATGCTCACGCAACCATGCGAGTCCACCCCCACCACCATGACGCTGGCGGTGTCGATCAGGCGCTCCAGCATCTCCTTGGCCTGGCGTGAGTTGATTTCCTCACATTCCAGCGCCACCATCGAGGTGTGCAGGCCGTCGCTCATCTCCCGCAGGGCTGCCAGCAGTTGCCCCGCCTCGTCGGCATAGGGCTCGGTGTCCTGGATCTGGAAGTCGCCTGCGGCCACGCTGCGTGCGATATGGACCGCCTGGCGCAGCGGGGACAGGATGCTGCGCCGGATCAGCGCCGATACGGCGATGGCGGCCGCCAGTGTGCCGAACAGGATGGCCAGTTGCAGTTTGGTTGCGTGGTCAATCTGTGCGCGTGCCTTTTCCTCGTCCAGCGCCGCGCGCTCCTTGGCCATGACCACCACCTTGTCGATGGCTGCGCGGTGGTTCTCATAGTGCCGGGTCATCTGGGCCAGCGCCCGCTCCATGCGCGGTCGGTCATTCAGGTACAAGGCTGGCAAAAACTCCTTGGAGGCCAAACCGTAGAAAGCCAGGGCCGGTGCGTAGGCCTGTTTGAGCAGAGCATCCGCCAGCGCATCCTCCAGGTTGGCCTTAAGCCAGAATTCGTGGCGTTGCTGGTAGTCCTGTTCCAGTTTTTTCAGGCGGTCTATCAGCACGCCCTGTTTCATGCCGTCCACTGCGGTGGTGAGCTGCAGGCACACCAGGTAGGACTCGATGATGTAGGCCGGGGGCGGCAGCACATCGGAGACCAGGATCTGGCTGCTCTCAATGCGCTGGAAGATGGGGCCACCCACCTTGAGTTGGTTGAGCGTGCGGAAAGACCAGAAGCCGTAGGCCAGCAGCCCCAGGGAGAAGATGATGATGAGCAGGCGCAGGCGGTGGCCTACCTTGAATCGGCGTAACAAGTCAGTGGTCACTGGGCACGGCGCCTCTGCAGAAGGGGGATCAAGACCGGCGACCGCCTGGCAGCTTGAATACGGCGACTGCGGCCACCTGCTCGGCGGCCAGGTTTTTCAGGCTGGAAGCGGCTGCCGCCATCTCTTCCACCAACGCCGCGTTCTGCTGCGTGGCCTGGTCCATCTGCATCACCGCTTCGCCCACTTGCTGCACGCCCATGGCCTGTTCGTTGCTGGCGGCAGTGATCTCACCCATGATGTCGGTCACACGTTGGATGCTGCTGACCACCTCGGTCATGGTGACGCCGGCCTGGTCCACCAGGGTGGAGCCTTGTTCCACACGGTCCACGCTGGTGTTGATCAGGTTCTTGATCTCCTTGGCGGCTTCGGCAGAGCGACCGGCCAGGGAGCGGACTTCACTGGCCACCACCGCAAATCCGCGGCCTTGCTCACCGGCGCGGGCCGCTTCGACGGCAGCATTCAGCGCCAGGATGTTGGTCTGGAAGGCGATGCCGTCGATCACGCTGATGATGTCGCTGATTTTGCGGCTGGATTCGTTGATGCCCTTCATCGTCTCGACCACCTGGCCGACGACGGTGCCGCCCTTGATGGCGACGGTGGAGGCGCTCCTGGCCAATTGGTTGGCCTGGCTGGCCGAGTCGGCGTTTTGTTTGACCGTGGCGCTGAGCTCTTCCATGCTCGCGGCGGTTTCTTCAAGCGCGCTGGCCTGTTGTTCTGTGCGGGCAGAGAGGTCGTGGTTGCCCAGGGCGATTTCGGAGCTGGCCGCGGCCACACCTTCCGAGCCGGCGCGCACTGTGGACACCACATTCACCAGGCTGCCTTGCATGTCGCTGAGGGCGGCCAGCACCAGGCCGGTTTCGCTACGTCCGGAGTTGTCGATGTCCATGGTCAGGTCGCCGGCAGCTACGCTGCTGGCGATGTTCACGACCTGGTTCAGGGGGACGGTGATCGCCCGGACCAGCATCCAACCAATCGCGATGCCAAGGGCGATGGCCAGTACCACCAGGACGGTGAACAGTGTCAGCGTGTTGCTGTACTGGATGCTGGATCGGTCATAGGCGGATTTGGCTTCAGTCAACTGGATATCGACCAGATCGCCGACTTCATTGGTCAGCGGGTCGATGGCCTCATAAATCGGCTTGATCAGGCTGACCACCTTGTCCTTGTCGCCCGCTTCCAGCGCGGCGCGCAGGCTGGCCACCACGGGGTCTGCCTTGGCCATCATGGCCGTCACTTTGTCAACGCCGGTTTTTTCCTCGGCGGTGAGCTCGGTGGCGATGTAGGCGCTCCACTGCTCCTTGATGGTGCCGGTACTCGCGCTGACCAGGGCCAGGGCCGCCTTGGGGTCCAGGATGCCGGCGCCGACCTTGTTGGCGCTGTCCACGATGTTGACAGCGTACATGTCCGACACGATCTTGAGCTGTTTGAGGGGGACCACCCGGTCGTTGTAGATGGTCCCTATGGACGCGTTCGTGATTTTGACTTCGTAGATTCCGAAGCCCGCCATGAAGGCGACGATGGCCACCAGCACCGAGAAGCCCATGGCAAGACGGGTGGATAGTTTCATGTCATTGAAGTTCATAGTGACATCCAACCTTTTTTATCGGTCCGAAAAGAATAGCACCGCCGTTGTGCCTGCAGCAGAAATTTGTGCTGCCTATGCGAGTCCGCACCCGGCTGACTGTACGACTGCCACAGCCGCTCGTGGCGCACAATCGCCCTATGAAAACCCTAAGACTGCGCGCCGGGAAAGAGCGCTCCCTATTACGTCACCATCCCTGGATTTTTGAATCGGCGATTCAGCGCGGCGGTGGTGATCCTGGTGAAACCGTGCGCGTGGAGTCGTCCGAGGGTCAGTTCCTGGCCTGGGCCGCATTCAGCCCCGCGTCAAAAATCCGCGCGCGGATCTGGAGTTTTGACGAGCAGCAGCGCATAGATGCTCCGTTTTTAATAGCTGCTTGCGCACAATCCATAAGGGCTAGAGGGCGATTTGACATAAAAAGTGACGGCGTGCGGCTAGTCCACGGCGAATCCGACGGCCTGCCCGGGTTGATCGTGGACCGGTATGGCGACACCTTGGTGGCGCAGTTCACGTCTGCGGGCGCCGAACGCTGGAAGGATGTGCTGGCCGACGCGCTCCTGGCCGAGACGGGGCTCACGCGTTTGTACGAGCGCTCCGACGCCAGCAGCCGTGGGCTGGAGGGGCTGCCCGAGGTCAAAGGCTGGTTGCGTGGCAGCGGCGAGACCAACCTGATCCTGCAAGAGCACAACTGGAAGCTGGCCCTGAGCGTGGCTGAGGGCCACAAGACGGGTTTCTACCTGGACCAGCGCGACAGCCGCAAACGCTTTGCCGATGCGGCGCAGCGCCTGCAGTTCCAGCGCGTGTTGAACTGTTATTGCTACACGGGCGGTTTCACCGTGGCGGCGTTGTCGGGCGGCGCGGCGCACGTGACCTCGATTGACTCTAGCGGACCGGCCATCGAGAAGGCGCAGGCCAACGTGGCGCTCAACGGCTTTGCCCCTGAGCGCGCCACGTTCATGGACGCCGACGTGAACGCATCTCTGCGCCAGTTCGCCACCGAGGGCCGTACTTTTGATGCCATCGTGCTTGATCCGCCCAAGTTCGCACCCACGGTGGCGCACGCCGAGCGCGCCGCACGGGCCTACAAGGACATCAACCGCCTGGCGTTCAAGCTGCTGGAGCCAGGTGGCGTGTTGTTCACTTACTCCTGCTCGGGCGGCATCAGCGCGGACCTGTTCCACAAGATTGTGGCCTCTGCGGGCTCGGACGCGGGGGTGGACGGCTTCATCACCGAGCGCATGGGCGGCGCGCCTGACCACCCGATGACCATTGCCTTTCCCGAAGGGGAGTATTTGAAGGGGCTGGTGGTGATGCGCAAATGAATGTGGCTCCCTTCACCTTGGGACGGTCCGGCGGTGAAGAGCCCCCCAGAGCGGGGGGCTTGAATAGACCGCTACACTCCCCACCTGCTGAATTTTGGATTCCACGATGAGCTTGATTCCTGCCACCATCCTTACGGGTTTTCTCGGCTCCGGTAAAACCACGCTCCTCAAACGCGTGCTCGCCGAGGCCCATGGCCAGAAAATCGCCGTTATTGAAAACGAGTTCGGTGAGGAAAACATCGACAGCGACATTCTGGTGAGCGACACCAATGAGCAGATCATCCAGATGAGCAACGGCTGCGTCTGCTGCACCATCCGCGAAGATCTGCGCACCACCCTGAAAGACCTGGCTGAGAAGAAACGCAAGGGCGAGCTGGACTTTGAGCGCGTGGTGATCGAGACCACGGGCGTGGCCGATCCCGGCCCCGTGGCACAAACCTTTTTCATGGACGACGAGATCGCCGAGAGCTACCTGCTGGACTCCATCCTGACGCTGGTCGACGCCAAACACGCCGTGCAGCAGCTCAACGACCGCCAGGAAGCGCGCCGCCAGATCGGTTTTGCCGACCAGATTTTCATCAGCAAGGCTGACTTGGTGTCCAAGGACGACCTCGACGCGCTGATGCACCGCATCAAACACATGAACCCGCGTGCACCCCAACGGGCGGTGCACTTTGGTGACGTGGCCCTGTCAGAGGTGTTTGACCTGCGCGGCTTCAACCTGAACGCCAAGCTGGACATCGATCCCGACTTCCTCAAGGATGACAGCCACGACCATGGGCATGACCACCACGACCATGAGCACGGTGAACATTGCGACCACCCGTCGCACAGCCACGACGACCATGGGCATGGCCACCACCATCACCATGACGACGATGTCAAAAGTTTTGTCTTCAAGTCCGAGCGCCCCTTTGACGCTGCCAAACTGGAAGACTTCCTGGGGGCCATCGTCAACATCTACGGTCCACGCATGCTGCGTTACAAGGGTGTGCTCTATATGAAGGGCACCGAGCGCAAAGTGATCTTCCAGGGCGTGCACCAGCTCATGGGCAGTGATTTGGGCCCGGCCTGGTCGGAAGGCGAGACCAAATGCAGCAAAATGGTCTTTATCGGTATTGATCTGCCCAAGGACATCCTGTTGCAGGGGCTGGAGCAATCGCTGGTGTAGTTCGTATGAAAAACTTTAATTTCTCGCAGGGAGTGCAATGATTGTCTCGATTTTGCAACTGATGGGTTTTACGAAGACGAAACCTGTACACTCGCGCGCCGGAGAAACCCCCACCGAGCACGCGCAGGCCAGCTCTGCCAGGAGACAAGAAGTGAAAGCCAAATCCGGGAAAAATACCAAAGCGATTGCCCCCAAGGGCAAGGCGAAACCCGTTGCCAAGCCAGTGGCCCCAAAAGCCCCGGCGAAGCCTGTTGCGAAACCGGTCAAGCCTGTGGCAAAACCCGTAGCCAAGGCCCCTGTCAAAGCCGTCGCCAAACCTGCTGCCAAGGCGAAACCCGTGGCAAAACCTGTGGCCAAGAAAGCCCCGGCAAAGCCTGTTGCAAAGCCAGCCAAACCAGCCGCCAAAGCCCCGGCCAAGCCAGTGGCCAAAAGTGTTGGCAAGCTGGTGAAGCCCGTGGCCAAACCAACACCCAAGGCTGTTGCCAAACCGGTCGCAAAACCCGTTGCCAAAGTACCGGCCAAACCGGTACCTGCTCCCGTCAAAATCAAGGAAAAAACTCCGTTGTCCGTCGCTCCTACTGCAGTCAAAGCTGCCCCCGTTTCCCCTGTTCCCGTGCCTGCCGCCGTTCCTGCCAAGGCGGGACGCCCTTCGTCGCGTCTGGCATCCCTGACCGTGCCCTCCATGGCGCAATCGGTGGCATCCACCGCTGCCAAGGCCAGCTACACCCAATCGGCACCTACCCATGTGATCGTTCCGGCTCTGCCTTCCTCCATCAAGAAGGACCCCAAGCTGGCCAACAACTGGAAAACCAAACCCGTGGCTGAGCTGACAGATGCGGATTTGATGGCCATGCCCGATTCGGAGTACATGAACGAAGTGCAGATGGCGGCCTTTCGCCTGAAGCTGTCAGTTCTCAAGCGCGACATCCTCAACAGCGCCGGTGAAACCACCGAGCACCTGCGCGAAGACACCTCCGTGGTGCCTGACCCGGCCGACCGCGCCACCATCGAAGAAGAACATGCGCTGGAGCTGCGCACACGCGACCGCGAACGCAAGCTGCTCAAGAAGATCGAGCAATCCATTTCCCGCATTGATGCTGGCGACTATGGTTATTGCGATGAGACGGGCGAGCCCATCGGTGTGGGCCGCTTGCTGGCACGCCCTACGGCCACCCTGTCGCTTGAAGCACAGCAGCGCCGCGAACTCAAGCAGAAGATGTTTGGCGACTGACCACGCCAACGCCATCACACGCCGAGCCTCCTAACCCGCTTCTATGGCCACCAAAGACGATCGTCCCGGTTTGCTTTCCAAGGTGGCCATGTTTGTCCGCAATCCGACCAAGGACTGGTCGGAGCTGGACAACCCGGAGCAGGAGCAGGAAAGCGGTTATGACAAGCAGGCCCTCAAGGCCATGATCGAGCGCAAGCGGCAAAACGACTTTGTCCGCAAGCGTGAGTTTGACCAACTGCGCAAGTTGCGCAACCGCGATCCCGCTGCCATGGCAGGCATGGCACGCGCCTCGTTTTTTCAGACCAGCATCTCCACCGATCCGGATGGGCGTGCGGTGACCCTGAAAAAAATCGATGAGATCGAGGCCCAGATGTCCAAGCAGTGGTGGAAGGGCAAGCAGGATTCCGCAGGTGGCCCCCAGGGTCCCGGATTCCCGGTTGCCAATCCTGTGGAAGGCGCACCCGCTGGCTCAACGGCCCATTCCACGCTGGCGCCCTCGGTGCCTTCTGTGCATTTTGAGCGCACGGAAGCGTCGGAAATCATGTCATCTCGCCCTCCTTCCGGGGCCACCGAATTTGCGCCTACCGAAATGGGCTCCGGCATGGCGCCCATGTCCCTCTCTCCGTCTTCGGCAGATCGCTCCATTCCGGCACGGGTGGCCATGGGGGCCATGGCGCAGGGCTATGACGGCTCCGAAGTCGGCTTCTCCACGTCCAAACTGTTTGCCATTGAAGTCGATGACATGGCCACCGACCCAGAGCTGGAAGAGGCCGCCATCCGTTTTGCCAATGGGGACGATGCCGGTGCAGAAGGCGGTCTGCTGGATGCGTTACGTGGGGATGCTCTGTTGCCCGATGTCGCACTGTCCTGGTCTGCGGCTCTGCTGGATTTGTACCGCGCGACAAACAAACGTGCCCAGTTTGACCATGCGCTGGCAGAATTCGGCGCCCGTTTTGAAAAGACCACCCCGGTGTGGTCGTCTCTGGCAGATGGCGTTCCTGCTCAGGCTTCGCAACACGCCACTGGAAACGCGCCGCTTGCAGCCTCTGCCCGCAGTAGCGTGATCTGGGAATGCCCAGCCGATTTGAATGTGGCCGCCATGGAGGCATTGCGCGAGGCCATGTCTTCGCGCCCCATGCCCTGGCATCTGGGGTGGTCGTCGCTCGAGCAGATATCGGCCGACGCAATGCCTTTGCTGGCAGGGCTTTTCAGCAGCCTGTGTAATGAGCCCGTGAGCCTGCGTTTCAGTGGCGCGAACAACCTGGTGCAGCTTCTGCGTGCCATGACACCTTCGGGTGACCGGGGCGTGGATGCGGTGTGGTGGGATGTGCGGCTGAATGCTTTGCGCACTCTGCAGTTGCAGGACGAATTTGAATTGGCCGCACTGGACTATTGCGTGACGTACGAAGTGGCGCCGCCTGCTTGGGTAGAGGCCCGCTGCCAGTGCGAAAGTGTGCCCGCAGACACCGCGGTTACACAAGATGCCGGGTGGGCTTCTGGAGGTGCGAACGCAGCGACGGCGCCTATGGGGCTGGATGGTGGCCCGGCAACCAAACTGGAGTTGCGCGGCGAGGTATTGGGTGACGCTACCCAGGCACTGGCCGGGCTGGACGGCACACACCGCAGTGGCGATGCGATTGTGGTGTCGTGCAGTGCGCTGGTGCGCGTGGATTTCTCGGCCGCGGGCAGCATCCTCAATTGGGTGGCGGTGCGTCAGTCAGAAGGCTGCCAGGTTCAGTTCCGCGACGTCAACCGCATGGTCGCGGCATTTTTCAGCGTGATTGGCATCAGCGAACACGCACGCGTGGTGCCGCGCTCGCTGTAGCGTTACAAATCTGCGGTGCTGCTTGCTGGAGCGGTATTGTGTAACAGATAAAGTGGCTGCGCTTCAAGCATCACTTTCACATAGCGCGCTAAGTGCTTAATTTAGAACGATTTTTGCAGCAAGTCGACCTCCAAAATCGCTTCTAAGTCGTTGATTTCATTGGAAAAAATTCGCAATTGCCCTATTGCAAGCGCGTCTTTTGCTGATACAGTGCAAAAAAGTGCAATTAAGTGGTGAAAAGTGCCTCCGAATTGCCTTGCGTCTGTGTTTTCGCCAAAAGAGGTGTTCTGTCGTGTTTCAAGGGGCTTCGTCTCTCAGTCTGGATGCAAAGGGTCGGCTTTCTGTGCCGACCCGGCACCGTGACGTCCTGAGTGCGACGGCTGCCGGTCAAATCACCATCACCAAACACCCGCACGGGTGTCTCATGGTCTTTCCCCGCCCGGAGTGGGAGAAATTCCGGGAACGCATTGCCGCCTTGCCCATGTCGGCCCAGTGGTGGAAGCGTATTTTTCTGGGCAACGCCATGGACGTGGAAATGGATGCCACCGGACGCGTGCTGGTGTCGCCAGAACTGCGCGAAGCTGCGGGCATCGCCAAGGACACCGTGCTGCTGGGCATGGGCAACCACTTCGAGTTGTGGGACAAGAGCACCTATGACGCGCAGGAAGCGAAGGCCATGCAGGGCGAGATGCCCGATGTCTTCAAGGACTTTTCCTTCTAAGGTGTGACGGTGGACGCTGCATGGACTCACTCCACCGTCCTGTTGAACGAAGCGGTCGATGCCTTGTTCAACAGCGACGCCGGTACGCCCGAAGCCCTGGCCGACGGGACGTACGTGGATGCCACATTTGGACGCGGAGGACATTCCCGTCTCATCCTCTCCCGTTTGTCGCCCCAGGGGCGCCTGATCGCTTTCGACCGCGACCCGGATGCCGTGGCCCAGTCCGGAGCCATCCAGGACCCGCGATTTTCCATCCGCCAAGAAGGCTTTTCGCATCTGGGCGAATTGCCGCGGGCCAGTGTGGCCGGTTTGTTGATGGATCTGGGCGTGAGTTCGCCGCAGATCGACAACCCGGCGCGCGGTTTCAGTTTTCGTTTCGAAGGTCCGTTGGACATGCGCATGGACACGACGCGTGGCGAGAGTGTGGCCCAGTGGCTGGAGACAGCCGAACTCAATCAAATCGCGGAGGTGATACGTGAATATGGTGAAGAACGGTTTGCTGGGGCAATTGCAAAGGCGATTGTTGCTCGCCGACAGGAACGGGGCCCAATTTCAACCACCACCGAGTTGGCCCAACTCGTGGCTGACACGGTCAAAACCCGCGAGCCGGGCAAGGACCCTGCAACGCGCACATTTCAGGCTTTTCGGATTTTCATCAACGCCGAGCTTGAAGAGCTGCAACAAGCGTTAGAGGGGAGCCTGGACGTGTTGCAAGCAGGAGGTCGTCTGGCGGTGATCAGCTTCCATTCGCTGGAAGACCGCATCGTCAAACAATTCATCGCGAAGCATTCGCGCGATGAGTACGACCGCCGTGCTCCATTTGCTGCACCCAAGGTCATGAAGCTCAAGGCGTTGGACCGTATCAAGCCCAGCGCGGCCGAAGTCACTGGCAATCCCCGCGCACGCAGCGCCATCATGCGTGTGGCGCAGAGGACGGACGCGTGAGCGCCGCCGGACCGCTCCAAGGCGCGATGGCCCCCTCGGGGGGCAGCGCAGTACACGCGGTGACAAGCGTGGGGGCCATGTCATGATCAGGATCAACCTTGTCCTGCTTCTGGCTGTCTTGGCCAGCGCCGTGTATTTGGTCGGCGTGCAATACGATTCGCGCCGCCTGTTTACGGAGCTCGACAAATCGCGTGCCGAGGCCCGTCGCCTTGAGACAGAGTTTCAGCGACTGCAGGTGGAGAAGCGGGCCCAGGCCACGCCCGCCCGTGTGGAAAAGCTGGCGCGTGAAAAGCTGCAGATGCGCCAGGCCACGCCGGCCATCACCACCTACGTGACGTATTCCGGACCTGCCGCCACGACGGCTCCCCAGGCCGCATTTCCTGCCGCGGCCGCGAGTCAGGAGGGAATGCCATGAGCCGCTGGGCCGTTCCCGAGGCGAATAATGCCGCAGCCTGCAAGGCGGAGGCACTTGCATGAGCCGCAGCGTTCAGTACACCTCCAGTCCTCTGCTGGCCAGCCGCACACCGGTGTGGCGCAGCAAGTTTGTGGTCGGCGCCATTGCGCTGGCTTTCTGCGGCCTGGGTGCGCGCGCGGCCTACATCCAGGTGTTTGCCAACGATTTCTTCCAGCGCCAGGGGGAAGTCCGTTTTGCCCGTACGCTGGACCTGCCGGCGACGCGCGGCCGTATTCTGGACCGCAATGGATTGATCCTGGCGTCCAGCGTGCCCGCGCCCAGCATCTGGGCCATTCCAGAGGATGTGGAAGTTGACAAGGCGCAACTGCAAAAACTCGCCAAACTGCTGGACATGACGACGGCAGAGCTGTCGAAGAAGCTGCAGGATGAAGACAAGTCTTTTGTCTGGGTCAAGCGCCAGGTCGACGCGGATATTGCCAAGCAGGTAACCGCGCTCAATATCAAGGGCATCTACCAAACCAAGGAGTACAAGCGCCAGTACCCCGAGGGAGAGTCGGCTGCGCATGTGGTCGGTTTTACCAATGTGGAGGACAACGGGCAGGAAGGTGTCGAACTGTTGTTCAACAAGGACCTCTTGGGCCGCCCTGGTTTGCGCCGCGTGATCAAGGACCGCCTGGGCCGCGCCGTGGAAGAGGTGGGTGAGATGGTGCCTCCGGTGGCCGGGCGCGATTTGCAGCTCAGCATCGACAGCAAGGTGCAGTTTTTTGCCTACCAGAAGCTGCGTGACTCCGTGATCGCCAACCGTGCACTGGCGGGCAGCGTGGTGGTGCTGGACGCCATTACCGGTGAAGTGCTGGCGCTGGCCAACTACCCCAGCTACAACCCGGAAAAACGCCAGAACCTGACCGGTGCGCAGTTGCGTAACCGGGCCCTGACCGACACCTTTGAACCAGGGTCGGTCATGAAGCCCTTCACGGTGGGCTTGGCGCTGGAGACCGGGCGGGTCAAACCCCAGACCGTGATCGATACGGCGCCAGGGTCGATCACCATCACCGGCGCCACGATCCGCGATTCCCATCCGCATGGCGCGTTGACGGTAGAGCAGGTGATTCAGGTGTCGAGCAACGTGGGCACCACCAAAATCGCCATGCAAATGCCGGCAAGCGATATGTGGGCGACTTTCTCGCAGGCTGGTTTTGGGCAGAAGCCGCAGATCCAGTTTCCGGGGGCCGTGTCGGGGCGTCTGCGTCCCTACAAGAGCTGGCGCCCGATTGAGCAGGCGACCATTTCCTACGGCTACGGCATGTCCGCGTCCTTGTTCCAGATGGCGCGCTCATACACCGTGTTTTCTCACGATGGCCAGATCATCCCGGCCACCTTGCTCAAAAGCAGCGAACCCGCCTTGGGTGTGAACGTGTTTTCTGCAGGGACTGCTGCGAGTGTGCGCAAGATGTTGCAAATGGCAGCAGGTCCGGGCGGCACCGCCCAGAAGGCGCAAACCCTGGGTTATTCGGTGGGCGGCAAGTCCGGCACCGCTTACAAACAGATCGGCAAGGGTTACGGTACGGATGGCAATCGCAAGTACCGTAGCTGGTTCGTTGGCATGGCGCCCATCGACAGTCCGCGCGTCATTGTGGCGGTGATGCTGGATGAGCCCAGCGCAGGAAAATACTTTGGCGGCGACGTGGCGGCGCCCGTGTTCAGCGAAACCGTGCAGCAAACCCTGCGCATGCTTGGGGTTCAACCCGACATGGCGGTACAGCCGCAGATCGTGGCGAATGCGACGGAGGAAAGCTTCTGATGCAGCAGCTCCACACACCGATCCAGGCCGCCCAATGGCTGCAGCAGCGCGTCACCGGCACGCTGCGCGCAGACAGCCGCGCGTTGGCGGCTGGCGATGGCTTTATCGCCTGGCCCGGTGCGGCTGTGGATGCGCGCAAGTTTGTCATGGGTTCTCTGCAACAGGGTGCCAAGGCGTGCCTGGTTGAGCAGGAGGGCGCCGAGGCCTTTGCGCTGCAGGGCGATGCGGTGGCCAGCTATGCCGGGCTGAAGTCCGACACAGGCCCCATTGCCGCAGAGTTTTTCGGCCATCCCTCGCAGCAATTGGCGGTGGTGGCCGTGACCGGCACCAACGGTAAAACCTCCACAGCCTGGTGGCTCGCCCAGGCCCTGTCGGCACTGCCGCAAGCCATGCCCTGCGGTGTGATTGGCACTCTGGGGGTGGGGCAACCCCCAGCGGCTGGCACTGCCACAGCAGATGCAGGCCGTGCAGTGGTCTCTACCGGCTTGACGACCCCAGACCCGGTGTTGCTGCAACACACCTTGCGCCAGTTTGTGCAACAGGGTTTGCAAGCCTGCGCCATCGAGGCTTCTTCCATTGGCATTGAAGAACGTCGCCTGGACGGCACACAGATTCGTGTGGCCGTGTTCACCAACTTCACCCAGGACCACCTGGACTACCACGGCAGCATGGAAGCCTATTGGGCTGCCAAGCGCCTGTTGTTCGCGTGGTCGGGTTTGCGTAGCGCCGTCATCAATGTGGACGACGTCAAAGGTATCGAGCTGGCAGACGCCTTGGCTTCCGGTGCGCTGGATGTCTGGACGGTGTCGTGCAAAGGCCCGGCGCGCCTGCAGGCGCGCAACATCCGTTACAGCGCCGAGGGATTGGATTTTGAGGTGCAGGAGGGCGAAACCAGCCATACCTTGCGCAGCCGCACGATTGGCGACTACAACGTGGCCAACCTGCTGGGCGTGCTGGCCGCCATGCGCGCTTTGGGTGTGCCGCTGATGGATGCGGTGCAGGCCTGCACTGCGCTGCATCCGGTGCCTGGTCGCATGGAATGTCTGGGTGACGCAGGCCAGCCGTTGGTGGCTGTGGACTACGCCCACACGCCGGATGCATTGGGGCAGGCGCTTGAAGCGCTGCGTCCGCTGGCTGCACAGCGCAAGGGTCGTTTGGTGTGTGTGTTTGGTTGCGGTGGTGACCGTGATGCCTCCAAGCGCCCGTTGATGGGCGCCATTGCCGCGAAGCTGGCCGACCAGGTAGTGGTGACCAGCGACAACCCGCGCAGTGAAAAACCCGAGACCATCATTGCGCAAATTTTGCTGGGTTTGCCTGATCGCAACAGTGTGGATGTGCAGGCCGACCGTGCACTGGCCATTGCCGAAACCATTGCCCAGGCCCAGGCCCAGGACGTGATTCTGCTGGCCGGTAAAGGCCACGAGGAAACCCAGGACATCGCCGGTGTCAAACATGTGTTTTCGGACCGTGCGCATGCGGCGGCTGCTTTGCACTTGCGTGGCCGTGCCAGCGAAGGGGCTACACCATGAGCGCCATGTTGAATCTGCAACAGATGCTGCCGTGGCTCAGCGGTGCGAAGCTCGTGGGCGAGGGCAACACGGCCGTGTTGCGCGTGCATACCGATACACGCACCATTGAACCGGGCGACCTGTTTGTGGCGCTCAGAGGTGAACGTTTTGACGCCAATGACTTCCTCCAGGAAGCCAAGGACAAAGGCGCTGCAGCAGCCCTTTGTCATCCGGGTGCGGGCCTCAAGGGTGGGCTGGTATTGCCGTGCATCGAGGTACCCGATACCAAGCTGGCCCTGGCCGAACTGGCCACGGCTTGGCGCGCGCAGTTCCAGTTGCCCTTGATTGCCGTGACTGGCAGCAACGGCAAGACCACGGTCACGCAGATGATCGCCGCCATTCTGGAGTCCTTCCAGCCCGGTGGCGCTGCACTGGCAACACGCGGCAACTTCAACAACGACATTGGTGTGCCGCTCACACTCTTGCGCTTGCGCGCCAGCCACCGCATTGCCGTGGTGGAGCTGGGCATGAACCACCCCGGCGAAATTGCCACCTTGGCCGCCATGGCAAAACCCACGGTAGCGCTGGTCAACAACGCGCAGCGCGAGCATCTGGAATTCATGCACACGGTGGAAGCGGTGGCGCAGGAAAACGGCAACGTGATCAGTGCATTGGGTGCACAGGGCGTAGCCGTGTTCCCGGCCGATGATGCCTACACCGCAGTCTGGGAAGGCCTGGCGGCGCCCAGAATTGCCGCCCGCTTTGCGGTGGGCAAACCTGCACAGGCCCAGGATCTGGGTTGTGTGGATGCCCAGTGGGCAGACGGTGCCTGGCAGGTGCATGCGCAAGGCATGGGCGTGGAGCTGCGCTATGCGCTGCACATTGCGGGACGCCATAACGTCAAAAATTCGCTGGCCGCGGCCGCCTGTGCGCTGTCAGCCGGTGTACCCGCCGATGCGGTGGTGCGGGGCCTTGCGGCTTTTGTGCCGGTCAAAGGCCGTTCGCGCGCGCTGACCTTTGCGGTGCAGGGGCGCACCGGTACGCTGGTAGACGATACCTACAACGCCAACCCCGACTCGGTACGCGCCGCCATCGATGTGCTGGCGGACTTGCCGGGGCCACGTTTACTTGTGCTGGGCGATATGGGCGAAGTCGGGCAGCAGGGCCCGGCGTTTCATGCCGAAGCCGGCCGCCATGCCCACAGTCTTGGCATTGAACATGTGCTGGCACTGGGCGAGCAGACCCTTCACGTGGTGGAGCACAGCGCGGGTGCACGCCACTTCACGGCTATCGAAGACTTGAATGCTGCCGTGCTGGCTTTGTTGCCGCAAGTCGGCAGCGTGTTGGTCAAGGGCTCGCGCTTCATGCGCATGGAGCGCGTGGTGGAGGCCGTGTTGGCATCCAGCGCCAGCTCCACCGAAATTCCCAAGGGAGAACATTGATGTTGTTAAGTCTGGCCCAGTGGCTGCAAACCCTGTCCCCCGACATGGGATTTTTCCGGGTGTTCCAGTACCTGACGTTCCGCGCCGTGATGGCGGCGCTGACCGCGCTGTTGATCGGCCTGGCTGCGGGCCCGTATGTGATTCGCCGCCTGCGCGAACTCAAGATTGGCCAGCCCATCCGTGGTTATGGCATGGAGACGCACCTGAGCAAGAGCGGCACGCCAACCATGGGGGGCGTACTGATCCTGTTGTCGATCGCGGTTTCCACGTTGCTGTGGTTTGACCTGTCCAACCGTTTTGTCTGGATTGTGCTGTTGGTGACGCTGGGCTTTGGCGCTATTGGCTGGGTCGATGACTGGCGCAAGGTGGTGCACAAGGACCCCGAAGGCATGCGCTCGCGTGAGAAATATTTCTGGCAGTCGGTGATTGGTCTGCTGGCCGCGCTGTACCTGGTGTTCAGCATTTCTGAAAGCTCCAACTTCAAGGTCATGGAGCTGTTCTACAACTGGGTGGCTTCGGGCTTTGATGTGAACCTGCCGCCCAAGGCGGGCCTGCTGCTGCCCTTCATCAAGGAAGTCAGCTACCCACTGGGGGTGTTGGGCTTTGTGATCCTGACCTACCTGGTGATCGTAGGCGCCAGCAATGCGGTGAACCTGACCGACGGCCTGGACGGTCTGGCCATCATGCCGGTGGTGATGGTGGGCTCGGCCCTGGGCGTGTTTGCCTATGTCACCGGCAGTGCCGTGTATTCCAAATACCTGTTCTTCCCGCACATCCCCGGGTCGGGCGAGTTGCTGATTTTCTGCTCCGCCATGGCGGGGGCGGGGTTGGCGTTTCTGTGGTTCAACACGCACCCGGCCCAGGTCTTCATGGGTGATGTGGGTGCGCTGGCGCTGGGCGCTGCGCTGGGCACCATCGCCGTGATCGTGCGCCAGGAAATTGTGCTGGCCATCATGGGCGGCATCTTTGTCGTCGAGGCCCTGTCGGTGATGCTGCAGGTCACTTACTTCAAATACACCAAGAAAAAATTTGGCGAAGGCCGCCGCCTGTTCAAGATGGCGCCGCTGCACCACCACTTCGAGAAACAAGGCTGGAAAGAAACGCAGGTGGTTGTGCGCTTCTGGATCATCACCATGCTGCTGTGCCTGGTCGGCCTGTCCACCCTGAAACTGCGATGAACCCGAACGACCTGCACGACGACGAACCCACGCTGCCTCCCGAGGTGGCGCAGGAAGCACCGATGCCTGAGGCACCGGTGCAGGACGTCGTGCCTGTCGAAACGGCAGAGACTGTTGAAGCTGTGGAACCGGTAGAACCCTCGGAGGCCGCAGTGCCGGCACCAGATCCGGCCCATGCGGTGCCTGCAGCGAAGGCCACCCCGGCGGTTCGCGCACTGCCCACAACGCTCACAGCGGCTGCGGATGCGGCTGCCTTTGTGGCGCAGATATTTGCCGACGATGCCGTGGAGTCCGTCCCAGCAGCCCTGACCGACGAGGTGGAGGCCGCGCCAGACGAGGTGCAAACCGACACCGTGGCCGATGCGCAGTCGCCTGTCGCGCAGCAATCCCTGCAGGGCCGCAACATTCTGATCCTGGGCCTGGGTGCCTCCGGCCTGGCCATGGCCCGCTGGTGCGTGCGCCAGGGCGCTGCCAGTATTACCGTGGCGGATACGCGTGAGGCCCCCCCACAACTGGCACTGCTGCAACAAGAGCTGCCCCAGGTGCGGTTTGTGCCGGGCGCCTTTGCCGCGACGCTGGTGGAAGGGCAAGAATTACATGCGGTGTACCGCTCACCAGGCCTGAGTCCTGACGTGATTGCTCCTGTTTTGGTAGCTGCTCACGCAAGCGGAGTAAGCGTTGGAGGCGAGTTAAGCTTGTATTCCGAGGCGCTGGCGGCTTTGCGTGTGGCGCACGGCTACGCCCCTGCGGTGTTGGCCATTACCGGCACCAATGGCAAGACCACGGTCACTTCGCTGACCGGCCAACTGGTGCCCCAGTCGGGCAAGTCGGTGGCGGTGGCGGGCAATATCGGCCCCACGCTGCTCGACACATTGGCTGGGCATATTGACGCCGGCACACTGCCGGATGTCTGGGTGTTGGAGTTGTCCAGCTTCCAGCTCGACGGCATCGAGGGTTTTGAACCCACGGCGGCCGTGGTGCTCAACGTCACGCAGGACCACCTGGACTGGCACGGCAGCATGGAGGCCTATGCCGCGGCCAAGGCGCGGATCTTTGGCCAGCGGGGTCTGATGTTGCTCAACCGCGACGACGCGGCCGTGATGGCCATGCTGCCCGAGCCGGTGCGCGTCAAGCTGCAAAAACCGCTATGGCGCACCTACACCACGTTTGGCGTGGACATGCCGCAGCGCCCCGGGGACTTTGGCCTGGAAGATGTCAACGGCATGGTCTGGTTGGTGCGTGCGCTGGAAGCCGATGAAACCCGCCGCAAGCGCAAGGAGGATGCGGAAGAGCTGCACATCCAGCGTCTGATGCCGGCCGATGCGCTGCGTATCCGCGGACGCCACAACGCGTCCAATGCACTCGCTGCGCTGGCACTCAGTGCTGCCGCCGGTTGTGCGCTGGCCCCCATCCTTTTTGGCCTGCGCGAATACCGTGGCGAGCCGCACCGCGTGGAGCCGATCGGCATCCTCAACGAAGTGGAATTCTTTGACGACAGCAAGGGCACCAATGTCGGCGCCACCGTGGCCGCGTTGCAGGGCCTGGGTGCAGACCGCAAGGTGGTGTTGATTCTGGGCGGTGAAGGCAAGGGGCAGGACTTCGCGCCGCTGGCTATCCCCGTGGCCCGCTACGCACGTGCCGTGGTGCTGATAGGGCGCGACGCGGCGTTGATCCGTGCCGCACTGGAAGGCTCCGATGTGTCGCTGGTTGATGCCGAGTCCATGGAAGCGGCCGTGGCACATGCCAACCGCCTGGCCCACGCGGGGGATGCGGTGCTGATGTCGCCCGCTTGCGCGAGTTTTGACATGTTTGACAACTACGAACACCGGGCCCAAGTGTTCTGCGCCGCGGTGAAAGAGTTGGCGTTGTCGCAGGGCGTGGAACTGGAGAACCTGGCATGAACGCTTTGGGCCAGACCCTGTCCGGCTGGTTTTCCTCCAAGGTGGCGCCTGCGGCGGCCGCGCTGCCCGTGCGCCTGAGCGGGCGCGGCTCGTTTGCCGCCACCACGGCACCCGCACAGGTGCGCGGCTTTGACCAGTCCCTGACCTGGGTTGTGGTGGTGCTGTTGCTATGGGGCTTGGTGATGGTGTACTCCGCGTCGATTGCGATGCCAGACAACCCGCGCTTTGCCAACTACGCCCATACGCATTTCCTGATCCGCCACGTGGTGTCCCTCGGCATTGCATTTGTGGCGGCGCTGATTGCATTCCAGGTGCCGGTGAATGTCTGGGAGAAGGCGGCGCCGTGGCTGTTTGTGCTGTCACTGGTGCTGTTGATGGCCGTGCTGGTGCCTTTCATCGGCAAGGGTGTGAACGGTGCGCGTCGCTGGATTCCACTGGGCATCACCAACTTCCAGCCCTCCGAGCTGGCCAAGTTTGCGGTGTTGCTGTATGCCGCCGACTACATGGTGCGCAAGATGGAGGTCAAGGAGAACTTCTTCCGTGCCGTCATGCCCATGGCGGTGGCGGTGGGGGTGGTGGGGCTGCTGCTGCTGGCCGAACCGGACATGGGCGCCTTCATGGTGATCGCCGTGATTGCCATGGGCATCCTGTTTCTGGGCGGTGTCAATGCCCGCATGTTCTTCCTGATTGCAGCGACGCTCGTGGTGGCCTTCTCGCTGATGATTGCCTTCAGCGAATTCCGCCGTGAGCGCATTTTTGCCTACCTGAACCCCTGGAGCGAAGAGCATGCCCTGGGCAAGGCCTACCAGCTCACCCATTCGCTGATTGCCATTGGGCGCGGCGAAATTTTCGGCGTGGGGCTGGGCGGCAGTGTAGAGAAGCTGCACTGGCTGCCCGAGGCACACACCGACTTTTTGCTCGCCGTGATTGGGGAGGAGTTTGGCCTGGTCGGCGTACTCATCCTGATTGGCCTGTTTCTCTGGCTGACCCGCCGCATCATGCACATCGGCCGCCAGGCCATCGCGCTGGACCGCGTATTTGCCGGGCTGGTAGCGCAGGGCGTGGGCATCTGGATGGGCTTTCAGTCCTTCATCAACGTGGGCGTGAACCTGGGCGCCTTGCCCACCAAGGGCCTGACCCTGCCGCTCATGAGTTACGGCGGTTCGGCCATTCTCATGAATTTGGTGGCGATTGCCGTGGTGCTGCGCATCGACTTCGAGAACAGACAACTCATGCAGGGAGGGCGGGTATGACCCAAGTTAACTCGCAACCTTGTGCCCTGATCATGGCCGGTGGTACCGGTGGCCATATCTTCCCCGGCCTCGCCGTGGCGCAGGCACTGCGTGACAAAGGCTGGCGTGTGCACTGGTTGGGCGCGCCCGACAGCATGGAAAGCCGCCTGGTGCCCGCCCGCGGTATTCCGCTGGAGCTGGTGGATTTTTCCGGCGTACGCGGCAAGGGCCTCAAGACGCTGGTGCTGCTGCCGTTCAAGTTGCTGCGCGCCTTCTGGCAAAGCATTCAGGTGGTGCGCCGCGTCCAACCCGATGTGGTGCTGGGCCTGGGCGGCTACATCACCTTCCCGGGCGGCATGATGGGTGTGCTGCTGGGCAAGCCGTTGGTGTTGCACGAGCAGAACTCGGTGGCCGGCATGGCCAACAAGGTGCTGGCCGGTGTGGCCGACCGTGTGTTCACGGCGTTCCCCAAGGTGTTTGCCAAAGGACAGTGGGTGGGCAATCCGCTGCGTACCGAATTCCTGAACCAGTCTGCGCCCGAAGTCCGCTTTGCCGGACGCAGCGGTCCGCTCAAAGTGTTGGTGGTGGGCGGTAGTCTGGGCGCGCGTGCGCTCAACACCGTGGTGCCGCAGGCGCTGGCCCTGATTCCCGAAGCCCAGCGCCCGGTGGTGACACACCAAGCCGGTGAGAAACAGATCGATGAGCTGCGCGCCAACTATGCCGCAGCCCAGGTGCAGGCCACGCTCACACCGTTTATCGACAACACGGCCCAGGCCTTTGCGGATGCCGACTTGGTGATCTGCCGCGCCGGTGCCAGCACGGTGACCGAGATTGCCGCTGTGGGGGCGGCTGCGCTGTTTGTGCCGTTCCCGGCTGCGGTGGATGACCACCAGACCCACAACGCCCGTTTCCTGGTCGACCAGGGCGGCGGCTGGTTGCTGCCGCAGGACCAGATGACGCCCCAAAAGTTGGCTGATTTGCTACAAAAAACAGAGCGGCCTGCGCTCATCCAACGGGGGCTGGAGGCCAAAAAGATGCAGCAACTGAGCGCCACCGATGCCGTGGTCGCCGCCTGCGAGGAGCTTGTCGCATGAAACACGCCATCAAACATATTCACTTTGTGGGCGTGGGCGGCTCCGGCATGTCCGGTATCGCCGAAGTGCTCAACAACCTGGGCTACCGCATTTCGGGTTCGGACCTGTCGGACAGTGCCACGCTCAGGCGTCTGGCTTCGCTGGGCATCCAGACGCACGTGGGCCACGCGCCCGACCATGTGACGGGCGCCGATGCCGTGGTCACGTCCACCGCCGTGCAGTCGGACAACCCCGAAGTCATCAAGGCACGGGAGATGAAGATCCCCATCGTGCCGCGCGCGCTGATGCTGGCTGAACTCATGCGCCTCAAGCAAGGCATTGCGATTGCGGGGACGCACGGCAAGACCACCACCACCAGCCTGGTGGCCAGCGTGCTGGCCGAGGCCGGGCTGGACCCGACCTTTGTGATTGGCGGGCGCCTCAACAGCGCAGGCGCCAATGCACGTCTGGGCAGTGGTGACTACATCGTGGTCGAGGCGGACGAGTCTGATGCGTCCTTTTTGAACCTGTTACCCGTGATGGCGGTGGTGACGAATATCGACGCCGACCACATGGAAACCTACGGCCACGACTTTGGCCGCCTGAAGAAGGCCTTTGTCGATTTTCTGCACCGCATGCCTTTCTACGGCACAGCGATCCTGTGCACCGACGATGCCGCCGTGCGTGAAATCGTGGAGCAGGTGACCTGTCCCGTGACCAGCTACGGCTTCAACGAAGACGCCCAAGTGCGTGCCGTCAACGTGCGCGCTGTGGGTGGGCAGATGCATTTCACGGTGCAGCGCCGCAACGGTGTGGTGCTGCCCGACATGGACGTGGTGCTGAACCTGCCCGGTCTGCACAACGTGCTCAATGCACTGTCGGCGATTGCCGTGGCGGTGGAGCTCAACGTGGCCGATGCGGCGGTGCAAAAAGCGTTGGCCGAGTTCAAGGGTGTGGGCCGGCGCTTCCAGCGCTATGGCGATCTGCTCTTGCCCCAGGGCGGCACGGTCACGGTGATTGACGACTACGGCCACCACCCGGTCGAAATGGCGGCCACGCTGGCTGCTGCGCGCGGTGCCTTCCCGGGGCGGCGTCTGGTGCTGGCGTTCCAGCCGCACCGCTACACACGCACACGCGACTGTTTTGAAGATTTTGTGAAGGTCATTGGTGCGGGCGCCGACGCAGTGCTGCTGGCCGAGGTCTATGCCGCGGGCGAGGCGCCCATCGTGGCGGCCGATGGCCGCAGCCTGGCGCGCGCGCTGCGTGTTGCGGCCAAGGTGGAGCCGCTGTTTGTGGACGACATCGTCGACATGCCGCAGATCGCCATCGACAACGCGCGCGACGGCGATGTGCTGATGTGCATGGGTGCCGGGTCCATCGGTGCGGTGCCCGGGAAGATTGCTGAAATGCTACAAAAACAGGAGCTGCTTGCGCAGCATGGATAAGGGTTATGGGCCAATTTGATACTAAAACTCTAGGAAAGGTCGCCGTGCTGATGGGCGGCGCCTCGGCCGAGCGCGAGGTCTCGCTGATGTCCGGCAGCGGCGTGCTCAAGGCTTTGCTGTCCAAGGGCGTTAACGCTCATGCGTTTGATCCGTCAGAGCGTCCGCTGGACGATTTGAAGCGCGAAGGGTTTGACCGCTGCTTTATCGCGCTGCACGGCCGTTTTGGTGAAGACGGCACGGTGCAGGGCGCGCTGGAACTGCTGGGCATTCCCTACACCGGCTCCGGCGTCATGGCGTCTGCCATCTCCATGGACAAGGTCATGACCAAGCGCATCTGGCGTTTTGAGGGCCTGTCCACCCCGGCGTGGAGCCAGGTCTTCAGCGCGGAACAGACCCGTGCGGCATTTGCCACGCTGGGTGCGCCCATGATCGTCAAACCCGCGCGCGAAGGCTCCAGCATTGGCTTCACCAAGGTGATGTCGGTGGATCAGTGCGACGCGGCCTACGCGCTGGCCTCGCAGCACGACGCCATGGTGTTGTGTGAACAGTTCATCGCGGGCGACGAGGTCACCTGCCCGGTGCTGGGCCCGAACGACCAGCCCGAAGCCTTCCCGGTGATCCGCATCGTGGCGCCCGAGGGCAACTACGACTACCAGAACAAGTACTTCACCGACGTGACGCAGTACATCGTGCCCGCCGGTTTACCCACGGGTGAAGAGGAAGCCATTCGCGCCCTGGTCAGCCGGGCCTACCAGGTGCTGGGCTGCCGCGGCTGGGCGCGCGCCGACGTGATGATCGACGCGAAAACGCGCACGCCCTACTTGCTGGAGATCAACACCTCACCCGGTATGACCGGCCACTCGCTGGTGCCCATGTCTGCCAAAGCGGCAGGCATCAGCTACGAAGACCTGTGTGTGCGCCTGTTGCAAAACACGGCACTGGATGCGGGGGCGATAACAGCATGACACCTGCCGTGGCTAATCCGCTGGACGTCAAGCTCATGAACATGGCGGCTACCGTCCTGTTCGTGGTGTTTGTCGTCCTGGGCGGGCTGGCTGCGGCACGCTGGTTGTCACGCCTGCCGGTGTTTGCCATCCAGGGCATTGCGGTGACGGGTGACGTCAACCACAACAACACACTCACCTTGCGCGCCAATGTGGCGCCGCGCATGGCAGGTACGTTTTTCACGGTGGACCTGGCCCGGGTGCGCGCCGCCTTCGAGGCCGTGCCCTGGGTGCGCCACGCGGTGGTGCACCGCGATTTTCCGAACCGCCTGCGTGTCACGCTGCAGGAGCACCAGGCCGTGGCGTACTGGGGTGCAGAGGGTGAGTTGCGCCTGATCAACAGTTTTGGCGAGGTGTTTGAAGCCAATGTGGACGAGGTCGACCAGGACACCCTGCCGCGCCTCAACGGACCCGAGGACCAGGGTGCAGAGGTGCTGGCCATGTACCGCGCCGTAGCGCCGCTGTTCACTGGCATGGAGCTGCCGGTGGAGCAGTTGGAGCTGTCCGGCCGTGGCGGCTGGCGTGTGCGGCTGGACTCGGGCGCCGTGATTGAACTGGGGCGTGGCAGCGTGGATGACGTGGTGCCCCGTTTGCAGCGATTTTTGAAGACCCTCACGCAGGTGACCTCGCGCTACGGTCGGCACGCCAGTGCCATCGAGTCCGCGGACTTGCGGCATGACAACGGATATGCAATTCGGCTGCGCGGCGTGAGCACGCTGGTGCCGGAGAGCCCCAAGCGATAGTGAATCAGTAGCAGGACCCATATGGCAAAAGAGTACAAAGACCTGGTCGTAGGACTGGACATCGGCACCGCCAAGGTGATGGCGGTGGTGGCCGAGATCATGCCCAACGGCGAGCTCAAGCTGGCCGGTCTGGGCATTGCGCCGAGCAATGGCCTGAAGCGCGGCGTCGTGGTCAACATCGATGCCACGGTGCAGAGCATCCAGCAGGCCTTGAAAGAGGCCGAGCTGATGGCCGACTGCAAGATCACGCGGGTCTACACCGGCATCACCGGCAGCCACATCCGCGGACTCAACTCCAGTGGCATGGTGGCGGTGAAAGACCGCGAGGTCACCCAGGCTGACGTGGCACGTGTGGTGGAAACGGCCAAGGCCATCAACATCTCGACCGACCAGCGCCTGCTGCTGGTGGAGCCGCAGGAATTCATCATCGATGGCCAGGACGTGCGCGAGCCCATCGGTATGAGCGGCATCCGCCTGGAAGCCAAGGTGCACATCGTCACGGGCGCGCAAAGTGCGGCTGAGAACATCATCAAGTGTGTGCGCCGTTGCGGTCTGGAAGTGGAGCAGCTCATGCTCAACCCGCTGGCCAGCAGCCTGTCCGTGCTGACCGCCGATGAGCGCGAACTGGGCGTCTGCCTGGTGGACATTGGCGCGGGCACCACCGACGTGGCGATCTTCACCAATGGGGCGATCCGCCACACAGCTGTGATCCCGATTGCTGGCGACCTGATCACCAGCGACATCGCCATGGCGCTGCGCACCCCCACCAAGGACGCGGAAGACATCAAGGTCGAAAGCGGCCACGCCAAGCAACTGCTGGTGGATCCCGAGACGCAGGTGGAAGTGCCAGGCTTGGGTGACCGGGGTCCACGCATGCTGAGCCGCCAGGCGCTGGCCGGCGTGATCGAGCCACGCATTGAAGAAATTTTCAGCCTGGTGAACCAGGTGATGCGCGAATCGGGTTACGAAGAAGTGTTGTCCAGCGGCATTGTGCTGACGGGCGGCAGTTGCATCATGCCCGGCATGGTGGAGCTGGGCGAAGACATCTTCCTCAAGCCCGTGCGCCGTGGTATTCCCAAATATTCCAGCGCGCTGTCCGACATGGTGGCGCAGCCGCGTGCCGCCACCGTCATGGGCCTGCTCGAAGAAGCCCGCCTGGCGCGCATGCGCGGTTACAAGGTGGCGCAAAAGGCCGGCTCGGTGAAGACGGCTTTGGGCGGCATCAAAGACTGGTTTGTCGGGAACTTTTGACCATGTACATCCAACTCTGGCTGGCACGGGGAAGTCCACATTGGCGATGGCGGGGGATAGGGCCACCCTCATAGAGCCCACCCCTCAGGCAACTGCGAATTTAAAAACCAACACGTATTAATGAAAATCAGGAGTTAAAAATGGCCATCGAAATGATTGAAGAAGAGATGTTCAACCAGGGCACGCAGATCAAGGTGATCGGCGTGGGCGGCGGCGGCGGCAACGCGGTCGAACACATGATCCAGACCGCAGTGGGCGGCGTGGAATTCATCTGCGCCAACACCGACGCCCAGGCCCTGAGCCGCAGCGCCGCACACAAGACCATCCAGTTGGGTGCCAGCGGTCTGGGTGCCGGCAGCAAGCCCGACAAGGGCCGCGAAGCCGCCGCCGGTGCAGAAGACGACATCCGTGCGGCCATCGAAGGCGCACACATGTTGTTCATCACCGCGGGTATGGGCGGCGGTACCGGTACCGGTGCTGCTCCCGTGATTGCGCGCATCGCCAAGGACATGGGCATCCTGACCGTGGGCGTGGTGACCAAGCCGTTTGACTTTGAAGGTGGCCGCCGCATGAGCAATGCCGATGCGGGCCTGACCGAACTCGAAGCCAATGTGGACTCGCTGATCGTGGTGCTCAACGAGAAGCTGCTGGAAGTGCTGGGCGACGACGTGAGCCAGGACCAGGCATTTGCCCACGCCAACGACGTGCTGAAAAACGCCGTGGGTGGCATTGCCGAAATCATCAACGTGCCCGGCCATGTGAACGTCGACTTTGAAGACGTGCGCACCGTGATGGGTGAACCCGGCAAGGCCATGATGGGTACCGCCCTGGCCAGCGGCCCGGACCGCGCACGCATCGCGGCCGAGCAGGCTGTGGCCTGCCCGCTGCTCGAAGGCATCGACCTGTCCGGCGCCAAGGGTGTGCTGGTGCTGATCACCGCGGCCAAGGGCAGCCTGAAGCTGTCCGAGTCCAAGCTGGCGATGAACACCATCCGTGCCTACGCATCGCCCGATGCGCATGTGATCTATGGCACGGCCTACGACGACAGCCTGCTCGACGAAATCCGCGTGACCGTGGTAGCCACCGGCCTCTCTCGCCAGGGTATGCGCCGTACGGCCCCTCCGCTGCAGGTGCTGCGCACCGGTACCGACAACGTGCCGTTCCAGGTGCCTACGCTCAACACCATCGCCGCACCTGCCGGTGCAGCGGCCAGCCTGGGTGGCACCATGGCACAGCCCGACTACGGCAGCATGGCGACTCCTAGCGTATGGCGTACCAACCGTACGCAAGCCGCAGCCCGGGTGGATGCGTTGTCTTCGGGTGGGATGGACGACTACGAGATTCCTGCTTTCTTGCGCAAGCAGGCGGACTAAGCTTCTCGGTTCAGGTGTTTGCGGGGTAGTTGAGTTCTTCCCTGCGTAGCACCTCGCTTTCCCCCTCCCCCCAACCCCCTCGCCCCGCCGGGCGAGGGGGAGCCTAACAGCCGATTTGCTTACCTCGCGCCAGATAAGGGGCTACGTGCGAAGGTTGCGACCGTTACGGTGCGCCACTGCCAGTGCATGCGGTTGTAGTTGCCTCTAAGTAATCTGTGCGGCACCGCTGGCGGCTGCGCCTGCCAGGGGCGAGTCAGAGGTTGGCTGCGGCATTACATACCCTATCCCGTTCAGGCTGAGCTTGTCGAAGCCCTGTCTTTCATGCCTCGTCACTGGCAGGCGCAGCCGCCAGCCGCTCCGCGCCCACCCATCAGATGTAACTACGACCGGATGCACTGGCCGTGGCGAGAAATACCGGTGGCAACCTATCCCCGTAATTCCATATCCGGCGACCCAACAACAAATCGGCTGTTAAGGCCCCCTTTCCGCCCGGCGGGGTGGAAAGGGCGGGGGGATAGGGGGGAAAGTGAGGTGCCTCGCAGAGGTCTGAACCGCTTGGCGGTCAGCCGCGAAGCGAAAACCTAAAACAACGAATTCAATGCATGGCCGCCGCAGCCGCCACCTGTTCTTCCGTCGTCAAGGGAGGCAAAAAACGGCGCGCCACGAACACGAAGAGGATGCCCGTGAAATACATCAGGATGCCGTACACCGCCGCAGGAAGCATCATGGTGTCGTTCATCAGGATGGTGGAGGAAATCACGATGGCCAGCGTGCTGTTTTGCACGGAGGATTCGATGGCCACGGTGACGGCCTGACGCATGGGCACGCGGGTCAGCAGGGACAGGCCCAGACCCAGCAGCAGCATCACCACGTTGATGGCCAGCACCATAGGGGCGAGCGAGGGTGCATGTTCCTTCAGCAAGCCCCAGTTCTTGGCAATTGCGCCGAGCACGATCAGCACGAACAGAACGGTGGCGATTAGCCCCATGGTGCCGTGAAAGCGGCGTGTGAACTCCGGCGCAAATTTGCGCAGCGCCATGCCCAGGGCCACGGGCACGCCCAGCAGCAGGGCAATCTGGCCCATGACCAAGCCATAGGGGAAGTTGATTTTCTGCTGCGCACCCATGAAGTGGTTGATGGACCAGTCCAGGATCATCGGGATGGTGAAGACCGCCACCACACCGGCCACGGCGGTGAAGGACAGTGCCAGTGCCACGTCCGCACGGGCATGGTAGGTCAGCAGATTCGAGGTGGTGCCCGTGGGGCAGGCCGCAATGATCATGAAGCCCACGGCCATGGCGCCGGTGACGCCGAAGGCCTGCACGATGGCATAGGCCACCAGCGGCAACAGGATGAAATGGCACAACACACCCACGGCAAAGGCCTTGGGGTGCAGGAAGACGCGTTTGAAGTCCGTGAGCGTGAGGCCCGCGCCCAGCGTGAACATGATGAACGCCAACCCCAGAGGGAGCACGATGGTGGAAAGTATGTCGCCTTGCATGGTGGTTTTGTAGTGAAGGAAGTACTTGCAGTGTGCCGCCGTTGGGCCGGATTCCATAGGGGGTTTATCAGTAGGCGCACCCCTCAGCGCCGTGCGGTCCGAGAAAGTAAAATAGGGTTGTGCTCAAACAAAGAACCCTGAAATCCCTGACCCGCGCCGTGGGCGTGGGCCTGCACAGCGGGCAGCGGGTGGAAATCACCCTGCGCCCCGCAGCGCCCGACACCGGCATCGTGTTTCGCCGCGTGGACCTGCCGCAGGCCATCGACATTCCGGTGTCGGCCACCGCCGTGACCGATACGCGTCTGGCCTCCACGCTGTCCAGCGGCAATGCCAAAGTGCACACCGTGGAACACCTGATGTCGGCCTGCGCCGGTCTTGGGGTGGACAACCTGTACGTGGACATCACCGCCGAAGAGATACCGATTCTGGACGGCTCGGCCGCTTCTTTCGTGTTTCTGCTGCAAAGCGCGGGCATCGAGATGCAGAACGCACCGCGCCGATTTATCCGCCTGCTCAAACCCGTGGAAGTGCGCGAAGGCTCAGGCGCCAACGAGAAATGGGCACGCCTGGACCCGTACCACGGTTTCAAGCTCAGCTTCGAGATCGATTTCAACCACCCCGCCGTGGACTCCACGGGCCAGCGCGTGGAGTTCGACCTGAGCACCGGCTCCTACTCGCGTGACATTGCGCGTGCGCGCACCTTTGGTTTCACCAAGGATGTGGAAATGATGCGCGCCAATGGTTTGGCACTGGGCGGTGGTCTGGACAACGCCATCGTGATGGACGACTACAAGGTGCTCAATGCCGATGGGCTGCGCTACGACGATGAGTTCGTCAAACACAAGATACTCGACGCGATGGGTGACCTCTACATCGTGGGCAAGCCCCTGCTGGCCGCCTACAGCGCGCGCCGCTCCGGCCATGCGCTCAACAACAAACTGTTGCGTGAGTTGCTGGTGCAAAAAGACGCGTGGGAACTGGTCAGCTTTGAAGACGCCAAACAGGCGCCCGCAGGCTTCGCACAACCCGCGCGGGCCTGGTGATATGGCCCCCACGCTCCGCCGTTGCACGGGTCGCTGCCCCCCAAGGGGGCTAACTCGCCTTGGGGCGGCCCGGCGGCGAGTTGTTCCGGTTTTCACCGCCTGAACCCATGCTGGTCTTTCGCTTCCTGATTCTGCTTTGCTTGCTGGGTGCGGCCGCGTCGTTTGCGTTTTACGTGGGCACAGGCCAGCCGCGTTTCAAGAACTGGGGCTGGAAGATATTGAAGTGGACGCTGCTGGCCGCCTTCTGTTTCTTCACGGTGCTGATCCTCGAGCGGATCTAGCGCTGAAAAAGCACTAGCCAGCGCTAGGCGCTTTGAATGCAGGCAACAGCGCTTGCAGCCGCGCACCCATCTCAGCGCCCAGCGCCTGCAGGCCACTCATGGGGCGCACCATCACCTCAAAATCAACGATCTGTCCTTCTGCATTGAACTGGATCAGGTCAATGCCCTTGAGGGCTTTGCCGCTGACGGTTGCGCTGAATTCCAGCACCACACTCAGGCCGTCGTCGCTGGCCAGCTGGCGGTGGTAGGTGAAGTCATTGAACACTTGGATGACCGTGTTGAGGATCAGCGCCACGGCTTGGGCGCTGGCATACGGCGAATGGGCCATGGGCGAACGAAAGACCGCGTCCGGGTGCAGCAGGGCGGGCAGTCCTCGCAAATCCTTCTGGGCAATCATGGTGTGCCACTGCGCCAATGTGGCGGCAACAGCGGGGTTCAAGGTTTTCTCCAGAGACATGGCAATACTCCGTGGGGTAGGAAGGGGCGTAATCTATTCGGCGTTTGAGGTCAGCGGCTGCGCCCTGCGCGGTAAGACGCGGTGGTGGTTGTGCCACCCAGGCTCTCGGCTGCAGCCAGGCGTGCCATGGCCTTGCCGGCGTGTGCGTGGGTGATGGCCAGGCCCAGTGCGTCAGCGGCATCCGGCCCTGGCAAGCCGGGCAAGGTCAGCAGGCGTTTCACCATTTCCTGGATCTGTTCTTTCTGCGCGCGGCCGTGGCCGGCCACGGCCTGCTTCATTTGCAGCGCGGTGTATTCGGCCACCGGTAGGTTGGCGGTAACGAGTGCGGTGATGAGTGCGCCACGTGCCTGGCCCAGTAGCAGCGTGGACTGCGGGTTGACGTTCACGAAAACGATTTCAATCGACGCGCAAGTGGGCTGGTAGCGTTGGACGACCTCGCCAATGCCATCGAACAAGACCTTGAGTCGCTCCGGCAAGGCGCGGGTATCAAGGTGCTGCGTGCTGATGGTGCCGCTGGCCACATAGGCCAGTGCGGCGCCCTGCACATCCACCACACCAAAGCCGGTGGTGCGCAGGCCAGGATCAATACCCAGTATTCGCATGCTATGGTTTCAGGAGCTGCTCGCGCAATGGAGATGCGGGCTAGATGCCGAAATACCACTTGGCGGAGTGGAAGAACACCGGTGCCGCAAAACACAGCGCATCCACCCGGTCCAGCAGGCCCCCCGCGCCAGTGACCGAGCGACCCTGGGTGCCCCAGCTGGGAATGCCGCGGTCGCGTTTCAAGGCCTTCATGACAAAGTGCCCCATGGAGCCGGCCAGACAGGCGATGAACGAAAACGCGAACGCGGTGCCCGGTACCCATGGCGTGATACCAGCCAGCAGCGCACCAAACACGCTGGCCGTCAGGATGCCGGTCCACCAACTGCGCCAGTTGAAACTCTGGCTGATGGCGGGCGCCACGGGCGCGTGTTGCCATTTGCGCGAGGCCAGGTGTTGCACCACCGTACAGACCTGCACCACCATCACCAGAAAGAACACGAGAAAGGCGTTTTTATTGTCGTAGCCGGGGAAGTCCAGCATCAAGAGCGCAGGCACATGGCTCATGCCGTAGATGCACACCATGATGCCCCACTGCAGCTTGGCGTTGCGTTCCAGAAAACGCACCGGGTCGTTGGACAGCGCACTGGTCAATGGCAGGGCCAAAAACACATAGACCGGAATGAACACCGCAAACATGTCGAAATGTTCGCTGCCCACCAGCCAGTACTGCAGCGGCAGCACCACAAAGAAGGCCAGCACCAGGCTGCGGTGGTCACCCCGGCGTGTGGGTGACAGGGTCAGGAACTCGCGCAGTGCAAAGAAAGAGACCAGCCCAAACAGGGTCAGCGAAACCCAGTCGCCAGTGACCCAGCCGATCCAGAAGACAAACACCATCAGCCAACTGGTGCGGATGATGCCGTCCACACTTTTGAGTTCGGTGCGCCACTGTTCGGCACGCTCGTCATCACCATGGTCGCGGATGGACAGTACAAAGGCGATCACGCTGGCCAGCAGCAACAGGCCGAAAACAATGATGAACAGCGCACCGATCTGCTGCGTGGGAGTCAGGTTCTTGAGGTAGTGGTACATGCTACGCCCTCAGACTTCGCGCAATGCCATGACAGCGCTGCGCGCGCGTGCCAGAAACGGCTTGCACTCCTCGCCGTCCTGCACCTGGATCGGGGCACCGAATGTCACGGAGCACAGCACCGGTACTGGCACGACCTCGCCTTTGGGCAACACGTGTTGCACGTTGTTGATCCAGGCGGGCACCAGCACCGCCTTGGGGCACTTCAGTGCCAGGTTGTACAGCCCGGCCTTGAAGGCCTGGGGCTCTTCAAAGTGGCCGCGTGTGCCCTCTGGAAACAGAATAATGGAATCACCATTCTCCAGCGCGTCCAGCAGCGGCTCCAGCGGGTCTTCGTCAGACGTGCGGTCGCGTGAGACGTAGATCACGTTGAACACCTTGGAGGTCAACCACTGCTTGAAGGGGCTTTTGGTCCAGTAGTCCTTGGCAGCAATGGCACGGGTCACGCTGCGCAACTCCTTGGGCAGCGCGGCCCAGATCATCACGAGGTCGGCGTGGCTCTGGTGGTTGGCAAAATAAATGCGCTGCTCCGCCTTCGGCGGGCAGCCGTGCCAGCGCGCTTGTGCACCGGTCAGCACCCGGATCAGACCGAGCAAAAAGAAACTCATCAACTTGGCTAGCATGGCGGGGATGATACAGACGGGGGATGACGTTTCAGCGATTCGCCAGCCCAGTGTGCGTAGGGGTAAATACCGGGCGAAGCCGATATTCAAAGAATCATCCGTTTGGGGGATATCCAAAGCGCGTACCTGAAGCGAAAATCTTGCGACCTTAGACTCGTTCCACTTCTCAATACCAGCGGGGTGTGTCGGGATTCCATTTCGCGCCTTTTAGGCATTACGGAAAATTCTCTGTATAAATTTATGCTCGTCGTCTGTTGAAGGCAAACACCGTATCACGTCATGAGTGCAATTTCCAAGTACTTGACCGTCCGCGCCGCAATCAAGAAGTTTCAGGAGCACGTCAAGAAAGGTAGCCCGACTACCGTGATTTACGATCTTTTCGGTCAGATCCTGCACGGCGTACCGAAAGTAGCGATGACTTTGGGGACGGGAGTTCAGCTTTATCGCTGCCGCATCCATGAAAAGGGCGCCCTCTTCGATCATGTCAATCAGCTGAAATACGCACCAGCGGAAAGGGTACGAAGTCGGGGGCGGTTCAATGAAGTTGGTGAAAGTATCTTCTATTGCTCGAACACGGAGCTGGGCACACTGGTAGAGCTTGATCCGAAGCTAGAGCTGATCTATGCAATTGCAGTAGTCCAGCAGAAAGTTGGCGCTCCGGTTCCCCAAATTATTAGGTTTCGGCACGCCAACAATGATGACTTGCAGCAGGAAATTCCCTTGGAGAAGCAATCGCCGCACCACAGGATGGTCAACCAATTCCTCATGGATGAGCTAAGTCGCCCAGGGTCAGAACATGGATACTCGGGGACCATTGCCATTGGTCGGCACCTCTTCACCAAAGAACTGGTGATTAAAGGGGAGCAGGGGCTAGTTCCGTATGTTGGCCATCAACGGTTAGCTATTACGTATCCGAGCGTCAAGGCTCCGTTGTACACCAACGTTGCGACCTATAACGTAGCGATGCACCCCAACACATTCGATGAGTGTTTCGAGATTTCAGCAGTTGAGCTGTACTCGATGACTTTTGACACAAAGGCAAACTTGCTGCGCTTGACATCACATAACACGGCGACGGTCGAAGCGGATGGTGCGTTAGCTTGGGCGCACTCGTATGAAGTGATGCTAGATCGAACCTCAAGAGGATTACACGGCAATGGCGTCTTTGATGAGAACCTCAAAGTAGTGGCATCGTATCTTTGATCGACGACTGCTTTGGAGCGCAGTAAAAGACCGCTCTCAGTCTGCAGCTGCCGCCTGTTTCCCACTAAACCCCGCGCGTTATTCGCGACGTTATTGATTCAAGGCAACTGTGCGTCTGGCATGCGTCCCACAATCACTCCGGAACGCCCCGACAGATAGGCCGAGTTCGGCACCTTTTCAAAGAACTTGGGCCGCGGCAACATCACGGCCAGCCGGGCTGCCTCGTAGGCGCTGAGCTTGCTGGCGGGTTTGCGGAAATAGTGCTGTGCTGCGGCCTCGGCGCCAAACACACCGTCACCCCATTCCACGCTATTGAGGTAAATCTCCAGGATGCGTTGCTTGTTCAGAAAAGTTTCCAGCAAGAGCGTCAGCACAAATTCTTGGCCTTTGCGCAGGAGTGTGCGCTCACCAGAGAGGAACAGGTTCTTGGCCAGTTGCTGGGTGATGGTGGAGCCGCCCACCACTTTGGGTGGGCGCACGGTGGCTGCAGCAGGTGCGTTGGCGGGGGGCTTGCGTTTCTCGGCGCGTTCCTCGGCCTTGGCGTTTTTGGCCCAGGCTTTTTCCAGCGCGTCCCAGTCCACGCCATCGTGGTTGGAAAAACCGTCGTCTTCCGAAGCAATCACGGCGCGTTTGAGATGGTCCGATATCTGGCTGTAGTTCACCCACTCCTGGCTCCAGGGCAGGCGCCCTTTTTCGTTGACGATGCGCCAGGCCTCGGCCCGCTGGAACGCGGTGGATTGGGGCGCCAGCACCGCCATGCTGGCGATGCGGCCGACAAAAAACAGTTGCAGTGCCAAGAAGGCCAGCACACACAAGCCCAACCAACGCGCAAAAGACTTCACAGAAAAGCCTCCGCCCTATCGGCTGCGGCGCTAGCGTCTTCGGGCGGCCGTGCGACGCTCATGGTCCGCTGGACACCTTGGCTTCCAGGGTTTCATCCCGGGTGAACTTGAAACGCGAGACGACCAGAATCTGGTCCGCCTGGCGGCGCATGGCTTTGTTGAATTTGCCAAAGGGGCCTGCTGTGCGGGCAATGGCGGCGGCCCGGCGGTCCAGCGTGGGGTTGCCAGAGCTTTCCACCACCTCGGTTTCCAGCACGCGGCCGTCGTGGTTCACGGTGACGATCATCGTCAGCTCGCCATACAGTTTCTTGCCGCTCGACGTGGGGAAGTTTTCCGTGCCGCGGTCTTCAATGGCCTGGCGCAGCGCGTCGTAATAAACGGCGTACACCTCTTCACGCGCAGCGGGGCTGATGTAGCGTTTCTTGGGCCGCGCGTTTTCCATGTTGATGCGCCGCTCAATCTCGGCCAAGACCTTGACCAACTGGCGGCGCTTTTCTTCCTGCTCGGACTGTTCGACCTTGTTGGCGTTTTTGCTCGGGTCGGGTGGGGGCAGGGCGGCCAACTGGTTTTTCACCTGGGCCAGCAGCAGGTTTTGCTGCTCCTGCAGGTTTTGCAGTTTGCGGGCGGTTTCCTGCTCCTGCGTGTCGCCGGTTTCAGTCAATAGGGAGGGGGGCAGCGGGCTGGTGGCACGGCCCTTTTCGGCGTCACCACCACCAGCCAGCGAGGCCTGGGCGATGGCCTTGGCCTTCTCGGGTTTTTCGTTGCTCTTGGCGTTGACCAAGATCACTTCGAGTGGCGTGTCCTCAAACACGCGGTTGAACGACTCCGGGTCGACAAAACGCACGGTGATCAGCACCGCGTGCACCGCAATGGATGCACCAAGGGCCAACTGGAGAGTGCTGAAGGACCGCAGGTTCACAGGAAGGGCCTGTTCACACTATTTTTACAAGTGCGAACGAGGTGAAAACGGCGCCAATCTAGGCGCGCGACGACGCCCAGACTGGCCGTCTGGGCTAGGAGTGCAACAACGAGTGGCGCCGTTTTCACCCCGTTCCCTTCGGGTTGCGGCCTAAAAAGCCATGCGCGGCGTTGCGAAGCCTTGCCGGGGGTATACCCCGACTGCGTTTCGCGCCTTGCGCATGGCCTTTTTGATCCGCAACGCATCTTGTAAAAATAGTGTGAGCAGGCCCTAATTATCGCTGGTCGCTTCGGGGCTTTCGCTCACATCCACGGCAATCGCAATCGGGCCGGCCACATCGTCTTCATCGTCCGCCTCTTCTTCCGTCGCTGCTTCGGTCTGGGCCGGTGCGTCCAGACGCTCGATCACCGTACCATTCACGTCCAGCGTGATCAGGTCCATCTCGCCCAGCTTGATACGCACCTTGGCGTTGCGTGGCAGGCCTTGCGCGCCCATGACGGGCAGCACCAGCGGAATATCGTCGGCACGCACCATGTTCTCCTTGAACACCGTGGCCACCAGCTCGGTGATGCCGTGTTGCTGCACGTAACGCATGGTCCAGAAGCGCTCCATCGCACCCTGGTAGCCGTTGTAGGCGCTGTAGGCCGTGTCAAAGGCCGAGATGATGGCGAACAGTTCGGCATCCTTGGGCTTGAACGGTGCCACCAGTGCGGCGGTCTTGCCGTGGCGGGCGCAGGCCATGATTTGCCACTGGTTCACCAGGTCGGTGTAGCGGCGCAGCGGCGAAGTCGCCCAAGCGTAGCTTTTAACGCCAATGCCCGCGTGCGGCAGCGCCTTGGTGCCCATGCGCACCTTGACGCCGGGTGCCAGGCTGGCCTGACTGCGGTAGATGGCGGGTACGCCCATCTCGGCCATCAGATTGCCCCAGGTGCTGTTGGCCAGGATCATGGCCTCGGCCACGATCAGGTCCAGCGGCGCGCCGCGTTGGCGGATGCTGATCTGCACTTCTTCATGGCCTTGCGGTTCGGTGCCTTGTGCACCGGCCTCACGCACCAGGCGGAAGTTGTAGTCCGGCCGGTTAAAGGTCTCGGGTTTGCCGCGCACGACCTCGCGTTTGGCTTTCAGGTCACGCGCCAGGCGGTATAAAAATGATAGCTGCTCACGCAATGTAGGTAAGGGCTGAGGCGTCATTTGATGCTCAAACGCGGGGTCCAGCAGCCAGGGCTCGGTGACCACGGCGTCCAACTGGTCGTGGCGCAGGTTGTGCGCAATCGGCACGCGCTCCAGCTTGGTCTCGCTGCCCTTGATCTCCAGCGTCGCTTCGTCCAGCGTCACGTACAGCGACAGGGCCGGGCAGTCACGTCCTTCCTGCAGCGTGTAGGTTTGCACCACGTCGTCGGGCAGCATGGTCACCTTGTAGCCCGGCATGTAGACCGTGGACAGGCGCGCGCGGCCCAGCACGTCGATGGGGCTGCCGGGCTGGACGGCCAGGCCGGGTGCCGCAATGTGGATACCGATGGTGACCGTGCCGCTGCCCAGGCCCTGCAGGCTCAGCGCGTCGTCAATCTCGGTGGTCTGTGAATCGTCAATCGAATAGGCCTGCACCGGTGCCAGTGGCAACTCGTCCGCAATGGCCGGCGCGGTGATGGCGGGGAAGCCTGTGCCTTTGGGGAAGTTCTCCAGCAAAAAGCGCTTCCAGTGGAACAGGTAGGGCGAGGCAATGGCGCCGGCCTTTTGCAGCAGTTCCAGCGGTGCGGTGTGGGTGGCGCGGCTGGCCTCGACCACGGCCTTGTATTCGGGCGCGTTTTTGTCGGGCTTGAACAGTATCTTGTAGAGCTGTTCCTTGATGGCGTCTGGGCAGGTGCCTGCGCCCAGTTCGGCCGCCCACTGGGTGATCTGCTCGGCAATCACGCGTTTCTTCTCAATCGCGGCCAACGCCTGCGCAATGATGTCGGCGGGGGCCTTTTTGAAACGGCCCTTGCCCGCGCGGCGGAAGTAGTGCGGCGTGTCGAACAGCTTGAACAACATGCCGGCCTGCTCGGTCAGCGTGGCTTGGGCCGAAAAATAGTCGCGGGCCAGGTCGGCAAAACCAAATTCTTCGTCCGGCGAAAACTCATAGGCCATCTCCAGCTCAATGGCCTGGGCCTGGGCCTGGGCGGCCGCGATCAGCTCCGCCGGGGCGGGCTTCTCGAATTTGATGAGGATATTGGCGCTCTTGACCTTGACGCGCTTGCCGGAATCCAGCTCCACCTGTGCAGAGGCTTCCGCCTCCGACAGCACACGACCGGCCATGAACTTTCCGGCTTCTTCAAACAGTACAAACATAGGGGGTCGATTGTCCCTGCAAATGGGGCACTGTCTGCCGGATCGGGTTCAGACCAGACCCAGAAAGGCCAGAATGCGCGGCAAGTGCACCTCAAAGTCGCTCAGCGCGTGGTCCCCGCCTTCGAGCAGCAGGGGCTGGGATGCCGCATAACGGGCGTGCATTTCGCGCCAGTCCAGCACCTCGTCCCCCTTGGCGATGATGGGCAGATAACGCGCGGGCTGGGTCAGGGTGCCGCACGCCAGTGTGTGCAATTCACCCACGTACTCCGGCAGAAAGTAGAAGCGCTCTGCCGGGTCATGCCAACTGGTTTGTTCCCCGATGTACTTGGCCAGGTCCCGCGCCGGGTCTACGGCCGGGTTGATCAGTACGGCACGGCAAGCGGTGCGCTCGGCCACATGGGTGGCATAAAAGCCGCCCAGCGACGAGCCCACCACGGCCATGCTGGCCTGGGGCCAACCGGCGATGCCTTGCAACAGCAAGTCCATGGCGGCGCGTGGCGAGGGCGGCAACTGCGGGCACCACCATTGCACGTCGGGGTGGTGGGTGGCCATATGGGCCGCCATCTGGCGCGCCTTGGCCGATTGGGGCGAGGAGCGAAAGCCGTGCAGGTAAAGCAGGTGGGTAATCGGCGTTTTCATGGGGCTGGCAGTCATGGCCGCATGATAGTTGGCAGGATAATCCCCCTCCATGGCATCTCAATTTGGAAAAGTTTCGCTGCGCAACCGGGTCGCGCCCTGGTTTGCGGGTTTTGACGGTCCGCTGGCGTTTGCGGTCTTCATGCTGGCCTGCGCCGGGCTGCTCACCATGTATTCCTCGGGTTATGACCACGGCACCCGCTTTGAGGACCATGGCCGCAACATGCTGATTGCCGCCACCATCATGTTTGTGGTGGCCCAGGTGCCGCCGCAGCGGCTGATGGCACTGGCCGTGCCGCTGTATGTGGTCGGTGTGACCCTGTTGATTGCCGTTGCCTTGTTTGGCATCACCAAAAAAGGCGCCCAGCGCTGGATCAACATTGGCATCACCCTGCAACCCAGCGAAATTCTCAAAATCGCCATGCCGCTGATGCTGGCCTGGTGGTTCCAGAAGCGGGAAGGGCAGTTGCGCCCGCTGGACTTTGTGGTGGCCGGGGTGCTGCTGGCCGTACCCGTGGGGCTGATCATGAAACAGCCCGATCTGGGCACCTCTTTGCTGGTGCTGGCCGCGGGGATCGCGGTCATTTTCTTTGCGGGCATGAGTTGGAAACTGGTGATTCCGCCCGTGGTCATCGGGCTGGTGGGCGTCGCTCTGCTGGTGGTGCTGGAGCCCAAGCTGTGTGCCGACGGCATGCGCTGGGTCGTGCTGCATGATTACCAGCAGCAGCGCATCTGCACCCTGCTGGACCCGTCGCGTGACCCGTTGGGCAAGGGGTTTCACATCATCCAGGGCATGATCGCCATCGGTTCGGGCGGCGTGTTTGGCATGGGTTTCATGCAGGGCACACAAACGCATCTGGAGTTCATCCCCGAGCGCACCACCGACTTTATCTTTGCCGCCTATTCCGAAGAGTTTGGCCTGCTGGGCAACCTGTTCCTGATTGGCGCCTTTATCTTCCTGGTCTTGCGCGGGCTGACCATTGCCCTGGAGGCCCCCACGCTGTTCTCACGCCTGCTGGCCGGGGCCGTGACCATGATCTTCTTCACCTACGCCTTTGTGAACATGGGCATGGTCAGCGGCATCCTGCCCGTGGTGGGTGTGCCGTTGCCGTTTATCAGCTACGGCGGCACCGCCATGGTGACGCTGGGGCTCGCTTTAGGCATTCTGATGTCGATCTCGAACTCCAAACGCCTGGTTCAGTCGTGAAAGTTGGAATAGTTGGCGTTGGCAATATGGGCGGGGCCATGGCGCAGCGTCTGTGCAGCCTGGGCTGGGCACCGTGGGTGCACGATGTGGATACTGTCAAGGTGCGCAATTTAGTGCCTTTTGGTGCTCTAGCCCCCGTCGATATTGCGCAGGCAGCTACTGAATCCATAGCAATCATCGTCTGTGTGGTGGACGCTGCGCAGACCCGTGATGTGCTGTTCGGCCCCCATGGCTTGGCGCCGCACCTGCCCGCTGGCCATGTGGTGCTGCTGTGCCCCACTATCGCCCCGCAAGACGTCGAATCTATTGCCGCCCAGTTGGCCGAGCGCGGCATCCACACCATCGATGCGCCCATGTCCGGCGGCCCGGCGCGCGCGCGGGACGGCAGCATGAGCCTCATGGTGGCGGGCGAGGACGCCGCCGTGGCGCGCGTGCAGCCGCTGCTCGATGCGCTCTCTGACAAGGTGTTTCGCATTAGCCAGCGCGTGGGCGACGGCGCGCGCACCAAGCTGGTCAACAACCTGCTGGCCGGCATCAACCTCGTGGGCGCGGCCGAGGTCATGGCGTTGGACAGTCGCATGGGGCTGGATTTGAACCGTACGCTGGACGTGGTGGAGCAGTCCAGCGGCCAGAGCTGGATTGGCAGCGACCGCATGCGCCGCGCCATTGCGGGCGATCTGGCGCCGCGCGCCCACATGACGTTGCTGGCCAAGGACACACGGCTGGCGCAAGAGGCCGCAGCGCATGCGGGCTTCACTGGCCCCTTGGGCGCCCCAGCCAGTGCGGTGTTTGCCGCGGCAGTAGCCGCAGGGCTGGAAGGGCTGGATGACGGCGCCCTGCTGGAGTTCTTGCAGCGGCCTAAAATGGCCGAATGATCACCCGCGAACCCACCATCGAACGCTTGGCCACCGCCAAGTCCCTGCTGCTGACCCCGTTTGGGCTGGATGAGAGCCATCTCATCAAGGCGCTGAACGAAATCAAGGCACACCAGGTGGACGACGCGGACCTCTACTTCCAGTACACCCGTTCCGAGGGTTGGAGCCTGGAAGAGGGCATAGTGAAAACCGGTTCCTTCAGCATCGACCAAGGCGTGGGTGTGCGTGCGGTCAGCGGCGAGAAAACCGCCTTTGCCTACTCCGACGACATTTCCGAAGCCTCTTTGCTGGACGCGGCACGCACCGTGCGCACCATCTCCAGCGCGGCCCAGTCCAAACGGACCAAGACCCCGAGCACCAAGATTGCCAACAGCCGCAAGCTCTACCCCGGTGTGGACCCGATCTCCACACTCGATAGCACCACCAAGGTGGCGCTGCTGGGCAAGGTGGAAAAACTGGCGCGTGCCAAGGACCCGCGCGTCATCCAGGTGATGGCTGGCCTGGCCAGTGAATACGACGTGGTGATGGTGGCGCGTGCCGATGGCACCTTGGCCGCCGATGTGCGCCCGCTGGTGCGCCTGAGCGTGACCGTGATTGCCGAACAAAAGGGCCGCCGCGAGGTGGGTTCCGCGGGCGGCGGTGGGCGTTTTGGCCTGGCCTACTTTGACGACGCGCAGATTGAAAAGTATGTGAACGAAGCCGTGCATGCGGCACTCACCAACCTGGACGCACGCCCTGCACCGGCTGGCGAGATGACTGTGGTGCTGGGTTCGGGCTGGCCTGGCATCCTGCTGCACGAAGCTATTGGCCACGGGCTGGAAGGTGACTTCAACCGCAAGGGCAGCAGCGCTTTTAGCGGCCGCATTGGCCAACGCGTGGCCGCCAAGGGCGTCACCGTGCTGGACGACGGCACGATTGCCGACCGCCGCGGTTCGCTCAATGTGGACGACGAAGGCAACGCCAGCCAGCGCAATGTGCTGATCGAAGACGGCATCCTCAAGGGCTACATCCAGGACAGCATGAACGCACGCCTGATGGGCGTGGCGCCCACTGGTAATGGCCGTCGCGAAAGTTACGCCCACGTGCCCATGCCGCGCATGACCAACACCTACATGCTGGGTGGCGACAAAGAACCCGAAGAAATCGTCAAGAGCATCAAGAAGGGGCTGTACGCGACCAACTTTGGTGGTGGCCAGGTTGACATCACCAGCGGCAAGTTCGTCTTCTCGGCCTCTGAAGCCTACTGGGTGGAAAACGGCAAGATTTTGTACCCCGTCAAAGGCGCCACCATTGTGGGGAGTGGCCCGGAATGCCTGAAGCGCGTTTCCATGATCGGCAACGACATGAAGCTCGACAGCGGCGTAGGCACCTGCGGCAAGGAAGGCCAGAGCGTGCCTGTGGGCGTGGGCCAACCCACCCTGCGCATTGATGGCCTGACCGTAGGCGGCACAGCCTAGAGCACAGACACCCGGAGCGGTGGTCATGGCAACGGACCCTGCTGAAGCTTCACACCTCCCGGGGTCTACAGCCACGTCTTCGCGCGCATTGCAGACGTTTGACCAGTACAGCCAGTTCTTGCGTGCTGCAGTGGCCGACGAAGAGTCGCTGCAACTCGGCGAAAGCCTGCAAGGCATGGCCGCTCCCATCGAGACACTGGTGGGCTTGCTGCGCCAGCCCGATCCCGACGCTAACGCCGTTGCACAGCATTTGCTGGGTTTGATGGAAGTCGCGCGCCAGCACGGTGCCCTTGTGCAGGCGCTGGGCGGCGATTGGCACCGTTTCTACGAATTCAACGCCCATGCCAAAACGCTGGCCCATTTCCGCACGCGGGTGGCCCTGTGGGCACGCGAGGCTGCCGAGTCCCACCAGCGTTTACCTGTACTGAGCGAGTTTGAGCTGGCGGCCTGGCGTGTCTTGGGTGCCGGCGCCTTGCTGCTGGATGTGTACGAACAGTCGGCCCAACGTGCGCAGGATGCGGCGGCGAGCAGGTCGCCGTTTGTGTGGCGCCTGCGCCGGGCGTGGCGTCGTTTTTTGACTGTGCTACATTGGGGCCCATGAATTTCGGCCGTTTTTACTTTAGCTATTTTTGGTTCTCCTGCGCCTTCGGCGGTAGAGAGTTCTGAACGTACCTGACACAAACGTCCTGAATCCTCCCCAAACCGCCGGCGCCCCCGGCGGTTTTTTTTTGCCTTTTGAACCTTTCACCGGAATTTCCGGCAGATTTTTGACCTAGGAGCCAACACATGACAGCGAAAACTGCAGCGTCCGCCGAATCCTGGTACGGACAACACGCCCACCCGAGCGCCGACCGTACCGGCAAGACCGACGACGAACGCATCAAGGACATCACTGTGCTGCCTCCTCCAGAACATCTGATCCGCTTTTTCCCGATCCTGGGCACCAGCGTGGAAGCGCTGATCACTGATACCCGCCACCGCATCCACAACATCATGGCCGGCAAGGACGACCGCCTGCTGGTCATCATTGGCCCCTGTTCCATCCACGATCCCGCTGCCGCGCTGGACTACGCGCGCCGCCTGAAAGCCCAGCGCGAGAAGTACAAGGACACGCTGGAAATCGTGATGCGTGTGTATTTCGAGAAACCCCGCACCACCGTGGGCTGGAAGGGGCTGATCAACGACCCCTACCTGGACGAGAGCTTTCGCATCGACGAAGGCCTGCGCATTGCGCGCCAGTTGCTGATCGAAATCAACCGCCTGGGTCTGCCCGCGGGCAGCGAATTCCTGGACGTCATTTCGCCGCAGTACCTGGGCGACCTGATCGCCTGGGGCGCCATTGGTGCGCGTACGACAGAGAGCCAGGTGCACCGCGAGTTGGCTTCGGGCCTTTCCGCACCGATTGGTTTCAAGAACGGCACCGATGGCAATATCAAGATCGCCACCGATGCGATCCAGGCGGCGGCCGGTGGGCACCACTTTCTGTCAGTGCACAAGAATGGCCAGGTGGCGATTGTGCAAACCAATGGCAACCCGGACTGCCACGTGATCTTGCGTGGCGGCAAGACGCCAAACTACGACGCTGCCAATGTGGCTGCCGCCTGCGCTGATCTGGCCAAGGCCAAGTTGCCGCAGACCCTGATGGTGGATTGCAGCCACGCCAACAGCAGCAAGCAGCATGAAAAGCAGTTGGACGTGGCGCGCGATATCGCGGCACAGATCAGCGGTGGCTCACGCAGCGTGTTTGGCGTGATGGTGGAAAGCCACTTGCAGGCCGGAGCACAGAAGTTCACGCCCGGCAAAGACGATGCGGCGGGCCTGGAATATGGCAAGAGCATCACGGACGCCTGCTTGGGCTGGGACGATTCTCTGGAGTCACTGGATGTGCTGTCGGCGGCCGTCCTGGCGCGCCGCGCCCGCAAGTAGGGGCGCTGGGTACGGGGCTGCGTGAATTACTTCGCGCCGGCCTCGTCGAGCATGGTCTGTGCCCAGCGCTGGGCATCGGCCATGGTTTCGAAAATCTTGAACGGGCGGCCAATGTCCGCGAAGACTTTGGTAAACAGCGGCGCCATGATGCGCCCGCCTTCCACGCCAGGGGCAATCACAAATGCCGTCGCTACCGGAATCATGTTCGCAGGTTTGGGCGCGGACATGATTTCTGCGTAGCGGGCTATGCCTTCCGGGCTGCTCATGGCGTTGCCAATCACGGTACATACGCTGGCCCAGGCGCCTGTAGGCTGGGTGGCGAGCAGGTAGTCACGCTGGGCAATGGCCAAGCAATCCACCAGTTCCGTATTGAACGGCCCCGTGGCCTGGTAGTGCATCAGGCGGCCTTCCATCCAGAGGTCCACCACGCCATGTGGAGTGAACTGAGAGGTTTTGACCTTGGTCGTACTGCTCTTGGGTGGCGTGTTGTGGGGCATGGGTGCGTGCAGAAAAAGCGGAGGTCTTCTCGGCGCATCTTAGCGGGCTGCTGGCCGCCTTTTTGTTGCGACGCAGCAGCCCAGTGCGAATCAAAGACCTTGCAGGCGCTGCAGGAGTTGTGCGTGGATACCGCCGAAGCCGCCGTTGCTCATGCACAAAAGATGGTCCCCAGGCTGTACCTGCGCGATCACCTGGTCAACCAAAGCTGCGATGGAGTCTGCCACTACCGCCTTGTTTCCCATGGGCGCCAAAGCTTCCACCGCGTCCCAGCCGAGGCCACCGCTGTGGCAAAACGCCAGGTCGGTTTCTTCCAGGCTCCAGGGCAATTGGGCTTTCATGGCGCCCAGCTTCATGGTGTTGGAGCGGGGCTCAAACACCGCAAGGATGCGTGCCGTACCCACCTTGCGGCGCAGGCCGTTGACGGTGGTGTGGATGGCCGTGGGGTGGTGGGCAAAGTCGTCGTACACGGTGACGGGTGCGCCGCCACTGCGCAGGGTGACCTGACCCCGCACTTCCATGCGGCGTTTCACGTTCTCGAAAGTGCCCAGCGCTTGTGCAGCCACTGCGGGGCTCACGCCCACGTGTTCGGCGGCTGCAATGGCGGCCAGTGCGTTGAGCTGGTTGTGCACGCCGCCCAAGCTCCACTGCACGTGGGCCACCGGTTTACCCTGGTAGTGCACCGCAAAGTCATGCGGTTCACCCACAACCGTGAAGTCACTCACCGTGGCGCCAAAGCTTCGCACTTCGCTCCAGCAGCCCTGGTGCAACACACGCGTCAGGCTTTCTTCCACGCCGTTGACCACCACGCGCCCAGTACTGGGCACCGTGCGCACCAGGTGGTGGAACTGGCGCTCGATGGCAGCCAGGTCGTCAAAGATGTCTGCGTGGTCGAACTCCAGGTTGTTCAGCACGGCCGTGCGCGGGCGGTAGTGCACAAACTTGCTGCGTTTGTCGAAGAAGGCTGTGTCGTACTCGTCGGCTTCAATCACAAAGACGCCAGCCCGTTCCGTCGCCGGGCCGCCCCAAGGCGGAACAGCCCCCTCGGGGGGCAGCGAACCACGCGCAGTGGGGAGCCTGGGGGTTCCAAGTCGCGCCGAGACACCAAAGTTCATCGGCACGCCGCCGACCAGGAAGCCGGGCTGCAGCCCCGCGCTTTCCAGAATCCAGCTCAGCATGGCGGTGGTGGTGGTTTTTCCGTGGGTGCCAGCCACGGCCAACACGTGGCGGCCTTGCAGCACGTGTTCTGCCAGCCACTGCGGGCCGCTGGTGTAGGGCGCGCCGGCATCCAGAATCGCTTCCATCAGCGGAAACTTGGGCGTGCCGTCGGCCAGGTGCACACGGCTCACGACATTGCCGATAACAAACATATCGGGCTTCAAGGCCATCTGGTCGGCACCAAAGCCTTCGATCAGTTCAATACCAAGGGCGCGTAACTGGTCGCTCATGGGGGGGTAGACGCCAGCGTCGCAACCGGTGACGCGGTGGCCGGCCTCACGGGCCAGGGCGGCTAGGCCGCCCATGAAAGTGCCACAAATACCAAGGATATGAATATGCATGGGCTTATTTTACGTGCCAGTGGTGAAGCAATTTTTGAAGCCTTTTATGCCTCTAGCCCCCATGCAATATGCGCAAGCAGCTATCAAAAGTGCAGCAATCACGGTGCTTTATCAGGGTTACAGGGCGCGCGGCACAATGGCGCCATGGACGACTTGAAAGAAGAAATCGCCGCGACCGCCGCGCGCATGGTGGTGGAAGAGGGGCTGGAATACGGCGCTGCCAAGCGCCGTGCGGTCAAGCAGATGGGGCTGTCCGGGCGCGGGGATCTGCCTGACAACAGCACCCTGGAGCTGGCCGTGGAGGAGTACATCGCCATTTTTTGCGCGGATACCCAGCCTGTGGAGTTGCGTGCCTTGCGGGCCTTGGCGCTGTCCTGGATGGAGCGCCTGGAGCGTTTTCGACCCCATGTGGGCGGATCGGTCTGGCATGGAACGGCCACGCGCAAGTCCGATATTTACCTGCAATTGTTTTGTGAAGACCCCAAATCCGCGGAAATTGGCCTGATTGATCTGGGTGTCCGCTTTGAGCCGCGTTCGGTCACCGGCTTCCAGGGCGAGCCGGTAGATGCCTTGAGTGTTCATGTTCTGTGTCGGGAATTGGGCGAGCACATTGGGCTTCACCTGCTCATTTATGACCTGGACGATTTGCGGGGTGCCCTTAAACCGGACGCCCGTGGGCGGAAACCGCGGGGTGATACGGCAGCCTTGCGCCGTTTGTTGCATGATGCGCAGCCATGACAGCAATTGACCCCACTCCTTCTGCAGCCCAGGATGTTGCCCCTGCCCATTCCCGGCGCGGTTTGTTGGTCGCCGCAGCAAGTCTGGCGGCCGTTTCCGGGGCGGGCTTGGCCTGGTGGCATGCGCAAGACCCGGCGGCGATTTCTCCATCCGTTGCAGAGCCAGTGGACGGTTTCTGGTCTTTGCAGTGGGACTCGCCACAAGGCGGTTTGGTCAAAATGCGGAAATTTCATGGCAAACCACTGCTGCTGAACTTTTGGGCGACCTGGTGCCCTCCTTGTGTGGATGAGCTGCCGATGATCAACGCCTTCTACCGGCAAAATCATCGCAACGGCATGCAAGTTCTTGCATTGGCCGTGGACAAGCCTGCGTCGGTGCAGTCCTTCCTGCAAAGAATGCCGCTGGATTTCCCTATCGGAATTGCCGCTTTGGCGGGGAGTGAGTTGGCGCGTAATCTGGGAAATCTGGGCGGCGGCTTGCCTTTTTCGATTTTCCTTGGCAGTGATGGAGTTGTGGCGCAACGCAAGATAGGGCGCTTGCTGCAAACGGACCTGGATAGTTGGGCTCAGGTAAAATGAGCGCCTGCCTCGGTTGACTCCTCTTGTTGAAGAGGAAGTCCAACAAGGTTTGGTCTGGCAATTTATTGAAAATTGTCGATAAATAAATAAAATTAAAAGACGTTATTGATTTTTGCGGTAAATTCGCCGTTTTATTCAAAGACGGATATTGGAGTATTCATGGATTTACGCAAACTCAAGACACTGATCGATCTGGTGTCCGATTCCAACGTCTCGGAACTGGAAATCACCGAAGCGGAAGGCAAAGTCCGCATCGTGAAGGGTGGCACCGCAGTTATTCAAACCTATGCGCCTGCCCCAGTGGCCCAGCCAGTAGCGGCTCCTGCTCAGGCACCCGCCGCCGCCGCGCCAGTGGTTGAAGAGGCTGCTGCAGGTCATGCAGTCAAATCACCCATGGTTGGCACTTTCTACCGTTCCTCCTCTCCTGGTGCAAAGCCATTTGTGGAGATCGGCGACAGCATCAAGGCCGGAGAGACGATCTGCATTATCGAGGCCATGAAAATCCTCAACGAAATTGAAGCTGACAAGTCCGGAACCGTCACCAAGATCCTGAGCGATAACGGGCAGGCGGTCGAATACGGTCAACCTCTTTTCATCATCGAATAAGCAGTCGCACGCACATCCATGTTCAAGAAAATCCTGATTGCCAACCGCGGCGAGATCGCCCTGCGCATCCAGCGGGCTTGCCGTGAAATGGGCATCAAAGCGGTGATGGTCTATTCCGAGGCCGACCGTGAGGCCAAGTATGTCAAGCTGGCCGAGGAAGCGGTTTGTATTGGGCCCGCCCCGTCGGCACAGAGTTACCTGAACATGCCGGCCATCATCTCGGCGGCTGAAGTGACGGACGCTGAGGCCATTCACCCGGGCTACGGATTCCTGAGTGAAAACGCCGACTTTGCCGAACGGGTTGAGAAAAGTGGCTTCCAGTTCATTGGGCCAACACCCGAGTCCATCCGCATCATGGGTGACAAGGTGTCGGCCAAGCAATCCATGATCAAGGCTGGTGTGCCCTGTGTTCCGGGCTCAGAGGGTGAGTTGCCTGACGACCCGGTGCAGATTCGCCGCATTGCCAAGTCCATTGGGTACCCCGTCATTATCAAGGCGGCGGGCGGTGGCGGTGGTCGGGGCATGCGTGTGGTGCACACCGAAGCAGCGCTGGTGAATGCGGTGGCCATGACCAAGGCCGAAGCCGGTGCGGCATTTGGCAACCCTGCGGTGTATATGGAGAAGTTTCTCCAGAACCCACGCCATATCGAGATTCAGATCCTGGCGGACAAGCACAAGAATGCCGTTTATCTGGGCGAGCGGGACTGCTCCATGCAGCGCCGCCACCAAAAGGTGTTGGAAGAGTCGCCAGCACCCGGCATCAATCGCAAGTTGATCGAACGCATCGGTGAGCGCTGTGTGGCTGCCTGCAAGAAGATTGGTTACCGCGGTGCGGGCACTTTCGAATTCCTCTATGAAGATGGGGAGTTTTATTTCATTGAAATGAACACCCGTGTGCAGGTGGAGCACCCAGTGACCGAGATGGTGACGGGCATTGACATTGTCAAAACCCAGATCATGGTGGCTGCGGGTGAGAAATTGCCTTTCACGCAGCGCCAGATTGAGATCCGTGGCCATGCCATCGAGTGCCGTGTGAATGCCGAAGACCCGTATAAATTCACCCCATCCCCTGGCCGCGTGACCATGTGGCATGCCCCGGGCGGGCCGGGCGTGCGTGTGGATTCGCATGTGTACACCAACTACTTTGTGCCGCCGAACTACGACTCCATGGTCGGCAAAATCATTGTGCATGGCGACACCCGTGAGCAGGCCATGGCGCGCATGCGTACCGCGTTGGCCGAGACCGTGGTGGAGGGAATCAGTACCAACATCCCGCTGCACCGCGAGTTGATGGTGGACGCCAAGTTCATGGATGGTGGGACGAATATCCACTACCTCGAGCACTGGCTGGAACAGCACAAACGCTAGGGCTTGGCATGTTTGAATTGCGTTTGATGTGTCCCGAGGACCGGGTCGAAAGCCTCAGCGATGCACTGGATGCACTGGACGCGTTGAGCGTCAGTGTGGAAGACGCCGACGCCCAGACCGATGCCGAGCAGGCCCTGTTTGGCGAGCCCGGCATGCCGCCTCCCAAGGAAGGCTGGCAGCGCTCCCGGGTTATTGCCCTGTTTGCTGATGAAACGCTGGCGACCGAAGCCGCGCAACTGCTGCAGGCGCAAGATTTCTTTGACGGTTGCCAGGTATTGGGCATCGCCGCGGTGGCAGACCAGGACTGGGTGCGTTTGACGCAGTCCCAGTTTGCGCCCGTCGAGATCACGCCCGAGTTCTGGATTGTTCCCACCTGGCATGAGCCGCCCGAGCAGGCCAAGCAGGTGATCCGTTTGGACCCCGGGCTGGCCTTTGGCACGGGAACCCATCCCACGACCCGCATGTGCCTGCGCTGGATCGCGCACCATCCCGCCCAGACACGTGTGCTGGACTACGGTTGTGGGTCCGGTATTTTGGCCATTGGCGCTGCCAAGTTTGGTGCCAAGGACGTTGTCGCCGTCGATATTGACGATGCGGCCGTGCAGTCCACACGCCTGAATGCCGAGGCGAATGGCGTGCATCTGCAGGCGGGTTTGCCTGAAATGGCGGTGGGAGCGCACGACCTGGTGCTGGCCAATATCCTGGCAACGCCCTTGAAGGTATTGGCACCGTTGCTGTGCGCCCATGTTCAGCCCGGCGGAAAGCTGGTGCTTGCCGGTATTCTGGAGCGCCAGGAAGATGAGTTGAAGGCTGCTTATGCGCCGTACTGCAAGCTGTCTGTTGCAGACCGCGAAGACGGCTGGATTCTGATGACAGCTGCCCTCTGAGTCTACGGGTACGGGCCCTACAATGTGACGCGATGAGCCTGATCACCCGATGCCCTGCCTGTACCACGATGTTCAAGGTCGTGCCGGACCAGCTCCGTATTTCGGATGGCTGGGTGCGTTGTGGTCAATGTGATGAGGTGTTCGACGCCAATGCCCAGCTGCAGTCAGGCCAGCCTCCGTCTGTTATCGAGCCCCCAGCGATTGCTGCAAGTGACGTTGTTGCACCGAGTGAGCCCCTGGCGGCACCAGAAGCGCTGTCTGCACAAACCTATGACCTGCAGTTGCCCGACGATGAGCCTCTGCCGGATGAGTCCTTCAAGATCCCGGCGGATTGGCCTTCTCAAGAAGAGGCAGCTTTTGCGGATCCATTTTTGGAGAAAAGTCCGCAGGAGCTTTCACAGTTCCATGGAGCTCCGGTCGCGCAAGATTCTGAGGCCATCGCGCCTTCGCACTTCGACGCTGAATTGGCTGCCGCGTCACATGTTGCCTCGCAACCCCGCTATCAACAATCAACGGTTTCAGTCCAAGCCCTGGAAGGGGATGCAAAGCTCTCTTTTTTGCATACCCACAAAAAGACATCCAGCCGCAGCAGTCCATGGGTACGAAGTGCCATGGTGCTGTTTTGCCTTGTACTGACGGGGGGGCTGGCATTACAGGTGGTGATGCAGGAGCGTGATCGTCTCGCAGCCTCAGAACCAGGGCTCGCACCTGCACTTGCTTCACTGTGTGCGGCACTGCATTGCAAGCTGGAACCTTTGCGCCAGATTGAGTCTGTGGTCATCGACAGTTCTGCTTTCACCAAAGTGCGGACGGATGTATACCGTTTGAGTTTTACGTTGAAAAACGCTGCACCAATCGGCGTCGCCACACCTGCAGTGGAGTTGACCCTGACGGATGCGCAGGACCAAGCGGTTGTCAGGCGGGTGTTTCCATCCAGTGATTTCGGGTCGCAACAAGGTGCTATGGCAGCGGGCACGGAGTTGCCGGTTGCCTTGCCGGTGAGTGTGAAGCTTCCCACGGGCAGTGAACGGATTGCCGGATACCGGCTCCTGGCTTTTTACCCCTGAATAAAAAAGCCCGGCACCACAAGTGGTGCCGGGCTTTGAGGCCCATCAGTGAACTGATTAAGGCTTGCTGGACGTAGGAAACGGCCAGGCTGCCTGCGGGTTCAGAGTGGTCTGAGCAGCAGGGGCAGCAGGGGCTGCTTTGGCAGCGGGTGCTTTCGCGGCTTTCTTCGCAGCCGGCTTTTTGGCTGCCTTTTTAGCTGCGGGCTTCTTGGCGGCGGGCTTCTTGGCCGCAGCAGCTTTCTTGGCAGGAGCCTTTTTGGCTGCAGCTTTTTTAGCTGGAGCTTTCTTGGCCGCTGGTTTCTTCGCTGCTACTTTTTTCGCAGCCGGCTTTTTGGCCGCTACTTTTTTCGCTGCTGGTTTCTTAGCAGCTACTTTTTTCGCAGCCGGCTTTTTGGCCGCTACTTTTTTCGCTGCTGGTTTCTTAGCAGGTGCCGCCTTCTTGGCCGGCGCAGCTTTCTTAGCTGCTACTTTTTTCGCTGCTGGCTTCTTAGCGGGAGCAGCTTTCTTAGCGGGAGCGGCCTTTTTTGCGGCCGGTTTTTTTGCAGTTGCCATAATTTTCTCCTTGATCAATTTACAAAGAGCACTTCTTGCGAGTTGGAGTGCAAGAAGCGATTCATGGTGTTGGGCAGTATCCCAGCAGCATGAACTTGGTGACACGCATCCATACCACCCTCTGCGGGGCGTGTGTGAGTGCGTGAAATTTCAGAATACATTGTGATGTTTCAGTCCCAGGAAAGAGCGCCACCCGATTGGTATTCAATCACCCGGGTTTCGAAGAAGTTGCGCTCTTTCTTCAGGTCAATCATTTCGCTCATCCAGGGGAAGGGGTTTTCCTCATTGGGGAAAAGAGCTTCCAGGCCGATCTGTTGGGCGCGGCGGTTGGCGATGTAGCGCAAGTAGCCTTTGAACATTGATGCGTTCATACCGAGCACGCCACGTGGCATGGTGTCTTCGGCATATTTGTATTCGAGCTCCACTGCTTTCTCGAACAGACCCTTGATTTCCGCCTTGAACTCAGGTGTCCACAGGTTGGGGTTTTCGAGCTTGAGCTGGTTGATCAGGTCGATGCCGAAATTGCAGTGCATGGACTCATCGCGCAGGATGTACTGGTATTGCTCGGCAGCACCCGTCATCTTGTTCTGGCGACCGAGTGCCAGAATTTGCGTGAAGCCGACGTAGAAGAACAGGCCTTCCATCAGGCAGGCAAAAACGATCAGTGACTTCAAAAGTGTCTGGTCGGTCTCGTGCGTGCCAGTCTTGAAGTTGGGGTCGCTGATGGCGTCGATGAACGGAATCAGGAACTGGTCCTTCTCGCGGATCGATGCCACTTCGTTGTAGGCGTTGAAAATTTCGCTCTCGTCCAGTCCCAGCGACTCCACGATGTACTGGTACGCGTGCGTGTGAATGGCTTCTTCAAAAGCCTGGCGCAGTAAAAACTGGCGGCATTCGGGCGCCGTGATGTGGCGATAGGTGCCCAGCACAATGTTGTTGGCTGCCAGTGAATCTGCGGTCACAAAGAAACCCAGATTGCGCTTGACGATACGGCGCTCATCTTCAGTCAGGCCATTGGGGTCTTTCCACAAGGCGATGTCCCGGGACATATTGACCTCTTGCGGCATCCAGTGGTTGGCGCAGGTGGCCAGGTACTTTTCCCACGCCCATTTGTATTTGAAGGGAACCAGCTGGTTCACATCGGTTTGGCCGTTGATGATGCGCTTGTCATCGGCACGTACGCGGCGGGGTGCGCCGGACGCTGAAGGTGCAGCGTGTGCACTGGCCGTCGGGGCATCCGCTGCAGGGAGTGTGCTTAAACCGGGAGTCATTGGCACCTGCGCAACCGAAAGTTCGTCGGACGGTTTGCGCAAAAAATTAGACGGCGATGAGGGCTTGACTTCTTCGTCCCAGGTCAACATAGATGGTTCCAATCAGCGGATTATGAGAGCAGCGAAATGAAATGAAAAGTAATCATGCATTTCGCCGCTAATTTGTGTTGTTCAATTGCATCGCAATGCGTTGGCATCACGGCGCTGCATTTACTGACAGGACTCGCACGTGGGGTCATCCACACCGCAGAACTTGATGTCTGTTGCAGCGTTGGTGGCCAATTCCATCTGTGCTTGTGCCGCTGCGGCAGCCGCTTCCAGTGCGCTCGATGTGCGTGTGGAGCCTTGGGCGTCATTGCCTGACGACACTGCATTCATGCGACCGGCCATCACCGTGGACTTCTCTGCGTGGGTGGCAGACATGGTGCGCAGGTAGTAGGTGGTTTTGAGGCCACGCAACCACGCGAGCTTGTAAGTCTCATCAAGCTTCTTGCCGGAGGCGCCTGCCATGTAGATGTTCAGGGACTGGGCCTGGTCAATCCACTTCTGGCGACGGGCGGCAGCTTCCACCAGCCACTGGGTTTCCACTTCAAATGCCGTGGCGTAGAGTTGCTTGATCTCTTGCGGCACGCGGTCGATCGGGCTCAGCGATCCGTCGAAGTGCTTCAGGTCCATGACCATGACGTCGTCCCACAGACCCAGGCGTTTCAGATCACGCACCAGGTAGCTGTTGATGACGGTGAACTCACCCGACAGGTTGGACTTGACCGACAGATTGCCAAAGCAAGGCTCAATGGAGGCGTCCACGCCAATGATGTTGGAGATGGTGGCGGTGGGTGCAATCGCGACACAGTTGGAATTGCGCATGCCGTCCGTGGCAATCTTCTTGCGCAGCGCATCCCAATCCAGGGTGGAGGAGCGATCCACTTCCACATAACCACCGCGTGCGCTGGCGAGCATGTCCAAGGTGTCCAGAGGCAGGACACCCTTGTCCCACAGCGAGCCACGGAACGAGGAATACTTGCCACGCTCACGGGCCAATTCGGTGGATGCCCAGTAAGCGTAGTAGCTGATGGCTTCCATGGACTCGTCGGCAAACTGCACAGCCGCATTGGAGGCGTAGGGGATGCGCAATTCGTACAGGCTGTCCTGGAAGGCCATGACACCCAGGCCAACCGGACGGTGGCGCAGATTGGAGTCGCGTGCCTTCTTGACGGCGTAGTAGTTGATGTCAATCACGTTGTCCAGCATGCGCATGGCCGTGGTGATGGTGCGCTTGAGCTTGTCGTGGTCGACGGCACCGTCTTTCAGATGCTGCAGCAGGTTGACCGAACCCAGGTTGCACACCGCGGTTTCGGTGTCTGACGTGTTGAGTGTGATTTCGGTGCACAGGTTGCTGGAATGCACCACGCCAGCGTGCTGCTGAGGCGAGCGCACATTGCAGGCATCCTTGAACGTGATCCAGGGGTGACCGGTTTCAAACAGCATGGTCAGCATCTTGCGCCACAGGTCTGCAGCTTGCAGCGTGCGTGCAGGCTTGATCTCGCCGCGTGCGGCTTTCGCTTCGTAGGCGACATAGGCCTTTTCGAAGTCAGCGCCGAACAGGTCGTGCAAATCGGGCACGTTGGAAGGCGAGAACAGGGTCCAGGTCCCTTTTTCCATCACGCGGCGCATGAACAGATCAGGAATCCAGTTGGCGGTGTTCATGTCATGGGTGCGGCGGCGGTCATCGCCGGTGTTCTTGCGCAACTCCAGGAACTCTTCGATATCCAGGTGCCAAGATTCCAGGTAGGTGCAGACTGCACCTTTGCGCTTGCCGCCCTGGTTCACGGCTACTGCCGTGTCATTGACTACCTTCAGGAAGGGCACCACCCCTTGCGATTCGCCGTTGGTTCCCTTGATATGGGAGCCCAGGGCGCGCACGCGTGTCCAGTCGTTGCCCAGACCGCCGGCGAACTTGGACAGCAATGCGTTTTCCTTGATGGATTCGTAAATGCCATCCAGGTCGTCAGGGACCGTGGTCAGGTAGCAGCTCGACAGCTGTGAACGCAGCGTGCCGCTGTTGAACAGTGTGGGTGTGCTGGACATGAAGTCAAACGAGGACAACACCTCGTAGAACTCGATGGCACGCGCTTCGCGGTCAATTTCATTCAGCGACAAGCCCATGGCCACACGCATGAAGAACGCCTGGGGCAATTCGATGCGGGTTTTGCCTTCGTGCAAGAAGTAGCGGTCATACAGCGTTTGCAGACCCAGATAATCAAACTTCAGGTCGCGGTCGGCCTTGAGTGCAGCGCCCAGACGTTTCAGGTCAAACTGTTGCAGTTTTTCATCCAGCAATTCTGCGTCCACGCCGCGCTTGATAAAGCCGGGGAAGTAGTCCACATAGGCTTCCTGCATGTCGGCTTGTGCCACGTCGCGGCCCAGCACTTCGCGCGAGATGGTATGGAACAGCAGACGCGCGGTGGCGTACGTGTAGTCCGGGTCCTTTTCAATCAGGGTACGTGCGGCCAGGATGGACGCTTTGTAGACTTCGTCCATCGGGACGCCGTCATACAAATTGCGCATGGTTTCGGCCAAAATGGGCTCGGCCTTGACGTCAGCGCCGAGTCCAGCGCAGGCGGTTTCGATTTTCAGACGCAACTGGTTCAGGTCCAGGGCTACGCGTTGGCCACCTTCCAGTACGTGCAGTGCGGGCGTGGGAGGCGCTTCCTGTGCAACCTGTTTGGCGCGCTCTTGCGTACGGCGTTCGCGGTACAGCACATAAGCACGGGCGATCTCATGGTGGCCGCCACGCATCAGACCCAGTTCTACGTGATCCTGCACGTCTTCTATATGGAAGGTGCCGCCACCGGGGCGTGAGCGCATGAGAGCACGGATGACCTGTTGCGTCAGGCCATCTACGGTTTCGCGCACGCTGGCGGACGCTGCGCCCTGGGTGCCGTGCACCGCCAGAAAGGCCTTCATCAAGGCCACGGCGATCTTGTTGGGCTCGAACGGGACCACTGCGCCGTTGCGGCGAATGATCTGGTAGTGGGCCAACGCGCTGGTTGCGCTGTGGTCCACGTCTGGGACGCTATGGGCCGTCAGGACTCCCGTGGCGACGGGGCTGGATACGTTTGAAACAGATTGCATGATTTCCTCGTCTAAATCAGTATTTTTTATGGCTTGGGCAGAACTGGTGCGTGATCAGAAAGAGCATTTCTTGGGCTTCTTTCGTTATGGGCAGCACACACTATATCTGGGGTCTGGATAGCTTACAAGCCACTACAGGTAGTGTATCTGCTGAAAATGACCCTGGAATGAATTCGCCCCCTGAATTTGCATAGGCGAGACTGTTTTGCCGATGCCTGCGACGACGGCTTCCGTTGTCGCGCAAGCCTTGTGGTTTGCGCATTCCAACGGGCTGGCGCAGTACTGGCGCTGCATTCCAGCCCATTTGCCCAGCATGGCCGCATGCCATCAGGGTTTAGCGGAAATCAGATCGGAAGGACCGCCGACTGGCAGGCCGAGGGTGATGCGAAAAAGCGCAAATCAATTCAGCAGATTTTTTTTACGCTATCGGGGAAACACTGAGGGGCAAGCCCCAGGGTGTGTTGCAAAAGTGCCCAATCCAGCCCTGGTCCGGGGTCCGCCTTGCGTCCGGGCGCGATGTGCTCGTGGCCCGCCAGGTGGGCGATGGGGTAGTGCTGCACCAGCGCTGGGCACAGGGCCTGCAGCGCCTCGTACTGTGCAGGGGTAAACGTGTCGCCCTCCAAGCCCTCCAGCTCTATGCCGATGGAGTCGTCATTGCAGTTATCTCTGCCCCGGTAGTGGGAGGTGCCTGCATGCCAGGCGCGGTCATCACAACTGACAAATTGCCAGATTTCACCACCGCGCTGGATATAGAAATGCGCAGACACCTGCAAACCCTCGATGCTTTTGAAGTAGGGGTGCTGTGACCAATCGAGCTGGTTGGTAAACAGCTCTTGTACTTGCGTTCCTCCATACACACCAGGAGGCAAGCTGATGGAATGCAGCACGACCAGGTCGATCTGCGCGTCTGCCGGACGTGCGCCGAAGTTGGGGGAGGGCAGGTGGCGTGCAAAACGGTACCAGCCCTTTTGCCAACTGGTGGCGTTGGTTTCACGCAGTTCAGGCATCGGGGCTTTCGCCAGGGGAAAGGGGGGCATCTATCTTCAACCGCGCAATGCGGTAGCGGATCTGGCGCAGGCTTAGGCCCAGACGCTGGGCCGCCACTGTCCGGTTGAATCCGGTTTCCTTGAGCGTTTGAACCAGAATGTCGCGCTCCTGCTGGTCCAGATGGCTTTGCAAATCGGTTGGCAGTGAAATTTCCGTAGAGAAGGGGCGGACTGTGGGGGGGGGCGTGTATTCGAGAGGGGCGGGACTGGTATTGGAAGGCTGCAAGTCGTCGAACTGCAGTACCTCACCGTCAGATAGGGCCACGGCACGGTGCAGCAGGTTCTCCAACTCCCGCACATTGCCGGGCAAGAGTTGCGTAGACAGTTGCTGCAGTGCTTGTTCGGACAGGTCGGGTACGGGCATGCCGGATTCCTCTGCAATCCGGGCCAACAGGGCTTCGCAGAGTACGGGCAGGTCTTCGCGGCGCTCCCGCAAGGGCGGCACGAAAATATCGATCACATTGAGCCTGTAATACAGGTCCTGGCGGAATTTCCCGGTGCTGACTTCGGCAGGCAGGTCTTTGTGGGTGGCGCTGATGATGCGCACATCCACCTGCTCTTCCTGGGCGGCGCCAATCGCGCGCACACAGCGCTCCTGGATGGCGCGCAAAAGCTTGGATTGCATGGCCAGTGGCAGATCGCCGATTTCGTCGAGAAACAGCGTGCCACCGCTGGCGCTCTGAAAGAACCCTGGCCGGTCCTGGGTAGATCCGGTGTAGGCGCCTTTTTTGGAGCCAAAAAACTCGGCTTCCAGCAGGTTTTCCGGGATGGCGCTGCAATTCACGGCCACCCAAGGGCCGCTGGCGCGGTGGCTGTTGGCATGCAGAGCGCCGGCGACCAGCTCCTTGCCGGTGCCGGATTCACCGCGGATCATGACCGGGGCCATGCTGCGCGCTACTTTGGCGATGCGTTCCTTGACGTTGCGCATGCTGGCGGAATCACCGGCCAGACGTGCCAGCGCTGCGGCTCCGCTGAGTGAGCGTGTTGCCGTTTCGGGCGGACGTGAGCCGGCCGCAGTCTTTTGGGGGGCATGGCGCGGTGAGACATCCTGTACCGCGGATGCCACCACAGTGCGAAATTGTTTCAAATCCACCGGTTTGGTCTGGTAGTCAAAAGCGCCCGCCTTGAGGGATTCCACCGCGTTCTCGGCCGAACCGTAGGCCGTGATCACGATACAGCGCTCAGTGCGCTGCTGGGTCTTCAGATCCTGCAGGATGTCGGTGCCCATACCGTCGGGCAGGCGCATGTCGGTGATCACCACGTCAAAACTATGGGAGGCCAGCAGTTGCCGGGCCTCCTGTACGCAGCCAGCTGTTTCCACACGGTAGCCTTCCCGCAGCAGGGTGAGCTCATAAAGCGTGCGCAGATCCGGCTCATCGTCGATGACCAGGACCTGGGCGTTGCTCAGTACAGCGTGGTTTGCCATGGGGTGGTGTTGAGGTTGGCTGGCTGGGTGTCGTTGGATGGTGTGTTCGCAAAGCCTATGACAAATTCATTGCCCTCCACGACCTGTCCGCGGGTCGGGCGGACATTGCGCTGGTAGAGGATGGTGGCGCCATGGCTTTCACACAATTCCCTGCAAATATACAGGCCCAGTCCACTGGAGCGGCTCTCGGACGAGAAGAAGGGCTCAAACAAGTGGCGCTCCACGGAGCGGTCCATCGGGGCGCCGTCGCTCCAGATCGTCAGGCGGGCCTGCTGCGACTCCGTGGTGCGGACGCCAACTTGTATCGCGTCCGGCTGGGAACTCGCATAGCGCCGCGCGTTGTCCAGCAGGTTGATCAGTACCCGGCGCAAATGGTCAGCGTCGAACGGCACGGCTGACTCTGTGTCAGGCAACTGGGTGGCCAGTTGCTGTTGGGCATTGTTTTGCATTGCCCAGTCGTGGCAGATGCGGTGCACCGATTCATTGATATGCACCAAGGGCGCCGCGTGTATGTCTTCCAGCGGCTGTACGCGTGACACATTGAGGATGTCCTCGACAATTTTCTCCAACCGTTTGGCATTCTGGCTGACCATGCCGGTGAGCCTTTTGAGCCGAGGGTCACTGAGGTCTTCGTCCAGAAGCGCATTGGCTTGTGCAATCGCGGCCAAGGGATTGCGAATCTCATGGGCGACGGCGGTAGACATGCGGCCCATGCTGGCCAGTTTTTCGGTGCGCATGCGCGCTTCCAGCTCGCGCAGGTCCTGCAGAAAAAGCACGCACAGACTTTCGCCATCCGTGCCTTGGGGGGCGGCGAGACGGGTGCGTGCACGCAGCCGGCGCGGGCCATGGCCTTCGTGCCGTATGGATACATCGGCTTCCTGGTTGTGCCCGGTGCCCACGCTCATGCGGGTGAGGTCCAGCAAAGGCCTCCATCCCGGCTCATCACGCAGGCCAAATCCCGTCGACTGCTGGGCCCGCCGTGATCCCAGTAACTGGCGGGCCGCCGGGTTGGCCGCCCGCACGCTCCCGGCGGTGTCCACAATCAGCACGCCATCGGGCAGGGACTCAATCACCAACTCATTGACCTGTCGCTGGATGCGTGCCGCCACCTGGCTGCGTCGCGCGCGCTGTCCCTCATCGGCCAATCGGGCAGACAACTGGTTGGCCAGCAGGGCGATGGCAAAGTAACCTACGCCGCTGAGCGCTGCCTGAACAAAATACGGTGTGGCGTCCATCGGGCTGCCCAGATACGTCCACAAAGTGCCGCCCAGCAGCAGCATCGTGACGCTGGCGGCGGTGCCCAGTGCCATGCGCAGCGAACCCAGCACGGCCGCCAGCAAAATGGGCAAGGCAAACAGCGGCGTGTAATTGAGGTTACTGCCCTGCATCCACTGCAGTGAAGCAAAGGTCAAAACGTCCAGCCCTACCAGCATCAGCCAGTTGCGGTTGAATGCACTGCCCAGCGGCTTGGGACTGGTCAGTAAGCGGGTGGCTACCGTGCCGGCAAAATAAGCCGCACTGACAGCGATCAGCCATTGGTTGTGGGCCGTCCCCGTGATGTAGAGCGCCAGCTGCAGCATCACCAAGACCAGGCCCAGCGTGAGGCGGGCCGTCATGAAGCCGCGCCACAGGCGTGTTAATTCGCGGGGGTCTTCGGTTGGGTCTGGTGAGGTGTCCAGCAGGGTGGGGCCAAACCAGGAGTGCGCGGGCGCGTCCTCCCGCATTCAGTGCTCCGCTATTTTCAGATGGGCCGCGCTGCAGTAGCTACCACGCGTGCCGGCAAAAGCATCCTGGGCGGGGATATGCAATCCGCATTGGCCGCAAGCCAGCATATCCATGGGAGCGGTTTGGGCGGCGGCTTTCTTTTGCGCCTTTTTCAACTGTTGCCCCGTGCGCGCGCTGCGCCAGCGCCAGGCGACCAGAAAGACCACCGCAAAAACCAACAGGTATTTCACAACGTGCGCCCCAAGACAATCTCCATCACAAAGCGCGAGCCTACATAGGCCAGCAGCAGGAAGGCCGATCCGGTATAGAGGACACCCACAGCCCGCTTGCCGCGCCAGCCAAAGCCCGCGCGACCTACCAGTAGCGTGGCGAAGGTCAGCCAGGCCAGCACCGAGAAGACGGTCTTGTGGTCCCAGTGCCATGCGTGGTCAAGGCCGTACAACACATCGCCATAACCAAAGCCGAGCGCCAGCGTCAGGCTTAGCAAGACGAAACCGCCCGCTACGAATCGGTAAGTCAGGCGCTCCAATGTCAGCAAGGGAAGGCCACTGTGCGGGTCTTCGGCGTGGCGAATGTGTTTTTCGGCCCGGGTCATGAACCAGGCGTGCACCACTGCCGTACCAAACAGGCCGTAACAGGCTACGCCAAAAGCCAGATGCATCGGCAACCAGACGGAGGCGGTGTTGGGCATGGCATTGCCCGGGAATATGAAAGCCAGCATCACCGCGGCCGCGCCAATGGCGCTCAGCGCCCAGCGGGTGGGCAGTTGCGGGAAGAACTGGCTCTCCACCCCGTACACCGCCGCTACCAGCCAAGTGGTCATGGACAGGGCGGGCGCAAAACCAAAACGGGCTGACGCGCCCCACAGGCTCCAGACCAGCACCGTTCCGTGTAACAGCCACGCTACGCCCACCCAGGCCTTGGCGGTGCGCATGCTCAAGTGCTGGGCCCGTAGCGCCGGCCAGGCATAGGCAATGGCGGCCAAAACCGACAGGATCAGCTGAACAGGGGGCGCACTGGCTAAAATGGAGGGTAGGGATTCCATCTTTCGATGATATCCCCCCCTAAGAACCGTGCTTGCGACTTTCACCGCACACGGCTCACGCACGACCACTGGCTACACAGCGTCATCAGGTTGCACAACCTTCGACTGCTTCGCCAGATTAAAGTCCCCCGTACTGGGGACCGGCTTGATAACCTTCAAACCTAGGGCGTGGACACGCCTGTGACAGATCGGATGTAACAGCACCCGATTGGAGAGAGCATCACTCCCGCCTAGCTGCCGATAGACGATATGGTGGTCGTCCATGTTTTCATCAGCCATGTCTATGTTTTGCTCACAGAGAGCGCACTTACCACCTTGGTCGAACCACAGCGAGGCCCTTTGCGCGCTCCAGATGGTTTCACCCATCCGTTGCACACGCAGTTTCTCGCCATAGGCAACCCAATCCGGGTGAAAGGGGTTGTAATCCCCCTTGACCTTGGTGTGTCGGACAATTTTCATATCCGAGAGGCGATACAGCGGTAGCGGTATCCTCTCCACACCCCCGAACGGGTCATCTTGCAATCCTGCGAACTGTTTGCGTGAACCACACTGTTTCCAGTAGTGCTCGTACACCCAGCCCGAAGTCTTGCGGGGGTGCCTTCGCAGACCCCAACGCATCAACCTCCAATAAATCAGAGAATCAATTTTGTTGAAGGTTTGCTTTGCAACCGTTCCCCTGTGGTACTGAGCCCAACCTTTGAAGATTGGGCTCAGGCGCTTTATCAGCGTTTCTGTTGGAACCGACACCGAAGTGGCGATGATTTCCTTCACCTTGCCGTAGAACGCTTTCACGTTTTTCTGGTTCGGCTTGATGAGCAGCTTGCCCCCGTATTTACGGAAGTTCCACCCTAGAAAATCAAATCCCTGATCGATATGCACGATGCGCGTCTTTTCCTCGGACAGCGTCAGTCCCCGCTCGCGCAGGAATTCCACAATCCAAGGTCGAACCACAGTTTCAAGCAACTCTTTCGAGCTGCCCGTCACCACGAAGTCATCTGCATACCTGACCAAGTTCACCTTACCCGCTGCGACCCCTTTGGCTTTCAACTTTCCCCGGAGGAATCGCATCAAACCAGTTTCGAGACCGTTGAGCGTGATGTTCGCTAACGTCGGCGAGATGATGCCGCCCTGCGGCGTGCCTTCATCCGTGCGCTGGAGTTGACCCGCGTCAATCACTCCAGATTTCAGCCACTTTCGCAACGTCACCTTGTCCATGTGGACGTGGTTCAGCAGCCAGTCATGGTTGATGTTGTCAAAGAACCCAGAGATATCCGCATCCAGCACCCAAGAGGCCGAGGCCTTCTGGGATAGAGATACGAACAACTGGCTCCGTGCGTCATGTGTTGATCGCCCCTTCCTAAAGCCGTAGCTATTCGGGTCGGACGCACATTCCACAGCAGGTTCCAGTGCAAGCAGAAAAAGCGCTTGCATCGCGCGGTCCTTCATGGTCGGTATGCCCAATGGCCTTTCCTTTCCATTTGGTTTCGGAATCCAAACTCGCCGCAAGGGTTTCGCTCGGTATCCTCTACTGACAAGACAACTTATCGCATTCCATTTCTTCGTTGGCGTATCCAATAGGACGCAATCGATGCCACTCGTTCGCTTCCCTTGGTTTTCCGTTACTTTCCTGACAGCAAGTGCCCTTGCTTGCCAGGATCGGATCAGGCTCCGTGTGAGTCTTGCGACCCGTCGGAAATCCTTCTCCGTTTCTGCCTGCGCAATGCGCATCTGCGCCTTTCCTACGAACTGCATGACGGCCTTCCAATCGATGGAGTGCCATTCACTTGATTCGTCCGGAGACGCAGCATCGTTGCCGATGTGTTCCATACCATTCTCCAGTTAGGTAACAACCCATTTGAAGAAGGCACTGACCCAGAGGGTCAGATACCCTCTGGGTCATAGTTAAAAGTCGCAACGGCTTTACGCTGTCGCACCCTGAGCAAGTCAGCCAGCTTTCACTGCGGGGCAGAGCCCCTATACCGTCCATTACAGACGGCCATTCGTTTTTTGCTCAATCCTCTACCCCCGCCACCATGGCCTTTGATTACTCGCAGGTTGCCAACCCTTGCGGGCTGGCGGTGAGTGGGGCTTACCTCGTTTCCCTCTGTGCCCATCTGGCTGGCAAGCCAGAAGATGGGGTTAGGGACTCTCTATCCGCCGGAAGTCGTATAGGGAACGATGCTCAGCCAATGACAGGAGCATCCAGACTTCGTGCCTTTTGGCCATAGCTCCCCCCATGCGAGGGAAACAAGCGTTAGCTATTTACTGTTAACGACGGTTCAGACGAGAGTTCACATTACATTTCCCATACCCTATACCTCGGCGACCTACCCACTTCTTGCTCGTGGGATTGGGACTGACTCGCGTCAGCCTTATGTGCTTGCGCACAGTTCGTTTATCCGTAGCTCCGCACACCCGAATTACTCCAGATGCACGTGCAGTCGAGGTCACGCCGTTCCAGACGTGGTTTCTTAGGAAACAAGACACAGAGAGCGGTAACGCTCTGTTTTGCCGCCAAAGTAGCGGCCCCACATTTACAAACTTTTACGTTTCAATGTGGCATATTGACAACGAAAACCCCATCCAAGGATGGTTTCCGCGTTGAGGATTCGCCCTCCCGGGCAAATCCACGATCACTATTTGCAGGCAAATAGCGATCTTCTGATGATTACTCCCGAGGGAGTAAACTACAGTTTCCCAGAGGGAGACTGCGCTTTGAAAGGCTGATTAGTTCAGCTACAGAAGCGACATCGAGTCGCACCATGGGTACAGTTTAGCGTTTTGCTCCCTGCCAGCCTCTTGCTGGCTCCACTACAGGTTCCGTTGCACGGAATACTTTCTATGGCCTCCGCTCTTTCCGACAAACTCTCACGCCTCGTCAAGGATTTGCGGGGACAGTCCCGCATCACCGAAACCAACGTGGCCGATATGCTGCGCGAAGTGCGCATGGCCCTACTGGAAGCCGACGTGGCGCTGCCCGTGGTGCGTGACTTCATTGCCCGCGTGAAAGAAAAAGCGCTGGGCCAGGAAGTGCTGGGTTCGCTGCAGCCGGGGCAGGTGCTGGTGAGCATCGTCAACAAGGAACTTGCTGCCACCATGGGCGAGGGGGTGAGCGACATCAACCTCGCGGCACAACCCCCGGCCGTCATCCTGATGGCGGGTTTGCAAGGCGCGGGTAAAACCACGACCACCGGCAAACTGGCCAAACACCTGATTGAGAAGCGCAAGAAAAAAGTGCTTACCGTGTCGGGTGACGTGTACCGCCCCGCGGCCATCGAGCAGCTCAAGACGGTGACGGCCCAGGCCGGTGCCGAGTGGTTCCCGTCCACGCCCGACCAAAAACCGGTCGACATTGGTCGCGCCGCGCTGGATTACGCCAAGAAACATTTCTTTGACGTGTTGCTGGTCGATACCGCAGGCCGTCTGGCGATTGACGAGGCGCTGATGCTGGAAATCAAGCAACTGCACGCCGCGCTGAATCCTGTGGAGACCCTGTTTGTGGTCGATGCCATGCAGGGCCAGGATGCGGTGAACACGGCCAAAGCCTTCAAGGAAGCGCTGCCACTGACCGGCATCATCCTGACCAAGACCGATGGCGACTCGCGCGGTGGCGCGGCCCTGTCCGTGCGCCAGGTGACTGGCGCGCCGATCAAGTTTGCCGGTACCAGCGAAAAGCTCGACGGCCTGGAGGTGTTCGACGCCGAACGCCACGCCGGGCGCATTCTGGGCATGGGCGACATTCTGGCGCTGGTGGAGCAGGTCACGGCCGGCGTCAATATAGAAGCGGCGCAAAAACTCGCGGCCAAGGTCAAGAGCGGTGCAGGGTTTGACCTCAACGACTTCCTGGCCCAGATTCAGCAGATGAAACAAATGGGGGGCCTCTCCAGCCTCATGGACAAGCTGCCTGCCGAGATGGCGGCCAAGGCTGGTCAGGTCGATATGGATAAGGCCGAGAAAGACATCAAACGCAAGGAAGGCATCATCCACAGCATGACGCCGCTGGAGCGACGCAAGCCAGATTTGATCAAGGCGACCCGCAAGCGCCGCATCGCCGCCGGTGCCGGCGTGCAGGTGCAGGACGTCAACCGCATGCTCAAGGAATTCGAGCAGATGCAGACCATGATGAAGAAGATGAGTGGCGGCGGCATGATGAAGATGATGAAACGCATGGGAGGCATGAAGGGCATGCCCAAGATGCCGTTCTAAACCTGCGGCAACCATCGCATGCGGGCTTTTCTGTGGATGTCGGGTGCCTTGCTGTCGTTTTGCCTGATGGCGGTGGGGGCACGTGAACTGGCGGGCGCCATCAGCACGTTTCAGATCCTGTTTTCCCGCAGCGTGATTGGCCTGGTGGTGGTCACGCTGGTCATCCTGCAAACCCGCCGCACCGCACTTTTCAAGACCCAGCGGTTTTCCCTGCACCTGGGGCGGAATCTCTTCCACTTTTGCGGCCAGTACGGCTGGTTTGTCGGCATTGGCCTGCTGCCGCTGGCACAGGTCTTTGCGCTGGAGTTCACCACACCGCTGTGGACGTTGATCATTGCCTGCCTGTTCCTCAAAGAGGCGTTGACGCTCAAAAAAGTGGTCGCACTTGTGTTGGGGTTTGTGGGCGTCTACCTGATACTGAACCCGGGCGGGGAGATCGTGAGCCCGGCGGCGTTGTATGTCATCGCAGCGGCCGTTTTTTATTCCTTGTCGCACGTGGCCACCAAGGCACTGTCGGCGACCGATGATCCGCTCACGGTGCTGTTTTACATGTGTGCCATCCAGTTGCCCATCGGCTTGTTGATGGGCGCTGGCAGTTTTGTGTGGCCCGGTCCCCTGCAATGGGTCTGGCTGACGCTGATTGGCCTGACGGCGTTGAGTGCGCATTTCTGCATCACCCACGCCATGCGAAGCAGCGAAGTCAGCGTGGTGGTCACGCTGGACTTCCTGCGCCTGCCGCTGATTGCGGCTGTGGGGGTCGTGCTCTACGGTGAGGCGTTCAACCCCATGCTGGTGCTGGGGGCCTCGCTCATGCTGATCGGCAACCTGGTTAACGTGGTCCGGCCCCGGGCAGCTCGCCAGCCTTGATCTTGCGGGCCCGCTCTTTCATCCAGGCGGTCGTGCCCATCATGCTGGGGTCGGCATCGTCCATGGCGGCCTTGGCGCGGTCCCATTCGTCACCCGACAGGTGGGCATATTTTTTGGGGATATGGCCTGCGACCACCACCGCATCCCAGAAGAAGTAGATGGCGAAGAAAAATGACATCGTGATGGCCATCAGCACCCGCAGCGCCTGAAACTCCGGCGACACCGAGGTCGGCGCCAGAACGTCGCCCTGGTAGAGCAGAAAAAAATCCGGCGCCAGCACCGCCACCACGCGGGCCAGGAACGATAACTCGGCGAAAAACTTCGCAACGCACCAGTAGATAAAACGCCAGACCGGGCGAATGAGGCTGCGGTACACAGCGCGAAAGAAGGGGAGGACCACTTGTCTAAGGGCGGGACGCGTTGCCTGGCTCAGCTTGTTCTGTCCCATTTTTCGCATCATCGCGCGCATCGGAATACCTCGCCCCACCGCGGATCGCGCAGCAACCCATGGAATTCACCGTCACCTACGGCCTGCCAGTGCCGCAACTGCGCGCTGTCCTCGGCTGCCAGCCAGGGCGCAGTAGCCCAATTCAACGCGACGGCTCCGTAGGTGGATGGCCACGCAGCACGTGCGGTGCGGGTGCAGCCGTCGGTGGCCAGCATCAGTGCGCTCAGGTACACCAGCAGCAGGCTGATCACGATCTGGCGCACGGAGCTACGGATGCGCTTCATTCGAAATTTGAATAAAAAAGGCCTCTAGCCTTTATAGATAGTGCGCAAGCAGCTATGAATTTCATAGTGTCTGCGCGTCTACTCAGGCTGTTACCAGTTCGTTAGTGAGCACCTCGCCGCGCAGGGTGTAGGTGCGCGTCTCGGTGATCCGAACGTCCACCAGTTGGCCCACCAGGCGCTGCTGGCCGGCAAAGTTGACCACGCGGTTGCACTCGGTGCGGCCCATCAGTTCGCCGCCATCGCGCTTGGACATCCCTTCCACCAGAATGCGCTGTACCGTGCCCACGCGGCTGTCGCTGATGCGGGCAATGTTGGTGTTGATCGCGGCTTGCAGGTGCTGCAGGCGCGCCAGCTTCACGTCGTGTGGCGTGTCGTCATGCAGATTGGCTGCAGGCGTACCGGGGCGGGGGCTGAAGATGAAGCTGAAACTGTTGTCAAAGCCTACGTCATCGATCAGCTTCATCATTTTGCCAAAGTCTTCCTCGGTCTCGCCGGGGAAGCCGACGATGAAGTCCGAACTCATCGCCATGTCCGGGCGGATGGCGCGCAGCTTGCGCACGGTGCTTTTGTATTCCATGGCGGTGTAGCCGCGCTTCATCGCCATCAGAATTTTGTCGCTACCGTGCTGCACGGGCAGGTGCAGGTGGCTCACGAGTTTGGGCAGCTTGTCGTAGGCGGCAATCAGGCTGGGCGTGAACTCGTTGGGATGGCTAGTGGTGTAACGGATGCGTTCGATGCCGGGAATGTCGGACACGTATTCCAGCAGCGTCGCAAAGTCGGCCATCTCGGTCGTGTCGCCCATCGTGTGGCGCCAGGCATTCACGTTCTGGCCCAGCAGCGTGATCTCTTTCACGCCCTGGTCGGCCAGACCGGCCACTTCGACCAGCACGTCTTCAAACGGGCGGTTGATCTCGGTGCCGCGTGTGTAGGGCACAACGCAGTAGCTGCAGTACTTGTTGCAGCCTTCCATGATGCTCACGAACGCCGAGGCACCTTCCACCTTGGCAGGCGGCAGGTGGTCGAATTTTTCGATCTCGGGGAAGCTGATGTCCACCTGCGGCTTGTTTTGGAGTGCGCGCTGGTTCAGCATCTCGGGCAGGCGGTGCAGGGTTTGCGGTCCGAACACCACGTCCACATAGGGTGCGCGCTTGATGATCTCTGCGCCTTCCTGGCTGGCCACGCAGCCGCCCACGCCAATCTGCACGCCTTTTTTCTTCAGGTGTTTGATGCGGCCCAGATCGGAAAACACTTTTTCCTGTGCCTTTTCACGCACCGAGCAGGTGTTGAAGAGGATCAGGTCGGCTTCTTCCACGTTTTGTGTGGGCTCATAGCCTTGGGCTGCGCCCAGCACATCGACCATCTTGTCCGAGTCGTACTCGTTCATCTGGCAGCCGAAGGTTTTGATAAAGACTTTTTTGCTCATGGCGTTCTCGAAAATGCTATTGTTTTGGTAGCTGCTTGCGCTTATTTGGCAAGTGCTGGAGGCCTATTTGGCTTGTATTCTGTGCTGCGGCCGGATGCCCGTACGTGGACGGCGGCGCCGGTCTTACTTGACCAGGGTGATGCCGCCAGTGGGCCGCACGAGTTTGGCTTCCGCCTCGGTCAGTATCCAGACCTCATGCACCAGGCCGTTGGGTTCCAGCACGTAGTTCACCAGCAGGTTTTGCCCCACCAGGGCGCCCGACATGACCAGCATGTTGTTGGCGCCGCGAATGCGCGCGCCGGGCGACAGGCGCGCAGTTTTCCCATTCAGGACCAGATCGGGCGGGTTGGTGATGACCATGGCACCGCGCTCGGCCTTGGGCGGGAAGGGGCGCACAGGGGCGTCCTGTGCAAAGGCCGGTAGCGCCAGGCCCAAAACGGCCGCGGCCAGGGCCAGTTGGCGGGAGTCAAAAGTAAAGCGGTTCATGGTGTGTATCCAGAGGCTTGACGGTGGTGGGGTGGCCCATGCTAGCACCGGGCCACCTAAATGCAAAACCCGCAACAGCGAGAGCTGGTGCGGGTTTTGACGGGTTTTGGTGGTCGTAGGTGGATTTGAACCACCGACATCAGCATTATGAATGCTGCGCTCTAACCAACTGAGCTATACGACCGAAAGACCAAGATTATAGCCATTTTGGAGGTGGTCTTCAACGGTGCTGGAATTCAGCCGGGCGCTTGTTGACGAAGGCGTCCATGCCCTCTTTCTGGTCGGCCGTGGCAAACAAGGCGTGGAACAGGCGGCGTTCGAAAACGATGCCGTCGGCCAGCGTGCCTTCAAAGGCGCGGTTGACCGATTCCTTGGCTGCCATCACGGCGACCTGGGAGAACGCGCAGATTTGCAGCGCGGCGCCCAGTGTTTCTTCCTGCAGCTTGTCCAGCGGCACGACACGGCTCACGAGCCCGGCGCGTTCGGCCTCGGTGGCGTCCATCATGCGGCCGGTCAGGGCCATGTCCATGGCTTTGGACTTGCCCACGGCACGCGGCAGGCGCTGTGTGCCGCCTGCGCCGGGAATGATGCCCAGCTTGATCTCGGGCTGGCCGAATTTGGCGTTGTCGGCGGCGATGATGAAGTCACACATCATCGCCAGCTCGCAGCCGCCGCCCAGGGCAAAACCGCTGACCGCGGCGATCACTGGCTTGCGGATGTTACGAATGGTTTCCCAGTTACGGGTGATGAAGTCGCCTTTGTAGGCGTCGGCAAAGGTGAACTTGGCCATGGCCGTGATGTCGGCACCTGCGGCAAACGCCTTTTCGCTGCCGGTCAGCACGATGCAGCCAATCGCAGGGTCGGCGTCAAAGCCCTTGAGCGCGGCGCCCAGCTCGTCCATGAGCTGGTCGTTCAGCGCGTTGAGCGCCTTGGGGCGGTTGAGCGTGATGATGGCGACCTTGTCGCCTTCGGTACGGGTGGTGATGCATTCGTAAGTCATGATGCGTTTGAGGCGTTGAATTTGGAAACCCCACTATAGCGAAGAGGCATTGCATATGGCTGACCCCACCCCATCCTGCGGCGAGTCCTTGGTCCTGTACGCGGAGCACGGCAACGTGGCCCTGCTCACGCTGAACCGCCCGGCCGCGCTCAATGCCTTCACCCGTGAAATGCACCACGCCTTGTGGGCTGCACTGGATCGGGCCGAGGCCAACGCCACGATTCGCGCTGTGGTGCTCACCGGCGCCGGGCGCGGTTTTTGCGCGGGTGCCGACCTCAACACCGGCGAGCTTGGCCCGCAGGACAACCCGGCTGCCCGACCCGACCCCGAAGTGAGCATCGAACAGGCTTTCAACCCCACGACGCGGCGCCTGCAAAACCTGCGCATGCCCACGGTGGCTGCGGTCAACGGCGTGGCTGCTGGGGCGGGTATGTCGTTCGTGCTGGCCTGTGACATTGCGATTGCAGCGCCGGGCGCCAGCTTTATCCAGGCCTTCAGCAAGATTGGCCTGGTGCCCGATGCGGGCAGCACCTGGTTTTTGCCGCAGCGTCTGGGCATGCCGCGCGCGCTGGCGCTGGCCATGACCGGTGACAAACTGATGGCGCCGCAGGCCAAGGAGTGGGGAATGATCTGGGACGTGGCCGACGACTGCGTGGCCGCCGCGATGGCCCTGGCCACCCGGCTGGCCGACATGCCCACGCAGGCCCTGGTGGCTACACGCCATCTGTTGCGCGACGCGACCAGCCGCCCACTGAACCAGCAACTCGATGCCGAGCGCGATGCCCAGTCGGCCATGGGCCGCACGCACGACTACGTGGAAGGCGTGCAGGCGTTTCGCGAGAAACGCCCCGCCAAGTTCACCGGCTCTTGACGGATGGGTAGGGCTGCGTTTCGCCCATCGACAAGCTCAGGACAGGCCAAGCCCAACGCGAACGGCCTGAAGCCGTAAAGCCTTAGTTGGTACCGTCCAACCACTTGCCTGCCGCGACACCGTCACGCACCGACAACCGCACGGCAGTGGAGGGTTTGGGCATGGCAAGGTTCAGCGTGAGCAGCCGCTTGTCCCGCACCACGATGGCTTTGACCGTCTTGGCCTTGCCGCTGTACAGCGTGAGCTCGTCCAGGGTTTGCAGACGCCAGGGGCCACGGGCAGTGCCACTGGGCATCTCCACCGCAATCCACTCGTCACCGCTGGCAAAACCGGCCTTCTCGGCCACACCACCGCGCAGCACCTGCTGAACAAAGACACCGCCGCTTTCCTTGACCCGCAGGCCCAATTGCTGCGCCACCTGGTCCGGCTCGCGGTGCACCTGCAGGCCGTGTTGCTCCAGCAGTTCGGCCAGCGGCAGCTCGGCGGTGCTGTGTACCCAGCGTGCCAGTTCTTTGGCGTAGGAGCGCCCGGCCAAGGTCTGCAGCACGGCCAGCAGGTCGGCCTCGGCCATGGGGCCGCCTGCGCAGCGCTGCCACAGCGCGCGCATTACATCATCCAGCGTGGTTTTGCCTTCCGCGCGCAGCGTGAGGTCCAGGCACATGGCCACCAGCGAACCCTTGGTGTAGTAGCTGACCGTTGCGTTGGCGGTGTTTTCGTCCTGGCGGTAGTACTTGACCCAGGCGTCAAAACTGGCCTGCGCGACCGTCTGCACCAGCCGCCCCGGTGTCTGTTGCACCTGGTTGATTGTCTTGGTGATGAGCTTGAGGTAGGTCGCGTGGTCTATGCGTTTGGCGCGGCGCAACAGCAGGTCATCGTAGTAGCTGGTAAAGCCCTCGAAGAACCACAACAGTTGGGTGTAGTTCTCCTGGGTGTAGTCGTAGCGCGCGAACTCGGCTGGGCGCAGGCGTTTGACGTTCCAGGTGTGGAAGTATTCGTGGCTGATCAGCCCCAGGAGCGTGGTGTAGCCCTCGGGCTGTTTGTGCGCGGTGGGGGCCAGCGTGGTGCGCGGAAGGCGCGGCAAGTCCTTGCGCGTACAGATCAGCGCGGTGGAGTTGCGGTGCTCCAGGCCGCCGTAGCCGTCGTGCACCGCGTTGAGCATGAAGACGTAATTTTTGAATGGAATCGGGCTCTGGCCCTTGTCCCGCTTGCGCAATCCGCTATCATTTTTGATGCTGTCGCCGTGCCAGAAGCGGATTTCCGCTTCACAGATGGCCTGGGTGTCGGCCAGCAGTTGTGCGCCGTCGAAGCTGGGCGGCGCGCCCGCCACGACAAAGCGGTGCGGTATGCCATAGGCCTCAAAACTGCCGCTCCAGAACGGCCCCATTTCCACCGGGCAGTCCACCAGCGTGTCGTAGTCGTCGGCGCTGTAGCTGCCAAAGCCTTTGCTATTGGTTCGCAGTGGCGTCAGGCCCGTGGCCACGCTCCAGTCGCTGGCACTGAGCACGGGCAGCAGTTCCATCTGGTGCGGCAGCGCCTCACAACCGATGGCGCGAAGGAACAGACTGGTGCCGTTGAAAAAACCGCGCGTGGCATCCAGCCAAGCGGTGCGCACCGAGTTGTCAAACGCGTAGACCTCGTACTGCACTTGCAGCGCCTGCCCAGGTTGGCAGTCGACCATCCAGGTGGCCTTGTCAGTTTGCTGGGCAGCCAGCGACCGTTTGCCCTGGTGGCACTGCAGTTTCTGCAGATTCTTGGAAAACTCGCGCACCAGGTAGCTGCCCGGAATCCACACCGGCAGGCGCAGCTCCTGCTGTGCCGCCGGGCTGGCCAGTGTCAGCGTGATGCGGAACAGGTGGGCGTGGAGGTCGGCGACTTCAACCCGGTAGTGGACCGCGGCTGAAGCTGCGGGGGCCCGACTCATGACTTGGCGTCGGCCAGGTGTTTCTCTACCTGCGTGCTGTCAATCGCGCCGGGCACACGGTTGCCGTTGACGAACAGCAGGGTGGGGGTGCCCGTGATCTTGTAGGTGCGGCCCAGCTCTACATTGCGGGCGAGGGCTGCGGTGTCACAGGTGGCGGCAGCGGCCGGGGCGGCCTGGTCGCGCAGCATCCAGTCTTGCCACGCCTGGCCCTTGTCCTTGGTGCACCAGATGGCCTTGGATTTTTCGGTCGAGTCGGCCCCCAGAATGGGGTAGAGGAACATGTAGATGGTCACGTTGTCGACCTTTTGCAGGTCGCGCTCAAAACGTTTGCAGTAGCCGCAGTTGGGGTCTTCAAACACAGCGATCTTGCGTGAGCCGTTTCCGCGCACGATGGTGAAGGCGTCCTTGAATGGCAGGGAATCGAACTTGATGGCGGTGAGTTTGTCCACCCGTTCTTCGGTCAGGTTGCGGCGCTGCTTGATGTCGATCAGGTTGCCCTGGAACAGGTAGTTGCCTTGCGCATCGGTGTAGTAAATCTCGGTGCCATTGACGCGCAACTCATAGATGCCGGCGATGGGGGTCTTGCTGATCTGGTCGATGGCCTTGAGCTGGGGCAGCCGTTCGGCGATGTTCTTGCGGATGACGGCTTCCTGGGCAAAAGCGCCCAGGCAAGTGGCCATCAGGGTCGCGGCCAACAGGGTACGGACTATTGATTTCATGGAGCGGTGCTTTCTTCGCGGTTCGGTGAGGGGGGCGGATTGGCGGTGGTGCCCATGGCACGGCGCGCCACCCAGTGTTTGATGAGCCCGCTGCGTTCAAACTGGTTCATGCCCCAGTTGCGCAGGGTTTGCAGGCTGGGGTGGGCATGGGCGAAGAGCTGTTGCAGCGCGTCGCCGGTGTTGCCCACCAGTGCCAAGTCGGCCTTGCGGGCACGTTCGTACTGGCGCAGCAGGCGGGTATCTCCCACGCTGCGCCAATAGGCACGGCCGTCCAGCAGGCGCACCAGCTCGGCCACGTCGGCCAGGCCCAGGTTCAGGCCCTGGCCGGCCAGCGGATGCACGGTGTGGGCGGCGTCACCCGCCAATACCCAAGCGCCCTGGGCGGACGTGCCGCTCCAGCGCCGGGCTTGGGCCTGCTGCAGCGGCCAGGTGTGGCGTTCGCTGGCGAGCGTGAGCGCACCCAGCGCGCCATGGCTGGCGGTTTGCAGGGTTTCGCAGAAAGTATCGGGGGACATGGCTTGTAATAAGGGTGCGCGTTCTGCAGAGACAGACCACACCAGCGCGCACAAGTTCCCCGCAGCGCCGTCCAAAGGCAAAAAAGCCAGCACTTCGCCCTGCGAAAACCACTGGCGTGCCACCTGGTCGTGTGGTTGTTCGCACTGCACACGGGCCGCCACAGCCCACTGGTCGTAGGGCGTGACATCAAAGTCCACGCCAAATTCTTCACGCGTGCGGCTGGCCCGGCCTTCGCAGACCACCGTCAGCGCCGCGGTCTGCGGTGTTTCCACCACCTCGATCAGCGGCTGGAAACGCACAGCCTCTGTCAGCAGCTTCTCCAGCACCGGCACATCGACGATCCAGTTCAGCGCGTCGACACCTTGCTCTGTGGCGGAGAACGCCACCTCGCCGCCCTCGTCACCATGCACCTGCATGGACACCACGGCGGTGGCGTGCGGCGCGTCGGGCCAGCAGCGCACCGCTTCAAGCAAGGTTTTGGAGGACTGGTTCAGCGCATAGGCCCGCACATCGGAGTGGCCGGCGGGATTACCGGGTGCGCTCACCAGTGCCACGCGCAAACGTTTGGACGCCAGATGCAGCGCCAGCGTGCGGCCCACAATGCCGGCGCCGCGGATACAGATGTCATAGGGTCTTGCCATGCGGCCATTGTAGAAGGCGGGGCACAATCCTGCGTGGGGCCAATCCCGCCCCCGTAACAAGGATAGAACGATGCCGCAAGACGTAGAGGCAATGGATGTACAGGCCACGGTGTCGCGGCTGTTTATTTACCCGGTGAAGTCCTGCGCCGGTATCCAGGTGCAGCAGGCGGTGTTGCAGGGCACCGGGCTGGAGTGGGACCGCGCCTGGATGGTGGTGGACGCCGATGGGATGTTTCTGTCACAGCGTGAATGTGCCCGCATGGTGCTGGTGCAGCCCGAAATCACGGCCGATGCACTGGTGCTGCGTGCGCCCGGCATGCAGGAGTTGGGCGTGGGTTTGCAGGCGCAGGGCGACCCGCGCAGCGTTCAGGTGTGGGATGACACGGTGCAGGCGCTGGACATGGGCGACGCCGCGGCCTTGTGGTTCAGCGACTTTTTGCGGTACTCCGGTTTGCGCCTGGTGCGGTTTGATCCGGCCGTGCGCCGCCTCTCCAGCCCCAAATGGACACAAGGGGTGGACGCGCCCAACCAGTTCAGCGACGGCTTTGCCGTGCTGGTCACCACTGAAACCGCCGTGGAGGAACTCAACACACGCCTGCAGCACGCGGACCAGGGCCCGGTGGGGGTGGAGCGTTTTCGCCCGAATGTGGTGCTGTCGGGGCTCGATGCGCATGACGAAGACCATCTCGATTTGCTCTCATTTCAGGAGCTGCCTGCGCAATCAGGGCAAGGGCTAGGGGCCGAAATGCGTCTGGTCAAACCCTGCGCACGTTGCCCCATTCCGAACATTGACCCCCACACCGCCGAGAGTAGCCCGGCGGTCAGTGATGCCCTGCAAACCTACCGCAGCGATGCGCGTCTGAACGGTGCCATCACCTTTGGCATGAATGCCATGGTGGTACAGGGCAGCGGTGCCGTGCTGCGTGTCGGCCAGGCCGTGGGTGGCAGCTACGCGTTTGCGGACTGAGGCTGAACGCTGCCTCAGGGCCCCAGCAGGCCAAGGCTCTGCGTGTCGTTGGGGCCAAATTCCGAAGCCGCCTGCAACGCCGCAGGCACGGTCATTTCGGGTTCCAGGAAGCGGATAGGGCGGCGTGTGCGTGGTGACATTTCGCTCATCAACGCGCCCAACTGGTCGAGGATGGTGCGTGGGTCGGGAATCATCTCGTTGAGCAGCACGCAGGTTACGTGGAAATGCAGCGTGACTTCGGGCTGCAGGCCGGGTAGCGGGATCAGGCCCGAAGCGATCAGGCGCACCATGCGCTCGTTGATGGTGTTGCGACTGGAGAGGCCCTCCAGCACCAGGCCAAAGCGTGCCGTATCCACGCGGCCCGCCGGGTCCACATCGCGCAGCACGCGGTGCAGCTTGACCACCGCGCGCAGCAGGCACTGCTCGGCCAGCGCATCGCCAAAGGCCTTGCGCAAGTTCTCGTGGTTGGTCACTTCGACCAGCACGATCGCGGCGGGCTCCTTGTCTTCCACTGCGCGGGTCAGGGCGGCCTCTACCTGCACCATGAACTGTTCCTTGTTGAGCAGGCCGGTCAGGGCATCCTGGGTGGGCAGCGCGTTGGCGCGGTCTTCCACTTCACGGCGCTCGCGCGTGCGCATGTTCAGGGCCTGCAGCAGCAGCGGCACCGAGAACGCCACACCGGCCAGCATGGCGTAGCGCGCCTCCCACAGCGTGGGCACAAGGCTGTACATCTGTGCTGCCAGATACAGCACGGCCAGGCTTTGCGGCAGGTAGGCCAGGAACAGCCATTTCCCGATCGTGTTGCCGCGGCGCCAGGTCGCAATGGCTGCGCCCAGCGCCAGCAGGGGACCGATTGCAAGGTAGGCGCCGTGGAGGTCGGCGGCCATGGTCCGTTCGGGTAGGAAGCTCAGACACGCCAGCGGAAGGCAGGCCCAACCAAACCAGGCCAGGCAACGTTCGAGAATCGGGAAGCGGTTTCGCAAGCCGCAGACATGGCGTACGAACAGCACTGTCACGCCCACGCCCAGCACCGGCAGCACCATGTACGAGTAGTTGGACCAGATCGGCGAGTCGGGCCACAGCCACTGGCCTGACAGCCCTGCAGCGCTGGTAATCACCACCACGATCAGGGCGGTGTAGGCGGCGTACCAGCCATGCGCCTTGTCCCCTGTCACGGCGTAATGGATGAGGCAGGAGCCCAACAGCATCAGCAGCGTGCCGACCATCGCGCCAATGGCCACGTATTCGACGCTGCGTTGTGCCTGCCGGGCCTCGGCACTGGCCAGGCGCAGCGGGATGCCGCTGTGTTTGTAATTGCGGATCTGCAGGTAAACGGTTTGCGTTGTCCCAGCAGGCAATTGCAGTTCAAAGTCGGGGTACAGCCCGGGATGTGCCCAGTCGTTGACGGCCACGGTGTCCCCGGCCTCCTGGCGCCGCCACCCCCCCTTGCCATCCGGCTGGTACAGCACCGCCTGGTCCAGGTGGGGCAGGGGAATGTGCAGGGTCCACGGGGAGGGGGCGTCGGCGTTGCGGTGCAGGCGCAGTTGCATCCACAGGGTGCTGTGGTCGTCCAGGGGCTGGATGGTGCTGGCGGGGTGGGGCACAAAGGCACCCCGCGCGCCACCGGCAATGGCATCGATGCCTGCGCTGGCCCCGATCTCCAGCAGGGTGGGAATGTCGCTCTGGATTTCAAATGCAGGTTGTCCGGCCTGCAAGACCTGTAGGTCGCCTTGCGCCGCAGGTGTCCCCGCGGTGGCGCACACCGACATGCCCCAAAGCACGGCCAGCCCGATACATCGCCACATGTGGGCGCAGAAGCGGGCGGCGCTCATGCCGGCACGGAGGCTGTGTCCAGCGCAGCAGCAAGGGTGGGGACGGGCTCCAGGAAGCGGATAGGGCGCCGCGTGCGTGGTGACATGCCCAACAGCACCGCTTCGAGTTCGGCCAGTGCGCTCTCGGGCGGCACAGGGTTGGTCTGTAGCAGCACACAGGCGGCCTGGAACTGCAGGGTCACCTCGGGCTCCAGCCCGGGCAGCGGGATCAGCCCCGAGGCAATCAGCTTGACGATGCGTTCGGTCACGGCCTCGCGTGTGGTGACGCCTTCCATGAGGATGGCAAAACTGTTGGCCCCCACGCGCCCGGCCGGGTCGACATCGCGCAGGATGCGCTGCAGCTTGACCACCGCGCGCAGCAGGCAGTGTTCGGCCGTGGTGCCGCCATACGTGGCGCGGATGTGGTCGTGGTTGACGATATGCACCCGCACCAGGGCCACGGGCTCGTGGCTGTCCAGCACCCGTTCGTAGGCGTCGTCCAGTTGTTTCTGGAACGCTTCGGTGGTCAGCAGGCCCGTCAGCGCATCCTGGGTGGGCAGGTGTTTGGCGCGCACCACCAGCTCCTTGCGGTCATGGGTGATCAGGCTCAGGGCATAGACCATGGACGGCACCGACAGAGCCACACCCAGTGAGGTCAGGTAGCGCATTTCCCACAGCGTGGGCACCAGACCGGCGGCCTCGGCCACCAGCCGCAGCAGACCCAGGAACTGGGGCAGATAGGCCAGCATCAGCCAGCGCCAGATGCTGGAGCCACCGCGCCAGCTCAGCAGCGTGACGACCAGCCCCACGGTGGTCACAAACAGCAGCACGATGGCGCCCACCCAGTCGGCGGTCACGCGGTCCAGCACGGCATAACTCAGCACCGAGGCAATCGCCGCCCAAGCCGTGCTGTCCAGGAACCGGTCGTAGCGGTGGTAGTGGGTGGACAGGGTATAGAGGTTGCGCATGAGCAGCAAGCTGCATCCCACGGCCACCACCGGCATCACGCTGTTGGCGTAGTCGGCCCATTCCGGCAGATGCACCCAGACGACGGCGTTGAGCACCCCATTGACCTGGGCGACCGTGGCCATGACCAGCAGGCCATACAGCGCGGCCCATCCGTCGGACAGATTGCGGTGTTCGATCAGGCGAATCAGCGACAACACCGACAGCGTCAGCAAGGCCCCCAGCATCAGGCCCAGTGCCAGCCACTCCGTCAGCCGTTCGGTTTGGCGCTCCGCCAGCGTGGCCAGCCGGATGGGCATGCTCAGGTGTTTGAAGTTGCGCACCTTGAGGTACACCTCCTGGGGCGGTCCGGCGGGAAGGTGCAGATCGAAGTCCGGGTACAGACCCCGCCTGTTCCAGGCAGTTTGCGCCAGGGTGTCGCCCGCCGATTGTTCGGTCCAGCCACCCTTACCATCGGGCTGGTACAGCGTGACCGCGTCGATAAAGGGTTGCGGGATATTCAGTGTCCAGGCGGCGTTGTCGCCGGAGGCCCGTGCCAGACGCAGGCGTACCCACAGGGTGACGTTGTTGCCAAGGCGGTGGCGCTTCAGGGCGGGGCCGGATTCAAACTTCTGGGGCATGCTCGAAGCGGTGGCGATGCTGGTGTTGGAACCGCCGTCCAGCCAGGTCGCCAGGTCGGAGGTGACCTCGAACGAGGTGTTGCCATCACCGAGCACGATGGTGTCTGCAGGCACCGGTGCCCATGCCCAGACCGGGGACGATCCCAGGCACAAAAGGGCCAGCAGCACGCGCACCAACAGGTATGGCATACACTTGTCTCCCCGTTTTCAGAGGTTTTTTATGAGTTTGAAGTGTGGCATTGTAGGCTTGCCCAACGTGGGGAAATCCACCCTGTTCAATGCCTTGACCAAGGCCGGCATCGCCGCCGAGAACTACCCGTTTTGCACCATCGAGCCCAATGTGGGCATCGTGGAATTGCCCGATCCGCGGCTGCAGCAACTTGCCGCGATCATCTCGCCCGAACGCATCGTGCCGGCCATCGTCGAGTTTGTCGACATCGCCGGTCTGGTGGCGGGTGCCAGCACGGGGGAAGGTCTGGGCAACAAGTTCCTCTCGCACATCCGCGAGACCGACGCCACCATCAATGTGGTGCGCTGCTTTGAAGATGACAACGTGATCCACGTGGCCGGCAAGGTCGACCCGATTGCTGACATCGAAGTGATCCAGACCGAGCTGTGCCTGGCCGACCTGGCCGCGGTGGAGAAAGCCCTGCACCGCGTGACCAAGCTGGCCCGCTCGGGCGACAAGGAATCCGCCAAGCTGGTGGCGATTCTGGAGAAGTGCCAGGCCGCACTCAACGAAGCCAAACCCGTGCGCACGCTGGACTTCACCAAGGAAGAGTTGCCGCTTTTGAAGCAGTTTTTCCTGATCACGGCCAAGCCCGCCATGTTTGTGGCCAACGTATCCGAAGACGGCTTTGAGAACAATCCGCTGCTGGACCGCCTGACAGCCTTTGCCGACGCGCAAAAGGCACCTGTCGTGGCGATCTGCGCCAAGATGGAAGCCGAGATGTCGGAGATGAGCGATGAAGACCGCCAGATGTTCCTGGAAGAACTGGGCCAGACCGAACCCGGGCTGAACCGCCTGATCCGCGCCGCCTTCAAGCTCTTGGGCCTGCAGACCTACTTCACCGCCGGTGTGAAGGAAGTGCGCGCCTGGACCATCCACGTGGGCGACACCGGGCCGCAGGCCGCGGGCGTGATCCACACCGACTTCGAGAAGGGCTACATCCGCGCCCAGACCATCGCGTTTGAAGACTTCATCGCCTTCAAGGGCGAGCAGGGTGCCAAGGACGCGGGCAAGATGCGCGCCGAAGGCAAGGAATACGTCGTCAAGGATGGCGACGTGATGAACTTCCTGTTCAGCTCTTAAAACGCCATCCCTCCGATCTGTGTCCTGGTCCTACGACTGGCTGGCCCTGGGGGCCGCAAGCTGCTGGGCCCTGACCAGCGTGCTGTCGGCGCCACAGGCGCGCCATCTGGGCGCGATTGCGTTCACGCGCTGGCGCATGCTGCTGGTGTTTTGCATGTTGCTGCCGGTGGTGCTGTTCACGGGCAGCTGGCACAGCATGACGCTGGCCCAGGCGGCGGTGCTGGCATTCAGCGGTCTGATCGGCATCTTTGTAGGCGATACGGCGCTGTTTGCCGCCATGAATCGCCTGGGGCCACGGCGCACCGGCGTGTTGTTCGCCACCCATGCGCTGTTCAGTGCACTCATGGGGTTTGCACTGCTCGACGAACGCATGGGCGCGCAAGCCATGCTGGGCGGTGCGTTGGTGGTCGGTGGTGTGATGACCGCAGTGGCCTGGGGCAGCCACAAGGATGAATCCCACGCCTGGGAGACTGTGCGCGGCCCGTGGCTGCTGGGTGTCGCTTTGGGCCTGCTGGCGGCTTTGTGTCAGGCGCTGGGTTCGCTGATTGCCAAGCCCGTCATGGTCACAGGGGTCGACCCGGTAGCCGCGACCGTGCTGCGCGTGGCGGCGACCAGCGTGGCCCACTTCGTATTGCTGTGGGTGGGCTTTGCGCCGGCCCGTGCGCAACAGGCGCCGACACACCGCGTGTTGTCGCTGGTGGCCCTGAGTGGGTTTATCGGCATGGGGCTGGGCATGAGCCTGATCTTGCTAGCCTTGCAGCACGGGGATGTGGGCATGGTGGGCATCCTGTCTTCCGTCTCACCGGTGCTGGTGTTGCCGCTGTTGTGGTGGCGTCTGGGCCGCGCGCCGGCACAAGGTGCCTGGCTGGGTGCGGGCTTGACCGTATTCGGAACTGTGCTTGTTTTAGTGCGTTAGGGCCTATTCACACCAATTTCCCGAGATGCGTTGCGGATCAAAAAGGCCATGCGCAAGGCGCGAAACGCAGCCGGGGTTGGCCCCCGGCAAGGCTTCGCAACGCCGCGCATGGCCTTTTTGGCCGCAACCCGAAGGGAACGTGGTTGAAACAGCGCCACCCGTTGTTGCACTCCTAGCCCAGACACCCGGTCTGGGCGTCGTCGCACGCCTAGATTGGCGCTGTTTTAACCCCGTTCGCACTCGGGAAATTGGTGTGAATAGGACCTGGCCCGCATCCAGATTGCGTGAGCAGCTATTGAATCAATAGCAAATGAAGCGCCTCACCAGAGTCGCAGCAGTCCCGTCAACGCTGCCGTCATGAGCACGTAGCGCGCAAATTTTCCGATCGCCATGTAGGCCAGACACGGCCAGAAGGGCAGGCGCAGCCAGCCGGCCACTGCACACAATGGATCGCCCACCAGCGGCAGCCAAGCCAATAAACAGGCCTTGGGCCCCAGGCGCTGTAACCACTCCAGTGCCCGGTTGTGGGTGGCGGAATGGCGGTAATGGTCCGCAGCCCGGTGGGCGCCCAGGCCCATCCACCAGCTCACCGCGCCCCCCAGCGTGTTGCCCGCAGTGGCGACCAGCACCACGGGCCAGAACAGTTCGGGGTTGAGTTCCACCAGCCCGAACACCACAGGCTCCGAGCCCAGCGGCAGCAGCGTGGCCGAAATGAACGACACCACAAACACCGTGCCCAGGCTGTATTGGGGCAGGGCGAGCAGATTGAGCAGGGTGTCCATCCAGGCAGGCATGGGGCGAGTGTAGGCGCGGCATTTCAATTGCTGAAATTTTGGGCAGTTAGAATGGGTCCCCTCGCGCGCACCCCGCCCCTTTTTCCACACCCTTGGCTCTACGGCAATTCCATGCACATCGGTCATTTCGCTTTGGCGAATTCACTGCTGGTCGCCCCCATGGCGGGGGTGACGGACCGGCCGTTTCGCCAGCTCTGTAAAAAGCTGGGTGCGGGCTATGCGGTCAGCGAAATGGTGACCTCGCGCAAGGATTTGTGGAACACGCTCAAGACTTCGCGCCGCGCCAACCACGACGGTGAACCCGGGCCCATTGCGGTGCAGATTGCCGGCACCGAGGCGGCCATGATGGCCGAGGCCGCGCTCTACAACATCGACCGCGGTGCACAGATCATCGACATCAACATGGGCTGCCCGGCCAAGAAGGTCTGCAACAAATGGGCTGGCTCTGCGCTGATGCAGGACGAGGCGCTGGCGCTGTCCATCGTCGAGGCGGTGGTGCAGGCCTGCGCGCCGCGCCATGTGCCGGTCACGCTCAAGATGCGCACCGGCTGGTGCCAGACCCATAAGAATGCCGTCACGCTGGCACGCGCTTTCGAGAATGCCGGTGTGCAGATGTTTGCGGTGCACGGCCGCACGCGCGAGCAGGGCTACAAGGGCCAGGCCGAGTACGACACCATTGCCGCCGTGAAAGCCGCCGTGCGTGTGCCCGTGGTGGCCAATGGCGACATCACCACGCCCGAAAAGGCGCGTGATGTGCTGGCCGCCACCGGCGCCGATGCCGTGATGATTGGCCGCGCGGCGCAGGGCAGGCCGTGGATCTTCCGCGAGATCGCCCACTTCCTGGCCACTGGCACGCACCTTGCACCACCGCTGGTGAGCGATGTCAAACGCCTGCTGGTGGAGCATCTGTACGACCACTACAGCCTGTACGACGAGTTCATTGGGGTGCGTTCGGCACGCAAACACATTGGCTGGTATGTACGTGAATTGCCCGGCGGGGAAGACTTCCGCCTGCAGATGAACTTGCTGGAAGACAGTGTGGCCCAGGTGGCTGCGGTGGAACGTTTTATGGATGGTTTGAACGAAAAAATGGACCGCATTCCCGCTGCTGGGCCTGCTGAGTTCGATACAAGGGGACAGGACATGATGGAACTGACAACATGAGCAAGAAGCACATCGAGGAATGTGTGCGCACCAGCCTGGAGGGCTACTTCAAGGACCTGCGCGGTACCGAGCCCGACGGCATGCATGAGATGTTTGTGCGGGCCGTTGAAAAACCGCTGCTCGAAGTGGTGATGGAACACGCCGAAAACAACCAGTCCAAAGCCGCCCAGTGGCTGGGCCTGAACCGCAACACCCTGCGCAAGAAGCTGCTCGAACACAAGCTGATCAGCTGAGCCGACACGCACACGGCGCCCTGTTGGTGCCCCCGTTTTTTACATTGGACTGAACTTTCATGAACGCACCCCAAACAGCACTTTTGTCAGTCTCTGACAAAACTGGCATCTTTGAACTCGCCCAGGCACTGCACGCGCAGGGCATCAAGCTGCTCTCCACCGGCGGCACGGCCAAGCTGCTGGCCGAGAAGGGCCTGCCCGTGACCGAAGTGGCTGAGATGACCGGCTTCCCCGAAATGCTGGACGGCCGCGTCAAGACGCTGCACCCGCGCGTGCACGGCGGCCTGTTGGCGCGCCGCGACGTTCCTGCACACATGGCGGCACTGAAAGAACACGCCATCAACACCATTGATTTTTTGGTGGTGAACCTGTATCCGTTTGAAGCGACCGTCGCCAAGGCTGGCTGCACGCTCGAAGACGCGATCGAAAACATCGACATCGGCGGCCCCGCCATGGTGCGCAGCGCGGCCAAGAACTGGAAAGACGTGGCCGTGCTGACCGATGCGTCGCAGTACGCCACGGTGATTGCCGAACTCAAGGAATCCGGCAAGGTGAGCGACAAGACCAAGCTGGGTCTGTCGATTGCCGCGTTCAACCGCATCAGCCAGTACGACGGCGCCATCAGCGACTATTTGTCTGCGATTCAAATTGGCGAGACCGTTCCCGCAGGCGACGCTGCACCCACACTGGACCTGTTCCCCGGCCAGAGCAACGGCCGCTTCGTCAAGGTGCAAGACCTGCGTTACGGCGAAAACAGCCACCAGCAGGCCGCGCTGTACCGCGACCTGTATCCCGCACCGGGCTCGCTGGTCACCGCCAAACAATTGCAAGGCAAGGAACTCAGCTACAACAACATTGCCGACGCCGATGCGGCCTGGGAATGTGTGAAGAGCTTTGACACACCGGCTTGTGTGATCGTCAAACATGCCAACCCCTGCGGCGTGGCGATTGGTGCCAACGCGCTGGAGGCCTACAGCAAGGCCTTCCAGACCGACCCTACATCCGCGTTCGGCGGCATCATCGCGCTGAACACCGAGCTGGACGAAGCGGCAGCCCAACAAATGTCCAAGCAGTTCGTTGAAGTGCTGATGGCCCCCAGCTTCACACCTGCCGCGCTGGAAGTCTTCAAGACCAAGGTCAATGTGCGCATCTTGCAGATCGACCTGCCAAAGGGCGGTAGCACCGCATGGGACAACGGCCGCAATGCGATGGACATGAAACGCATCGGCTCCGGCATCCTGCTGCAAACGGCCGACAACCACGAACTGGCTCTGTCCGATTTGAAAGTGGTGACTACCAAGCAACCCACGGCCGAAGAGCTGAATGACCTGCTGTTTGCCTGGACGGTCGCCAAGTATGTCAAGTCCAACGCCATCGTTTTCTGCAAGGGCGGCATGACTATGGGCGTGGGCGCTGGCCAGATGAGCCGCCTGGACTCGGCCCGTATTGCATCCATCAAGGCCGGTCACGCGAATTTGTCGCTGGCAGGCACCGTGGTCGCCAGCGACGCCTTCTTTCCCTTCCGCGACGGCCTGGACGTGGTGGTCGACCAGGGCGCCACCTGTGTCATCCAGCCCGGCGGCTCCATGCGCGACCAGGAAGTTATTGACGCGGCGAACGAGCACGGCGTGTCCATGGTGTTCAGCGGCGTGCGCCACTTCCGCCACTAAGAGGAGCAGAACCATGTTGGCTTCCAAAATTCTTTCCGCAGGCGTTGCGCTGTTGTTGGCGGCGTCGGGTGTCTGGGCGCAATCGTCCAACAAACCGATTCGCCTGATCGTTCCTTATCCGGCCGGTGGCCCGCTGGATATCACCGCGCGCGTTTTGGCGGAGATGGTCAAAGACAGCCTGGGCACGGTGGTGGTGGACAACCGCGCCGGTGCGGGCGGCAATATCGGTGCCGATGCGGTTGCCAAAGCCGCACCCGATGGCTACACCATTGGCATTGCCGCCACCGCGACCCATGCGGTGAATCCGTGGCTGTTTGCCAAGATGCCCTACAACGCCGCCACCGACTTTGCGGGCATTACCCAAATGGTGCGTGTGCCTAATGTGCTGGTCATGAATGCAGAGACCGCGCAGCGTCTGCATATCCAGACGCTGGCCGATCTGATTGCGTACGCCAAGGCGAACCCGAGCAAGCTCAACTACGGCAGTGGCGGCAATGGCAGCGCAGGCCATCTGGCCGGCGAAATGTTCAAGAAGGAAGCCGGCATCTTTGCGCTGCACATCCCGTACAACGGTGGCAACCCGGCGCAACTGGCCTTGCTGAGTGGGCAGGTGGACTACAACCTGGACAACCTGGCCACGGCCGCGCCCAACATCCGCTCCGGCAAACTCAAGGCCCTAGCGGTCACCTCCGCACAACGCAGCAGTGCGTTGCCCGACATCCCCGCCATCTCGGAAACGCTCAAAGGCTTTTCTATCGACACCTGGTGGGGACTGGTGGCACCTGCCGGTACGCCCAAAGAGCGTATTGCCGAGTTGAACCACGCCTTTGTGGCCGCGCTGCAGTCACCCGAAACCAAAACCCGCTTCGCCAATCTGCTGGCAGAGCCCACACCGACCACACCGGCTGCGTTTGACGCCCTGATGAAGGCAGAGCGCGCCAAGTACGAAGTTGTGGTGAAAGCCACGGGCGCGCGCGTGGATTAGTCGGCGGTTGGTACCGGAATGCAAGAGCCACCTTCGGGTGGCTTTTTTATGTCAAATCGGCCTGTAGCCCTTTTGGAATATGCGCGAGCAGCTATTATTTTGATAGTGGGTTGATCGGCTTGCAGTGTGTTGCGTGCCGGCGGGTGGGCGGTGCCGACGAAGCGACACCCGATCCACCGCCAACCCATCGACGATCTTGCTGTGTAAGAAGATGCTTTAAGAATCACCCGTATGGGGGATATGCAGGCCAAGTGATGACCGTCAGAATTGCGGCGGAAGCAGTCGTACGTCAACGTCGGTTTACGGGAGGTCAGTCTTTGTGCCAGTCAACGGGCATTCGTAGACGTCAAGTTGGCCGCGTTTGCAGTCGATAAATTTCGTCAGCGTTGTGGCGGGATGATCTACTCTCCGCATACGTTCACTTTGTGGCGGCAACAGCCATAAGTTGCGACAACTCACCATTCACTGTCGACTCTATACATCCGCGTTTGCAGGAGTACAGTCCAATACCAACTTGGTTGGATTACTGATTGGCGCTTGGCCTAAATGGATTTGGGTATGCAGAAGGGCGGTCGACTATGGCGGTGAATTTTCATTGGAGAGTAAGACGGATTTGGTGCGTAATCGCATTCGTCTTCTTGTCCGTCTTGGTTGAATCCTCTTGGGCGGATGATGAGAAGTTGAACATCGTCACGGAGGAGTGGGCTCCGTATAACTATAGTGAAAATGGTTCTCTGAAGGGATTTTCGGTAGACATTGCCAGGGCGATCGCCAAAGATCTAAAGGCCGACATCGAAATTCAAATTTTTCCGAGCATGCGCGCGAAGTTAATGCTGGAAGGCAACCCAAGAACCATGATGATCACGATGCTGAGAACCGCTGAACGTGAGGAAAAGTACAAATGGGTTGGCCCGCTGGTTGATAGCTCGATATATTTCTATAAAAAGAAAGGCGATCCTCTGGTAATTTCGACGCTCGAGGATGCGAAGAAAGTCCACTCAATTTGCACTCGACAAGCTGGATTGGTATTTGACCGTCTCGTGGCGGCCGGGTTTTCCAACCTCAACCCATCTGCAGCCAAAGGTTCGTCTATCTACAAAATGTTGATAAACGGCCGGTGCGACTTGGCTATTAGCGATTCACCTTTGGGTGTGATACATGTACTGAAGCAAATGAATTACTCGCTTGAAGCCGTGGTTCGAACTCCAGTTAAGTTTGTCGAATTACCGGCCTATATTGCTTGCAGCAAAGACATTCCTGATGCGGAAATCACGCGTTGGCAGAAGGCACTAGACAAAATTAAAGTTTCTGACGCCTATAAGGCCATGATCAGAGATATTTCCGATAAATAGCAGGTGACTTGGATTTCCCATCACCGCCCATAACGGGCATACGCTTTAACCAACTGGTTGCCAAAGTCCGCTCTGGCGCGGGTTGAACAACAATGTCTAGGCCCGCTGCCATTCTGAATCGGAAGTTTCAAATCCCGCTCCAATACGTTTCTGAAGGCGGGTGGTGTGGCTTGCAAACGCAGGCTCTATTCGCGGTTGCCACAGAGCAGGCTAGCCAGCCACGGTGTTAAGGCCGCAACGCCAGCAAGCCCCAAAAGCCAGCCAGCGCGCGTGAGCCGGATAGCACAAAATGCGCCGCCCTCCCTATGCGAGGTCTACGCCAGCAAGCCGGAAGTTAAGTACAAAATAGGCCTCTAGCCCGCATGGAAACTGCGCAATCAGCTACTACTTCGATAGCAACTTGAGCATACCGGTCGCTTCTTCAAACTCTCAAGTTTTCTAGCCTGCAGCATGGCAAGACCGGTGCGCCGCGTATCGGGGTGTTTGTGAAACAGACAACCCGGGTTGCACATTGCGGCCTACACTGGGGTTAACCCTGGGGCTTGTCCTGGTGGCTGGCCAGACCCCTTGCCGGCGCAGGTTGCCTCCACCTGCACCATGTACTTTCAGGCGCAACACCCGTCGGGCGAACACCCGCAGCCCCCTTTTCCGCGGCCGCTCACAGGCCTGCAGATCCGGGTGGGGTTTGAGATGGAGTACGAATGCCCCGCTCCGACGCCGATGATTCTGGCGTTGAACATCCATTACTCGCGCTCGGGCGACCTGGTCTATCCGGACCATCTGATGACGTATCCCTCGGTGCCGGTGACGGTCTACCGTGACTTGTTTGGCAACTGGTGTAGCCGCCTCGTTGCACCCCAGGGCAAGTTCGTGATGCGCGCTGATACGCGGGTCTACGACAGTGGTTTGCCCGATGTGGTGGCCTATGACGCCATGCAGGTGCCGGTGGAGTACCTGCCGGAGTCCACGCTGGTCTACCTGCTGGGCAGCCGGTATGTGGAGACCGATCAGCTGGCGGATATTGCCTGGTCGCACTTTGGCGGCGGCCCCACCGGCTGGGCGAGGGTGCAGGCGATTTGCGACTTTGTGCACCAACACATCACGTTTGGCTACCAGCACGCCCGACGCACACGCACCGCATGGGAGGCCTACCGCGAAGGCCAGGGCGTGTGCCGCGACTACGCCCACCTGGCGATTGCTTTTTGCCGCTGCATGAACATACCGGCGCGCTATTGCACCGGTTACCTGGGTGATATCCGCATCCCGCAGGTGCCCGCACCCATGGACTTTGCTGGCTGGTTCGAGGCCTACCTGGGGGACCGTTGGTACACCTTTGATGCGCGTAACAACACGCCCCGCATTGGCCGTGTACTCATGGCCAGGGGCCGCGATGCCTGCGATGTGGCACTGATCAGCACGTTTGGGCCCAACACCTTGAAGCGGTTTGAAGTGTGGGCAGATGAAGTGAACGCCCTCTGATGGCTGCATTTGACGCCTTGATGAAGGCAACCTGCCCCAAGCATGCAATGTGCTTGGTACCTGGCACGTGTTGGCCAACGGGTACGATGCGCTGTACCGAATCACTACCTGCTTTCACACCATGCGCACCATCGGCAATATTTTCTGGTTTATCTTTGGCGGCTTCCTGATGGGCGCCGGTTGGTGGCTGGCCGGTGCAATCGCCGCCATCACCATCGTGGGCTTGCCGTGGGCCAAGGCGTGTTTTGTGATTGGGCAGTTTGCGTTTCTGCCGTTCGGCAAAGAGGCTGTGAGCCGCAAGGACCTGACGCAACAAGATGACATTGGCACGGGCGCTTTGGGGCTGGTGGGCAATGTGATCTGGTTTGTGTTGGCAGGTTGGTGGCTGGCCATCGGGCATTTGGTGTCGGCGCTGGCCTGTTTTGTCACCATCATTGGCATCCCGTTTGGTATTCAGCACGTCAAACTGGCGCTGATTGCACTGGCCCCGATCGGCAAGACCATAGTTTCCAAATAGTCGTTCCGGTCGTTACCGCGCTGCTTCGACGTAATTGGGGACAATCACTCCATGAAACACCATATCGAATCGAGCCTGCAAGAGGCGTCCTCCGCACTGGCCGCCTTGCTGGCCAACCCGGCCGCACTGGCCACCGTGGAGCAAGCAGCGCAGTTGCTGATTGCCACGTTTGAAAAGCAGGGGCGCGTGTACTCCTGCGGTAACGGTGGCTCCATGTGTGATGCGATGCACTTTGCCGAAGAGTTGACCGGCCGCTACCGCAAGGACCGCAAGGCGCTGGGGGCTACCGCCATCAGCGACGCCGGACACCTGACCTGTGTCGGCAACGACCACGGGTATGACAACGTGTTTGCCCGCTACATCGAAGGCCATGGCCGCCCCGGCGATTGCCTGGTGGCCCTGAGCACCAGCGGCACCAGCAAAAACGTGATCAAGGCCGCCGAGGCCGCCAAGGCGCTGGGCATGAAAGTCATCATCCTCAGCGGCAAACGCAGCGAAAAACTGGAGCCGCTCAGCGACGTTTATGTGTGCACGCCCGGCGGCAAATACGCAGACCGTGTGCAGGAGCTGCACATCAAGGTGCTGCACATCCTGATCGAGCTGATCGAACGTCACTTTTTTCCCGAGAACTACGTGGGCGAGTGACGCTTGCGGGCAAATCCAGCGCGTGCCAAAAAACAAAGGCTAGATGCCAAATTGGCCTCTAGCCCCCGTGGATTATGCGCAGCCAGCTTCTATTTTGATAGCAATTTGAACACGTCCGCCGCCGCCGCCGCGGTCTCTGCAATGTCCGCATCGGTGTGCGCTGCGCTCATGAAGCCGGCTTCGTACAGCGCCGGGGCGATGTAGACGCCGCGGTCCAGCAGGCCGTGGAACAGGGTGTTGAAACGGGCGTTGTCGGTGGTCATCACCTTGGCGTAGTTTTGCGGCAATTCCTTGAACAGGAAGAAGCCGAACATGCCGCCTTCGCTGTCCCCACAGAAATCCACACCCGCTTTATCAGCCGCGCCTTGCAGGCCGCTGATCAGCAACTGGGCCTTGCGGCCCAGCTCTTCGTAGAAGCCGGGTTTGCCAATTTCCTTCAGCGTGGCCAGCCCGCAAGCGGTGGCCACCGGGTTGCCTGACAGGGTGCCGGCCTGGTACACCGGGCCCAGTGGCGCGAGCTGCTCCATCACGGCGCGCTTGCCGCCAAAAGCCGCCAGCGGCATGCCACCGCCAATGACTTTGCCCAGCACCGTCATGTCGGGCTCAAAACCGGGGATGCTGCGGGCGTAGACGCTCTGTGCGCTGCCCAGCGCCACGCGCAGGCCGGTCATCACCTCGTCAAACACAAACAACGCGCCGTACTGCGTGCACAGCTCGCGGCAGCGCCGCATGAAGGGCACGCTGGCGCGCACGAAGTTCATGTTGCCGGCAATCGGCTCGATCATCAGGCAGGCCAGTTCCTTGCCGTGCAGCGCGAAAGCTTCTTCCAGTTGCTGGATGTTGTTGTATTCGAGTACCAGCGTGTGCTGCACGACCTCGGGCGGCACGCCGGCGCTGGTGGGGTTGCCAAAGGTGGCCAGACCCGAGCCAGCTTTAACCAGCAGCGCGTCTGCATGGCCGTGGTAACAGCCTTCAAATTTCAAAATCTTGCTGCGGCCCGTGGCGCCGCGCGCCAGGCGGATGGCGCTCATGCCGGCTTCGGTGCCGCTGCTGACCAGGCGCACCATGTCCATGCTGGGCACGCGCTCCAGAATCGCTTCGGCCAGTTCCACTTCGCGTTCGGTGGGGGCGCCGAAAGAGAAGCCTTCGAGCACGGCCTTTTGCACGGCTTCCACCACCGCCGGATGGCCATGGCCCAGGATCATGGGGCCCCAGGAGCCGATGTAGTCGATGTAGCGTTTGCCGTTGGCGTCCCAGAAGTAGGCGCCCTGGGCCCGCTGGATAAAACGGGGCGTTCCTCCGACGGCCTTGAAGGCGCGCACCGGCGAGTTGACGCCGCCGGGAATGACCTGGCGGGCGCGATCAAAGAGTTGCTGGTTGCGGTCGATAGTGGAATCAGTGGCGAGTGTCATTGGGCGAGATTTCAAATGCGGATTCGGGAGGCTCTTCGTCGTCGTCATCGTGCGCCCAGAACAGGCGGTCAGGGATGACCTGGCCCATGCCAGGGCGGAAACCGCTTTCCAGGCAACGGTCCAGGTAGCCCAGGGCTTCGGTGGCGGCTTCGGACAGCTCGCTGCCGGTGGCAATCAGCGCGGCCAGTGCCGCACTCAGCGTGTCGCCTGCGCCGGCAAACACGGCTTCGAAGCGTTCGAATTTGTTGCTGCACAACACCGCGGTGGGGGAGCACAACACGTTGTCGATGAATTGATCGGGCAGGGGGATGCCGGTGACCAGGGTGTAGGGCACGCCAAACTCGTGGGCGGCCTTGGCGATGTCGCGTGCCGTGGGGCTGCGCTCGGAAGTCCAGTCCGGCAGGAGCCAGCGAGAGAGTGTGCTGTGGTTTCCAACCAACACCGTTGTCTGGGGCAAAAGTAGCTCGTTGCAGGCGTCCAGGTACAGGTCGATCTGGTCTTCTTCCCACCACGAGAGATCGGGCATGTAGGCCACCAGCGGCACATCGGCGTAGTCCGAAGCCAGCTCGGCGATGGCGCTCAGATTCTCCGGGGTGCCGACAAACCCGACCTTGAAAACCTGGGCCGGCACGTCTTCCAGAATGGTGCGTGCCTGCTCGGTCACAGCCTCATCGTCAAAGGCGAAATGGTCCACCACCTCGGTGGTGTCGCGGGCATACGCGCCGGTAACCACCGGCAGTGCATGGGCGCCGACCGACGCGATGGCCGTCAGGTCTGCAGTGATTCCGCCTGCACCGCTGGGGTCGTTGGCGTTGAACACCATGACACATGCGGAGACGGTGTCATCGGCGTCTTCTTCGGTTTCTGGGGTGGGGGTGTTGGATGCCTGCATGGGTGGGTCTGTCTTCGGGTTTGTCCTCAGGCAGAATGGCGTCTTTCGTTGGGGCGCCGGGCGTTTTGCCGGGACTGCCTCTATACAATCGTTGCATTCTATTCGAAGGCCCTATAAGCTGTGACTGATACTAAGACTTGGATGTGTCTGATTTGCGGTTGGATCTATGACGAGGCCACTGGTGCCCCCGATCATGGAATCGCTCCCGGTACCTTGTGGGCCGATGTGCCCATGAACTGGACGTGCCCCGAATGCGGCGCGCGCAAGGAAGATTTTGAAATGGTTCAAATTTGAGAGTGCTGCGATAAGACAGTGCAGACTGTCTGTCTAAGCAAACGCCACTTCAGGAGCAAGGCCTTGTGAGTACCCCCGGATCAACTTTCAAAGTCCTGGTTATCGACGACAGCAACACCATTCGGCGCAGCGCCGAAATCTTCCTCAAGCAGGGAGGTCACGAGGTGATGCTGGCCGAAGACGGCTTCGATGCGCTGGCCAAGGTCAATGACTACCAGCCGCACCTGATTTTCTGTGACATCCTGATGCCCCGTCTGGATGGCTACCAGACTTGCGCCATCATCAAACGCAATGCCAAGTTTTCCGCCGTGCCGGTGATCATGCTGTCCAGCAAGGACGGCGTTTTTGACAAGGCCCGCGGCCGCATGGTGGGCGCGCAGGACTATTTGACCAAACCTTTTACCAAAGACCAGTTGTTGCAGGCAGTGCAGCAGTTCGGCGCTGTTTTGCAAGGAGCTACCTGATGTCCATAACCAAAGTATTGATCGTTGATGACTCGAAGACCGAGTTGATGTTTCTGACGGATTTGCTCCAGAAAAACGGCTACAGCGTGCGCACCGCTGAAAATGCAGACGACGCTTTCAAGCGCCTGGGCGAAGACAAGCCCGACCTGATCCTGATGGACGTGGTCATGCCAGGCCAGAACGGGTTCCAGTTGACCCGTTCCATCAACCGTACGCCCGAGTACACCGACATTCCCATCATCATCTGCACCAGCAAGAGTTTGGAGACCGACCGGGTGTGGGGCATGCGCCAGGGTGCACGCGACTACATCACCAAGCCGGTGGACGCTGCCGAGCTGTTTGCCAAGATCAAGGCGCTGGGTTGATTCGCTGAATCCATGGCCAACCGAGAAGCACTCAGAGAACTCCAGGCTCGACTGGCCAGCCGCTTGCAGGCGGCCCGCACCGAGGGTATGTCCGTTGCATGGCTTGCCGTGCGTGCCGGCGGGCGCAACTATCTTTTTCCGCTGGGCCAGTCCGGTGAAATTTTCCCGCTGGCCAACCTGCAGTCCGTGCCGTATGCGCGGGCGTGGTTTCGCGGTGTATTGAATATCCGGGGCGGTTTGTTTGGGGTGGTGGATCTGGCGGCCTATGTGGCTGAAGACGGCATTGCCCGCAACGAACCGGCCTCCACAGAGCCCAGCGTGGTGACGCTGAACGCGGCACTGGACGTGAACTGCGCTCTGCAGGTCGATGGCCTGCTGGGCCTGCGCGGCGCAGATGCCTTCAGTTCATCCTCCGCGGCTGAGGCCTCTGCCCCCGCTTATTTTGGCAACCGATTTGTTGATGCTGCGGGGGAGCATTGGCAAGAAGTCAATCTGCGTACCCTGTCCCAAACCTCCCAATTTTTGAGCATTAGCGCTTAGTTCACTGTTAAGGCCGCACCATGTCCGTCGTTGATCAACTGAAAAACCTGTTCTCCAAAAAGCCGTCTGAATCCGAGCTGGATTCACGCCTGAGCCTGGCCATGCCCGATGGTTCCAGTGACATGGCCGAGGTTGAAACGGTGCAAGTCGCGCAGATGCCAGCGGCGGAGCGCAGTGGAGATGCGAAAGACGCTTTGGCGGATGTGCCCGCAGAGCGCGGTGAGCAGATCGCAATCCCGGGCCTGGGTACCCGCACGGTGGTGGAGCACCAGCGTACGTTGTCTGTGTTGCTCGGTGCATCCCTGCTTCTGTTGGCTGGTGTGACGTTTTATACGCTGGGTCAGTCGGATAAAGTGGCACAGCAGCTTGGCGCGTTGGGCCAGTCCCTGATGCAGTCGCAACGTTTGGCCAAGTCGGTTTCGCAAGCTTTGGTGGGGAGTGCGCAGGCCTTCCCCGACGTGTCGGAAAGTACCAGCGTTTTGGCCAAAACCACGCGTGGTCTGATGTCGGGCAACGACGAGCTGCGCTTGAGCGCGCTCGATGACAGCTACCGGCCGGAACTCGACAAGGTCATGCCTTTGGTGGACCGTGCCGAAAAAAGTGCCAAGGTGGTGATGGGGCAGGAAAAAATTCTCACCCAGATCAGTTCGGCCCTGCGCCTGATTAACCGCCAGTCTTCGGATTTGCTGGAAATCGCCGAAACCATTTCCTCGCTGAAGCTGCAGCAGAACGCGCCAGCCGTGGAAATTTCTGCAGTGGGCCAACTGGTGATGTTGACCCAGCGTATTGGCAAATCGTCCAATGAGTTTTTGACGGCAGATGGCGTTAGCCCCGAAGCCGTGTTCCTGTTGGGTAAGGATTTGAATACCTTCAAGGAAATTTCCCAAGGGTTGCTGAATGGCAGCCCCGAGTTGCGCCTGAGCCCCGTCAAAGACGCCGCTACCCGTGAGCAACTCGAAGCCCTGATCCAGATGTATGAGGAGACCCGTGTACAGGCGGGCGCGATTTTGAGCAACTTGCAGGGCTTGGTGTCTGCGCGTGAAGCGCAGGGCGCCATCATTGCCGACAGCGAGCCGCTGCGCCGCAATCTGGAAGAGCTGCAGGGCAAGCTGTCCAGCCAAACCGGTATCGGTGGCGGTTCCTTGGCCGTATTGGTGGCCGCTGCGTTGCTGGCATTGGCTTGCGCGGGTGGTTTGTCCTACGTGCAGCTGCAAGACAGCCGCAAGCGCCAGGTGAACGCGGAAGACCAGCGTCTGGAAGCCGAGCGCCAGGAGCAGGAAGCCAAACGTGTGAATGATGCCAACCAGGCCGCCATTTTGCGGTTGATGAACGAATTGCAAACGGTTGCGGAGGGTGATTTGACCCAGGAAGCCACGGTGACCGAAGACATTACCGGCGCTATCGCCGACTCGGTGAACTACACGGTGGAAGAGTTGCGCTCGCTGGTGGCCAACGTACAGAACACAGCGTCCCGCGTGGCGCAGACCACGGCCGACGTGGACGCCACATCGACTGAATTGCTGGCTGCCTCCAATGAGCAACTGCACGAGATTCGCGAGACCGGCAAGTCGGTTGTGGACATGGCCGGACGTATTAATGACGTGTCCGCCCAGGCCCAGGAATCGGCCCGTGTGGCGCGCCAGTCCTTGCAGGCTGCGGAAACCGGTCTCAAGGCGGTGCAAAACGCCATCGGCGGTATGAACTCCATCCGTGACCAGATCCAGGAAACCTCCAAGCGCATCAAGCGGCTTGGCGAGTCTTCGCAGGAGATTGGTGAAATTACCGAACTGATTTCTGATATTACCGAGCAGACCAACGTGCTGGCCTTGAATGCAGCCATTCAGGCGGCGTCTGCCGGAGAAGCCGGTCGCGGCTTCTCGGTGGTGGCGGAAGAAGTGCAGCGTCTGGCGGAGCGTTCTGCCGATGCGACGCGCCAGATTTCGGCGCTGGTGAAGGCCATTCAAACGGATACGCAGGATGCCATCGGCGCTATGGAACGTTCCACCCAGGGTGTGGTGGAAGGAGCCAAGCTGTCCGATAACGCAGGTACCGCCCTGTCGGAAATTGACCGTGTGTCACGCCGGGTGGCCGATCTGATTGAGCAGATTTCCAGCTCCGCATCGCGCGAAGCCGGTTTGGCCAATGAAGTGGCCGACAACATCCAGCACATTTTTGCGGTGACGGAGCAAACCGGTGAAGGTACGCGTGTCACTGCCAACCAGGTGCGTGAGTTGTCACGCATGGCGGAAGAATTGCGGCAGTCGGTATCCCGTTTCAAAATTGCCTGAGCTTTGCGCGCGCCAAGTCCGCCACTGCCCGCCACCGTGAAATCCAGGAGAGCTTGAACCCATGTCATCGAATCCTGCCGCGTCTGCAGACAATGAATTAGCGGTCAATGACCTGGGGCCTTTGGCGTGGGTGCTGGATGAGCTGCGAAAGTCCCTGGAGGGCGCGACCAAGGCCATGCGCCGGTTTGTGCGTGACGCAGAACTGGCACGTGGCTCCGACTTGACCGAACTGGATGCCAGCCACTTGCGTATTGCGCGTCAGCAGTTGCACCAGGCGGTGGGGGCGCTGGAAATGGTGGGCCTGGGCGCGCCCGCCAAGGTGTTGCTTGCCATGGAGGCCGTGGCGCAAAAGTATGTGCAACGCCCCGAGTTGTGCAGCGACGATGCTGCCGCCAAGATCGAGCGCGCCAGCTTTGCGTTAACCGAATACCTTGAAGGCGTGCTCAAGGGCAAGAGCGCTTCTTCTGTGGCCCTGTTTCCCCAGTACCGTGCGGTGCAGGAGTTGGCCGGAGCCGATCGTATCCACCCCGCAGACCTGTGGCCCGTGGAATGGCGCTGGGTACCACTGCCTTTGCAGCAAGTGGAGCCCCTGGCCTATGCGCCGGAATTGCGCAGCCAAATGGACCGTCTGGTCCTCAAATGGGTAAAGACAGGTGATGCTGCTGCGGCCAAACGCATGGCGAGCCTGTGCTCCGGGCTGGCCCAGGACCAGAAAGCATTGGAATCACGCAGCTTCTGGACCATTGCAGAGGCCTTCTTTGAAGCGGCGTCCAAGGGACTCAGCCCGGCAGACGTCTACACCAAACGTGCGGCCTCGCGTGTGCTGCAGCAGTACGCCACATTGGCACGCGGAGAGCCGGATATTTCCGAGCGTCTGGCGCAGGACCTGTTGTTCTTTTGCTCTCTGTCTGCTCCAGCAGAAGATCAGAGTGTTCCTGCACTGCGTGCAGTCAGGGCAGCGTATGGACTGAATGCGCCAAAGGTGGTGGACTATGAAACCGAGCAGTTCGGGCGCTTTGACCCGGCATTGCTGGTATTGGCGCGCAAGCGAATTGCATCTGCAGCAGAAACCTGGTCGGCTCTGGCGGGTGGTGATACCAATCGGCTCAAGGTAGCTGCGGAGCAGTTTGCGTCGGTCGCAGACTCGGTGGTCAAGTTGCACCCCGAGAGCAGTGCACTGGCCCTGGCCCTCAACCAGGCGATCGATGCGACATTGCGCTCCGGCGCGGCACCGGCACCTGCCGTTGCGATGGAGGTGGCTACAGCGGTGCTGTACCTGGAAGCCGCCTACGAGGACATGGACCCGACAGACAGTCACATGGCGGATCGCAGCGGGCGCCTGGCGTTGCGCTTGCAGCATGTCATCGCGGGTGCGGAATCAGAGCCCATGGAAGCCTGGATGGAGGAGTTGTACCGCCGGGTCAGCGACCGTCAGACCATGGGCAGTGTGGTGGACGAGTTGCGGACCACGCTGGGCGAGGTAGAAAAGTCTCTGGACCAGTTTTTCCGCAGTCCGCAGGACAAGACCCCTTTACGTGAAGTGCCAAGCCAGTTGGCACAAATGCGGGGCGTGTTCTCGGTGCTGGGTCTGGACCAGCCGTCGCTGGCCGCGCTGCGCATGCGCGCCAGCGTGGAGCAGTTCTTGGTGGACGACGTGGACGAAGCCACCGCCCGCACCGGTATTTTCGAGAAATTGGGCAGCAGTCTGGGAGCGATGGGTTTCCTGATTGACATGCTGAGTTATCAGCGGACTTTGGCGAAGAAGCTGTTTATCTACGATGAGGAGCTGGGTGAATTCAAACCCTTGATGGGACGTGAACGGGTAGCCGCTCCAGAGCCCGTGGCGATTGACTTTACGGCGGACACCACGGTTCTGCTGACACCCCGACCAGCGCCAGTGCCTGAAGTGGCTCCGGCCGCGGTGGTCGCCCCAGAGATCGCTGTGCCTGTAGCCGTTGCGGACCCCGGGCCTGTAACCCAGGCCACGGAAGACGATGATGGCAGCGAATTGCGGGACATCTTCCTGGAAGAGGCCCGTGAAGTCGTTCACAACGGGTTGGCCGCTGTCAAGGCGCTGGCCGTAGATCCGTCCAACCTGGCAGAGCAGACGACTTTGCGGCGTGCCTTTCACACGCTCAAGGGCAGTTCGCGCATGGTGGGGCTTAACGAGTTTGGCGAAGCCGCGTGGTCATTTGAGCAATTGCTCAACACATGGCTGGCAGAGCAACGCCCTGCCAGTGATGAACTGATTACCTTGTCCACCAGTGCGATGCTCGCCTTTGGGCGCTGGGTTGAAGATATAGCAGCGGACACCGGCGTGGAATGGGATGCGCAGAACTTCCGTAATTCCTCGGATGGCTTGCGTCTGAATGGCGAATTGGTCTTGCTGCACACACCGGGTGAACCAGAGGTGGTGGAGTTGCCTCCTGCGAGCGACGCCGTACCCGACGAAGTCGAGTCATTTCCCGAAGTGGCGCTGGCTGCGGATGTGGTTGACGAGGAGCTTCAGCCTGACTTCGTGTCTACAGAGATGTTTGACGAAGAGGAGCCTGCTGCGCCTGCGCCGGTGGAGTTCGCGTCTACCCAACTGGTCAACAGCCTGGACTTTGGTGTCGAGCCGCCGAAACCGGATTTCGCATCGACGCAGTTGGTGGACAGTCTGGACTTTGGCAGCGCTGCACCGAGAACCGAATTCGCGTCTACCCAGTTGATCGACGGTTTGCTGCCGTCCCTGGACGAAAAACTGCCGGATTTCGAAATGACCCGGACGGCCAGTTTTGAACGCACCCAGGCCATCCAGACACAGGCCGCCGACCACTCTGCCGAAGATCTCCGCACAGGTGTTGAGGTTCAGGATGTTGCGCTCGAAGATTTTGATTTTGGAGATTTGGATTTCCCGGCTGCTGACGCAGCCCCGCAGGCCTCGCTGGACCATCTGGAAGTACCTCCCGTGGCAGATGCCAGCAGCGAACCAGCGGCCGATGCGCAAGGTGCAGCTGAAGAGCAGGTCAAAGTTATTGGATCGCTGCGCCTGAGCATTCCGCTCTACAACGTCTACCTCAACGAAGCAGATGAATGGTCGCGCCGTTTGCAGACCGAGTTGAGCGAATGGGGCATGGAGTTGCACCGCACTCTGCCGGATACAGCGGTAGCCCTGGCCCACTCGCTGCTCGGTAGCTCTGCCACCGTGGGTTTTACGGCCCTTTCGGAAATGGCGCGTTCGCTGGAGCAGGCCTTGCAGCATGTGCAGTTGCACCAGCAGGGATCGCCCGAAGTGGCCCAGGTGTTCAACAACGCAGCCGAAGATATCCGTCGTCTGTTGCACCAATTTGCAGCTGGCTTCCTCAAGGAGTCGGACGAATCGATTATGGCGGCCTTGCAGGCCATCACCGAAACGGAGTTCCCTGCTCCCTCACTGGAAACTGCGCCCCAGGAAGAAGATGTGTCTTCCGTGATCGAGCTGGAAGCGCAGGATACGGAAGCCCCAGTGACAGAAGCCTTGGACACGGAAGTACCCGTGCAAGTCGAAGCGGTGGAAGAAATACCTGTTGCCATACCTGTTATGGCGCCGGTTGCAACTGCTGCCCCCTTGCATATCGCGCAGGGCCTGGACGAAGACATTGATGCCCAGGACAATCTGGATGAAGACCTGTTCCCCATATTTGAGGAAGAGGCGGCCGAGCTGTTGCCCCAACTGGGCACCGCCTTGCGCCAATGGGTGGCGCACCCCGACAACATGGGTGCCCGCAGCGAAATTCTGCGTGTGTTGCACACGCTCAAAGGCAGTGCGCGTCTTGCCGGTGCCATGCGCCTGGGGGAAATGTCCCACCGCATGGAGTCCAGTATTGAGCAAGTGGGTACCGAGTCTTTGCAGTCGGTACAGCTTGAGCCTTTGTTGGCAGGTTTTGACACGTTGCAGGCTGCGTTTGCGGCCCTGGGTGCAGCACCTGCGGAAGAGGATGCTGCAGCACAGGTAGTCGCCCCGACCTCTGCGTCCGCACCTGCCAGCGGCAGTGCCCCATCTGCTGCGACCACCACTGCGATCAAATTGCCTGCGCCGGTCATGACCCATGCGCCCGTGCGCCAGACCGCTAACCAGTCGATACGTGTGCGTTCCCAGTTGCTGGACCGTCTGGTCAATCAGGCTGGCGAAGTCATGATTACGCGCTCACGCATGGACGCGCGCCTGAGCCAACTGCGTTCTTCGCTGGACGAGTTGGGTGGCAACCTGGACCGTTTGCGCCAGCAACTGCGCGATGTGGAGTTGCAGGCGGAGTCGCAGATGCAGTCGCGTCTGGCGCAGACCAAGGATTCGGCACAGGCGTTTGATCCGCTGGAGTTTGACCGCTTTACCCGGGTGCAGGAGTTGACCCGCATGATGGCCGAGTCGGTGAATGACGTGGCCACGGTGCAGCGCAACCTGCAGCGCTCGGTCGAAGGCGCCGAAGACGATCTGATTGCGCAAGGGCGCCAGGCGCGCGAGTTGCAACGCGATTTGCTGCGTACCCGTATGGTGGAGTTTGAAGGTATTTCTGATCGCCTGTATGGCGTAGTGCGCCAGGCCGCCAAAGATGCGGGCAAACAAGTCAAGCTGGACATTGTGGGCGGTTCCATCGATATGGACCGCGGTGTGTTGGACCGCATGACACCGGCGTTTGAGCACATGCTGCGCAACGCGGTAGCCCATGGCATTGAGAGTGCGGCAGTGCGCGGAAAAGCCGAAAAGCCGACGGCCGGCACCATCACCATCCACGTGAACCAGGAAAGCAACGACGTGTCCGTCGCCTTCAGCGATGACGGTGGCGGCTTGCATCTGGACAAGATCCGTGAGAAGGCGCTGGCCAATGGTGTTATCCAGGCAGGAGACGTTTTGTCCGATGACGAAGCGGCGAATCTGATTTTCATGCCCGGTTTTTCGACAGCAGAGCAGGTGACCGAGTTGTCCGGTCGGGGTATCGGTATGGATGTGGTGCGCTCTGAGGTCAACGCCTTGGGCGGGCGTATTGAAACCACCACCAAACCCGGCCAGGGCAGTACCTTCAAGCTGGTCTTGCCACTGACCACTGCGGTCACCCAGGTGGTGATGCTGCGTATGGGTGAGTTCACCATTGGCGTGCCCTCCAATCTGATGGAAACCGTGTTGCGCGTTCCCGCCAGTACGCTGGAGCAGGCCTACCAGCCGGACGGTTTTGACATGGGGGCGGAACGCATCCCCTTCTTCTGGGCGGGCGCCTTACTGCAGGTGTCTTCGCGCAGCCACGAAGCGCCGACCAAGACCTTGCCAGTAGCGGTATTCCGCAGTGCGGGCCAGCGTCTGGCCATGCATGTGGATGAAGTATTGGGCAACCGCGAAGTGGTGGTCAAAAACCTCGGCCCACAATTGGCCCGACTGCCCGGTTTGGCCGGTATGTCGGTGCTCGCGTCCGGTGCTGTGGTGCTGATTTACAACCCGGTGGCTTTGGCCTCGGTGTATGGCGATCAGGCGCGCCAATTGCGTTTGTCTTCAGGCAACCAGACCGAAGCCACCTTGGCCTTGGCCGATAGCCAGAACCCGGCATTGATGGGGGGTATGGACCTGTTGCCGCTGGTGTTGGTGGTGGATGACTCCATCACCGTGCGCCGCGTGACCCAGCGCTTGCTCAAGCGCGAAGGCTACCGTGTCGCCCTGGCGGCCGATGGTTTGCAGGCGCTGGAGAAATTGCAGGAAGAAAAACCGGCTGTGGTGTTGTCCGACATTGAAATGCCACGTATGGATGGTTTTGATCTGGCGCGCAATATCCGTGGCGACGAAAAGCTGCGCGATCTGCCGATCATCATGATCACCTCGCGCATTGCCGAGAAGCACCGTGAACACGCGCGCGAACTGGGCGTAGACCATTACCTGGGCAAGCCTTACTCCGAAGACGAACTGCTGGGCCTGGTGCGCAGTTACTGCTCTACACCGGTCGAATCTTGAGTTTTGCGGACCACCCCATAACGCTGCAGGGTGCGTGCCCGCGCCTCGGCATGGTCCACGATGGGGTGGGGGTAGTTCGTTCCTAAGGTAACGCCTGCCGCCGCCAAAACCAGTGGCTTTGCGAGCCAGGGCGCGTGGATGGATTTGGCATCCAGTGCGCCCAGTTGCGGCAGGTAACGTTTGATGAACTTGCCTTGTGCATCAAACTTCTCACTCTGGTTAATGGGGTTGAAGATGCGGAAGTAGGGCTGTGCATCACAGCCGCTGGAGCTGACCCATTGCCACCCGCCGTTGTTGGCAGACAGGTCAAAGTCGTTGAGTTGCTCTGCAAAATAACGCTCGCCCCAGCGCCAGTCCAGCCCCAGGTGTTTCACCAGAAAACTGCCCGCCACCATGCGCAGGCGGTTGTGCATGTAGCCGGTCTGGTTGAGCTGGGCCATGGCGGCGTCCACCAGCGGGTAGCCGGTGCGGCCTCCACACCAGGCCTGAAAAAGCTGCTGTGCGTGCTCGCCTGATTCCCATGCAATCTGGTCGTATTCGGGCTTGAACGCGTGTTCGGCCACGTGCGGAAAATTTGCGAGTACCTGGAAGTAGAAATCGCGCCACACCAGCTCGCTGAGCCAAACGGAAGCGCCCTCGCTGCCCTGCAGTCGTCGTTGCAATGCCAAGCCGACCAACTGTCGGATGGATACGGTGCCAAAGCGCAAATGCACGCTCAGGTAGCTGGGACCTTTGACGGAAGGAAAGTTGCGCGTCTCTTCGTACTGGTCCATGCGCTCCCAGAAATCCTCCAGCAGTTTTTTTGCCCCCGACATTCCCGTGGGAATGCGCAGATCAGGCAGGTTACCGGGCTCGAAACCCATGTCCCCTAGAGAAGGCAAGGGTGTGGACAGGGCCGGGGGGCGCTCCGCGAGGCGCGGTGCATGTGGCGTGACTTCATCAAAAGCCCTGGGGGGGACATCCCCTAGTTTGGCCAGCCAAGCCCGCATGTAAGGAGTAAAAACGCCATAAGGCTTGCCGGTTTGTGTGAGCACCTCGCGCTCTTCAAAAATCACGTGGTCTTTGAGGGTGATCAACCGGGCCTGCTGCGCAAGCAGAGCCGTTTGCACTTGGAAATCACGCGCCCGGGCTTGCGGCTCATAGTCCCGCGCCGCATAGACCGCCTGTGCGCCCAGTTGCGCCGCCAGAGCGGGAATCTCTTCTGTCGCAAAACCGTAGCGCACGATCAGGCCACCGTCTGGTTTGCCGGACAGTTGGCGCAGGCTGGCGTCCAGCTCCTGCAGGGATGCGTGGATAAAGGCCACCCGGCGGTCTGCGCGTGGCAAGCTGTCCAGAATGGCACGGTCAAAAATGAAAACACAATGCACCTGGTTGCATTGCTGCAGGGCGGTGTTCAGGGCGGCGTTGTCGTGTGTACGCAGGTCGCGCCGGAACCACACCAGCCCGGTCTGAAATTGTTGTTGCATGGCAGCCGCTAAAATCGGTAAATGTCCGGCGATTCTGCACCCATCAACCTCACGAATCACTTTCTGATCGCAATGCCCGGACTGGAAGATGCGATTTTTTCCAAAAGTGTGGTCTATGTGTGCGAGCACAGTTCCCGCGGGGCTTTGGGGCTGGTGATCAACAAACCGGCCGACATCAAAATGGCGGCGCTGTTTGACAAGGTCGATCTGCCGCTGAAACGCGCCGACCTCAGCGACAGTCCGGTGTTTCAGGGTGGTCCGGTACAGACCGAGCGCGGTTTTGTGCTGCACGAGCCGATCTTTGCCGCCCAGGATAAGCCCGAAGAATCCCTTTACGCCTCCACCATGACCATTCCCGGCGGGTTGGAGATGACCACGTCCAAAGATGTGCTCGAAGCCCTGTCCACCGGGGCCGGCCCGCGCAAGGTACTGGTGTCGCTGGGCTACTCGGCCTGGGGCGAAGGGCAACTGGAGACCGAGCTGGGCGAAAACAGCTGGTTGACGGTGGATGCCGACCAGGCCGTCATTTTTGACACGCCAGTCGAGCAACGCTACGACAAGGCGCTGGCATTGCTGGGGCTGCAGGCCTGGATGATCTCCACGCAGGCGGGGCACGCATGAACGCAGCGCCGGGCCGCCCCAAGCAAGTTCGCACCGCAGCCTGCAGGGCGAAGGTTTTTCTGTACGCAGCGCCGCGCCGCCCCCAACAAGCGCGCACCGTAGCCCGCAGGGTGAAGGTGTTCCTGTGAACCAGCAGTCGTTGGTGGCAGTGCCCGCGACATGGACCAGTTTTATTGCATTCGACTTCGGCCTGAAACGCACCGGTGTCGCGGTGGGCAACCGCATTCTGGGCACCGCCCAGCCGCAGGGCTCGATCCATGCCGAAGGCGACGCGCGTTTTGTGCAGATTGCGCAGCGCATCAAGGAATGGCAACCCGACGCCATCGTGATCGGCGTGCCTTACCACCCGGACGGCGCACCGCATGAAAACACCGCACGCGCCAAAAAATTCGGCCGCCAGTTGCATGGCCGCTTCGGCCTGCAGGTGTTTGAGGTGGATGAGCGTTACAGCACCACAGAGGCGATTGCCTCCGGGGCCAAGGATGCCGACGCAGCATCGGCCTGCATTATTCTGGAACAGTTTTTAAGGAGTTTGGCGTGAGTACGTTAACTTTGGATGCAGAGGCGTTGTACCGCGAACTGCTGCGCGGTGTGCGACAGTTATGCCATGCGGATACCAAATTGGTCGGCATCACCTCAGGCGGTGCCTGGTTGGCCGAACGGCTGCAGGCGGACCTGCAACTGCCCGGCAAGGCCGGCAGCATTTCTTCGGCCATGCACCGTGATGACTTTGCACAACGCGGCCTGTCCAATGGCGGGCAAACCCATATCCCGTTCGATGTGAACGGCGCCGACATCCTGGTGCTGGATGACGTGCTTTACACCGGACGCACCATCCGCGCGGTACTGAACGAACTTTTTGATTACGGCCGCCCTGGCAATGTGCGTCTTGCTGTGCTGGTAGACCGTGGTGGACGTGAGCTTCCGGTGCAGGCCGACTTTGCGGCGGCGCGTGTCACGCTGGGAGCCAAGCAGTCACTGGCGCTGGCGCGTAGCGATACGGGTGTATTCAGCTTCGACGTGAAGGAAATGGAATGAGCCCCCACGTTCACCACTTCGTGTATTCACTGCCCCCCAAAGGGGCGCAGGCCTCCCTTGGGACGGCCCGGCGGAAGGCCTAAGCATGTTCTACAAACGCAATCCCCAACTCAACAAAAACGGCGAGCTGATCCATCTGTTATCGGTGGAAGGCCTGCCCAAAAGCATCCTCACCCACATCCTGGACACTGCTACCAACTTCGTCTCGGTCAATGACCGTGAGGTGAAGAAGGTGCCGCTGTTGCGCGGCAAGAGCGTTTTCAACCTGTTCTTTGAGAACAGCACGCGCACCCGCACCACCTTCGAGATCGCTGCCACGCGCCTGTCAGCGGACGTGATCAATCTGGACATCGCGCGCTCCAGCGCCTCCAAAGGCGAGTCGCTGCTGGACACCATCGCCAACCTGAGCGCGATGGCGGCAGACATGTTCGTCGTGCGCCACAGCGAGTCGGGTGCACCCTACCTGATTGCCCAGCACGTGGCACCGCATGTGCATGTGATCAACGCTGGTGACGGGCGCCACGCCCACCCCACGCAGGGGCTGCTGGACATGTTCACCATCCGGCATTTCAAGAAAGACTTCAGCAACCTCACGGTGGCCATCGTGGGCGACGTGTTGCACTCGCGTGTGGCACGTTCCGACATCCATGCGCTCACCACACTGGGCTGTGCCGAAGTGCGCGTTGTCGGCCCCAAGACCCTGGTGCCTTCGGATATGGCGCAAATGGGCGTGCGCGTGTGCCACACGCTGGAAGAGGGCATCAAGGATGCCGACGTCATCATCATGTTGCGCCTGCAGAACGAACGTATGAGCGGCGCACTGCTGCCCTCCAGCCACGAGTTCTTCAAGAGTTATGGCCTGACGCCCGAGAAGCTGCAACTGGCCAAGAGCGACGCCATCGTGATGCACCCTGGCCCCATCAACCGCGGGGTCGAGATTGATTCGGCAGTGGTCGATGGCAAGCAAAGCGTGGTGCTGCCGCAAGTCACTTTCGGCATCGCAGTACGCATGGCGGTGATGAGCATCGTGGCGGGGAATGAAGCATGAATGTGGCCCCCACGCTCCGCCGCCACGCGGGTCGCTGCCCCCCGAGGGGGCTAATTCCGCTTGGGGCGGCCCGGCGCGGAATTGTCATTTCGCAGGCGACTGAATTGGTGGAAAGCAAATTATGAGAACTTTGATCAAAGGTGGCCGGGTGATCAATCCTGCCAGTGGTTTGGATGAAAAATCCGACGTAGCCCTTGTGGGGAGTGCGGTAGCAGCTATTAAAAATATAGCGTCTGACTTCCAGCCGGATACCGTGATTGACGCTACGGGCTGCATCGTTTTGCCCGGTCTGGTGGATTTGTCGGTGCGCCTGCGCGAGCCCGGCCATGAGCACGAAGGCATGTTGGCGTCCGAACTGGCCGCTGCGGTGGCCGGCGGTGTGACCAGCGTGGTCTGCCCGCCCGACACCGACCCGGTGCTCGATGAAGCCGGGCTGGTGGAAATGCTGCGTTACCGTGCCAAGACACTGAACCAGTCGCGTGTGTACCCCCTGGGTGCACTCACCCGTGGTTTGCAGGGCGAAGTGCTGACCGAAATGCTGCAACTCACTCAGGCGGGTTGTGTGGCTTTCAGCCAGGCCGAAGTGCCGCTGGCCAACACCCAGGTACTGCAGCGCGCGCTGCAGTACGCCAGCACCTTTGGTTATGCCGTGTGGCTGCGTCCGCAGGAGCTGCACCTGGGCAAAGGCGTGGCGGCCAGCGGTCCGCTGGCCACGCGCATGGGCCTGTCGGGCATTCCCGTGGCGGCAGAAACCATTGCGCTGCACACCATCTTTGAGCTGGTGCGTGCCACCGGTGCGCGTGTGCACCTGTGCCGCCTGAGCAGCGCGGCCGGTGTGGCCCTGGTGCGCCAGGCCAAGGCCGACGGTCTGCCCATCAGCTGCGACGTCAGCATCAATTCCCTGCACCTGACCGACATGGACATGGGCTACTTTGACAGCCGCATGCGCCTGACGCCACCACTGCGCCAGCAGCGCGACCGCGATGCATTGCGTGCCGGTCTGGCCGACGGAACGATTGATGCGCTGGTGTCGGACCACACGCCTGTGAGCGAAGACGAAAAGGCATTGCCTTTCGCCGAAGCCGAGCCGGGTGCGACTGGGCTGGAGTTGCTGCTGAGCCTGACCCTCAAGTGGGCGCAGGACGCGAATGTACCGTTGCCGCGCGCGTTGGCCGCCGTGACCAGTGCACCTGCCGGTGTGCTGGGTGCCGCGCTGGGCACCGCCGGGCAATTGGTCGTGGGTGGCGAGGCGGACATCTGTGTGTTCGACCCGCAGGCCACCTGGACGGTAGAGCCCGCTGCACTGCGCAGCCAGGGGCGCCACACCCCCTTTGGCGGGCTGGAGCTGCCCGGGCGCGTCCGTGCCACGCTGGTCGGCGGGCACCTTGCCTACCAGGCTTGACGGGCAAGCGTGGGCATGAAGCAGTTACGCGCTTGTTGGCGACTGTGTCGCGTGACCGTACACGTGTTGGTGGGGGCGTGGACCATCCGCTTCAACTTCTCACACCTCTCGCAGGCCGAAAAAAATGCGGCTGTTCAGGTCTGGGCCCGCGCCATGCTTGCGCGGTTAGCTATCAAATTGGTAGTGGAGGGGCAGCCCCCTGAAACCGGTCCGGTGCTGCTGGCCGCCAACCATATCTCCTGGCTGGATATTGTGGTGATGCACGCAGCACGCCACTGCCGCTTTATCTCCAAGGCTGACGTACAGCACTGGCCTATCGTCGGAATACTGGCCACCGGCGCGGGCACGCTCTACATCGAACGTGAGTCGCGCCGCGATGCCATGCGCGTGGTCCACCACATGGCCGAGCGCCTGCAGGCGGGCGATATTCTTGCGGTTTTTCCAGAAGGCACCACCGGTGACGGTGTTGCGTTGCTGCCTTTTCACGCCAACCTGCTGCAAGCCGCCATCTCGGCCCACGCGCCCATCCATCCGGTCGCGCTGCATTTCATGGATGGCGTGACGGGCGCACAGAGTTTTGCGCCCTGTTATGTTGGAGCCGACACCCTGCTTGGCTCCTTGTGGCGCACGTTGTGCACACAGGATCTGGTTGCCGTCGTGCGCTTTGGCGATCCGCAATCGGCAGAAGGTCGCGACCGCCGCGCCTGGGCCGCCGATTTGCACGAGACCATTACGCAGATGCGCGCGCAGGCCTAAATCCGCCCCATCACCAAAAGAATGACCAGGATGAGGACAACCAGCCCGAGTCCGCCAGTAGGCCCGTACCCCCAGCTTCGGCTGTGCGGCCAGGTGGGTAGTGCGCCCACCAAGAACAGGATAAGAATAATCAGCAGTATGGTTCCGAGACTCATGGAGCGCTCCTTGAAGTGAATAGGCTTGGCGTGTCGTTGGAGATCACGCTAATCACGGCGACGTGTTGCGTCGTGTGGCCCAAGCTTCGGGCAATCAAGGGGGCCGGTCGGTGCGTTGGCGCACGTTCGGATGGATGGAATGGTGCCCCCGACAGGAATCGAACCTGTATCTGCCCCTTAGGAGGGGGCCGTTCTATCCATTGAACTACGGAGACAGAGCCCCGGAATTGTAAGGGCCGACTCTGGCGCTATTTGGTGAGATGCCGCATGGCCTCTTCGAGGCCCTTGAGGGTCAGCGGATACATGCGGTTGTGCATGATTTGTTGTACGACGCTGATGCTCTGGCGGTATTGCCAGACGCCTTGGGGCTCGGGGTTGATCCAGGCGAATTTGGGGAAGGCGTGGATCAGGCGCTGCAGCCATTCAGCGCCCGCTTCTTCGTTGTTGTATTCCACGCTGCCACCGGGCTGCAAAATTTCGTAAGGGCTCATGGTGGCGTCGCCCACGAAGATCAGCTTGTAGTCTTTGTTGTACTTGCGGATGATGTCCCAGGTCTCGAACTTTTCGGCAAAGCGGCGTCGGTTGTTCTTCCACATGAAGTCGTAGACGCAGTTGTGGAAGTAATAAAACTCCAGGTGTTTGAACTCGGTCTTGGTGGCGCTGAACAACTCTTCCACACGCGCGATGTGTTCGTCCATCGTGCCTCCCACGTCCATCAGCAGCAATACTTTGACGTTGTTGTGCCGCTCGGGGCGCATCTTTATGTCCAGGTAGCCGGCGTTGGCCGCTGTGCGGCTGATGGTTTCGTCCAGATCCAGCTCGTCTTCATGGCCCTCGCGCGCGAACTTACGCAGGCGGCGCAGCGCGACCTTGATGTTGCGCGTGCCGAGCTCCTGGGTGTCGTCGTAATCCTTGTAGGCGCGCTGGTCCCAGACCTTGACCGCGCTCTTGTTGCGCCCCTTGTCCTGCCCGATGCGGATACCTTGCGGGTTCTGCCCATTGGCGCCGAACGGCGAGGTCCCGCCTGTGCCAATCCACTTGCTGCCGCCTTCGTGGCGTTCCTTCTGCTCTTCCAGGCGCTTCTTGATGGTTTCCATCAATTCGTCCCAGCCCATCTTTTGGATCTTGGCGAGTTCTTCGGGGCTGAGGTTCAGCTCCAAATTCTTGCGCAGCCACTCCAGTGGAATGTCCTTGGTGAAGTCGGCAATCATCTCCACGCCCTTGAAGTAGGCGGCAAAGGCGCGGTCGAACTTGTCGTAGTGTTTCTCGTCCTTCACCAGCGACGTGCGGCTCAGGTAGTAGAAGTCGTCAATCTTGTAGCCGCTGGGCTCTGCATCGTCTTCGGGGTCTGGCGCGTTGGGGCCAACCACACCTTTTTGCAGTGCTTCGAGCAGGGTCAGGTATTCCTTGACCGAGACCGGCAGCTTGGCGGAGCGCAGGGTGTAGAAGAAATCCAGCAGCATGTCATGCCTCCCGACGAGCCGCCTCTAGGGTGGCATGCGCCCCCTCGGGGGGCCACGAACGCAAGTGAGTTTGGGGGCTCATAGCTCTGCCTCCTCAGGCGCGTGGCTTGTCCAGCAGGTACAGCAACTGTGCCTTGGCCTCAGGCCATTCGCCGCTGCGCATGCTGTACATCACGGTGTCGCGGATGGTGCCGTCGCGGCGCAGCGCGTGGCCACGGATCACGCCGTCTTTTCTGGCGCCCAGGCGTTCAATGGCTGCCTGGGATTTGAAGTTGAAGTTGTCCGTGCGCCAGCCGACCACATGGCAGCCCAAGGTTTCAAACGCATGTGTCAGAAGCAGCAGCTTGGCCGTGGTGTTGACGTGGCTGCGCTGGCTGCTTTGGCCGTACCAGGTCCAGCCGATCTCTACGCGTTTCACCGCGGGCACGATGTCGTGGTAACTGGAGCAGCCCAGCAGCTTGCCGGTGGCCGACTCCAGCACGGCAAACGCAAAGCGATTGCCAGCTTCACGCATGGCCAGCGCGTCTTCGATGTATTTGCGGGTGTGTTCGGGCTCAGGCACCGAGGTGATGCGCAGCTTCCACAACTCGCCATCGGCGGCGGCTGCGCGCAGGCCGGCCTCGTGGTCCAGGGTCAGCGGCACCAGGTCCACGCCGCGTGCGGACAGTTTGACGGGCTCTACAAAAGCCATGTTTATTCCTCGTTTTTGCCTGCGTTGCGTGCGGCCTGCCAGCGGCGGGCCAGGTGCAAGCCACCGCCACCACCCAAGCCGGCCAGCAGGATGCCGCCCATGCTGGCGTTGCTGTATCCCGGGGCAAAGATGTCCCAGCCCAGCATTTGCCCAATCCAGAAACCCAGCAGCGCGCCACCCACAAAACCGATGGCATCGGCAAGACCTTCAATGAAAAGTTTGTTCATGGCCCGTCCTTAGCGGTTGTGGCGTTGCATGAACATCAGCTTCTCGAACAGGGTCGAGTCCTGTTCGTTCTTCAGCAGCGCACCCACGAGTGGCGGCACGGCCATTTTGTCGTCCTTGCTTTGCAGGGCCTCGAGCGGAATGTCTTCGGCCAGCAACAGTTTGAGCCAGTCCAGCAGTTCGCTGGTGGAGGGCTTCTTCTTCAGGCCAGGCAGGTTGCGCACGTCATAAAACGTCTTCATGGCCGCGGTGAGCAGTTCTTTTTTGAGGCCGGGGAAATGCACCTCCACGATGCTTTTCATGGTGTCGGCATCGGGGAACTTGATGTAGTGGAAGAAGCAGCGGCGCAAAAATGCGTCGGGCAGCTCCTTTTCGTTGTTGGAGGTGATGAAGACCAGCGGCCGGTGTTTGGCCTTGATCAGCTCGCGGGTCTCGTAGCAGTAAAACTCCATACGGTCGATTTCGCGCAACAAGTCGTTGGGAAACTCGATGTCGGCCTTGTCGATCTCGTCAATCAGCAGTGCCACCGGCTTGTCGGCCGTGAAGGCTTGCCACAACACGCCCTTGACGATGTAGTTGTGGATGTCCTTGACGCGCTCACCGCCGTCAATGTCCGAGAGCTGCGAATCGCGCAGGCGGCTGACCGCGTCGTACTCGTACAGGCCCTGCTGCGCCTTGGTCGTGGATTTGATATGCCACTGCAGCAGCGGCATGTCCAGCGCCTGGGCCACTTCCTCGGCCAGCATGGTTTTTCCGGTGCCGGGTTCGCCCTTGACCAGCAGGGGCCGCTGCAGCGTAATGGCCGCATTGACGGACAGCATCAGGTCCTGGGTAGCGACGTAGTTCTTGGTTCCGTGGAATTTCATGGTGCAGTATTGACTTAGCAGGTTGGAGGTAGCCGATATAATGACCCGGTCGCTTTATACCAATCACCGTCTGATTGTCCTCGCAAAATGAACAAATTGCTGTTGTCCCTATCCGCTGTGCTTGTCGCTTCTGTGACCGCTTTTTCGGCCCACGCGCAGGAGGTCAAGGGTGATGCCAAGGCTGGCGAGAAGAAAGTGGCCATGTGTATTGGCTGCCACGGCATCGTGGGTTACCAGGCCAGTTTCCCCGAGATCCACAAGGTCCCCAAAATTTCGGGGCAGGGCGCGGGCTACATCACTGCCGCGTTGAATGCCTACAAAAAAGGTGAACGCAAACATCCGTCCATGCGCGGCATTGCGGACTCGCTGAGTGACCAGGACATCGCAGACTTGTCGGCCTTCTACGCCGCCAGCGGTTCCGTGGAAGGCGCGGCCCCTCTGGGCGCAGCCCTCGCTGCCACAGGCAAGGCGGCAGAACTGATCGCCAAGGGCAACTGTGCTTCCTGCCACGGTGATAGTTTCAGCAAACCGATTGACCCTTCTTACCCCAAGATCGCTGGCCAGCACAGCGACTATCTGTTTGTGGCACTCAAGGCCTACAAGACAGAAGGCAACGCACAAATCGGCCGCAGCAACGGCGTGATGGGTGGGGTCGCCAAACAGTTCTCCAATGCAGAACTCAAGGAAATGGCCAACTACCTGGGCCGTTTGCCGACAGAACTCAAGACGGTGCCAGAAAGCCGCTTCCGCTGAGCGCTCCCCAGACAATAAAAAAAGCCGCTGACAAGCGGCTTTTTTTATTTTCTGGGTCGCTGGGGTTTAGTCCTTGGTCGCGTGCCGCTGCACGCAGGCGATGTAGGCGTCGCCGTCCGGCGGGCGACCTGCGCGTTGGCTTTCCCACAGCATTTGCCCCAAGCACTCCATGGCCTCGTGGTGCGCTTGGTGCAGCGAGTTGCGCTTGTGGGTGAGAAGCTCCACCGCCTGGCGGATGCCGCGCGGCTGGTCAATGCTGCACTGCTCGCTGATGGACAGGTGCATGGAGAGGTGCAGAAACGGATTGGTGCGCCCTTCGGTTGCTTCGTACATCGTGGCCAGTGCAAGATCCACATCGGCAAAGTCGGCGTGGTACTCGGGGTGCTCGTCCATCCATTGCGCTGCTATGGTTTCAATAGCTTCCAGTGCAACACCCGTGCGGGCTTTGGCATAAGTGGAGCAAAAAAATCGACGTACGTCTTCTTGGGAAGGGCTGAACATGGTGCGAGGTTAGCACGGGTATCGCTGTGCCGCTCATGGGCACTTTGGATTCTTCGGTACAGTCCTTGGCATGACGTTTCCGCTTATCACCGATCCTTATTTCTACGCCGTCACCATTCCAGCCGTGCTGCTGCTGGGCATCAGCAAAAGTGGTTTTGGTGCCGGGTTTGGTTCGCTGGCCGTGCCCATGATGGCACTGGCTGTCACGGTGCCCGAGGCGGCTGCGATTTTGATGCCGGTACTGTTTGTGATGGACGTGCTGGGCATGGCGGCGTTCCGCAAGGACTTTGACATGCAGTTGCTGAAGTTTTTGTTGCCGTTTGGCATGTTGGGCATTGTTATCGGTGCGCTGCTGTTCAAAATACTCAATGCCCATACGGTGGCTGCCATGGTGGGCGGCTTCACGCTGCTGTTCCTCGCGCAGCGCCTGCTGTTCCCGCCCAAGGCAGACAGTGCACCACCACCGCGGTGGCTGGGGGCGCTGCTCACCACCACATCGGGTTTTACCAGCTTCATCGCGCATGCGGGCGGACCGCCCATCAACGCCTATGTGATTCCACTCAAGCTATCTCCAGTGAAGTTCACCGCCACCATGGCGTTCTTCTTCTTTGTGGTGAACCTCAGCAAATGGATTCCCTACGGCATGTTGGGCCTGCTGGACATGCGCAATATGGCCACCAGCCTAGTACTGCTGCCGATTGCGCCCATCGGCGTGTGGATAGGCGTGCGCCTGGCGCGGCGCATCAGCCAGGTGTTGTTCTACCGCTTTCTGTATGCGGGGATGCTTTTGACCGGGGTGAAGCTGCTGTGGGATGGTCTGCATTAGTCCCGTGAATTGGCGCAGTGTGCAGCGTCAGTGGTCCCACTCGTGTGGCTGCCGCTTTTGCTGCTGCGCGCGTTCCTGTGCCATCTGTTCTTCCAGTTGCTGGCGACCTTGCTTGATCACGGCGATCAGCTTGGAGCGGTCTTTGTAGTGCGGGTGCAGTTTTTCAAAGAGTTCCAGGTTGTGCTGGCGAAAACGCATGGCCTGCTGGCGTGCTGTGTGGGGGTCGTGGCCCAGCAGCTCCAGCACGCTGCGCGCGCTGCGCAGGCTGGACTCGAACAGCTCGCGCTCCACCCGCATCACACCGCGGTCGCGCAGCTTGTTCCAGTGCGTTACATCTTTGGCACGGGCCACGATCTCCAAATGCGGGAAATGCGCCTGGACCAGATCCACAATTTCCAGGGACTGCTCCACATCGTCCACGGCGACCACAATGATTTTGGCTTTCTCGGCACCGGCCGTGCGCAGCAGGTCCAGGCGCGTGGCATCGCCATAAAACACGCGATAGCCAAAACTGCGCACTGCCTCGATCATGTCGGCGTCATGGTCCAGCACGGTCGCGCTAAAGCCCTGCGCCAGCAGCAGGCGCCCAACGATCTGCCCGTAGCGGCCAAAACCCGCAATGATGATGGGCGCTTCCTGCTGCTCCGATATTTCTTCGAGTTGCGTGGCATTGCAATTGGCATAACGCGGCAGAAGCAATCGGTCGATGGCCACCAGAATCAGCGGACTGACCAGCATAGACACTGCTACTGCTCCGATCAGCAGGGACGCGGTTTCTGCCGGGAACACGTGGGCGCCAGCAGCGGCCTGAAACACCACAAATGCAAATTCACCACCTTGTGCCAGCAGCAGCGCAAACACGGGGCGCTCTTGAAACGGCAACCCGATTTGGCGGGCCAGTGCGTAGATCAGTGCTCCCTTGATCGCCAGAAAGCCCACCACCACGGCCGCCATCAGGCCCGGCGAGGCCATCAGCACACCGAAGTCGATGCTCATGCCCACGGCGATGAAGAACAGGCCCAGCAGCAGCCCCTTAAAAGGCTCGATATCTGTTTCCAGCTCACGCCGGTATTCACTCTCGGCCAGCAGCACGCCGGCCAAAAAAGCGCCCAGCGCCATAGACAGGCCCACGAACTGCATCAGCCCGGCAATGCCCACCACCAGTAACAGCGCGGCCGCAGTGAAGATTTCGGGCGTATTGGAGCGTGCAATCCAGCGGAACAGCGGGCGCAGTAGCAACCGGCCGCCGAGCACAATGCCAACAATAACCGCTATGATTTTGAGAGCTTCCAGCGCAGGACTGGTGCTGGCTACAGCGCTATTTTCCATAGAGGCCACGCCCAACAAGGGGAGCAGGGCGAGGATGGGGATGGCCGCCACGTCCTGGAACAGCAGGATGGAAAACGCCGATTGCCCGCTGGTGGTGGGCAACAGGTTGCGCTCGCCCATGACCTGCAGCGCAATGGCGGTGCTGGACAGGGCCAGGCCCAGCCCCGCCACGACCGCCACGCGCCAGCCCACGCCAAAGGCCATGGCCACCGCGGTGAGTAGCACGGCGCAGCCCAGCACCTGGGCGCTACCGGTGCCAAAGATAGGGCGGCGCATGTTCCACAGGCGCTTGGGCTCCAGTTCCAGGCCGATCAGAAACAGCATCAGCACTACGCCAAATTCGGCAAAGTGCAGGATGTCTTCCACGTTGGTCACCAGCCCCAGTCCCCACGGGCCAATGGCAATGCCCGCGGCCAGATAACCAATGATGGAGCCCAGGCCCAGCGCTTGGCTCAATGGCACGGCAATTACTGCGGCGCTCAGATAGATAAAGCTGTTGACCAGCCAGGTCGGGGTATGTTCCATCAGGTGGGTTCCATGTGCAGGGTGGCGGGTGGCGTGGGGCGGTCCGTTGTGGGTACCTCACAGGCCACACATTGCTCCAGGTCTTCCAGCTCTGGCCAGACTGGGTAGGTTTGCAGGCGGTCGGCAAATACGTCGATGTGGGCCTGCACATCGGCCTCGGGTACACGGTGTGCGCCGTGCAGCACCAGTGGCGGCAAAAAACGCATGCCGCACAGATTGGCGGTCTGCTCATAGGGCGGCATAAAGGCGTCGAAGAAATAGCGGTTGTATCCCTGCGGGTGGTAGGCCGCCTCGGGCCCGCCGGTAGTGGCCACCAGCCACAGGTCCTTGCCCTGCAGGGCGTTGCCGCCGCCATAGGCCCAGCCAAAGGCAAATACCTCGTCCAGCCACAGCTTGAGCAGGGCGGGCATGGAATACCACTGAATCGGGTGCAGCAGTACCACCAGTTGGGCGGTGCTCAGGCGCGCCTGTTCGGCGGGAATGTCCACGTGGTAGTCCGGATAGGTGGCAAAGAGGTCACATACCTCGACCGGCCCCGCCTGGCGGGCAGCCTGGAGCAAACGCCGGTTGACGCGGGATTCACGCCAATTCGGGTGCGCGGCAACCAGATAGATGGGTTTGGGTGCGCCTTGCGCTGTTAAAGGTTGGTTTTCTGGAGGCATGCCGATAACATAGCGCAAAGTTCACTCTTAGGGAGTCTTTATGCCTGTGGTTGTAGTTGCCAATCCCAAAGGCGGGGTGGGAAAGTCCACTTTGTCGACCAACATCGCGGGCTATTTCGCGTCCAAAGGACATGCGGTGATGGTCGGCGATGCGGATCGCCAGCAGTCGTCCCGCCTGTGGCTCAGCCTGCGCCCGCCCGCAGCCCGGCCGATTTCCACCTGGGATGTGGGGGACGACCAGATCGCCAAGCCGCCCAAGGGCACGACCCATGTGGTGCTCGACACCCCGGCAGGCCTGCATGGCAAGCGCCTCAAGGACGTACTCAAGCTGGCGGACAAAATCATCGTGCCGCTGCAGCCCAGCATTTTCGACATCTTCGCCACGCGTGCCTTTCTGGACGAACTGGCCACCAACCAGCACGCCCTGAAAGCAAAGATCGGTATCGTCGGCATGCGGGTGGACGCGCGCACGATTGCCGCTGACAAACTGCACGAGTTTGTCGATTCCCTGGGTTTGCCGGTGCTTGGGTATCTGCGCGACACGCAAAACTACATCCATCTCGCTGCGCGCGGCCTGTCGGTGTTTGACGTGGCGCCCAGCCGGGTGGAGCGCGATCTGGCGCAGTGGCAGCCGATCTGCCAGTGGCTGGATTCCTAGAGAAAACCCGGGGATGTCCCGTGATAGACAGTGTCGGGCCGGTGGCTTGACTACAGTCGTGCCATGAAAACCTTCGAAACCCTTGACGAATTGGCCACCCAGGTCGGCCAGGAGGTCGCAGTCAGCGACTGGATTGCTGTCACGCAGCAACACATCAATCTGTTTGCTGAAGCCACGGGCGACCACCAGTGGATCCATGTGGATGTGGAAAAAGCCAAGCAAGGCCCGTTCGGCGCGCCCATTGCCCATGGGTTTCTGACGCTCTCGATGATCCCCCAATTCTTTGACAACGCACTTACCGTGAAGAAGGTGCGCATGGGCGTGAACTACGGACTCAACAAGGTGCGCTTTGTTGCGCCCGTGCCCGTGGACAGCCGCCTGCGCGCGCGTTTGAAGCTGGTGTCCTGCGACGCCATTGACAACAACGGCAAGCAGTCGCTGTGGGAAGTCACCATCGAGCGCGAAGGCGCTGCCAAGCCGGTATGTGTGGCGGAGTCGATTTCGCGCATGTACCCCTAGACAAGCGGGGAAGGGGCTGGTTCAGCGGAATGCGTTCTGCCGCCAAGCCTCAAACACGGTCACCGCCACGGCGTTCGACAGATTCAGGCTGCGCTGTCCTTCGCGCATCGGCAGCTTGAGACTTTGGCCAGGTCCAAACGAGGCACGTACCGTGTCTGAAATGCCTTTGGTCTCCGAGCCAAACACCAGCCAGTCACCAGCCTGAAAGGCCACCTCGTAGGGACTGCGCGTGCCGCGGGTGGTCAGGGTGAACAGGCGCTCGGGGGCTGGGCGTTCGGTTTCCAGAAATGCCTGCCAACTGGCATGGCGGCGCAGCATGGCGTACTCGTGGTAGTCCAGCCCGGCCCTGCGCATGTGTTTGTCGTCCATGGAGAAACCCAGCGGCTCCACCAGGTGCAACGTGCAACCCGTGTTGGCCGCCAGGCGGATCACGTTGCCCGTGTTGGGAGGGATTTCGGGTTCGACCAGAACAATATTAAACATCGCTAGATTGTGCGCTGCGCCGGGCCGCCCCAAGCAAGCACAGCCCCCTTGGGGGGCAGCGACCCGCGTAGCGGTGGAGCGTGGGGGCTATGTCATTCCGTACGGGCAAAGACCAGCGCGGTGATGTGTGTGACGCCGGCTTGCCGCAAAACCTTGGCCGCGGCGTGCAGGGAGGCGCCGCTGGTCATCACGTCATCCACCAGTACCACGCTTGTCCCCTGAAGACGGTGCGCCTGCAGCGGCTCCACCGCAAAGGCGTTCTGCACGCTGGTCAGTCGTTGCTTGCGGGGCAGGGAGCTTTGCGGCGGTGTGTCCACGATGCGTAGCAGGACACTGGCCATCAGTTTGGCTGGCTCAAGCGCCCGGGCCAGCAGCAAAGCCTGGTTGAATCCGCGTGTGCGCAACCGTTCGCGCGACAGCGGCATGGGAATGACCAGATCGGCGGCTTCCAGTGCGGGCTCCACCCAGGGTGCGCTGCGCATCAGGGTGGCAAATCGCGGGGCCCAGGCGGGATGTTCCTGAAATTTGAAGTCCACCACCAGCGTTGACCAGGGGTAGGCGTACGGGACGGCGGCCAGGCAGCGGTCCAGCTGAGGAGGCTTGGTGATGCAGGCGCCACATTGCCGCATGCTCGCCAGTACCGGCCGGGCGCAGGTGGTGCAGCGCGGAACGGGTTGGCCAAACAGGCCCACGCAGGCCTCGCAGACCGGCTGCGCAGGCCAGGCGTGGCACACGGCGCACTGGCTGGGCAGGCGCCATGTGGTTGTCCGGGATACCCCTTGGAGCAAGCGGCGAAACATCGAACCAATATACTCGCCACGCCCCATTCCAAGCCATGAGTAACCAGCGCCCCCCTTCCCTTGACCCCATGGCCGCGCAGCGCTGGGCTGCCATGCCGCAGTCCCCTTCGCCCTGGCTGCACGAAGAAGTCGCTCGCCGCATGGAGGAGCGCCTGCAGTGGATTGCCAAGCCACCGGCCCGCTGGGCGCATTGGCAGCCGCTGCGTGGTGGCGTGCAGGCGCAGGCGCTGATTGCCAAGCGTTACCCAAAATCCGAGTGTTTTGTGCTCGAAGCCGGCGTGGATAATGCGCAAGCAGCTCTTAAATTGATAGCAAATCCGTGGTGGAATCCGGCCCATTGGCGTGCTGCGCCACTGCACTTTGAGCGCCCAGCCCAGCCCGTGGACATGTTGTGGGCCAACATGGCACTGCATATGGCGAGCGACCCACAAGCGCTGATTGCCCAGTGGCACAGCCTGATCGGCGTGGAGGGTTTTCTGATGTTTTCCTGCCTGGGGCCGGATACGCTGCGTGAAATACGCGCCGTCTATGCCGCGCAAGGCTGGCCCGCGCCGTCCCATGAATTCACCGACATGCACGACTGGGGCGACATGCTGGTGCACGCTGGTTTTGCCGAGCCGGTGATGGACATGGAGCACATCACGTTGAGTTATTCCTCACCGCAAAACCTGTTGGCCGAGCTGCGGGGGCTGGGGCGCAACCTGCATGCGGCGCGTTTCGCCGGTCTGCGTGGCAGGGGGTGGCGCGACCAGCTGCACACGGCCATCGCGCAGTCACAGGCCGCATCCAGTGCAGATGGGCGGCTGAAGCTGACTTTTGAGATCATTTACGGCCATGCGTTCAAGCCCGCGCCCCGCCTGAATGTGCGTCCGGAAACCACCTTGTCGCTGGACGAGATGCGGGCGACCTTGCAACAGGGCCGCAAAAATCTGCCGCAGCCCTGATTTTCGGGCGCCACAGAGGGCAGGGAAGCGGGTTCGCAGGGGATGGTCGGCTACAATCGCACCCAAATTACATCTGGCCGACTTGGTTCGATTGCGACGCAATACCAAGATTCTGCATAGTCAGGTAGTCATAAATCGAAGCAAAGAAGAGGTAAGTAGCGATGAAGAGCATTTTCAACAAGCTGGCTTCATTGGCGCTGTCCGCCGCTGCATGGGCGGGCACCGCTGTGTTCTCGTTGGCACATGCGGTGAACGACCTGCCCGGCGGTCCCGCCGTGAATCAGCTGAATCTGCCTCCGGCGGTGACCCGTATCGCTGCGGATCAAGCCTGGCTGCATTGGTTCATGCTGATCGTCTGCACCGTGGTATTTGTTGCCGTGTTTGCGGTCATGTTCTATTCCATCTGGAAGCACCGCAAGTCAGTGGGCCACAAGGCTGCCAATTTCCATGAAAGCGTGGCTGTCGAAATTGCCTGGACCATCGTGCCCTTTGTCATCGTTGTGATCATGGGCCTGATGGCCACTAAGACCGTGGTGGCCATGAAAGACACCACCAATGCCGACCTGACCATCAAGGCCACCGGCATGCAGTGGAAGTGGGGCTATGACTACCTGCGCGGTGAAGGCGAAGGCATTGGCTTCGTGTCCACCCTGGACAGCAGCCAGCGCGCCATGTCCGATGCCGGCGGCCCCAAGAAGGGCGAAATCGTTGATGACTACCTGCTCAAGGTGGACAACCCCTTGGTCGTGCCCGTGGACAAGAAGGTCCGCATCATCACCACTGCCAACGACGTGATCCACGCCTTCATGGTGCCGGCCTTCGGTATCAAGCAGGATGCTATTCCCGGCTTCGTGCGTGACACTTGGTTCCGTGCAGAAAAGACCGGCGACTTCTACGGTCAGTGCGCCGAGTTGTGCGGCAAGGAACACGCCTACATGCCCATCCACGTGAAGGTGCTGTCCGCTGAAGACTATTCCAAATGGGTAGCTGCTGAACAGAAGAAGATGGCCGCCAAGCAGGATGACCCCACCAAGGTCTGGACGCTGGACGACATCACCAAGCGCGGCGAAAAAGTGTATGCCGCCAACTGCGCAGCCTGCCACCAGGCCAACGGCAAGGGCGCAGGCCCGATCAAGCCACTGGACGGCTCAGCTGTCGTGCTGGATGCTGACCACAAGAGGCAGATTCTGGTGCTGCTCAATGGTCAGAACAACAACACCATGCCTTCCTGGAAGCAGTTGAGCGATACCGACATTGCCGCTGTGATCAGCTACACCAAGAACAACTGGTCCAACAAGACCGGCCAGCTGGTACAACCCGCCGAAGTGCTTGCCCTGCGCAAGTAATGTGAGCCGGATACCGCCAGCCGCCAAAATGAACAGAATTGAAAACGAAGTTTCAGTGCAGACTAACTTGCACGCAAGTTACGTCGTAACTATAAGGACACCAGAATGAGCGCCGTACTAGATCACCACGACCACGCCCATGACGACCACCACCACGCCCCCACGGGCTGGCAGCGCTGGGTGTTTGCTACCAACCATAAAGACATTGGCACGCTGTATCTGCTGTTCAGCTTCACGATGCTGATCATTGGCGGCATTTTGGCCCTGTTGATCCGCGCCGAGTTGTTCCAGCCCGGTCTGCAACTGGTGAATCCCGAGTTGTTCAACTCGCTGACCACCATGCACGGCCTGATCATGGTGTTCGGCGCCATCATGCCGGGCTTCGTCGGTTTTGCGAACTGGATGATCCCGCTGCAAATCGGCGCGTCCGACATGGCTTTCGCCCGCATGAATAACTTCAGCTTCTGGCTGATGATTCCCGCTGCGCTCATGCTGGTGGGCTCGTTCTTCATGCCTGGCGGTGCACCCGCTGCTGGCTGGACGCTGTACGCACCGCTGACCCTGCAAATGGGCCCCTCCATGGATGCCGGCATTTTTGCCATGCACATCCTGGGTGCCTCTTCCATCATGGGCTCGATCAATATCATCGTGACCATCCTGAACATGCGCGCCCCCGGCATGACGCTGATGAAGATGCCGATGTTCGCCTGGACCTGGCTCATTACCGCTTACCTGCTGATCGCCGTGATGCCCGTGCTGGCTGGCGCGATCACCATGACGCTGACTGACCGCCACTTTGGCACCAGCTTCTTCAACCCCGCTGGTGGCGGCGACCCGGTGATGTACCAGCACATCTTCTGGTTCTTTGGCCACCCCGAGGTGTACATCATGATCTTGCCGGCCTTCGGGATCGTGAGCCAGATCGTTCCCGCCTTTGCCCGCAAGAAGCTGTTTGGCTACGCCTCCATGGTGTACGCCACATCGTCGATTGCCATCCTGTCCTTCATCGTGTGGGCGCACCACATGTTCACCACCGGCATGCCGGTGACTGGTCAACTGTTCTTCATGTACGCGACCATGCTGATTGCTGTGCCGACCGCCGTGAAGATCTTCAACTGGATCGCCACCATGTGGCAAGGTTCCATGACGTTTGAAACCCCCATGCTGTTTGCCGTGGGCTTCATCTTCGTGTTCACCATGGGTGGTTTCACCGGCCTGATTCTGGCCATGGCGCCGATCGACATCCAGTTGCAGGACACCTACTACGTGGTGGCCCACTTCCACTACGTGCTGGTGGCGGGTTCCCTGTACGCCATGTTCGCTGGCTACTACTACTGGTCGCCCAAGTGGACTGGTGTGATGTACAACGAGACCCGCGGCAAGATCCACTTCTGGTGGTCGCTGATCGCGTTCAACGTGACTTTCTTCCCGATGCACTTCCTGGGTCTGGCTGGTATGCCGCGTCGCTACGCCGACTACCCGATGCAGTTCGCTGACTTCAACGCGGTGGCCTCGGTGGGCGCATTTGCCTTCGGTCTGGCACAGGTTTACTTCTTCCTGTTCGTGGTGTTGCCCACCATGATGGGCAAGGGCGAAAAAGCACCCCAGAAGCCCTGGGAAGCTGCCGAAGGTCTGGAGTGGGAAGTTCCATCTCCTGCGCCGTTCCACACGTTTGAAAACCCACCCAAGTTGGACGCTACTGCGACCAAGGTGATTGGTTAAGCCATGGCAACGCCCGAACAAAAGAAAGCCAACCTGCGCACCGGCCTGATCCTGGCGTCGGTGGCGGCGGTTTTCTTTATTGGTTTCATGGTCAAGATGGTTTTGTTGAGCCGATAGTCCATGAACATCTCGCGGGAAAATTTCCGGATGCTGCGCAAGCTGGCCGTGGTCACGGTCGTGATGTTCGGCTTTGGCTACGGCTTGGTCCCGCTGTACAAAGCCATTTGCGAAGCCACGGGCATCAACATCCTGGCGCTGGGTGAGCAGGTGATTGTGGGCAACAAAGGCCAGATGCCCAAAAATACCCAGGTCGACACCAGCCGTACCATCACGGTGGAGTTTGATGCCAACTCGCGTGGTCCCTGGGAGTTCAAGCCCGCACAACGCTCGGTGCAGGTGCACCCCGGCGAGCTGACCACGGTGATGTACGAGTTCCAGAACGTGCAAAACCGGCGCATGGCTGCCCAGGCGATTGCCAGCTATGCACCGCAACAGGCCATGGCGCATTTCAACAAGCTGGAATGTTTCTGTTTTACCCAGTACACGCTGGAGCCGGGCGAGAAAAAGAGCTGGCCCGTGGCCTTTGTGATCGACTCCAAGTTGTCCAAAGACGTGACCACGATCACCCTGTCGTACACCTTTTTTGAAGTGGGTGGCAAGACGCCTCCCGCACCCGTGGCCAGCCTGCAGGTGCCCGCGACGGGAGCCGGATCGTGAGCGTCCCAGACACAGCGGCACCACGTCCATCGGTATGGCGCAGCATCAAGGTGGTGGCTTGGTCCTTCATGGGCATACGCAGCCGCAGCGGTTATCAGGATGATCTTGCCAAGGTCAGCCCCTTGCATGTGATGGCGGTTGCAGTGGTCGCTGTACTGGTGATTGTTGTTGGATTGATCGGCCTGGTGAACTGGGTCGTTGCGAAATAATGGAAAACCTTGCGGGACAGACCGCAGCCGCACAACGGCAAACCCTGTCCCCAACTGATTAGCAGGAGAAAGAAAATGAGTTCGACAACACACGGAACTACGCCGTACTACTTCGTGCCTGGCCCTTCACGTCATCCCGTGATGGCGGCGATTGGGCTGTTCTTCGTGATCCTGGGCGCAGGCCAGTGGATCAACGGTGCGCAATGGGGCATGTATTCCCTGCTGTTTGGCCTGTTGTGGTGGGCTGTGGTGTTGTTCCAGTGGTTCAGCGATGCCGTGGGTGAAAGCGAAAGTGGCCAGTATGGGCACAAGATCGACCTGTCTTTCCGCTGGAGCATGAGCTGGTTCATCTTCTCCGAAGTCATGTTTTTCGGCGCGTTCTTCACTGCCCTGTGGTGGGCCCGCTCCCACTCTGTGCCTGCCCTGGGCAGCCTGGACAATGCGCTGCTCTGGCCTGATTTCAAAGCCATCTGGCCTAGTCTGGCTGCCGGCGCCACCGCTTCGCCTGCCGGCATTGTGGAACCGTTCCAGACCATGGGTCCCTGGCCCCTGCCCACCATCAATACGGCCCTGTTGTTGACTTCCGGTGTGACACTGACCATCGCGCACCATGCGCTGATCGTTGGCAACCGCGCCAAGACCATTGCTTTCATGTGGGCCACCGTGCTGCTGGGCCTGACCTTCCTGTTTGTCCAGGGTTATGAGTACTACCATGCCTACAACGAGCTGAACCTCAAGCTCAGCTCCGGCGTGTTTGGCTCCACCTTCTTCATGCTGACGGGCTTTCACGGTATGCACGTGTTTGTCGGCATGCTGATGCTGCTGTTCATCACCCTGCGTTTGCAAAAGGGCCACTTCACCGCTGAGCGCCACTTCGGATTCGAAGGCGCAGCCTGGTACTGGCACTTCGTCGACGTGGTGTGGCTGGGCCTGTATATCCTGGTGTACTGGTTCTGATTACCCGCCACAAAGTGAAAAAGCACCGCTTGCGGTGCTTTTTTGTTTAACGTCCTGGCGGGATACCTGTGGGCTGGATCAGTCCGAATTTCCAGGCAATGAGAATGCACACGAACAACACGATGGACAGTCCCACCCGCATGGCCAGCGCCCGCACCATGCGTTTGGATTTGTCTGGTGTCGCGTCAGACGATTGCCCGCCCCGCAGCATGAAAAACAACGCAGCGGCCAAGCTGCCAATGATGGCCACAAAGGCAAAAACAACAAGATATGACATGCGGGAGATTATCCGGTGAATGCCCGTCTGCGTTTCGCGCTGGTTACCCTGGCCGCCTTGTTGGCCATTGCCGTCACGCTGGCGTTGGGGCGCTGGCAACTGGCGCGTGCTGCCCAGAAAGAGGCGCTGCAGGCGTCCATGGACAGCCAGCGTGGCAAGGCCGTGCTGGACGGTGCAGCGCTGCAGGCGGCGGCTGACCCCTCGGCGTTGGTGCACCAGCCCGCACGGCTCACGGGGCGCTGGGTACGGGAGGCCACGGTGTTTCTGGACAACCGGCAAATGGGCGCCCATGTGGGCTTTTTTGTCATGACACCGCTGCGGCTGGACGGAGGCACTGCCGTGGTGGTGCAGCGCGGCTGGGTGCCGCGCAACTTTGTGGACCGCGCCAGCCTGCCTGCAGTGGATACCCCCGGAGGGCTGGTGGTGGTGGAAGGGCGTATTGCCCCGCCGCCGAGCAAGCTTTACGAGCCCGGCACGCCCGGTACCGGCGCAATCCGGCAAAATCTCGACTTGGCGCAATTCCAGGCGCAAACCGGGCTACCGCTGATGGCCGTTACCCTGCAGCAGACCGGCGCCGCCAGCGAAGGTTTGCTGCGCGAGTGGCCCGCCGTCAACCTCGGGGTGGACAAACACTACGGCTACGCCTGGCAGTGGTTTGGCCTGTCCGCCCTGGTTGCCTGCCTGTACCTCTGGTACGGAATTGTTCGACGTTTTTTTCACCGCCCCAAGGACACCGCTTCCCATGTCTAGTGCTTCTTCCGACAACGACCGGCCCCTGGGGCTGACGGTGCATTCCATGCCGGTGCCGGCCCAAATCGCGGCCGTAGAGGGGCAGCGTACCAGTATGGGGCGCTGGAAGATGTTGGCCGTCTTGCTCATCTGCGCGGCACCCGTGATTGCCTCGTACTTCACCTACTACGTGGTGCGCCCCGAAGGCCGCCGCAATTTTGGTGAACTCATTGAGCCCCAGCGTCCCCTGCCCGACGTAGTCGGCACTGCGCTGGACGGCCAGCCTGTGAACCTGCAGTCCCTTAAGAACCAGTGGCTGCTGGTCAGTGTGGCCGGTGCCGCCTGTGATGACTTGTGCGCCCGCCACCTGTATCTGCAACGCCAGTTGCGCGAAGGTCTGGGCAAGGACAAGGACCGCCTGGACTGGGTCTGGCTGGTCAGCGATGACGCCCCCGTGGCTGACACGCTGCTACCCGCGCTCAAGTCTGCCACCGTGTTGCGCGTGCCTGCAGCCGCACTGGCGCAATGGCTGCAGCCGCAGCAAGGGCATGCACTGGCCGAACATCTCTACGTGGTGGATCCGCTTGGCAACTGGATGATGCGTTTTCCGCCCCAACTGGATGAGAAGGGTGCTTATAGCGCCAAGCGTGATCTGGGCAACCTGATGCGCGCCTCGGCATCCTGGGACAAGGAAGGCCGCTAGGCCGGCACGTTCGCGCAAAGATGGATTCCATGGCCACCTCCCTCTACGACCTATCCCCCTTGCTGCGCATGCTGCTGGTGGGTTTGCTGTTGGCTGCGGGCCCGCTGTTGTGGGTGTTTTTGCGCCACCGCCGAGCCACGCCGCTGGGACGCGTACAAGCGCTGACTTTGCTCACGCTGTTTCTGACCTTTGACCTGGTGCTGTTTGGCGCTTTCACCCGCCTGACCGACAGCGGCCTGGGCTGCCCCGACTGGCCCGGTTGTTACGGCCATGCGTCACCCCTAGGCGCCAGCGCATCCATCGCGGCAGCGCAAAGCGCCATGCCGACCGGCCCCGTGACCCACGGCAAGGCCTGGGTAGAAATGGTGCACCGTTATCTGGCCACCGGCGTGGGCGGTTTGATTCTGGCGCTAGCGGTGGCCGCTTGGCTGGGCCGCAAGGCGCGTGCGGCCGATCAACGGGTCAGCGTGGTCTGGCCTGTGGTGACGCTGGTGTGGGTGTGTATCCAGGGCGCGTTTGGCGCACTCACGGTCACCATGAAGCTGTTCCCCGCCATCGTCACGTTGCACCTGCTGGGCGGCTATGTGCTGCTGGCGCTGTTGGTGGCGCAAGCCGTGCGGCTGGGCCAGCAACAGGGCAACAGCGCGCCGGTGCCAGTGGCTGCACCTTTGCGCCTCTGGATGTTGGCGGCATTGGCCATGTTGACCTTGCAGGCGGCATCGGGTGCCTGGGTCAGTACCAACTATGCGGTGCTGGCCTGTTCCACCTTTCCCCAGTGCCAGGGTGGCTGGTGGCCCGCGATGGACTTTGCGCAGGGGTTCGAGATCTGGCGGCCGCTGGGCCTGGGCCAGGACGGCGCGCCCATCAGCTTTCAGGCGCTCACTGCCATCCACATGGTCCACCGCATCCTGGCGGGGTTGACCGTGCTGGTGCTGGTCGGTCTGGCGTGGCGCCTGCGCGGTGCCGTGGCCTTGCGCCAGCCCACACGCTGGCTGGCGGGCCTGCTGGTGCTGCAACTGGTCACGGGCCTGAGCAATGTGGTGCTGGACTGGCCGCTGTTTGCCGCCGTGCTGCACACCGGTGGCGCAGGTGCGCTGGTGGCGGTGCTGGTCTGGCTGTTGGCAGCTTCGCGAACCACTCCAACGACCTCTTCTTTGGCAGGCGTGCCCGCTGCGGCCGCCGCCCTGCAACCGGGATTTTCTGAATGACTGCGAACGCCTCTTCTGCCGCACCCGCGGCCCTGTCGGTGCTGCGACAGTTTCACGCGCTGACCAAGCCGCGTGTGATCCAGCTCATCGTGTTTTGTGCCCTGATCGGCATGGTGCTGGCCGTGCCCGGTGCGCCGACCTGGGCGCAAGTGGCCCTGGCGGCCATTGCCTGTGTGGGCATCTACCTAGTGGCCGGTGCGGCGGCGGCCTTCAACTGCATTGTGGAAAAAGGCATTGACGCCAAGATGAAACGCACCGCCTGGCGCCCCACGGCGCGCGGTGAGCTCAGCGACACGCAAACCCTGATCTTCTCGGCCCTGTTAGGCATCGCGGGCTCGGTCATCCTGTACCTGTGGGTCAACCCGCTGACCATGTGGCTGACCTTTGCCACCTTTGTCGGTTACGCGGTGGTCTACACCGTGATCCTCAAGCCACTCACGCCGCAGAACATCGTGATCGGCGGCGCATCGGGTGCCATGCCGCCGGTGCTGGGTTGGTCCGCGATGACGGGTGACGTGGGTCCTGAGGCGCTCATTTTGTTCCTCATCATCTTCCTGTGGACACCGCCGCACTTCTGGGCGCTGGCGCTGTACCGTGTGGAGGACTACCGCAAGTCCGGTCTGCCCATGCTGCCGGTCACCCACGGTAGCGAGTTCACACGCTTGCAAATCTTTTTATACACGCTGGTGCTGTTTGCCGCCTGCCTGCTGCCTTTTGTCTACGGCATGAGTTCCTGGCTGTACCTGGTGGTGGCGGTGGGCTTGAGCCTGGGCTTTTGTGCCTATGGCTGGCGCCTGCTGCGCAATTACTCGGACGACCTGTCCCGCGCGACCTTTCGTTTTTCCCTGATCCACCTCAGCGTGCTGTTTGCCGCACTGCTGCTGGACCATTACCTTCTTTAGGCTTCTCATGCACACACGAACCGCTCTTAAATTCATAGCTGCTTGCGCAATCTCGGCGGGGGCTGCAGGCCTTTTTAGTGCCTGTTCCGAGCAAACGGTGGCGTTCAAGTCCGTCGACGTGACGGGCGCTGACTACGCCAAGAACTTCGAGCTGACCGACCACAACGGCCAGGTGCGCCACCTGACCGACTTCTCGGGCAAGGTGGTCGTCATGTTTTTTGGCTACACCCAGTGCCCTGACGTCTGCCCCACCTCGATGGCGGAGCTGGCCGAAGTGAAAAAGGCGTTGGGCAAAGACGGCGAACGCCTGCAGGGCCTGTTTGTCACCGTGGACCCCGAGCGCGACACGCCTGAAGTGCTCAAGGCCTACATGGCCAACTTTGACCCCACCTTCCTTGCATTGCGCACCACGCCCGACAAGCTGGTGGAACTGGCCAAAGACTACAAGGTGTATTTCAAAAAGGTGGATGGCAAAACCCCCACCAGCTACACCATGGACCACTCCGCGGGTAGCTACATCTACGACACCAAAGGTCAGTTGCGTCTGTTCACGCGTTACGGCAGCGGCGCAGCCGCGCTGACCTCGGACATCCAGCAGTTGCTCAAGCAAGCATCTTGAGCGCGCAGCCCACCATGCCCCATAACTTTGCCCTGCTGGTGATCGACATGCAACGCGGCCTGTGCGAAGGCCCAGGCGCCGCGTTCGACATCAAACCCCTGACCCAACGCATTAACCAACTGGCCAAAAAGGCCCGTGACGTCAAGGCGCCGGTCCTGTGGGTGCATCACGAAGAGGCTGAAGGCGCGTTGCAGCACGGTTCCGCCGGCTGGCAACTCGCGCAGGGGCTGGAGGCGGGGCCCCGTGACATCCTGGTGCGCAAGACCACGCCCGATTCCTTTTTGCGGACCGGTTTGGAGCGGCTGCTCAAGACACACGACGTGGACGCGCTGGTGATCTGTGGCCTGCAGACCGAATACTGTGTGGACACCACGACCCGGCGTGCACTGGCGCTGGGCCTGCCCGTGGTACTGGTATCCGACGGGCACTCGACCAATGACAAGGCCCATCTGCCGGCCGCCCAGATCATTGCGCACCACAACGTGACACTCGCATCGATCTCCAGCTTTGGCCCGCGTGCGCAACTGGTGGCCGCGGCTGACGTGGACTTTGGCGCCTGAGACCGCAAAAAACAAACCGGCCGAAGCCGGTTTGTTGGATCCGCATTGTGTGGCTTATTCGGCTTTGATGCCCTGTTTGGCGATGATGCCGCCCAGCAACGCGGTATCGGATTTCACCCGATTGGCCAAGCCGGCAGCGGATGTACCAGCCACCGTCCAGCCCTGCTGAAACAGCTTTTGCCGCATCTCGGGCGTGCGCACAATCTCGCTGATGAGCGCGGACAACCGAGCCACGATGGGCTTGGGCAGGCTGTTCGGTGCGGCCACGGCGTTCCAGATTTCCAGGTTGAAGTCTTTCACTCCCGCTTCTGACAGACTGGGAATCTCCGGTACCAGCGGGCTGCGCACGCTGCTGGTGGTGCCAATGGCGCGCAATTTTCCGGCGCGAATCTGCACGGATGCCAAGGCGGGTGGCAGCAATGAGAACTGTAGATCGCCTGCGATCATGGCGGTGGCCACCTGCGGATAGCCAGCGTAGGGCACATGCACGGCGCCCAGGCCTGCGCGGGCCTTGAGCAACTCCATGCCCAGGTGGCCCACGGTGCCTACACCAGGCGTGCCGTAGTTCCATTTGTCACCGCCACTGCGGGCTGCGGCCATGAATTCCTGGGCCGTGGCGCCGGGCGCGTTGGCCGGGGCGGTCAGCACCAGCGGCGAAAAGCCGATCAGGCTCACCGGTGTCAGGTCCTTGAGCGGGTCGTAAGGCAGCTTGGGGTTGAGCAGTTTGGCAATGGTCATGTTGCCGTTGATCATCAAACCAATCGTGTGGTCGTCTGTGGCTTTGGAGATGTAGTCGGCGGCAATGTTGCCGGCCGCGCCTACCCTGTTTTCCACAATCACCGGCTGACCCAGCGCCTTGGACAGCGGTTCTGCCAGTGCACGGGCGGTCAGGTCGGGCGATGAGCCGCCTGGGAAGCCAACAATGATGCGTAGCGGCCGGGTGGGCCAGGATGCGTCAGATTTTGGGTATTTTTGGGCTATGGCCCCCGTGGATATTGTGCAAGCAGCTATAAAAAGCGTAGCAATTTTGATGAAATTTTGTCGCATGGTTATGTCTCCGTCATGAAAATGCCCCTGCAGGCCGGGGCCAACAGGGGCATTGTGGCGCAGTCCGTGCCCGTCTTTAGGCGTAAGCCGCCAGCGCCGTCTTCATTTTCTTCATGGCCGCCACTTCGATCTGGCGGATGCGCTCGGCGCTCACGCCGTATTCGGCGGCCAGGTCGTGCAGCGTCATGCCGCCCGAGTTGTCGTCGTTGACCTTGAGCCAGCGCTCTTCCACGATGCGGCGGCTGCGGGCGTCCAGGCTGTTCAGCGCGGTGGCAATGCCGTCGGTGGCCAACACGTCGCGCTGGCGCGCTTCGATCATGGCCACGGGTTCGTGGTTGGTGTCGGTCAGGTAGGCGATGGGGCCAAACGCGTCCTCGCCGTCGTCGGATGGGGACGGGTCCAGCAGCACATCGCCGCCCGACAACCGGGTTTCCATCTCGATGACTTCTTCGGGCTTGACCTTGAGCTCACGCGCCATGGCGTCGATCTGCTCGGGGTTCAGCGTTTCGCGGTGCGTGCCCAGGTCGGCAGCGGCATCGTCGCTCTTGAAGCGTTGCTTCATGGAGCGCAGGTTGAAGAACAGCTTGCGCTGTGCCTTGGTGGTGGCCACCTTGACCATGCGCCAGTTCTTCAGGATGTATTCGTGGATTTCGGCCTTGATCCAGTGCAGCGCGTAGCTCACCAGGCGCACGCCTTGGTCGGGGTCAAAGCGCTTGACGGCCTTCATCAGGCCCACATTGCCTTCCTGGATCAGGTCGCCGTGGGGCAGGCCATAACCCAGGTATTGGCGGGATACGGACACCACCAGACGCAAGTGAGAGAGCACTAACTTACCGGCAGCTTCAAGGTCATTGTCATTCTTGAACTTGCGGGCGAACTCCTGCTCTTCTTCCAGCGTGAGCATGGGCAGGCGGTTGGCAGCCGAAATATAGGCGTCCAGATTCCCCAATGGCGGCACCAGCGACCACGGGTTGGCCACGGCCATAGCGGTATTGGGGGTAGCGATCAAAGCGGACATACAAGAACTCCTTGTGTTCAGAATCTAAATATTAGCACTCTATGGGATTGAGTGCTAAACAAGAAGTTCAATGACCTTGATAGCGATAGGCGAAAGGGCCGTAGCTGTTGTCGGGCCACTTATGCTTGGCAAGATGAATTCCCTGCAACCCTCCTCCATCACCAGTTGGCATGCCCATGTGTATTTCGCCGCCGATAGCCGAGAGATGGCCTGGACGCTGCGCGAACGCATCCAGGTGGAGTTGGCCGGTTTCATGGAGATGGGGCGCTTTCACGAGAAACCCATAGGTCCACACCCGATGTGGAGCTACCAGTTGGCGCTCCCTTCAGCCCACTTCTCTCACGTAATGGGCTGGCTCGCGCTCAACCATGGCGCGCTGGATGTCTTCGTACATCCGAATACCGGCGATGCGTTGCGTGACCACCGCGATTGCGCGCTGTGGTTGGGCCATTCCCACACGCTGAACCTGGCCGTCTTCAGCGCTTGAAGGTTGAGAGGCGGTGTCAGCCCAGCAGCTTGACCAGCATCCACACCATCAGTACCAACTGCGCAGCCCAGAAAGTGGCGCGCACCAGCACCTGGATGGCGCCCACGCCGCTCAGGTGCACAGCGCTCTGGCCGATGCGCGCGTACAGAACCCACGGGGCCAGCGCGTTGATAGTGTCCAGCCGACCGGTAGCGGCCGCCACCAGCACGATGACGGCGAACACCGGCAGGTTTTCCAGGCAGTTCGCGTGGGCATCTTCCAGGCGCCCGATGAAGGGCGCGTCGTCCGTTGGCTTGGCCTTGCGCGGCCAGTGGTTGATCGGGGTTCCGCCCAGAAAGCGCAGCCCTCGGTACAAAAAAACGGTGATGACAAGTGCCAACGTCCAGGCGGCAAAACCCAGCAGGGCTTGGATAGCGGTCATGCGGTCTCCTCTTGAGGGGTGTGCGGCCATTGTGATGGCCCGACCGCCGCATCCCGTGGGGCTGGACTCAGGACTTACCCTAGTGGCGGTCTTTATGTCCCGGTGAAGGCGCTATGCTGTGTTTCGACCCCTCCAGCCGCAGCGCTCGCTGCCAGAAAGCCCCCGCCATGAAACACACCGATCCCAACAGCACCATTCCTTTTGCCGACCTGGACCAGGCCCTCGCCACACTGGCTGCCAACAAGGACGCCTGGGTCAAGACCCCAGTGGCCGAGCGCATCGCCATCCTGGCCGAGATCAAGGAACGCCTGATGCCGGTTGCGCAGGCCTGGGCCGAAACCGCGGGCCGCAAAAAGGGCATTCCCGAAGGCTCCCCGCTGGTGGGCGAAGAGTGGCTCTCTGGTCCCTACACCGTGCTGGGCTATTGCAACCAGATGATGCTCACCCTGTCCCAGGTCGATGGCAAAAAGCACCTGGACGGCCTGCCGGTGCGCCAGCTCTCCAATGGGCAGACGGTGGCCCGTGTGTTGCCCCATTCCCTCTGGGACCATCTGCTCTTGAGCGGTGTAAAGGTTGACGTCTGGATGGAACCCGGGGTCACGCCGCAGACCTTGCGCGCCAACACGGCCGCCACCTACGATGCCGCCAACCCTACCCACAAGCAAGGCAAGGTGGCGCTGGTGCTGGGCGCTGGCAACGTTGCCGCCATTGCGCCACTGGACGTGTTCTACAAGCTCTTCAATGAAAACCAGGTCGTCATCCTCAAGATGAACCCGGTCAACGACTACCTGATCGAATTTCTGGAGCCTGCCTTCAAGCCGCTGATCGACCGCGGCATGGTGCGCATCGTGCGCGGTGGTGCCGACGTGGGCCAGTACCTGTGCAACCATGCGCTGGTGGACGAAATCCACATCACCGGTTCGGGCGCCTCCCACGACGCCATCGTCTGGGGCGTAGGCGAAGAGGGCCGTGCCAACAAGGCCGCAGGCACGCCCAAGAACAACCGCACCATTGGCTCGGAACTCGGCGCCGTGTGCCCCACCATCGTCGTGCCCGGCCCGTGGAGCGCGGCGGACATCCGTTTCCAGGCCGAGCAGGTCGCCACGCAAAAGCTGCACAACAGCGGCTTCAACTGCGTGGCCTGCCAGATTCTGGTGGTACCGCAAGACTGGGCCCAGAAGACCGCGTTTGTGCAGGCGCTGGAAGGTGTGATGGCCAGCTCCAACGCCCGCACGCTGTACTACCCCGGCGCCGAAAGCCGCCTGGAAGGCTTCCAGTCCCACAGCCCCAGTACCAAATCGGTGCCGCGCGCCGGTGCGGCCCCGGTGCTGGTGGCGCCGCTGGACGACAACAACGCCTATGCACGCAACACCGAAGTGTTCGCCCCGGCCCTGAGCGTGAAAGAGCTGCCCGGCACCGACGCTGTGGCCTACCTGAAAGCAGCCATTGAATACGCCAACACTGAGTTGTACGGCACGCTGGGTGCCAACATCGTGATCCACCCGGCCACCATTGCGCAGATCGGTCGTGCACGGTTTGAAGAGCTGCTGATCGAGCTGCGCTACGGCACCATTGCGATCAATGCTTGGACTGGCTTGGGTTTTCTCACACCACAAGCCACCTGGGGCGCGTTTCCCGGCCACACGCTGGACGATGTGCAAAGCGGCATTGGGGTGGTGCACAACACCATGCTCTTTGACAAGCCCCAGCGCACCGTGGTGGAGGCTCCCTTCCGCCCCTTCCCGCGCAACCTGTTGAGCTTCTCGTTCACGATGTTGCCGCGCCCGCCATGGTTCATCACCAACCGCAAGGGCGCCATTCTGGGGCGCCTGCTGGTGGCATTCCAGTACCGGCCCAGCCTGCTCAAGATGCCGCGCATCTTCCTCAACGCATTGCTGGGATAGTCGGCTGCATTGTTGGCGGTTTTTGTCCGCATGTTGTCTGGATAGACGCTGGTGCAGAGGTATTTTGGCCTTTAAGATGCAGCATCTGCTTCTTAAGGAAATCCAAAAATGTCCGCTTCCACCACTGCCCTGGTCATCATCGATGTACAGGAATCGTTTCGCCAGATGCCTTTCTGGTCCGAGACCGATGTGCCAGCCTTCCAGGACGCCTTGTTGCGCCTGGAGGCCGGTTGCCGCGCCCAAGGCGTGCCGGTCGTGCACATCTTTCACGTAGGCCAGGCCGGCGCATTCCGCCAGGAGTCGGGCTTCGTCAAGCCGTTGCCGTGGCTCACTGGCGCGCCCGACGTGCGCTTTGACAAACACACCCACAACGCCTTCACCGATACCGGTCTTGACCTGTGGCTGCGCCGCAAGGGCGTCAACAAACTGCTGATCACCGGTATACGCACCGAGCAGTGCTGCGAAACCACGACACGCGTGGGCTCGGACCTGGGCTACGCGGTCGATTTTGTGACCGAAGCCACGCTCACCTTCCCCATGACCCACGCAGGCAGTGGCCGCACCTATTCCACCCAAGAGATCAAGGCCCACACCGAGCTGGTGCTGCAAGACCGCTTTGCCCGCCTGGTGGATGTAGACACCTGCCTGGCCGGTTTGGCCGCCTGAAGGAGTCACCATGCTGCAACTGCGCCCCAACTGTGAATGCTGCAATGTGGACCTGCCGCCCGCGTCCACCCAGGCCGTGATCTGCACCTTCGAGTGCACCTTTTGCGCGGATTGCGCGCGTGACCATTTGCAGGGCATCTGCCCCAACTGTGGGGGTGAACTGGTGCGCCGCCCCATCCGGCCCGCAGCCAAGCTGCTGAACAACCCGGCCAGTACCGAGCGTGTTTACAAACCCCAGGGTTGCGCCGCCAAGGTTGCGGGCAGCGCTGCATGACGGCTGTGCCCGCACTGCGCCCGCGCGACCTGGCGCTGGCGCTGGTGGTCATCGTGGTGTGGGGCGTCAACTTTGCCGTCATCAAAGTGGGTGTGGCGGGTATCCCGCCGCTGTTGCTGGGCGCGCTGCGTTTCATGCTGGCGGCGTTTCCGGCGCTGCTCTTCCTGCGCCCGCCCAAGGTGCCGCTGCGCCTGTACCTCATCTACGGCATGACAATTTCGGTCGGGCAGTTTGCGTTTCTGTTCTCGGCCATTTATGTGGGCATGCCCACCGGGCTGGCGTCTTTGGTGCTGCAGTCGCAGTCGTTTTTCACCATGCTGCTGGCGGCCTGGTGGCTCAAGGAACACTGGAAAGCCAACCAGATGGCGGGCCTGCTGCTGGCCGCCGTGGGGCTGGTACTCATTGGCAGCGCGCATGGGCTGTCCATGCCGTTGGCGGGTTTTCTGCTCACGGTGGCTGCCGCCGTCATGTGGGCCTGCGGCAATATCGTCACGCGTGCTGTGGGGCGCTACGCGCCCATGAACCAGTTGGCCTTTGTGGTCTGGGCCAGCCTGGTGCCACCGCTGCCGTTTCTGGCGCTGTCGTACTGGCTCGAAGGGCCTGCGGCCATGGCGCAAGCAGTGCAGCACATCAACGGGACGGCACTTGCCGCCATTGCCTACCTGGCCTGGGCAGCCACGCTGTTTGGCTACGGTGTGTGGACCCAGTTGCTGGGCCGTTACCCAGCCAATCGCGTCGCACCTTTTACGCTGCTGGTGCCTGTGGTGGGTCTGACCACTGGCTGGCTGGTGTTTGGTGAAGCGCTCACCGCCATCCACTACGCCGGTGGTGCGCTGCTGATGGCGGGCTTGCTGGTCAATCTGTTTGGTGCACCTTTGTTTGCCCGGTTCGCAAGGAAGACATGACGCTCTCGGTCTGGATGGTGCTCACGCCCAATGTGCTGATGCTGGACTATGCGGGCCCGGCAGAAGCGCTGCGCATGGCCAGCGACATGGGCGCGGGCCTGGTGTTGCACACCTGCGCGCCCCAGTCTGCGATCACGACATCGCTGGGAACCGGCCTGACCGGGCTGGAGCCGCTGCCCAAGCAACTGCCCCCCAACAGCCTGGTGCTGGTGGTCGGCAACAGCAATGAGGTGGAAGACTACGCCACGGAGGCCGCCCACCAAGTGGTGCGCTGGCTACAGCGTGCGCCGCAGGCCGACACACGCTTGGCCAGCATCTGCTCCGGCGCGCTGTTGCTGGCACAGGCCGGTTGTCTGGCAGGGCGGCACTGCACGACGCACCACAGCTTGCTGGCCGATCTGCGCCAAGCGGAGCCCACGGCCACGGTGGAAGAAGACCGCATTTTTGTCGATGACGGCAAGGTGCTCACCAGCGCCGGCATCACCACCGGCATTGACCTGGCGCTGTACATCGTGGAGCAACACGCCGGCCCCGAGCTGGCCGCCCGCGTGGCGCGCCGCCTGGTGATGTACCAGCGCCGCGGCGCACACGACCAGCAAATGTCGCCCTGGCTGGCACACCGCAACCACATGCACCCGGCGGTGCACCGCGCGCAGGATGCCGTGGCGCGTGACCCGGCACGTATGTGGTCGCTGGAGGCGCTGGCGCAAGAGGCCTGTGTGAGCCCGCGCCACCTGAGCCGCTTGTTTGCATTGCACACCGGCATCAGCGTGGTGGCCTACCAGCAACAGTTGCGCATCGCGCGTGCGCAGGAGTTGCTGGCACAGGACGCCACGCTCTCGCAAGAGCGCCTGGCACAGGCCTGTGGTTTTGCCTCAGCGCGTGACTTCAGGCGCGTGTGGCAGCGCTGTGGGGGTGTGGTGCCGGCTAAGAGCCGAGGTTCTGCGCAATGATTTTGGGAATGTCACCGCGCGCGTAGCCGCGTTTGATGATCTGGTTGAACTCGGCCAACCAGGGCTTCATCTGCATGCTCTTGGGAAACGCCAGAAAGTTCGGATCACTGCGCAGCGGTACGGGCAGCACTACCAGCGTGTCGCGCAGCTTCTCCAGCGCCTTGTTGCTGCGCAGAAGTTCTTCAAACCCGGCTTTGCCCGCGTTAAACAGCGCACAGTCCAGGCGGCCCAGCACCAGTTTGTTGACGCGTTCGATGGCCCCTCCATCGCCATCCACCACAAACAAGCCGGCTTCGCGTGCTTTTTCAAAGGCCTCGCCGTAGCTGCCGCCGCGTCCCAGACCGACGCGTTTGCTTTGCAGATCGGACAGGTCCTTGAAATTGAATTGTTTGTCCTTGCGCACCACGATCACCACATCGTCCACGTACACCGGGTCGGAGTAATCAAAGAGCGCAGAGCGCTCCTGTGTCCACGACAGGCCCACGATGCCCCCGGTACCACTGCTGGCATAACGGTAGGCACGGGCCCAGGGGAAGAGTTCAATGCGCAGTGTGTCTTCGCGCAGCTCCTGGTCGGCGTATTGCAGGATGTCGACCAGGATGCCGCGGTTTTTGCCGTCTTGCAGGTACATCTTGGGGTGCGAGCTGTCACCACCGAAGATGGTGAGGTCCACGCTCCAGGCCGCGCTTGCGAGCGACAGCCCCAACAGGGCACTGAGGATTTTTTTCATTGTGTCTCCTTCTTGTGCATTCCAACGCAGCAGAAATTTTCTCTGCGCAGTATGCCGCCTTTCCTGGGGTCTCCGCGTTGCGGGTTATCCCGTGCCGGCTAAGAGCCGAGGTTCTGCGCGATGATTTTCGCAATGTCGCCGCGCGCGTAGCCTTTTTTGATGATCTGGTTGAACTCGACCAACCAGGACCGCATCTGCATGCTCTTGGGAAAGGCCAGAAAGTTCGGGTCGCTGCGCAGCGGCACGGACAGTACCACCAGGGAGTCTTTGAATGGCAAAAATTCCTTGTGGATGCGCAGGGTTTCTTCAAAGCCCGCCTTGCCGACATTGAACAGCGCGCAGTCGATGCGCCCGGCCACCAGCTTGTTCAACCGGTTGCTGGCCCCGTTGTCTTCGTCCACCGCAATCACGCCCGCATCGCGGGCCCTCTCAAAGGCCTCGCCATAACTGGCACCCCGAACAATGCCCACACGCCTGCCGTGCAGATCGCTCAGGACCTTGAACGGAAACTCGCTCCCCTTGCGCACCACCACCACGACCTCGTCAAAAAACAAAGGGTCCGAATAATCGAACAGCTCGTCCCTGCGCTGTGTCCAGGACAGGCCCACAATGCCGCCCTCTCCCGACGCGGCCTGCAGGTAGGCGCGGGCCCAAGGGTAGAGCGCCAATTGCAGCGTGTCGTTTTGCAGGTGCCGGTCAGCGTATTGGAGGATGTCGATCAGGATGCCGCGGTTTTTGCCTTCCTGCACATACATCTTGGGGGGTGAGCCATCGCCGCTGAAAATGGCAATATCGGTGGCCCCTGCAGTGGAGCCCAATAGCAATCCCAACACGCAAGCAATCAGTGGCTTCACCGGAATCCTTTTGTTTGACAGGCGAACAAAGCATAACCTGCAAATTTGTCATAGGTGCCGTGCCATCGTTGATGTACGTTAGCTTGTTATCAGCAAGCCCAACGCCCGCCCATCACTTCGCGGATCATGTGCACCCCGCATGGCCCCCGTCAGCGGATCAATCACGATAGCCCCCGGGTGTCCCATCAGCGGGCTTTGCGCAGGCAGCCTGCTCAGTTCATGGCCGCGTGCGGCCAGCTCCGCAAAGACCGCATCCGGTACATCGTCTTCCAGCTTGAGCGTATCCCGCGCATCCGAGAAAGTCTTGCCCAGCAGAAAGCGGGGACGTGACAGGGCGGTGAGTGGGTCCATGCCGTAATCAATCATGCGCGTCAGGATGGCGGACAAGGTCTGTGGCTGGCCGTCGGCACCCTGCGTGCCGTACAGAATGTGCGGCTTACCCTCCTTGAGGTAGATGCCCGGGTTGAGCGTGTGAAACGGTCGCTTGCCGGGGGCCAGGCAGTTGGGGTGTTGGGCATCGAGTGAGAACGATGCGCCGCGGTTGTGCCACAGCAGGCCGGTGTCGCCGACCATTACGCCGCTGCCCCAGTCAAAGTAAATCGTGGCCAGCATGGACACGGCGTTGCCGGCCTGGTCGGTGGCGCCGATGTACACCGTGTCCCCTTGCTGAAACACATGCGGCCAGGGCAGGGCGCGGTCCATGCGAATGGCGCTGGCGCGTTGGTCCAGGTGCGCGGTAGACAGCAGTCGCTCGATGGGGACGTCCACGTGGTCGGGGTCGGCGACATGGCGGTTACGGTCGATGAAGGCCTGCTTCACCGCTTCTGCCAGCAGGTGGTAATAGTCGGCGCTGCCCTCTGCGATGCTGCGCATATCAAAGCGTTCCAGAATGCCCATGATCTCCAGCGTGGTGATGCCCTGTGTGGGCGGGCGGTGCGCCAGCAGCGTGCCACCGCGGTAGGCCACGCGCAGCGGCGCTTCGATGCGCGCACGGGTGCGGGCCAGGTCGGCGGCGGTGAGGGGTGAGCCCGCATCGGCCAGACCTTGTGCAATGCGTGCGGCCAACTGGCCTTCGTAAAAGTCGCGCGGGCCGCGTTGTGCCAGCGTTTCTATCGTGGCGGCCAGCGCGGGCTGGCGGCGCACATAGCCGTTAGCGGGCACCTGGCCCTGGTTCAGAAAGGCGGGGTAGACGCCCGGCATGGCGGCCGCATCGGACTGGCGGAAGTCGAGCCAGAAGCGCTCGGACTCGGTCATGGCAAAACCATCGCGCGCCAGTTGCAGCGCGGGCGACAGCAGTGTTTCCCAATTCTGGGTGCCGGCCAGCGCGCTGCGGCTGATGTCAAACGCCTGGCCCAGGGTGTCCACCGTGCCGGCGCTGGTCAGCATGGAGCGTGGGCCGCGTGTGGGAATGGCCTGGGTGTACCCGGCGGTGTTTTGCGCCGCCTGGCCGATGCCGGAGATGGTTTGCACGTGGCCCGATGCGTCGGCGATCAGCATGAACGCATCACCGCCGAAGCCGCAGAAGTGCGGATAGGTCACACACAGGGCGGCGGTGACGGCAATGGCGGCTTCAATGGCGTTGCCACCGCGGGCCAACACATCCAGGCCGGCCTGGCTGGCCAGTGCGTGCGGGCTCGTTACCATGCCGCGCGTCGAGGTCGCACAGGTATCTTGTTTCATGGCGTCAGGTGTTGCATGTGCTGGCAGATGGCGCCGGGTGTGGTGATCCACAGCTTGCCGCTGTCGCGTGCCCGGGCAATGTGTTCCAGTGCACGGCGCAGATGCCGCAGCCGGTAGGGTTGGCCCACGATGTAGGGGTGCAGCGCGATGCCCATTACCAGCGGCTGCCGTGCGGACTGCAGCAGCATCTCGTCAAAGTTGTCCACGATCAGGTCGGCAAAGGCGCAGCCGTCCATCTGCCGGCCCATCACCATGGGGATGTCGTTGACCTCCTGCGGGTAGGGGATGGACCACAGCGACTGGCCCGAGCGCGTCTGCATGCGCGTGGGCTGGTCGTCATGGCACCAGTTCAGCGTGTACTGGTAGCCGGTCTCTGTCAGCAGATCGGGCGTGACGCGGGTTTCGGAAATCCACGGCGACAACCAGCCGGTGGGTGCCGCGCCGCTCTCGTGCGCCATGCGTTCGCGGCAATGGGCCAGGAGTGCCCGTTCACCGGCTTCGTCCAGGTCCGACTGGCGCGCCGCATTGGTGTGGCCGTGGCCTATCAGCTCGTCACCACGTTGCACACAGGCCTGGACCAGCTCGGGGCAGTGGTCGTACAGCGCGGTATTGATCAGCGCGCCGGTGGGCAGGCCCAACTGGTCAAACAGTTCCAGGCAGCGCCACGCGCCCACGCGGTTGCCGTACTCGCGCCAGCTGTAGTTGAGCACGTCGGGCTGCGCAGACGGCGGGCCGATGCAGGCACCCAGGCCCTCGCCAAAGGCAAAGTGTTCTAGGTTGAAGCCGATGTACACCGCCAACCGCGCGCCGTTGGGCCAAACGTAGTCGGGCCGGTTGATGATGGGGCTGTAGGCAAAGCGCCCGCTGTCGGGAATGCGTGGGACTGGGTTCATGTGGAAATGGTGAGCAGGAGTTGTGCCATCTCTGGCATGGCTGTGCATTTTGCAGGTCTTCGGTGGCCGTGTTCCAATGATGCGATCTATCTGAAAGACCGTTGTTCATGAATCCAGATGCCCAAAAACTCTGGCGCTCCCCGCAGTGGGCGTTTTCCATTTTGCTGGCCCTTTTGGGCATGTTGGGGCCGTTTTCCATCGACACCTACATTCCTGCGTTTGCGGGCATCGCCCAGTCACTGGGTGCCTCGCCGGTGCAGATGCAGCAGACCTTGTCGGCCTACCTGTTTGGTTTTGCCTTCATGGCCTTGTTCCATGGCGCTTTCTCGGACAGCTTTGGCCGCCGGCCCGTGGTGCTGTGGGGGGTGGCGGTGTTCACCATCGCTTCGGTGGGCTGCGCGTTGTCGCAAAACATTGGGCAACTGATCTTCTTTCGCGCCGTGCAGGGGCTGTCTACCGGTGCAGGGATTGTGGTGTCGCGTGCGGTGATACGTGACATGTTTCCGCCCTCGCAGGCGCAGAAGGTGATGAGTCAGGTGACCATCTTTTTTGGCGTGGCCCCCGCCATTGCGCCCATGGTGGGCGGCTGGCTGCTGATCCATGCGAGCTGGCACGCGATCTTCTGGTTCCTCAGCGGCGTGGGTGTGCTGCTGTGGATTGCCAACTATAAGCTGCTGCCCGAAACGCTGCACCGGGACCAGCGTCAGCCGTTCCAGGTGCGGAACCTGATGGCCGGTTACTGGCAACTGGGCTCGGATCCGCGTTTTGTGCTGCTGGCATTGGCCAGCGGCATTCCGTTCAACGGCATGTTTCTGTATGTGCTCAGTGCGCCGGTGTTTCTGGGGGAGCTGCTGGAACTGCAGCCGCAGCAGTTCTTCTGGTGTTTCATGATCACCATTGGCGGCATCATGGCCGGGGCGTATGTGAGTGGCCGCACGGCGGGCAAGCTCACGCCCAAACGGCAGATCCGCAACGGCTTTGCCATCATGCTGGTGATTGGCGTGGTCAACCTGGTGGCCAATCTGCTGTTCAAGGCCCATGTGTCGTGGGCACTGCTGCCGCTGGGCATCTTTGCCTTTGGCTGGGCGATGATGGTGCCGGTGGTGACACTCCTGGTGCTGGACCTGCACCCGGATCGCCGTGGCATGGCCTCCAGCCTGCAGATGTTTGTGGGCTCCACGGCCAATGGCATCGTGGCGGGCGTGATTTCACCGCTGGTGATGCACTCCACCGTGGGGCTGGCCACGGCCTCGCTCCTGATGATGAGCGTGGGCCTGTGTTCCTGGTTTTACATGCGCCGCCGCTGGCCCGAGATCGGGCAGCACGTGGTGCACGCTGCGGAGTAAGGCATATGCAGTCGATTGCCAACGTGGCCCTGCTGGTGCCCGATTACGACGAAGCCATTGCCTACTACTGCGATGTGCTGGGATTTGAGCTGGTGGAAGACATTGCCATGCCCAACGGCCAGCGCTGGGTGCTGGTCGCACCGCCGGGACCACCGGGCTCCACAGGCACACGCCTGCTGCTGGCCCGCGCCAAAGGCGAGGCGCAAACGCAGCGCATCGGTGACCAGACCGGTGGGCGCGTGTTCCTCTTTCTGAACACCGACGACTTCTGGCGCGACTACCGCGCCTACCAGTCCCGCGGTGTGGAGTTCCTGGAAACGCCGCGCGAGGAAAGCTACGCCACCGTGGCGGTGTTTCGCGACCGCTTTGGCAACCAGTGGGATTTGCTGCAGCCGAAGTAGGTGAGTTGGGCCATGCGGGACGTAGGCATGGGGGCTGGGGAATGTTGGTCGGCCTGCAGACTGCTCTCGAACCAATGCAGTCCCCACTAACGGTGGAAGCGGGCATCCAACGTTTGACGTGAGGGGCGCTTGGAGGCCGTAGGCCGCAAAGAGTCCTCTCGATGTGTGGCCTGCTAGATAACCTTGTTCATATCGACGCTGTAACCAGCATTTCTCAGCTCTTTTGCGACAGCAATGTGCCAAGCGCCATGATCATCTAGAGGCACATAGACCACGCCATTAATGTCGTTTGGGATTTCTGTGCCTGCCTTCACGAGCGCGCAAACGTTACGCCGACCTAGCTTTGAAATTAGATACCCGTGTTCAAAGACGACGTTCTGCCGAGCGCGAGGCTTTGGCGTATCACCCACCAAGCTACCTGAGTCACAAGGCGTATACAGAACCAATGCAAAGCCGACGTTGGTGTGCTCCTCAATTTTCTCGATGATGGTCTTGCCACCACTCACCTGCTCGTGAAGGATTACCGCCTTTAGCCCGAGCTGTTCGACGAATCTTGCCGCCGAGATCTTGGCCAGATCGTCTCGTCCGTGAACTATGAAAACCTTTGATTGATCGAGGATTTCAACCTTCTTGGCTTTGACCTCTGAAAGCATGGCTGGAGTCGCCTTTGATAGATTGGCCTTAACGCGGTCGAACACCTCGTTGGTAATGTCCTTGGTGTGCCTGTCGTACCCAACAATGTCTCTCGGAGAAACGAACATGATCACGTTGGATGGCATGTGATCGTTCTCGTATTTCGAAAGCTCAGCTACTGTCTTCTCGGTCTGCTTAATGGCAATTCGCTTGACCTCTGCTTTGCTGAGGAAGTAGCCATCGAACTGAAAGTCTTCACCTCGAAAGAACGGCATTAGGACTCGTGTCTCAATGTCTGAAAGGTCAGTCTTGTCTAGCTCGAAGTACTGCTTGTTCTTGCTTTGTTTGCCGATCTTTTCGTTTGTCTCGATGACGACTTGAAAGTACATGAGGTTCCCTCTAGATATATATCGATTAATGCTAGCTGTGAAAGAAGGTGCGAGGTAGATTCGTCGGTGCCTAACGCAATGTATAAAGAAAAACCTGCTCGATAAACTGGCGTGTGCTCGATATTTTGGCCATGAAATCCCTATGAAGTCCGCTTGCAGTCTGGCTTTGCAAGCAATGCACGGCTGATTCGTACAGTTATAAAAGTTCTGCGAAATAGAGCAAGCTGGCCGCGGCATTTTGCCGACCCCATGTGTTTTGGTCTATCCCCCATGCGGGGGATTCCATAGCCGTTTTTAGTAGGAATGTTGAAGGTCCATTTCTGGCGGCGAATCGACCGGTAAGGTCAGATGCCACGTCGGCAACGAACGAAAAGCCACAGCCCCACCAACAGACCATCGCCCCTACACACGCCACCCGCAATAGCCTCTGCCACTTGCAGTTTGGAAGGTCGGAATTATACTGTGAATAAATACAGTATTTATTCCAAAGCCTTGCCGTGTCTCGCTCTCCCGTTTCCCTCTCTTTGCAGTCATTGCCGTCCGACGTCTGGCACGCGGACGCGCTGGCGGGGGCACCTGCGCAGGTGCTGGCCACGGGCGACCGGCTGCTGGACGCGCAATTGCCCGGTGGTGGCTGGCCCATTGGCGCGCTGGTTGAGCTGCTGCAGCCACAGGGTGTGCACAGCGAATGGCGGCTGTTGTTGCCCGCGCTGGCACGCTGTGGCAGCGGTCCGGTGGTGCTGGTGGGTGCGCCGCATCCGCCATTTGCCCCGGCCCTGGCGGCCCAAGGACTGCGTACCGCGCGGCTGCTGTGGGTGACGGCGCAGGCGCTGTCTGCGCGCCTGTGGGCTGCCGAGCAGGCCTTGCGTTGCGCGCCGGTGGACGCGGTGCTGGTCTGGCTGCCCGAGGGGCGCAAGGAAGCCGTGCGTTCGGACCAGTTGCGCCGCCTGCAGATTGCGGCGGCCGAACACCACAAGCTCTTGTTTGTGATGCGCCCCGCCACCACGCAGAACGCGCCGTCTCCTGCGGCGCTGCGCCTGCATATGGGCCCGCGCGTTCCACAGGACGGCACGCCCGGCGCACCGGGCGCAGAGGACGCACTGGAAGTGCAGGTGCACAAACGCCGTGGCCCGCCGCTGGCACAGCCGCTGCATCTGGCAGCGCGGCCGGCGCGGCTGTCCATGCTGCTGGCGGCCCAAGCGTGGAGGCCCGGCCATGCACTGGATCGCACTGCAGCCCGCGCCTGATGCCGCGCTGGCAGACCCGCACAGCGCCTGGGCCTGGTGGGCGCTGCAGTTCACGCCGATGGTGGCGCGCGTGGACGACGCGTTGGTGCTGGAGGTGTCGGGCAGCGAACGCCTGTTTGGTGGCCGGGCCGCGCTGGTGGGGCAGATATTCAAGCCAAATCAGGCTCTGGCCCCCGTGGAATGTGCGCAAGGTGCTACTTCTTTGATAGCGCTTGGGCGCCTGTGGGGCGGCGCGGTAGATGCGCCTGCCGACCGCCTGCCGCTGCACGCACTGGCTGCCGCCCGCCCGCACCTGCCATTGCTCACGCGGTTGGGCTGCCGCACCTGGGGCCAACTGCGCGCGCTCCCGCGCGGCGGGCTGGTGCGCCGCTTTGGCGCGGGCTTGGTGGATGCGCTGGACCGCGCCTATGGCCAGCAGCCCGAGGTTTACCCCTGGCTCACGCTGCCCGAGGTGTTTGACATGCCGCTGGAGCTGTCCGCCGCAGTGGACGCTGCACCGGCCCTGCTGTTTGGCGCGCGCCGCTTGCTGGCCCAGTTGCGGCTGTGGCTGCAGGCGCGAAGCAGGGGCGTGCTGGAGCTGGAGCTGTTGTGGGAGTTGGACGCGCGGCGAAGCAATGCAGCACATATAGATAAGCACCACAACGGCGAAGGGCAGGGCCGCCTGTTGCTGCGCACCGCGCAGGCCACACAAGATATGCAGCACTTGCAGCGCCTGATGGGTGAGCAACTCGCGCGCGTGACCCTGCCCGCGCCGGTGCTCTACCTGCGGCTGCGCACGCTGCAGACCCAGGCGCTGGCAGGCGAGTCGTGGAGCCTGCTGCCCGACGAGGCGCGCAGCGGCGACAGCCTGCACCAGATGCTGGAGCGCCTGGGCGCCCGGTTAGGGCCCAGTCAGGTCTTGTGCGCGCAGCAGGCGGCGGATCACCGGCCCGAATGCATGCAGCACTGGCAGCCCTGGGCGGCGCAGGGTAATGAAAGCGCTATGAAAACAGGAGCTGCTCGCGCACATTCCATAAGGGCTACAGGCCTCAATGATGCTGAATTTCCAGCGCAGGCCAGCCTTTACCCCACCTGGCTGCTGGCCGCGCCGCTCAAGCTGGCGGTGCAGCAGCAGTGCCCGCAGTACCAGGGGCCACTGACGCTGCTGGCCGGGCCGCAGCGGCTGGAGGCCGGCTGGCTGGAAGGCGCGCCCGCATTGCGTGACTACTTTGTGGCGCGCAGCGCGCAGGCCGGTTTGGTGTGGATCTACCAGGAGCGCCTGGGTCTGCAGGGCCGGGCGGAAGACGGCGCCTGGTACTTGCACGGCCTGTTTGCTTAAGGGCATGCTGAAACGGTACTTCCGTTCGGGCTGAGCCCTTCGACAGGCTCAGGACAGGCCTTGTCGAAGCCTTCAGCAAGCCACCCAACGCACAGAACCAAGGCGCTGCACCATTTCCACGCGCTTTCCGGCGCACCGGATTGCTGCGACGCAGCACGCCATGCACAAGCAAAGTGCATTTTGCATACAGTGTCTTTAAAAATTGCGTACAAAACCTGGCACAGGCTTTGCGTAAGAGCTTGGCATGAACGCTACCGCCAGCCTCCAACCTGCCGCTATTGAAATTGTCGCGCTGACCAAACAGTACGCACAAGGTAAGCCGGCCGTAGACAACATCAACCTGCGCATCGCCAGCGGTAGTTACTGCTGTTTGCTGGGACCCTCCGGCTGCGGCAAGAGCACCACGCTGCGCATGATTGCCGGGCACGAATCGGTCAGCAGCGGTGACATCCTGCTGGAGAACCGCAACATCACCGACCTGCCCGCCGCCGAGCGCGGCACGGCCATGATGTTCCAGAGTTTTGCACTGTTCCCGCACTTGAGCGCGCTGGACAACGTGGCCTTCAGCCTCAAGATGAAAGGCGTGGACAAGGCCGAGCGCCACGCCAAGGCGCAGGACCTGCTGCAGCGCGTGGCCATGGGCCATCTGGCCGACCGCAAACCGGCCGAGTTGTCCGGTGGCCAGCAACAGCGCGTGGCGCTGGCGCGTGCCCTGATTACCCAGCCGCGTGTGTTGCTGCTGGACGAACCCCTCTCTGCGCTCGACCCGTTTTTGCGTATCCAGATGCGTGCCGAGCTGCGCCGCTGGCAAAAAGAACTGGGACTGACCTTCATCCACGTGACCCACTCGCAGGAAGAGGCCATGGCCCTGGCTGACACCATGGTGGTGATGAACCACGGCGTGATCGAACAGGTGGGCAGCCCGCACGAGGTCTACAACCACCCGAGCAGCGAGTTTGTCGCGCGCTTCATGGGTGGCCACAACGTGCTGGAGACGCCGGACGGCAAGATCGGTGTGCGCACCGACCACATGCAGGTGGCCCCCGCCAGCGACGACACGACCGACGCGCCCCATACCAAACGTGCGGTGATCACCGATGTGGAATACCAGGGCACCTATGTGCTGCTGGGTCTGCAAAAAGCCGGCGCCACTTACACCGCCCACACCACTGCCGAGATATCGGTGATGGTGTCCGAAGCCACCTTTGCCCAGCGGCCCTATGCCGTGGGCGAGACCGTGCAACTGCGCTGGGCGCCCACGGCGGCACACCCGCTGCCGGCCTGATTTTCCCTCCCGTTTCCCCTGTCTTCGCAAGAAGTTTTTAACCCCCTCCCGACCTTCCTCAAGGAGTTTTCCCATGGCTGACGATCTGAAAGACACCCTCTCCACCGCCGCGACCATGCAGCGCCGTAGTCTGCTCAAAGGCACTGCTGGTATCTTGGCTACTGGCATCTTCCCCGCGGTGCATGCTGCCGACCCCATCGTGCTGCGCTACCTGGGCACTGCGGTGAACCAGGACAAGGCAATTGCGGAAAAGTTTGAAAAAGACACCGGCATCAAGATCCAGTACGTGGCCGTCACCACCGATGACGTGACCAAACGCGCCGTGACTGCGCCCAACAGCTTCGACCTGATTGACTCCGAGTACTTCTCGCTCAAGAACATCGTGCCCACCGGCAACCTGAAGGGCATTGACGTCAAGCGCATCAAGAATGCGGACAAGATCACCACCCTGTTCACCAAGGGTGAAGTGGGTGGCAAAAAGGTCGGCGACCAAGGCACCGCACCCAAGAAGGTGATCTACCTGGAAGGCGAAAAGAGCAAGAAATTCTCCGCCACGCCCACCCAATTCATGTCGCTCATCCCCACCGTGTACAACGCCGACACGCTGGGCATCCGCCCCGACCTGATCAAGCGCCCCATCTCTTCCTGGGCCGAGCTGCTGAACCCCGAATTCAAGGGCAAGGCCGCGATCCTGAACATTCCTTCCATCGGCATCATGGATGCGGCGATGGTCGTGGAAGCCATGGGCATCTACAAGTACCCCGACAAGGGCAACATGACCAAGAAGGAAATTGATCTGACGATCAAGACCCTGATTGAAGCCAAGAAGCAAGGCCAGTTCCGCAGCCTGTGGAAAGACTTCAACGAGTCCGTCAACCTGATGGCTTCCGGCGAAGTGGTGATCCAGTCGATGTGGTCGCCCGCGGTGACTGCCGTGCGCACCAAGGGCATTGCCTGCAACTTCCAGCCACTGAAAGAGGGCTATCGCGCCTGGGCGTCCGGCTTCGGCCTGCCCGCCACCCTGTCTGGCAAGAAGCTGGACGGTGCCTACGAGTTCATCAACTGGTTCCTCGACGGCTGGGCCGGTGCCTACCTGAACCGCCAGGGCTACTACAGCGCTGTGCTGGACACCGCCAAAGCCAAGATGGAAGCCTACGAGTGGGCCTACTGGATGGAAGGCAAGCCCGCCACGCAAGACATCAAGAGCCCCAACGGCGATGTGTTGGCCAAGAAGGGCGAAAGCCGCGATGGCGGCAGCTACGAACAGCGCATGGGTGGCATTGCCTGCTGGAACGCCGTGATGGACGAAAACGCCTACATGGTCCAGAAGTGGAACGAGTTTGTGGCTGCTTAACTGTGGCACACCCCCGTCCGGGCGCACTGCGTGTCGCCCGTTCCCACCCTCAAGGGGGCAACACCAGCGGTCTGGCAAAGCCAGTCCCGCGGTGTTTGCTGGAACAGGCGGCGCTACGCGCGCCCTGGGCGGGCCTGGACTACTTTAGTGAATAGGCATTTATGAGCGCACCTTCAGCAGCATCCTCGCTCCCGGCGGCATCGGCACCGGGCCGTAGCATTGCAGCTTGGTGGCAGGCCCTGCCGCTGACTGCGGTGTTTGCCGTGTTTTTCCTGATTCCATTGGCCCTGGTGCTGATGGTGAGTTTCTGGGACTACAACCAGTACGAGATGCTGCCCGGCTTCACGTTGAAGAACTACGTGGCCATCTTCGACGGCTGTCTGTCCCGCAACGAGGCGGGTGACATGTGCGTCACCGTCAAGACCTACCTGTCCACCTTCAAGTTCAGTGTGCTGGTGTGGCTGCTCACGTTGGTCATCGGGTTCACGGTGTCGTATTTCCTGGCCTTCCATGTGCGCTCCAGCGGCGTGCAGGTGGTGCTGTTTGTGTTGTGCACCATCCCGTTCTGGACGTCCAACGTGATCCGCATGATTGCCTGGGTGCCGCTCTTGGGCCGCAATGGTTTGGTCAACGACGCGCTTGCCACCATGGGCCTCGTCGACAAGCCGATTGAGTGGCTGCTGTTTTCTGATTTCTCGGTGGTGCTGGCCTTTGTGCACCTGTTCACCACCTTCATGATCGTGCCCATCTTCAACAGCATGATGCGCATCGACCGCAGCCTGATCGAGGCCGCCAGCGACAGCGGTGCCACGGCCTGGCAAACGCTGTGGAATGTGATCATTCCGCTGTGCCGCACCGGCATCATCATCGGCTCTATCTTCGTCATCACCATCGTCATGGGCGACTTCGTCACCATCGGCGTCATGGGCGGGCAGCAGATCGCCTCGGTCGGCAAGATCATCCAGGTGCAGACCTCGTACCTGCAGTTCCCGCTGGCTGCGGCCAACGCGGTGGTGCTGCTGAGCTTGGTGCTCATGATCATCTGGGCGCTGACCCGCATGGTCGACATTCGCAAGGAGCTCTGAGATGCAAACCAAAGACCGCTCCGCCGCCTTCTGGGCCTTGGCCCTGTTCTTTGCGGCCTATGTGCTGTTCCTCTACGGGCCCATGCTGGTTATTGTGGTGCTGAGTTTTCAGGGCCCTGAGGGCGGCTTGACGTTTCCGATGCGCGGCCTGTCGCTGCACTGGTTCCACAAGTTGGCGGAGGGACTGGGCGTGGTGGACATTGGCGCGGCGCTCTACCGTTCGCTGGGCCTGGGCCTCACGGTCATGGCCTTCACCATCGTGTTCTCGGTGTTGGCCGGTCTGGCCTTTCGCAAGAAGCTGCGTGGCGGCCACATTCTGTTCTTCACGGTAGTTGCCAGCCTGATCATGCCGTCCATCATCGTCTCGCTGGGCATTGGGCTGGAGTTTCGCCTGCTCGATGGCGCCATCAAGAAAATGCTGGAGGCGTTTGGCATGGACGGCGTGCTGGAGAACTACGGCACCGCGCTGGGTATTTACACCTCCGCCCTGGGCGCCCACCTGACCTGGACGCTGCCGTTTGGCCTGCTGATCATGTTTGCCATCTTCAACCGCTTCAACCCGGCCTACGAAGAAGCAGCGCGTGATCTGGGTGCCACGCCGTGGCAAGGTTTCCGCCATGTGGTGCTGCCGTTGATTGCACCTTCGGTGGTCGGTATCGGCATGTTCGGCTTCACGCTGAGCTGGGACGAAATTGCGCGTACCTCACAGGCCATTGGTGATGTGAATACGCTGCCACTCGAACTGCAAGGCCTGACCACCACCGTCACCACGCCATCGATCTACGCGCTGGGCACGGTCACCATGGTGGTATCGTTTCTCGTGATGGGACTGGCCGTGGGGCTGTCCAAACTGTTGGCTGCACGACAGCAGGCCAAGCGAGATACATGACCGAATTTGTTGCACTGACCGAGAATGAAATCTACGAGCGCATGGTGGCCACCATCCTGGACCACCGCCTGCCGCCCGGGACCAAATTGATCGAAGACCGCCTGGCCACGGCCTTTGGCGTGTCGCGCACGCGCATCCGTCCGGTGCTGGTGCGCCTGGCCAACGAGCAGATCGTCACGCTCACGCCCAACCGCGGCGCCACCGTGGCCCAGCCCACCGAGAAAGAGGCGCGCGAGGTGTTTGAGGTGCGCCGCATGATCGAGCCCACACTGATCGAATGTTTCATCGCCAGCGCCGGGCCTGCGGACATTGCCACGCTCACGCAGTGCATCAACGAGGAAGAAGCGGCCCGCGCCAGCGGCGACATGCGCCGTGCCATCCGCCTCTCGGGGGATTTTCATCTGCACATTGCCAACGCGTCGGACCACCAGACGCTGGGGCGTGTGTTGCGTGAGCTGGTGTCACGCACCTCGCTGATCCTCATGACCTACAGCAACAACCACACGCAGTCGCGCGTGGAAGCCACCTCCTGCGGTTGCAAGGAACACCGCGCGCTGCTCGACGCGATCCGCCTGCGCGATACGCGCGAGGCCGCGCGCCTGATGCGTGAACACCTGGAGCAACTCGAACAGCAGTTGCAGTTCACGCCGCCAGCGGCGGACACGCCCGACCTGATTTCCCTGTTTGGCGCTACAGATGCCGCCGTTGCAGAGCCCCTGCTGGCCAAGTAATTCGCCATGCGCGAGCTGTTGATACTCAATCCCAACACTTCGCACAGCGTCAGCGATTTGTTGCAAACCCATGCCCAGGCCATCGTTGGCCCTGAGGTCCATGTGCGCACTGTCACCGCGCGTTTTGGCGCCCCCTACATTGCCTGTGAAGCCAGTTACGCGGTAGCCGCCCACGCCGCGCTGGACATCTGGGCCGCGGCCATGGTGGATCGCAAGTCACCGCCCGATGCGGTGCTGGTGGGTTGTTTTGGTGACCCCGGTTTGCTGGCCCTGCGTGAGACCAGCTTGGCGCCCGTGACGGGTCTGGCTGAGGCGGCATTCATTGAAGCCGCACAACACGGCCGCTTTGCCATCGTGACCGGCGGTGAACGCTGGAAACCCATGCTCACCCGGCTCGCGCAGACGCTGGGCTTTGGCGCTGCGCTGGCCGGCATCCACACCGTGGTGCCTACCGGCGCGCAGCTCGCGCAAGACCCGGTGGCTGCGCAGGCGCTGCTGGCGCGGGCCTGCCAGCAGGCTGCACAGGCCTTCGATGTGCAAGCCATCATTTTGGGCGGTGCCGGCCTGGCTGGCATGGCGGCAGCCATACAAGCGGCCATGCCCTTGCCGCTGATTGACAGCGTGGGCGCCGGGGTGCGCCAGGCCGTGCGTGCCATGGGGCAGGTCGTACCCCACGCTACCGGCCGGTTTGACGCGAGCTGGCGCAACCTCTCGCCCGAGATGACCGCCATGGGCCTGCCCTAGGGCTTGACGGACCCAGGCCGTGCGTGTCGCGCGCGGTCAGTCCTGCGTTGGTCGAAGGGCGAAGTTCAGCCCAAGCACATCCAGAATCCGTTGCGGGCTTCGGCCAACGCACACCAGAAGGCGGATGTCACAGCGGGCCATTTGCCTGGGGGCGTGAATATGCCCGACGCGACCCCGGCCGACCCGTGTAACAGCTTGTAACATCAAGCCTTATGTTTCACCAAGATACCCTGCTGCTGGTCCAGATTGCCTTCACGCTGCTGACCACCGGGCTGCTGATCTCTGCGGCCCTGTACACCGATTCCCTGAAAGAACAACGCCTGTGGGCCATGGGCAATATCGCCTCCTGCCTGGGGCTGGCTCTGGGGGCGGCCACCGGGTTGCCGGACCTGGTGCACGCCTGCCTGAGTTACGGTGTGATGGGACTGGGCCTGGCGCTGATCCTGCGCGGCCTGCGCATATTCGGGCGCCAGGAGCTGGGGATCGGTTGGATGGTCGGCATCGTGTTGGTGCCGCTGGCGGTGACGGCTTACTTCACGCTGGTCCAGCCCAGTCTGCCGGCCCGGCTGGCGCTGACAGGCATGTATTTTGGCGTGTTGAACTGGGTGTGCGCCGCCACGCTGCTGCGCCATGGCAATGGGCATGGGGTGTCGGTCACCGTGGTCGGGTTTGTTGCGCTGGGCGTGTCCCTGTTTGTGCGCGGTGGGTATTTGCTGGTCAACCCGCAGGCCAGCGACCAGGCGGCCATGGAGATCATGAACTTCACCCTGTTCGTGATTCCGCTGGGGCAGGTGTGTGTGATGTTTGGCCTGATTCTCATGGTGGTGCGCCGGTATGCCGAGCGGCTGCGCATGCTCTCGACCATCGACGCGCTGACGGGTGCACTCAACCGCGCCGCGCTGGAGTTGCAGGGACAGCGCATCATGCAGCGCGCCCGCCAGGGGTTGCGCAGTGTGGCCGTGGTGATGATTGATGCCGACCACTTCAAGCAGATCAACGACAGCTTTGGCCACCCGGTGGGTGACGAAGTGCTGCGCCATCTGTCGGTATTGCTGATGGGGCAACTGCGCCCGAACGACCTGTTGGCGCGCTATGGCGGCGAGGAGTTTGTGCTGGTGCTGGACGGGCTCAACAGCACCAGTGCGGTGAATGTGGCCGAGCGCCTGCGCCAACTGGTGGAGCAGGCCACGGTCACGGCCGAGGGCCAGTCGGTGCGCTACACCGTCAGCATGGGGGTGACCAGTTCCGGCATCCATGGCTACAACCTGATGCAACTGATCTCCGCCGCCGATGCCGCGATGTACGAAGCCAAGCGGGCAGGGCGCAACCGGGTGCACAGCGGTTGAGATTGCTATTGAATCAGTAGCTGCTTACGCACGATCTATAAGGGCTGCAGGCACTTTTTATACATAAAGTGCCTGCGTATGATCCAACTCGCCGCCCTGGCCTTGCACGGCTGCATGGTCAGCCAGAGGGCGCAAGGTCCGGAGGGTTAGCCGCGGTGGTGTTGGGCGTCGTGCTTCTGCTGGAAGATTTCGCGGCTTTGGTGCTGTTCACCGCGCCGCACTGCCGCTTGTTCGTATCGGCCCACATGGCCATCGCGGGCTGCGTTGGCTTCGCGGCGGTCTACACGGGCCTGGCCATGCTCCAGCCGTCCGGCTTCGCGGTGGGTCAGGGCGCCCGATTGGACGCCTTGTTCGATGCGTTTTTCCTGGTTGATATCGCGCCGCACATCGGCCTGCATGCGCTGCGATGAGGCCGATTGCGGGTTGCCGCGGATGTCGTTGGCCTTGGCGGCGTGGATGTCCTGGCTGGCATGGTCCTGGGCGCGGCGCAACTGGGTGCGTTCGCGCAGCGTGAGCTTGCCGTCCTTGAGGTCTTTGGCTTGCAACTGGTCAATGCGGCTTTCTTCCTTTTCCAATCGCCCGGCTTCCCGGGTGTTGAGGCTGCCGCTTTGCAGGCCCTGTTCGATACGGGTCTGCTGGTTGACATCGCGCTGCACCGTGCTGGCGGCTGTGGTTTGCGCAAATACGCTGGCAGTGCCCAGCGCCAGCAACAGGGAGGTCACAAGAATGCGGGGTTTCATAGGGTTTCCTTTGGAGGTTCAAGCAAGCCAAGGCGGCCTACTAGCTCTAACGGAGCCGCCCCGCAGGGGCATACATAGCCACGGTAATTCCGTGTCACAGGGTGTAACAGCGGACGATATTTGCTATTGAAATAGTAGCTGCTTGCGCATACTGCATAAGGGCTGAAGGCCTATTTCTTTCAAAGACTACAGAGCGAATGCATGGCAGGGCCGCAGTCACAGGGGCTCAATGCCGACCATGCCCGCATCCGGATAGCGCGCACCGGCCACCTTGTCGGGTGCAAACATCTGGTCCAGGCGGGCCAGGTCGTCTGCGCTGAGCACGATGTCTGTGGCTGCGGCGTTCTGCTCCAGATACGTGATGCGACGGGTGCCGGGAATGGGCAGCACATGCGGGTGTTTGTGGAGCAACCAGGCCAGCGCGATTTGCGCATTCGTCGCACCGCGTGCGGCAGCAAAACGCCCCAGCGCCTCCACCAGCAGGCGGTTGGTGGCTTCTGCATCGCCGCGCATGCGTGGGAGTATCTTGCGGAAGTCATTGCCGGCCAGCGATGTGGTGTTGAACGTGCCGGTCAAAAAGGCGCGGCCCAGCGGGCTGTAGGCGACAAAGCTGGTGGCCAGCTCGGCACAGACCTGCAGCATTTCGTACTCGGGCTCGCGTGCCCATAACGAGTATTCGCTCTGGAGGGCGGCGATGGGGTACACCGCGTGGGCCTTGCGCAATGTGCTGGGCGAGACTTCGGACAGTCCGATCTGACGCACCTTGCCCGCGTGCACCAGGTCGGCCATGGCGCCCACCATGTCTTCGATGGGAACCTCCGGGTTGCGCCGGTGGCAGTAGTACAGGTCGATGGTGTCCACCTGCAGGCGCCGCAAGGATGCTTCGCAGGCGCTGCGGATATAGGTCGGGCTGTTGTCGATGCGGCGCTCGTACTTGCCCGGTTCGCGCACGATGCCAAATTTGGTGGCAATGACCAGTTGCTTGCGCACCGCAGGACCGCCCTGGGCGATGAAGTGGCCGATCAGACTTTCATTGTGGCCAAAACCATAGGTGTCGGCGGTGTCCCAGAAGTTGATGCCCAGCTCCATCGCACGCTGCAGTGTCTTGTGGGACTGGATGTCGTCGCTGGCACCATAAAACTCGCTCATGCCCATGCAGCCCAGCCCCAGGGACGAAGCGGGTGTGTGGGCTTGGCCCAGCGTGCGGTTTTTCATGGTGGTTCCAAGTGAGTCTGTGGGGTGGACCTATTTAAGCACTCGGCCGCAGTGATCCACGCGTTCTTACCGCTGCATGTTTGAATACGGCAAGTCGATATACTGTATAAATAATCAGTATTTACAGGATATGGAAGCTACTCGTCCATTCCCTCCTGCGATGCCTCTGCCGGCCTATGCGGAGCTGCATTGCTTAAGCAACTTCAGTTTTCAGCGCGGCGCCTCGCAGCCCGAAGAACTGGTGCAGCGCGCGCATGCACTGGGTTACAGCGCGCTGGCCCTCACCGACGAGTGTTCGGTGGCCGGAGTGGTGCGTGCGCATGTGAAGGCCAAGGCGCTGGGCCTGAAGCTCTTGCTGGGTGCCGAGTTCCAGGTGAGCGGTGTGGGCGCGGGCTTCGCGGCTGTGGCGCTGGCGCACAACCTGGAGGGCTGGGGCAACCTGTGTGAATTCATCACCCTGGCGCGCCGTGCCGCACCCAAGGGGCAGTACCGCGTGGTGTGGCAGGAGGCACAGTGGGCTCTGCTACAGCACTGTGAGGTCTTGCTGGTACTGCCGGATGCTATCAATATGGAAGCTGCTTGCGCAATATCCATAAGGGCCAGAGGCCTGTTTGGCATCAATGTGTGGCTGGCGGCCGAGCTGCCACTGGGCGCAGACGATGGGCTGCAGTTGCACCGCCTGCAGCAGATCAGCCAGATCACCGGCGTACCGCTGGTGGCTGCGGGTGGTGTGCGTATGCATGTGCGCTCGCGCAAGCCGCTGCACGATGTGTTGACCGCTGTGCGTCTGGGCACACCGGTGGCGCAATGTGGCTTTGCGCTGCAGGCCAATGCTGAATCGCACTTGCGCAGCCGCGCGCGGTTGGCGGCGCTGTACCCGCCACCGCTGCTGGCCAACACGCAGGTGATAGCGAACAAATGCAGGTTTGACCTGAAGGAGTTGCGTTACCACTACCCGCTGGAGGCGGTGCTGCCCGGCACCACACCCGCGCAAACCCTGCGCCAGTACACCGAGCAGGGCGCGCGGGAGCGTTACCCCGCAGGCGTACCGGACGGCATACGCGTCCGAATTGAAAAAGAGCTGGCGTTGATTGAGGAGTTGCACTTCGAGATGTATTTCCTCACCGTGCACGATATCGTGAAGTTCGCCCGCAGCAAACACATCCTTTGCCAGGGCCGCGGCTCAGCGGCCAACTCGGTGGTGTGTTACTGCCTGCACGTGACCGAGGCCAACCCGGAAGAAACCTCGCTCTTGTTCGAGCGTTTCATCAGCCGCGAACGCAATGAGCCGCCTGACATTGATGTGGACTTTGAGCACCAGCGGCGTGAAGAAGTCATCCAGTACATCTACCAAAAGTATGGCCGCAGCAGAGCCGCCATTGCCGCCACGGTGATCAGCTACCGCCCGCGCAGCGCACTGCGTGACGTGGGGCGCGCGCTGGAGATCCCCGAAGACCTGATCACCGCCATGGCCAAAGAGCACCCGGGCATGTACGACCGCGAGGTGCTGGTGGAGCGCTTGCAGGCAGCGGCCCAGAAGCTGGGGCCGGACTGTGTGGTACCGCCACCTGCGCGTGTGCAGCAATGGCTGGACCTGAGCACCCAGTTGCAAAAATTCCCACGCCACCTGAGCCAGCATGTGGGCGGTTTTGTGCTCACGCAGGGGCCCCTCACGCGCCTGGTGCCGGTGGAAAACGCGGCCATGCCAGACCGTTCCATCATCCAGTGGGATAAGGACGACCTTTCGGCCGTGGGTCTGATGAAGGTGGATGTGCTGGCCCTGGGCATGCTCAGCGCCATCCGCCGTTGTCTGGAATTGGTGACGCAAAAGCGTGGCCTGTCACAGCCCCTGCGCTTGCAGGACATTCCGCGTGACGACGTGGCCACCTACGACATGATCTGCAAGGCCGACACCGTGGGTGTGTTCCAGATCGAGAGCCGTGCGCAGATGAGCATGCTGCCGCGTTTGCGGCCGCGCAACTACTATGACCTGGTGGTGGAGGTGGCCATCGTGCGACCGGGCCCGATCCAGGGCGGCATGGTGCATCCGTACCTGAAGGCGCGCAAAAATCCGGAGCTCGCGCAGTCGCCTTACCCGGCACTGCGCGAGGCGCTGGGCCGTACCAACGGTGTGCCTATCTTCCAGGAGCAGGTGATGCAAATCGCGGTATTGGCCGCAGGGTTCACGCCCGGCGAAGCCGATGCCCTGCGCCGTTCCATGGCCGCGTGGAAGCGCCATGGCAATGTGAGCCAGTACCACGACCGGCTGGTGGGCGGCATGGTGGAGCGCGGTTACCCGCTGGACTTTGCCGAGGCCATCTTCAAGCAGATGGAAGGGTTTGGTGAATACGGTTTTCCCGAGAGCCACGCGGCCAGCTTTGCGCTTCTGGTCTACATCAGCAGCTACCTCAAATGGCATGAACCGGCCTGTTTTCTGGCTGCGCTGCTTAACAGCCAGCCGCTGGGCTTTTACGGCCCCGCCCAACTGGTGCAGGACGCGCAGCGCCACGGCGTGGACGTGCGCGCCGCCGATGTGGCGCACAGCGATTGGGACTGCACGCTGGAGGCCATGGGAGAAGGCCAAGTGGCCGTCCGCCTGGGCCTGCGCCTCGTCAGTGGCCTGCACAAGGACGTGGCCCAACGCATCAGCGCCACACGTGCACAAGCCCGATTCCAGAGCACCGAAGACCTCGCACTGCGCTGCCAGCTCGACACGGCTGACCTCAAGGCCCTGGCCAGTGCCGATGCACTGCAGTCCCTCTCGGGTCACCGGCGCCAGCAGGTCTGGGATGCCTCTGCGCTGCAGCCTGCGCCCGCATTACTGCAGGGGGTACCGGTGGACGAACCCTCGCTGCAATTGCCCGCTGCAAGCGAGGGCGAAGAGGTGGTGTTTGACTACGCCGCCCTGGGCCTGACCTTGCGCTCCCACCCGGTGCAGTTGCTCCGCGGGGTGCTGTCGCCCATGAAGCTGTTGACGGCAGCACAGATGCGCGACTACCCCAGTGGCCGGTTGGTGCGGGCCTGCGGCATCATCACGGCCCGGCAACGCCCGCAGACCGCCAACGGTGTGGTTTTCATCACGCTGGAGGATGAGACCGGCAGCGTCAACGTGATTGTGTGGAAGGATGTGAAAGAGCGTTTTCGCCAGCAGGTCTACCAGTCGCGCCTGCTGGCGGTGTACGGCGTGTGGCAGCGTGATGATGAAAGTGGCGGCGAAGTTCGCCATGTGCTGGCCAAACGGCTGGTGGACCTGACGCACCTGCTGGGTGGCTTGACGACCACCAGCCGGGACTTTCACTGAGCCGTCAACAGGCTCTCAGAAACGTACGCGGTAGCCCACGGTCAAAAAGTCTTCGCCGTTGGCGCCAAAGCTGTTGAGCAGATCGTAAATCGCGCAGCGGTGGTGCAGGCGCACAAAAAATTCATCGGCAGGGGCCTGGGGGCGCGAGACCGCCAGTTCAACAAACAGGTAGTTCAGCGTGCGGCTGCCTTGCCCGTCTGCTCCCAATTCCAGCGGACTGACGGAGGTGGTGTACGAAATACCCAGCGGTGCCAGCCGCAGGTCGGTGCGCAGGGTGTCGCGCCAGGGAAAGCCGCTGAAGCGCACTGCGGGTGCGACGGCCACTTCGCCCAGCGTGGCCAGGCCCCACTGCTGGCCAAGCATGCCGTCGATCTCCAGCGACACGGGCCAGCGATCGGAGCGCCAGACGGTTTTGCTGGCCGTCAACGCCAGGATGTACTGGTCGAGGTAATTGGCGCGGCCCACGATGGCACCGGCGGGTTCGGCATCGTGGTAGCGGCCGGTGTAGACGCCGATGCTCCAGTCCGGCTCATTCGCCAGTGCAGACAGCGGCACCACGGTGAACGCCACCAGCAAGCACGCCCAGACCCGCAGTGGGCGCGCGTTAAGCCGGGTGAACAGGTTGCCAGGGGATGCATGCATGGTGATGAAATCTAACCATACCCCTCCCAATGCGCAATCAACCCTGCCGATGGCAGGTGTTTTCAGGGTGATCGGAAGTCCTGTAAATGCTATTGATTTAGTAGCTGCTTGCGCACAGTGAGTAAGGGCTGGAGCCCTGTTTGATGCATAAATTTCGTGTCACGCCGCAGCGCGCGGCCGTGCTGCCCAGTCGCGGCTCCACTGCACGAAGTCGGTGGAAATCATGGGTTTGCCCATGTAGTAGCCCTGTGCCTCATCACATTGCAGTGCGGCCAGCAGCGCGTAGATGCGTGCGTTCTCCACCCCTTCGGCGACCACGGTGAGGCCCAGGTTGTGCGCCAGTTCGATGGTGGAGCGCACGATCTTGGCGTCGCTCTCGTCCTGCTCCATGCCCATCACAAAAGACTTGTCGATCTTCAGTTCACTCACCGGCAGGCGCTTGAGGTAGGCCAGTGATGAGTAGCCGGTACCGAAGTCGTCGATGGAGAGTTTGTAGCCGCTGGCCGCCAGCTGGTTGAGCGTGGTCTCGGCGCGCTGCGGGTCGTCCATGATGGCGCTCTCGGTGATCTCCAGACAAAAGCCTTCGCGGGGCACGCCGTAGCGATCCAGCATCTCGTCGATCTTCTGCGGGAAGTCCAGGTCCATCAGGTCGCGTGTGGACAGGTTGATGGCGATGCGCAGCGTGCCATTTTCAGGTTGCAGGCTTTTCCATTGGCGCGCCGCCTCTTCCAGCATCCACAAGGTGAGATAACGCACAAAACCGGTCTGTTCGGCAAACGGGATGAACTGCATGGGTTGCACCATGCCGCGCACCGGATGGGCCCAGCGCACCAGCGCTTCGGCCGCCACCACACTGTCATCGCGCAGCCCGATCTTGGGTTGCAGGAACAGGCGCAACTCGTTGCCATCGATGGCCTGGCGCAACTCTGACAGCAGCGACAGGTTTTGCGCGCTGGTGGAGTCCAGCGACGCGTCGTAAACCTGCATGTCCAGGCTCTTGCGTTTGGCCACATACATGGCCACCTCGGCGCGGCCCAGCAGGACATCGGGTTCCTGCGCGTGCATGGGCCAGCAGGCGATGCCGATGGCCGCACTCAGGTCCACGGTCTGACCGTCTAGGGATACGGGTTCGACGAAAGCCTGGTTGATCTTGGCGGCCAGGGCCAGCGCCTCGGGCGCTTGTGCACCGGCCAGCAGCAGTGCAAATTCACCACCGGCCAGGCGGGCGGCCAGCGCCTGCTCGGCCTCTGCCAAGTGGTGCAGGCGGCGCGCCACGGTTTGCAGCACGCGGTCACCAAAAGCGTAGCCCAGCACGTCGTTGATGTGTTTGAAGCGGTCCAGATCCAGAATGATGACCGCCAGTGTCGGGGCCTCGTCCGCAGCGGTTTGCAGGGCCTCGCGGAACTGGGCGCGGTTGGGCAGGCCGGTGAGCCGGTCCCAGTAGGCCAACTGGCGGATCTCGGCCTGGCTGGCCTGGATGTTCAGGCGCATGCGGTCGAACGAGCGGGCCAGGTTGCCTACTTCGTCCTGGCGGCCGAAGTCGTTGACGGCCTGGCCGTAGTCACCGCGCCCCAGGCGTTCGGTGTCGGCCACCAGCAGGTCCAGCGGGCGCGCCACACGGCGTGCCAGCATGCTGCTGCCCACGGCAAACAGCAGCAGGCCCAGCGCCGCAATCAGCAGCAGCACGGTTTTCATGCGCTCGAATGCGGCACGGGCCTCGGTGGATGAGCGCAACAGATACGTCTGCAGGCTCGGCGATGCAGCGTCCAGGGCCACGCTGCGTACAGCATATTGGTCTTCTGCAACCGTAACCAGTCCACGGGCGCGTGCACCCTCGGCCAGCGCCTGCAGCGGCGGGTTGTTCAGCGTGGTGTGGAGCAGTTGCACGGGTTGGCCACTGCTTTGGTTGACGATCACCACGTGTGCCCCCGAGACGGCGAGCATGTCGGTGGAGAGGGCCTCGTCTACGGCAAATCCCATCAGCACCCAGCCCACCACCAGCGGTGCGCGCACCGGCACCAGCACGAACTGGTGCACCCGCCCGCGCTCCAGCGCCATGCGGCCCTGCTGGCCATCACGTGCCATGGCCTGGCCCAATGCGGTCAGGGACTGAGACGACAACGCGGCGTCCTGCGCATTGGCGATGGCCTTGAGCTGGAAGCTGGTGTCCAGAAAAGCGGCGATGGTGGCGCCAATGCGTGCGCCCTGGTTCTCCAGCGCGGATTCAATCGTCTCCTCGTCCTCTGAAGTGACGGCAGCCCGGAAACCGAAGTCCGATGCCAGGACAGAGGCGCCCAATGACAGGCGCTGCGCGTTTTGCTCCACCAGCCGGGCCCAGACTTTTTCGTCAGCGCTGAGTTCGCGTTGCAGGTTTTGCCGCACGCTGTTTTCAATGCTGCTGCGCACCACCAACTGCACCGCCAGTTGGATCAGCAGCAGCAGGCCGACTGACAACAGCACGATGCGTGTGACCAGACTGCGGTTGCGCAACCGCATGCGCAGGCCTGGCCAGGGTGTCACCGCGTGGCGCCTTTGAGGTTGACGGTCAGCGTGGCGTCTGCCACGCCCACGGTCAGGTTTTGTTCTGGCAGGCTGGCACCCGGTGGCAGGGTGGAGTGCCAGCTGCGCAGCTTGTAATTACCGGGTGCTACGGCTGCCAGGGTCACGCTACCTGTGTCATTGGTCTTGCCGTAAAAGGGGGTTTCCACCACCAGAATCCAGGCTGTCATGAAGTCGTGGATATTGCAGCCCAGCACCACCACGCCCGGGCGGTCAAAAAGCACCGGGTTGGCAGGGGTACCGGTGTAGAGCTTGAGTTCAAACGTCTTGGCGGGCGAGAAGGAGTAGACATGGTGGCGCACGGTATCCCGGTTGGGAAACTGCACCAGCGAGCCCACCGGAACCACGCTGATGAGGGGGACGAACTGCTTGCCGCTTTGCGCAATATCGGTGCCTGCGACCGGCTTGGCCAGTGCCTTGGCTGCGGGTGACTCCAGAAACACCACAGCATCGGGCAGGGGGCGTCCGTTGCTGTCCTGCACCAGCACCTGCAGCGTGCCCGCACCTGCACTGCAGGCTGCACAGAGCAGCGCGAACGCCAGCAGCCGTGGCAATGGAGCGACGTACATCAGGGAATGATCGCAATGCCTACCAGCGCAGTACCGCCGGCGACCGTTCCCAGCGCTTCGGCCTTGCCGGAATCCAGGTTGACCAGGTACAGGCGGTAGGGACCTTGTGGTGCGGTTTGCAATGCGGCAAAAGCAGCGCCGGTGACATCGGCAATGTCAAACGCAGCATCCTGCAAAGCACCCGTTCCGAGTGCACCGACCGTGAAGAGACGCCCGGTGTTGGGAGACACCACGGGTTGCACACCCTCCACCGAGCCCTGGCGCACCAGCGTGCCGCTGCGGCCATCGATGGCGTAGTTGGTGGTGAGCTTGTCGTCTTTCTTGTTGTAGGTGTAGGCCGCGGCCATCAGGGCGGGTTTTTGTCCGGCCTGCGCATCGCCGGGTTCGTAGGCCACGGCAGGGTCCACAGCGGCAATGGCGCCGGTATCGGGGTGCAGGCGCAGGTTTTGTCCGGTGTTGCTGACCACACGAATGCGGTCCGCCGCAGGGTTGAAGTCCACGCCAAAAACCGTGCCTTCCAGTGGTGTGGCAATCGGCGCAGTGCCGACGGGGGTGACGGCACCGCTGTCGGCGTTGATGGTGTAGACACGGCCGCTGCGCGACAGGGTGAAGAGCACGCCCTTGCTGATGCGGTAGTCCAGGCCGATCAGGCGTTCGCCTGCGGGCAGGCCGGTGAGCGCGACGCGCTGCAACACGCGTGCGGGTTGCCCGGCGTTGACGGTCAGTAGTTGCAGGTCTTGTGTGAGCACATGCAGGGATTCCTTGCGCGGCGGGCCTTGGGGCTCCAGCGTGCTGCAGGCGCCCAGCAGGCCGATCAGGCCCAGAACGACCACACTGCTCCCCATTTTTTGCCCCCAGGTACGGCGATTCAATGCAACCATAACAACCCCCAAGTTCGGTTTTATGCCAAAAGGACACGACCCGCCCACTATACCGCGCGGCCCCTTTTTCATGCATGCCCACAGCACAAAACCCTGGTGAAGGAAAACGGGTTTTGTGCGCACGTGGGACGTGGCTGCACCTTCTTTTTTTTATGCCCCTTGCGCCGCTAGCCAGTGCGCAAAACGCTGGTGCCAGGTGGGCGACAGCCAGTCCTGAAAAACGGCCTGTTCCTGGCGATAGAAGTCGCCCAGCCAGGCCACCGCGTCGGCTACCGGCGGTTGCAGCACTTTCCCGTGCAGGTCCGTGGGGCCAGACAAATAGTCGTAGTGGGCTGCGGCGCCATCGGCCAGACGACAGGTGCTCAGGGTTTCCTGAATCCGCAGCGCACCCGCCGTGTGCAGTTGCAACTGAAAGACCAGCCAGAAACCAGCGTGCTGCAGCGCAGTAGGCATGGCAGTGCGGTTGGCAAACAGGCGGTCCAGGATGGCGTTGCGCCGGAACAAACAGGCCGATAGGGGCGGTGCCGGCCATTCGCCCAGCGACGTGCTGAAGGGCGCGATGTACTGCAGCGGTTCTTTCCACGCGCCGCTTCGGCGAAACAGGTCGGCATGCACCAGGCTGCCCTGGGCACTGGCCAGGCGCACGTCGTTGCAACTCACCCCCACCAAGGCGCCACGCTGGCGATTGGCCAGATGGCGCTCTGCGAATTCACGGTCCAGACGGTCGCCCGCGCGCAGGTAGACAAAGTACTCCCCAGTGCTGGCCTCGTAGGCACGGGCCATTTGTTCCAGTTCTGGCAGGTCGGGTGCGTCCGCTTCCACAACATGCACGCTGCCATGGGATTGCAGGCTGGCGCTGGGGCCCTGGTCTGCCGACAGTCCACGCCAGTCGCCCAGCAGCCCCACGCTGACCGCGGGCTCCTGCAGGTTGTGTGTGGCGGACAGGCGGCGCACATAGTGCTCCATGCGTTGCAGATAGCCCAGACCGAGGGCTCGCTGGGGCGGCGGCTGGTCCAGCAGGTCCAGCCACTCACTGAGAAAACGCAGGGTCTTGGGCGCGCGTGGTGCGGGGTTGAACTTGGGCAGGTAGCGGCCATCCACCACGCTGCCGAACTCGTTGTTGCCATGGATGCGGTAGATGCCCAGCGCTTCGTGCAGGTAGTGCACCTGGCCGGTCTGCAGCAAGGCTGCCATGCACAGTACCGCATCCGTGCCGTACGGAAAAGACCAGCAGGGCAAGGCCTCCAATACACCCTCGAGCAAGCTGCGTGAGAGCACCAGGCCCACCGGTACGGAAAACGGGAAGCTGTGCGCCGGGCTGCTCAGCGTGTGGCGGGCTGTCGTGCGGGCAATGGAGATCACATCGAACCAGGTCTGTTCGATAGGCACGCCTTCGACCATGTCCTGCACCCGCAGATCGTGGCTCAGGAAGACCTGGTCAGTTGGCAAGGCCAATTCCGCAATCTTTTGCGCAACACGGGTCAGTTTGTCGGGCAGAAACAAGTCGTCGGAGTCCAGCAGGCAGACATAGTCACCGGTGGCGACACGTGCCCCGGTCCAGAACGCCCCGGATTGCCCCTGGTTCTCCTGAAACACCGCGCGTACCCGTGTATCGGACAGAAAACCCTCGATGACCGCGCGTGAGTGGTCGGTGGAGCCATCGTCCACCACGACCACTTCAAACGGGCCGGAATAGTCCTGGTCCAGCGCGCTGCGCAGGGCCTGGCCCACGAAGTCACCGTAGTTGAAATTGCAGATGAGGATGGAGAAACGCGGAGCCTGGCCCATGGTTGCGGATCATAGCCAGACGCTTGGCGTAACCGGTACCATAGAGGCCGCTTCTCTCTCTCCCATTTCCTTCGACGGACCCGTACTGCCCATGCGTTTTTCTCCTGCTTCCCTTGTGATTTGGCGACGTCGGTTGCTTTGGGCGCTGGGTGCCCTGGTACTGCTGTGGGTGATTACCTGGCTGGCCGTGCCGCCACTGGTGAAAAGCCAGATCGAGGAAAAGGGCAGTGCCGCGCTAGGCCGCAAGCTGACGGTGGGCGCCATCGCGTTTCGCCCCTGGTCGCTGGAACTTACCGTGACCGACCTGGCGATTGCCACGGCCGATGGGGCAGGTACCCAACTGGGCATTGGCCGTATCTATATAGATGCGGAGATGCAGTCGCTGCTGCGCCTGGCCCCGGTGCTGGATGCCATCCATGTGGAGGCACCGCGCCTGCAGCTGACCCACCTGGGCGGCGGGCACTATGACATTGACGATGTACTCGCCCGTCTGCGCACGCCCAACGACGCGTCACCCTCCGACCCTGTGAAGTTTGCGCTCTACAACCTGGAGCTTAAGGACGGTAGCGTGGATTTCACCGACCAGGTGGGCACCACACAGCGCAAACACACGCTGCGCAGCCTGAACCTGGCGCTGCCGTTTCTGAGCAACCTGCCGTCCAAGCGCGACATCGTGGTGGCGCCGCGCCTGGCCTTTGAACTCAATGGCAGCGCGTTTGACTCGGCGGCAGCCGGCACGGTGTTCACCGCCACGCGCAAGGGCGAGGCCACGCTGCAGGTGACCCAACTGGACCTCGCACCTTACCTGCCGTATCTGCCAGCGGGCTTGCCGGTGCAGGTGCGCGGTGCTGTGATCGATGCCAAGTTGCAACTCGGGTTTGAGCAGGCCGAGCAGGCGCAGTTGCGCCTGTCGGGTGCGATCAAGGTGTCTGGCCTGAAGCTGGCCGATGCTGCGGGGGGCGAGCTGCTGTCGGTGGCCGCAATACAGACCGAGCTGGCCGATGTGCGGCCGCTGGAAGGCGTGGTCAAACTCGCGTCGCTGGAGATCACCCAACCCCAGTTGCAGCTGGCACGCAACCGCGCTGGGCGCCTGAACCTGGATGCCGGGACTTCGAAGAAGTCCGAAAATGCTCCTAAAAATATAGCTGGTAGCGCACAACCAGAAAGGGCTACAGCCCAATCCATTGCATTTTCTCTAGACAAATTCGCCCTGCGCCAGGGCAGCGTGCGCTGGCGTGATGACAGCACCCGACCGCAGGCGCAGATGGCCTTGAATGACCTAGAGCTGCAGGCCCAGGGCGTGCAGTGGCCCATGAAGGACGCCACCCGCTTTGACGCCTCGGTATTGGCCGTGACGGGCGGCAAGACCGCGCGCCTGGCCTTGCAGGGTGAGGGCACCGACCAGCAGGGTAAAGCCCACGCCACGCTCAATGACCTGGCGCTGGCCATGGCGGCACCCTACGCCGCGCAGTGGCTCAACGTGGGCCTGCAAGGCGTGGCCGATACCGAGCTCGATGCCACCTGGCAGGACGGCAAGGTGTTGCTCGCCGTTCCCAAACTGACGGTGCGCGACTTTGCGTTGCAGGGCGGCAAGACGAACAAAGAGCAAGGAAAAGAGCAAGCGGCGCCCGGCACCCGCGCCCAACGCGCGGCCAGCGAGCTGCCGCGTTTCAAGCTGCTGGAAATCACCCAGGCGCAGGCCGACCTGCAGGGCAAGACGGTGACGGTGGGCAAGGTCGCGCTGCACAACCCCAGCGCCATGCTGCACCGCGATGCGCAAGGCCGCTGGATGGTGGAAGACTGGCTGAAGCCCTCCACAGCACCTGCCAGCGAGCCGTCGAAACCCAAGGCTGCAATACCCTGGAAATTGGCACTGGGCGAGCTGACGCTGGATGACGGCACGCTGGCGCTGGACGACCGCAGCGTGGGCCGCCCCGTGCGGCTGGAAGTTTCCAAACTGCATGTGCAGATGAAAAGCATCACGCTGGACGGCAAGAAACCTGCGCCACTCACGGTGTCGGCACGCATCAAGGCCGGCCGCACCGAGCCCGGCAGCCTGCGCTACAAGGGCACCGTCATGTGGGACCCGGTGGCCGCGCAGGGCACACTGGATGTGCGCGACCTACCAGCGCACGCGGTGATGCCCTACCTGGCCGACCGCCTGAACATCGAGGTGCTGCGCGCCGATACCAGTTTCCGCGGACAAATCCAGTACGCTGCCCGCCCTGCGGGCCCCGAGGTGCTGGTGCGCGGTGACGCCACGCTGGAAGACTTCCGCGCCAACAGCGTAGCGGCAGCGCAAAGCGGCAGCAGCGAGTTGTCGGTGGCTGAGGAACTGCTGAGCTGGAAGTCGCTCAACGTGCCCGGCATTGATCTGGCGATCACCCCGGGTGCCGCGACCCGTGTGCAGGTGCGCGAAGCGGCGCTGACCGACTTTTATGCACGCCTGCTGGTCAACCCGCAGGGGCGGCTGAATCTGCAAGACCTGGTCAAAACCGAACCCGCAGCACCGACCAATCTGGCGGTGGCCAGTGCGGCCTCGGCGCCCGTACCCGCTGTATCTGCTGCGTCGGCCAGTGGTCCCGCACCTATCGTCAAGATGGGGCCGATCAGCCTGGTCAACGGCAAGGTGTATTTCTCGGACCGCTTTATCCAGCCCAACTACTCGGCCGACCTGAGCGAGTTGACCGGACGCCTGAGCCAGTTTTCCTCACAAACCACCGATGGCGCGGTGCAACTGGCCGACCTGGACATCCGCGGGCGCGCCGAGGGCACAGCGGCGCTGGAGATCACCGGCAAAGTCAACCCACTGGCCAAGCCGTTGGCGCTGGACATCAAGGGCCGCGTACGTGACCTGGAGTTGCCGCCGCTCTCGCCCTACGCCATCAAGTACGCGGGCTACGGCATTACGCGTGGCAAGCTCAGCGTGGATGTGCAGTACACCGTCCTGCCCAACGGCCAACTCACGGCCAGCAACCAGATTGTGCTCAACCAGCTGAGTTTCGGCGACAAGGTGGAGGGCGCGCCCAACAGCCTGCCAGTCAAGCTGGCGGTAGCCCTGCTGGCGGACCGCAATGGCGTGATTGACCTGAACCTACCGATCAGCGGTTCGCTCAACGATCCGCAGTTCAGCATCGGCCCGGTCATCTGGAAAGTCATCACCAACCTGGTCGTCAAGGCCATCACCTCACCCTTCAGCCTGCTGGCCAATGCGTTGGGCGGTGGTGGTGGCGAGTCTTTGAGCTCGGTGGAGTTCGCAGCCGGCAGCAGTGTGCTTACACCGGCGGCACAGCAGGGGTTGGACAAGGTGGTGCAGGCGTTGCTGGACCGGCCAACGCTGCAGATGACGGTGCAGGGCACGGCGAGCCTGGAGGCAGAACGTGATGCCCTCAAGCGCGAACGCCTCAAGACTCTGGTGCTGGCCGAGAAGCGCCGCCGTGCTGTGGTGACCGGGCAGGACGCGTCCGCCGTCAAGACCGTCAGTGATGCGGAGTACCCGGTGCTGCTCAAAGAGGTGTACCGCCGTGCCGACATCACCAAGCCGCGCAATCTGGTGGGCCTGACCAAGGACCTGCCTGCGCCCGAGATGGAAGCGCTGTTGCTGGCCAGCATTTCCGTCAATGAAGACGCCATGCGTGAACTGGCCCTGCAGCGCGGCGTGGCCGTCAAAGACTATCTGGCGTCACGCGAGTTGCCGGCCGAGCGGCTATTTCTGGGTGCAGCCAAAACCGTGGCGCCTGCCGCCGACTGGAAGCCACGCGCCGAACTTCAGTTGACCAACCGTTGAAGACCGCGAGCCTGAGCCGCTTCAGGTGGCCCAGGCAATGCCCAGCGGAGTGGTGAAGGCCTGGTAAGCAGCCAGCGTGGCCGCCGGGTCTTCCAGGTGCGGGTAGTGGCCTATGCCGGGCAGCTCCGCAATAAAGTGTGAGCCACCGACCACTTCGCGAAAGCGCTGCACCATGTGCGCGCCCGACACCGGGTCGGCACTGCCATTGATCACGGCCAGCGGCATGCGTGCGCGCTGCAGCGCATCAACCCAGCGCGTGCGGTGTTCGCGCCGTTCGGCAATGTAGCCCAGCAGGGGCGGCAGTACGCGCAATCCATGGTTCTCATTGACCAGTTGCCACACCGCTTCCAGCGTGGTGGCGTCGGGCTGGGTGGCGTGGCCAAACACCGAGCTGAACGTGGCCAGCAATTTGGTGCGTGTGGTCAGCAGGGCCAGCAGCGGCCCTAGTGGACCGGCCATCAGTTTTTGCAGCGTGCGGGCACGGTGGGTTTCGGGAAACAGGCCGCCATTGAGCAAAGCCACACTGAGGTAACGGCTCTGTGCTTGCGCCAGATCACGCGCCAGCATTTCCTGCACCACGGTATCGCCATAGTCGTGTGCCAGCACATGGCATTGCGACACACCGGTTTGCGCGAGGGTCCATTCCACCAGATCGGCCTGCTCGGCCATGCGGTAACGGTGGGGCCGGGGCTTGGCACTAAAGCCCAGGCCCAGCAGGTCGGGCGCCAGCACACGGAAGTGGGCGGTCAGTACGTCCCACAACGGGCTGAAGTCCCAGGTGGATGTGGGATAACCGTGGACCAGCAACAGCACGGGCTTGCCGGCTGCATTGGCGTCATGCAGTGCGCTGTCGACCACGAAGATGCTGTGTGCGCCCCACGACTTCTGACGGCCGATGGCGCGCCAATCCGACAAGGTGAGTGGAGCGTGAATGGTGTTTTTCGACATGGAGCAGTTCAAGGAAGTTGGCAACGCAACAGGCGCCCAAAGCGCTGCTGTTCGAACGCGGCGTGGGGCGTGCCTTGGTCCATGACGACATGGCCGCCAACAATGACCTGGCGCACGGTGCGGCCCGAACCGGTGACCATGCGCATGCCGCCCATGCGCGCATCTTCGGTTTCTACCGGGCCGGTCAGGTCGGTCTTCAGGGCCTCGGGGTCCAGCACCAGCAGGTCGGCTACGCGGCCTTCGGCGATATGGCCAGCGTCCAGGCCAAACCAGTCAGCCAGTTCCCCGGTGATGCGCCACACGGCTTTCTCGACAGGCATCGCATCGCTGTGTAAGAGCGCATCGCGCAGCAGCCACAGGTGCGAGTTCTGGAAGGCCAGATTGCGGTTGTGCGCACCAGCGTCGGAGAAGCCCAACTGGATATACGGGTGCTGCAAAAAGCGACGCAACTCGGCGGGCCGGTCGTTGGCAATCACCGAGTGCCAGCGGATGCTTTCGTCAAACTCGCAGATCAGTTCAATGAAGGTGTCCACCGCAGCCTGACCGCGCGTGGCTGCGACTGCAGCAAAGCTCTGGCCCACCAAGGACGCATCGGGGCAGGCCACGATGTGCATCTGCGCCAGGTCTTTGTGAAAGTTGGCGTTGAAGCGGCTCAGCCATTCGCGGCGCATCTGGGCGCGCCAGTCGCTGTCGCGGTAGAGCTGCTGGCGTTGGGCCGCAGAGTCGGCGTTCATCAGACAGGCACTGGCCTGCATCTCTTCAAACACCGGCGTGTTGCAGCCATCACTCCACAACTCAAACGGCACGGCCAACGACTGAAAACGCATGTCGCCCTGCAGCCCCTTGTTGATGACGCTGGCCAGTGCACGCGTGAGCGGCCCCAACTGGCGGTTGGACGTGAAGTCCAGGCTGGTGAGCATGCTCAGCTTCATGGGTTTGCGGCCCAGGCCGTGGCTCATCATGGCCAAGAGCGGCACCAGATGGCGCCGTCCCGCGTCAGGCGTAGCCTGCATGGTGCGGCCGCGCTGGCGCAGCACGCCGGCCAGCATGCGGAACTCCGCCATGCTGGCGTAATGCGACGGGGCCGAAGCGCCGTTGTACTTGAAGCCTTTCCAGCGGTGCCACTGCAGCATGTCCACGCTCAGGCCCAGAAAACCGGCGTCCATGGCGGCGTGCAACACGCTGCGCAAGGCGTTTTCTTCGCCCCAGTTCAACTGCGTGGGCTGCATGCAGCGTTCTTTGCCCAGCACCGCCATGCGCAGGTTGGAGTGGCCCAGGAAGCTGGCCACGTTGGGGCCGAGCGCGAGTTGCTCCAGATGGTCGTAATAGGCGCCGGGGCTGGTCCAGTTCACCTTGCCGTCCAGCCAGCGCATCAGCACATCGCGTGGCAGGTTTTCCACGCGGGCAAACAGGTCCACCGCGTCCTCGGCACTGCCCAACGCCATGGACAACGAGCAGTTGCCAAAGATCACGCTGGTCACACCATGTTGCAGCGATTCCTTCAACCCGGGGGCGGCCTCTACTTCCACGTCATAGTGGGTGTGGATGTCGATGGCACCCGGCATGACCCAGTGGCCCTGGGCGTTTATCTCCCGTACACCGGGCGGTGTGGGCAGTGCGGGCGCGATGCGCTCGACCTTGCCGTTTCGCACCAGGACATCGGTTTGGCGTGGTGCGCTGCCGCTACCGTCAAACAGCAAACCGTTGCGGACCAGCAGGTCAGGAGCCATGGATTTTTACCTCGAGGGTTGGGGGAGCCGACCCCGACTGTATCCACCGCAGGTGCCTCGTGGTTTATCCGATCAGATTGCTTGGGGAAGCGGACTTACGCGTGGCTATGATTGCGTCAAGCCCTTGGAACACGACTCTGGACCGCCATGTACAACCCCAGTCACTTTGAAGAAAAGCGCATCGATGTATTACATGGACTGGTGCGTACGCAGCCTTTGTCCACGCTGGTCACCCTGTCGCCGGACGGACTGGTGGCCAACCATATCCCTTTGTACCTGCGGGTGGATGGCTCACCGTTTGGCACCCTGGCGGGCCATGTGGCGCGCAGCAACCCGCTGTGGCGCGAGACGGATCTGGGGGTGCAGGTGCTGGTGATTTTTCAGGGGCCACAGGCCTACATCAGCCCCAACTGGTATGCCACCAAGCAGGAGCATGGCAAGGTGGTCCCAACCTGGAACTACGCCGTGGTGCATGCCAAGGGCAGCCTGACGGTTCACGATGACCCGGTGTGGATAAGCGCGCAGTTGAATGACCTGACCGGTCAACAAGAGGCCGCGTCCCCCGAGCCCTGGGCCGTGGACGATGCACCGCGCGACTACACCGACAAGATGATCTCGGCGCTGGTCGGCATTGAGATTCCGATTGCCAGCCTGAGTGGCAAGTGGAAGGTGAGTCAGAACCAGCCGGCCATCAACCGGGCCAGCGTGGTGCAGGGGCTAGAAGGTATTGGGGATGGCGCGATGACCGATCTGGTCAAGGCTTACGCGCCAGGCTGATCGGTATCAGCGCTCCTCGACCTTGCCGTCGGCGTGCTTGGCAAAACGGCCTTTGTCGCGCGGATGCACGGGGTCGCCAGCACCCCAGGGCCAGCCGCCAAACTCGGTGCGGCGGTAGTCGGCAAAGGCCTGGTGAATCTCTTGCTGGGTGTTCATCACAAACGGGCCGTATTGCGCCACGGGCTCGCCAATCGGGCGACCCTGTAACACCAGTAGTTCGCTCTCCACATCGCCGTTCACAAAAGTGCAGTCGTCGGTGGCGCGCGCCTCCATCACGGATTTCACTGGCACTGACTGGCCCGCGACGGTGAGCTTGCCGCCTTCGAAGAAATACAGTTGGCGCCGCGTAGCCGGGTTGCGCGCGCCGGGCAGGGTCCAGCTGGCGCCGGGGCTCAGCTTGATGGTGTAGATGGCCAGGTCGCTATCGGCCTCGCTGGCCCAGGAGTCGGGGGGCGGTGGCAGGCCTTTCTGGTCGCCCAGCGTGCCGGCAATGCACACCACCTCGGTGGTGCGGCCATTGGCGTCGGTGGCCGTGGTGCGCGGAATGCTTTCGTGCCAGAACATGGTGAAGTGCGGCTCCACCATCTTGCTTTTGGCCGGCAGGTTCAGCCAGATCTGGAACAGCTCGGTAGGGTTGGGCTGGTCGGCGTGCACCAGCGGAAACATCTCGCAGTGGACGATGCCCTTGCCCGCGGTGAGCCATTGCACATCGCCGCCGCCAAAGCGCGCAGTGGCGCCTAATGAGTCGGAGTGGTCGATGAGCCCGCGGCGCACGATGGTCACGGTTTCAAAACCGCGGTGCGGGTGCGAAGGGAAGCCCGGCACGGTGTCACCGTGGTACATGCTCCAGCCATCTTTGCCCGCGAAGTCCTGGCCGATATTGCGGCCAGCCAGCGAGGCCTGGGGTGCCATCTTGGCATCGCCCGCGGGGTAGGCGTCGTTGTGGTGTACGCAGAACAGGAACGGATCGATGGTCTGCCAAGGGAAGCTCAGGGGGGCGACGGAAAGGATGGTGCTCATGGCAGACATTGTCCCTGCGTCTGGAGGTTTTTGCAGGCGTGGGTCTTTTGTCCTCACGCTAACCACTAAGATCAGCGGATGTTGTTTCGTTCACGTTTTGTGCGGCCGTTGTTGGTGTTGGCGGTCGCAGCGTTGGTGCTGGCATCGGAGCTGGCCCAGCGTCCGGTATCCGTCGTCCCGGCTCAGGCCGTGGTGCCTTCTTTTTCCGTGCAGGGCAAGCCTGTGCATGCTGCCGCATTGCGGCGTGTCGCGCAAGGGGACGTCCCCATGCCCGAAGGCACGGCTGCGGCGCACGCCAGCAGCTTGCTGGCCATGCCGGCGGGCCATGCTGCGGCACTGACCTTGTTCTGGTTTTCGGGTGAGCGTGAGAGCGGCCCGCAGGTGCAGATTGCGGCGTCCCAGTGGGACCGTGCCAGTCAGGCCTGGCTGCCTGCGCGTTTTGTGGTGAACCGCCACACCATGGGCGCCCAACTGGGCCATGGTTTGCGCCGTCTGGGCAATCCCGTGGCCTGGATGGATGGCAGTGGCCGTATGCATTTGTTTGTGGTGGCCACGGGTTGGGGCGGTTGGGCGGCCAGCCGTGTTCTGCATTTGCGGCAAAGCAGTGTGGGCCAGGGGCTGCAGGAATTGGCATTTGAGCCCGTGGATGTGCTGCCGCTGTCGTGGTTATGGAATATCAGTTATCTGGCGCGCAATGCGCCGTTGCCGCTGGCGGACGGTGGCATGGTGTTGCCGGTGCATTTTGAGTTGGGATGGAAATATCCAGTGGCGCTGCGTTTTGATGCCCAAGGCAACTTCAAAGGCATGGAGCGCATCTCTGCACGCCCTTACATGCTGCAACCGACCCTGCTGGCACAAACGGCTTCGCAGTGGTTGGCCCTGATGCGCGACGGGCGCCCGCAAGGCAAGGTGGGCGCGGCCCTCAGCACCGATGGCGGCGCGCACTGGAGCGACTTGCCCGACCTGGCGCTGGACAACCCGGACGCCTCGGTCGGGGGTATGGCGCTCGGTGCGGACGACTTGCTGCTGGTGCACAACTCTTCACTGGGTTCGCGTGCCAAGCTGGATCTGAGCTACAGCGCCAATGGGCGTGACTGGACACTGTTGAAAACGTTGGAACAGGGCGGCCCGGAAGCGGAGTTCTCTTACCCGGCTCTGGCTTGGGCGGACGGGCAACTGTGGGTGAGTTACACGGTGGACCGCCAGCGTCTCGCCTGGCAGCGTTTTGCGCCTGGTTCCATGCCCGTGGAGGGCAAGCCATGAATGCCTCTTTCATGGACGGGCTGTTGCACACGATGGGCACGAATGTTCCTGTGCAGCCCGCGCTGTGGCTGACACAGTGCTGGCAAACCTTGGGCTGGAGTGTCGTGCTGGCATGGCTCGGGATCACGCTGGTGCGACGCCTGTCACAGAACCGCGCATTGCATGCTGGCACAACACTGGTGCTTGCGGCCTGGACTTGGCTGCCCGGCCCCTGGTCGCCGGACTACTGGCTGGCTTTGGCTTTCCAGGCACCTAGCGTGCTCACGGCGCTGCTGTGCGGGCTGATGCTGGTGCGGGCTTGGCGCGCAGTCCCAGGATTACACCAACAGACATTTTCCCGGCCGGCGCGCAGTTATGCGATGGCCTGGATTGGGGTCGTGCTGGGCTGGGCGTTATTGCTGGACACCTTTGCGCTGTTGCCGGTGCAGCTCTATGCATGGGGTACAAGCCCTCTGGCGGTGGTCGGGTTGGCGGTGCTGGGGTTGTTGCCCTGGCTGGCGTCATCCCCGATACGGCGTGTGCAAGGGGTGGAATGGACGCCGCTGGCCGCGGTGCTGTTGTTTGCGCTGGCCCGCCTGCCCAGCGGCAATGTCTGGGATGCGGTGCTGGACCCTTGGCTCTGGCTGGTACTGCAGGGAATGGTGTTGCGCAAGGCATTGAAACGCTATTGAAAAGATAGCTGCCTACGCATATTCCATAAGGGCTAGAGGCTTCTAGCAGTCTCCACATACGCCGAGCGCTGTGGATATCTTGGCGCGGGTTCTTTCTGTCAGATATTCGAGGAAAACCCGGGTGCGCTGGGGCATGAATTTGCGGCTGGGTAGCGCCGCATACAGAGCGTACTGTCCGGTGATCCAGGGCCGCAGTACCCGCACCAGCGCACCGCTGGACAGGTACGCGGCGGTCAGATCGACCGACATGGCCGCGATGCCACCGCCGTCGAGTGTGGCGCGCAAAAGTGTGTCGCCATGGTTGGACCACACCACGGAGTCCACGGCCACATCGCGGTATTCATTGGGATGGTCCGCCTGAAACAGGCACCAGGCGCGCGGGCGAACGCCAAGGACCTTGTGGTGCAGGCAGTCGTGTTGCGCGAGGTCTTCCGGAGTTTGTGGTGTGCCCCGGCGCTTTAGATAGTCCGGCGATGCGAGCAGAACGGCTTCCGTGGACACAATTTTGCGGGCAATCACGTCGCCGTCATAGTTGGTGTCTTCCCCCATCAGGGTGATGTCGTAGTCTTCAACGGGGGGCTCCTTGTAGTCCTCCACGGCGACATCGAGCAGGATCTTGGGGTACCGCTCCCGAAAGCCCACCAGCAAGGGCGCCAATATATGGGTGGCTAGCAGAGGCGTTGCCAGAATGTGCAGGACACCTGCATGTTCATGGGTTTGGGAGCTGGCCAGGAGGTGGGCTTCGTCGATGTCCTGCAGGATGGCGCGCACACGGCTCAGGTAAGTCTCTCCGGCGTCGCTGAGAGACAGCCGGCGTGTACTGCGGTGCAGGAGTCGGGTGCCCAGATGGTCTTCCAGATCCGCCACCAGGCGGGTCACCACGGCGGGGGACATGTCCAGTGCCCGTGCGGCGCCGGCAAAACTGCCCTCGTCAATCACCCTTTGGAACACACGCATGGACATAAGTCGGTCCATAAAGCCTCCGGTTTGGAATTCAAGGCCTCGATTATTTCGTATTTGGCAATGTATCGGTGACGAGAAGGCTATTTTTCTATTGATTCAGAAATTTTAAAGTTCACCCATCGATGAGACGAACCTTTAAACGCCGCTTCGATGTCGCTCCAGTAGCTGATAACTGCCAGAGCGGGATCTTTAACTGAATAGGACTCTAATCATGAAAAACACAACCGTAGCCACCATCGCTCTCGCCATCGCAACCCTGGCCGCCGGCCAAGCCATGGCCGCTGACAACGCAGCCCCCAAAACACGTGAAGAAGTGCGTGCCGAGCTGCTCGAAGCCCAACGCAACCGCACTTCGTTGGACCAAAAAGAGTCGTACTCCGGACTGACTTACCGTGAATTGGCTGAAGCCATGAAGCCCGTGGTGAAGAGCACGCAAGTGACCGCCGCTCAAAAGACTTCTGACAGCGCGGCCAAAGTCAGCTTTACAGAATAATCAGCGCCGGTCCGGTGGCATTGCCATCGCACGGTGAGTGACGAATAAGGGGCCCTATGTTTTTACATAGGGCCCCTTTGTTATTTGGCCGCAGACTAGGGCGCAACTTTCACGATCAGCCACTCTCGCCGAAACAGCCATTCCTGCGGGCGCCAGACATTGTCCAGCGTCACTTCACCACTCTTGTGGCGGCTCTTTACATGCCAGCGTTGCGCTAGCAGCGTGCAACGGGGCAGGCAACTCGGCTGTTCGTTCAAATCCTCTTGTAACCAGACCACGGCATCAAACTCGGTCAGCAACTTGTCCAGCCGTTGTGCCGGGGGCATGTCCGGGTACAGCGCACCGGTGTTGCGGCCTTCGGCGTCATAGGGGGTGATGCGCGCACCGGGCAGGATAAAGTGAAAGCGCTCGTACTGGCCCGTGAATCCGTTGGGCACGGCCACGCGCTGGCCGCGCATCTGGGCCTGCACCGCGGCGGTGTAACCCGCTTCGGGCCCGGAAATCGGTGCCACCATCAGCCCGAAACAGGCGTACACGGCCAGACAGGCCACCAGTGTTGCATTCCGGGTCCAGTTTTTACGCGAAAAACCGGCCACTACGCCCATCAGTCCTGCGCAAGCAGCTATTAAAGTCATAGCAACTTCGGCGTTGCTGGCCATTTCCATGCCGCCCATGACCCACCCGATGCGGGCCAGCATGACCAGCGCAGGTGCAGTAACCAGCAGCGTGATCCAGAACCACAGGCGTGGCAGCCGGTCCCACACCAGGGCCATGGCAATGGCCAGTGCCGGCATGGCGGGAATCACATATCGTGCGGAGCGTTGGCTGGGGATGGTGAACACGATCAGCCAGATCAGCAGCCAGGCCAAAAGCACCCACAGCGCGGGCGAGAGTCGGGCGTAGGTCTGACGGTTTACGCCGCGCCAAAGGACCAGGCCACAAAAGCCCAGCGCCATGAAGGCCAGCAAGCCGGCGTTTTCGGGGTAGGCAAGTAGTTGCGTCCACATCGGGTAAGCGCCGTACAGCGCAGCCTGCCAGTAGCCCATGGTGTTGGACATCTTGCCGGCGTTCTCGGCCACGACAAATTCCTGCCACACGGAAGCCGGGTCCGGGTCCAACACAAACCACAGCGCAAAAATACCCACGCCCAACAGCGTGCTCCAGGTAATACCCACCGTGGTGCGGATCGTTGTGCGCCAGTGAAAGGGTTCGCTGAGCAACACTGCACACCACACTGCCGCTGCTGCGGGGGCTACCAGGGCAAACGATTTGTAGGCAGCGCCCAGCCCCATGGCCATACCCATGAGGGTGTAGGCCAGCCAACCCAGTCGGGCCGTTGTGTTGGCCCCATCGCGCACACGAAACCAGAGTACCCACCACATGGGCAGTGCCAGCCAGAAGGTTTCGGGTGCAGACGTCAGGTAGACGCGACCGTAACGGAATGTGGAAAAAAACAACAGGTACAGGGCCGCCGCAATACAGGCTGTACGCATGCGTTGCGTAGCATGGGCCATGCGGTAGGCGAAGAAAGCCAGCAGCGCGGTGGTAGCAAAGGTGTAGGCGATGCTTGGCAGGCGCAAGGCGAACAGACTCCAGTGCTGCCCCCATCCGCTGGCAACGATGGCCTGCCAGATCAGCAGCGGTGGCTTGGTGTTGCGTGTACCGACCAGTTCGGACTGCAGCGGCAGCCACTGGCCACTCTCGGCGGTCATGCGGGCGATGTGGATGTAGACCATCTCATCGCCATTGGTCGGTGCGTAAAAGCTGCCCAGGCCCAGCAGGTACAGCGCAGCGGCACAGAACACCAGAAGCAGCCAGGGCCAGGTGGGGGGCGTGCGGTAGTGCGGAGCAGCAGACATGGCCGGTGGGGGCAGAGCCCCTCAGTCCTTATGGCGCTTGAACGTCCAGCGGTCGTTGGCCAGAAAGTTGCTGACGCTGGCAGCAAGGATGGCGATCACGTTGGCCAGGCGGTAATCCATGCTGCCCGACAGCAGCAGGGTCAACACATACTGCAAGCCGCTGCCAAAGGCCGATGCCGTGACGTACTGGCCAAATTCCACTCCCAGCAGGCGCAGGCTCACAGGCTGGGCTTCTTCAGCCTCCAGCGTCTTGACCCGGTCCGACCAGGTCCACAGCCGGTTCCAGGTGAAGTTATTCAGGGTGGCCAGCGCAATGGCCAATGCCAGCGAGAAATAGGGCTTGTTGTAGGCCTCTTCCAGATGGTTGAAGATGTACTCGTGCCCCAGGTGCAACACCGCCAGGTTCACGACCGTGCCGCTGGCGCCGACGATGCCGAATTTGATATAGCGGTAACGCTCCAGCAGACCCAGTGCCCAGAGCACCAGGCGTTGCATGGGGTTCATGGCACAGGCACCACGTTGGATCGCATGAAGCGCAGCGCCTGGTCCAGCACCGGGTCGGGCGCAATGCGTTTGAGGCACTGGTTGTCGCCATCGCAAAAGGTCAGACGGTGGTTGTAGGCAGTCAGGCAGGGCGAACAGGCAATGCCGGATTCGAGAATGATGGTGCGTTTGCCCAGCGGGCCGTACAACTTGCCGGTTTCGGGCCCGAAGAACACCATGGTCTGGATCGGTGTGACGGTGGCGAAATGGCTGGGGCCACCGTCATTGGTAATGAGCAGGCTGCTCGCATGCATGAGCATGAGCAGTTCGCGGATGCTTTTGGTGTAGCCCGTGAGATTGAGGCAGGCCTCATGGGCCACCTGGGTTTGCAGGTCGCGGGCCAGCACGGCGTCGTCCTTGAGGCCGATCAACCCCACGGCATAACCTTCAGCGCAAAGGCCTTGCACCACGCGGGCATAGTGGCTGGCGGGCCAGGCACGTTCGGGCAGGATGCCGCCGCCGGCATAGACCAGTACCAACGCACGCGATTTCGTCACCGGGTGGTCGGCTTCCACTTTGCTGCGGTAAGCGGCCAATTCTTCGGCCGTGAAGGGCACGGACAGTTCGGGCTCCGCTGGAATATCGCGGATAGGGCCCGCGCGGTTGCGTGGCATGCCTTCGGGTGACTGCAGCGCATCCACCAGCGACAAAAACTGCTTGCTGATGTGCTGATAGGGGTTGTAGGGAATGCTGTGGTTGATGAAGCTGCCGCGGTACAGCCCCTCTTGCGTGTGCGGCGTGAAGCCCACACGCACGGGAGCGCCGGTGCTGAACGAGAGCAGGGCACTCACGCGCGAGAAGAGCTCGCAATCGATCACCGCGTCCAGGCCCAGGCGGCGCATTTGCAGGCTGATTTTGAGGATGTCGCGGATCAGTGAGCCCCCAGAGCTGTCATCCAGCGTGTGCATGTGCTCAGGCTCGGTCAGTGACAGCAACCTGGAAACCTCCTGGTTCTTTTTGAGTTGCAGGATGTGGATGGCTGCACCTGGGTACTGCCGGCGCAAGGCCGCAAACATGGGGCCCGCCAGAACGATGCTGCCCATCTCGGAGAGCAGGATCACCAGGATGTTTTTGGGCTCCGCCTGCATGCGCGGGGGGGCTGTGAACAGCCCGGTGAATTTCACCCAGCCAGACACCGCGCCGCACAGCAGCTGGCCTGCCCAGCGGTCAATGAAGCGTTGTGTCTGGAGGTTCACTGTCGATGCTTATTTCAGGCCAGCAGCGGCACGCAGCGTAGCGGCCTTGTCGGTGCGTTCCCAGGTGAACTCGGGTTCTTCGCGGCCAAAGTGGCCGTAGGCGGCGGTTTTTTCGTAGATAGGACGCAGCAGGTCCAGCATCTGGATGATGCCCTTGGGGCGCAGGTCAAAGTGTTCGTTCACCAGTGCGGCAATCGCCTCGTCGGAAATCACGCCTGTGCCTTCGGTGTACACGGTCACGTTCATGGGTTTGGCCACACCAATCGCGTAGGCCACCTGGATCTGGCATTGACGTGCCAGACCGGCTGCCACGATGTTCTTGGCTACGTAACGTGCGGCATAAGCGGCAGAGCGGTCCACCTTGGAGGGGTCCTTGCCGGAGAATGCGCCGCCGCCGTGGGGGCAAGCACCGCCGTAGGTGTCCACAATGATCTTGCGACCGGTCAGGCCGCAATCGCCTTGTGGGCCGCCGATGACAAAACGGCCTGTGGGGTTGATCAGGTAGCGCGTGTTTTGCAACCATTCCTTGGGCAACACGGGCTTGATGATCTCTTCGATGATGGCTTCGGTGAAGCTGGCCTTCATCTTGTGCTGGCTTTCGGACTGGTCCGGGCTGTGCTGGGTGGACAACACCACGGTGTCAATGCTGTGGGGCTTGCCATCCACATAACGCATGGTTACCTGGCTCTTGGCATCCGGGCGCAGGAAAGGCAGGCGGCCATCCTTGCGCAACTGGGCCTGGCGTTCGACCAGACGGTGTGCGTAATAGATGGGCGCGGGCATCAGCTCGGGCGTCTCATTGCAGGCGTAGCCGAACATCAGGCCCTGGTCGCCCGCACCGATGTTCAGGTGGTCGTCCGATGCATGGTCCACGCCCTGGGCGATGTCGTTGGATTGTTTGTCGTAGGCCACCAGTACGGCGCAGCCCTTGTAGTCGATGCCGTATTCGGTGTTGTCGTAGCCGATGCGCTTGATGGTGTCGCGCGCTACCTGGATGTAATCCACGTGGGCGTTGGTGGTGATCTCACCAGCCAGCACGACCAGGCCGGTGTTGGTCAGGGTTTCGGCCGCGACGCGGGAGCGTGGGTCCTGCTTGAAGATCGCGTCCAGGATTGCATCGGAAATCTGATCGGCGACTTTGTCGGGGTGGCCTTCAGAAACAGACTCGGAGGTAAAGAGAAAATCGTTCGCCATAGCTAGGTCTCCAAAAAAACATCAAGTCGCGTTGCTTGGGCTTTGGAGCTTACAGCGAACGCTTTAGCAGATTCGTCAGAATTGACAAGGCACAATGGCGTTCCTTTTCAGAAATGCCCTTGTGGGTGCCGCCCTGCAAGTAGTTCTATAACTCAGCGACAGCGCCGATTTTAGCCCAGACATGCGCCCCGTTTTCAAATTGCTGTCCCTTCTGCCGTTGTGGCTGCTGCACGGCCTGGGCTGGTGCATGGGGTGGCTGGCTTTCATGGGTTCTGCCACGTATCGACAACGTTTTATCGCCCACGCACGCCAGGCGGGTCTTGGTTGGCAAGACTGGAGTGCTGCTGTGGGTGCATCGGGGCAACTGATTGCCGAGTTGCCACGCCTGTGGCTGGGCAATCCAGTGACTGTGCAGTGGGACGGAGCAGAGCACATCGAGGCAGCACGGGCTGCGCAGCAAGGCATCGTATTTCTTACGCCCCATATGGGGTGCTTCGAAGTGACTGCCCAAGCCTATGCGGCGCGTTATGGACACACAGATGCCCCCATGACAGTGCTGTTCCGTCCGCCGCGCCAGCGCTGGTTGCGCGAAGTGGTCACTGCCTCAAGGGCCCGGCCCGGTCTGATGACCGCACCCACCACGCTCTCCGGTGTCAAACAACTGATTACTGCCCTCAAAAGGGGGCAATGTGTGGGGCTGCTCCCGGATCAAGTGCCACCAATGGGGCAAGGCCTCTGGGTGCCCTTCTTTGGCAGAGATGCGTACACCATGACCTTGTCGGCGCGCCTGGCCTTGCAGCCCAATACGACGGTGTTGTTGGCCTGGGGTGAGCGGCTTTCCTGGGGGCGTGGTTATGTCGTGCACGTGTGTCCGCTGGCGCAAACGCTGTCGACCGATCTGCCACAGGCCACTGTGCAGATCAACCAGGCTATGGAAGCGCTGGTGCGGCAGTCTCCCGGGCAGTATTTGTGGGGCTATGCGCGCTACAAAACGCCGCGATTGGAAAGCTGATGTTCACCCGCGCGTCGCTGGTCTTGATAGGTCTTTTGGCACGGCTGCCATTGCCTGTTTTGCGCGCTCTGGGGGCGCTGATGGGTTGGGCCTTGTATCTTCTGGTCGCTGGTCGACGCAAGGTGGTCGGTATTAATTTGCAACTGTGTTTTCCGGGTTGGACGCCTGCTCAGCGCCGTCGCTGTACGCGCCAGGTTTTTGTGTACTTTGCGCAAAGCTGGCTGGATCGCGGCTGGTTATGGCATGGCTCGGAAGAAACGGTGCGAGCACGGCTGCATCTGACAGGGGCTGTGCATGAACTGGAGGGCGAAGCCCCCACCGTTTTGTTTGCCCCCCATTTTGTGGGGCTGGACGCTGCATGGACTGCGCTGACCGCCCAAGTGCCCCGGCGCTTTGCCACGATCTACGCCGCACAGGTCAACCCGGAGGCCGACGCCTGGATACTGGCAGGTCGGCAACGTTTTGGAGCGCCGGAGCTGGTGGCCCGGCTGGAGGGTATCAAGCCCATCGTTGCTGCGGTGCGGCAGGGAGAACCCCTGTATTTGCTGCCCGACATGAATTACGACCCGTCCGAGTCTTTGTTTGTGCCGTTTTATGGGGTGTCGGCGTGCACGGTGCCTTCGCTCTCACGCTTTGCCAAACTGGGGCGCGCCAAGGTTGTACCGATCGTGACGCGTATGACTGCGCAGGGCTACGAAGTGCAGGTGATGGCGGCTTGGGGTGACTTTCCGACTGGCGATCTGGAAGTCGACACGGTACGCATGAACCTTGAATTGCAGGGGTATATCGATGCCATGCCTGCCCAGTACTACTGGGTGCACAAACGTTTCAAAGACCGCCCCAACGGGGAAGCGCCGCCTTACTGAACCGCAGCTTTAGGCTGTAAAAAAGCGTGGAGGTAGTGCGCGACCAGAGCGGGCTGTTCATGAACAATCCAGTGGCTGGCTCCAGGAACCCGATGCACGGTCAGGTCGCTGATGTAGCCATCCAGTCCATCCAACAAAGCCGGTGGCAATGCCGTGTCATCCATGCCCCAGACCACGAGAGTTGGGATGTTCACCGTGAGCATGCTATCTGGCAAATCCACGGCCGCCGCGGCGGGGTCTTCAGGGCGGGGTGGTCGCAGGGGTGAAGCCCGGTAGTAATTACATCCGCCGTGTAATCCATGACCCCATACGGCGCTGTACTGGTTCTTGACCGTTTCCGTGAGCCAGGCTGCGGTCTGGCCTTGGGCCGTGATGTCGGTGAAAAACGGCCAGAGCCTTGCCTAGTCGATTTCTGCCAGCAACTGGGGTGCGTCAGGCCGGATCAGGAAATTCATATACGCACTGGAAGCTTGTTGCGCTGCACTGTGCTTCAGTTCGCGCAGAAAGGTGCCAGGGTGGGGTGAATTCAGGATGGCCAGCTTGCGGGTCAGATGTGGCAACTGGTTGGCAAAATTCCAGGCTACCGCACCGCCCCAGTCGTGGGCAATCAGGCATTCCAGCGCTTGTTTCCCTTCGGTTTCCATCGCAACCAGTGCGGCAATGTCCTGCACCAGGTGTTTGGGACGGTAGGCGGCTACTTCGGTGGGGGCTGTGGATTGTTCAAAACCACGCAGATTCGGGGCAATACAGCGGTAGCCCCCATTCTCCGGTGCAGCAAAGTGCTCCAGCAGGCCATCCCACACAAATGCGCCTTCGGGAAAACCGTGCAGAAAGACCAATACGGGTCTGCCCCGTTCGCCAGTGGCCCTGCAACTCAGGGTGATGCCGTGGGGTAGCGGCTGCAGGTAAGTGTCAGGCATCCACCGTGGCTGGCGGTTCGGCGCCAGCAGGGGCCTGTGGATGGGCCCATTTCCAGAGCAACTGGGCGACTTCTTCCACGCCTTTTTTCTTGGGTGCAGAGAACAGCATCACCTCACCACCACCGGCTTGTAGCTTCGTGATGGATAACACCTTGGTCGCTTCGCTGCGCGTGAGTTTGTCGGATTTGGTCAGCACGATCAGGAATTTCAGGCCTTCCTGCACACGCGGACGAATCACATCCAGCAGGATTTCATCGAGTTCGGTCATGCCATGGCGGGGATCGCACATCAGCACAATGCCCATCAGGTTCTTGCGCGTTACCAGGTAGTTGGCCATGACCTGTTGCCAGCGGATCTTGTCTTGTTTGGGCACGGCGGCGTAGCCATAACCCGGCAAGTCGGTCAGCACCGCGTCCATCACGCCTTGTTTGCCGAGGGAAAACAGGTTGATGTGCTGGGTGCGTCCGGGCTTTTTGGAGGCAAACGCCAACTGCTTTTGTTGCGTCAGCGTATTGATGCAGGTGGACTTGCCAGCGTTGGAGCGGCCGACAAAGGCAATTTCAGGCACATCCAGCGCAGGCAAAAAATGCAACTGTGGTGCCGTTGTCAGGAATTTTGCGGTGTGCAACCAGCCCATAGCGATGGTGGCGGCGGACTTTTCACCGGCTGCCGGTGCCGTCCCCTTGGAGGATTCAGCGCTTGGGTTTGTATTGGTAGTCATTAATTTGGAAGGTAAACCCGGAGCTCCATTGTAGAATGGAGCTGTTTTGCTCACCAGACACAAGACTCCTATGAAGTTGATCGCCCCCTTGCTCGCCGCTGCTCTCATTGCAGTGTCATCGTTTTCCGCCGTGGCGTCAGACGCCAAACCAGAAGCTGCTGCGCCTGCCAAGGTTGCCAAGCCGGATCTGGTCAAGGGCGAAGCCAGTTATGGCGCTGTGTGTGCGGCTTGCCACGGCGCGGACGGCAACTCCGGAACCCCGGCTTACCCCAAGCTGGCGCAACAACACCCGGAGTACCTGGTCAAGCAACTGCAGGAATTCAAATCCGGCAAACGCAGCAACGCTGTCATGAAGGGCTTTGCCTCCGCACTGTCTGACGAAGACATGAAGAATATTGCTTTCTGGGTGACTTCCAAGAAAGCCAAGCCTGGATTCGCTAAAGATAAAGAACTCGTGACGTTGGGTGAGCGCATTTACCGCGGCGGTATTTCGGACCGCCAGGTGCCCGCCTGTGCTGGTTGCCATAGCCCCAACGGTGCTGGCCTTCCTTCGCAATACCCCCGTCTGAGTGGCCAGCATGCTGAATATGGCGTTGCACAGCTGGTCGCATTCCGCGACGGCATTCGCAAGAACAGCCTGCAGATGACGCAGGTGGCTGCCAAGATGAATGACCGTGAAATCAAGGCGGTGGCAGATTACATCGCAGGTTTGCGCTAAGCCTGCTGCATTCCATGGGGTTCCGCAGGGAACCAAATGGCGCTTACCAAGCCTAACCGGGCGGGTCCATCAACCGAGGACCTGCCCTTTTTTCTTTTGAGTTCTGCTGCATCTGCCCATGACCGTTTCCACCCAAGGCCTTGAATTGAAGTCCGGCTCGCGTGCTGCGCGAGCGGCCGTGGAATTGCTGTCCTCCATGCGCTTTTCCATTTCGCTGTTGACAGTGATCTGCATCGCATCGGTGATCGGCACGGTGCTCAAGCAGCATGAGCCGCTGAACAACTATGTGAACCAGTTTGGCCCTTTCTGGACCGACGTTTTTGCAGCGGCTAGCCTGTACAACGTGTACAGCGCATGGTGGTTTCTGGCGATCCTGGGATTTCTGGTGATCAGCACATCCCTGTGTGTTGCGCGCAATACACCCAAGATTTTTGCCGATCTGCGGTCGTACAAAGAAAATATCCGCGAGCAAAGCCTGAAAGCATTTGGACACCGCGCACAGGCCGTGGTGGATGGCTCTGCCGAGAGTGCGGCGCAACGCCTTGGGCAATTGCTGGCCACCGGAGGCTGGAAGGTCAAGCTGCAGCAACGCGAAACCGCTGCCGGAACGGGTTGGATGCTGGCCGCCAAAGCGGGCGCCGCCAACAAGATTGGCTACATCGCCGCACACAGTGCCATTGTGCTGGTGTGCCTGGGCGGATTGCTCGATGGGGACCTGATTGTGCGGGCGCAGATGCTGTTCAACGGCAAGACAACCTATAACGGTGGCGGCATGATTGCCGATGTTGCGCCCCAGCACCGTCTGAGTGAACGCAATCCGACGTTCCGTGGCAACCTGATGGTGGCCGAAGGCACGCAGTCCAGCACGGCCATCCTGAATCAGTCCGATGGCATCCTGTTGCAGGACTTGCCCTTTGCGGTGGAGCTCAAGAAGTTTGTGGTGGAGTACTACTCTACCGGCATGCCCAAGCTGTTTGCGAGTGACATCGTGATCCACGACAAGGAGACGGGCGAGAAGATTCCTGCCCGCGTGGAGGTCAATCACCCTGCCAACCACCGCGGCATCGAGATCTACCAGTCGAGTTTTGACGATGGAGGCTCCAGCGTCAGCCTGCGTGCCGTTCCCATGGACGGTGTGGCCAAGCCGTTTGATCTGGAGGGTGTGGTGGGCGGGTCGTCCACCCTGGTGCGCAGCAAGAGCCAGGATGCGGCCCCGCTCACGGTGGAGTACACCAGCCTGCGGGTCATCAATGTGGAGAATTTTGCCGGTGAAGCGGCCTCGGGTACGGACGTCCGCAAAGTTGATCTGCGCGCTGCCGTCGATGCCAGTCTCGGGGCGGCGAACAAAACAACGACCCATAAAGACCTGCGCAATGTAGGCCCCAGCGTGGGCTACAAACTGCGCGATGCCGCAGGGCAAGCCAAGGAGTTCAACAACTACATGCTGCCGGTGGACATGGGCGAGGGTGTCCCGGTGTTCTTGCTGGGCATGCGCGAGTCGCCTGCAGAACCTTTCCGTTACCTGCGCATTCCCGCAGATGCCCAAAGTTCCATGGATGAATTTTTGCGTTTGCGCGCTGCGCTGGCAGACCCGCGCATGCGTGAGCGTGCCATTGCACGTTACGCGGGCAAGGCGGTGGATTCCCAGCGTCCTGAGCTAGCCCAGCAACTGGCCGCCTCTGCGGCGCGTGCGCTGGCCTTGTTTGCAGGCGCGGGTACAGGGCCAGATGGCAAACCCATGGCTGGTCTGCAGTCTGTCGCAGATTTTATTGAAGCCAATGTGCCGGAAGCTGAGCGCAACAAGGCGGGTGAAGTACTGGTGCGCATACTCAACGGCGTCTTGTTTGAGCTGGCCCAGGTGGCGCGCGAGCAGGTGGGCCTGAAACCCATGGAAGCGGATGACAAGAGCCAGGCCTTCATGACCCAGGCGGTGCTGGCGCTCAGTGATGCGCCGCTGTATCCTGCCCCGGTGGCCTTGCAGTTGACCAACTTCACCCATGTGCAGGCCAGTGTGTTCCAAGTGGCGCGCGCGCCGGGCAAAAACGTGGTCTATCTGGGATGTGCCCTGCTGATTCTGGGGGTATTTGCCATGCTTTATATCCGTGAGAGACGTTTGTGGATATGGTTCACGCCCAATACATCCGCAGGTGCGGGCCCAGACAGCACCTGCGAGGCTACGATGGCCTTGTCGACCAACCGGAAAACCATGGATGGTGACCGCGAATTTGAACAGCTGAAGTCCCGCTTGCTCGGACTGAAGGAGTAAACCCATGACAACCGTATCGATGAAACCCGCCGTGACCCAGAGCCTGACCCTCAACGAAGGCTACTTTGCCAAACGCGACTGGTTGGACTGGTTGTTCGCAGTCATCGTGGTGGCCGGCGGGATCACCGCTTTCTCGCTCTACCACGGCGCCATGGACGGGTACGAAAAGGGCATCTTGCTGGGCTCCATTCCCAGCGCTATTGCACTTGGCTGGTTCTGGCGCCCATTGCGGGTGCTCATGCTGGCGGTGGCCGGCCTTTCTCTGTCCGGCATTGCCTTGTACCAAGGTGATTTGGCTCGGGCCGAGACGGTGTTTTGGCTCAAGTATTTCATTTCCAGCCAGTCGGCCATCCTGTGGATGAGCATGCTGTTTTTCATGAGTACGGCGTTCTACTGGATAGGCATGTTTGCCAAGGGCCGCGCTGATGGCATGGAGCTGATCGCCTCGCGCCTGTTGTGGGTGGCGGTGACACTGGCCCTGACCGGCACCATGGTGCGCTGGTACGAAAGTTATTTGCTGGGGGCAGACATCGGCCATATCCCTGTGAGCAATTTGTACGAAGTGTTCGTGCTGTTTTGCTGGATGACTGCCGCCTTTTATCTGTACTTTGAAGCCCAGTACCAGACACGCACGCTGGGTGCCTTCGTCATGCTGGTGGTGAGCGCGGCCGTGGGCTTTTTGCTCTGGTACACGCTGGTGCGCCAGGCGCATGAAATCCAGCCGCTGGTTCCTGCTCTCAAGAGCTGGTGGATGAAGCTGCATGTGCCCGCCAACTTTATTGGGTACGGCACGTTTGCACTGTCGGCCATGGTGGCGTTTGCTTACCTGATCAAACAGCAGGCCGGCGAGACGCGCTGGTACAAACTGGCGCCGCTGTGGCTGCTGGGCGTGGTGCTGTGTTTTGAGCCGGTGGTGTTCCGCCAATCAGCCGTGTTGGGCATGAGCAACTACTGGGCGGTGTACTTTGGCATTTCGGCGCTGATCGTGGCCAGCATTGTGTTTGGCCGCAAGCGCCTGGCTGCGCGTCTGCCCAGCTTTGAGGTGCTGGACGATGTGATGTACAAGTCCATCGCCGTGGGCTTTGCCTTCTTCACCATTGCCACTGTGCTGGGGGCCCTGTGGGCCGCCGAAGCCTGGGGCGGCTACTGGAGCTGGGACCCCAAGGAAACCTGGGCGTTGATCGTCTGGCTCAACTACGCGGCTTGGCTGCATATGCGCCTGATGAAGGGTTTGCGCGGGACCGTGGCGGCTTGGTGGGCCCTGGTGGGGCTGGCGGTCACCACTTTTGCCTTTATTGGTGTCAATATGTTCCTGAGCGGACTGCATAGTTACGGAACCTTGTAAGAACGGTCGTCCTCCAACGACCAACAACGAAAGAGGATGTACCCATGTTGATCAAAACCCAGCGCGACGGCTTCAATCACCCCCTGGCCAGTGACATCACTGCGCGTCAGACCTATGAAGGGCGCCGCGATCTGCTCAAAGTCATGGCCACCGGTGCGGCCGGGGCTGCCATGGCGTCTTGGGCCGGGCGCCAGGCCATGGCGCAAGCGCCGGGTGCTGCGGTCGCGCGGCCCGGCAAATTGCCTGTTCTGAATACAAAGGCCAGCACGGTGGATGGTGCCAACACCATGGAAAAACCCACCGCCTACAAAGACGCCAGCACCTATAACAATTACTACGAGTTCGGCACCGACAAAGCCGACCCGGCAGTCAACGCCCACACCCTCAAGACCAGCCCGTGGACCGTGGAGATTGAGGGCATGGTCAAAAAGCCCGGTAAGTGGGCACTGGAAGACCTGCTCAAGCTCAGCCCCATGGAAGAGCGCATTTACCGCCTGCGTTGTGTGGAGGGTTGGTCCATGGTGATTCCATGGGTAGGGTATTCACTGGGCGAACTAATCAAAAAAGTCGAACCCTTGGGCAGTGCCAAGTTTGTGGAGTTTGTGACCCTGGCAGACCCGAAGACCATGCCTTTTGTCGGCTCACGTATTCTGGACTGGCCCTATGTAGAGGGCCTGCGGCTGGACGAGGCCATGCACCCGCTGACCCTGCTGAGTTTTGGCATGTATGGCGAGGTTTTGCCCAAACAGAATGGCGCGCCGGTGCGGCTGGTGGTGCCATGGAAGTACGGCTTCAAGAGTGGCAAGAGCATTGTCAAGATTCGTTTTACCGACAAGGCACCCGCCACCGCCTGGAACAAGGCGGCCGCCAATGAATACGGGTTTTATTCCAATGTGAATCCGAATGTGGACCACCCGCGCTGGAGCCAGGCCACTGAGCGGCGCATTGGTGAAGACGGCCTGTTTGCCAAGAAACGCAAGACGCTGATGTTCAACGGGTACGAGGCGCAGGTCGGCCAGTTGTACGCGGGCATGGACCTGAAGAAGTTCTACTGATCCGCTGTGCGCCAGGAAATCAACCGCGGTCTGAGTACCGCCTGGGCCAAGCCGGTCACTTTGACGCTCGGGCTGTTGCCTTTTGTCTGGCTGGTCTATGCCGCATTCGCAGACCAGCTCGGCGCCAACCCGCAGGAAGCTCTGGTGCGCGCCACCGGCGACTGGACGCTGCGGATGTTGTGCCTGGTGCTGGCGGTCACGCCCTTGCGGGTGATGTCAGGGCTTACAGCGCTGGCGCGCCTGCGCCGCATGGTGGGGCTCTTCGTTTATTTCTATGTGTGCCTGCACCTGCTGGCCTACAGCTGGTTCGACATGGGGCTGGTGGTGGAGGACATTGCCAACGACATCGCCAAACGCCCGTTCATCCTGGTGGGTTTTCTGGCTTTTGTGCTGTTGACGCCGCTGGCTGCCACGTCGTTCAACCGGGCGATACGCGCACTGGGTGCGAGGCGCTGGCAGGCCTTGCACCGGCTGGTGTACGCGGTGGCGGGGCTGGCTTTGCTGCACTTCTTCTGGATGCGTGCGGGCAAGCGCAACTTTGCTGAAGTGGCGGTCTATGCCGCCATCATCGGCACGCTGCTGGGCTGGCGTATCTGGAAATATTCAAGCAAAAAGAGGCTTTAGCCCCGGCTCGCTCAAAAGTGAAGTGCAACACACCGATTGAAACTTCAATAAGGTGTGTCCATGAAACTGAACCAAGAGTACAAACAGCTCGATTACAAAGAGCGCCAGACCATTGCTGTATGCCTTGAGCTCGGATTGAGTATCCGGGCGGTAGCCCGAGTACTGGGTCGTGCCCCCTCCACGGTGAGTCGTGAGATCAACCGAAACAGCGGTGCTGGTGCCTATAGTTGCCGATTCGCACAACAGCGCTTTGTGCGCAGGCGTCGCCACAGCAGACCGCCCCCGAAGCTGGTGGCGGGCAATGCCCTCTTCGCCTCTGTGCACGCCTTATTGCAACTGCGTTGGTCACCCCAGCAAATTGCCTCTCGCCTAGCTACACTGCATCCGCATGAGGCGCACCAACGCGTCTCTCACGAAACCATCTACAACGTCATCTACGCCCAACCCCGGGGTGAGCTGCGCCGCGAGCTCATTGCCTGTTTGCGTCTGGCCCGCACCAAGCGCTGGCCCCGTTCACGTGGCGAAGACCGCCGCGGTCAGATCGCTGATCTCTTGAGCATCCATGTACGTCCCCCGCAGGTTGAGGATCGACTGTTCCCTGGTCACTGGGAAGGTGACTTGATCAAAGGAGCAGGCAACCTCAGTGCTGTGGGCACCCTGGTAGAGCGCAGCACCCGGCTCCTGATGTTGGTAAAGCTGCCGCATCCCAACCCAGCCACTGCAGCCCACGTGCTGCAAGCGTTTACGGACAAGCTCAACGGTATTGCCAAGCCTATGCGCCAAACACTGACTTATGACCGGGGGCGTGAGATGGCTCACCATGCGCAATTGACAGCCAACACCGGGGTTGCCGTGTATTTCTGTGATCCGCACAGTCCTTGGCAGCGTGGCACCAATGAGAACACCAACGGTTTGGTACGACAGTTCCTGCCAAAGGGGACAGACCTGTCGGGTTACAGCCAGGAGCAACTCGACGGGATTGCTGACTTGATGAATGGACGGCCTCGCAAGACGCTGGGCTGGTTGACTCCGCTGGAGGTGTACGGCCAGTGGCTGGCCAAGCTTGAGCACTCTCCTGACTCCATCCAATAAACTCAGCTTGTGTTGCACTTGGATTTGACTCCGCCCCCCGTGGATAGTGCGCAAGCAGCTATCTAATTTATAGCAATTTCTCGCCACGCAGCTGGTCTGCCAATGTGTCCCGGGCGCGGATCAGGTGGGCCTGGGGGCCATCGACCAGTACTTCGGCCGCACGCGGGCGCGAGTTGTAGTTGCTGGACATGCTCATGCAATAGGCGCCCGCAGACAGCACCGCCAGGCGGTCGCCCGCCTGCACGGCCAGCGCACGGTCGTGGCCGATCCAGTCGCCGCTTTCACAGACCGGGCCCACCACGTCAAAGACGTCTGCACTGCTACCGGCCTGCTGGCTTTCGTTCAGCGGAACAATGTTGTGGAAGGCCTGGTACATGGCCGGGCGGGGCAGATCGTTCATGGCCGCGTCCACGATGCAGAAGTTTTTCTGTTCGCCGGGCTTCATGTAGAGCACCTCGGTCACACAGACGCCGGCATTGCCGACCAGAGAGCGGCCGGGCTCGATCATCAGCTTGCGTTGGCCAAAGCCGCGCGCGTCCAGCTTGGCCAGCAGCTTGGCCCACAGGGCATCCGCGGCGGGCGGGGTGTCACCGGCATAGTTGATGCCCAGGCCGCCACCAAAATCGATGTGCTCAATCGGGATGCCTGCAGCCTCGATGGATTCGACCAGGTCCAGCATGCGGTCCATGGCATCCAGGTAGGGCGCTTCCAGCGTGATTTGTGAGCCGATATGGCAGTCAATACCGACTACATGCAGGCCCGGCAGGGCGGCAGCGCGCTGGTAGGTGGCCAGCGTGCGTTCGTGGGCGATGCCGAACTTGTTGCCCTTCAGCCCGGTGGAGATGTAGGGGTGGGTCTTGGGGTCCACATTGGGATTGACGCGGATGCTGATGGGCGCGCGCAGGTTCAGCGCCACAGCCACGGTGTTCAGCACCTCAATTTCTGCTTCGCTCTCCACGTTGAAGCAGCCAATGCCAGCTTCGAGGGCGCGCTGCATCTCGGTACGGGTCTTGCCCACGCCGGAAAAAATGACTTTGGAAACATCCGCGCCTGCAGCCAACACCCGCTCCAGCTCTCCGCCGGACACGATGTCAAAGCCACAACCTGCGCGGGCAAAGACCTGCAGCACGGCCAGGGACGAGTTGGCCTTCATGGCGTAACAAATCTGCGCGTTGCGCCCGGCAAAGCCACGCTGGTAGGCCGCCAGGGCCGCCAGCATGGAGGCTTTGGAGTAAACGAACAGCGGTGTGCCGTATTCGGTTGCCAAAGCATCCAGGTTCTGGTCTTCCACTTGGAGCAGACCGTTCTGGTAGTGGATATGGGGATGGCCCGGCAGGCTGGGGAGAGTCATGGTGTGGTGGGCGCCGAAGAGGAGGACTGGGGCGAGGTTTTCGCAGGCAGGTAGAGTGCACCGGTCTGGCCACAGGCGGCCAGATTCAGCACACAGATGGCAAGGACAAAGGCCCTGACTAGAATTTGCTTAGAAATCAACATGGTGAAATTGTAATGACCGATACCGAATTCATGGACCGCGCCGAGGCTTTGCTCAAAGCGGTGGAAACTTGTTGTGACCATATCAACGACGAAAGTGACGCTGATGTGGACAACCAGCGCATGGGCGGTATGGTGACACTGACCTTCGCCAACAAGACGCAGATCATCATTAACCTGCAAAAGCCGCTGCATGAAGTGTGGATGGCCGCCAAGTCAGGCGGTTACCACTTTCACTGGGTGCAGGACCAATGGATGGACACCAAGGGCCAGGGCGAATTTTTTGAAGGGCTGACACGCAACGCCAGTACCCAGGCGGGCATGGCGTTGATCTTTCAGGCTTGAAGCGCAGCCGGATCAGTTCTTGAACAGATCCAGGATTTTTTTCTTTTCATCGGCTGGTGGTAGCGGCAACGTCGCCGCCTCCGGTTGCTCATCCAGTCCCAAGCCTGTCACTCCGCCACCTTTGGCGAATTCGTCGTAATACCACTCACCGCCCACGCGCACCACCCCTTCGGGGGCGGACGGTTCAGAGACAGGTACGTTTTTGAGTGCGCTTTCCATGAAGCTGATCCACACGGGCAAGCTCAAGCCGCCACCGGTTTCACGGTCGCCGAGTTTGTGCGGCGTGTCGTAGCCAATCCAGGTCACCGCAGTCAATGTCTGCTGATAACCGGCAAACCAGGCGTCCATGGAGTCGTTGGTTGTACCGGTCTTGCCATAAATGTCCGGCCGCTTCAGGATGGCTTGCGCTCGCGCAGCCGTACCTGAACGGGTAACCTCTTGCAGCAGGCTGGACATCATGAAGGCATTGCGGGCGTCAATGGCGGGCTCGGAGTCCGTCAGTACCGGAGCCTTTGTTTCGACCAACACCTTGCCGCGCTGCTCGCTCACCTTGGTCACCAGCCAGGGGTTGACGCGGTAACCGCCGTTGGCAAACACGGAATACGCGGTGGCCATCTGCATCGGAGTTACGGAGCCAGCGCCCAGCGCCATGGTGAGGTAGGGCGGGTGTTTGTCGGCGTCAAAACCAAACCGCGTGATCCAGTCTTGTGCGTATTGGGGGCCAATCGATTGCAGGATCTGGATGGAGATCATGTTCTTGGACTTGGCCAGGCCGCGGCGCAAGGTCATTGGGCCTTCGAAGGTACCGTCGTAGTTTTTCGGTTCCCACGGCTGTCCGCCCGTCACGCCGGCATCAAAGAACAGCGGGGCATCATTCACCACAGTGGAGGGAGTGAAGCCTTTTTCCAGCGCCGCAGAATAAATGAAAGGCTTGAAGCTGGAACCCGGCTGGCGCCAGGCTTGTGTCACGTGGTTGAACTTGTTTTTGGCAAAGTCAAAACCACCCACCAGTGCCTTGATGGAACCATCGCGTGGGTCGATCGCTACAAACGCACCTTCCACTTCAGGCAATTGGGTGATTTCCCAGGTTCCTTTGGTGGTTTTGGAAACCCGGATCACGGCGCCACGTCGGATCTTGATGTTGGGAGGGGCTTTGTCAGACAAGCCAGACTGCGCTGGTTTGAGGCCATCGCCAGTGATTTCAACGGTTTCGCCGTTTTGCCGTACAGCCTTGATCTTCTTGGCGTCGGCTTCCAGAACCACGGCGGACATCACGTCGCCGTTGTCGGGGCGCTCGTCCAATGCTTCGTCAATCGCGTCTTCCGCCTCTTGGGCATTGGTGGGCAGCGTGATGAATTTCTCGGGACCCCGGTAAATCTGGCGACGCTCAAAGTCCATGATGCCGCGGCGCAAGGCCTTGTAAGCGGCGTCCTGGTCTGCACTGCGGATGGTGGTTCGCACGTCCAGTCCGCGGGTGTAGGTTTCGTCCCCGTACTGCGCGTACATGAGCTGGCGCACCATTTCGGTCGCGTACTCGGCATGCACTTGGGTTGTGTGGGTACCGTTTTTGACCTTGAGCTCTTCCTTCTTCGCCGCTTCCGCTTCCTCGTCAGTGATAAATCCGTTTTCCCGCATGCGGTCGATGATGTACAACTGGCGCGACCGGGCGCGTTTGGGGTTGCTGATCGGGTTGTAGGCAGATGGCGCTTTGGGCAGGCCGGCCAGCATGGCCGCTTCCGCGATAGTGACGTCTTTCAGGGGTTTGCCGAAATACGCTTCCGAGGCGGCGGCAAAACCATAGGCCCGGTTGCCCAGAAAGATCTGGTTCATGTAGATCTCAAGGATCTGGTCCTTGGTCAACATGTGTTCCAGCTTGAATGTCAGCAGGATTTCGTAAATCTTGCGGGTAAAGGTTTTCTCGGAAGTCAGGTAGACGTTGCGCGCCACCTGCATGGTGATGGTGGAGGCGCCCTGGCTTTTGACCCGGCCCACGTTGGCCAGGCCCGCGCGCACAACACCTACATAGTCCACTCCACCGTGCTGGTAGAAGCGGGCGTCTTCAATGGCCAGCACGGCGTTGGACATGACCTTGGGGATTTCCTTGATGGGCGTCAGGTTGCGCCGTTCTTCACCAAACTCACCCAGTAGGTCGCCTTCCGCAGAAAACACGCGCAAAGGCAGCTTGGGGCGGTAATCCGAGAGATCGGAGATATCCGGCAAGTTGGGAAACGCCACGGCCAACGCCAGTGCGATCGCCATGGCCAAAGACAGTGCCCCAGCGACGGCCAGCCCGACGGCCCAGAGCGCTAGTCGTAGTAGCCAATGCATGGGCGTCTGCGCGCCTCCCGCCTTGGAGTCAGATTTTTCGGTATTGGAGGGCATAGAAATTGGGTAGTGATCGCCCGGGCATTATAAAAATGACCCGAAAGCGGGCGGCGCCATGGTGTCGCCTGCATTGTTGCTGGTTCATGATTCGTCCATTCAAATCCATGGCGGTGTTTTACATATCGCCCAAAAACCGTCTGCTTTTGGCAACGTTCGAGATAGACTAAAACAGGAAAAACCTTTGCGGGACAAGGAGCTTACTGATAGCATTGAAGTGATTTCTTAAGTCTGACCGGCGCTTGATCGGTCTGTTTGAGGGGATAGTTTTGATCTCATTGGGGTCGCTTTTTAGTCGCCAGCCTGCACCTATGTTAGGACTGGATATCAGTTCCTCCAGCGTCAAGCTGGTGGAGTTGGGCCATGACAAGGCCGGTAATCTGGTGCTCGAACGCTGTGCAATTGAGCCGCTGGAGCGAGGGTGGATCACCGACGGCAATATTGAGAAATTTGACGAAGTCGCTGACGCGCTGCGCAGGCTTGTCAAGAAGAGCGGCACCAAAACCAAAAATGTGGCCATGGCCCTGCCGCCTTCGGCCGTCATTACCAAAAAAATCATTTTGCCTGGTGGTATGTCTGACCAAGAACTTGAAGTTCAGGTTGAGACGGAAGCCAATCAATACATTCCCTTTCCTCTGGATGAGGTGAGCCTCGACTTTTGTGTCATTGGACCCAGTGCCACCTCTGCGGGTGATGTAGAAGTTCTGATTGCCGCCTCCCGTCGTGAAAAGGTTCAAGATATTCAAGGGCTGGCAGAGGCTGCCGGGTTGACGCCTGTGGTCGTGGATGTGGAGTCCTATGCATCCCGGCTGGCCGCGGGACGGCTCATAGAGAATCTGCCGAACAAGGGCTCTGGAGCCATCGTGGCATTGTTTGAAGTCGGAGCGCTGACCACCAGCATGCAGGTGTTGCGTGACGATGAAGTACTTTATGACCGCGACCAAGCCTTCGGCGGCGCTCAACTGACGCAACTGATCGTGCGCCAGTATGGTTTTTCGCAAGAAGAAGCGGAGAGCAAAAAGCGCAGCGGCGAACTGCCGGAAGACTACGAGTCTGCAGTTTTGCGGCCGTTTATCGAAACCATGGTTCAGGAACTTGGGCGTGCGCTCCAGTTTTTCTTCACCAGTACCCCACATAACAAGGTGGACTACATCATGTTGGCGGGCGGATCGGCAGCTCTGCCTGGGCTCACGGCCGCGGTGACCCAGCACACGACGTTCCCTTGTAGCCTGCTCAACCCATTTGACGGGATGGAAATCGGGGATGGTGTAAGGCTCAAGAGAATGACGCGTGAAGCACCTTCTTATTTGACGTCATGTGGCTTGGCCCTGCGGAGGTTTGTTCAATGATCTTGATCAATCTACTTCCGCACCGTGAAGCCGCGCGCAAACGCCGTCGTGATGTATTCAATGTTTCGTTGGGTGCCTCCGCGCTGCTGGGTGGACTGATCGCGGGTGCTGTGTTCTTGTGGTACCAGGCGGCTATTTCTGTACAGCAGGGGACAAATGTAGTTCTGGAGACGGAGATCAAGAAGCTGGAAGGCCAGATCAAGGATATCGCCGGATTGGAAGCGGAGATTGCGGCTTTGCGCGCAAGGCAGCAGGCTGTGGAAGACTTGCAATCAGACCGCAATCTGCCGGTTCATTTGCTCACAGAGTTGGTGAATCAATTGCCAGATGGTGTCTATATTTCCAAGATGGCACAGCAGGATCAATTGGTCACCATCAGCGGCGTTGCACAGTCCAATGAGCGGGTCTCAGAACTATTGCGCAATCTGGCGAACAACACGCCTTGGTTTAGTAAGCCAGAGCTGGTGGAAATTGTTTCGGGTACGGTTTCTATTGGGAAAGAGCAAAAGCGTACGTCCAATTTCAACATTCGCGTTCGTTTGGTGAGATCCAGCGAAGCAGAGAAAGCGGTCGCGGCGGCCTCCGCCGCAGTGGTTTCGGTGCCTTCGTTAAAAGCAAGTGCCCCTGCCGATGGGAAGAAATAGCAAGAGTACGTATGGCCACCTCAAAAACGAGCTCTATTGATTTTGTCGCGCTCCAAGAGCGATTAGTAAGCCAATTTAGAGATTTGGACCCGAAGGATCCCTCTGCTTGGCCTGGATTGCCGAGATACGCCTTGTTCTTCGCGACTTCCGTGGTCGTAGTGGTTGCACTCTGGTTTGCTTGGCTCAGTGGTTCGCAAGAAGTGCTGCAAACGGAGCAGGCAAAGGAATTGACGCTGCGAGATGATTACAAAGTTAAATTGACCAAAGCGGTCAATCTGGATGTGCTGAAGAAACAGCGGGAACAAGTGCAGCAATACGTGACGCAACTGGAAAAGCAACTGCCCAGTAAGGCGGAAATGGACGCGTTGTTGTCCGACATTAATCAGGCAGGGCTGGGCCGTAGCCTGCTATTTGATCTGTTTCGTCCTGGTCAGATCGCAGTAAAAGAGTATTACGCTGAGCTTCCCATTTCTTTGAAGGTGAGCGGGCGGTACCACGATATTGGAGCTTTCGCCTCGGATGTCGCTAATCTTTCTCGCATCGTGACTCTGAACAATCTTTCCATCACGCCTAAAGCAGATGGCGCTCTGGCGCTCGATGCTACTGCCAAGACTTTTCGATATCTTGATTCAGACGAAGTCGCGGCGCAGCGCAAGGCTTCTGGCGCAAAGGGAGCCAAGAAATGAGGGCGCTCTATTTGCTTCTGCTGCTGTCGGCATTTTTATCCGGGTGCGGGTCATCCAGTGAAGATGAAATTCGACAGTGGATGGCCGAGGAGCGAAATCAAACCAAACCGAAAGTGGCACCTATACCTGCGCCTAAACAGTTCAAACCTGAGGCATATGCCAATGCTTCGACGTTAGAACCATTTAGCAATCAGAAACTGACACAAGCCTTGAAGCGTGATTCCGCGCAGGTCGCCTCCAACGGCGCCTTGGTTGCTCCTGAATTGGCGCGTCGCAAAGAGCCTTTAGAGGCATTCCCACTGGATACCATGAGTTTGGTGGGCAGCATTATTAAGGCCGGACAACCAGTTGCTTTGGTAAGAGTGGATGGCTTGTTGTATCAGGTCAAGCTTGGCAACTATTTGGGACCGAATTACGGCAAAGTCACCAAGATTAATGAAGCCGAAGTGACACTGCGTGAAATTGTTCAGGATGCAGTTGGTGAATGGATTGAGCGCATTGCAACGCTGCAGTTGCAGGAGAAGTCGAAATGAATAAGCAGAACCATTGGGCGGGACTACGCATGTGGCAACAAGTGATAATTTTGGGAGCCGTTCTGCTGGGAGGGGCGGTTCAGGCACAGACTTCGATTGAAGCTGTTACGGGGTCATTGCAAGGGGGGAGCGAAGTTATTCGTATTGACCTCTCACAACAATTGACTGCTCTCCCAACTGGATTTGTCATTCAGGCTCCTGCGCGTATTGCGCTTGATTTCCCTGGGGTTGCAAATGCCATGGGAAGGTCTACGGTAGAGATCAATCAGGGAAATCTGAAGTCCGTAAGCGTGGTGCAGGCGGGCGAGAGAACCCGGGTGGTCCTGAATTTAAAACAGCCCGCTGCCTACAAAGCTGAAATTCAAGGTAAGTCATTGTTGGTCTCTCTTGAGTCCACAACACCTAGCTCTACACCCGCACCGACTGCAGTCACTTTTGCAGAAAATCGTAGCCGTGACGCGATGCCGCTAAAGGACTTGGACTTCCGTAGGACAGTGGATGGAGCGGGGCGGATTGTCGTGACTTTGCCCAATAACCAAGTCGGCGTCGATATTCGCCAGCAAGGGCAGACGCTGGTGGTCGAGTTCATGAAATCTTCTTTGCCGGAAGGTTTGCGTAGGCGACTGGATGTGGGGGATTTTGGCACCCCAGTGAAATCTGTGACTACTTTTCAGACGGGTGATAGGGTCCGTATGGTCATTGAACCCAAGGGACTTTGGGAGCATTCGGCCTACCAAAGTGATGAGCAGTTTGTAGTTGAGGTTAAGGAGGTCAAGACGGACCCCAAGAAGTTGACTCAAGGGGTGGGCTACAACGGACAAAAACTGTCCTTGAATTTCCAGAATATTGAAGTTCGCTCGTTGCTCCAGGTCATCGCCGACTTCACCAACTTCAATATTGTGACTTCTGATTCTGTATCGGGTTCTGTCACTTTGCGTTTGCAGGATGTGCCATGGGACCAAGCCTTGGATATTATTTTGCAAGCCAAGGGATTAGGAATGCGCAAGAGTGGCAATGTCTTGTGGGTTGCGCCCAAAGATGAAATTGCGGCGAAAGAAAAACTGGATCTCGAGTCTGTAGCGGCGGTTCAGAGTCTAGAACCTTTGCGCACTCAGTCTTTCCAGATCAATTACGCCAAGGCGGCTGAAATTGCGGCTCAACTGAACGCGGGTGGGAGCGGTGCAGCTGCCAGTGCGCGTATTTTGAGTGCGCGTGGTAGCGTCATTGCGGAGCCTCGAACGAACCAATTGTTTGTGACGGATATTCCCAGCAAGTTGGAACAGGTTCAGCAGTTGTTGGCCAAGCTGGACATTGCCGTACGGCAGGTTTTGATTGAGGCGCGCATTGTCGAGGCCTCTGACAGTTTTGGTAAATCGCTCGGCGTTAAATTGGGTGGCGGTGGGCGTACTGGTGAAATTGGGACGTCGAGTGGTGGCAATTCTGTCAACGCCTCCATCGGTTCTAGTTATGCAGCCGGATCATCTGGCACGACTTCGGGCAATTTTGTAAATCTGCCTTCTACGGGGGCTCTGGGTTTCTCTAACCCCGGCACGTTTGCTTTGTCCATATTTGGAGCTGCGGCCGATCCCTTCCTGAATCTTGAAATTTCTGCTTTGGAAGCGGATGGCAAAGGCAAAGTCGTATCGAGCCCCAGAGTGGTTACTGCGGACCAGATCAAGGCCTTAATTGAGCAGGGTACGGAACTGCCTTACCAAGTTGCATCGTCGAGTGGTGCAACGTCCATTGCTTTCCGTAAGGCCAACTTGAAATTGGAAGTGACACCACAAATCACACCCGAAGGGAATATTATTCTTGCGTTGGATGTGACCAAGGATACGGTGGGTCAGTCTACGCCTGCCGGCTTCGCGATAGATACCAAACATATTCAAACACAAGTGTTGGTTGAAAATGGTGGAACCGTTGTAATCGGCGGCATTTTTACGGAAGACCTGACAGAGAATGAGGCCAAAGTCCCATTCTTTGGAGATCTGCCGGGTATTGGGGTTTTGTTCAGGTCAAAGTCAAAAACCACCAACAAGCGTGAAATGCTGGTGTTCATCACGCCCAAGATGCTGGCAGACAAAGCCTTGGGGCGTTAAACCACGGGACAGGTTACCGGTTCCGGGTATTGTTTTAAATTGATATTCAGTCTTGTCGGCCTACCCGGCTCAGGAAAAACCACGGTTGGACGGCAGCTCGCGCGGCGGCTGCAACTTCCCTTTGTTGACTCGGATCACGCGATAGAGGCCCGTCTGGGGTGCTCTATCCGTGAGTTTTTTGAGCGTGAAGGCGAAGCGCGGTTTCGCGACATTGAGCAGGAAGTCATTGACGCTTTGACGCAGGAGACGCCTCGCGTTCTGTCGACCGGTGGCGGGGCGGTCTTGCGGTCGGCGAATCGACAGCATCTGCGCTCCAGGGGGCGTGTCATCTATCTCAAATCCACACCTGAAGAGCTCTATCGGCGCTTGCGGCATGACGTGCACCGCCCCTTGTTGCAAGTGGCGGATCCGCTGACCCGCATGCGTGACCTGTTTGCCGAGCGGGACCCGTTGTACCGGGAGGCGGCGCATTTCGTTCTGGAGACAGGGCGTCCGTCGGTGGCCACGTTAGTCAACATGATCGTGATGCAGTTGGAGCTTGCTGGCGTGGTGCCGAGGCACTGAGCGGCCAGACCGGTTTCGCAAGAGCCTCTAAACTAGGGGGCTATGACTTCCACGCTTCTGCACGCCGTCCCTATCGCGCTGGGTGACCGCAGTTACTCCATCGCCATTGGTACGCATCTGTTGGACCAGACGGATACTTTCGCCTCATTGCCCAAGGGTTCTTCTGCCCTGATTGTGAGCAATACGACGGTTGCGTCTCTTTACGCACAGCGACTGCACGATGTTCTTGCGCAGAAGTACGAGCGGGTCCATCTCGTGACACTGCCGGATGGCGAAGGGTTCAAAACCTGGCAAACGCTGAACCAGATCTTTGATGTCTTGCTGGAGCAAGGCTGTGATCGCAAGACGATATTGTTTGCCCTGGGCGGTGGTGTCGTTGGCGATATGACTGGCTTTGCCGCAGCCAGCTACATGCGGGGCGTTCCGTTTGTGCAGGTGCCTACTACCTTGTTGGCCCAGGTGGATTCATCGGTCGGCGGGAAGACCGGCATCAACCATCCGCTGGGCAAGAACATGGTGGGCGCTTTCTACCAGCCGCTGCTGGTGGTGTGTGATCTGGATACGCTGAAGACGTTGCCACCGCGGGAGCTCAGTGCCGGCCTTGCCGAGGTGATCAAGTACGGACCCATTGCCGATTTGGAATTTCTGGACTGGATTGAGGCGAACTTGGACCAGCTTCTGGCGCGTGATGTGCAGGCTCTGGCCCATGCGGTGCAGCGCAGTTGCGAGATCAAGGCCTGGGTGGTAGGGCAGGATGAGCGCGAATCCGGTTTGCGCGCCATCCTCAATTTTGGGCATACCTTTGGCCACGCGATGGAAGCTGGCTTGGGCTATGGCGAATGGTTGCATGGCGAGGCTGTGGGATGCGGCATGGTGATGGCTGCAGAGTTGTCGTACAGGCTGGGATTGGTGGACCAGTCTTTTGTGCAAAGACTCAAAAACTTGATCCGCAAAGCAGGTTTACCCACCGTGGGCCCGGTACTCGACAACCAGGACAATGCCGGACGGTATCTGGCGCTGATGCGCGTGGACAAAAAAGCCGAAGGCGGCGAGATCCGCTTTGTCGTGATCGACGGCCCCGCACGGGCGGCCGTGCGCACGGCCCCCGATGCGCTGGTGCGTGAGGTCATCGACGCTTGCTGCATTCCTGTGCAATGAGAAATTGCTATCAATTTGGAAGCTGCTTGCGCAGTATCCATAAGGGCTAAAGCCCACTTTTCCTTGAATATGGCCTTGGCTCCCTACGCCTGTGATCCGGCACTATCGCGCGGCCGCCGTTATGCTGAGGCTCCAGCGCCTACGCGAACGGATTTCCAGCGCGACCGTGACCGCATCGTGCATTCCACGGCGTTTCGGCGACTGGTCTACAAGACCCAGGTGTTCCTCAACCACGAAGGCGATCTATTCCGCACGCGGTTGACGCATTCGTTGGAGGTGGCGCAATTGGGCCGCTCCATCGCACGTGCCCTGCGTTTGAACGAAGATTTGGTGGAAACCATTGCCTTGGCGCACGATCTCGGACACACCCCGTTTGGCCATGCCGGGCAGGATGCGCTCAACGCGTGTATGGCGCCGTTCGGAGGCTTCGAGCACAACCTGCAGAGTCTGCGTGTGGTGGACCATCTGGAAGAGCGTTATCCGCAATTTGATGGCCTGAACCTGGGTTTTGAGGCCCGCGAGGGCATCCTCAAGCACTGCTCGCGTGCCAATGCGGAGTTGTTGGAGGCGGATGAGCCGCTGTATGCCGATGGCCGGGGCGGAGTAGGGCGGCGCTTTCTGGAGCGTACCCAACCGAGTCTGGAGGCGCAGCTCTGCAATCTGGCCGACGAGATTGCCTACAACGCCCATGACATTGACGATGGTGTGCGTTCCGGGCTGATCACACTGGAGCAGTTGCAGGAAGTGCCTTTGTTTGAGCGCTTTCGCCAGCAAGCGCTGGCCGCACATGCCCGGCTGGAGGACCCCGCATCTGCCCGGCGCCTGTTGTACGAAACCATACGCCTGATGCTCAGCAACCAAGTCTATGACGTCATTGCCTGCACCCAGCAGGCGCTCGATGAAGCGCGGCCCGATAGCGTGGATGCAGTGCGCGGGTTAGGGCCTCTGGTCGCGTTTGGGAGCGAGATGCGCGAGGGCACGCAGGTGCTCAAGAGCTTTTTGCTTCGCAAGTTATACCGTCACTCCCAGGTGGAAGAGACCATGGATCTGGCGCGCCAGATCGTGCGTGAACTGTTTGACGCCTATTCCCAGGCACCGCAGGAGATGCAGGCAGGTTTTGCCGCCCGTACGGTTACAGGGCAGGGCCTGGAGGGTGCGCATGCCCACTTTGGCATGCGTACGGTTGCGGACTATATTGCCGGCATGACCGACCGTTTTGCAGCCCGCGAGCACGAGCGCCTGACCGGTCGCCGTCTGCTCGTTTGAACTCCTGTGATCCCTTTATGCTATTGCCAAGCACAACCAACGAACCCGCATCATCCGCCGAGGTGATCGCATGGACGCAGCGCTGGCTGGAGCGTGCCGTGATCGGATTGAACCTGTGCCCCTTCGCTAAAAGCGTGCATGTCAAAGGCCAGATCCACTACCGGGTCAGTGCCGCACGCGATTCGCAGGCGCTGTTGCAAGACCTGGAATATGAGCTCAATAGCCTGCAAGCCCTTGACGCGTCAGCGCGGGATACTACGCTTTTGATAGCGCCTGACATGCTGCAGGATTTTCTCGATTTCAATGACTTTCTGCATGATGCAGATCGTGTTTTGCTATCACAGGGGCTGGAAGGAGTACTGCAGATAGCCAGCTTCCATCCCCAGTTCCAGTTCGGCGGCACGGCCGAGGACGACATCACCAACTACACCAACCGCGCGCCGTATCCCACCCTGCATTTGCTGCGCGAAGACAGCATTGACCGTGCGGTAGAGGCATTTCCCCACGCCGAACAGATTTTCGAGAAAAACATGCAGACGCTGGAGGCGCTGGGGCATGCGGGGTGGGATGCGCTTGGCTTGCAGTCACCCGCCAGCGGCTTGCATGGCAAGATAGTCCCATGAAGCAACGTAAAACAGGGGCCCAAGCGGGCACGACCACAACTCCCGCCCCCCATGCACTGGCCGCAGAAGTGCGTCCCGGTCAGTCCGTGGAGCTGCTCAAAGAGCTGCACATCCTCACGCGTGACGGCAAACTGAATCAGGATTCCAGGCGCAAGCTCAAACAGGTCTACCACCTGTACCAATTTATCGAGAAATTGTTGCAGGAGTTGCCTGCGCCCAAGAGCACCGGCTTGACACTGGCAGACCATGGCGCTGGCAAGTCCTATCTGGGCTTCATTCTTTATGACCTGTTCTTCAAGAATCTGGCGGGAAGCCATATCTATGGCATCGAGACCCGTGCTGAGTTGGTCGACAAGTCCCGTGAGTTGGCTGCGCGTCTGGACTTTGACCGCATGTCTTTTCTGAATCTCACAGTGGCCGAATCCGCGCAGTCGAAAGAATTGCCGGGGCGCATTGATGTGGTCACGGCCTTGCATGCCTGCGACACGGCCACCGACGATGCCATTGCCTTCGGGTTGCAAAAGAACGCGCAAGCCTTTGTGCTGGTGCCCTGTTGCCAGGCGGAGGTGGCACGCCACCTGAGTCAAGGCAAGGCACTGTCACTGGCGCGCACGCCGCTGGCCGAGCTATGGCGTCACCCTTTACATACGCGCGAAATGGGTAGCCAGATCACCAATGTGCTGCGTTGTCTGTACCTGGAGGCACGTGGCTACCAGGTGACGGTGACCGAGCTTGTGGGTTGGGAGCACAGCATGAAAAACGAGCTGATCCTGGCCCGCTACACCGGCCAGCGCAAACGGGGTTCTGCGGAGCGCCTGCGAGCCATCCTGCAGGAATTTGGCCTCCTTACACTACTTGACACGCGGTTTACATTGCCCGAGGACAATGGCGTGGACAACGCAATACCGGCCTGAAACGTTAAAGCGATTGATGTTTCGCGTTGGTATTTTCAGATTTCGCCTTGTGGAGTTCGCAATGAAAAAATTTCTTAATTTGAGTTTGGCACTGGCGATGACCGCCGTTCTCGGTGCCTGCGCCACCAGCAGCCCCGACGTCGTCCAGCGCGGCGATGCCCAGCGCATGGCCAAAGTCGAAGATGGCGTGGTGCTGTCTATCCGTACGGTGACCGTAGACGGTAGCCAGACTGGCGCTGGCGCCGCCGTGGGCGGTGTCGTGGGCGCGATTGGCGGTTACAGCGGCAGCAGTGTGGGGCGCGAGGCCCAAGTGTTAGGCGTGCTGGCCGGTGTGGCCGGTGCCGCTGCAGGTAACGCGATCGAGCGGTTTTCCACCAAAGAAGACGCGTTTGAAATTCTGGTTCAACTCAAAGGCGGTGAACGCCGCGCCATTGTCCAGGCCAAGGGCTCTGAAGTTCTGCTGGCGGGTGATCCGGTCATCATCGTCACCACCGGCAGCAAAGTCCGCGTGACCCGCGCGCCCAAGTAGACAGATAATCGGGGTCAGATTCGCATCGGGGGCTTCAGCCCCCTTCTGCCATGGCCCGACTCCCCCGTCTTACCCTGCCCGGTTACCCCCACCACGTTATCCAGCGCGGCAACAACCGGCAGCCCATCGTGACCTCGGCAGCAGACCGCGAGATGCTGCTGGGTCTGATGGAGGAAAACAGCAGGAAATTCAATGTGGCCATCCATGCCTATGTGCTGATGGACAACCATTTTCACTTGCTGCTCACCCCCCAAACCGACACCGGCCTGCCACAGATGATGCAGGCTGTGGGGCGGCGTTATGTGCGTTATTTCAATGACATCCATCTGCGTACCGGCACGTTGTGGGAAGGACGCTATCGGTCGACTCTGCTTCAGACGGATCGGTATTTGCTGGCCTGCATGGCCTATATGGACTTGAACCCGGTACGCGCAGGGTTGGTGGTTCAGGCGCGTGACTATGCCTGGTCCAGCTACGGCCACTACGCCGGCTTGCGCAGTGACCGCCTTGTGACCCCCCATCCGCTGGTCTGGGCCTTGGGGAACACCCCGTTTGCCCGCGAAGCTGCCTACGCGGAATTGGTGCAATCCGGCATCAGTCCGGTGCAGCAGGCCGCACTGACTGACTCGGCCTTGCGTGGCTGGGCCTTGGGGGAGGCTGACTTTGTGGCGCAACTGCAAAAGCAAACTCTGCGGCGGGTGAGCAAAAGCACTGCCGGGCGCCCCTCCAGTACGCTTGTTGGTGAATAAAAGTGGGCGCTAGCCCTTATCGATATTGCGTTAGTCGCTATCTTTTTTGATATGTCCCTTATTATTTGTTGATTAAAATAATCAACATATAATTGGAATCCGACCCCTATTATTCTTCTTGGCACTTTTGTTGCATTGCAGTATTCTCACTTTCCACTGTAATTTTCAGGAGAGCGCCATGACCACGGCTGCCGAAATCCAACATCTCAAAGACCACGGTCTGTATTCCACCGAAAACGAGCACGATGCCTGTGGCGTCGGCTTCGTGGCGCATATCCGCGGTGAGAAGAGCCATTCCATCGTCAAAAACGCGCTGAAGATCCTGGAAAACCTGGACCACCGGGGTGCGGTCGGTGCCGACAAACTCATGGGCGACGGCGCCGGTATCCTGATCCAGTTGCCTGATGCGTTGTACCGCGAAGAGATGGCACAGCAGGGCGTGACTTTGCCGCCGCAAGGCGAATATGGCGTGGGCATGATCTTCCTGCCCAAGGAACATGCGTCGCGTCTGGCCTGTGAACAGGAAATGGAACGCGCCATCAAGGCCGAAGGCCAGGTACTGCTGGGATGGCGCGATGTGCCGGTCAACCGCGACATGCCCATGTCGCCCACCGTGCGCGAAAAAGAGCCCATCCTGCGCCAGGTCTTTATCGGCCGCGGCAACGACGTGATCGTGCAGGACGCGCTGGAGCGCAAGCTGTATGTGATCCGCAAGACCGCCAGCGCGGCCATTCAGAATCTGCAGCTCAAGCACAGCAAAGAATATTACGTGCCCAGCATGTCCAGCCGTACCGTGGTGTACAAGGGACTGCTGCTCGCTGATCAAGTTGGTGTTTACTTCCTTGATCTGGCTGATGCACGCTGTGTGTCCGCTTTGGGCCTGGTGCACCAGCGTTTCTCCACCAACACCTTCCCCGAGTGGCCACTGGCCCACCCGTACCGCTACGTGGCGCACAACGGTGAAATCAACACTGTCAAGGGCAACTACAACTGGATGAAGGCGCGCGAAGGCGTGATGTCGTCCCCTGTGCTCGGTGCCGACCTGCAAAAGCTCTACCCCATCAGCTTCGCCGACCAGTCCGACACGGCTACGTTCGACAACTGCCTCGAACTGCTGACCATGTCCGGCTACCCCATCAGCCAGGCCGTGATGATGATGATCCCCGAGCCGTGGGAGCAACACACCACCATGGACGATCGCCGCAAGGCCTTCTACGAATACCACGCCGCGATGATGGAGCCCTGGGACGGTCCGGCCTCCATCGTGTTCACCGACGGCCGCCAGATCGGCGCCACGCTGGACCGCAACGGCCTGCGTCCTTCGCGCTACTGCATCACCGATGACGACCTGGTCATCATGGGCTCCGAGTCCGGCGTGTTGCCCGTTCCCGAGAACAAGATCGTGCGCAAGTGGCGCCTGCAGCCCGGCAAGATGTTCCTGATCGATCTGGAACAGGGCCGCATGATTGACGACGAAGAGCTCAAGGCCAATCTCGCCAACAGCAAGCCCTACAAGCAGTGGATCGAAAACCTGCGCATCAAACTGGACGATGTGCAAGGCGGCGGTGAGCCTGCTTCTGCATCCGAGAGCGAAGTGTCCCTGCTGGACCGCCAGCAAGCCTTTGGCTTCACGCAGGAAGACCTGAAGTTCCTGATCGCCCCCATGGCCAGCGCTGGCGAAGAAGCCATTGGCTCCATGGGCAACGACAGCCCGCTGGCCGTCTTGAGCGACAAGAACAAACCGCTGTACAGCTACTTCAAGCAGTTGTTTGCGCAGGTGACCAACCCGCCGATCGACCCGATCCGCGAAGCCATCGTGATGTCGCTGGTGTCCTTTATCGGCCCCAAGCCCAACCTGCTGGACATCAACCAGGTCAACCCGCCCATGCGTCTGGAAGTGGCGCAGCCGATTCTGGACTTTGCCGATATGGCCAAGGTGCGCGACATCGAAAAGCACACCCAGGGCAAGTTCCGCAGCCACACGCTGGACATTACCTACCCGCTGGTCTGGGGCCACGAAGGTGTGGAAGCCAAGCTGGCGTCCTTGTGCGCCGAAGCCGTGGACGCGATCAAGGGTGGCAAGAACATTCTTGTCATCAGCGACCGTGGCGTCAGCGCCAGCCAGGTGGCGATTCCCGCGCTGCTGGCGCTGTCCGCCATCCACCAGCACCTGGTGCGTGAAGGTCTGCGCACCAGCGCAGGCTTGGTGGTTGAAACCGGTACGGCACGCGAAGTTCACCACTTCGCCGTGCTGGCAGGTTATGGCGCGGAAGCCGTGCACCCCTACCTGGCGATGGAAACCCTGGGCCAAATCCACAAGGATCTGCCGGGCGACCTGAGCGCTGACAAGGCCATCTACAACTACGTCAAGGCGATTGGCAAGGGCCTGTCCAAGATCATGTCCAAGATGGGCGTGTCCACCTACATGAGCTACTGCGGTGCGCAGTTGTTTGAAGCCATTGGCCTGAACAGCGAAACCATCGACAAATACTTCACCCGCACGCCCAGCCGTGTGGAAGGCATCGGCGTCTTCGAGATTGCTGAAGAAGCCATTCGTATGCACAAGGCGGCGTTCAGTGATGACCCGGTGTTGGCCAACGCGCTGGACGCAGGTGGCGAATACGCGTGGCGCGTGCGCGGTGAAGAGCACATGTGGACGCCCGACGCGATTGCCAAGCTGCAGCACTCCACGCGCGCCAACAACTGGAACACGTACAAGGAATACGCGCAGATCATCAACGACCAGAGCAAGCGCCACCTGACGCTGCGCGGCCTGTTCGAGTTCAAGATCGATCCTGCCAAGGCCATCCCCGTGGACGAAGTGGAAAGCGCCAAGGAAATAGTCAAGCGCTTTGCCACTGGCGCCATGTCGCTGGGCTCGATTTCTACCGAAGCCCACGCCACGCTGGCCATTGCCATGAACCGCATCGGCGGCAAGAGCAATACCGGTGAGGGTGGTGAAGACCCCGCGCGTTACCGCCAGGAACTCAAGGGCATCCCGATCAAGCAGGGCCAGACCATGGCCGACATCATCGGCAAAGACGTGGTGGAAGTCGATATCCCCATGAACGCCGGTGACAGCTTGCGCTCACGCATCAAGCAGGTCGCGTCCGGTCGTTTCGGTGTGACGGCCGAGTACCTGAACAGTGCCGACCAGATCCAGATCAAGATGGCCCAGGGCGCCAAGCCTGGTGAAGGCGGCCAGTTGCCTGGCGGCAAGGTGTCGGACTACATCGGCAAGCTGCGCCACTCCGTGCCCGGTGTGGGCCTGATTTCGCCCCCACCGCACCACGACATCTATTCGATCGAAGATTTGGCCCAGCTGATCCACGATCTGAAGAACGTGGCACCGCACTCTGGTATCAGCGTGAAGCTGGTGTCTGAAATCGGCGTGGGCACCATTGCTGCGGGCGTTGCCAAGTGCAAGGCCGACCACGTGGTGATTGCCGGCCACGACGGTGGCACCGGTGCGTCGCCCTGGTCGTCCATCAAGCATTGCGGCAGCCCTTGGGAAATCGGCCTGGCCGAAACCCAGCAGACTCTGGTGCTGAACCGCTTGCGCAGCCGTATTCGTGTGCAGGCCGACGGCCAGATGAAGACCGGCCGCGACGTCGCCATTGGCGCGCTGCTCGGCGCCGATGAATTCGGCTTCGCCACCGCACCGCTGGTGGTGGAAGGCTGCATCATGATGCGCAAGTGCCACCTGAACACCTGCCCCGTGGGCGTGGCCACACAAGACCCCGTGTTGCGTGCCAAGTTCTCCGGCAAGCCCGAGCACGTGGTCAACTATTTCTTCTTCATCGCCGAAGAAGTGCGCCAGATCATGGCCCAGTTGGGCATCCGCAAGTTCGACGACCTGATTGGCCGCTCCGACCTGCTCGACACCCGCAAGGGCATCGAACACTGGAAGGCCCAGGGCCTGGACTTCGCCCGCCTGTTTGCGCAGCCCCAAGTGCCGGCCGATGTGCCCCGCTTCCAGACGCTGACCCAAGACCACGGCCTGGAAAAAGCCCTGGACAACGTGCTGATCGCCAAGAGCCGCGCCGCCATCGACAAGGGCGAACGCGTGCAATTCATGGAAGTGGCCCGCAACGTGAACCGCTCCGTGGGCGCCATGCTCTCCGGCGCCGTGACCAAGGTGCATCCCGAAGGTTTGCCGGATGACACCATCCGCATCCAGCTCGAAGGCACGGGCGGTCAGTCTTTTGGCGCCTTCCTGGCCAAGGGCATCACCATGTACCTGATCGGTGACGCCAACGACTACACCGGCAAGGGCCTGTCGGGCGGCCGCATTGTGGTGCGCCCCAGCATCGACTTCCGTGGCGAAGCCATCCGCAACACCATCGTGGGTAACACCGTGATGTACGGCGCCACCACCGGTGAAGCCTTCTTCAGCGGCGTGGGCGGCGAGCGTTTTGCCGTACGTCTGTCCGGCGCCACTGCAGTGGTCGAGGGTACTGGCGACCACGGTTGCGAGTACATGACCGGCGGTACGGTAGCGGTACTGGGCAAGACCGGCCGCAACTTTGCAGCCGGCATGAGCGGTGGTATCGCCTATGTCTTTGACGAAGACGGCCAGTTTGCCAAACGCTGCAACACCGCCATGGTCAGCCTGGAAAGAGTGCTGACGGCCAAGGAACAGGAAACCAGCGTCGATAAGGCGGTCTGGCACCGTGGCGAGAGCGACGAAGCCCAGCTCAAGAAGCTGCTGGAAGACCACAACCGCTGGACTGGCAGCAAGCGTGCCCGCGAGTTGCTGGACAACTGGGACACCTCGCGCGCCAAGTTCGTCAAGGTTTTTCCCAATGAGTACAAACGTGCTCTGGGTGAGATTCATGCACGCAGACTTGGGGTTTTGCCAAAAGTGGCCAAAGCCCCCGCCAAATCTGCGCAAGCAGCTATCAAAAAAGAAGCAGTTCCTGCTAAGTAAATGAAACAACCTTGCGGGACAGACCAGGATTTGCAATGCAAATCTGCTCTGTCCCCAACTGACTAGGACAAATCATGGGAAAAGTCACTGGCTTCATGGAGTTCGAGCGTATCGAAGAGGGCTACAAGCCCGTTCCAGAGCGCGTCAAACACTACAAGGAATTTGTGGTCGGGCTGGACGATGCACAGGCCAACAAACAGGCCGCACGTTGCATGGATTGCGGCACACCGTTTTGCAACAACGGCTGCCCGGTCAACAACATCATTCCGGACTTCAACGATCTGGTTTACACCGGTAACTGGAAGGCCGCGATTGACACGCTGCACAGCACCAACAACTTCCCGGAGTTCACGGGCCGCATCTGCCCCGCACCTTGCGAGGCTGCCTGCACGCTGAACGTGAATGACGATGCGGTGGGCATCAAGTCCATCGAACATGCCATCATCGATCGCGCCTGGCACGAAGGCTGGGTCGTGGCCAAGCCTGCCAAACACAAGACCGGTAAGAAGGTTGCGGTGGTGGGCTCCGGCCCGGCCGGTATGGCCGCTGCCCAGCAGCTGGCGCGCGTGGGCCATGACGTGACTTTGTTCGAAAAGAACGACCGCATTGGCGGCCTGCTGCGCTACGGCATTCCTGATTTCAAAATGGAAAAGTCCCACATTGACCGCCGTGCCGAACAGATGGTCAAAGAGGGGGTGACGATCCGTACCGGTGTGCTGATTGGCGAAATGCCCAAGACGGGTGCTGCTTCCAAGGTTACCAACTGGGCCAAGGAAAGCATCTCTGCTGCCCAATTGCAGAAAGACTTTGACGCCGTGTTGTTGACCGGTGGTTCCGAGCAGTCGCGCGATCTGCCCGTTCCGGGCCGCGACCTGGACGGTATCCACTTCGCAATGGAATTCCTGCCCCAGCAAAACAAGGTCAATGCCGGCGATAAGCTCAAGGGTCAACTGCGTGCCGATGGCAAACACGTCATCGTCATCGGCGGTGGTGACACCGGCTCCGATTGCGTGGGCACCAGCAACCGCCACGGCGCGGTCAGCGTGACCCAGTTCGAGGTGATGCCCCAGCCGCCCGAAGAAGAAAACCGTCCCATGACCTGGCCCTACTGGCCGCTGAAGCTGCGCACCAGCTCCAGCCACGAAGAAGGTTGCGAGCGCGTGTTTGCCATTTCCACCAAGGAATTCATCGGTGAAAAGGGCAAAGTCACGGGTCTCAAGACCGTGCAGGTCGAGTGGAAAGACGGCAAGATGATCGAAGTCGCGGGCTCTGAAAAGGTGCTCAAGGCCGATCTGGTTTTGCTGGCCATGGGCTTTACTAACCCGGTCGCGACCATCCTGGAAGGCTTCGGCGTGGACAAGGACGCACGTGGCAACGCCAAGGCCAGCACCGAGTTCATTGGCGGTTATGCCACCAATGTGCCCAAGGTGTTTGCAGCCGGTGATATCCGCCGTGGTCAGAGTCTTGTTGTGTGGGCAATTCGTGAAGGTCGTCAAGCAGCGCGTTCTGTCGACGAGTTTTTGATGGGCTTTAGCGACCTGCCACGCTGATCTGGGGTTTCCCCTTATCATTCCAAGGCCGGGTGTATCCCGGCCTTGTTGCTTGTATGCCCGACTTATCCACTAATCCACTCGTTGAACTTCAAGACCTGTCCTTTGGCTACGGCGAACGCCTGATCCTGGACGGCGTCACCCTGTCCATTCCACGGGGCAGGGTCACGGCACTCATGGGGGCGTCGGGCGGTGGCAAAACCACGGTGTTGCGCCTGATTGGCGGTCAATACCGTGCGCAAAAAGGCCAGTTGCTGCTGCACGGCGCAGAGCATGGGCAGGACGTGCAGGATATGGGCAAGGCAGATGCCAGCGCCCTGTATGCCGCACGCAGGCGCATGGGCATGTTGTTCCAGTTTGGCGCCCTGTTCACGGACCTGAGCGTGTTCGACAACGTGGCCTTCCCGCTGCGCGAACACACAGACTTGCCTGCCGCGCTGGTGCGCGACATCGTGCTGATGAAACTCAATGCAGTGGGCCTGCGTGGTGCACGCGACCTGATGCCATCCGAAATTTCTGGCGGCATGGCCCGCCGTGTGGCCTTGGCGCGCGCCATTGCGCTGGACCCCGAGCTGGTGATGTACGACGAACCGTTTGCCGGGCTGGACCCGATTTCACTGGGGACCGCAGCCCGCCTGATTCGCCAGCTCAATGACACCATGGGTTTGACCAGTGTGGTGGTCTCGCACGATCTGGAAGAAACCTTCCACATTGCCGACAAGGTCATCATCCTGGCCAACGGCAAGATTGCCGCCCAGGGCACCCCGCAAGAGGTGCGCGAGAGCATCGACCCGCTGGTGCACCAGTTTGTCAATGCACTGCCCGAAGGGCCGGTGCGGTTCCATTACCCGGCGTCCAGTGTGGATGCCGATTTTTCTGCGGGAGCAGGGCGATGAGCTGGTACCACCCTGCGGACATTGGTCTGGCTGTGCGCACCAAACTCGCCGATCTGGGCTATGGCGCCCGCCTGTTCGGCCGTTTGCTGGCGTCCGTGGGGACCGTGGCGCGCCGCCCGGGGCTGGTGCGCGACCAGGTGCACTTCATGGGCAACTATTCGCTGGCCATCATCGCCGTGTCTGGCGTGTTCGTCGGGTTTGTGATGGGACTGCAGTATTACTACGGGCTGCAGCGTTTTGGCGCGGCGGATTCGGTGGGCATGCTGATCAGTTTGAGCCTGGTGCGCGAGTTCGGCCCGGTGCTCACGGCGTTGTTGTTTGCCGGACGTGCCGGTACGTCGCTGACCGCTGAAATTGGATTGATGAAGGCTGGTGAACAGTTGAGCGCCATGGAAATGATGGCGGTGGACCCGGTATCGCGCATTCTGGCTCCCCGTTTTTGGGGCGCGGTCATCGCCATGCCCTTGTTGGCCGCAGTCTTCAGCGCGGTCGGCGTACTGGGTGGCTGGGTGGTCAGCGTGGTGATGATAGGTATTGATTCGGGTGCCTACTGGGGCCAGATGCAAAGCAACGTGGACGTCTGGGCCGATGTCGGCAATGGCGTGCTCAAAAGCGTGGTGTTCGGCTTCGCAGTGAGCTTTATTGCATTGCTGCAGGGTTATGAAGCCCAGGCCACACCTGAAGGTGTGGCCCATGCCACAACACGTACCGTAGTGGTGGCGTCGCTCACCGTGCTGGCGCTGGACTTTGTCCTCACCGCAATGATGTTCAGTATTTAGGGGAAAGAAAATGCAACGCTCCAACAAAGATGTTTGGGTAGGTCTGTTTGTGCTGGCGGGTGCGCTTGCGCTGCTGTTTTTGGCCCTGCAGTCGGCCAACTTGCTGACCCTCAATTTCGAGCGTGGCTACCCAGTCACGGCCAAGTTCGACAATATCGGTGGCCTCAAACCCAAGGCATCCGTCAAGAGCAGTGGTGTGGTGGTCGGGCGTGTGGATGCCATCACCTTTGATGACAAGACCTACCAGGCCCGCGTGAGCCTTTCCATGGACAAACGTTACGCGTTTCCCAAAGACAGCTCCTTGAAGATTCTGACCAGTGGATTGCTGGGCGAGCAGTACATCGGCATCGAGGCCGGTGCTGATAGCGCCAATCTGGCTGCCGGTGACACCATCAGCACCACCCAGTCGGCTGTGGTGCTGGAAAACCTGATCAGCCAGTTCCTCTACAGCAAGGCGGCGGACGGTCCCACCGAGGGCAAGGACGCTAAATGAGTACGTTGTTGCGCGTTGCATCCCGATGGATGTTGCTGGTCGTGTTGCTCGGCTTGCAAGCCTGTGCCACGGTCAAAAATCCGGATCCGCGCGATCCGATCGAATCGTTCAACCGTGGCGTTTTTGGGTTCAATGACGCCGTGGACCGGAACATTGCCAAACCCGTGGCGCAAGGTTACGTGGCCATCACACCATCCTGGATGCGCAAGGGAGTGAGCAACTTCTTTGGCAATCTGAGTGACGTCTGGTCTGCGGTCAACAATGCGCTGCAGGCGCGCGGCCAAGAAACCAGTGACAGTATTGGCCGGGTGATGGTCAACTCGACCATCGGCATTCTGGGGCTGATGGACGTGGCCAGCGACCTGAATATTGAAAAACACCCCGCAGACTTTGGCGCCACGCTGGGGCGTTGGGGCGTGCGCCCTGGTCCTTATGTGGTCATTCCTTTGCTGGGGCCCTTCACCCTGCGTGAAGTCGCCGCCTTTCCGGTCGATTCCCAAGGCAATTTGATCACCCATGTGGATGACGAGGCGACACGTACCGGGTTGACCCTGCTGAATGCAGTGAATACCCGTGCCACCTACCTGCGGGCGGGCGAGGTGGTAGAGGGCGCCGCGCTGGACAAATATTCGTTTACGCGAGACGCCTACCTGCAGCGCCAGCGCAACCGAGACTACGACGGCAACCCCCCGGAAGAAGATACGGCCCCTGAGCCTTGATGGCTTTACCTGCGCGAAATGCATGAAACGGGGTGCGGATAGATAATGGATACATCGTCGTGTCGGAGAGATGTGTATGAAACGTGAATTCCTGGTTCGATCTGCTTGGGCTATGGCACTGGTTGCCGGTTTGGGCCTGCCCTTGGCTTCCCATGCGGAAGACGAGGCACCTGATGCACTGATCAAGCGCCTGTCCGTTGACGTACTCGACACCATCAAGGGTGATAAGGCCATACGCGCTGGTGACAGCGCACGTGTGGTGGCACTGGTGGACAGCCGCATCATGCCCAATGTCAACTTCCAGCGCATGACGGCCTCTGCCGTGGGCCCGGCCTGGCGCCAGGCCACGCCCGAGCAGCAAAAGCGTCTGCAGGACGAGTTCAAGATTTTGCTGGTACGCACCTACGCCGGTGCACTGGCCCAGGTCAGTGACCAGACCATTGCCATGAAACCGCTGCGTGCCGCGCCCGAAGACAAGGAAGTCATCGTGCGCTCCGAAGTGCGCGGTAGCGGTGACCCGATCCAGCTCGATTACCGGTTGGAAAAGACCCCGGGTGTGGGCGCTGGCTGGAAAATCTACAACCTGAATGTGCTGGGTGTCTGGCTGGTGGAAACCTACAAGAGCCAGTTTGCCCAGGAAATCAACGCCAAAGGCCTGGACGGTTTGATTGCCTCCCTGGCCGAACGCAACAAGGCAAACGCCAAGAAGGGCTGATATGTTGAGCCTGCCTGCCACCCTGACCCAGGACCACGCACGTGAGTGCCTGGAGCAACTCACGGACGGACTGCAGGCCGAAGCAGCCCAGGTGGTGGTAGACGCTGCCGAGCTGCGCCAGTTTGACTCTTCAGCACTGGCGGTTCTGCTGGCCTTGCGCCGCGAGTGTGCACGTGCCGGCAAGCATTTTGCGGTGCAGGGTTTGCCACAGCGCCTGCGCGACCTGGCCACTTTGTACGGGATTGAAGGTCTGCTGCCCGCGGCTTGAGGCCCGCCGCTTAAAATAGCGGACTCTATGCCCGCTATCTCCTTCCAATCGGTTTCCAAAGCCTATCCATCCCCCCGCGGGCCCCAAGGTTCCACCTTTCTGGCGCTGGACCAGGTCAGCCTGAACATTGAAGAGGGCGAGTTCTTCGGCCTTCTGGGCCCCAACGGGGCCGGCAAAACCACCATGATCAGCATTCTGGCCGGCCTCACGCGGGCCACCGGTGGTTCCGTCTCGGTGCTGGGCAGTGATGTGCAAAAGGACTTTGCCCAGGCCCGCCGCAAGCTGGGTGTGGTGCCGCAGGAACTGGTGTTTGATCCCTTCTTCAATGTGCGCGAAGCGCTGCGCATCCAGTCCGGCTACTTCGGCATCAAGAACAACGACGCCTGGATCGATGAGTTGCTGGAAAGCCTGGGCCTGACCGACAAAGCCAATGCCAATATGCGCGCACTCTCCGGTGGCATGAAGCGCCGTGTGCTGGTCGCGCAGGCATTGGTGCACAAACCTCCTGTCATCGTGCTCGACGAACCCACCGCCGGTGTGGACGTGGAGCTGCGCCAGACGCTGTGGCACTTTGTCGCCAAACTCAACAAGCAGGGCAGTACGGTGCTGCTCACTACCCATTACCTCGAAGAGGCCGAGGCCCTGTGCGGCCGCATTGCCATGCTTAAAACCGGCCGTATTGTGGCGCTGGACAAAACCAGTGACCTGCTCAAAAACGCTTCCAGCAATGTGCTGCGCTTCAAGATTGACAGCGAACTGCCTGCCCACCTGCTGGGCAAGGCCCGTGTGACGGGGCGCGTCGTGCAGTTGCCGGCCCATGATGCGTTGGAGATTGAACAGTACTTGACCGCTGTGCGCGAAGCCGGGCTGGTGGCACAGGACGTGGAAATTCGCAAGGCTGATCTGGAAGACGTGTTTCTGGACGTGATGACGCAGAACAAGGATTCTGTGCACAGCGTGGGAGCTACAGCATGAACGGCTGGCAAACCCTCCTGTACAAGGAAACCCTGCGTTTCTGGAAAGTCGCTTTCCAGACCATTGCGGGCCCGGTGCTGACCGCCATGCTCTACCTGCTGATCTTCGGCCACGCGCTGGAGTCGCACGTCAAGGTGTACGACCAGATCAGTTACACCGCCTTTCTGGTGCCGGGACTGGCCATGATGAGCCTGTTGCAAAACGCGTTTGCCAACAGTTCCTCTTCGCTGATCATGAGCAAGGTCATGGGCAATCTGGTGTTTCTGCTGCTCACCCCGCTGTCGTATATGCACTGGTTCGTCGCCTACGTGGGTGCGTCCGTGGTGCGTGGCCTGATCGTCGGACTGGGCGTTTTTGCGGTGTCGGCCTTCTTCACGGACATCAGCTTTGTGGCGCCCGTGTGGATCGTGGTTTTCGCTGTCATGGGGGCTGCTCTCATGGGGACGCTGGGGCTGATTGCCGGCCTGTGGGCTGAGAAGTTTGACCAGCTCGCTGCGTTCCAGAACTTTGTCGTGATGCCCATGACGTTCCTGAGCGGCGTGTTTTATTCCATCCATTCACTGCCGGCCTTCTGGCAGGGCGTGAGCCACTTCAACCCGTTCTTCTACATGATCGATGGTTTCCGCTACGGCTTCTTCGGCGTGAGCGATGTTTCACCCTGGCTGAGTTTCTGGGTCGTTGGCGGTTCGCTGTTGCTGGTGAGTGGCATCGCCATCCAGTTGCTGCGCACTGGCTACAAGATCCGTTCCTGATTTTCCATGACCGCTGACCAACTCCAATCCCTCATCACCGCGGGCCTGACCTGCGAACTGTGCCAGCTTGAGGGCGACGGCCGCCACTGGTACGCCACCATCGTCTCCAGCGCCTTCGAGGGCAAGCGCCTGATCCAGCGCCACCAGCAGGTCTACGCCACGCTGGGCAGCCGTATGCAGACGGATGAGGTGCACGCCCTGTCGATGAAGACCTACACGCCTGCCGAATGGGCCGCGCAGTCCGCGTAAAGAATTCGTATGGACAAACTCCTGATCCGCGGTGGCCGCCAACTCCTGGGCGAGGTGCTGATTTCCGGCGCCAAAAATGCTGCCCTGCCCGAGCTGTGCGCCACGCTGCTCACGGCCGAACCAGTCACGCTGCGCAATGTGCCGCGCCTGCAGGACGTCTCCACCATGCTCACGCTCATCCGCAACATGGGTGTGCAGGTGGAGCAGGGCGCTGACGGCTCGGTGCAGGTGAATGCCGGTACGCTGAGTTCACCCGAGGCGCCCTACGAACTGGTCAAGACCATGCGTGCTTCGGTGCTCGCGCTGGGCCCGCTGCTGGCGCGCTTTGGTGAAGCCACGGTGTCGCTGCCCGGTGGCTGTGCCATCGGCTCGCGCCCCGTGGACCAGCACATCAAGGGCCTGCAGGCCATGGGCGCAGAGATTCTGGTCGAGCACGGCTACATGATCGCCAAGCTGCCCAAGGGCCGCACGCGCCTGAAGGGCGCGCGTATCGCCACCGACATGGTGACGGTGACCGGTACCGAGAATTTCCTGATGGCTGCCGCGCTGGCCGAGGGCGAAACGATTCTGGAAAACGCGGCGCAGGAGCCCGAGATTCCGGACCTGGCCGAGATGCTCATCAAGATGGGCGCGAAGATTGAAGGCCACGGCAGCAGCCGTATCCGCATTCAGGGCGTGGAGCGGCTGCATGGCTGCACACACCAAGTGGTGGCCGACCGTATTGAGACGGGCACTTTCTTGTGCGCCGTGGCGGCCACCGGCGGTGACGTAGTGCTCAAACATGGCCGCACCGACCATCTGGATGCTGTGATTGACAAGCTGCGCGAAGCCGGTGCTTCGGTGGAAGCTATCGAGGGTGGCATCCGTGTGAAGTCGCAAGGTCGCCTGAAGGCGCAGAGCTTCCGCACCACCGAATACCCCGGCTTCCCGACCGACATGCAGGCGCAGTTCATGGCGCTCAACGCCATTTCGCTTGGGCCCTCCAAGGTGACGGAGACCATTTTTGAAAACCGTTTCATGCACGTCAACGAACTGGTGCGCCTGGGCGCGCATATCCAGATCGACGGCAAGGTGTCGGTGATCGAAGGTGTGGCCAAGCTGTCGGGCGCCACCGTGATGGCCACCGACCTGCGCGCCTCGGCCAGCCTGGTGATTGCCGGTCTGGTGGCCGACGGTGAAACCGTGGTCGACCGCATCTACCATCTGGACCGTGGTTATGACCAGATGGAAACCAAACTGCGCGGCATTGGCGCCGACATCGAAAGAGTTAAATGACCCCCACGCTCGTCACTGTGTGTACTTCGCTGCCCCCCGAGGGGGCTCTCGCGCCTTGGGGCGGCCCTGCGGTGCTCGGATCATGACTACAGAGATGATCACGCTGGCGCTCTCCAAGGGCCGTATTTTTGAGGAAACCCTGCCGCTCTTGCGCGCAGCGGGTATTGAGGTGCTGGACGATCCTGAAAAATCGCGCAAGCTGATTCTGGACACCAACCAGCCCAACGTGCGTGTGCTGGTGGTGCGCGCCACGGACGTGCCTACCTATGTGCAGTACGGCGGTGCCGATCTGGGCATTACCGGCAAGGACACGCTGCTGGAGCACGGCAGCGAGGGCCTGTACCAGCCGCTGGACCTGCAGATTGCCAAATGCCGCATCAGCGTGGCGGTGCGCGCCGACTTTGACTACGCGTCTGCCGTCAAGCAGGGCTCGCGCCTGAAAGTCGCCACCAAATACGTGGCCATTGCACGCGAATTCTTCGCCACCAAAGGCGTGCACGTGGACCTGATCAAGCTTTACGGCAGCATGGAGCTGGCGCCACTGGTTGGCATGGCCGACGCGATTGTGGATCTGGTCTCCACCGGCAACACGCTCAAGGCCAACCAACTGATCGAGGTGGAGCAGATCATGGACATCAGTTCCCGCCTCGTGGTGAACCAGGCCGCGCTCAAGCTCAAGCAGGCACCCATCCGCAAGATCATCGACGCCTTTGCTGGCGCGATTGGCAAATAAGCCCTCTCTCATTGCTATGACTTTTATAGCTGCTCCCGCACATCTGTCAACGGCCGACGGCCAATTTGAGGCCCAATTCAAGGCCCGCCTGCACTGGTCGGCAGATACCGATGCAGCCATTGAGCAGCGCGTGGCCGACATCCTGGCCGACGTGCAACAACGTGGCGATGCGGCTGTACTGGAGTACACCGCACGTTTTGACGGACTGACCGTGCCCGACATGAAGGCACTCGAACTCACGCAGGCCGAACTCAAGGCTGCGTTCGACAGCATTCCCGCTGCGCAACGTACCGCCCTGGAAGCTGCCGCCAAACGCGTGCGCAGCTACCACGAAGCGCAGAAAAAGGCATCCGGCGAAAGCTGGAGCTACCGCGACGAAGACGGCACCTTGCTGGGCCAAAAAGTCACACCGTTGGACCGTGTGGGCATTTACGTGCCCGGCGGCAAGGCGGCGTATCCCTCGTCCGTGCTGATGAACGCGATTCCTGCCCACGTGGCTGGTGTCGGTGAAATCATCATGGTCGTGCCCACCCCTAGGGGTGAAAAAAATGCGCTGGTGCTGGCCGCAGCCTATGTGGCCGGTGTCACGCGTGCCTTCACCATCGGTGGCGCGCAGGCCGTGGCTGCGCTGGCCTACGGCACGCAAAGCATTCCCGCAGTCCACAAGATCACCGGCCCCGGCAACGCCTATGTGGCTGCCGCCAAGCGCCGCGTGTTTGGTACCGTGGGCATCGACATGATTGCCGGCCCCAGCGAAATTCTGGTGCTGGCCGATGGCACAACGCCGCCCGACTGGGTGGCCATGGACCTGTTCAGCCAGGCCGAGCATGACGAACTGGCGCAAAGCATTTTGCTGTGCCCCGACGCGGCCTACATCGCAAAAGTTCAAGAGAGTATCAACCGCTTGTTGCCCACCATGCCGCGCGCCGAGATCATTGCCAAAAGCCTCACCGGTCGCGGCGCTTTGATCCACACGCGCAGCATGGAAGAGGCCTGCGAAATAAGCAACCGCATTGCGCCCGAGCATCTGGAAGTGTCCAGCAGCGACCCGCACCGCTGGGAGCCGCTGCTCAAACACGCCGGCGCCATCTTTCTGGGGGCCTACACGTCCGAGAGCCTGGGCGATTACTGCGCTGGCCCCAACCATGTGCTGCCCACCAGCGGCACGGCGCGTTTCTCCAGTCCGCTGGGTGTGTATGACTTCCAGAAGCGCAGTAGCCTGATCGAGGTCAGCGAAGCCGGTGCCCAGGTGCTTGGGCCGATTGCCGCGACGCTGGCCTATGGCGAAGGTCTGCAGGCCCATGCCCGTGCTGCCGAGATGCGGCTGAAGTAAGTCACAACGTTTTTTGTAAGAGCGGCAGCGTCTGAGCGACCAACCCCTATGCGCCCCATCTATCTCTCTATTCGCCTGTTCCGCAACATGGGGCTGCTGCTAGCCTTGATTTGTGTGGCCCAAGCCGCTTCTGCCATGAGCATCCGTGAATTGCGGGCACTGGAAAAATCGGACAAAAAGCAGGGCGAGAACTACGTGCGCTACTACCTGGTGGGCGCCATGGAAGGTGCGTTGGAGGCCCACGCCCACGGCGTGCGCAATGGCGCCAAACCCGCCATCTGTCTCAATGGCCGCCGTCTGGAGCCGCGCATGGCCCAGTCGTTGTACGACACGGAGTTGCAGCGCAACGAAGGTGTGTACGAGGCGGACATGCCGGTGTCGCTGGTGCTGACCAACGCGCTGTCCACGGTGTATCCCTGCTAGCTTTTGCTAGAGGGGCTTTGCCGCAGCACCTGCTGCACGCGTAGGCGCAGCTCCGGCAGCAGCGCTTCCTCAAACCACGGATTGCGCTTGAGCCACAGGTTGTTGCGCGGGCTGGGGTGGGGAAGGACCAGGGTATGCGGCCAGGTACTGCGCCAGGCGCGTACGGCATCGGTCACGGAGGCGTAGCCAGGCAGATGTCAGGCCTGGGCGTACACGCCAGCACCGCAAAGCGTCATCGGGCTTGTTAGTGCGGGCGTTGAGATAAATATACCTGGCTTATTTGCCGCTCAAACGTTTGAAAACGAATACCCCATTGTTATTCACAATTGATGCACGCAACCCAGGTAGCACTATCTCCGCCGGATGATCTAGCGGAAGAGGAGTTAAACCTTTCCCCGGGTATTCGGGAGAGAACCAACTTGCGCCTTTCAACGCAGCTACGGGGCCTGTCAAATCTATATTCACCCAAACTCGACCGGCTGAGCCAAGGCATGCGACTGACCCGCTACAAATTATTTCACCGGCGGCGTTAGGTGGCATTGATGAGTCCTTATCCGATAGGTCCTGAGGAAGGATGACAACGACCATTGGTTCGACCGACATCAGGAAAAGGCGATACGGGGCCCGTGGAACTGGACCAATAGAGGCACGACCCCAATTCGTCATCCGTACGCGCCAATTTGTACTTTCCGGCAAGCTCAAGAGGAATGAATCGGTCAAGTCTCGTATGCGTTGGAATTCGACGATCGGTCCACGTGGCATACCGACTGCCGATTGACAGTGGAGATCCTTAAAGATGGGCGTTCGGTAGCATTTGTTGAGCCGGATTGCAGCTTCACCGGTGGGCAGCATTACATCGGTGAGCGGCATCATTGCACTTTCTGGCTTCCAATCCCAGTCTCGGTCCGATGCGCATCCAGACACGCCAAAAGTAAGCACTGTGACGAATGTGGCTATAAATTTTATGTGCATGAGCGAAACGTAATGTGGAGAGCCGCAAAGACTATGGGCATAGTAACACTATTTTCGTGTAACACGAATTTCGTGTAATATTGAAGCCATGAAGAACGTCACCATCACGGTTGAAGATGCCACCCTGGAGTGGGTGCGTATTGAGGCGGCCAAGCGCAATACCAGCGTGTCGCGCCTGGTGGGCGAGATGCTCACCGACAAGATGCAGCACGACGACGCCTACGCCCGCGCGCAGCGGGACTGGGTGGCGGATACCTCGTCGTTCAGTTCGGCTGGCAAGGCGTACCCGCTGCGGGAGGTCCTGAATGGCTAGCGCTTTGGACACTTCCGGCGCCATCGTCTTTGTGGACACCAACGTGCTGCTGGCGGCGGACGACGCGCACAACCCATCTCAGCAAGCCCGCGTCCGCGACTGGCTGCAGGCGCTGTGGCAGCGCCGTGCCGGGCGCGTCAGCACGCAGGTGCTCAACGCCTATTACGTGAGCACCACGCAGCATTTCGCCATGCCGCAGGGTGACGCGCGCGCCAAGCTGCGCCGCTACCAGCTCTGGCAGCCTTGGCAGATTGACCACCAGACCGTGGAAACCGCCTGGGGCGTGGAGGCCCGTTTTGGCCTGCCGTACTGGGACGCGCTGATCGTGGCCGCGGCTGCGCAAAGCGGCGCCAGCCATGTGCTGTCGCTGGACCTGCAACATGGCCAGCAGATCGATGGCGTGACCATCCTCAACCCCTTGCAGGCCACGCCCGCCGATCTGGCGCTGGCCGACTAGTTTTTTGAAAGACTCCGCATGACCCAAGACACCCCCACTGATACGGCAAGCGCCGTGAATGCGCTCATAGGGCGCCGCATCCGCCAGGACGTGCAGTCCATGCACGCCTATGCGATCCAGGATTCCAAAGGCATGGTCAAGCTCGACGCCATGGAGAACCCGCACCGCCTGCCTGCGGACTTGCAGGAAGCACTGGGCAAACGCTTGGGCGCGCTGGCCTTCAACCGTTACCCCGACGGCCGCGTGAATGACTTGCGCCAGGCGCTGGCCACCTACGCGGGCATGCCGCAAGGTTTTGACCTCATGCTGGGCAATGGCTCGGACGAATTGATTTCCCTCCTGGCCATGGCCTGTGATGTGCCGGTGCAGCCGGGCCAAGCCAAGCCTGCCATCCTCGCGCCGCTGCCCGGGTTTGTGATGTACGCCATGAGTGCGCAGCTGCAGGGGCTGGACTTCATCGGTGTACCGCTCACGGCTGACTTTGAACTCGATGTGCCCGCCATGGTGCAGGCCATCACCGAGCAACAACCCGCCATCGTCTACCTAGCCTACCCGAACAACCCCACGGCGAATCTGTGGGACGAGGCCGACATGGTGCGTGTGGTGGCCGCCGCCAAAGCCGCGGGCAGCATCGTGGCGATTGACGAGGCCTACCAGCCGTTCTCCAGCCGCACCTATCTGGATGTGATCCGCGCCAACCCGGCGGACAACAGCCACGTGCTGCTGATGCGCACACTCAGCAAGTTCGGCCTGGCTGGCGTGCGTCTGGGTTACATGATGGGCCCGACCGCGCTGGTGGCCCAGGTGGACAAGGTGCGCCCGCCGTACAACATCAGCGTGCTCAACTACGAGTGCGCGCTGTTTGCGCTGGAGCACGCCGACGTTTTTGCCGCGCAGGCCGCCGATTTGCGCGCGCAGCGCAGCCGTTTGCTCGCCGCCTTGCGCGCGCTGCCCGGCGTGAAAGCCTGGGACAGTGACGCGAATATGGTGTTGATCCGCCTGGAAGGTGCCGGAGAGCCCGCACAAAAAGTCTTCGACGGCATGAAGGCGCGCGGTGTTTTGGTCAAGAACGTTTCTAAAATGCACCCATTGCTGGCCCAATGTCTGCGCCTCACCGTCGGCACCGCTGACGAAAACACCCGGATGTTGAAAGCCCTGCAGGAATCCTTATGACCACCAACTACCCTTTGACCGAAGTCCCCCAAGCGCACACGCCCCGTATCGCCGAGGTGTCGCGCAACACCGCCGAGACCAAGATCAAGGTTCGCGTCAACTTGGACGGCACGGGCATCAGCCGCCTGTCCACCGGCATTGGTTTCTTCGACCACATGCTGGACCAGATCGCCCGCCACGGCATGATCGATCTGGACATTGAGGCCGATGGCGACCTGCACATCGACGGCCACCACACGGTGGAAGACGTGGGCATCACGCTGGGCCAGGCTTTCCATCAGGCCGTGGGTGACAAGAAGGGCATCCGCCGTTACGGCCACGCCTATGTACCGCTGGACGAAGCGCTCTCCCGCGTGGTGATCGACTTCTCGGGCCGCCCCGGACTGGAGCTGAACGTGCCCTTCAAGAGCGGCATGATCGGCGCGTTTGACACGCAGTTGACCCACGAGTTCTTCCAGGGCTTTGTGAACCACGCGTTTGTCACGCTGCACATCGACAACCTCAAGGGCGAAAACGCCCACCACCAGGCCGAGACCGTGTTCAAGGCCTTCGCGCGTGCACTGCGCGCTGCGCTGGAACTGGACCCGCGCGCGCTGGGCACCATTCCTTCGACCAAGGGCTCGCTCTGAATTTCATGCAAAATAGGCCTCTAGCCCTTATGGAATATGCGCAAGAAGCTATGGAATTGCTAGCATGAAGAAAGTCGCCGTGGTCGACTACGGCATGGGCAACCTGCGCTCCGTCACGCAGGCGGTCATGCATGTGGCCTCCAGCGCGGGTGTAGACGTGGTCTGGGCCCGTACGCCGCAAGAGGTGATGGATGCCGAACGCGTGGTGCTGCCGGGCCAGGGCGCCATGCGCGACTGTATGCGCGAGCTGCACGACTCCGGTATGTTCGACGCCGTGATGCACGCCGCCGCCAACAAGCCGCTCATGGGTGTGTGTGTCGGCATGCAAATGCTGCTGGACCACAGCGCAGAACTCAACACCCCCAGCCTGGGCCTGATTCCTGGCGAGGTGGTCAAGTTCGACCTGGCGGGCCAGACCCAGCCCGACGGCAGCCGCTACAAAGTGCCGCAAATGGGCTGGAACCAGGTCTGGCAAACCACCCACGGCGGCGAAAAGCGCCACCCGGTCTGGGGCGATGTGCCGGACGGCAGCTACTTCTACTTTGTACACAGTTACTTCGCCAAACCGTCTGATGCGCGCCACAGCGTGGGCGAGACCGACTACGGCCAGCGCTTCTCAGCGGCGATTGCACGCGATAATATTTTCGCAACCCAATTTCACCCCGAAAAAAGTGCCGACCACGGTCTGTCCCTGTACCGCAACTTCCTCCACTGGAACCCTTGAGGCGATCCACGCCCACTGAGCTTCCCCGCTTTTCGCTTTTCTTTCCTCCCCCAACCTGAAGCATCATGCTTTTAATTCCTGCGATTGATCTCAAAGACGGCCACTGTGTTCGCCTCAAACAAGGCGACATGGACCAATCCACCACGTTCGGCGAAGACCCCGCGGTCATGGCCCGCAGCTGGGTGGACAAGGGCGCCCGGCGCCTGCACCTGGTCGATCTGAACGGCGCCTTCGCCGGTCATCCCAAGAACGAGATGGCCATTCGCAAGATATTGAAGGAAGTGGGCAACGAGATCGACGTGCAACTGGGCGGCGGCATCCGCGACCTAGACACGATTGAGCGCTACCTGGACGCCGGCCTGCGCTACGTCATCATCGGTACCGCTGCGGTGAAGAACCCCGGCTTTCTGCAGGACGCCTGTACTGCGTTTGGCGGCCACATCATCGTCGGCCTCGATGCGCGCGACGGCAAGGTTGCCACTGACGGCTGGAGCAAGCTCACGCGCCACGACGTGATCGACCTGGGCAAGAAGTTCGAAGACTACGGCGTCGAAGGCATCATCTACACCGATATCGGCCGCGACGGCATGCTGTCCGGCATCAACATCGACGCCACCGTCAAGCTGGCCCAGGCCCTGACCATTCCCGTCATCGCCTCCGGCGGCCTGTCCAACATGGCCGACATTGAAGCGCTGTGCGAGGTGGAGAGCGAAGGCGTGGAAGGTGTGATCTGCGGACGCGCCATTTACAGCGGTGATCTGGACTTTGCAAAGGCGCAGGAGCGCGCTGATGAGCTCAATGGGTAATCAGCAGGGCGAGGCTTCTGCGAGATTCGACGGCCTGGGTATTCCGCTACGCGAATGTCCCCCGACCTGCGGTCTCCTCCTTTATTTCGCTGCGCAGAACACCCAACCCGCCGCATCCTGCAGTGTTGGTAGTTGCTCATGCTAGCCAAACGCATCATCCCCTGCCTGGACGTGACCGGCGGTCGCGTTGTCAAAGGCGTGAACTTTGTAGAGCTGCGCGACGCCGGTGACCCGGTGGAAATCGCGGCCCGTTATAACGACCAGGGTGCCGACGAACTCACGTTTCTCGATATCACCGCCACCAGCGACGGGCGCGACCTCATCCTGCACATTATTGAAGCCGTGGCCAGCCAGGTCTTCATCCCGTTGACCGTGGGTGGTGGTGTGCGTGTGGTGGAAGACGTGCGCCGCCTGCTCAACGCGGGGGCCGACAAGGTGAGTTTCAACTCGGCTGCCATTGCCAACCCCCAGGTGATTGAAGATGCGTCGCTCAAATACGGTGCGCAGTGCATCGTGGTGGCCATCGACGCCAAGCGCCGCTCCGAAGAAGACGCCGCCACCCGTGGCGCTGGCTGGGACGTGTACAGCCACGGTGGCCGCAAAAACACCGGCCTGGATGCCGTGGCCTGGGCCACCGAAATGGCCCGCCGCGGTGCGGGTGAAATCCTGCTGACCAGCATGGACCGGGACGGCACCAAGAGCGGCTTCGACTTGGCGCTGACCCGCGCCGTGGCCGACGCGATCAGCGTGCCGGTCATCGCGTCCGGTGGTGTGGGCAATCTGGACCACCTGGCCGACGGCGTGCAGCAGGGCGGCGCGGACGCGGTGCTGGCCGCCAGCATCTTCCACTACGGTGAATACACCGTGGGCCAGGCCAAGGCGCGTATGGCCGAGCGCGGTATTCCCGTCAGAATTTAAGCCTTTTTAGGCTGTAGCCCAGGTAGATACTGCGCAAGCAGCTATAAATTGAATAGCAAATGCAAACCACACCGACACCGCCCGTGAGCTGGCTCAAACACATCCGTTGGGATTCCAAGGGGCTGGTGCCGGTCATCGCGCAGGAGCAGGGCACCAACGATGTGCTGATGTTCGCCTGGATGAACCGCGAAGCCCTGCAAAAGACCGTGGAGCTGGGGCGGGCCGTGTATTTCAGCCGCTCGCGCGACAAGCTTTGGTACAAGGGGGAAGAGTCGGGCCACGTGCAAACCGTGCACGAGATCCGTATGGACTGCGACAGCGATGTGATTTTGCTCAAGGTGACGCAGCTCGGCCACGAGCCCGGCATCGCCTGCCACACCGGCCGCCACAGTTGCTTTTTCAGCGTGCTGGAGAATGGCGAGTGGAAATCTGTCGACCCGGTCTTGAAAGACCCTGAGTCCATCTACAAATAACACCATGACGACATCCCAAGATTCCCTGGCTGCACTGGCCGCCGTGATCGAAAGCCGCAAGGCCGCCAACGGGGGTGACCCCGAGGGCAGCTATGTGGCACGCCTGCTGCACAAGGGTCCCGACGCTTTTCTCAAAAAGATCGGCGAAGAGGCCACCGAAGTGGTGATGGCCGCCAAAGACGCCGACCATGGCGGAGATAAGGCCAAATTGGTCGGTGAAGTGGCAGATTTGTGGTTTCACAGCATGATCGCGCTGGCCCATTACGGCCTGGCGCCTGCCGACGTGATTGCCGAGCTGGAGCGTCGCGCCGGTACCAGCGGCATTGAAGAAAAAGCCCTGCGCAAAGTGCTGGCGCGTGAGGCGCAAGCTGCACAGGCCTCGCGTGAGGCCGAGCCCAAGTAAAGATTGTTGCCAAGGAATGTCCATGGACCCCAACTTCACCACCCCCGCCGCACCGCCGCCTGCCGACCTGGAGCGGCTGCAGTCGCTCAACACCATCGGCACCATCAGCTACGTGCTGCACCTGATCGTCGCCGTGGGCGCGGTCATTCCGGGTGGGCAGTTTGGCCCGGTGCTGCTGATCGCCGCGTTGATTCTGGATCTGGTTAAGCGTGATGACGCTGAAGGCACCTGGCATGCGTCGCACTTTCGCTGGCGCATCCGCACCGTGCTGATTGCCGGGCTGCTGTACCTGGTGACTTCACCGCTGTGGCTGCTGTTTTTAATCCCCGGCTGGATTGCCTGGACCGCGATTTCCATCTGGTTCCTTTACCGCATCGTCATGGGCTTTATGGCCATGAACAAGGGTCAGGAGATTGGTGCATGAGCGAACATGTTCCCGGCCACGACGCCAACTGCATTTTTTGCAAGATCATCGCCAAGCAGATTCCGTCCAAAGTGGTCTACGAAGACGAGCAGGTTTACGCCTTTCACGACATCAACCCTTGGGCGCCGGTGCATTTCTTGCTGATTCCCAAGGTACATATCCCCAGCCTGGCACAGGTGGGGGGCGAGCATGCGGCGCTGATGGGTCACATGATGGCACTGGTGCCCCAACTGGCCTTGCAGGAAGGCTGCAATCCGTACCCGGATGGCGGTTACCGACTGGTGACCAACACCGGGGCAGAGGGCGGGCAGGAAGTGCACCATTTGCATTTCCACGTCATGGGCGGTCCACGGCCTTGGTTGCGCGGCTAAATATGGCCCCCACGCTCCACCTTTGCACGACCTACAGGTCGTGCACGGCCCGTTGCCGCAACGCGAACGCATCTGCTTCCGCAGATACGAGAGCGGGTCGCTGCCCCCCAAGGGGGTTAACTCGCCTTGGGGCGGCCCGGCGGCGAGTTGTGCCCCCACGCTCGGCAGTTACATAGGCCGACTAGAATTCACTTAATCGTTAGGAGTAAATCATGGGTTCATTTTCTATCTGGCACTGGCTGATCGTGCTGCTGATCGTGGTTATGGTGTTTGGCACCAAGAAGCTCAAGAACATGGGTTCTGACCTGGGTGGCGCTGTGAAGGGTTTCAAGGACGGCATGAAGGACGGATCTGCTGCAGCGGACGACAAGCCTGCTGCTCCCCAGCAAGTAGCGAATGCTGCTGCTGAAAAAACCACGATCGACGTGGAAGCCAAGCAAAAGTCCTGAGCTAGCCCTGCGTGATTGACCTCGGCATATCGAAGATGGCGCTGATCGGCGCGGTGGCGTTGATCGTCATCGGGCCGGAGAAGCTGCCGCGCGTGGCGCGTACTGTAGGCACCTTGCTGGGCAAGGCGCAGCGTTATGTCGCCGACGTCAAGGCCGAGGTGAGCCGCTCCATGGAGCTCGACGAGCTCAAGAAGATGCGCGAAACCGTCGAAGGCGCGGCGCGTGATGTGGAGAACAGCATCCAGACGCAAGCCAGTGATTTCGAGAAATCCTGGACCGACGCCACCGATGCGGCGATGCCCCCCGAATTTCCAGAATACAAACACCCCGGCAAAAACTGGCGCCTCAAGCAGGGCGCCGTGCCGCATTGGTACAAGTCCCGCAACGGGGTGCGTACCAAGGCGCAGTCCGGGGCGGCCCGTGTCGCGCGGTTCAGGCCGCAGCGCATGCGCTGAACGGCATCTTTTTTCACTCCCATGGCATCAGACGACAACAAGCAGGATGAGCTCGCCGGTACGGAACAGCCTTTTGTTCAGCATCTGGTGGAGTTGCGTGACCGGCTAATCAAGGCGGCCATCGCCGTGGGCGTGGCGCTCGCGGTGCTGGCCCTGTTCCCGGGGCCGGCTGCGCTGTACGACCTGCTGGCAGCGCCTCTGGTCTCCACCTTGCCCGCAGGCGGGAAGCTGATTGCCACGTCGGTGATTTCACCGTTTCTGGTGCCGCTCAAGATCATGCTGATGGCCGCATTCTTGTTGGCTTTGCCGGTGGTGCTGTACCAGGTATGGGCTTTTGTCGCTCCAGGTTTGTATAACCACGAAAAGAAGCTGGTGATGCCCCTGGTGGTGTCCAGTACGCTGCTGTTTTTTATTGGCGTGGCGTTTTGTTATTTCTTCGTGTTCGGCCAGGTGTTCAAGTTCATCCAGGGGTTTGCGCCCAAGAGCATTTCCGCCACGCCGGATATCGAGGCTTACCTGGACTTTGTGCTTTCCATGTTCCTGGCCTTTGGTCTGGCCTTTGAAGTTCCCATCGTCGTGATCGTGCTGGCACGCATGGGGCTGGTGAGCATTGAAAAACTCAAAGGTTTCCGCAGCTATTTCATCGTGGTGGCCTTTGTGGTGGCCGCTGTCGTAACACCGCCCGATGTGGTGTCCCAATTGGCGCTGGCGATACCGATGTGCATCTTGTACGAAATCGGGATCTGGGCCGCCCAGTTGTTCATCAAACACACCCAGGCCCCGCCCGAAGAGGCCGATTCCAGCCAGGCCTGAGATACCACGGCCTAGCCGGAGTGGTGTTTCAAATGGTGATGAAAAGTGCCTGCAGCCCGCACGCCATGTGCACAGGCAGCTCCTGAAACAATAGCAACTGCGGTAGCAGTTATTGCTGCAGCATGGGCCGTGGTTTGGGGCGCACGCCGGGGGTCACGTCCAGTTCCAGCTTCTGGTTTTTGCGTTCCAGCGTGAAGCGCGAGGCCGTTCCCGGCTTGAGCGCTGCCACGCGGGACAGCAGTTGTGTGACATCGGTGACGGGCTGATCGGCGATGCCCACAATCACGTCGCCAGGGCGGATGCCTGCCTTGGCCGCCGGGCCGTTTTGCAGCACGCCGGTGATGATCACGCCTTCTTTGGCTTTCACGTCAAAGGTCTCGGCCAGTTCGGGCGACAGGTCGTTGGGCTCCACGCCAATCCAGCCGCGCGTGACCTGACCGTCTTTCACAATGCCGTCCAGCACCATCTTGGCCGTGGCCACGGGAATCGCAAAACCAATGCCCATGCTGCCACCTGAGCGGGAATAGATCGCGGTGTTGATGCCCAGCAGGTTGCCGTTGATGTCTACCAGCGCGCCGCCCGAGTTGCCGGGGTTGATGGCCGCGTCGGTCTGGATGAAGTTCTCAAAGGTGTTGATGCCCAGTTGGTTGCGCCCCATGGCGCTGACGATGCCGCTGGTAACCGTCTGGCCCACGCCAAACGGGTTGCCGATGGCCAGCACCTGGTCGCCCACTTCCAGGTTGTCGGAGTTGCCCAGCACCATGATGGGCAGCTTGTCCAGGTCGATCTTGAGCACGGCGAGGTCGCTGTCGGGGTCGGTGCCAATCACCTTGGCGGGCGCGTGGCGGCCGTCGTTGAGGACGACTTCGATTTCGTCGGCGCCTTCAATCACGTGGTTGTTGGTCAGGATGTAACCGCTGGGGCTCACGATCACGCCACTGCCCAGGCCGCCCTGGGCTTCGTTGCCCTGGTCACCGTAGAAAAACTTGAACCAGGGGTCGTTGGCATTGGGGTTTTTGCGCGCGGCCTTGCTGGTGTTGATGCTGACCACGGCGGCCGAGGCCTTTTGTGCGGCCTGGCGGAAACTGCCGGGCGGTACTTCACCGGGCTTGCCGGCCGGGGCCTCAAACAGCGCGATGGCCCCCTCCATGGAAGGGCCGTGGCCCAGCCACTGGGGCTTGAGCGTGGCAACCACAAAATAAGCCGCCAGCAATACAGTAGCGGTTTGGGAAAAAAGCAGCCAGAGACGTTTCATAGGTGCAAATTGTAGGGCTGCGGTCGATCGAGGCGCTGGGGCGGCGCAGTACATTGGGGGCTGCATGGCCTCAACGTCCCAAATCATCCATATCCAGCCACTGGCGCCACCCAAGCCGCCCGTGGCTGCGCCATGCAACGGCTGCGGTGTGTGTTGCCTGGCAGAGCCCTGCCCGTTGGGCGTGGTGTTGTCCGGGCGGCGCAGTGGGGCCTGTGATGCCTTGCGCTGGAGCGAGACAGAGAGCATCTACCGCTGCGGGGCCTTAGCAGAGCCTGCCGCCGTATTGCGCGCAGCATTGCCTGCGCTCCTGCGCTGGTTGGCGCAACCTCTGGCTTGGGGCCTGGCAAAACTCGCGCGCCGCTGGATTGCGGCGGGCACAGGTTGTGACTGCAGCATCGTGCCTGAGCCTGTGGCTTCAACGACAATGCGGGCACCCTCTGAACCTACCGTTCCATGACCGACCGCCAAGACCTTCACACCCTGCTGGATACGCTGCTGCAGCCCGAGCGTTTCAAGGACTACTGCCCCAACGGCCTGCAGGTCGAAGGGCGGGCGCAGGTGCGCAAAATCGTCTCCGGCGTCACCGCCAGCCTGGCGCTGATTGAAGCCGCCATCGCCGCGAACGCGGACGCCATCCTCGTACACCACGGCCTGTTCTGGCGCGGCCACGACGGCCGGGTCACTGGCTGGATGCGCCAGCGCCTCGCGCCCCTGCTGGCGCACAACATCAATCTGTTTGCGTACCACCTGCCGCTGGACGCGCACGCCGAACTGGGTAACAACGCGCAACTCGGTGTGCAGCTCGGTCTGCAGGCCGATGGTCGTTTTGGAGAGCAGCAACTGGGCTGGACCGGCGCGCCACTGAACGGACCGTTTGCCGATGCGCAGGCTTTGGCCCGTCACGCGGAGACCACACTGGGCCACGCCGTGGTGCTGGTGCCCGGCAAACCCGGCCCGGTACGCCGCGTGGGCTGGTGCACGGGCGGCGCACAGGGGTATTTTGAAGACGCGATTGCCGCCGGTGTGGATGCCTTCATCACCGGTGAAATTTCGGAGCCACAAGCCCACTACGCCCGCGAATGCGGCGTGGCGTACCTGGCCTGCGGTCACCATGCTACTGAGCGGTATGGCGCGCAGGCCGTTGCCGCGCATGCCGCTGTGCAGTTGGGGCTGGAGCACCAGTTCATTGACATTGATAACCCCGCCTGACATGCTGCGTCCCATTGCCATTACTTTGGGGGATGCCGCTGGCATAGGCCCGGAAATCATTGCCAAGTGTTTTGCGGCGCAACCGGAAGACGTGCGCGGTTGTTTTGTGGCCGGTGACGTGCAGGCCATGCGGCGTGCAGCGGCTTTGCTGGCCAGTGCCGGGCATCCGCCGTTGCCGGTAGCGCAGATAGCATCACCCGACGAAGCGCTTGACGTTCCGCCCCGTTGCATCCCGGTGCTCCAGGTCGGCGCCGCCTTGGCGCCCGTGGCCATGGGCCAGGTCAGCAAAGAGGCGGGCGAGTTTGCCGGGCGTTGCGTGCTGTGGGCGGCCGACGCGGCCCTGCGCGGCGAGGTGGCGGCTCTGGTCACCGCGCCGTTGCACAAGGAGGCGTTGTCGGCGGCAGGCGCACCCTACGACCGTTTTCCGGGCCACACCGAAATGCTGCAGGACGCGGCGGCGCGGCATCTGGGCAAGGCGGTGGCGGATGTGCCGGTGCGCATGATGCTGGCCAATGACGAGCTACGTACCGTACTGGTGAGCATCCATATGTCGTTGCGCGATGCGCTGGCTGCGGTGACGTTGGACAACGTCTTGCAAACCCTGTTGATCACCCACACGGCTTTGGCCGCAGTGCTGGGCCGTGCACCGCGTATCGCGGTGGCGGGGCTCAACCCCCATGCGGGGGAGGGCGGCCTGTTTGGCCGCGAGGAGCTGGACACCATCGTTCCGGCGATGGATGCCGCCCGCGCACAGGGCAGTCAGGTGTTTGGCCCCTATGCACCCGACACGGTGTTCATGCGCGCGCGCAACACGCCTGCCAAGCCCGGTGAATTTGACGTGGTGGTGGCGATGTACCACGACCAGGGGCTGATCCCAGTGAAGTACCTGGGGGTGGAGCAGGGTGTCAATGTGACGCTGGGCCTGCCGCTGGTGCGCACCAGCCCGGACCACGGCACCGCGTTTGACATTGCCGGTACTGGCCGCGCCGACGCGTCCAGCCTGTTGGCGGCCATTCGCATGGCACGCCAGCTCTGTGGCATCGAAAATATATGAAAAAAGGGGCTGTAGCCCGCGTAGGTAGTGCGCAAGCAGCTACTAAATCAATAGCAACTGGCGCGCCCCAGCCGCTGGCAATTTCCCGCCGGGCCGCCCCAAGGGTTCTCGAAGAGCGGCGAAGCCAAATTAGCCCCCATGGGGGGGGCAGCGACCCGCTCACGCATCTGTGGCCGCAGATGCGCTCACGTTGTGGCAATAGGCCATGCACGGCCTTAAGCCGTGCGTGGGCGGAGCGTGGGGGTTACTTCTTCAGACTGTCGCGAATTTCGCGCAGCAGTAGCACGTCTTCGGGCGTGACAACGGGTGGCGCTTCGGGGGCCGGAGCCTCTTTCTTCAGCTTGTTGATCTGCTTGACCATCAGGAAGATGATGAAAGCCAGAATCGCAAAGTTCACGCCCACGGTGATGAAGTTGCCATAGGCAAACACGGGCACGCCCGCCTTCTTGAGGGCGGCCAGCGTGGCCTCTGTGCCGGGTGGGACGTTGCCAAGCACCACGTAAAGGTTGGAAAAGTCCAGCTTTCCGATCACGGCGCCCACCAGCGGCATGATCAGGTCGGCCACGACCGAGTCGACGATCTTGCCAAACGCGCCGCCAATAATGACACCGACGGCCAGATCGATCACATTGCCCTTGACCGCGAAATCCTTGAATTCTTGCAACATTCCCATCGTGACCTGCCTTGCTTGGTTGAAAAATGGCCCCCATTGTCCACAAATCCGGCCTGGTCGAGCAGACACCAGGGCCCGGGAGCGTTGAATTCGGGTGTGGGCGTCAGCTACAATCCTTCGCTTACCCCTCCTAGCGATGTTCATTGAGGATTCTCATGAGTGAAACCCCTGTCGACACCAAAAAGATCGACGCCAGCAAACGGACTTGGTTGATTGCTTCCGGCTGCGCTGGTGCAGTGGGCGGTGTCGCAACCGCCATCCCCTTTGTGAGCACTTTCCAGCCTTCCGAGCGCGCCAAGGCCGCCGGTGCTGCCGTGGAAGTAGATATCGGGGAGATCAAGCCCGGTGAAAAAATCACGGTTGAATGGCGCGGCAAGCCGGTCTGGATCGTGCGGCGTACGCCTGAGCAGGTCGCAGCACTGCCGAACCTGGATGGTCAACTCGCAGACCCCAAGTCTGAGCGCAAACCCAGTGAACTGACCCCCGAGTACGCCCGCAATGAGGGACGTTCCATCAAGCCCGAATTTTTTGTGGCTGTGGGTATCTGCTCGCACCTGGGTTGCTCGCCTTCCGACAAATTCCAGCTTGGCGCCCAGCCGTCCCTGCCGGACGACTGGAAGGGCGGCTTCCTGTGCCCGTGCCACGGCTCCACCTTTGATATGGCTGGCCGCGTCTTCAAGAACAAGCCCGCTCCGGACAATCTGGAAGTGCCACCGCACATGTACCTGTCTGACAGCAAGCTGCTGATCGGCGAAGACAAGAAAGCCTGAGGAAGAACAATATGGCTGAATTCAAGGAAATCTCTCCCAACGCCTCGGCTAGCGAAAAGGTGACGAACTGGTTTGAAAACCGGTTCCCCACCGCCTTCGATGCGTACAAGGTCCATATGTCGGAGTACTACGCTCCGAAGAACTTCAACTTCTGGTACATCTTCGGTTCGCTGGCCCTGCTGGTGCTGGTGATCCAGATCGTGACCGGCATTTTCCTGGTCATGCACTACAAGCCCGATGCCGCCTTGGCATTCGGTTCGGTGGAATACATCATGCGTGATGTGCCATGGGGTTGGCTGATTCGCTACATGCACTCCACGGGTGCTTCCGCGTTTTTTGTGGTGGTTTACCTGCACATGTTCCGCGGCCTCATTTACGGCAGCTACCGCAAACCACGCGAACTGGTCTGGATCTTTGGCTGCGCGATCTTCCTGTGCCTGATGGCTGAAGCCTTCATGGGTTACCTGTTGCCTTGGGGCCAGATGTCCTACTGGGGCGCCCAAGTGATCGTGAACCTGTTTGCCGCGATTCCTTTCGTTGGTCCTGATCTGGCTTTGCTGATCCGTGGCGACTACGTGGTGGGTGACGCCACGTTGAACCGCTTCTTCAGCTTCCACGTGATTGCCGTACCGCTGGTCCTGTTGGGCTTGGTGGTGGCGCACTTGCTGGCGCTGCACGACGTGGGTTCCAACAACCCCGACGGTATCGAAATCAAGGGTCCCAACGCCCCCCGCGATGCAGCAGGCCATCCGCTGGACGGCGTGCCTTTCCACCCCTACTACACGGTGCATGACATCTTCGCCGTGAGCATGTTCCTGATGGTCTTTACCGCCATCATCTTCTTTGCGCCTGAGATGGGTGGTTACTTCCTGGAGTACAACAACTTCATCCCGGCTGATCCGCTGAAGACGCCTGCGCACATCGCGCCGGTCTGGTATTTCACGCCGTACTACTCGATGCTGCGTGCCATCACCAGCGAGATGATGTATGCGTTGATTGCCTGTGTACTCGGCGCTGCTGCATTCAGCATCTACAAGTTCAAGATGCCGACCCTTTTCAAGGCGGTGATCGCTGGTGCCGCCGTGGTGGCCACTGTGCTGATGCTCAATATCGATGCCAAATTCTGGGGCGTGGTGGTGATGGGCGGCGCTGTGATCATCCTGTTCTTCCTGCCTTGGCTGGACTACAGCCCGGTCAAGTCCATCCGTTATCGCCCTGACTGGCACAAATACCTGTATGGCATTTTTGTCATCAACTTTGTGGTCCTGGCCTACCTGGGCGTACAGGCACCATCCGCTCTGGGAGAGCGTGTCTCGCAAGTTGGAACCTTGTTCTACTTCGGTTTCTTCCTATTGATGCCTTGGTGGAGTGCGTTGGGTGCGTCCAAACCAGTTCCCGCGCGTGTGAACTTTGCGGCCCACTGAGCGCAGGAGACGACTGACATGAAAAAAATCATCATTACTCTCGTGGCGGCTCTGGGCTTCGTAGCCGGTGCCCATGCTTCGGGCGGCGGCCACCCCCTGGACAAGGCGCCTTCCAAGACCAACGATTTGGCATCCCTGCAAAACGGTGCCAAGCTGTTTGTAAACTACTGCCTGAACTGCCACTCTGCGGCGTTCATGCGCTTCAACCGCCTGAAAGACATTGGTCTGACCGACCAACAGATCAAGGACAACCTGCTGTTCACCACCGAAAAAGTGGGTGAAACCATGAAGGCGGCGATTGATCCCAAGCAGGCCAAAGAATGGTTCGGTGCCAATCCTCCTGATCTGACCGTGATTGCCCGCTCGCGTGCAGGAGCCGGTGGTTCGGGTGCCGACTACCTGTACACCTACTTGCGTACCTACTACCCTGACGAAACCAAGGCCACGGGTTGGAACAACCTGGTGTTCCCCAGCGTAGGCATGCCCCACGCTTTGTGGGAATTGCAAGGCAAGCGCGTGCCGGTGTACGACACGGTCGAAGAGCATGGCCACGAAGTGCATGTCTTCAAGGGCTGGCAACAAGTGACACCCGGCACGATGACACCCACCCAATACGACCAGGCTGTGGGTGATCTGGTGAATTACTTGCAGTGGATGGGTGAGCCCGCACAGAACACCCGTGTTCGCGTGGGTGTGTGGGTGTTGTTGTTCCTCTCGGTGCTGACGCTGTTTGCGTGGCGCCTGAATGCGGCGTTCTGGAAAGACGTCAAGTAAGTCGCGTGCTGTCGCACGGGTCGTAAAGGCCTTGCGTGATGGTGTCAGAGTGGGTTTGCCAAGGCGACCCACTCTTTTTCATTTTTTAGGAGTCTCCCGCCATGATGGTGCTGTATTCAGGAACAACCTGCCCTTTTTCCCACCGCTGCCGCTTTGTGCTCTTTGAAAAGGGCATGGACTTCGAAATCCGTGATGTGGACCTGTACAACAAGCCCGAAGACATCAGCGTGATGAACCCTTACGGGCAAGTGCCGATTCTGGTCGAGCGCGACTTGATTCTGTACGAATCCAACATCATCAACGAGTACATCGACGAGCGTTTCCCGCATCCCCAATTGATGCCCGGTGACCCGGTCGACCGCGCCCGTGTACGCCTGTTCCTGCTGAATTTCGAGAAGGAGCTGTTTGTCCACGTATCCACGCTCGAAGCCCGTGCTTCCAAGGGCAACGAGAAGGCGCTGGAAAAAGCCCGTTCACACATCCGTGATCGTTTGACACAATTGGCCCCTGTGTTCCTCAAGAACAAGTACATGCTGGGCGACAACTTCTCCATGCTGGATGTGGCGATTGCCCCTCTGCTGTGGCGCCTGGACTACTACGGCATCGATCTGAGCAAGAACGCTGCTCCGCTGCTCAAATATGCAGAACGCATCTTCTCGCGCCCTGCCTACATTGAAGCGCTGACGCCTTCCGAAAAGGTCATGCGCAAGTAAGCCCTGTTGTTGCCATGATTGACGCCAAAGATTCCAGCTCTACGCGCCCCTATCTCATTCGTGCGTTGTACGAATGGTGCACCGACAACGGGTTCACGCCGTTCATCGCCGTTCTGGTGGATGAGCGGGTGCGTGTGCCCAATGAGTATGTGAAGGACGGTGAAATCGTGCTCAACATCAGTTTCGATGCGACCAGCGCATTGCAACTGGGCAATGATTTCATCGAGTTCAAAGGGCGCTTCGGTGGCGTGGCGCGGGATATTCTGGTGCCCGTGGACCGGGTGCTGGCTATCTATGCGCGTGAGAACGGCCAGGGAATGGCCTTTCCCATGCTGGCGACATCGGGCGACGCACCTGAAGAAACACCGGCCAGTGAAGCCAAGGTGACGGTGTTGACCAGTGTGGAAACGCCCGCTGAAGACAATGGGCCAGACACACCACGCCCTCCCAGCGGAGCACGACCTTCGCTCACTCGCATAAAGTGAGCTTTTGCTGAGGTAGAATCCAGCCCGTGCCGCTTTAGCTCAGTTGGTAGAGCAACCGCCTTGTAAGCGGTAGGTCGTCAGTTCGAATCCGACAAGCGGCACCATTTTTCCGTCCCCAGCGTCTTCTTAACCGGCGCTGTGCGACATTTGAACCTTAAGCCGAATTGCGCTAACCTCCCATCCCTTGGAGCGTAGATGCGATTCCATGGAGGGCAGGAGTTGGCGGATTTTGGCTGCAACGGCGTTGTTGTCCAGAATCAGGCACCAGACGCCACCCTCGATAGGACCGGCCTTGACGGCCTTGCGCAGGCTGCTGGGGATAAGGGTCTCCACTGCTTTGAGGCGCGCCGAAGAGTCTGTGGCAAGCTCAGCCAAGCGCGCCAACGTAGGCGATTCTTGTGTGGCCTGTAACAGCGTGATGGCGTGGTTGCGGCGGTTCATGGCCCAAGAGACGTGAAAGGTGAATGCGATGCAGTTGATTATCACGGATGCCTGGCTCGCGAAGAGCAGGGCCTTCCACTTAAGTGGCACCAAACTGGTTGCGGCCCTGTTGGGCTTGTCTTTGGTACTGATGCTGGTGTCGCTGGGCATGTACCACTGGGTTTTCCTCAAAGGCGCACGCGAAGGCTGGCCCATCATTGGTTCTCTGGTCAAGCTGGTGGTCAAGGATGAGTTTGCCCAGCGTGACCGCTTCATGCGCGAAAACATCGAAGTCATGGCCAAGAAGCTTGGCGAGATGCAGGCCAAGATGCTGCAACTGGAGTCTTTGGGCGAACGGGTTTCCGGTTTGGCCGGCATCAACCCCGCAGATATCAAGATCAAACCAGGACAAGGCGGTGCCTTGGTGTCGGGACGTGACCTGAGCATGGAAGAGCTGCAAGCCACGCTGAACGACCTCGATGAACTGGCCGGACAACGGGCCGATCTGATGACGGTTATGGAGTCGCGCCTCTTCGAGCAGAAAATCAAGAAAATGATGGTGCCCACCCAATTGCCGGTGCAAGGCGGCAATCTGGGGTCTGTCTTTGGCTGGCGCATTGATCCGATTACCGGAAAGTCTGCTTTGCATACCGGGCTGGATTTTCCGGCAGATACGGGTACCGCGATTTTTTCTGCAGCTGGCGGTGTGGTGGTGACCCAGGAGTTCCACCCCCAATACGGCAATATGATTGAAATCGACCATGGCAATGACCTGATTTCCCGTTACGCCCACACCTCGCGGGTGTTTGTCAAAAAGGGCGATCTGATCAAGCGGGGCCAGAAGATTGCGGAAGTGGGTACCACCGGGCGTTCCACTGGCCCGCATTTGCATTTCGAGGTTCTGGTGCAAGGGGTGCCTCAGGATCCCCAGAAGTTCCTCAACGCGGGGCGCAACCTCCCATCCGCACCTCAGGTCGCAAAGGTCACCCCTGCTGTAACTTCGGCGCCCGTTCCCCAAATGGCCGCATCGGCCGGACAGCCCGCCGCGCAACGCTAAAATCAGTGGTTTGGTTGGTTCAGCATGGACACATGGGCTTCACGGCTTGTGTTTCCCTGAAGCGGCCCCATTTCACCCTGATTAGAAAAAGGACTGCGCTGTTCTGTTCCCCGATAGTGGGGGCCAGGCCAGTCTTGCTTGCATGGCCATCAATATCCTTACCAAAATCTTTGGCAGTCGCAATGACCGCCTGCTGAAACAGTACCGTACAGCCGTTGCGCGCATCAACGCCCTGGAACCCCAGTTTGAGCAGTTGACCGATGACGGTTTGCGCGCCAAGACGCAGGAGTTCAAGGAGCGTGTTGCCAAGGGTGAAACGCTGGATGCAATCTTGCCCGAAGCGTTTGCGGTGGTGCGCGAGGGCTCCAAGCGTGTCATGAAGATGCGCCACTTTGATGTGCAGTTGTTGGGTGGCATATCCTTGCACAACGGCAAGATTTCCGAGATGCGTACCGGAGAGGGCAAGACCCTGACCGCGACATTGCCCGTGTACCTGAATGCCCTGACCGGAAAGGGTGTGCACGTTGTTACCGTCAATGATTACCTGGCCAGCCGCGATGCGCAGTGGATGGGGCGTTTGTACAACTTCCTCGGTTTGACCGTGGGTATCAATTTGCCACAAGCACCGCGAGAAGACAAGCAAGCTGCCTACAACGCCGACATCACCTATGGCACCAATAATGAATACGGTTTTGACTATCTGCGCGACAACATGGTGTACGAGGTGGCAGACCGTGTGCAACGCGGACTGAACTTCGCGATCGTCGATGAGGTTGACTCGATCCTGATCGACGAGGCGCGCACGCCCCTGATCATCAGCGGTCAGGCCGAAGACCACACCGACTTGTACATCGCCATCAATAAGGCCATTCCCAAGCTGGTGAAGCAAGAAGGTGAAGCCGACCCCCGCACGGGTGAGGGCGTGACCAAGCCCGGTGACTTCACGCTGGACGAAAAAAGCCACCAGGTCTTTCTGACCGAGCAAGGGCATGAAAGCGCTGAGCAGATCTTCGCTGAACTGGGCCTGATTCCTGCCGGCTCGTCCTTGTACGACCCAGCCAATATCACGCTTATGCACCATCTGTACGCAGCGCTGCGTGCCAACCACCTGTACCACCGTGACCAACACTATGTGGTGCAGCAGGGTGAGATCGTGATCGTGGATGAATTCACGGGACGCCTGATGACAGGTCGTCGTTGGAGCGATGGTCTGCACCAGGCGGTGGAAGCCAAGGAAGGCGTGCAGATCCAGGCCGAGAACCAGACACTGGCCTCCATCACCTTCCAGAACTACTTCCGCCTGTACGGCAAGCTGGGTGGCATGACCGGTACGGCCGATACCGAGGCCTATGAGTTCCAGGAAATTTATGGCCTGGAAACCGTGGTCATTCCGCCAAACCGCAAGAGCCTGCGCGAAGACCAATTGGATCGCGTCTACAAGACCACACGTGAGAAGTACGAAGCCGCCATCAAGGACATTCGTGAATGTTACGAGCGCGGTCAGCCCGTGTTGGTGGGCACCACGTCGATTGAGAATTCGGAAATCATTGCGCAGTTGCTCGACAAGGAAAAACTGCCGCACCAGGTGCTCAACGCCAAGCAGCATGCGCGCGAAGCCGACATCGTCGCGCAAGCGGGTCGCGCCAAGATGATCACCATTGCCACGAATATGGCCGGTCGGGGAACCGATATCGTGCTGGGTGGTAATGTCGAAAAAATTATCGAGGCGATAGAAGCCGATGAATCCCTGGATGCAGCTGCCAAGCAAGTCAAGATTGCCGAAGCGCGCACGCAGTGGACCCAAGACCATGAGCAAATCAAGGCGTTGGGCGGCCTGCGCATCATCGCCACCGAGCGCCATGAATCCCGCCGTATCGACAACCAGTTGCGCGGCCGTTCTGGCCGTCAGGGTGACCCTGGCTCGTCACGCTTCTACCTGAGCCTGGACGATGCCTTGATGCGCATCTTCGCGGGTGACCGCGTCAAGGCCATCATGGATCGCCTCAAGATGCCGGATGGTGAAGCCATTGAAGCTGGCATTGTGACCCGCAGCATTGAGAGCGCACAGCGCAAAGTGGAAGCGCGCAATTTCGACATGCGCAAGCAGTTGCTGGAGTACGACGATGTGTCCAACGACCAGCGCAAGGTGATTTACCAGCAGCGCAATGCCATTCTGGATGCGCAGGACCTGAGCGCACAGATTGCATCCTTGCGCGAAGGCTGCTTTCATGATTTGGTGCGCCAATACATTCCCGCCGAATCGGTAGAAGAGCAGTGGGATGTGCCGACCTTGCAAAAGGCCTTGGCAGATGACTGGCAAATGGAACTCGACCTGCAAAAGCAGGTGAGTGAAGCCAGCGCCATTACTGACGACGATCTATTGACCACGGTGACTGCGGCAGCTGACACGCTGTTCAAAAACAAGGTGGAGCAGGTCGGTGAGGCGAACTTTACGCAGTTTGAACGCATGGTGCTGCTGCAAAGCATTGACAGCCATTGGCGCGATCACCTGAGCGCGCTGGACTACTTGCGCCAGGGTATTCACCTGCGGGGCTACGCACAAAAGCAGCCTAAACAAGAGTACAAACGCGAGGCTTTCGAGCTGTTTGGGCAATTGCTCGACTCGGTAAAGAACGACGTTACCAAGGTGCTGATGACGGTGAAGATCCAGTCCAGTGCGCAGTTGGAAGAGGCTGCCGAAGCCATGGAAAGCCGTGGCGAGAGTATTGCCAATGTGACCTACAGCGCGCCGACCGAGACTGGCGAAGTGGAAACCACGCTCGACGAAGGTACAGTGCGCGGCGCATCTGCACCCGCGTCGCAACTGGCCCGTGTGGGGCGCAACGATGCCTGTCCTTGTGGCAGCGGCAAGAAGTACAAACACTGCCACGGCAAGTTGGCCTGAAATCCATGTACCCCCAAGCTCACATTTTTTCGCTGCCCCCCAAGGGGGCGCATGCCTCCCTAGAGGCGGCTCGTCGGGAGGCATAACCATGCCCGTCAATCTTCCTCCTCCTGATCTGGAAAAGCTATTTCCCATTGCCGGTATGCGTATCGGTGTGGCAGAAGCTGGCGTGCGCAAGGTAGGGCGCAAAGACCTGACCGTGGTTTTGTTGGAGGAAGGCGCCAGTGTTTCCGGCGTTTTCACTTCCAACCGTTTTTGCGCGGCCCCTGTGCAGATGTGCCGGGATCACCTGGCGACGGGCCAGGCTATGCGTGCCCTGCTGATCAATACCGGGAATGCCAATGCCGGTACCGGTGCCGATGGCCTGGCGCGTGCGCGCAAGACCTGTGTGGCTTTGGCCCAGAAGCTCAGTATCAACGTGGAACAGATCCTGCCGTTTTCTACGGGCGTGATCATGGAGCCGCTGCCGGATGACCGCATCATTGCGGGTCTGGATGCCGCGCTGGCCGATGCCAAGCCAGGCAACTGGCTGCGGGCAGCGGAAGGCATCATGACCACCGACACCGCGCCCAAGGCTTTTGGTGCGCAGGTCGTATTGGGCGGCAAGACGGTCAGCATTACAGGTATCAGCAAGGGTGCGGGCATGATTCGTCCGAACATGGCCACCATGTTGGGCTTCATCGCCACCGATGCATGCGTCAACCAAAACCTCATGAAACAGTTGTCGCTGGAACTCGCCGAAGGCTCGTTCAACCGCGTGACCGTGGACGGCGATACCTCTACCAACGACTCCCTGGTGGTGATTGCTACCAATCGGGCGGGGCACACGCCTGTGGAATCCCTGGACGGCCCCGACGGCCGCGCCCTGAAGACCGCAATGCTGGAAGTGGCGCGCAATCTTGCACAAGCCATCGTGCGCGATGGCGAAGGTGCCACCAAGTTCATCACCGTGCAGGTGGACGGTGGTCGCACGGCTGAAGAGTGCCGCAAAGTGGCCTATGCAATTGCGCACTCGCCCTTGGTCAAAACCGCGTTCTATGCCAGCGACCCCAACCTGGGTCGCATTCTGGCGGCCGTGGGTTATGCCGGTATTGACGATCTGGATCAGACGGGCATTGAGCTGTATTTGGACGACGTACACGTGGCCACGCGTGGTGGGCGCAATCCGACTTACCGCGAAGAAGATGGCCAGCGCGTGATGAAGCAAAGCGAAATCACCGTGCGTGTAGGCTTGGGCCGCGGAACTGCCACCGAGACCGTGTGGACCTGTGATTTCAGCCACGAATACGTCACCATCAACGCCGACTACCGCTCCTGAGCGACGCCCCATGACCGATACCCTGACCAAAGAGTTGGCCAGCTTTCTGGCACGCGCAGAACTGTTCATGGCCCGGGTGGAGGCCTCTTTGCCCCACGGCGTGGAGCAGCCGGACTGGAACGCCTCCATCGCCTTTCGTTACCGCCGTCGCCGCTCCGGCCAGGGCGTGATCACGCCGGTGCAGCATGTGGGCGCCATGTCGCTGGACGATCTGAAAGAGATTGACGATCAGAAAGAAAAGATCCAGCGCAATACTGCTCAGTTTGTGCGTGGCGCCACGGCCAACAATGTGCTGCTGACCGGCGCACGGGGTACCGGCAAGTCGTCGCTGATCCGTGCCTGCCTGCACACCTATGCGGCCCAAGGATTGCGTTTGATCGAGGTGGACAAGGCCGATCTGATCGACCTGACCGAAATTGTGGAGCTCGTCGCCCAGCGGCCCGAGAAGTTCATTGTGTTCTGCGATGACCTGAGCTTTGACGAAGGTGAAGCGGGTTACAAGGCACTCAAGTCGGTGCTCGACGGCTCCGTGGCGGCCGCCACACCCAATGTGCTGATCTACGCGACCAGCAACCGCCGCCACTTGCTTCCCGAGTACATGTCCGAGAACCTGACCTACAAGCACACCGAAGACGGTGAGGTGCATCCGGGTGAGGGCGTGGAAGAAAAGATTTCACTGTCCGAGCGTTTTGGCCTGTGGGTGAGCTTTTACCCGTTCAGCCAGGACGAATACTTGACCATCGTGGCCCAGTGGTTGGGCGCTCTGGGCATTGCCCAGGAGCGCATTGCAGCAGCCCGCGCTGATGCCTTGTTGTGGGCACTGGAGCGTGGTTCGCGCAGCGGTCGCGTGGCCTATCAATTTGCCAAAGACTTTGTGGGACGTGATCCGGTATGAGTGAACCCTTGGTGGCCGACCCCGGCGCTGCACGTGATGGTGGCCCGGACCGCAAGGCCGTGGAAGTCGCTGTGGGTGTCTTGGTGCGTGATGATGGCGCTTTCTTGCTGACCTCCCGGCCCGAGGGCAAGGCGTATGCAGGCTATTGGGAATTTCCGGGCGGTAAGCTGGAGGCGGGTGAAACCGTGGAGCAGGCCTTGCGCCGTGAATTGCAGGAAGAAATCGGCATCACCATCGGCGCGGTAACGCCGTGGAAAGTGGAGCTGGTGGACTACCCCCACGCACTGGTGCGTCTGCACTTCTGCAAAGTGTTTGAATGGTCGGGAGAGTTGCAGATGCGTGAGGCGCAATCCTGTGCCTGGGAGCAGTTACCGGTTGCGGTGCAGCCTGTTTTGCCAGGAACGGTGCCCGTGCTGGACTGGTTTGCGCAGGAGCGCAAGCACTCAGGCGCTACACATTTTGTAGCTGCTTACGCAGGCTCATAAAGGGCTAGAGCCCTATTTCATTCAAAAATGAGGCTGAAAAAGTGCTGGGCACTACTGCAGTTTAGGGTCGCCAAACAACTCTGATTCGGGTGGGGCCTCGGTCGGGACCCTGAACGTCTCGCTAGCCCACGCACCAAAATCCACGTTCTTGCAACGCTCGCTGCAGAAGGGGCGGTAGAGATTACTGGTGGCGTAAACACTGTCCCCGCCACATTGGGGGCAGCGGACGATCTTCGGACGTGTCTGTGAATCCATGGCTGCAGTCCCGGATTCAGGAACAGAGTGTCAGCTCGAAAGCGCCGTCTTCATTGCTGGCATGCAGACGGTCATCCGCTTCGTGGCGCATCAGGCGGATGGACACCATCAGGCGATTGCCGCTGATTTCGGGAATTACTTCGAGCGTAGGGTCAAGTGCCAGGCGCAGCAGCTGGAAGGTACGACCTTGTGGCAGGTTTTGCTGGAACTGACCACCCACCGCAATGACTTTTTGGGGAGAACCCGAGTCACGCAGCATTTTCAACAGAAGATGGATCGATTCGGCCAGTGGTGCCAGCGTGGATGCCCAGCGTTGTAAATCAAGCTGGCGTACGTCAGGGCTACGGTGTTGCCAGGCGAAATAGGCCGGCAGGTCAAACTCGCAGGTTCCTCCCGGAATCCCGACACGGCTGCGGATGCTCATGAGCCAGTCGTTTTCGGTGAGGGATTGCCCCGCTTTGCCGGCCAGGCCATTGAGCGCGCTGAAGTTGCTTTCGAGCTGCGCAATCACCTTGTCCAGCACGCTCTCGGCAATGGCCGGGTTGCCGCGGTAGCTGTTGAGGATCTGTTTTTGTTTGTCCAGATCCCGAAGTACATCCGACTTGAGGTCGGCACGGGCGCCAACGTCCATCACTTCAAAAATGGTAGCGAGCGCGAAATGGTGGTCCAGCGGATCGGAGCGCGACATCAACTCAGCCAGCCGAAGGAACAGGTGCTCCAACCGCAAATAGGTGCGAATGCGCTCGTTGAAGGGGTATTCGTAAAGGATCACGCTGATTTTTCCGGTGCGCGCATCATAGCCCGAACTGGCGCGCAATTTGCCCTACCAGCAAGCCCAATTGCGCCATGTCAATGCCATCGTTGAACAGGACCATGTCGGCGGCTTGCAGGCGTTGAGTACGTGGGCTTTGGCCGCGCAGGATTTTCTCTATCTCTTCTGCATCCAGTCCGTTGCGCGAGGCGACCCGTGCGATCTGTGTTTCGCGGGTGCAGTCCACAACCAGAATGCAGTCCAGGCTTTTACGCCAGTGCTTGGATTCCACCAGCAATGGGATATCAAACACGGTGCAAAGGCTACCTGCCTCCTCGGCCGCTTGTGTCTGGCGGGCGATTTCCACTCCCACCAGCGGGTGCACGATGCTTTCCAGCCGTGCTTTGGCTTGCGGATCGGAAAACACCAAGTCGCGCATGCGGTCCCGATCAAGCGAGCCTTGTACAGTAATAAAGTCTGCGCCGAAGGTTTGCGAGATGGCCGCAATGGCTGCCCCGTTGGGTACCGTCGTGGCGCGTGAGATGGCATCTGCATCAATCACGGAAGCGCCGTGTTTGGCCATCAGCGTGGTCACCGTGCTTTTCCCGCTTCCAATGCCACCGGTCAAACCCAGTAGAACCACGTTTTATGCCCCGATCAAAGACCGACGAAGTGCCGCAGTGGGGCTGGCCCCCCTATCAAAGCCGTCAGTCCCGCACCGGCCAGGAAAGGCCCAAACGGCACATAACCTCCTTCGCGCAGTTGGCTGGCAAACTTCATGGCGATGCCCACCACAGCACCGATGACGGATGCCAGCAATATCATGGGGATCAGCGTTTGCCAACCAAACCAGACGCCCAGGGCCGCAAACAACTTGAAGTCCCCGTAGCCCATGCCTTCCTTGCCGGTGACCAGCTTGAACGCCCAATACACCGACCACAACGACAGATAACCCGCAATGGCGCCCCACAAGGCCGAATTTAGATCGACGGGAATCCAGCGCAAGCTGGCAGCCACCAGGCCAAGCCAAAGCAAAGGAAGCGTGATGTCGTCGGGTAGGAGCGTGGTGTCCCAATCAATCAAGGCCAATGCCAAGAGTGCTGCCGCAAACACACACCACGCCACACCGGTCATGGTGGCGCCCCATTGCCATACGCAGAAGAAGAATAGGGCTCCTGTGGCTATTTCGACGAGGGGGTAGCGCGGGCTGATAGGTGCCTTGCAGGACGCGCATTTTCCGCGGAGAGCCAGATAACTAATAACGGGAATATTTTCAAACCAGCGAATCTGGCGTGAGCAATGCGGACAGCGCGAGCGGGGCAGCATCAAATTGAAAGATGCCTCTTCCGGTTCTTGAGCTTTTCCGGACAGCTCGGCGCATTCTGCAGCCCATTGCCTTTCCATCATCTTGGGCAGCCGATAAATCACGACATTGAGGAAGCTACCGATCAATAGTCCCAAAATGCCCGCCAATGATGCGGCGAGCCATTGCAATTCCACGGACATTAAACGACTTGCCCCAACTTGAAAATAGGCAGGTACATGGCGACCACGATGCCGCCAATGACTGTGCCCAAGACCACAATAATGATGGGCTCCATCAAGCTAGATATACCTGCCACCATGTCATCGACTTCAGCCTCGTAAAAGTCTGCAGCCTTGCCTAACATGTGGTCTATGGAGCCGGACTCTTCTCCAATAGCGCACATCTGCAAAACCATGGAGGGGAATAGGTTGGCATTTGTCATTGCGGCGGTGAGTGCGGTCCCGGTGGATACCTCCTGCTGTATTTTGAGGGTGGCTTCCTGGTACACAATATTGCCAGCGGCCCCTCCTACCGAGTCAAGGGCCTCTACAAGAGGCACGCCAGCCGCAAACATGGTGGAGAGTGTCCGGGTCCAGCGTGCAATGCACGACTTCTCTACGAGAACCCCAAAAATGGGCAACTTGCGCATGATGCGGTCCATAACAGCTTGCACTCTTTCGTCGCGTTTCCAAGCTTGCAAAAAGAAGTACACGCCCCCGCCTAAGCCGCCAAAAATCAGGTACCAATAGCTGATAAAGAACTCGCTCATAGCCATTACCATTAACGTTGGGGCAGGGAGTTCTCCGCCAAAAGACGTGAACACCTGCTTGAAGGAGGGAATTACAAAAATCATGATCACCGCGACCACTACAAAAGCCACGATCAGTACCGTGATGGGGTACATCAGCGCTGATTTGATTTTGGACTTGATGGCCTCTGTCTTTTCCATGTAGACCGCAAGCCGGTCCAATAAGGCGTCCAAGATACCCGCAGATTCCCCTGCCTCGACCAGATTGCAGTAAAGGTTGTCGAAATAAATGGGGTACTTGCGAAACGCTGTACTCAGAGATGTACCAGTCTCTACATCGGTACGGATATCGTTGAGCAACTTGGTTACGCTGGGATTGGGGTTGCCACGGCCCACAATATCAAAAGCCTGAAGCAGAGGCACGCCAGCTTTCATCATGGTCGCGAGCTGACGCGTGAAGATCGCCAAATCCTTGGGCTTGATCGATTTGCCAGAGCGCATGCGGCGCTTTTTGATTTTGGTTGGGGTGACGCCTTGACGACGCAAGGATGCCTTGACCTGGTTCTCGCCAGCTGCACGTATTTCGCCACGCACCTGTTTTCCGTTGCGATCCTTGCCTTCCCATTCAAATACAACGTCTTTGTTGTCCGCAGGTTTTGCCGTTGCCATAAATTTCCCTGGATTGTCGCTATTCGTTGGTCACTGCCAGGACTTCTTCCAATGAAGTCAGGCCTTGTTTTACTTTGTGCAGTCCGGATTGTCGCAAAGAGCGAACGCCTTCTGCTTTGGCTTGTGCAGCAATGTCCATCGCGCTACCGTCTCGCAAAATGATGCGCTGGATCTCATCGCTGATGGGCATTACTTGGTAAATGCCAACGCGCCCCTTGTAGCCGTTGTTGCACATGGAGCATCCGACCGGATGGTAAGTCTTCCAGGTTCCGTCGAGCTCCTTTTCTTCAAAGCCCGCATCCAGCAGAGCATTACGAGGTATTTCGACCGGTGCCTTACAGTTGGGGCAAAGTCGACGTGCAAGGCGTTGTGCAGTAATCAGAATAACGCTGGACGCAATATTGAACGGCGCAATGCCCATATTGCGCATGCGTGTCAAGGTGGTAGGGGCATCGTTGGTGTGCAGGGTGGACAGCACCAGATGCCCGGTTTGCGCAGCCTTGATGGAAATATCCGCCGTTTCCAGATCCCGAATTTCGCCGACCATGATGATGTCCGGATCCTGGCGCAGAAATGACTTCAAAGCAGCAGCAAAAGTCAGGCCCGCTTTTTCGTTGACATTGACCTGGTTTACGCCCGGTAAGTTGATTTCCGAGGGGTCTTCCGCCGTGGCAATGTTCACGCCCGGCTGGTTTAGCAAATTTAGACAGGTGTAAAGCGATACCGTTTTGCCGGAGCCCGTGGGACCGGTTACCAAGATCATTCCGTAAGGGCGTCCGACGGCCTTGAGTAGGCGCTCTTTCTCTTCCGGTTCATAACCTAGGGCATCAATGCCGAGTTTTGCGCTGCTGGGATCCAGAATCCGGATGACGATTTTCTCGCCGAAGAGGGTCGGCAGGGTACTGACACGAAAATCGATGACGCGGTCTGGTCCGACCTTGAGTTTCATCCGGCCGTCCTGGGGAACACGCTTCTCCGAAATGTCCATGCGGGAGATGACTTTGATCCGGGAGGCCAGCTTGTCCTTGATGGCAATGGGCGGGCTCGCTATTTCACGCAGCTCACCATCAATGCGAAAACGCACCCGATAGGTGTGCTCATAGGGTTCGAAATGAAGATCTGAGGCCCGCATGCTGAAGGCATCCATCAACATTTTGTGGAGGAAGCGCACGACCGGTGCGTCCTCTACCTCGGCGACATTGGTCTGGGCGTTCTCAGTAACTGCCTCTGCGGCATTTTCATCAAACTCAAAGTCTCCACCGATGATGTCTTCCATCGCTTCGGTGGCGGTCACCGCGCTGGCTTCCGCCAGTTTGGATAATTTGTCGTATTCGGCAATGACCCAGTCAACGCCCATTTGCGTCGAGAATTTGATCTTTTCCGCTGCAGCTTGATCTGATGGATCCGCTGTAGCGACTATCAGCCGGTTATTGCGTTTGCTCAGTACCACGACCCGGTAGTCATGGCATATTTTCCCGTCCAGTAAGCCCTTGGGGAGTCGCTGGGAGTCAATTGCATCAAGATCTACCAACGGGGCCGCAAATGCAGTGGACAAGGTGTGGGCTAAGTCAGAGGCAGATACTGCGCCCGAGCCGACGAGTTCTGCAATGAAGCTGTTTTTGCTGGACAGAGCCTTGCGGTATATCTCTTCTGCTGACTTTTGTCCCAACTTCCCTGCTGCAACCAAGGCGCGCCCTAACCCGGGTAGAGCAATAGGATTGGAATCACGCAAAAGAGTGTCTACAGCTACCATGGCCCAATAAGCTTATACGATGCAATCGGCACATCATCGCCGATTGACAAGCCAATGTAAATCGAAAGGACAGCTTGTTGCACTTGGTAGAAGCTGAATGACAACACCCTCAAGAGAGGCCGGGGAGCGAGAGGTGCTGTGCTCCATGCCTTGGCGTCCACACTCCGCGTTTCGCCGGGCGCAGGTTACGCTACGTTGGTCACTTCAATCGCTTTGAGGCGAATTCAATCAATTGTTTCTCTCGAGTAACTGAGAGCCTAGTGTGATCAAACAATCCGTGTGTGGGCCTTCGGGGAGAAGCTTGGCGGCGGCGATTGCACGTTGCGCTTCCTGCAAGGCGGCCGAGCGAGCAACTTCCAGCGCACCGGTCTTTTTGACAATGGTGATGACGCTTTCCAGCATGGAGACATCGCCGGTCTCAATGGCTTTCTGTATGTCAGCACGCTCCTGTGGCGTGCCCCGTTGCATGGCTGCAATCAGTGGTAATGTTGTTTTGCCTTCACGCAGATCATCGCCCAGGTTTTTCCCCATCACCTGGGCGTCACCGGTGTAGTCCAGTACGTCGTCAATCACCTGAAATGCCGTGCCCAGTGCCTGTCCGTAGTCGGCACACGCCGTTTCCAGACCAGGCGATGCTCCCGCAAGAATGGCGCCTACGCGCGCGCTGGCTTCGAAAAGTTTGGCTGTTTTGGAACGAATGACCTGCAGATAGCCAGCTTCATCCAGCGCTGCATTGTGCATATTCATCAATTGCATCACCTCTCCCTCGGCGATTACATTGGTGGCATCGGCTAGCACTTGCATGATGCGCATGCTTTGGGCGTCCACCATCATCTGAAAGGCCCGGGAGTATAGAAAGTCACCTACCAATACGCTGGCAGGGTTGCCAAACTTCGCGTTGGCGGTGGCACGACCGCGTCGTAGTTCGGAATCATCGACCACATCGTCGTGTAACAGTGTGGCTGTGTGGATGAACTCTACAACGGCTGCCATGTTGAAGCGCTGTGTACCCTGGTATCCCAAAGCGCCACAACATAACAGTAGCAAGGCGGGACGCAGGCGCTTCCCCCCCGCGGCGATGATGTATTGGGACACACTGCCGACCAAGGGGACACCAGAGTCCAACCTCTGGGTGATGACCTGGTCGACCTGGCGCATATCCGCTTCGACGATGGAAAGCCCTGTCGAGGAGCTTGGTGAAGTGACTTGCAAGGCAGTAAACCGGTTTGTTATGGCGCAATTATAGGAAGCTACGGCAGGTAGTTACTGCGGTCGATAGGTGGGTTTGGACATTTCGGCAGAAGGTGATATACTCATGGGCTCTGCGAAAATTCGTTCGCACGAGCTAAATTGAAGAGGTCAACATGTACGCGGTCATAAAAACCGGCGGTAAGCAATATCGCGTTGCTGCCGGCGAAAAAATTAAAGTAGAACAGATTGCTGCGGACGTAGGCCAGGAAATTGTGTTCAACGAAGTTCTGGCGGTCGGTAACGGCGCTGAATTGAAGGTTGGCACACCCCTGGTGTCCGGCGCGACCGTTACGGTCACAGTAATTTCTCACGGCAAGCACGACAAAGTGCGCATTTTCAAAATGCGTCGTCGCAAGCACTATCAGAAACGTCAAGGTCACCGTCAGCAGTTCACTGAACTGCAAATCGGCGCTATTACTACTGCTTAAGGACACCAGGTCATGGCACAGAAAAAAGGCGGCGGCTCTACGCGAAACGGGCGCGATTCCAAGCCCAAGATGCTCGGTGTGAAGGCTTTCGGCGGTGAGTTGATCAGCGCCGGTTCCATCATCGTGCGCCAGCGCGGTACCAAGTTCCATCCCGGCAACAATGTCGGTATTGGCGTGGATCACACCCTGTTTGCACTGGTAGACGGCCACGTGTCGTTCGCCGTCAAAGGCGCGCTGAACAAGCACACCGTGAGCGTGACGGCTGCAGCGTAATCTGCACCGTGCTCCCCGAGAAACCCTGCGCCCTCAGCGCGGGGTTTTTTGTTTCCGGCCCACTGCGTTTAACTTCGCTTTGCGAAGTGAGCCTACAACGCAAGCTGCAAGCAGCTTGTCATCTAGTAAAGTAGCACCATGAAGTTCGTTGACGAAGCCTATATCGATATCTCCGCCGGAGACGGCGGGGCGGGCTGTGTCTCGTTCCGCCATGAGAAATACAAGGAATTTGGCGGTCCCAATGGAGGGGACGGCGGCCGTGGCGGTCACGTTTTTGCGGTTGCAGATCCCAATCTCAATACCTTGGTGGATTTTCGGTTTTCCCGTCGCCATGATGCCAAGCGCGGCGAGCACGGCATGGGCTCCGACATGTTCGGGGCCGCGGGCGATGACATCACGTTGAAGATGCCTGTGGGCACCATCATTACCGATGCTGAGACCGGTGAAGTGTTGTACGAACTGCTGGTTCCCGGTGAGGTCATCACCATCGCCAAGGGTGGCGACGGCGGTTTCGGTAATCTTCGCTTCAAGAGTGCCATCAACCGCGCACCGCGCCAAAAAACACCGGGCTGGCCCGGCGAAAAGAAAAACCTGAAGCTGGAACTGAAGGTTCTGGCGGATGTGGGACTGCTGGGCATGCCCAATGCTGGTAAATCTACGCTGATTACCGCCATTTCCAACGCGCGCCCCCGGATTGCAGACTATCCCTTCACCACATTGCACCCCAATCTGGGTGTGGTGCGCGTTGGCCCCGAACAAAGCTTTGTCGTCGCCGATCTGCCGGGCCTGATTGAAGGTGCCTCGGAAGGGGCTGGCCTCGGACATCTGTTCCTGCGTCATCTGCAACGTACCCGCCTATTGCTGCACGTGGTGGACATGGCGCCGTTTGACGACGGTGTGGACACCGTGGCGCAGGCTAAGGCGATCGTCAACGAATTGAAAAAGTACGACGAAAACCTGCACAAAAAACCACGCTGGTTGGTGTTGAACAAGTTGGACATGGTGGACAACGATGCGCGCGCAGAGTTGATCAAGGACTTTGTAAAACGCTTCAAGTTCAAAGGCCCTGTGTTTGAAATCTCGGCTTTGACCCGCGAGGGTTGCGAGCCTCTGATCAAGGCCATCTACAAACACGTCAAGGCCCAACAGGTGGCGGAGCAACCTCACGTGGAGGTTGACCCCCGCTTTATGGATCAGCCTACCGACACCCCAGGTTAAAACGCTATAAAAATAGTAGCTGCTTGCGCAGTCTGCTTAAGGGCTACAGGCCAAAATGATTAAAAAATCCAGTTCCCCTATATTGCGCGATGCCAAACGCATTGTGATCAAGGTGGGCTCCAGCTTGGTTACCAATGAGGGCCGTGGGCTGGATGAGCAGGCGATTGGCGAATGGAGTCGCCAGTTGGCACACCTCATCCGTGATGGACGCGAAGTCATCATGGTATCCAGCGGTGCCATTGCGGAGGGCATGAAGCGCCTCGGCTGGACGACGCGTCCCCATGCGATTCAGGAATTGCAAGCGGCCGCCGCGGTTGGTCAGATGGGCCTGGCCCAGATGTACGAGACCAAGCTGCGCCTCAACGGCCTGGGCAGTGCCCAGGTGCTGTTGACCCACGCGGATCTGGCCGATCGCGAGCGTTACCTCAACGCCCGCTCTACCTTGCTGACCCTGCTCAAGCTCGGTGTGGTCCCCGTGATCAACGAGAACGACACGGTGGTTAACGATGAAATCAAATTTGGCGACAACGACACCCTGGGTGCGCTGGTGGCCAATCTGGTGGAAGCCGACGCGTTGGTCATCCTCACGGACCAGAAAGGGCTGTTCACGGCCGACCCACGCAAAGACCCAGGTGCCCAATTTGTGGACGAAGCGCCTGCGGGTGATCCCGCATTGGAAGTGATGGCTGGTGGCGCCGGTTCCAGCATTGGCCGTGGCGGCATGATTACCAAAATACTGGCCGCCAAGCGGGCGGCGGGGTCGGGTGCTTCTACAGTGATTGCCTGGGGCAGGGAGCCAGATGCCCTGATCCGGTTGACGCAAGGCGAAGCCATTGGCACTTTGCTGGTGGCGCAAACCCAGAAAACCCAGGCCCGCAAGCAGTGGATGGCCGATCACCTGCAGTTGCGTGGTGCGGTCACTGTGGATGCCGGGGCAGCCGCCAAATTGCGTGAAGAAGGCAAAAGCCTGTTGCCCATCGGCATGTTGCAGGTCGAGGGGGATTTTTCGCGTGGGGATGTGATTGCTGTGCGTGATGACAGCGGCGTGGAATTTGCGCGGGGGCTGGCCAATTACTCCAGCGCGGAAGCACGTTTGTTATGCCGCAAAGCGTCCAGCGAGTTCGAAAAATTGCTGGGTTATGCCGCAGAGCCCGAGATGCTGCACCGGGACAATCTGGTACTGACGCGTTAGGCCGTCGCGTTCACATCGTCGGGTGCGTCAGGCCGGGTGCGGGCTTGCTTTTTTGCTTCAACGCGCGGATTACTTCATCTTTACTGCTGGACAAGCGGTTTTCGCATGCTCCTTGCCGAGCAAGGGTGAACGCATGTTTTGAAGGAAGGTTGTCCGTGATGCTTTGCCATTTGGGCTCAGCAACGGGCTTCCATTCGCCTGATGCGCTGTAACGCGCATAGGTTTTCACTTCGTCGGTGGCGCACCGAATGCCTTCATAGGCTGCATTCACGGTTCCTGTGGCGTTGGTCATTACCACGACGTAGCGCACCACACCGTCCCCACCCACAGCCAAGGTGTTGGGGTCTATCCCCACTTTGACACTGACATGGTGTGGCATATCAATGGGGATCAACTGTTCTTTGGAGAACACAGGAGCGGCAGGCGCGCTTTCCTCCACCCATTCGGCAGGCTCCGGTGGGCGACGCTGCGGTTGCGCAAAACAACCCGCCGCTGCGAGTACCAGGGCCCCTGTGGCCCACCATTGTTTACAACGCATGTTTGTGGTTCTCATGGGCCGGGGTATTGGTCCCCGGATCCGGTTCAAAAGTGGCACCGGGTGGTAATTCCATCAAGGAACCCGGTGCCGTGTCTTGGGCAAGTGCACCTTGGTCGCGTGGACGTGGGCCATTTCCATGGCGCAGGTAGCGGTTGCGTGGCTCTTGCCGCGGCAGATAACGCGCCAGTTCGGTCAGCGCCATTTCGTAGACACCGCGCTTGAATTCCACGACGGCGTCCAGCGGTACCCAATAATCGTTCCAGCGCCAGGCGTCGAACTCTGGATGGTCGGTGGCACGCAGGTTCAGATCCCAGTCGTGCCCCACCAACTGGAGCAGGAACCAGATCTGTTTTTGACCTTTATAGTGGCCGCGTGCGTCGCGGCGTATGTACCTGTCTGGCACCTCGTAGCGCAACCAGTCTCGGGTACGGGCAACAACGGCAACATGCTCCGGCTGGAGCCCCACTTCTTCGTGCAGTTCACGGAACATGGCCTGCTCGGGAGTCTCCCCCCGGTCAATGCCACCCTGCGGAAATTGCCACGAGTGGGTTCGTATGCGCTTGCCCCAAAATACCTGATTTCTCTGGTTGAGCAGGATGATGCCGACGTTGGGCCGAAAGCCGTCCCGGTCAAGCATAATCAAACCCCAATTTTTAAACTTCGTTCATTATGCACAGCACGCGCGGTGTATCAAGGGGCGATGCCTTCTCCAGTCAGAGAGTCAGTCCATGAAAGCCTCCCAATTTCTCATTTCCACCCTCAAGGAAGCGCCTGCCGACGCCGAAGTCGTCAGCCACAAGCTCATGATGCGGGCCGGGATGATCAAGAAGCTGGGTGCCGGCATTTACAACTACATGCCCATGGGCCTGCGTGTGATCCGCAAAGTCGAAGCCATCGTGCGCGAGGAAATGAACCGTGCCGGCGCTGTGGAACTGACCATGCCCGTCGTGCAGCCCGCCGAGCTGTGGCAGGAAACCGGCCGTTTCGACAAGATGGGTCCTGAACTTTTGCGCATCAAGGACCGCCATGACCGCGACTATGTGGTGCAACCCACCAGCGAAGAGGTGGTAACCGACATTGCGCGCCAGGAAATCAAGAGCTACAAACAGCTGCCCAAGAATCTGTACCAGATCCAGACCAAGTTCCGCGACGAACGCCGCCCCCGTTTTGGACTGATGCGCGGGCGCGAGTTCATCATGAAGGACGCCTACAGCTTTGACCGCGACCAGGATGCGGCCAAGGCCAGTTACCAGGTGATGGCGGGCGCCTACCGCAAGATTTTTGACCGCTTTGGCCTGCGCTACCGCGCCGTGGCTGCCGACAGTGGTGCTATTGGTGGCGACCTGTCCGAAGAGTTCCAGGTGATTGCCGCTACGGGTGAAGATGCCATCGTTTACTGCCCTGGCAGCGAATACGCGGCCAATATGGAAAAAGCAGAGGCTCTAGCGCCTGCAGCCCCCAGAGCTGTTGCGCAAGCTGCTATGGAAAAAGTAGCAACACCGGGCAAGAGCACCTGCGAAGATGTCGCCGCGCTGCTGAATGTTCCGTTGTCTACTACCGTCAAGTCGCTGGTGTTGTCCACCGACGTGCTGGATGAAAAAGGCAATGTGACCAAGACCCAGGTCTGGCTGCTGCTGCTGCGCGGCGACCATGACATGAACGAAGTCAAGGTGGGCAAGCTGCCCGGGCTGGCGGATTTTCGTTTTGCGACCGTGCCCGAGATCGAAGCGCACTTTGGCTGCAAGCCTGGGTACCTGGGGCCGATTGGTTTGAAGCAGCCGCTCAAGATCGTGGCCGACCGCGATGTGGCCGTGATGGCCGACTGGATTTGCGGTGCCAACGAAGAAGACTTCCACATCCGCGGCGTCAACTGGGGCCGTGACCTGCCCGAGCCCGACTTCGTGGCCGCCCTGCGCAATGTAGTGGCAGGCGACGCCTCGCCCGATGGAAAAGGCGTGTTGGCCATTGAACGCGGTATTGAAGTGGGCCACGTGTTCTACCTGGGTACGAAGTACAGCAAGGCCATGAACGCCACGTTCCTAGACGTGAACGGCAAACCCCAATTCATGGAGATGGGTTGTTACGGCATTGGCATCACACGCCTGCCAGCGGCAGCCATTGAGCAAAACCACGACGACAAGGGCATCATCTGGCCCGACGCGTTGGCGCCTTTCACGGTGGTGTTGTGCCCCATCAGCCCGGACCGTTTTGCCGACGTGAAGGCCGCGGCCGACACGCTGTACGCCGAGCTATTGGCCGCCGGCGTGGACGTGATTCTGGATGACCGCAACGAGCGCCCCGGCGCCATGTTTGCAGACTGGGAACTGATTGGCGTGCCGCACCGCGTGACCATTGGTGACCGTGCGCTGAAAGAAGGCGTGGTGGAGTACCAGCACCGCCGTGATGCCGAGGCGACCAAGGTACCCGTGGCCGAGATTGCCAGCCTGATCCGCTCCAAGCTCCAAGCATGAACTTGCCGGACGGTTGTAGGGATATTTCAAGGCGAAAAGGCCTTGTGTCCTTGCTGGGTGGGTGCAGTCTGCTCCTGTTTCAGGAGCAAGCCAATGCCGGTGCACAAATTGAAGAGCCTCTGGTCGACGCGGTGCGTACCGCACTGAGCTCGGCCATTCACAACTCCGCACCACCGATTCCTGAGTTTGCCGATACCGAAGCACGTCTGAAGTACCTGCGCTGGCTGGGCGCCATGAGCGAACGGCTCAAGAAGCGCAAACCCGACTGGGAAACCCGCAAGGAATTTTTGCAAACCGTCTGGTACGAGAGCAAACGTGCTGGGCTGGACACCGCGTTGGTGTTGGGCCTGATCCAGGTGGAGAGTGCGTTTCGCAAGTTTGCGGTGAGCAGCGTGGGTGCGCGTGGTTATATGCAGGTTATGCCGTTCTGGACCCGTGTGCTGGGTGATGGTGACCCCGGCAAGCTGTTTCACATGCAGACCAATTTGCGCTTTGGCTGCGTGATCCTGCGCCACTACCTGGAGCGCGAGCGCGGTGATTTGTTTCTGGCCCTGGGTCGCTACAACGGTTCACGCGGCAAGGCGCCTTATCCCAATGCCGTGTTTGGTGCCAAGCGCGCGTGGGATTTCGCGGGCTAAAAGTGAACGGCTACGAGTTACTGCAGAAAACCAATCTTGCTTTTGCCCAGTGCCGATTTGGGCACATCATCGTTACTGATCTCTCCACGCCCGGCCAGACGGGCATTGCCAAAACCGGTCATCAGCGCCCGGCGCATTTCCCGGGGCGCCAGTTCTGCCAGCATATCCAGCACATCGCTGTGTGGCTCGGCGCCAAAGTGGCGGCCCCAGTCATGTTCGCGGCGAATGCCCTGGTACAGGTTGCGTGCAATCGCACGGGCTTGTTCCGGGGTGGGCGGGTTGATCTCGAATACATTCATGCGGTTCAGAATCGGGTCAGGGATGCCCCGTGCATCGTTGGCCGTGGTGATCCAGATCACCTGGCTCGCATCAATCGGCACTTCCGCAAACTCATCGGTAAAACTGCCCGCTGTGTCGTGTTCCAGCAAGCTGTAGAGCGCACCCAGCGGATCGTACTGTGCATCGCAGGCGGCCTTGTCGATTTCGTCCACCACGATCACCGGGTTGGCGTACTGGCCGTCCACCAGCGCTTCAAACACCTTGCCCGGTTTGGCGCCTTTCCATTGGGACGACGAGCCCGAGAGCAGCCAGCCCGCGGTCATGGAACTCATGGGGACCAGGTTCATACCGGTGCCCAGCAACTCGGCCAGTTTTTTGGCGAAATGGGTCTTGCCAATGCCGGGGTCACCCAGCAGCAGGATGGGGGTGACCTCCAGGCCGTCGCGGCAGTCGTGGCTCAGGGCCACATGGCGTTTGACATCGTCCAGCACCTCGGTGAAATTGGGCAACTGGGCGTATAGGTCGCCCATGTCGGGTACGCCCGAGGGTTTGACATGGAAGCGCTCGGGCCCGCGCTCCAGCATGCGCTGGTAGGTGCTGCGCAGGCTCTCGTGGTCGCGGTCAGGGAGTTTGGCCAGCTTGCGCTCCACGTCGTCAGGCGCGAAGACGTTGCGCATCTGGGCGATGGGCAGACGAAAGCCGGGTGTATGGGGAACGAGACTGCGGGAACTCATGAAGCACTCCTTGTCGAACCGGATACGTTTTCATTAGAGCATGCGGGGCGGCCGCTGTTAAGCGCAAAGAAAGGCAACATTCGTAAAGCTACTGCTTGGTTTGCAGCATGTGGCATTTTTACAATGTTGCATGACCGAACCCATTACCGTGAAGACGATGCCGGTGGACACCCAGCTTCCGGTGTTTGTCTGCGATCTGAGCAGCTTTACCGTTCCGCTGCAGTTGGCCCGGCAGGCCATTGACGAGGTGCGTGCCACCCACCCCGATTCCACGCCCTCCAACGTGCAGGCGACTTACATGAGTCCTTGGCAAAGCCATGCCCTGAATCCCCGATTCGGGCCGCTGTGCCACAGCGTGGTCTTGATTGCACAAAACTGTGCGCGCCAGATTGGCGGCGCACGCCTGGCGGACCTCAACATGGATATGGTGGTCAGCGACTGCTGGGGGGCGCTGTACGGCCCCGGCGATTTAGCGAAGCCCCACAACCACTTTCCCGCGGACTTCGGCGCGGTGGTGTACCTGGAAGCGGAGCCGGGCTGTGCGCCGATTGTGTTTGGCGGCAGGGTGCCGGTACAGCCCGTGCCCGGCACGCTGGTGCTGTTTCCCGGCATCCTCACGCACGAAGTGCCGCCCACTGCGGGGCGGCGTGTCGTGGTGGCGATGAACCTGCACAAGAAAGCCATGTTTCCCGCATGAAAAAAGCCACCCGCAGGTGGCTTTTCTGGAAGGCAGTACAGGGAAATCAGGCGGCGGAGCCGCCGATGACCTGTTGCAGCTCACCGTTTTCGTACATCTCCATCATGATGTCCGAGCCACCCACAAACTCGCCCTTCACGTAGAGCTGGGGGATGGTGGGCCAGCTGCTGTATTCCTTGATGCCCTGGCGGATGCCGTCGTCTTCCAGCACGTTCACGGTTTTCACCGTCTTGGTGTCCACACCGCAGGCCTTGAGGATCTGGATGGCGCGGCCGGAGAAACCACACTGGGGAAAGCTGGCCGTGCCCTTCATGAAGAGCAGGATTTCGTTGGATTTGACGAGTTCGTCAATGCGTTGCTGTGCGTCGCTCATGGTGGAGTTTCCTGAGAATAGATGCCCCGATTATTTCACCTTCCCCGTGTGCTCTGCTGGGGCGCCCACACTAGGCGCGCGGCGGGGAGGGCTTTTTTGGATAATGGAGGCCATGAACATCACCAAAAACTCCGCAGTCACCCTGCAATTCAAGGTCTCCGACACCTCCGGCAAGCTGCTGGACCAGAGCGAAGAGCCCATTTCCTACCTGCACGGCGGTTACGGCAACACCTTCCCCAAGATCGAGGAAGCGCTGGAAGGCCAGGCCGTGGGCTTTGCCACCACGGTGGAGCTGGCCCCCGCCGACGCCTTTGGCGAATACAACGAGGCGTTGCTGCAAACCATCCCCAAAACCCAGTTCCCGCCCGGCGTGAAGGTCGGCGGCCAACTGGAAGGCCGTGGCGAAGACGGCAGCATGCATGTGTTCACCGTGACCAAGATTAAGGGTCCTATAGTGCATCTGGACGGCAACCACCCCCACGCAGGCAAGACCCTGCGCTTTGCGGTCAAGGTGCTGGAAGTGCGTGCTGCGAGTGACGAAGAAGTGGCCCACGGCCATGTGCATGGAGCGCATGGGCATCACCATTGATTGCCTTGATTTCCAATTGATAGGTTAAAAATGGCTGAAATTGTGAAATTTCAGCCATTTTATTTTTCGTAAAACGAATTAAGGCGCAACTTCGCAATCGGCTGCTACGGTATCGGGCCTAGGATTACAGGCTTAGAAATGTATTTTTCCCCGGAGCCTGCCATGTTGTCCAACCCCGCCACCAAATACCGCGCTTTCCCCGCCATTGACTTGCCGAATCGCCAGTGGCCCACGCGCACCATCACTGCGCCGCCCATCTGGATGAGCACGGACCTGCGCGACGGCAACCAGTCTTTGTTCGAGCCCATGAACGGCGAGCGCAAGATGCGCATGTTCCGCACGCTGTGCCAGATCGGTTTCAAGGAGATTGAGGTCGGCTTCCCTAGCGCCTCGCAGACTGACTTTGACTTTGTCCGCACCCTGATCGAAGGCGGCCATGTGCCCGACGATGTGACCATCGAAGTGCTCACGCAATCACGCGATCCGTTGATTGAGCGCACGATTGAATCGTTGAAGGGTGCGCGCCGTGCCATTGTCCATGTCTACAACGCCACCGCACCGGTGTTCCGCGAAGTGGTGTTTGGTATGAACAAGGACGAGGTGAAAGAACTCGCAGTGTCCGCCGTGCGCACCATCAAGCGGCTTACCGCCCAGCAGCCCGAGACCGAATGGGTGCTGCAGTACAGCCCCGAAGTGTTCACCAGCACCGAGCTGGAATTTGCCCGTGAGGTGTGCGATGCAGTCACTGCCGAGTGGGGCGCCACACCCGACAACAAGGTCATCCTCAACCTGCCTGCCACGGTGGAAGTGTCGACGCCCAATATCTATGCCGACCAGATCGAGTGGATGCACACCCACCTGGCGCGCCGCGACAGCGTCGTGCTGAGCTTGCACCCGCACAACGACCGTGGCACTGGCGTGGCTGCTGCCGAACTGGCCCTGATGGCTGGCGCTGACCGTGTGGAAGGCTGCCTGTTTGGCAATGGTGAGCGCACTGGCAATGTGGACATCGTTACCTTGGCGCTCAACCTGTACACCCAAGGTGTGTCCCCGGGGCTGGATTTTTCTGACATCAACGCTGTGGCCCGCACCGTGGAACACTGCAACCAGTTGCCTATCCACCCGCGCCACCCCTATGTGGGCGACCTCGTGTTCACCGCCTTCAGCGGCTCGCACCAGGACGCCATCAAAAAAGGCTTTGCAGCGCAGAAGCCCGATGGTTTGTGGAACGTGCCCTACATGCCCATCGATCCCGCTGACGTGGGTCGCAGCTACGACTCGGTGATCCGCGTCAACAGCCAGAGCGGCAAGGGCGGCGTGGCCTACCTGATGGAAGCCGAGTTTGGTGTGGTCATGCCGCGGCGCTTGCAGGTCGAGTTTTCGGGTGAAGTGCAGGCCCACACCGACACCCATGGTGGCGAGATGACAGCGCAGAACATCTGGGATCTGTTTGACACCACCTACCTCAGCGCACCGGCCGCCAACGTGCGTTATGTGGAGCACCACCTGTTCGACCACGCGGGCGTGCAAGGCAAACAGCATGTGCAGGGCATCCGCATTGGTGTGAAGGTGAATGGCCAGCCCATGCTGCTGAGTGGCGAAGGCAACGGGCCCATCGACGCGACCGTGCATGCTTTGCAGACCATCGGCATCAAGGTGCAGGTGCGCAGCTATGAGGAACGCTCCACCAAGGCCAGCACCGAAGGCGGTGAAGCCCAGGCCTGTGCATTTATGGAACTGGTATCTGCGCAAGGCGGCGCGGAGCGTTTTGGCGTGGGCATGGACACCAACATCGTCACGGCGTCGGTCAAGGCATTGATCAGCGGCGTGAACCGCCTGGGGCTGGTGCCCCAACAGGAACGCGAAGAAGTGGCTGCCTGAGCGGCCAGCGGCTATTGCCCCGCCTGTTTGCGCCAGATCTGGATGTTGGCTTCCACCAGCTTCTTCATCACGTTGTCGCGGGTGAGCTTGTGTAGAGCCTTGGCAATGCGCCCGCGCATCTCACCGGTATTGCAGGGTGACTGGTGGGCGAGCGTGAGGTGCAGCCCCTCGTTGCTGACGGCTACTGTAGAAGTCTGCATGCCGGCGTAGTTGAGCTTCGCGGCCAGGGCCAGTCCAGGGTCTTCTTCGTAGACGATGTACTGCGCGCGACCCACCGACAACATGCGAAAGGCCTGCTCCAGCTGGGGCACTTCGTCAATCTGCAGGGACGCTTTGGCGTAGCGGTCAAACGCTTCACCAAAGCTGTTGTTGATCACCGTTAGCCCCTTGCGGCCCTTGAGATCCGCCCAGGTCCGGTAGGCGAAAGTGTTCTTGTCCAACGTCCAGATCACCGTGCGTGTGGCCCGAAAGGCGGGGTAAAAGTAGTCCATGTATTCCAACCGCGGCAGCGTGAAGAATGCACCGGCAATCAGATCCACCTTGCCACTTTTGGCCTGCTCCTGCACGCGAGCCCAGGAGCCCAGGTACTTCACCTCGATGGGGATACCGATTTCCCGCGAGAGCAATTGCATCAGGTCCGCGTTGGCACCGATGAGCCGGGTCTCGTCCACGGGATCACGCCACAGGTAGGGCGAATACTCGGGGTTGCCTGTGGCCACCAGGGATTTGCATACGGGGGCTTGTGCCGCAGCCTGACCGACCAGGGCGAAGAGCCATGCGGATGCCCACAAGCAAGTGGTGCCCATGTGCAAGGCACGTCCAACGGATTTTTTTATTCGCATGACCTATCGCAATGTAAGGGGCGGATGGTCGCTGCAGTCTAGCGACAACTGGTGGTCACTGTAAACAACGAATTGCCCGGAGCGTTGTTCTGCACCTCGTTGGCGCTGGTGCACCAATGTGGTGAGGTGGTGTATCTGTTGATTGTGTGTACTTCAAGAGTGGCAGATCCGCTATGGTATTGATAGCTGTTTGCGCAGTTGCTATGCGGGTTATGGGCCTGAATGTCTTTGATGTTTGGTGAGGTTTCTGGTGGTTTTAGCGTGTCGGGTTGTGCGCCCGACAGCGCACTCACTTTCTTTTGCTTCGCCAAAAGAAAGTAAGCAAAGAAAAGGCGACACTGCTGTCTGCGACCCCTACGCTGCGCTCCGGGGCAACCTGTGGTGCTCGAATGCGGTGGGGTGCGCGCAAACTCGCTGCGCTCAAACATGCACGCCCCTTGATCCACCGCCTGCTGCGCTCCTCGGCGCAGCCAGAAGGGATGAGGGCGACTTACGGGCCGTCGCTACGCTCGGCCTAGTGAGATGAATACCCGTCCGCGCTAGGCGCGGACGAAGTTCGGTATTTGCTATCCGGCTGTTGGATTGGCGTTAGCGCCGTAATGAGGAGGCGAGTAGCGCAGGTTTGGGCGGATCAGGGGCGTGCATGTTTGAGCGTAGCGAGTTTGCGCGCACCCCGCCCAAACCGAGCAACGCAGCGTGCCCGCAGGGCCGACGCATCCGGCTCGCCTTCTTTTGCTTACTTTTCTTGGCGAAGTGTATGGACCGGAGACATAGGTAACAGGTGTGCCAGGACATGGGTAACGCTTGCGAGGGTTGTAAACCCTTGGAGGAGTCCCATGGTTTGGATGGAGAAGAGCACCGTGTCCCTGCGTCAAGAATTTGTCCTCCTGGCCAGCCAGGAGGGCGCAAACAAGCGAGAGCTGTGCCGGCGCTTCGGCATCAGCCCCAAGACGGGCTACAAGTGGCTGGCCCGAGCAAGCGATGGATTGCAGGCGGTGCTGACTGACCGTAGCCGGCGTCCGCATACCTCACCCGCACGCAGCCCCGAAACCACCGAACAAGCTGTGCTGGCCCTGCGTGGCGAGCACCCGGCCTGGGGCGGGCGCAAGATTGCCCGGCGCCTGGCCGACCTTGGTCAAGCCCAACTCGCGCCCAGCACGGTCACTCATATCCTGCATCGCCACGGTCTCATCACGCCCCAAGCCAGCCGTGCTGCACAGCCTTGGCAACGCTTCGAGCACGATGCACCTAACAGTCTGTGGCAAATCGACTTCAAGGGTCACTTCGCCACCATAGCCGGGCGCTGCCATGGGCTCACGCTGTTGGACGATCACTCACGCTTCAATTTGCTGCTCGGCGCACTATCGCGCACCGACGCCGCCAGCGTACAGGCCAGGCTCATTGAGGTGTTTCGTCTCTATGGGCTGCCGCTACGCATCAATGCCGACAACGGTGCGCCCTGGGGTAGCCCCAGCGCGGGCGGGCGTAGCCTGAGTGAGCTGGCGATCTGGTTGATCCGGCTGGGCGTGCGCGTGAGCTTCAGCGCGCCGTATCATCCACAGACCAATGGGAAGCTGGAGCGATTCCATCGCTCCTTGGGCGTGGAAGTGATCGCGGGACAGCACTTCAGGGATCACGCGTCAGTGCAGTGCGCGTTCGACGCTTGGCGCCAGACCTACAACTGCGAGCGCCCGCACGAGGCGTTGCAGATGACAGTGCCTGCCCAACATTACCGGGCCAGCATCTTGGGCTATCCAGAGCACCTCAAGGAGATTGAATATCCGAGCACCGATATCGTGGTGACGGTGGGCTGGAATGGTTTCATTCGCTTCCGAGGCCACACGCTGAGAACCTCAACAGCACTGCATCGGCTGCCTATCGGTATTCGCCCCCATCTGGGGCGAGATGGGGTGCATGATGTGTACTTCTGTCATCAGCTTTTCATGCAAATTGACCTGCATGCCCTGCGCGCAGGTGGTTGAGCAAGGTGTTACCCATGTCCTGGCACACCTGTTACCTATGTCTCCGGTCCATACAGCGAAGCAAGAAAAGTGAGGCGGCCGCCGGGCCGAAACCCGGCTTGTCACAGAAGAAAAAATCCAACCAAAACGCAACCGATTGACGCTTGCGTTTCGCAAAACCGCAGGACGTAAAACCTAAGTGACCAATCGCCCCCCACTACACCTTTCAATCCCCGCCAAATCCCGCCGCGACTGCACATCCGCAAACCCCGCTGCCGCCAGCAGTGAACGCACAGCCTCCGCTTGGTCATACCCATGCTCCAGCAACAGCCAGCCACCAGGCAAGAGATGCGCAGGCGCCTGCGCAATGATGGTTCGGATGTCGTCCAGCCCATCGCTCCCGCTGGCCAGCGCCTGGGCTGGCTCGTGGATCAGTGCCTCCAGATGCGGGTCTTGCGCCGCGATATAGGGCGGGTTGGAGACGATGGCGTGGAAGCACCCCCCAACGCCGGTTAGCCAAGAGCCCTGGCTGAACTGCACGTCCAACTGTAGACGTTGCGCATTGGCTTGCGCCACCGCGAGTGCGTCGGTGCTGTAGTCGACCGCGTGGACCCGCAATGCAGGTCGTGTGTGTTTGAGCGCCAGTGCGATGGCGCCGCTGCCGGTGCCGAGATCTATCACCGACAGGGGCTGGGCTTCGACAGGCTCAGCCCGAACGGAGATCGCGGTCGATGGAGCCAATGCCTCCAGCGCCCACTCCACCAGCGTTTCGGTATCAGGCCTTGGCACCAGCACACGCGCATCCACGGCAAGGTTCAGGCCGTAGAACTCCTTGTGGCCGGTGAGGTAGGCCACAGGCTCACCACGCAGGCGGCGTAAGGCCAGGGCCTCCAAGGCTTTCATCACAGCTTCGGGCAACACATCGGTGTCGTGCGCGAGCAGCCAGGCGCGGTCGTGTTCAGCGCGGCCCAGGGCGTGCAGGGTCAGCAGTTGCGCGTCCAGGCGCTCCAGACCCAGGGACTGGAGGTGGTGCAACATCTGGGTGATGTCCATTTTGCTATTGAATGTATAGCTGCTTGCGCAATTGCTGTAAGGGCTGGAGGCCAAAAAGGCACTTAAACGTTGCTGAGTTCCAGCGCCGCCAGTTGCTCTGCCGCCTCATAGGCTTGCAGCGCGTCCACCACGTCCTGCAGGTCGCCTTCCATGATCTGCAGCAGCTTGTACAGCGTCAGGTTGATGCGATGGTCGGTCAGTCGGCCTTGCGGGAAGTTGTAGGTGCGGATGCGGTCGCTGCGGTCCCCGCTACCGACCAGGCTCTTGCGCTCGGCGGCGTCTTTGGCAGCGCGCTCGCTGCGGTCTTTTTCGTGGATGCGGGCGGTCAACACCTTCAGCGCTTGCGCCTTGTTGCTGTGCTGGCTGCGGCCGTCCTGGCATTCAGCCACGATGCCGGTCGGGATGTGCGTGATGCGCACCGCCGAGTCGGTCTTGTTGATGTGCTGGCCGCCAGCGCCGCTGGCGCGGTAGGTGTCGATGCGCAGATCGGATGGGTTGATCTTGATCGCCTCAGCTTCGTCCTGCTCGGCCAGCACGGCGATGGTGCAGGCACTGGTGTGGATGCGGCCTTGCGTTTCGGTCGCGGGCACGCGCTGCACGCGGTGGCCACCGGATTCAAACTTCAGCGCGCCGTAAGCGCCGGTGCCGTTGTGGTGGCCTTCCATGCGAACCACGACTTCCTTGTAGCCGCCCAGCTCGCTTTGCGATTCGCTGACGATCTCGGTCTTCCAGCCGCAGCGGTCGGCATAGCGGGTGTACATGCGCAGCAAGTCACCCGCAAACAGCGCCGACTCGTCGCCGCCCGTGCCGGCGCGGATTTCCACAAACGCCGGGCGCGCATCGTCCGGGTCTTTGGGCAGCAGCATACGCTGCAACTCGGCTTCCAGTTGCGCAAGCTCCGCGGTGGCGCTGGTGATTTCTTCCTCGGCCATTTCCGCCATATCGGGGTCGCTCTTCATCTCCTCTGCGCTGGCCAGATCAGCCTCGCGCTGCTGGTAGCGCGCCCAGCGCGATGCGACGGCAGACACATCGGTGTGCTCGCGGGAGAGTTTGAGGAACTGCTCCATGTCTTTCATGATGTCTTCGCGGGACAGCAGGAATTCGAGTTCACCCTGGCGGTCGGTGTAACGGGCGAGTTGTTGGCGGAGAAAGGGTTTCATGGTCGAGTTATTTGGTGAGGACTTCGACAGGCTCAGTCCGAACGGGGAAAGCAGGAGGGCGGCGTAAGAGCCGTTTGCCCCGAGCATGTCGAAGGGGCAGCGCTGCACAGGGCAGCGTCGCTAACGGCTGTTGCGCAGGAAGAAGTGCGAGATGGCGCTGCTGGCGCGCTCGCGTGCGGCAGCATCGCCGGCATGCAGCTCGGCCATTGCGCCGTGCAGCATTTTTTGGGTGAGGCCCTTGGACAGGGCTTCGAGCACGGCGTCCACGTCTTCGCCCTTGGCCAGCAGCTTGCGCGCGCGGGCCAGTTCGATGGCACGCCATTCGTCGGCCTGGGCGTTGAGCTGCTGGATCAGCGGTACGGCGCTGCGCTGGTCCACCCAGTGCATGAAGCTTTGCACACCGGCGTCCACGATGGCCTCGGCCTGTGCCACGGCGGCCTGGCGGCTTGCCTGGGCGGTTTGCACCACATTGGCTAAGTCATCCACGGTGTAGAGGTAGACGTCGCCCAGCTTCTTGACTTCGGGCTCAATGTCGCGCGGCACGGCCAGGTCGACCATGAACATCGGGCGGTGTTTGCGTTTCTTCAGCGCGCGCTCCACGGCACCCAGACCGATGATGGGCAGGGTGCTGGCGGTACAACTGATGACTGCGTCGAATTCGTGCAGGCGGTCTGGCAGGTCTGCCAGGCGCATGACCTCGCCGCCAAAACGGCTGGCGAGTTTTTCGCCGCGTTCCAGCGTGCGGTTGGCGATGGCGATGCTCTTGGGGTTCTTGGCGGCGAAGTGGGTGGCGCACAGCTCGATCATTTCGCCGGCGCCGACAAACAACACGCGCACTTTGCCCAGGTCTTCAAACAGGTTGCCGGCCAGGCGTACTGCGGCGGCGGCCATGCTGATGCTGTGGGCGCCGATTTCGGTGGAAGTGCGCACTTCCTTGGCCACGGCAAAGGAGCGCTGGAATAACTGCGACAGCGTGGTGCCCAAAGCACCAGCGGCATCGGCGGCGCGCACGGCGTCTTTCAGCTGGCCGAGGATCTGCGGCTCGCCCAGCACCATGGAATCCAGCCCGCTGGCGACGCGGAAGGCGTGGCGTGCCGCCTGGCCGTCCTGCAGCGAATAGGAGTGGGCGCGCAGCTCGTTGGGGGAGACGCCGCCGGACTTGGCCAGCCAGTCCAGCGTCTGCTCCAGCTCGGACGCGTCACCGGCGCAGTAGATCTCGGTGCGGTTGCAGGTGGAGACGATGGCCGCCTCGGGTGCACGCGCCATCGACTGGCGCAGGCCGCGCAAATGCGGCTCGATCTGGTCCATGGCAAACGCAAACCGGCCCCGCATATCCAGCGGTGCGGTGGTGTGGTTAATGCCTAAAGTCCAGACGGCCATGGGTGTTGGGTTGCGGGCAAAACGCCGCTTGCGCGGTGCTGCTCTGAGGGGATTCGTCCCCGATTATAAAATCTACGCCACTTTCACCAATTTGGGGCCTTTGCGCCCATGTCCATGGGACCGCTAGACCTGCTCAATCACCTGCTCAATTTCATGGCCCCCGCACTGGCCGTGGGGCTGGTGCTGGCCGCTCTGGGGCCGGTTTTTATGCGAAAAAAGCCCGTAGCCAACACGCTGCTTGCGCAAGCAGCTATCAATACCATAGCGGGTACGCTGGCGCTGCTGATTGGCCTGTGGTTTTTTGGGCGCGACGGCAAGATGGCCAGCTACACCGCATTGGTGTTTGTAGCCGCCACCAGCCAGTGGTGGGCGATGCGCCGCTGAGCTTTACATGGGCAGGCGGGGCTAGGATCCCGCGGCTGGTATTGCGTCGATACTGGTGCGTATCGTCAATTGGGGCGTGGCCCGCGGGGGCTAACCGACAGGGGAGGGCTTATGCACACTGCGTTGCACGGTTTGCGAAGGCGAATGGCGGCTTGGCTGGGTTGCGCGGTGGTTTTGGTAACGCCGCCCGCTGCGCCGGCTGCCGAGCTGGTGGCCTACAACACCTATTTATTCCCTCCGTTTGCCAACGAAGACGGCTCGGGCGTGGCGCCTACCCTGGTGGCCTTCCTCAACCGGCATTTCAAGGGCCAGCACACCTTCAAGCTGGAGAACATTCCGCGTGCGCGGCTGCTGGCCGGGCCCCTGGCGGTGGAAGGCAAGTTTGACGGTGTGGCCCTTTTGCTCGCGCCCCCGTTTGTGAGTGACCCGGACAAGACGCGTTACCTCTGGTCGCGCCCCTTGTTCGAAGACCACAACGTGCTGGTCTTTCGGGGGCCGCAAAAGCCCCGTTACACCAAGCTCAAGGAACTCCAGGGCATGACCATGGGCGCCATCCGGGGTAACCAGTACAGCGGGCTGGACGAGATGGTGGCGAAGGGTGAGCTCAAGCTGGACCTTGGCAGCAGCGAGTTGGACAACCTGCGCAAGGTCTCCCTGGGCCGTGCCGACTTCACGCAGATGGCTCGCTTGTTGTACCTGTCATTGGCCGCCAAATCGGGGCTGAGCGCCGAACTGGTGGCTATTCCCAGGCTGGAAGCGGCGTCGTTCCAACGCCATATTTTTGTTGGCCTGAACAACCCCGGGCTGGCTGCCCAGATAGACCAAGCGCTGGCAGTGCTGCCGTGCGACGTGGAATGGCGACGGGAGGCCCGTGTGTCCGGGTTTGAGGTGCCCGCCTGTGTGGCACCGAAGTAACTGCAAGGCCCGCGCCGTTATGCCGGGCTGAACAGATCCACGCGGTCGGTGATGATGCCGTCGGTGCCCAGATCGATGAGGCGTTGCGCGGCCCATTCGTCATTCACGGTGTAACTCAGCGTTCTGAAGCCCGCACTCTGGGCCTGCGTCACGCTGCTGGTATCCCACAACGCATGGTTGCAGACGATGGCCTGGCAGCCTATTTTCAAAGCAGTTTCCAGCCAGCCGGTCCACAAGCTGTCCAGCAGCAGGCCACGCGGTAGCGCGGGGGCGGTGGCTTGCGCCCCTTCGAGGGCCTCAGGGTTGAAGGATGTCAGCAGCGGCGGCACGGCCTGGCCTTGCCACAGGCGCGCTGCGTGCTGGGCCACCACCTCGCCGGTGTGGCGTTCGGTGCCGGGTGTGGGTTTGATCTCGATGTTCAGGAAATAACCGTTGCCCAGGCAGTAGGCCGCAATGGCGTCCAGCGTGGGCAGGGGCTCACCTGCGTAGCTGCGGCTGTGCCAACTGCCTGCGTCCAGTTGCGACAGCGCGCTCCAGGGATGGTCACCGCCTACGGCACTCTGGCCTTGGCCTATTTTTGCGCGGGCATTGGTGGTGCGCTGCAGCGTGGCGTCGTGCATCAGGAACGGTACACCGTCGGCGCTGAGCTTCACATCACATTCGAACATGCGGTAGCCGTGGCTTGCGCCCAGGCGGAAGGCGGCCAGCGTGTTCTCTGGCGCCAGCTTGCCGGCACCGCGGTGGGCGACCCAGCGTGGGTAAGGCCAGACGGGGAGGGAGGAAAAACTCATGCGAACGCCGCCGGGCCGCCCCAAGGCGTGAGAGCCCCCTCGGGGGGCAGCGTAGTACACGCAGTGACAAGCGTGGGGGCCATATTTACAGACATTTACCGGTGGCTGCGTCGAAATGGTGCAGGCGGTCCACACGCGGTGTTACGTGCAGCGTGGCGCCCAGCGCGGGTACAGCGTGTGATTCTTCGGTGCGGATGATCAGCAGCTCGTCGGTGGCACTGTGTGCCCACTTGCCGTAAATCAGGCGCTCGGCACCCAGCATTTCCACGGCCTCCACCTGCAGCGCCCAACCGGTAGGCGTGATGTCCAGGTGCTCGGGGCGGATGCCGGTGATGGTGCCGGGTTTGGCGTCCGGGGCATTTTTGAGCAGGTTCATGGGCGGCGAGCCAATGAAGCTGGCCACAAAGGTGCTGGCCGGGCGGGTGTAGACCTCTTCGGGCGTGCCGAACTGCTCCATCACACCGCCGTTCATGACGATCATGCGCTGCGCCAGCGTCATGGCTTCGACCTGGTCGTGCGTGACAAACAGGCTGGTGATGCCCAGCTCACGGTGCAGCTTCTGAATTTCCAGCCGGGTCTGGGCGCGCAATTTGGCATCCAGGTTGGAGAGCGGCTCGTCAAACAAAAACACCTGGGGCTGGCGCACGATGGCACGGCCCATGGCGACACGCTGGCGCTGGCCGCCCGAGAGGGCGCGTGGCTTGCGCTCCAGGTAGGGCGCGAGCTCCAGAATCTTGGCGGCCTTGTCCACGCGGGCGCGGATTTCATCCACCGGCACTTTGGCGATCTTCAGACCATAGGCCATGTTGTCGAACACGCTCATGTGCGGGTACAGCGCGTAGTTCTGGAACACCATGGCGATGTCGCGGTCGGACGGCTCCAGGTCGTTGACGACCTTGCCACCGATGGAGATCTGGCCTTCGCTCACTTCTTCCAGGCCGGCCACCATGCGTAGGAGCGTGGACTTGCCGCAGCCGCTGGGCCCGACGATGACGACAAATTCGCCGTCATGGATCTGCGCGCTGACGCCGTGGATGACCTGGTTGGCCGTCTTGCCACTGCCGTAGCGCTTGATGATGTTGTTGAGTTCGATGGAAGCCATTTATTTTTCCGTATCCACTAAGCCTTTGACAAACCACTTCTGCATGAGCATGACGACCAGTGCGGGGGGCAACATGGCCATCATGGCGGTGGCCATGACGATGTTCCACTCGGTTTGCGCATCGCCGCCAGAGATCATCTGCTTGATGCCCACCACCACCGGGTACATGTTTTCTTGGGTCGTGACCAGCAGCGGCCACAGGTACTGGTTCCAGCCGTAGATGAACTGGATCACAAACAGTGCCGCAATGCTGGTGCTGGAGAGCGGTACCAGAATGTCCTTGAAGAATCGCAACGGCCCGGCCCCATCGACCCGCGCGGCCTCGACCAGTTCGTCGGGCACCGTCAGAAAAAACTGGCGGAACAGGAAGGTGGCCGTGGCAGAGGCGATCAGGGGGATGGTCAGACCGGCGTAGCTGTTGAGCATGCCCAGATCGGCCACTACCTGGTAGGTGGGGCCAATGCGCACCTCCACCGGCAGCATCAGCGTGACAAAGATGGCCCAGAAAAACGCCATGCGAAACGGGAAGCGGAAGTAGACGATGGCAAAGGCCGACAACAGCGAGATAGCGATCTTGCCCAGCGAGATGACCAGCGCAGTCACCAGACTCACCACCATCATGCGGCCCACGGAGGCGTGTGACCCGGTGCCGGTGCGCTCACCCGACAGGGCGGTGGCGTAGTTGTCTATCAGGTGCGTGCCGGGGAACAGTGGCATGGGCGACTGCACCACCTCTTGTGTGGTGTGCGTGGAGGCCACAAAGGTGATGTAGACCGGAAAGGCAATGACCAGCACACCGATGATCAGAATGGCGTGTGACAAAAAGTCCAGCCAGGGGCGTCTTTCAACCATCAGTAGTTCACCTTTTTCTCAACGAACCGGAACTGCACCACGGTCAACGCGACCACGATGACCATGAGCACCACCGACTGCGCAGCCGATCCGCCCAGGTCCATGGCCTTGAAACCGTCGAAGTAGACCTTGTAGACCAGAATGGCAGTGTCTTTGCCGGGCCCGCCTTTGGTGGCAGCGTCCACGATGGCGAAGGTGTCAAAAAACGCGTAGACGATGTTGATCACCAGCAGAAAGAACGTGGTGGGCGACAACAGCGGGAACTGGATAGTCCAGAACCGGCGCCAGGGGCGCGCACCGTCCATGGCGGCAGCTTCGATGAGCGATTTGGGGATCGACTGCAAACCCGCCAGAAAGAACAGGAAGTTGTAGGAAATCTGCTTCCACACGGCGGCCATGACAATCAGTGCCATGGCGTGGTTGCTGTTGAGCAAAGGGTCCCAGGCCATGCCAAGCTGGCGAATGCCATACGACACGATGCCAATGCTGGGGGCAAACATGAACAGCCACAACACACCCGCCACCGCAGGCGCCACCGCGTAAGGCCAGATCAAAAAAGTACGGTACAGGCCGGAGCCGCGCACCACCCGGTCGGCAAAAATGGCCAGAGTCAGTGAGAGGGACAAACCCAGTACCGCGACCAGCGACGAGAACACGGCGGTTGTCTTGAAGGACTCCAGGTACGACTCGTCATTCCAGAGGTTGCGGAAGTTTTCCAGCCCGACAAACTGCACCGAGGTGCCAAAGGCATCGCTTTGCTGCACCGATTGCAGCAGCGCCTGTGCCGCAGGCCAGAAAAAGAAAATGGCGATGACAGCGACCTGGGGGGCCAGCAGCACCCACGGCAGCCATGCGGACTTGAAAACGACTCTTTTTTCAGTGGCCATACACAGGATTCAGGTAATCAGACATCACAAACATGCAATAGGGGGAAACAAAAGTGGCGGCACGCGCCGCCACTTCCAGATGTTAAGCCACTCGCTTACTTGTTGGCTTTTTCGAACCGCTCCAACTGCTCGTTGCCGCGTTTCACGATGGCATCGAGTGCTTCTTTGGCGGTCTTTTTGCCAGCCCAGACTTGTTCCAGCTCTTCGTCCTCGATGGCGCGAATCTGCACATAGTTGCCCAGGCGAATACCGCGCGATTTGTCGGTCACCTTGCGAACCATCTGCGTCACGGCTACGTCGGTGCCGGGGTTTTCCTTGTAGAAACCAGACTTCTCGGTCAGTTGGTAAGCCGCAGTGGTGATGGGCAGGTAGCCGGTGCGCTTGTGGCTGGCGGACTGCACTTCGGGTTTGGACAGGAAGTCAAAGAACTTGGCAATACCTTTGTACTCCTCGGCCTTCTTGCCGGCCATGACCCACAGGCTGGCGCCACCAATCACCGTGTTTTGTGGTGCACCGGGGACGTCCTGGTAGTAGGGCAGAGGAGCCAGGCCAAAGGCGAACTTGGCGTTCTTCTTGACGTTGCCGTAGAAGCCGCTCGACGTGGTCATCATGGCGCACTCGCCCGAGACAAAGCTGGCTTCAGGTACGTTGCCACGGCCCTTGTAGACAAACAGGCCTTGTTTGGCCATATTGGCCAAGTTTTCGATGTGGCGGATGTGCAGGGGGGTGTTGACCTTCATGCGGGCGTCCAGCCCGGCCAAGCCGTTTTGCTTGCTGGCAAATTCCACGTTGTGCCATGCGGAGAAACTCTCCAGTTGGGTCCAACCTTGCCAGGACAGGGAAATCGGGCACTTGTGGCCGCTGGCCTTGAGTTTTGCCGCAGCCAGCGCGACTTCAGCCCAGGTGGCTGGGGCTTTTTCGGTGTCCAGTCCGGCTGCTTTGAAAGCGTCCTTGTTGTAATAGAACACGGTGGTGGAGCTGTTGAACGGGAAGCTCAGCATCTGGCCGGCGGGCGAGGTGTAGTAGCCGGCCACAGCGGGGATGTAGACCTTGGGGTCGAACTTGTAACCGGCGTCGGTCATGACCTTGCCCACCGGGACCACAGCGCCCTTGCTGGCCATCATGGTGGCCGTGCCCACTTCAAACACCTGCAGGATGTGCGGTGCGTTACCGGCGCGGAAGGCGGCCACGGCAGCGGTCATGGACTCGTCATAGGTGCCCTTGAACGTGGGCATGATCTTGTAGTCTTTTTGGCTGGCGTTGAATTCCTTGGCCAGGTCGTTGACCCATTCGCCATTCACGGCGGTCATGGAGTGCCACCACTGGATTTCGGTCTGGGCCTGGGCGGGGACGGAAAAAGCGGCTGCGGTGATGGCGGCAATGGCCATAGCTCTGCGCTGGAAGTTCATGGATTCTCCTGGTTATAAGACGCATGGATGCTAAGCGGCAAACATGTCAAATTTGTTGCAATCTGATTAAAGCCCAGCGCTCCGGCATCGGCGGTCAGGGGTTTCCACTAGTCAAAAGTAATGCTTTGTTGCGCTGCGGTAACATCGTTCTCCTGCCAAAGTACACCCGATGAACGCCCCCACCTCGCTCAATCACCTCCTGTCGGCTGCTGGCGCTGCGCCGCATGTGCACGAACGCATTCGCGAAATCCCCTACAACTACACCTCCTTTTCCGACCGCGAGATCGTCATTCGCCTGTTGGGTGCGTCTGCCTGGGAGCTGCTGAACCAACTGCGTGGTGAGCGTCGGACCGGTCGCTCGGCACGCATGCTGTATGAAGTGCTGGGTGATGTCTGGGTGGTACAACGCAACCCCTATTTGCAGGATGACCTGCTGGACAACCCCAAGCGCCGCCGTTTGCTGGTCGATGCGCTGCAGCACCGCCTGACCGAGGTGGAGAAGCGCCGTACCCCGGAGGCTGATCCTGAGCGCGACGCCATGGTAGGCACGCTTCTGGTGGCCGCACGCGCTGCCGTGAAGGCTTTTGACGCGGCTTTTGTCGAAGTGGCCGCGCTGCGCAAGAAGACGCAAAAACTGCTGAACCGCCTCACCGCCAAGGACAACATCAAGTTTGACGGCCTGAGCCGCGTGTCCCACGTGACCGATGCAACCGATTGGCGCGTGGAGTACCCGTTTGTGGTGCTGACGCCCGATTCGGAAGAAGAAATGGCCGGTCTGGTCAAGGGTTGTATTGACCTGGGCCTGACCATCATTCCGCGTGGCGGCGGTACGGGTTATACCGGCGGTGCGATTCCGCTGACCTGGAAAAGCGCGGTGATCAACACCGAAAAGCTCGAAGCCATGACCGAGGTGGAGATGAAAACGCTGCCCGGTATGGACCGCGAAGTGGCAACCGTCTGGTCCGAGGCGGGCGTGGTAACGCAGCGCGTGGCCGATGCGGCCGAGCGCGGCGGGTTTGTGTTTGCCGTTGATCCGACATCGGCCGAGGCTTCGTGTATCGGCGGCAATATCGCCATGAACGCGGGCGGCAAAAAAGCCGTGCTGTGGGGCACGGCGCTGGACAACCTGGCCTCGTGGCGCATGGTGACGCCGCAGGCTGAATGGCTGGAAGTGACACGTATCAACCACAACATGGGCAAGATCCATGACGTGGACGTTGCCAGCTTCGAGCTGCAGTATTTCAAGGCGGACGGCAAGACGCCGATCCGCACTGAGCGGCTGGACATTCCTGGCTCCACCTTCCGTAAAGAGGGTTTGGGCAAAGACGTCACCGACAAATTCTTGAGCGGCTTGCCGGGCATCCAGAAAGAGGGCACAGACGGTCTTATCACCAGTGCGCGCTGGGTGGTGCACCGTATGCCGTCGCACACGCGCACCGTGTGCCTGGAGTTCTTTGGCCATGCCCGCAACGCCGTGCCCAGCATCGTCGAGATCAAGGATTTCATGTTTGCCGAGCAGAAGCGCTCTGGCGTGCTGCTGGCCGGGCTGGAACATTTGGATGACCGTTACCTGAAGGCGGTGGGCTACGCGACCAAGAGCAAGCGTGGCGGTCTGCCCAAGATGGTGCTGGTCGGTGACATCGCCGGTGACGATGCCGATGCCGTGGCCCGTGCCACGTCCGAAGTGGTGCGCATTGCCAACTCGCGCAGTGGCGAAGGTTTTATCGCTATCAGCCCCGAGGCGCGCAAGAAATTCTGGCTGGACCGCAAGAAAACTGCGGCTATCAGCAAACACACCAACGCGTTCAAGATCAATGAAGACGTGGTGATCCCGCTGCCGCGCATGGCCGAGTACACGGATGGTATTGAGCGCATCAATATCGAGCTGAGCCTGCGCAACAAGCTGGCGCTGTGCGATGCACTGACCGAGTTTTTGGCCCAAGGCAATCTGCCGTTGGGCAAGGTGGACGATGCAGTTCCCGCAGCCGAGCTGCTGGAAGACCGTGTGTCGCAGGCGCTGGCATTGGTCCAGCAGGTGCGCGGGCAGTGGCAAGGCTGGCTGGACCAGGTGGACCCGCTGTTCCCGCAGTTGCAGGAGCATTCGCTGCGTGCCAGCTGGAAGACACAACTACGTGCGCCGCTACAGGACATCTTTACGGGTGGTGCGTTCGAAGCCATCCTCAAAGAGTGCAGCAGCATTCACCAGCGCGTGCTCAAAGGCCGCGTTTGGGTGGCCTTGCACATGCACGCCGGTGACGGCAATGTGCATACCAACATCCCGGTCAATAGCGACGACTACGACATGCTGCAAGCCGCCCACGGAGCGGTCAAGCGCATCATGGCGCTGGCGCGTTCGCTGGATGGCGTGATCTCGGGCGAACACGGCATTGGCATCACCAAACTGGAGTTCTTGAGCGACGCCGAGTTGCAGCCGTTCATCGACTACAAGGCCCGGGTGGACCCGGAAGGGCGCTTCAACAAAGGAAAATTGCTACGAAATCAGGAGCTGCCTGCGCAAGCAGGACGAGGGCTAGAGGCCAATTCGGCTCATAATCCCGTGCAAATCTATGCCGATCTGACCAACGCCTACACACCGTCGTTCGGCCTGATGGGGCATGAGTCGCTGATCATGCAGCAGAGCGATATTGGCGATATTGCCGATTCGATCAAAGACTGCCTGCGCTGCGGCAAGTGCAAGCCGGTGTGCGCGACGCACGTGCCACGCGCCAACCTGCTGTACAGCCCGCGCAACAAGATCCTCGCTACCTCCCTGCTGGTGGAGGCCTTCCTCTACGAGGAGCAGACGCGCCGTGGTATCTCGATCCGCCACTGGGAAGAGTTTGAAGACGTGGCCGACCACTGCACGGTTTGCCACAAGTGTGAATCGCCGTGCCCGGTGAAGATTGACTTTGGTGACGTGACGATGAACATGCGCAACCTGTTGCGCAAGATGGGCAAGAAGTCGTTCCGCCCCGGCAATGCTGCGGCGATGTTCTTCCTGAACGCGACGAATCCGGAGACCATCAAGCTGATGCGTGCCGGCATGGTTGGCATAGGCTTCAAGGCACAACGTCTGGCCAACCAGGTATTGCGCCTGGCTGCGCGCAAACAGACGAACAAGCCTCCGTCAACGGTGGGTACGGCCCCGATCAAAGAGCAGGTGATCCACTTCATCAACAAGAAGATGCCCGGCGGTCTGCCCAAGAAGACGGCCCGTGCGCTCCTGGACATTGAAGATGCGGATTACGTGCCCATCATCCGCAACCCGAAAACGACCACAGCCGAAACCGAGGCCGTGTTCTATTTCCCCGGTTGTGGCTCTGAGCGGCTGTTCAGCCAGGTCGGCTTGGCGACGCAAGCCATGCTGTGGCATGCCGGTGTGCAAACCGTGTTGCCGCCGGGCTACCTGTGCTGCGGCTACCCGCAACGCGGGTCCGGTCAGGCCGACAAGGCCGAGAAGATCATCACCGACAACCGTGTGCTGTTCCACCGCGTGGCCAACACGCTGAACTACCTAGACATCAAAACGGTGGTGGTCAGTTGCGGCACGTGTTACGACCAGTTGCAGGGCTACGAGTTCGACAAGATATTCCCGGGTAGCCGCATCATCGACATCCACGAATACCTGCTGGAAAAGGGCATCACGCTGGTGCCGGACGGCGGCGCAGGCACAGGCTACCTGTACCACGACCCTTGCCACACGCCGATGAAGCTGCAGGACCCGATGAAGACGGTCAAGGCCTTGGTGGGCGATGCGGTGCTCAAGAGCGAGCGCTGCTGCGGCGAAAGCGGCACGCTGGGCGTGACCAGGCCTGATATTTCCACGCAAATCCGTTTCCGCAAGGAAGAAGAGTTGCGCAAGGATGAAACGGCTTTGCGTGCACTGACGGCGCCTGCCGGTAGCGAAGGGCCCGCAAAAGGCAACATCAAGATTCTGACCAGCTGCCCAAGCTGCCTGCAGGGTTTGAGCCGCTACGGCAATGATCTCAGCAACGGTTTGCTGGAGGCGGACTACATCGTGGTGGAGATGGCCAACCAGATTCTGGGCAAGGAGTGGCTGCCCGAATACGTGCAGACCGCGAATGCCGGTGGCATTGAGCGCGTCCTGGTGTGAACAGGCTGTAACAAGGCATGGCCCGCGTCCTGTGCGTCTGGGAGCAGGGATCGAATCTGGGGCATCTCAGCAACCTGCGCGCGCCCATCCAGGCGGCGCAGGATCTGGGCCATGAAATCACGCTCGTAGCGCGCGAGCTGCACCGCATTCCCGAAGTCATGTCGGGTTTGCGCTTTGGCCTGATGCAGGCGCCTTTCAAGCAATTTGTGCCCAAGGTCGACGCCACGGCCATCCAGTGTTACGCGCAGTTGCTCGCCATTCAGTGTTTTTCCTCGCCCCAGGAGTTGTTGCTCTATGTGCGTGCCTGGCGGGCGATTTTTGATTTGCTGCGCCCGGACATTGTTTTCTTTGAGCACAGTCCTACGGCGCTGGTGGCTGCCTGGACCTATGGATTCCGCAAGGTTCTGGTCGGCTCAGGTTTCGACATTCCCCGCACGGATGTGCTGGAGGCGCCATTACAAGCCTTCCCCACCGCCCCGCGCACAGCGGAAGCGATGGAGCAACTGCGTACCGTAGATCAGCAGGTGCTGGAGCTGATCAACCAGGTCCATGCTGTTCAGGGGGGGCAAGCCATGCCCAGGCTGGGGGCCTTGTATGCCCAGGCCGAGGCCCAGTGCCTCATGACCTGGCCTGAGATGGACTGTTTTGGCCCGCGCCCAGGCATTCACTACTTGGGCCGAGAGGGCCTGCAGAAGCAACCCGCCCCCGAATGGCCTGCCGGAACAGGGCCAAAGGTTTTTGGCTACCTGAGCAATTTCACAGGTTTGGAGTTCTTGCTGCAGGCACTGCAAGCCGCCCAGGTTTGTGTGTTGTTGTTTGTGCGCGACATTTCAGAGGAGCTGCGCAGCCGGTACACGGGGGCCGGTCTGGCGTTCACCAGTCACCTGGTCGATCTCGCCCAGGTGACGGCGGAAGCGGACTGGGTTGTGCACCATGCCAACCACGGCACCAGCGCCACTTTTTTGCTGGCCGGCTTGCCTCAGTTGGCGATACCGCTGCACCAAGAGCAACTTTTCAATGCCTTGCGCCTGGTTGGGCAGTCCTGCGCCCTGCTGGCGTACCAGGACCAGGCGAATTATGGGGAGGCAGTGGCGGCCATGTGCCAGCGCACTGATTTGCGTGCAGCAGCCAAATCTGTCCAAGAGGCCTGCAAATTGCAGGAAAGCGGCCGATCCGTGGAGTATTTCCGTGGAATTTTGGGCTAACTATGATTAAATTCTGCTTTGCAGCATTTGGTTACATCTGGCCCCGCTGCACAGGAGTAGCGCCATGGGTTCAAAAGCCTCACTCAATCACGTTTACCGCACTGTATGGAACCGCGCCCTGGGCGCCATGGTTGCCGTTGCGGAGAATACCAGTAGCCACGGTGGGGGCGGCAGTGTTTCACTAGTCAGTGCGGGAGGCAGCTACGGAGTCGCGACACCACTGGCCTTGGCATTGGCGGTAGCGCTTGCTTGGGGCGCAGGGGCGAGAACCGCATGGGCGAATCCGACTGGTGGCGTCGCCGTTGTAGGTCAGGCGACCATGACCACGGATGGAAACAAGCTGACCGTCACCACGCAAAACGGCGCAGGCGGCAACTATTCTTCCATCAACTGGCAAAGTTTTTCAATTCCTGCGGGGAGTACAACGCACTTCCTGCAGCCGAATGCAACCAGCACTTCCATCAACCGTGTCGTTACAAACACGCCATCGTTGATCTTTGGCACATTGAGCAGCAACGGCAATTTGGTTCTGGTGAATCAATCCGGGATCACGGTCGGTGCTGGCGCGATAGTGGACACTGCCGGCTTCACGGCTTCTACCATGCGTATGACCGATGCCGACGCGATGGCTGGTCGCATGCGGTTTGGTGATGCCATTTCATCGGCGGGCAAGTTGTCGGTGGATGGAAATGTGCTGGCGCGTAGCGGCGATGTGGTGTTGTTGGGCGGCACAGTGGAAGTGGGCAAGAATGCCCTGATTCAAGCGCCCAATGGAAGCACTATCCTGGCGGCGGGTCAGCAGATCGAAATTACTGCGCGCGGCCTGGAGGGCATCTCGTTGCAGTTGCAGGCACCCGAGAATTCGGTCATTAATTTGGGGAAACTGAACGGCGATGCTGTGGGTATTTTTGCCGGCACGCTCAAACACAGCGGTGTGATTCAGGCCAATGCGGTCAGCACCGAGGGCGGCAAGGTCGTACTCAAGGCCATTGACAAACTTTCCATTGACGGATCCGTACAAGTGGCCGCATTAGGACAAAAAGGCGGCAGCATCCTTGCCAGTGCCAAACATGTCAAGCTGGATAGCACGGCCTTGCTGGACGCCAGTGGCGCGCTCGGCGGTGGCGAGGTCTTGGTAGGCGGCGGGTACCAGGGCAAGGACGCCCGGCTGGACAATGCGCAGACCACGGATATTGCTGCGGGAGTGCAACTGAAGGCGGATGCGCTGGTGAACGGTGATGGTGGCACAGTGGTCGTTTGGGCGGATGGCGCGACACGGTACCTCGGATCTCTGAGCGCACGTGGCGGCGCGTTGGGAGGCAATGGCGGCGTGGCCGAAGTGTCCGGCAAGCAGTATCTGGACTTTCGGGGAACAGTGGATTTGACGGCCGCCCATGGAAAAAAGGGCAGTTTGCTGCTGGATCCAACCAACATCATTATCGGAGGCTGCGCAGACATCGATAACTCCGTAGCTTGCGGCTATGGTGGCTCGGATATCAGCGACAGTACCAATTGGAGCGACTATTCGTCTGTCACGAACAGTTATATCACCGCGAACCAAGTGGGCTATTTGTTGGAATACGCGGACGTCACTTTGGCCGCCACCAACGACATTACGCTCAATAGCAATATCTCGACTTATGGTGCCAGCAACGCTGCCACGACGCTGACGCTGAATGCTGGTCACAACATCGTTTTTGGCGGCTCGCATCGAACCATAGAGTCGTATTCAAACGCTTTGAATGTGTCATTGAACGCTGGTAATGCCATCGCAACGGGTGGATACGGTGCATCCATTTATAGCAGGGGTGGAAATATCAGTCTGACTGCCGGTTCGGGTGGTGTTGGTTCCGGTGCGATGTCGCAAATGGTTTTGGATTCGGGCCGAAACGATGGCTCGGCTGGAAATATAAGCATTACCTCAGGTGGTGTGGTATTCACTGACACTCTCTCCGCGAATGGCTACGGTGGAGGCGTTGTGAGTATTTCTGGTACGCAAGTGAGTACCGGAGCAATATCTGCTAAAGGTGTGGACGGTGATAGTTATGGGGCCCAGGCCAACGGTTACAACGGAGGCAGCGTAACCATTACCGCGAGCGGTGCGGTCAGTGTTGGCGGCATAGATGTGACGGGTGGTGTCGGCTATGACAATGGTTATTCCCCAACCAGTGGTGGCAAGGGCGGAGCCGTGACGGTGAGCGGAGGTTACGGCACCAACGTGGGTACCCTCAATGTCGGTGGTGGCTATGGTGGCTATGGTGGGGCTACCGGCAGTGGTGGTAGCGCATCCGTCACCTTGAGTTCCGGGAACATCGTGTACGGTTCCAATGTGACCATTAATGGCGCCAACTCCATTGCATTGGCTGCGCTTAATGGGGCCATTAGCGGAAATGGCATTACTGCTGCTAGCCTGAGTACGTTATCCAAAACAGGCACTAACCTCAGTGGCAACTCGGTCAGCGCCTTTTCGGGCACCGTGACCGGTAGTGGCAATCTCACGTTTTACAACAATGATTCTGAAAGCCCCGCTGCCTTGACTGTTTTGGGCGTGAGTGTTGCCAATGGCGATGTGTTGCTGGATAACTATGGTGGAGTCACAACTACCGGAAAAGTGTCTGCGAGTGGAGCCGTGAGTATTGCGGCACACAGCCCCCTCACGATTGGTGCGGGTGGCATCACCGCGGGCGGCGGTATCACGCTTGGGGCATCCACCGACTTGACGTTAAACGGTGTCATCCAGTCCACAGGCGCCGGCATTTCTTTCAATGCTGGCGGTAACCTGGTGCAAAACAGCGGTGTGATTGCCGCTGCAGGCGTGAGCGCCACGGCGGGGGGCTCAATCACCTTTGGCTTCAACGCGTTCAGCTCGGGCAATCCTGTGAGCTATACAGATGTGAACGGGGCCGTTACCGCGCCTGCTGTTCCACTCAGTGCGGTCGTGAGTCCTGGTGGCGCGGTGTCCGATTTTCTGGATCAGTTCTTGGCGGCCGTAGACCAACAGCAGACTTTCAGTGATGACCCGTTTGACCCGCGCAATCGCAGCCAGGACGCACTGGTCGTAGAAGGACAGATATGCACGCCGTAAGTTTGCGCCTTCTGGCTGCCACGGGCGCTTTGCTTGTCTTGTGCGTTTGGCAAAGTGCTTGGGCCCAGGCGGCTGGGGAGGTGGAGTTTGCGCGCGGCGCCGGGTTTGCACAAAGCCAGGGCCAGGCACCCCGCGCCCTTGGCAAGGGCCTCTCTCTGAAAGAGGGCGACCGTTTGACCACGGCGGAAGGCTCGACGGCCATTTTGAAATTGCAGGACGGTACCCGCATGACCTTGCGGCCCAATTCTGAACTGATTGTCCAGACTTACCAGTTCAAGGAAAGTACGCCCGAGAGCAATAACATGGTGATGCAACTGCTGCGCGGCGGTTTTCGCGCGGTGACTGGCCTGATTTCCAAAGGTTCGCCCAATGCGGCCAAGGTGCAAACCGCGACTGCCACCATAGGCATACGTGGCACCGATTTTGATGCCCGCCTGTGCGGACCGGAGTGCAAGGCCGAAGCCGCCCGCGTGACGGAAAAGCCCCGCGTGAATGCCGTTTTGGCGAGCGCCAAGTTGGCTGCCTCGCAAGGTGAAACCTATGCCACGGATACCCAGGGAACGCGCCGGCGCGTCGTGGATGGTGGCAGCGTGTACCCGGGGGATGTGGTGGAAACAGGTTCCGGTGCGCGCGGCGTATTGGTTTTTCGCGATGACAGCCGCCTGACCTTGGGCGCCAACTCGCAGTTTCGTGTCGACTCTTTTCTTTTTGACGAAAAGAACCCTGCCGACGGAAAGTTTTTGGTATCGCTTCTGCGCGGCTCCATGCGCGCGCTTACAGGCTTGATTGGCAAGGCCAACAATCGCAATGTGAGTTTTGCAACGCCCACGGCGACGGTTGGTATTCGCGGTACGGGACTGGACCTGGATTGCGGTAGCTCGGCCGCCTGCAGTTTTTTCACTTGGTTGGGCACGATCGAGGTCACCCCGCAGGGCCAATCGGCGTTGCAGGTCTTGCAGGCGGGGCAGGGTCTGTTTGTGGGGCCTGGTGGCATTCGCCCAATTACGTCGTCCACTCTGGAAAATCTCCCCAGACCCGATTCAGTTCCCGTCAACCTGAACCAGTTGTTTTCGGGCGGCGGCGTGTCGCCCGATGAAGAGGGCTTGTTTGTCTATGTGCGCGACGGCCACATCGAAGTGACCTCGTCCAGTGAAACGCTGCAACTGGGGCGTGGTGAAACCGGGTATGCCGGTAACGACGGGCGTACCGGTCGGCCCGAGACCATGCCTCTGTTCATTCAATTTGATACCGTTCCCATGCCCAACTCCAGCAATCCGCTCTTGATGAATCTGCTCAACGATATGGGTGTGGGTGCTGGCAAGATGTGCCGTTAGGAACAGCATGCAGAGCTTGATGAAACGCCCCCTTCAACGAACCGTGGCCGCATGGATGGCGGCTGCAGCGCTCCAGGCAATGGCACAACAGCAAGGAGTGCCGGCCGCTACCGGTGCCAGCACCCAGTTCCGCATCAGCGGTTTCGAGCTGACAGGCGATATCCCGTTGAGCCAGGATGAGACGACGCGGATATTGGCGCCGTTCATCGTGCCCCAGGCGAGCTTGGACACTCTGCAAAAAGCATCGGCCGCCCTGGAGGCCGCACTCAAGGCCAAGGGTTATGCACTGCACCGTGTGTCCCTGCCCGCCCAGGAACTGGGCGGCAAGGTGACCTTGGCCATTGTCAAATTTGTGATTGGCAAGATCACGCTGGAAGGCAATGCGAATTTTTCTGACACCAATGTGCGGGCCAGCGTGCCGGAATTGCGTGAAGGAGAAACGCCCAACTTCAAGATCCTCGCGGTGCAAACAGCCATTGCCAACGAGAACCCGTCCAAGCAGGTGCAGGTCACCGTGAAAGAGTCGGACGAGGCTGACAAGATTGATGCCAAGATTTCAATCAAAGATGTCAGACCCTGGAATGCCTCCGTCAATTGGGCCAACACCGGCTCCAACTCGACTGGCAACGACCGCCTGACGGTAGCACTGGGCCATGTCAATCTGTTAGACCGGGACCACCAGCTCTCAGTGGCCTACACGACCTCGCTGGAGCGCTCCGAGACCGTGAAACAACTCGGTTTGAACTACCGTATACCGCTGTACCAACAGGGCGGCGTTGTCGGTGTGAGCTATACCAATTCGGATGTGATCGGTAATTTCGGCAGTTTCACAAGTTCGGGTGCCGGGCAGACTTATGGCGTAAATTACAGCCTCTATATGCCTCCCGAGGGTGGCAACCGCCGGTATTGGACCGTGTCGCTGGATGAAAAACAATTCGATGCCAGCAAGATCAACGGCGTGGTCATTCCCGGCCAGTCCGATCGGGGGAGCCGCCCAGTCACGCTGGGATACACCTCGCGCATGGAGTCAGACACCTCCATCTGGAGTTACAACGCCGATGTGGCCTTCAACTTGCCGGGCAGCAGTGGCAATAACCTGAGCGCCTACAAGACCGAAGATGCGCGTATTGGCACGGTGAACTGGAGCGTGCTGCATGCTGGTGTCAGCTACCTCGCGCCCCTGCCTGGCGGCTGGTTGTGGAGTGCCCGGGCGCAGGTGCAGTACTCAGGTGATGCGCTGATTGCGGGCGAGCAATTCGGGCTTGGGGGCGCGACTTCCGTGCGCGGCACTGGGGAGCGCATGATCTCCGGGGACAACGGCGGTATCGTTAATCTGGAAGTCAGCACCTTCGAGTTCAGGCCCGGTTTGCGCTTGGTGGGTTTCGTGGATGCCGGCTGGCTCAACAGCAACAACACGGCAGCCGGCACGGCTGGCAAGCTCGCAATGGACCAATTGGCCAGTGCGGGCCTGGGCCTGCGTTTCAACAGCCCTTCTTTCAACCTCTCGGCCGAATGGGGGCATATCACCAGTGGCGCAACCCAACCCGTGGGAGGCAACCCAGCCCTGCCCAAAGCGGGTGACGAGAAGCTGCATGTCAGCGTGACGGCACGGTTCTAGGCCATTCCCTACAATCTGCCCATGGCAGGTTTACAAGCAGGGTCGCCTACTCCACAGGCGTTGACAGTGCATCACCAATCGCGGGTACTGGAAATCAGTTTCTCCGATGGCGCGCAGTTTCGCATTCCCTTTGAGTTGATGCGTGTGTATTCGCCGTCTGCGGAAGTGCAGGGCCATGGCCCGGGTCAGGAAACCCTGCAGACCGGCAAACGCCTGGTAGACCTCAATGGTCTGGAGCCCGTGGGCAACTACGCGGTGCAGCCGGTCTTTTCAGACGGGCATGACACCGGCATCTTTTCCTGGGACTACCTGTACTTTCTGGGTTCCGAACAGGAGCGCCTCTGGCAGGAATATGCGCAGCGGTTACAGGCTGCGCAGCTGGATCGTGATGCCGCCATGCCTGCGAAGGGTGGCCACAACTGTGCCAGCCACTGATGAAGTGCTACATATTTAATAGCTGTTTGCGCACATTCCATAAGGGCTAGGAGCCCATTTCACCTAAAATTACGACATGACTACAACCCATTTTGGATTCCGGTCGGTGGACGAAGCCGAAAAGGCCCGCCATGTGCGCAGCGTGTTTGACTCGGTCGCGCCCAAATATGACTTGATGAACGACCTGATGTCTGCCGGTCTGCACCGTGCCTGGAAGGCCTACACCGTGATGGTGGCCAACCTGCAGGAAGGCCAGCGTGCATTGGACATTGCGGGCGGCACCGGTGATCTGGCGCTGGCGTTTTCCAAGAAGGTCGGCAAGAGCGGGCAGGTGGTGCACACCGATATCAACGAAGCCATGCTGTCCACCGGGCGTAACCGCCTGCTGGATGCGGGCGTGGTCTTGCCCACCCTGGTGTGTGACGCAGAAAAGCTGCCGTTCCCGGACAACTATTTCAACGTGGTTAGCGTGGCATTTGGCCTGCGCAACATGACCCACAAGGATGTGGCATTGGCAGAAATGCAACGCGTACTGAAGCCTGGTGGCAAGTTGTTGGTGTTGGAGTTTTCCAAGGTGGCGGCACCGCTGGAGAAAGCGTACGACTGGTATTCGTTCAAGGTACTTCCTAAACTGGGCAAGTTGATTGCCGGTGACGATGCGAGTTACCGCTACCTGGCAGAGTCCATTCGCATGCATCCGGGGCAGGAAGAGTTAAAGGCCCTGATGCACAAAGGTGGATTCGGACATGTGGACTATCACAACTTGACTGGCGGTATTGCGGCATTGCATGTTGGAATCAAGTGTTGAGTAACGGCTTTTTGGAGTGATCATGAAATTGTGGACCCTGGTTTTTGCGGTGGCGCTGACGCTTTTCGGCTTGAATGCGGAGGCCGCAAAACGCATGGGCGGCGGCATGTCTTTCGGCAAGCAGTCCAGCAACGTGACCCAGCGTAACGCCACACCTCCCGCACCGGCGGCCCCTGCGCAGCAGGGCATGGCTAACGCGGCTCCCAAGCCTGCTCCCGCAGCAGCTCCTGCGGCGCCCAAGCGCCCTTGGGGTGCCATGCTGGGTGGCCTGGCTGCGGGCCTGGGCCTGGCGTGGCTGGCCAATTCTTTGGGTATGGGTGAGGCGTTTGGCCAAATCATCATGTTCGCTTTGCTGGCCATGGTGGTCATGGCAGCCGTGGGATGGTTCCTGCGCAATCGCAAGCCTGCGGCAAGCCCTGCATCGCCTTTTGCATTTCAGGGGGCTGGCAACTTGCCTATGGCCGACGCCAAACCCTACCGCGCCGAGAATGTAGGCAACGATGCGTCCGCACGCCCTTGGGAGCGCAACAGCATGGCGTTTGAAGCGCCTGGCGCGTCTGCCGGACAGTCGGGCTCGATGATCGGGTCTGCGCTCATGGGCTCGCAAACCTGGGGCGTCCCCGCAGGTTTTGACAGCGAAGGTTTCCTCAAGGCGGCCAAGGCCAACTTCGTGACCCTGCAAGCCGCGTGGGACCGCTCGGACATTCCGGCCTTGCGCGCCATGATGACGGACGACATGCTCAAAGAAATCCAGACCCAACTGGCGGAGCGTGAAACCCATACCGGCAGTAGCCCCAACCACACCGATGTGGTGATGATTGAAGCCCGTCTGCTCGGTATCGAAGAACTGGCTGGCGAATACATGAGCAGCGTGGAGTTCTCCGGCATGATCCGCGAAGAGCCATCAGCAGGCCCCAGCCCGTTCCGCGAAGTCTGGAACATGACCAAGCCCAAGAGCGGCGGCAATGGCTGGCTGGTCGCGGGCGTGCAGGCGCTGCAGTAACTATCCAAGAGCAGCAATGCGGCATGCGCGCCGCATCTTCTGGGGAATAATGGGGGACTATGGCAACACAGTCCCCTTTTTCTATGCTGGAAGGCCTTTTCCAGAACTTCAATCTTCCGTTTGCACCGCCCGCGTGGGCCGTGGACGAAACCCACCGCCGTGTTGTGCTGTTGCTCAACCATGTGCTGCAGCAGGAACCGCAAGCCATGGAGCGGCTGGTGCGCCAAAAGGGCCGCGTGGTGCTGGTGCAGTGGCGCACATTTGTGTTCAAGGTGCAGGTGACACCCGCAGGCCTGCTGGATCTGGCAACCGCTGACACGCCCGCAGACCTGACGCTGGTGCTGACCGAAGAGTCCCCTTTCACCATCGCCCAGACGCTCATGGAAGGCGGCAAGCCTGCCGTACGTATCGAGGGCGATGTGCAACTGGCCGCCGAAGTGAACTGGCTGGTAGACCACGTGCGCTGGGATATTGAAGAGGACCTGTCGCGCATCGTGGGCGATGCACCGGCGCACACAATGGTGCAGGCGGGGCGCAGCTTTGCGCAGGCCCTGCAACAGTTTGTAGGGAAAGCCGCGCCGACGCCTGATCGCAGCGGGCCCGCCGCATGACACGTCTTGCACGGGGCGTCTACATCGTCTGGGTTGTCCTGCGCTATGGGCTGGATGAGCTGGTACTGACGAGTTTTCAGAAGCCGTGGTTGCGCTTGCTGGCGCGCATGGTGTCTTTGGGCCGCAACCTGGATGCGCCACGCGGGCAGCGTCTGCGCGAAGCCTTGGAGCGGCTGGGACCCATCTTCGTGAAATTCGGCCAGGTACTGTCGACGCGGCGTGATCTGCTGCCGCCGGACATTTCCGATGAATTGGCCAGGCTGCAGGACCGGGTGCCACCATTTGATTCCGCCGTGGCCATTGGCATGGTGGAGCGCGCTTTGGGCAAGCCGTTGAGCGACATCTTTGTGTCCTTTGAACGTGAACCGGTGGCGAGCGCCTCCATTGCCCAGGTGCATTTCGCGGTACTGAAGGATCGCAATGGCAAAGAACGCGAGGTCGCGGTCAAGGTGCTGCGCCCCGGCATGTTGTCCGCCATCGACAAGGACCTGAGCCTGATGCGCATGATGGCCGGCTGGGTGGAAGGCCTGTCCGCAGACGGCAAGCGCCTCAAGCCGCGTGAAGTGGTGGCCGAGTTTGACAAGTACCTGCATGACGAGTTGGACCTGGTGCGGGAAGCCTCCAGTGCTGCCCAGTTGCGGCGCAACATGGAAGGCCTGCAACTGGTGCTGATCCCCGAAATGCTGTGGGACTACTGCACCACCGATGTGCTGGTGATGGAGCGTATGCACGGCGTGCCCATCAGCCAGACCGAGCGCCTGCGCGCGGCCGGGGTGGACTTTCCCAAACTGGCGCGGGATGGTGTGACGATTTTCTTTACCCAGGTGTTTCGCGACGGATTTTTCCACGCTGACATGCACCCGGGCAATATCCAGGTCAGTCTGGCACCGGAAACCTTTGGCCGCTACATCTCGCTGGATTTCGGCATCGTGGGCACGCTCACCGAAGTCGACAAGGAATACCTGGCGCAAAACTTCGTGGCGTTTTTCCGGCGCGATTACAAACGGATTGCCGAACTGCACGTCGAATCCGGCTGGGTGCCCGCAGCCACCCGGGTGGATGAGCTCGAAGCCGCAGTGCGCGCCGTGTGTGAGCCTTACTTTGACCGGCCACTGAAGGAAATTTCATTGGGGCTGGTGCTGATGCGCCTGTTCCAGACCTCACGGCGGTTTCAGGTTGAAATCCAGCCGCAGCTCGTGCTGCTGCAAAAAACGCTGCTCAATATCGAAGGCCTGGGTCGCGAACTGGACCCGAACCTTGACTTGTGGGCCACGGCCAAGCCATTTTTGGAACAGTGGATGGTGAACCAGTTGGGGCCGCAGAAGTTGATGCGGGAGTTCCAGCGCCAGATGCCGCGGTACGCCAAATTGCTGCCCGAGCTGCCGGCTTTGCTGCACACCTATTTGCAGCGCGCGGGTGCCGATACCACGCTGCAGGTGCAGGAACTGCTGGCGGAGCAAAAGCGCACCAACCGGCTTTTGCAAAGCCTGGTGTCTGCCGTGATCGGTTTTGCACTGGGCATGGTGGTGATGCAGATTGTGGTGCGCGTAGGGCTTTTTTAGCCGCCACTTATAATTGAAGGCTTTGCAACCTGAAGTCAGAGCCTATCCCCCATGCCAATTTACGCCTACAAATGCGAGTCCTGCGGGTTTGCGAAGGACGTATTGCAGAAAATGTCCGATGCACCCCTGGCAGATTGCCCCAGCTGTGGCCAATCCAGCTTCAAAAAACAGCTCACTGCAGCCGGTTTCCAGCTGAAGGGCTCGGGCTGGTACGCCACCGATTTCAAGGGTGGCGCTGCACCGACTACCGCTGTTGCGCCCGCTACCGGTGAGGCCTCGGCCCCGTCGGCGGAGCCTGCTGCGGCGGCCAAGACCGAGTCGGTCTCTGCGCCCGCCCCGGCTGCCCCTGCGACACCTTCGGCCAGCTAACGGCTTTTTTCTACCAAGACTGGATTCACTGTGCCCATTCGTAAGTACCTGCTGACCGGCTTGATTGTCTGGTTGCCGCTGGCCATCACCATCTGGGTATTGCTGTGGCTCGTCGGCATGCTTGACGCCGTGTTTGGCGGCTTCCTGTCCATGCTGTCCGCCGTGACACCTCAGAGCATGGACGAAGCTTTGCAGCGCTTGCGCACCATTCCGGGTCTGGGTGTCTTGCTGGTGGCCACCGTGCTGCTGGTGACCGGTGCCCTGGTGTCGAATGTCGCGGGCCGCTGGTTTGTGCGCCAATGGGACACCCTGTTCACGAATATTCCCATCGTCAAGTCCATCTACAACAGCGTCAAGAAAGTATCCGACACGCTGTTTTCCAGCAACGGCAACGCCTTTCGCACCGCCTTGCTGATCCAGTATCCGCGGGCGGGCAGCTGGACCATTGCGTTCCAGACCGGTGTTCCCAGCGGCGAGGTGGCGGGCCATCTGGGCGCGGACATGATCAGTGTGTACGTGCCCACGACGCCCAATCCAACCAGCGGGTTTTTCCTCATGCTGCCCCGCGCCGATGTCATTGAACTGGACATGAGCGTGGACCAGGCCTTGACCTACGTGATCTCCATGGGCTCGGTTGTCCCCCACGCGAACCTGCCCAAGCCGGCAGTTCCCCAATAATTTTTACCTGCGAAGAAGACAGATATGGCCATGCGCTCCCACTATTGCGGTCTGGTGACCGATGCCCAATTGGGCGAAACCGTTTCCCTGTGCGGCTGGGTCAACCGCCGCCGCGACCACGGTGGCGTGATCTTCATCGACCTGCGCGACCGTGAAGGTTATGTCCAGGTGGTGTGTGACCCGGACCGGGCCGACATGTTTGCCGTGGCCGAAGGTGTGCGCAATGAATACTGCGTGCAGGTCAAGGGCTTGGTGCGTGCGCGTCCCGCGGGCACCGTCAATGACAACCTCAAGAGCGGCAAGATTGAAGTGTTGTGCCACGAACTGATCGTGCTCAACGCCTCGGTAACGCCTCCATTCCAGATCGATGACGAGAACCTGTCCGAGACTACCCGCCTGACACACCGCGTGCTGGACCTGCGCCGCCCGTACATGCAGAACAACCTGATGCTGCGTTACCGCGTGTCCATGGAAGTGCGTAAGTTCCTCGACGCCAACGGCTTTGTGGACATTGAAACGCCCATGCTCACCAAGAGCACGCCCGAAGGCGCGCGCGACTACCTGGTGCCCAGCCGTGTGCACGATGGCCATTTCTTCGCGTTGCCCCAGTCGCCCCAGCTGTTCAAGCAGCTGCTGATGGTGGCCGGCTTCGATCGTTACTACCAGATCACCAAGTGTTTCCGTGACGAAGATCTGCGCGCCGATCGCCAGCCCGAATTCACCCAGATCGATATCGAGACATCCTTCCTCGGCGAAGAAGAAATCCGTGACATGTTCCAGGGCATGATCACCACGGTGTTCAAGAACACCATCGGTGTGGACCTGGGCGAATTCCCGGTGATGACCTACCAGGATGCCATGCACCTGTACGGTTCCGACAAGCCCGACCTGCGCGTGAACCTGCAGTTCACCGAAGTCACCGACGTGATGGCCGATGTGGACTTCAAGGTCTTCTCGGGTGCTGCCACCATGAAGAATGGCCGCGTGGTCGCGTTGCGCGTACCCGGCGGTTCGGTCGAAGGCGGTGGCATCAGCCGTGGCGAGATCGACGCCTACACCGAGTTCGTCAAGATCTACGGTGCCAAGGGCCTGGCCTATATCCGTGTGAACGACCTGTCCAAGGGCCGTGACGGTTTGCAAAGCCCCATCGTCAAGAACATCCACGACACGGCATTGAACGCGGTGCTGGAACGTACCGGCGCGCAAAACGGCGACCTGATCTTCTTCGGTGCCGACAAGGCCAAGATCGTCAACGACGCCATCGGCGCGCTGCGTCTCAAGGTGGGTCTGAGCGAGTTCGGCAAGAAGAACGGTCTGTTTACTGCCGGCTGGCGCCCGATGTGGGTGGTCGACTTCCCGATGTTCGAGTTCGACGAAGAAGCCCAGCGCTATACCGCCACGCACCACCCCTTCACGGCACCCAAAGACGGCCACGAAGACTGGATGGTCAGCGCGCCCGAGAAGTGCATCTCCAAGGGTTACGACATGGTCCTGAACGGTTGGGAAATGGGCGGCGGTTCCGTCCGTATCCACCGCGCGGACGTGCAACAAAAAGTGTTCGATGCACTCAAGATCACGCCCGAAGAAGCCCAGCTCAAGTTTGGCTTCCTGCTGGACGCGCTGCAATACGGCGCGCCCCCGCATGGTGGTCTGGCCTTTGGTCTGGACCGCATCGTCACGCTGATGACGGGCGCCGAATCTATCCGTGACGTGATCGCCTTCCCCAAGACCCAGCGCGCCCAGTGTCTGCTGACACAAGCGCCGAGCATGGTCGACGAGAAGCAACTGCGCGAACTGCACATCAAGCTGCGCAACGCCGATTTGGTCAAGGCCGCCTGACAGCACACTGGTGCACAATGAAAGGGCGCTATTGCAGCGCCCTTTTTTATGTCTGCGCCCTACAAAATTCCCCAATCCGTGCTGGTGGTGATCCACACCCCGGCGCTGGAGGTGCTGTTGCTGCGGCGAGCGGACACGCAGGAAGACTTCTGGCAGTCGGTGACCGGCAGCAAGGATTTACCGGACGAGCCCTGGGCCGTCACCGCCGCACGCGAGGTGTGGGAAGAGACGGGCATCGATTGCCGCGCTGGCACTGCACTGGCAAGTCAGCTGCAGGACTGGCATCTGGAAAATGTCTATGCCATCTACCCACGTTGGGCCCATCGCTATGCACCGGGTGTGACGCACAACACCGAGCGTGTGTTTGGCCTGCAGGTTCCGGTTCCCACTCCGGTGCACTTGAGTCCGCGTGAGCACACGGCGTACCAGTGGCTGCCATGGGAACGGGCAGCGGGACTCTGCTTTTCCGGCTCCAACGCACAAGCCATTGCACGTTTGGAGCATTTTGATGCTGCGGCCCTCGCGGAATCTGCGCAAGGCGCTTCTGTTTTGATAGCAAGAGGTGGAACATGATTCGACTGCGCATTGCCACGTACAACATCCATAAGGGTGTGCAGGGGCTGATTTTTGCCAAGCGCCTGGAAATCCACAACCTGGGCCATGCGGTGGAGCAGTTCGATGCGGACATCGTCTGCCTGCAGGAAGTGCGTCAGGTGCACAGGCGCGGCGCTGAATTCTTCACCCGCTGGCCCGAGATGCCGCAGGCGGACTTTCTGGCACCCGAAGGTTACGAGGCGGTGTACCGCACCAACGCCATTACCCGCCATGGAGAACATGGCAACGCCATGCTGTCACGCTGGCCGGTGCTGGACCACCAGCACGAAGACATGTCGGACCACCGTTTCGAGCAGCGCGGCTTGTTGCATTCCGAGGTGCTGGTGCATGGCCAGGCCCTGCACGTGATCGTGGTCCACCTCGGCTTGATTCGCGCCAGCCGGGTGCGCCAGCTGGCGCAGCTGCGGCGCTACATTGCCCGCCATGTGCCCGACGACGCTGCGCTGGTGGTGGCGGGTGATTTCAATGACTGGGGCCGTCTGGTACACCAGACACTGGGCCACGTGGGCCTGCAAGCGTGTGAAATGCCGGGTGCGCAGACCTTTCCTTCGCGCATGCCAATGGCGCAACTGGACCATGTGTTTGCACGCGGGCTGGCGCCCGTGGGGCTGCACGTGCCGCGTGGTGGTATTTGGGCACGCATGTCGGACCACCTGCCGCTGATCGCAGAATTTGACTGGTCGGTGGAGCCTGTCGAATAGTGCAGCCCATGCGCCACGGTCACAGCGTGATGCTGCTGGAAGGCGGGCAGGCATTTTTCCCGGCCCTGATAGCGGCCATCGATGCCAGCATGTCGGAAGTGCGTCTGGAAACCTATATCTTCCAGTTCCATGAAGCGGGCGAGCGCGTGGCGATGGCGCTGGAGCGTGCAGCGCAGCGCGGTGTGCGGGTCTACCTGATGATGGATGGCATCGGCACCCCCACGCTGCCAGCACCGTGGGCGCAACGCCTGACGGAGGCGGGTGTGATGTGGCACCGCTTTTCTCCGCTGGGTGCACTGGGTTTGCTGGCGCCCGGCACGTGGCGCCGCCTGCACCGCAAGCTGTGTGTGGTGGATGCCCGCATCGCCTTTTGCGGCGGTATCAATATCCTGGACGACCTGCAGGACCACGTTTTGGGTCGACAGACTTGGCCCCGTTTCGACTTTGCGGTGCAGGTGCAAGGCCCGCTGGTGGCCGACGTGCGGGCCACCATGGTGCAATTCTGGACACGCTTGCAGGCTACCCGGCAGTTCGAACGCATGCAGTGGCGCGGTGCGCAGCAGACCCTGCGCGCGTCCCACGATGCTCCGCCCTCCGTGGTGGCGGATGCGGTTGCCGCTACGCTGGGTATCCATGCGAGCCTGCTGCTGCGCGACAACGTGCGCAACCGCAACACCATAGAGCGTGCCTACCGCCGTGCGATTGCCGGTGCGCGTGAGGAGGTGCTGATTGCCAACGCCTACTGCATACCCGGCGGCAAGCTGCGCCGCGCGCTGGTCCATGCGGCGCGCCGGGGTGTGCGTGTGCGTCTGCTGCTGCAGGGCCAGTACGAGTCTTTCATGCAGTTCCATGCGGCGCGGCCGGTGTTGGGTGCGTTGCTGGCCGCCGGGGTGGAAATCCACGAGTACCGCGACCGGGCCCTGCACGCCAAGGTGGCGGTGGTGGACGGGCACTGGGCCACTGTGGGTTCTTCGAACCTCGACCCCTTGAGCCTGCTGCTGGCGCGGGAAGCCAATGTGGTGCTGGAAGACCGGGTATTCGCGGACCTGCTGCGCACGCGCCTGAACGCCGCCATTGCCGACCATGGGGTTGCGCTGGATGCCGCCAGTTATGCGGCGCGGCCCCTACGACAGCGCTTTCTCGACCGTCTGGCTTTCGGCATCATGCGTGCATTGCTGTTCCTGACTGGTCGGCGCTATTAGTTTGATAGCTGCTTGCGCCCACCCTGTGCGGGCTGGATGCCAAAAACCCTACTATTCAAAGACTGGTACCATTCTTCGATGTTAGTGAAAACACAGACCACCATGAACCCATCCGACGCCGATGAGGGAACCCCGGTTTCCGTCAAGATCCGCGAACGCCTGAAGGCCGCGCGCAAGCGGTTCCACGCCAACGACAACATTGCCGAGTTCATCGAGCCGGGCGAGCTGGGCTTGCTGCTGGACGAAGTCGAAGACAAGATGCGCGGCGTGCTCGACAGCCTGGTCATTGACATCGAGCACGACCACAACACCGACAACACCGCCCGCCGCGTGGCCAAGATGTACGTCAACGAGGTGTTCCGCGGCCGTTATGTCGAAGGCCCGACCATCACCGAGTTTCCCAATGTGGGCCACCTCAACGAGTTGATGATCGTCGGCCCCATCATCGTGCGCAGCGCCTGCAGCCACCACTTCTGCCCGGTGATCGGCAAGATCTGGATTGGCGTCATGCCCAACGAACACACGAATGTGATTGGCCTGTCCAAATACGCACGCCTGGCCGAATGGATCATGGGCCGCCCGCAAATTCAAGAAGAGGCCGTGGTGCAACTGGCCGACCTGATCCAGGAAAAAACCCAACCCGATGGCCTGGCCATCGTGATGGAGGCCAGCCACTACTGCATGGCCTGGCGTGGCGTGAAGGACATGGACAGCAAGATGATCAATTCGGTCATGCGCGGCGTGTTCCTCAAAGACCCCAATCTGCGCCGCGAGTTTCTCTCCCTCATCCCCCGGAAAGGTTGATGCCATGTTGGTCCGTTTGCTTTATGCCAGTCGCGCCATTGATTCGCGTCCCGATGCCATTGAGGCCATCCTGACGCAGTCGCGCAACTACAACCCCTCCTGCGGCATTACCGGCATCCTTTGTTACGGTGGCGGCATTTTCCTGCAGGCCATCGAAGGTGGACGCATGGCCGTGAGCGAGCTCTATGGCCATATCCAGAAAGATGCGCGCCACAAGGACGTGGTGCTGCTGCACTACGAAGAAATCTCGGAACGCCGTTTTGGCGGCTGGACCATGGGCCAGGTCAACATGTCCAAGATCAACACCAACATTCTGCTCAAGTACGCCGAGAAACCGGAGCTGGACCCGTATTCGGTCTCCGGTAAAGTTTCTCTGGCGCTGCTGGAAGAACTGATGGCCACCGCGTCCATCATCGGCCGCGCTTGAACGTGGCCCCCACGCTCCGCCGCTGCGCGGGTCGCTGCCCCCCGGGGGGGCTAATTTGGCTTCGCCGCGCTTCGCGAGCCCTTGGGGCGGCCCGGCGGGAAATTGCCTTTCCTTCCTCCGTCTACTGATGCCCGTATCGGCCCTGGCCTTGGTCATACTGGCCGGATTGATCCACGCCTGCTGGAACATCGCTGCCAAGAAGGCTGGGGGTGACGCACGTTTCGCCTGTTTTACCGCGCTGGTAATGATGGTGTTCTGGGCCCCGATAGGCCTGTGCCTGGGCTGGCAGCAGCTCCCGGGGTGGGGGCTGACGGAGTGGGCTTTGGTGGCCGTCAGCGGCGTGCTGCATGTGGTGTATTACGTTGTTTTGCTGCGCGGCTATCGCAAGGCAGACCTCACTGTGGTTTACCCGCTGGCACGGGGTTCCGGCCCGTTGCTGTCGTCCCTGGTGGCGATTGTGCTGCTGGGCGAGCAGATTTCTGCCCTGGGTACCGTGGGCATCATGGGTGTGGTGCTGGGCGTATTTCTGGTGGCGGGCGGACCAGGCCTGTGGCGCAAGGCACATGACCCCGCGCAGCGTCAGCGCATCCACAAAGGCATGCTTTATGGCCTGTTGACCGGCGTTTTCATTGCCAGCTACACCGTGGTGGACGGTTATGCGGTGAAGGTTTTATTGCTCTCGCCCATTCTGCTCGACTACTTTGGTAATTTTGTGCGTCTGGTTTTCCTGCTACCCGTGGTGCTGCGTGACACTGCGACGGCACGCACGCTATGGAAGCAACAATGGAAGTACGCCATGGTGGTGGGCATTGTGAGCCCCGTCTCGTACGTGTTGGTGCTTTACGCGCTGCAGGTTGCGCCACTCTCCCATGTGGCACCCGCACGTGAAGTTTCCATGTTGTTCGCCGCCTTGCTGGGCGGCCATTTGCTCGGAGAGGGTGACCGTATGGCCCGGCTCCTGGGCGCCGCCTGCATCGGCTTGGGTGTCATGGCCCTGGCTCACGGCTGAGGGGGGGGCCATGACGCTGCTTGTAGGCTGTGATTTTTCCAGCAGCCCCACCTCCCGAAAACAGATCGTTTTAGCCCTGGGGGCCATACAGGGTGGGCGTATCCAGCTATCAAAACTGGAGCGACTTGCTTCGCTGGATGCTTTCTCTGCTTGGCTGCAGCAACCCCAAGGTTGGGTCGGTGGGTTTGATTTGCCGTTTGGCCTGCCCCGTGAGCTTGTCGAAACCCTGGGCTGGCCGCTGCAGTGGGAGGCGTGTATGCGCCACTACGCGCAAATGAGCCGGGCAGAGATTCGCGCGCAGTTTGCGGCTTTTTGTGATGCCCGCCCTGTCGGCGGCAAGTTTGCCCACCGCAAGACCGATGGCCCGGCGGGTTCCAGCCCATCGATGAAATGGGTGAATCCGCCCGTGGCCTACATGCTGCACGCGGGCGTACCGCGCCTGCTCGATGCCGGTGTCTACCTGCCGGGGTTGCAGCCGCCACCCCAGGATTCGAGCCGCGTGGCGCTGGAGGCCTATCCGGGTCTGCTGGCGCGTGAGGTGTTGGGCGCACGCAGCTACAAGAGTGACGACAAGGCCAAACAGACCCCTGAGCGTCTGATCGCCCGCAAGGATTTGGTGCATGCGCTGGAGATGGGCCAGACCCGCTGGGGCCTGCGCCTCAAGCTCAGCCATGCACAGCGCGATGCCCTAGTGGGTGATGCTTCGGGGGATGCGCTGGACGCGGTGCTGTGCCTCGTGCAAGCCGCCTGGGCCTGGCAGCAGCATCAGCAGGGCGCACCGCTGTACGGCCTGCCGGAGGACCTGGACCCGCTGGAGGGCTGGATTGTGGGGGCTTGAGTCAGGCCTGTAGCCGGCAGACACAAAACCTGTGGTTTGTTTGCCCTTTTCGGGGTTTTGCCATCTTTCCCTGCGGAAACTTTTGTGGAATAGTAGTTTCTCGTTCCGAGGAGCCCGCTTGAAACTACGCACCCTATTCATTGCCCTGTTGGCCACCGTGGCTGTGCAGGGCGTGTGGGCGCAGGAATCGGGGGCCTTGCCTGCAGGTTATGCCGCGAAACAGACCACGATGGCACCGGTCGACAAGGCGTTGGTGTTGGATGCAGGCAACACGCGCGGCAAAGTGGAATCGTCCCTCAAGGGTTATCTGGTGGCCTTTGACTCCCGCGCTGAAAGCCGCCGCCTGAAGGTAGGCCTGCCTCTGGCCTCATTCGCCGATGACACCGTGCAAATTGCCTATGACCTCGGTGGCAAAAACGTCATGGCGCAGTGGAAATTTGCACAGTCGCAAGCCATGGGGCAAAAGTTCAACTACCAGGCCTATGTGGGTGAGTCCGGCACAGTGAACTTCGTCGTCAGCAGCCGTTTTTGAGGCGGCCCGCGCCTACTTTTTCACATATTTTTTGCCGCGACCGTATCGCCGTCGTGCGTAGACCCGCACAACGGCGGAGCCGCGCTGTCTAGCGTCGTGGGATGACCGTGTCTTCGATCTTGGCGGCCAACTGCGATACCGCCATGGCAGCCGGGCAACCGGGTGTGGCCACCATCAGCAATTGGCGGCGCATGATGGCCTGGCGCACGGCCGGGTCGGCTGGAATATCGATCATGTGCACCAGTTTCACCGGGCGGGCCGGGTCGGTGGTGACAAAGCGGTCCAGCACCTGCTGCAGTTGTACGGTGATGGCACGGCCATCGCCCTGGCGCGCGGTTTGGTTGATCACCATACGAATGGTCTGGCGCTTTTGCTGGCCGACCAGCACTTTGATGGTGGCGTAGGCGTCGGTCAGCGAGGTGGGTTCGGGTGTGGCTACCACGATGACCTCGGAGGCCAGCGAAACGGCAAACAGCACGACGTCGGAAATACCGGCGCCGGTGTCCAGGATCACGATGTCGTAATGCGGTACCAGCCCGTTCATGATGCGCAGGAAGTCGTCGCGCACCTCGGGCGTCAGGCGCGAGTATTCGACCATGCCGGAACCGGCCAGCAACACCGAGAAACCGCCTGGTGCGCGGATGATGGCGTCTTCAAGTTTGGCCTTGCCGGTGAATACGTCGTGCAGCGTGGTCTTGGGGTACAGGTTGAGCACCACATCCAGATTGGCCAGGCCCAGGTCGGCGTCGAGCACCAGCACGCGCAGGCCGCGCTTGGCCAGTGCGGCGGCCAGATTGGCTGACACAAAGGTCTTGCCCACACCGCCCTTGCCGCTGGTCACGGCCAACACCTTGCCCAGGGGCTTGAGCGGCACGGACGTTTTTGCGTCGGCAGAGCCAGGGGGATTCAACACATCAGTCATCAATTCACCCTATGCATGGAGCCGTGGGCGGGTGCACTTGGCACCTCGCCGGAAACACTTTCGATCCAGGCAGGATCTCCCAGCGCAAGATGGCCGAAGAGCAAATTCTTTTCTTCGGCGCTGACATAAATTTCCTGTTGCTGGTCCAGGAAGACGCGGTTGCGGCCTTCGGACTTGGCGCGGTAGAGCTGCACGTCGGCGCGCTCGGTCCACAGGGCCGCGGTAGAGCGCACCCACTCGGGCGCGTAGGCACCGCCCACGCTCACCGTGACGTGGATGCTGACACCGGGGGAAATCTGGATGGGCATGTCCTGGATGGTCTGGCGGATGCGCTCGGCCACGGTTTCCCCAAAAGCCGTGAGGCAGTTGGGCAGGATCACGGCAAACTCTTCGCCACCGTAACGGGCCACGGTGTCCACCGGGCGCACACATTTGGCCAGGCACTGGGCCACGGCTTGCAGCACCTGGTCACCGGCCTGGTGGCCGTAGGTGTCGTTGACTTTTTTGAAGTGGTCGATGTCCAGCATCAGCAGCAGCGCGGGTTCGCCGGAGCGGGCCACCACGTCAATGCTGCGGTCCAGCACCGAGCGGAAATGGCGGCGGTTGGAAAGGCCGGTGAGTGGGTCCTTGAGGGACAGCTCGCACAGGCCGTCGATCACGCTTTGCAGGTAGGCGGTGGACGATTCTTCGGGGGGCGGCAGCGTCAGGGTGAGTTCACGGCCCAGCAATGCACGTGCGTCGTCCAACTGCAGTTGCTGCAAGTCGACGAGGTTGCTGGGGGTTGGGGCTGCCACTGTATTAGTTACCGATCAATGCGCACAAAGTCTAACAGGAAGCCGGGCGGGGGTGGCATGAAACACAGGCACGGGGGATACAAAAGGAGGTCTTTTACAAGGCATTTACGGACACCGGTTTTCAGTTCAAACGGGCGATGTGCGCCAGGGCATCCCCATCGGTGCGGTAAAGCGCCAGCAACGGGTGTTCCTGCAACAGGCCGGCGTGGCGCAACACGGTTTCCACGGGCAGCTTGATGCCGCTGATGTGCAGCATGATGTCGCGCGCCTGCAGCAGGGTGATCAGCGATGCAAACACCTCCGCTCCGGTGGCATCCATGCGGTTGATGGGCTGTGCAAACAGGCACACATGCCGGGTTTCCGGATGGGCCGACAGGTGCTCGGCAATATTGCGTTCGAAGCTGCTGGCCGAGGCAAAGTCCAGTCCACCGTCCATGCGCAGCGCGTACATGTGGGGGGCCAGCGGTGCCAGTTTCCACAGGTGGCGATCGCGCAGGCTGCCGTCGGGGTGCAGGCCCACTTCGATGATGCGCGGGTGCAGGCGCTGGTACAGGAAGTCGATCAGTCCCAGCACCATGCCGGCCAGTACGCCCCAGTAAATGCGCGGTGCGGTGGCCAGTGTCAGTACAAACGTGGCCAGACTGGTCAGCGACTCGGCACGCGAGATTTTCCAGAACTTGAGAAACTGCGCGGGCTGTATCAGCCCCGATACCGCCACGATCACCACGGCCGCCAGCACCGCCAGCGGCACATAGTGCAGCGCGGGCATGAGGAACAGCAGCGCCAGCAGCACAAAGAAGGTGGAGATCAGCGCCGACCAGCCGGTCTTGGCACCCGCGTAAATGTTGACGGCCGAGCGCGAAAACGAGGTGCTGGTAGGAAAACTGCCGCTGAAGGCCGAGACGATTTTGGCCAGGCCCTGGCCGATCAGGTCCTGGTTGTCGTTCCACAGGCTGCCGTCCTGCCGGCTCTGCAGCTTGGCGCTGGAGGCTGCTTCCAGAAAACTCACCAGCGCGATGATGATGGCGGGCAGTAGCAGCGTGCTCAGCACGGGCCAGGGCAGGAGTGCGGGCCAGTACAGCGATGGCAGGCCTGCGGGAAGCGCGCCGACCACGCCACCGCCGGAGGCCTCAAAACCCATGAAGTAGCTCAGCAATGCGCTGGACACCACCACGATCAGCACCATGGGCCAGCGTGGCAGATATTGTTTGGCCAGCCACAGCACGGCCAGGCTGCCGAGACCAAAGGTCATCTCATGCAGGTTAAAGCGGGGATGGTCGAGCAGGCCAGACAGCGGCCCCTGCAAGCCCAGCATGGGCGGCAGTTGCGACGCCATGATCAGAAAGCCCGCAGCCTGGGTAAAACCGGCCATGACCGGTGCGCTGATCAGATTGACCAGCCAGCCAGCCTTCAGCGCGCCCAGTACCAGTTGGATCAGGCCCGAGAGCAGGGCCAGCCAGACCGCCAGTACCACCCACTCGGCCGTGGATGGCTGGGCCAGGCCCTGCAGCGACGCGGCAATCAGCAGGCAGCTCAGCGCGGTGGGGCCGACCGACAGACGGGCTGTACCGCCCCACAGCGTGGAAATCAGTGCGGGCAGCAGGGAGGCATACAGGCCGGTGACCAGCGGCATGCCAGCCAGCGCGGCATAGGCCACGGCCTGCGGAATCAGCACGATGGCGACGGTGAAGGCGGAGACGGTTTCGTTGCGCAGCAAGGCGGCGTCAGGGCGCTGCCATTGCAGGAAGGGGAACCAGCGGGACCAGGTAACAGGCTTCATATTGCTCTTATATTGATAGCTGTTTACGCATATTCTATGCGGGCTGGAGGCACATTCAATGCCCAATACCTGCGCACACCAGGCAATCCGGCAGGCGTGGTGCACGCATCTCGGACCATTCCATATGGCGCCCGTCCAGTAGCAGCAGGCGCCCCGCCAGTGAGGGGGGCACGCCCACCAGCAGTTTGAGCGCCTCGGCTGCCTGCAGGCTGCCCATCACGCCCACCAGCGGCGCAAACACGCCCAGCGTGGAGCACTGGGTCTCTTCAAAGGTTTCGTTGTGCGGAAATACACAGGCGTAGCAGGGCGCGGTGGCGTCGCGCGGATCGACCACGCTGATCTGCCCGTCAAACCGGATGGCCGCGGCCCAGACCAGCGGTTTGCCGTGGCGCACACAGGCCGCATTCACGGCGTGGCGGGTCTGGAAGTTGTCGCAGCAGTCCAGCACCACATCGGCCTGCGGAACCAGTTGCTCCAGCAGCGCTGCGTCGGCCCGTTGGGCCACGGTGGTGACCTGGGTGTGGGGATTGAGGTCGTGCAGGGTGCGCGCGGCAGATGCCACCTTGGGCGCACCCACACTGTCGGTGCGGTGCAGGATTTGCCGTTGCAGGTTGGTCAGGTCCACCGTGTCGTGGTCGACCAGCGTGATATGGCCTATGCCCGAACTGGCTAGGTACATGGCGGCCGGAGAGCCCAGTCCACCGGCACCTATGACCAGCGCGTGGCCCTGCAGGATGCGCGTCTGCCCTTCGATGCCGATGTCGTCGAGCAGAATGTGCCGCGAGTAACGCAGCAGCTCAGCGTCCTGCATAGGCTAGTCGTCGCTGTCTTTCTTCTCTTCCTTGCGCTCCACCAGGGTCTTGCTCACCAGCACGGGTTTGCCCTTGAGCTGGTTGATGGCCTGGGCCAACTGGAAGTCCTTGTCCGATCCAAACTCGGGCGGCTTGCGCTCGGCCACGGGCTTGCGGGATTCTTCCTCAAGGCGCTTCATGGCTTCCTCGCGGGCCTTTTCACGGGCGGCGTCTTTCTTCTCTTCGCCCTGGCCACTGGTCAGATGTTTTTCCAGATCGGCTTCGCGGGTGCGCAGTGCGGCAAACGGGCTGCCTTCGACGGTCTCGTCTACCCACACGTCAGGCACGATGCCCTTGGCCTGAATCGATTTGCCGCTGGGCGTGTAATAACGCGAGGTGGTGATCTTCAGGCCGGTATCCGGTCCCAGAGGGCGGAAGGTCTGCACCGAGCCCTTGCCAAAGGTCTGGCTGCCCATGATGGTGGCGCGTTTGTGGTCCTGCAGGGCACCGGCCACGATTTCGCTGGCCGAGGCAGACCCTTCGTTGACCAGCACGATCAGCGGGATTTTCTTGAGGGCGGCAGGCATGGTCTTGAGCGGATCGGAGCCAACGCGGCCCATGTAGTCGCTGGGGGTGGCCTTGAGCACCTGTTTGCTCTCGGGCGTCTGGCCGTTGGTGGAGACCACGGTCACGTTCTCGGGCAGGAAGGTGGCAGAGATGGCAACCGCCGCGTTGAGCAGGCCACCCGGGTCATTGCGCAAGTCCAGCACCAGGCCCTTGAGGCGCGGCTCCTGCTTGTACATCTCGTCGACCTTCTTGGCGAAGTCGTCGACCGTGCGTTCCTGGAACTGGCTGACGCGAATCCAGGCGTAGCCGGGCTCCACGATCTTGCCGCGCACCGATTGCTGTTTGATTTCTTCGCGCGTGATGGTCACGGGGAAGGAGCGGTTTTCATCCTTGCGAAAGATGGTGAGCAATACCTTGGTGTTGGGCTCGCCGCGCATGCGTTTGACCGCGTCATTGAGGGACAGCCCCTTGACGGCGGTGTCGTCGATCTTGGTGATCAGGTCATTGGTCTTGAGTCCGGCACGGAAGGCGGGGGAACCTTCGATGGGCGTGACGACCTTGACCAGTCCGTCTTCCTGGGTGATTTCAATGCCCACGCCGACAAAGCGGCCCGAGGTGCCTTCCTTGAATTCCTTGAAGGACTTCTTGTCAAAGTACTGCGAGTGGGGGTCCAGGCTGGAGACCATGCCCGAGATGGCATCGGTGATGAGTTTTTTCTCGTCCACCGGCTCCACGTAGTCGCTCTTGACCATGCCGAAGACGGCGGCGAGCTGCTGCAGCTCCTCCAGCGGCAGCGGGGCCAGTGTGTTGCGTGCCACGGTCTGCAAGGAGACGGTGGTCAGTGCACCGGCGACGACACCCAGAGCGATCCAGCCGGTAATTTTCAATTTGTGACCCATAAATATTCCTGTCTCGCTTCAATATACACCTTGGACGCAGCCCCTGGCATCCAGTTCCCATCTTCGGGAATATTGGGGTCTGTTCCGCCGTTAGTAGCGGTCTTTACTCAAGCTTTGCCTTGGGAGGCCACAGCGGCTGCGGCCTTGGCTGCGGCTTCGGCGTCGCCCAGGTAGTAGTGGCGGATCGGCTTGAGGTCGGCGTCCAGCTCATAGACCAGCGGGATGCCGTTGGGGATGTTCACCCCCACGATGTCGTCGTCGGAGATGTTGTCCAGGTACTTGATCAGCGCGCGGATCGAATTGCCGTGGGCGGCCACGACGATCCGTTTGCCGGCCTGGATGGCGGGCGCCATGGCCTCGTTCCAGAACGGCATGACGCGGGCCACAGTGTCTTTGAGGCACTCGGTCAGCGGGATCTGGTCCGGCTGGAGCTTGGCGTAGCGGATGTCCGCGCGTTCGCTGCGCACGTCGGTGGCTTCCAGCGCGGGTGGCGGCGTGTCGTAGCTGCGGCGCCACACCAGCACCTGGGCGTCGCCGTACTGTTTGGCCATGTCTGCTTTGTTCAGGCCCTGCAGGGCGCCGTAGTGGCGCTCGTTCAGGCGCCAGCTGTGCACCACGGGCAGCCAGGTGCGGTCCATTTCGTCCAGGCAGTGCCACAGGGTACGGGTGGCACGCTTGAGTACGCTGGTGTAGGCCACGTCGAACTCGTAGCCTTCGGCCTTGAGCAGCCTGCCGGCGTTTTTGGCCTGTTCCACGCCGGTGGGCGTCAGGTCCACGTCGGTCCAGCCGGTGAAGCGGTTTTCGAGATTCCAGGTGGATTCGCCGTGGCGAACGAGAACAAGTTTGTACATGGCGGGTGGTTTTATGCGGGAATAGCGCCCGGGTCCGGGGTGGGCAACAGGGCATCATTCTAAAATGCCGGGTTGCGCCTCTTTACCCAACAAGGAAAAAAGTGAAATTTATTCTCGATAACTGGCAGTTGTTCTCTATTGCCCTGGCGTCCGGCGGCATGCTGCTGTGGCCCGTGTTGCGTGGTGCCACCAGCACCGGCCTGAGCCCGGCGGCTGCCGTGCAGCTGATCAACCGCGAAAAAGCCGTGGTGGTCGATGTGAGTGATGCCGCTGAATTTGCCGCTGGCCATGTGGGCGGCGCCAAAAACGTGCCGCTGGCCGAGCTGGAAGCCAAGTTGGCTGGTGTGGCCAAAAACAAGGCCCTGCCGCTGATTCTGGTGTGCGCCACGGGCGCCCGCTCGGCGCGCGCCGTGCTCGCCGCCAAAAAACTCGGTTATGAGCAAGCCCAATCGCTGGCCGGTGGCCTGAACGCCTGGAAGAGCGCCAACCTGCCGGTTGAAAAAGCCTGATATTCCCCCAAGTGAGTCCTATGCAAGCCGTCAAGATGTATACCACCGCCGTCTGCCCTTACTGCGTGCAGGCCAAGCGTGTTCTCCAATCCAAAGGGGTGGAGCAGATCGAAGAAATTCGTGTCGATGCCAACCCCGATGAGCGCATGAAGATGATGGAAATCACCGGCCGGCGCACCGTGCCACAGATTTTCATTGGCAGCACCCACGTGGGCGGCTGTGACGACCTGATGGCGCTGGACGGGCAGGGCGGCTTGCTGCCGTTGCTGAATGCTGCCTGAGCTGGCGGCCTGAGATAATTCACCCAGACGCTTATCCGTTTTCAGCCCGCCAGACCGAGTTTCGGCGGGCTTTCTCATTCTTTTGAAAGACTTTCCCATGGCAGACCAAGAGCCCGTATTCCAGATTCAGCGCGTGTACCTGAAAGAGGCTTCGCTGGAGCAGCCCAATTCCCCCGCCATCCTGCTGGAGCAGGAACAGCCCGCGGTAGACATCCAGTTGGGTGTGGAAGCCACTCCTGTGGCCGAAGGTATTTTTGAAGTCAGCGTGACCGCCACAGTGCAGACCAAGATTGGCGACAAGACCGTGTTTTTGGTGGAAGCCAAACAGGCCGGCATTTTCGAAATCCGCAACCTCCCAGAAGAGCAACTCAGCCAGATCATGGGTATTGCCTGCCCGCAGATCGTCTACCCCTACCTGCGCGGCAATGTGGCCGACCTGATCCAGCGCGGCGGCTTCCCGCCCGTGCACCTGTCGGAAATCAACTTCCAGGCCATGTACGAGCAGCAGCAGGCGGATGCGGCTGGCGCACCCGCCGGTAGCCTGCCCCAGTAAATTTCAAGCCTTTTAGGCCTCTAGCCCGCATACACCATGCGCAAGCAGCTATGAAAATCATAGTGCTTGGAGCCGGAGCCTGGGGCTCTGCGCTGGCCGTCAGTGCCAGCAGCAACCCCAGGGCGCAGCATGCCGTGACCCTGTGGGCGCGTGATGCGCAGCAACTGCAGGCCATGGCGCAGCAGCGCGAGAACAAGCGCTACCTGCCCGGCGTGGCGTTGCCGTCCAAGCTTCAATTGAATGACAGCCCGCTGAAGGGGTTGCCCGCGCTGGTTGCGCAACACGACCTCGTCATCGTGGCTTCGCCCATGGCCGGTTTGCGCGGCCTGCTGGCCCGGTTGCAGGGCAGCAGCGTGCCTGTGGCCTGGTTGTGCAAGGGTTTTGAGGCCAGCCAGGGCAGCCTGCCCGGTCTGATGGGCCACGAGGTGCAGGCCCAGGTGGCACCCGGTCTGCTGGCCGGTGTGCTCAGCGGTCCCAGCTTTGCCCAGGAAGTCGCCCAGGGCCAGCCCACAGCCCTTGTGGCGGCCAGCGCCCACGCATCGGTGCGCGACGCTTTGGTCCATGCTTTTCACAGCGCCAGTCTGCGTGTTTACGCCAATGAAGATGTGGTGGGCGTGGAAGTGGGCGGTGCCGTCAAAAACGTGCTGGCCATTGCTACGGGTTTGTGTGATGGCTTGCATTTGGGCCTCAACGCCCGTGCTGCCTTGATTACCCGTGGTTTGGCGGAGATGACGCGTCTTGGTTTGGTGCTCGGCGCTCGCGCCGAGACTTTTATGGGGCTCTCGGGTCTGGGTGATCTGGTGCTTACGGCTACCGGTGATCTTTCGCGTAATCGCAAGGTGGGTCTGGCGCTGGCGCAGGGCAAGACTTTGCAGCAGGCTGTGGATGAGCTGGGGCATGTTGCTGAGGGCGTTTACTGTGCGCGTACGGTCGTGCAGCGTGCTCTGAGTTTGGGTGTGGACATGCCGATTGCGCAGAGCGTGGTGGATCTGCTGGATGGGCGGATTGCGCCTGGGCAGGCGGTGGCTGCGTTGATGGGGCGTGGCCCTGCGAGCGAAGGCGCTTAAGCCTTTCGTTTTTCGAATATCGTTTCTTGCTTTGCAGGTCGGGACATGCGCCCGACAGCGCAGTAACTTTTCTTTGCTTCGCCAAAGAAAAGTCACCAAAAGAAAGGCGACCCTACTGTCTGCGACCCTCCGCTGCGCTGCGGGCAACCTGTGGTGCTCGAAGCCGGTGGAGTGCGTGCAAACTCGCTTCGCTCAAACATGCACGCCCCTTGATCCACCGCCTTCTGCGCTCCTCGGCGCAGCCAGAAGGGATTAGGGCGACTTACGGGCCATCGCTACGCTCGGCCCAGCGAGATGAATACCCGTCCGCGCGCAGCGCGGACGAAGTTCGGTATTTGCTATCCGGCTGTTGGATTGGCGGTAGCGCCGTAATGAGGAGGCGAGTAGCGCAGGTTTGGGCGGATCAGGGCTGGCGATTGTTTGAGCCGCAGGCGAGTTCGAGCCAGACCCCGCCCAAACCGAGCAACGCAGCGTGCCCGTAGCGAAGCGAAGGGCCGACGAATCCGGCTCGCCTTCTTTTGCTTACTTTTCTTGGCGAAGCAAGAAAAGTGAGGCGGCCGCCGGGCCGAAACCCGGCTTGCTAAAAATGCAAATCATCCAGCCGAAGCAAGATGCGGAAAACCGCTTCAGCCCTTAGCCACCTTGGCAGCAATATGCGCCAACGCCTCAGCCACCTGGTCCACCAGAATGAGACACAACTCACCTTCCTGCAACTTGTCCATAGCCGTATCAATGGCCAAAAACTCGCCATAGATTTCCGCCGTCTGCTTGGTTCGCTGCGCCTTGGCCAGTCCCTCGCGCAACAGCGCAATCACTTCACCATCCTTGCGCCCCCGCTGGCACTGGTCTTCAAACAGAACCACTTCGTCAAACGCATCACCCAAGATCTCCGTCTGCTGGCGGATGTCCTGATCGCGCCGGTCACCGGCGCCGCTGATGACCACCGAGCGGCGTGTGGCAGGCATGGCCTCCACAGCCTGGACCAGGGCCAGCATGGCGTCCGGGTTGTGACCGTAGTCGGCAATGATGGTGGCGCCGCGGTACTTGAACAGGTTGAAGCGGCCGGCGGCGTTGTCGTTGTCGTTGGAGAACGTGGCCAGGCCGCGGCGCACCGTGGTCCAGTCCACACCCAGCGCCCAGACAGCCGCCACGGAGGCCATGACGTTTTCGACCTGGAAGCCGATGGCGCCCCCCATTGTGATGGGAATGTCTGCCAGTGCAATGCGGTGCGTCAACTCTCCGCGGGCTGCGACCAGGTTGCCGTCTTCCACATAAACCACGGCGTTGCCTTGGGCACGGTGCGTGGCCATCACGGGGTGGAATTTGTCGAGCGCGAAGAAGGTGACCGCACCTTTGCATTTGCTGGCCATGATGGCCACGTTGGGGTCCACCGCGTTGAGCACGGCGGTGCCGGTGGGCGCCACGTTTTGCACGATCACGCGCTTGAGCACGGCCAGCTCGTTGACCGTGGTGATGTAGTTCAGCCCCAGGTGGTCGCCGCTGCCCACGTTGGTGACGACGGCCACATCGCAGCGGTCAAAGGCCAGGCCTTCGCGCAGCACGCCGCCACGCGCGGTCTCCAGTACGGCTGCGTCCACGTCGGGGTGCAGCAGCACGCTGCGCGCGCTCTTGGGGCCGCTGCAGTCTCCGGTATCGATGACGTTGCCGCCCACATACACGCCGTCGGTGTTGGTCATGCCCACACATATGTTGTTGGTGGCCAGCAGGTGCGAGATCAGGCGCACGGTGGTGGTCTTGCCATTGGTGCCGGTGACGGCCACCACGGGAATGCGGCCGTTCTGGCCTTCTTTGAACAGCGTAGAGACGATGGCCTCGCCCACCGCGCGGCCCTTGCCAAACGAGGGTGTGAGGTGCATGCGCAGGCCCGGTGCGGCGTTGACTTCCACAATCCCGCCGCCTTGTTCTTCAATGGGGCGCAGGATGCTGTCACACACCAGATCGACACCACAAATATCCAGGCCCACCATGTGGGCCGCTGCCACGGCACGGGCCGCGACATCCGGATGCACATCGTCGGTCACATCGGTGGCAGAGCCTCCGGTGGACAGGTTGGCGTTGTTGCGCAGGTTGACGCGCTGGCCTTTCTCGGGGATGGAGTCGGGGCTGAAGCCCTGGTCCTTGAGGCAGGCGCGCGCGATATCGTCGATGCGCATCTTGGTCAGTGAGGTCGAGTGGCCAGAGCCGCGGCGCGGGTCCAGATTGACCTGCTCCATCAACTGTGTGACGGTATGGACGCCATCGCCCACCACTTTGGGGGGATCGCGGCGTGCGGCTGCCACCAGTTTGTCACCCACCACCAGCAGGCGGAAATCATTGCCAGGCACGTAACGCTCCACCAGAATGGTGTCGCGGAATTGGGTGGCGACGGCATACGCTGCAAACACCTGTTCGCGGGTGTTGATGTTGACCGTGATGCCCTTGCCCTGGTTGCCGTCCAGTGGTTTGACCACTACCGGCAGGCCCACTTCGCAGGCGGCCTTCCAGGCGTCTTCGGCGTCTGCCACGGAGCGACCCATGGGCACCGGAACGCCCGCAGCGGCCAGCAACTTTTTGGTGAGTTCCTTGTCCTGCGCGATGGCCTCGGCAATCGCGCTGGTGGCGTCAATCTCGGCGGCCTGGATGCGGCGCTGCTTGCTGCCCCAGCCGAAGCGCACCATGCTGCCTTCGGTCATCCGGCTGTAGGGAATGCCGCGCACGACCGCTGCATCCACAATGCAACCGGTGCTGGGCCCCAGGCGCACGTCTTCGTCCAGACCGCGCAACTGTGTCAGCGCATCCGTCAGGTCAAACGGGGTGTCGTCGAGCGCAGCCTGGCACAGGGCCTGTGCCAGCTCCATGGCCAGGCGCCCCACCTCTTCTTCGCTGTACTCTACAACGACCTGGTAGACATGGGCATCCACCGTGGGTGTGGTGCAACTGAAGGTCACAGGGCAGCCTGCCTGGGCCTGTAGCCCCAACGCAGCCAGCTCCAGTACGCGGGCCATGGACACGGAGTCATCGTGGCCAGTGGGCTGGAGCAGGCTGATTTCGGGGAAACGTGCGCGCAGCCGGGTCTCAAAACCCGCCAACTGGCCGATATTGCTTTCTGCTGCAGTACACGACACCACGGATTGGATGGCGGTGTGGTGACTCCAGAGGTTGGGCCCGCGCAGGGCCCGAATGCGAGAAACGTCCATGGTTTTAATCTGTTGGGGTCAGAGCACATCGCTGCGCGAGTGGTCTGACCCGCAAGTTGTTAATAAGGGGTTTTCTTCGGGTTCGATTCAAACGTGCGCAAGCCTGCGCCAATCAGTTCCGGGGAAATGTTCAGGGCCCAGGCGGCGGCCACGGCGGCCATCACCAGCTCGGGCTGGGCGGCCTTGGTGGGCTTGAGGCTGGCCAGCGGCAGCAGGGCCATTTCTTCGGCACCTTGCGCCAGCACGATATGGCCATCGTGTACGAAGACCACGCGTTCCCCCTTGCTGCGGTGACCGGCAATGACAGCTTGCTGCGGGTCGAGCCCGTAAAAAATCACCTTGCCATCACACAGCTCGGCCAGTTCCACCGCTTGTGCATCGGCCGCGTTGAGCACGGCGGTGCCACTGGGCAGAATCACATCGACCTGCGTGCGCGCCACCTTGAAGGTTTGCTCGGCATCAAGGATGTCAAAGTCTTTCAGTGCGGGCAACCACTGGGCATCCGTGACCACGCCCACGGCGCATTTGTCGTAGGCCAGGCCCTCGCCCAAGATCATCTGGCTGCTGTTCTCGAACACGGCGGCCTGGACGGAGCGGTTGATTAGCAGGCGCTGCCCGGCTTCCCAGTTGGCGCAGTCGGTGGCCACGACCTGGCGGCCGTCCAAGTACAGGCCTTCGCTGCAGGCCAATCCCACATGTTTGCCGCTGATGTGCACCAGCCAGGAAATCAGGCGCGCAATGCGCCCGGTGTTACGTGTCCCGGTGATGCCGACGATGGGAATACGTCCGTCGTTGCCGGTCTGGAACAGGTGGTCAATGATGGCCTTGCCCACCGGGCGGCCCTCGCCCTGCGCCGGCTTGATGTGGGCCAGCAGGCCGGGGCTGGCGTTGACCTCGATCACCGCGCCACGCTGCTGGCTCAGGGGTTTGGTGATGTCTTCCAGCACCATGTCCACGCCCGCGATGTCCAAGCCCACCACGCGCGCCGCCAGCGCCGCGGCGGCGGCAATGCTGGGGTGTACAAGGTCCGTTACGTCGTGGGCCACATTGCCGTTGCGCTGTATCAGCACTTTCTGGTCTTTGGCGGGCACGGACTGGGGTGTCAATCCCACACGTTCCAGCTCCAGCACCACTTCGGCTTCTTCGCTGGGGATGATGACGTTGAGAGGCGCTTCCTCGGTGGTGCCACGGCGCGGGTCGGTGTTCACCTGCATGGCGGCCAACTGGTCCACACTGGAGACACCATCACCCACTACCCACAGGGCATCGCCCGCGGCTGCGGCGACCATGTGCCGGCCCACCACCAACAGGCGGTGTTCGTTGCCAGGGATGTACTGCTCCACAATGACTGCGCTGCCGTCACCCTTGCGGTAGGCCAGGTGGTAGGCGGCTTCCACGTCCTTCTGGGTGTGCAGGTCCAGCGAGACGCCGCGGCCGTGGTTGCCGTCATAGGGTTTCACGGCCACCGGGACACCAATGTCCTGTGCAGCTTCCCAGGCGGCTTCGGCGCTGCGCACCAGTGCGCCTTCGGGCACAGGTACACCACAGGAGTCCAGCAGGGACTTGGTGAGGTCCTTGTCGCTGGCAATTTCTTCGGCAATCGCGCTGGTCTGGTCGGTCTCGGCTGTCCAGATGCGGCGCTGCTGCACGCCGTAGCCCAATTGCACCAGATTGCCTTCGGTCAGGCGGATGGAAGGGATGCTACGGTCGGTGGCGGCATCCACGATGTGTGAGGTGCTGGGTCCGAGGCACAGGGCATCCACCTGATCGCGCAAATGGGTGACGCGGGTGTCCAGGTCAAACGGGGTGTTGTTGATGGCCGCCATGACCAGGTCGCGCGCTATGACCAGGGCTTCACGCCCTACCTGTTCCTGGCGCGTGCGAAAGGCGATCTTGTAAACGCCGCGCTGGGAGGTGGAGCGGGCCTTGCCAAAGGCGGTGCGCATGCCGGCCAAGTTTTGCAGTTCCAGCGTGACGTGCTCGAGAATGTGGGCGGCCCAGGTGCCTTCCAGCAGACGCGACAGAAAACCACCGCGCACGCCGGGGCTGCATTTGTGCTCGATGAGACCCGGCAAATAAGCGGTCAGCCGGTCATAGAAGCCGGGCAGGGTGTTGGAGGGGTAGTCTTCCAGCTCACCGATATCGACCCAGGCCTCGATCACGGGTCGGTAGGTCCAGATATTGGGGCCCCGCAAATGGGTAACCCGCAGGATTTCAATATTTTTCTTGTCCGTCATGGCGCGTTGAAAATGGGGCAGTCCACCGACCTGGTGTCTTGTGCGTTGTGTATTCTCGCTCAGTCGCACACAGGTGGGGCCGGGCATGGGGGATTCGAGCGTAGTATCGTTAAGTCTGCTGTGCGCCGCAACCGCCGCTGCCTCTGTCGAATTCGCCAAAGTAACAAGAAAATCCGCCGTTCTAAATGACTATTGAAGCCGTCCTCCCCCTGCCCAGCGACATTGCGCCGCATTGGCGAGAAGAGGTGCAATCGCAGCTCCACTCCGCAGAGAACGTCCGGGCCGCCCTGGAGGTTGACCTGGATCCCCAGTTACGTTTCATGAAAAGCCTGCTGGTGGCGACCAATGAGCGCCTGCTGTACCGCGCCGCGGGTAATACTGCCTGGAAAGAATGGGCCTACCGGCCCGGCTTGGTGCTGCAGCACCATGACCACGCCGGAGTGGGGCACCTCGATTTGCTCGATGGCCAGGGCCTGCTGGCCACCTGGCGCTTCACGCTGGGCCAGAATCTGCACGCTATTCGGTTGGTGGACCAGTTTGGCGCCCATCTGGAAAGCGCTGTCAGCGGCCGCCCCCTGGTGCAGGCGCTCAAAAACGTCTGCCCCAGCTGCAAAGCCCCGCTGGAGCCGGACCAGGAACAGTGCCCCATCTGTACCAAGGTGGTCCACACACCGCCTTCCACCTGGACGCTGTTTCGGCTGTGGCGCTTTGCCAAACCCTATCGCGGTCAATTGCTGCTGGGTTTTGTGTTGATGTTGCTGGGCACAGCGGCCAGCCAGGTGCCGCCCTATCTGACCATCCCGCTGGTCGACAAGGTGTTGATTCCGTTCCAGAACGGGCAGCACATCGAGCCGGTCACCATCGCCTGGTACCTCTCGGGCTTGCTTGGGGCGGGGCTGCTGGCCTGGGTGCTGAGCTGGGCCAAGACCTACATCCTGGCGCTGGCCTCCGAGCGCATTGCAGCCGATCTGCGCACCACCACGTACGAACACTTGCTGCGTTTGTCGCTGGAGTACTTCGGCGGCAAGCGCACGGGCGATTTGTTGTCCCGCGTGGGTAGCGAGAGTGACCGTATTGCGGTGTATTTGTCACTGCACCTGACGGACTTTGCCAGCGACGTGGTGATGATTGTGATGACCGCTGTCATCCTGTTCTCCATGAACCCGTACCTGGCGCTGATCACGCTGGTGCCACTGCCGTTCATTGGCTGGATGATCCACTTTGTGCGTTACCGCCTGCGCACCGGTTTTGAGAAGATCGACCGCGTCTGGGGTGAGGTGACCAATGTGCTGGCCGACACCATTCCCGGCATCCGCGTGGTCAAGGCCTTTGCGCAAGAGCAGCGCGAAGCCCGCCGCTTTCGTGACGCCAACAAACACAATCTGCTGGTCAACGACCGCATCAACAGGATCTGGTCACTGTTTTCCCCCAGCGTGTCGCTGCTGACTGAAATCGGTTTGCTGGTGGTGTGGGGTTTCGGTATTTGGCAGGTGTCCAAAGGTGAGATCACCGTGGGTATGTTGCTGGCCGCCATTGCGTATATTGGCCGCTTCTACGGGCGGCTGGATTCGATGAGCCGCATCGTGTCGGTCACGCAAAAGTCGGCCTCGGCCGCCAAGCGCATCTTCGACATCCTGGACCATGTGTCCAGCGTTCCCGAGCCGGTAAACCCGGTGCCCATGAACAAGGTACAGGGTCGCATTGAAGTGCGTGATGTGGGCTTCCGTTATGGCAACCGCGAGGTCAACCGCGGCATCAGCCTCTCCATCGCACCCGGCGAGATGATTGGTCTGGTCGGCCACAGTGGATCGGGCAAGAGCACGCTGGTGAATCTGATTTGTCGTTTCTACGATGTGTCCGAAGGCGCGATTCTGGTGGACGGTGTGGATATCCGCTCGTATGCCATTGCCGACTACCGCCAGAACATTGGCCTGGTGCTGCAGGAGCCGTTTCTGTTCTTCGGCACCATTGCCGACAACATTGCCTATGGCAAACCCCATGCGACCCGTGCCGAGATCATTGCGGCGGCCCGTGCTGCGCACGCACATGAATTCATCCTGCGCCTGCCGCAGGGGTATGACTCCATGGTGGGGGAGCGCGGTCAAGGCCTGTCGGGTGGCGAGCGCCAGCGCATTTCCATTGCACGCGCGTTGTTGATCGACCCACGCATTTTGATTCTGGACGAAGCCACTTCGTCGGTCGACTCCGAGACCGAGAAAGAAATCCAGCGCGCGCTGGAAAACCTGGTCAAAGGCCGCACCACCATTGCCATTGCGCACCGCCTGTCCACATTGCACCGGGCCGACCGCCTGGTGGTGCTGGACCGCGGTCGTGTGGTGGAAGAAGGCTCGCACGATGTGCTGATGGCCAAAGAAGGTGCTTACTTCAACCTGTACCAGGCGCAGGCGCGCAATATGGACATTGACATGGATGACGCGCGATGAATGCCCTTGCTACGACAAACGCCGCAGCGCTGAACCTGATCCGCAACGCCTTTGGCAAGCTGGTGTTTACTAATGCGCAAGGGGAAGTGCACGAGGGTGTGGTGCCGGTGCGCGCCTTTCCCATCCAGTCCCCCGAGGACGGCATCTCGCTGGTGAATCTGGATGGACAGGAAGTGGCCTGGATCGACCTGCTGGCGGACGTAGCGCAGCCCACGCAAGCGCTGATACGCGACGCGTTGGCCATGCGCGAGTTCATGCCGGTGATCGAGTCCATCGTCTCCGTCACGAGTTTCTCCACGCCCTGTACCTGGGCGGTGGAGACCGACCGGGGCAACACCGAGTTTGTGTTGCGTGGGGACGAAGACATCCGCCGCATTGGCACCGAAGGCTGCCTGCTGATTGCCGATGTGCATGGCATCCAGTACCTGGTGCGTGACCAGTTTGCATTGAACGCCAACAGCAAGCGGATACTGGACCGTTTCTTGTGAATGGGGCTGGGCACAGGCCCGGGTTTTCCTCCCCAATTGCATGGCAATTTCTGATGGAGTGCGCAGTACACTGTGCAAAAAATCGGGGAGCCGGCAGTACATGAACGGGTCTGCGCAGTGCCGCTGAACACTTCAAAATTGACAGAACCGGGTGTCCGCTTCCAGTGGTATGCGGCCGGGCTCGTGTTGGCGGCCATCGGACTGTTCCTTGTCTATTTCATCTGGAACGAGCATTCCCGCACCCTGGAGCGTGAGCAAGAGCGGCTGCTGACGCAAATCCGTGTCATTGATGCCAACCTGATCCAGCAGTTGGTTGGGGTCAATGCCGCCATGCTCAGCATGGGTCCTCAAACGGCTACTGCCAACCCTGTTCGCGACCAGGACCGCTCCGCCACATTGCGCGTATTGACGGAGGCCATGCCCGCGGTGCGCACCATGCAGATACTGGATGCATCCGGTAAAACCATTTCTGCAAGTCGTCCGAAAGCGATTGGTTTCGATGCCAGCCAGCGCCCTTATTTCTTGACCGTCAAGAACCATCCGGACGCTGGCATCCTGAGTGTTTCTGCTCCGTTCACCACCGCGCTGAATGTGTATGCGCTGCAGTTGGTCAGGGCGTGGACCGATGATAAAAAGCAATTCGTGGGTGCGACCACGGCCACGCTGGATCCCGACTATTTCAAGGTGCTGATGCGCTCAGTGCTCTACGCCGACGATATGCGCGCTACCCTGATCCACGGTGATGGCCTGGCATTTCTGACCCTGCCCGACAACATCAATATCCAGGGCAGCAATCTGAACAAACCGGGCACGGTATTCACCCAGCACCTGGAGACGGGGCAGGTTGAAAGCTTCCACATGGTCCATGTGACAACCACCGGAGATTTGCGCATGGTGGCTTATCGCACGGTATGGCCTGCCGGGTTGAAGATGGACAAGCCGCTCATGCTGGCGGTGAGCCGCGAGGCCGATTCGGTGTTGGCACCGTGGCGGCAGCTGTCCCTCGCGCTGGGCGCGGCTTACACCCTGGTGTGTGCACTGGTCCTGGGTGGTGTGTATCTGGTGCGACGCAAACAGAATGCCTTGGCGAAGCTGGCCAGCGCGCACGCCCGGCAAGTGCAGGAACAGGCAGAGCGTCTGGATCTGGCGCTGGCGGGGGGCAATCTGGGTCTGTTTGACCTGGACATGGTGACAGGCGTGCGGCGGGTGAACGCCCGGGCGAAGGAAATCGTCGGTGACAGCCTCGATGACCCGCCGGATACCTTTGCCACCTGGTCAGACCGCATACACCCGGATGACCAGGCGCAGGCGCGTGCCCTGCGCGAGGCGCATGAGCAGGGCCAGTCAGATGCCCTGAATGCGGACTACCGCGTGAAACACAAACTGGGACACTGGGTCTGGGTGCACAGCCGCAGCCGGATTACGCAGCGCGATGCGACGGGTGCCCCCTTGCGTTTTGTTGGAACCTACCTGGATATCACCGAGCGGATCAATGCCGAGAATGCACTGCGCCATGAGCGCCAACGCCTGTCAAATATCGTGGACGGGACCGATGCGGGCACCTGGGAGCATGACTTTGTCACTGGCGAAGATCGCATCAATGACAAGTACGCACAGATGCTCGGTTACAGCGTCACAGAGATGGAGGCGCAGATTGCCGGCGACTTCCGCAACGTCGTGCACCCGGAGGATCTGGCGCATGTGTCCAGTTTGTGGGATGCGCACTGGGTGGGTGAAACGCCTGTGTACGAAGCCGAGTTTCGTGTGCAGCACAAGCAAGGGCACTGGGTCTGGGTGCTTTCCCACGGCAAAGCCTGGATACGGGATGCCGATGGCAAGGCATTGAGTATCTCGGGAATCCACCTCGATGTGTCTGCCATCAAAAAGGCCGAGGCCGACCTGATGGCACTCAACGAACAACTGGAAGACCGTGTGGCAGAGCGCACTGCCGAGCTGGAAGCCACCTTGCAGCAGTTGCGCGACTCACGCCAAAGCCTGGCCAGCAGTGAAGCACGCGCCACCATGAGCACCCTGATGGCCGGGCTGTCGCATGAGCTGGGCACGCCGCTGGGCAACAGCCTCATTGCGGCCAGCACAGTGGCGGCGGGCACGCGGGACTTTCGCAGGCGCCTGTCGGACGGTGCGCTGAAACGCTCTGACATGAACCACTTCATGGACCTGGTGGATCAGGGGGCAGAACTCATTGAGGGCAACCTCAATCGTGCGAATGAGTTGCTGAAAAACTTTCGGCAAGTGGCGGCCGACCAGGCCAGTGAGCAACGCCGCCGATTTGATCTGGCCCAGGTGGTCACAGAGATTGTGCAAACCCTGAGCCCCAGCCTCAAGCAACATGCCCACCACATCGCGCTGGACATTCCAGCCGGTATTGCGATGGACAGCCAGCCTGGCCCGCTGGGGCAGATTGTGATCAACCTGGTTAACAACGCCTACCTGCATGCATTTGAGGGCATGACCGCGGGCGTGTTGACGCTGAGCGCGCATGCTGACGGAGAGTGGGTGACGCTGGAGGTGCGTGACAACGGTGTCGGTATCCCGCCCGAGAATCTCGAAAAACTGTTCGAACCGTTCTTCAGTACCAAAATCGGCAAGGGCGGCACTGGCCTGGGCATGGCCATCGTGCAAAACTTGGCTACCAAGACTTTGGGCGGCAGTGTCACCGTCCAGTCCAAATGGGGTGAAGGGACGGTGTTTAGGGTTCGGCTTCCCAGGTCCCTGCCGCCGCGTGCTGAGACAACGGCATAACACCTTTGCCCGTCAGGGCGGTTTTACGGCGTGTTGCCGTAATCCCATTCGCCTTGTTCTTCCAGCAACAGCTTCTTGCCCTGGGTCACGCGCAGGTAGCCTTCTTCCAGCACGGAATAGATTACTTTGCCGTTGCGGAACTGGTAACCCATAAACCGGCAGGGCGTGACGCCATCGGCGCAACGGGTGTGCCAGGTGCTGCCTTTGAGCGTGATGCTTTGACCGGTCTTGCGGTTTTTCCCGACGTACACCACATCGTCACAGCTGATGTTGCCTTCCGGGCACTGCACGGTGATGCGGATTTCAAACGACGGCGTGGTCAGCGTATCGGCCTGCACGCTGGCTGCCGCCATCCCCAGAAGTGCCCATGCCACGGCGTGCGGGCGCATGGGGCTCACACCTCCATGTTGTCGATCAGCCGCGTGGAGCCCAGTCGGGCTGCGGCCAATACCACCATGGGGTCGCCGGGCTGCGGCGCCTGCAGGTCGGCCTGGCGGCGCACTGCGACGTAGTCGGGCATCCAGCCCGCGCTGCGCAGGGTCAGCATGGCCTCGGTTTCGAGGGCGTTGATGTCTGCACCGCCCGCGCGCAAGGCGGCCACGATTTTCTTGAGCGTGGCCGACAGCAGCAAAGCCTCTTCACGCTGCGTCGGGCTCAGGTAACCGTTGCGGCTGGACAGGGCCAAGCCGGCTTCGTTGCGTTGGGTCTCGCCGCCAATCACGTCCACGGGCAAGGCAAACTGCTTGACCATGTTGCGGATGACCATGAGCTGCTGGTAATCCTTTTTGCCAAACAGCGCAGTGCGAGCCTGGGTGCAGGCCAGCAGCTTCATCACTACGGTACACACGCCAATGAAAAAGCCGGGGCGGAAGTGGCCTTCCAGAATGTCGGCCAGCTCGGTGGGCGGGTGCATCTTGAAGGTTTGTGGCTGGGGGTACAGCTCTGCCTCTTTCGGCGCAAACACGATGTCGCAGCCGGCCGCTTCGAGCTGGGCGCAGTCGGCTTCCAGCGTGCGCGGGTAGGTGTCGAAGTCTTCGTGCGGTGCGAACTGCAGCCGGTTCACAAAGATGGTGGAGACGGTCACATCGCCTAGCGGCTTGGCCTGGCGCACCAGGGCCAAGTGGCCTGCGTGCAGGTTGCCCATGGTGGGCACCACGGCGGGGTGGCGGTAGGCGTTCAGTGCCGTGCGCAGCTCGGCGATGGTGTGGATGATTTGCATAGCTTAGAGGTCGTGAAAATCACCAGGCGTGGATGGCATCGTCCGGGAAGCTGCCGTTTTTCACGGCTGCTACATAGGCCTCCATCGCACCGCGGATGCTGGTGGATTCCTGCATGAAGTTGCGCACGAACTTGGGGTTCTTGCCTAGGTTCACGCCCAGCATGTCGTGCAGCACCAGCACCTGGCCGGCCGTGCCTTTACCCGCACCAATACCGATGGTTGCGCAGTGGGGGAGTTCTTGGGTCAGTTCGGCCGACAGCGGTGCGGGCACCATTTCCAGTACCACCATGGACGCGCCCGCGTCCTGCAATGCCAGGGCTTGTTTCTTCATCAGATCCGAGGCCACATCGCCACGGCCCTGCACGCGGTAACCGCCCAGCGCGTGCACGGTTTGCGGTGTCAGACCCAAGTGGGCGCAGACGGGGATACCGCGCTCCACCAGAAAGTGCACCACCTCGGTGGTCCAGCCGCCGCCTTCCAGCTTGACCATGTGGGCACCGGCCTGCATTAGCACGGAGGCGCTGCGCACGGCTTGTTCTTTGGACTCCTGGTAGCTGCCAAACGGCAGGTCACCGATGAGCCAGGCTGTGCCTTGCGAACGGCGCAGGCCACGGGCCACACTTTCGGTGTGGTACGCCATGTCTTCCAGTGTCACGCCCACGGTGCTGTGCAGGCCCTGGCAGACCATGCCGAGCGAGTCGCCGACCAGGATGCATTCCACACCCGCGGCGTCGGCCACGGCGGCAAAGGTTGCGTCGTAGGCCGTGAGCATGGTGATCTTCTCGCCGCGCGTGTGCATTTCCTGGATGCGCGGCAGGCTGATGGGCTTGCGGGTGGCCAGCGGTGAAGCCGGGGGCAGGGTGCCGTAAGGCGAGGCAGCAGCAGAAGCGTTGCCAGCAGATTCTTGGGCCATGGAAGGGAACTCCATCAACAGGGTTGGGGGGTGCTTGCGGCCCGAATACTAACCGCTAAAACAAAAGTGTCGCTGCGCGACGAACCCGTGATCAGGTGGGGGAATAGGCCAAGCGCACGTAGATGGGTGCGAAGGCTTCGGCCTGGGTGATTTCGATCAGGGTTTCCTTGGCCAACTCCAGCAGGGCGATAAAGGTCACCACCAGTACCGGAGTGCCATTGGACGGATCAAACAGGTCTTCAAACCCGACAAAACGCCGCCCTTGCAGCTTTTTGAGCACGATGCTCATGTGTTCACGCACGGAAAGCTCTTCGCGGCTGATCTTGTGGTGCTGGATCAGTTTGGCGCGTTTGAGGATGTCGCGCCAAGCTTCCTGCAGATCGACCAGGTGCACATCTGGAAAACGCGGCTGCAGGCTTTGTTCGATATAGACGCTGGCTTTCAGAAAGTCGCGGCCGTACTGCGGGATGGTGTTGAGGCGGGCCGCGGCCAGCTTCATTTGTTCGTATTCCAGCAGGCGGCGCACCAGCTCGGCGCGTGGATCTTCGGCTTCTTCGCCTTCGGCCACCTTCTTGGGCGGCAGCAGCATGCGCGATTTGATCTCGATCAGCATGGCCGCCATCAGCAGGTATTCGGCCGCCAGCTCCAGGTTGTGCTTGCGGATCTCGTCCACGTAGACCAAGTACTGCTTGGTCACGCTGAGCATGGGAATGTCCAGAATATTGAAATTCTGCTTGCGGATCAGGTACAGCAGCAAGTCCAGCGGGCCCTCAAAGGCCTCCAGAAACACCTCCAGCGCGTCCGGCGGGATGTACAGGTCCTGCGGCATGGCAAACAGCGGCTCGCCGTACAGGCGGGCCAGTGCCACCCTGTCCACCACGGTGGGCATGGCGGCGATGTCGGCCGCGTCCGCGCTGCTATCCGCAGAAGGGGAAGTCATGATTTGCTATTGAATTAAGAGCTTCTTGCGCAATACCCATGCGGGCTAGAGGCTAATTTAGCTCTTATTTTTCGCTAGTCTGGTAGACGTAGGGTTTTTGCGCCACGCGGGCTTCGCCATAGGCTTTCACTGCAGTGCGGTCGATCTTTTTGTCCCACAGCAGCTCGCGTCCCTGGCGCTGCTCGGCTTCCAGCGTCGGTTTGGCCACCTTGAGCGTGTCAATGAACTGGGTTACTTCGGATTTGTAGTCCGCGCGGCGGAAGATATTCATGGGATTTACCTCGTTGGGTTCATTTTACCGGCCCGGCTCCGGGGCCCGCCTGCTACTTGATCGCCGGCCCCAACATTTCGTGCACATCATGGGTCATGACCGCCAGAAATAATGTGAGTCCCATGTAATAGCTGGCGTATTCCAGCCGTACAGCCGGGCTCACTGCGTAATAGGTCTGGGCTTCCAGGCTGTCGGAGCGGTATTGGATGGCTTTCCAGACCTGCGGTGCTGCAAGAAATGCGATCAGCACCAGCATAGGACTGGGGCGCCACAGGAAAACTCCTATTAGGACCGGTACGCCGAGTAGCCAGATGCGTGGAGACAATACTGCAGTAATGCGCCCGCCGTCCAACGGCGATAGTGGAATCAGGTTGAAAAGATTCAAGAAGAAGCCCGAATAGGCAATGGCCAGCAGCAGCTTGCTGTCGGTTTCGCGCGCAGCGAAGTAGCAGACCAAGGCGCCTATGCTGCCTAACAGTGGGCCGCCCAGACCGACCCAGGCTTCCGTCTCCGCGTCGTGCGGAATGTCCTTGAGTTCAATCCAGGCACCGACGAAAGGAATGAACGTGGGCGCGCCCACGTTCAGCCCACGTTGTCGTGCGGCAAGGTAGTGCCCCATTTCATGCACAAACAGCAGCAGGACAAAGCCCACCGCATAGCGCCAGCCGTAAATCCAGGCGTACACCAACACCGACAGCAACATCGTGCCGCCAGTCGTCAATAGCTTGCCCAGTTTGACACCGGACAGCAGCAGTAAAAGCAGCTTCATAGCACTCTCTCACCGAGGTGTGTGAGGCCCAGATCTCAGGTAGCAGGAGGGGGCAAGGATTCGTTGTTCGCCACAGGCGCCGTCGCTGCGGGTTTTTTCTTGAAAAACTTGAGTGCAACGCTACCAAAAGCGACGACTGCCAATGCAATGACCTTCGCAAATTTGGCCAAAAATAGCGCAATCATTGCGAAGAATCCCAGCTTCTTGGCGGCTACGCCAACAACCAGCGCGGCCAGTCCATATTCCGCAACTTTGTCGGTGCTGGAGTTGAAATCAGCGTAACGTTTCCCGTCGTTGAATTGCAACGCATCCAGCAGGATGTGGGCCTGCGGTTTGTAGGTGGGTAGTTCGGCCAGACCCGTGACCAGGTTCATGCTGAAGTAACCCTCGCGGCCCAGCGCATAGGTGTTGTAGTTCACGCCTTGCGGTGCATTGTCGGGCGCACCGATATCGCGAGAGGACATGGCCCAGGCCAGGCGGTGTGTGTTGCTGTCATACGTGGGCTTTTGGGCCCAACCCAAAATTTCGATCCCGGCAACGCCCATTTTTTTGCGCTCTTCGTTGGAGGCTTCCGTTCCTTCACGGTAGCTCTTGAGCAAATCGTCGGCGTTCCACTCTTTCGCATCGTCGTCTTTCACGTAGCCAGAGTCCTGGTAACGGATCGTCATGAACCACGGCGCGTTGTCGGTGGGGAAAACCAAACCCTGCAGTGCAGGGTCTTGACCGGGATTGCCCATGGCATTCAGTACCTTGCCGGCTTGCGGCTGTGGCACAAATGTTTGACCTTTGTCGAGTGCCAGTTTCGCCTGGTTGGAAAGGGTGATGCTTGCGGGGCCTGTGGTGGAGGCTGCCGTTGCATCTGCCCATATTTTGTCGCTTTCCTCTTTGCTCAGCGCTTGCGCCCAGGCGGCAGAGGTAACCAGGCACGCGAGTGCCAGCATCGCGCGTGCGATCCATGTATGCATATCAAACTCCCTGTTTTTTATAAAAGCCGGAAAAGATTCTGACACAGCCATTGGGGTCGACGGGTGAGATGCAGTCTCTCTGTGTCTTGTGGGCAATGCCGTTATCCTTGGGCTCCTATGCCTAATTTTGACTTTTCCCCTTCTGCCATCGCCACCCTGGCCCAGACTGATGTGGCTCGTGCCCTGACTGAAGACGTGGGGGCCGGTGACCTGACCGCCGCTTTGGTCGACCCCACCCGCCGCGCACGTGCGCGCGTGCTGGCACGCGAAGCCGCTGTCATCTGTGGCGAACCCTGGGCCACGGCCGCAGTGCGCGCGCTGGACCCGAGTGCCGCCATCGTCTGGCATGTACGCGAAGGCCAGCGCTGTGTTGCCGATCAGGTGGTGGTGGAGATCGAAGGCAACGCCCAGGCCTTGCTGACGGCCGAGCGCACGGCGCTGAACTTTTTGCAACTGCTCAGCGCCGTGGCCAGCAAAACAGCTGTGTTTGTGGACGCGGTTGCCAGCGTACCCGGCAACCGCGCGGCGATTGTGGACACGCGCAAGACGCTGCCCGGTTTGCGCCTGGCGCAGAAGTACGCGGTGCGCACCGGTGGCGGAACCAACCACCGCATCGGCCTGCATGATGCCGTGCTGATCAAGGAAAACCACATTGCAGCCGCAGGTGGCGTGACCGCTGCACTGACCCGTGCGACGCAGGCGGCACAGTCCGCGACCTTCATCGAAATCGAAGTGGAGACGCTGGCCCAGTTGCGCGAAGCGCTGGACGCGGGCGCGAAGATGGTGCTGCTGGACAACATGACGCTGGTGCAATTGCGCGAAGCCGTCGCTATCAACGCAGGCCGTGCGATTCTGGAAGTGTCGGGTGGCGTGAATCTGGACACGGTGCGCGACATCGCCGCGACCGGTGTGGACCGCATCTCGATTGGCGCATTGACCAAAGACGTCAAGGCGACCGATTTTTCCATGCGTTTTGAGGATCTGTGATGTCAGCAACGGATGTGATCGACGTTGAATACGAACAGCCTGCCTGCAGCACCCAACATGCGTGGGCGCGTGTGCCGGTGGAGCCCACACCTTCGGAGCGCACGGCGCTCAAAGAGAAGATCAAGCGGCTGCTGAAGGAAAAGAACGCGGTCATGGTGTCGCACTATTATGTGCACCCGGACTTGCAGGATCTGGCCGAAGAAACCGGTGGACTGGTCAGCGATTCACTGGAGATGGCCCGCTTTGGTCGCGACCATCCGGCACAGACGCTGGTGGTGTCGGGCGTGAAATTCATGGGCGAGACCAGCAAGATTTTGTCACCGCACAAGACCGTGCTGATGCCCGATCTCGACGCGACCTGTTCGCTCGACCTGGGTTGCCCGATCAAGGAGTTCAACGCGTTTTGCGATGCGCATCCGGATCGCACGGTCGTTGTCTATGCCAACACCAGCGCCGAAGTCAAAGCCCGGGCCGACTGGCTGGTGACCAGCAGTTGCGCGTTGGACATTGTTCGCGCGCTGAAGGACAAGGGCCAGAAAATTCTTTGGGCGCCCGACAAACATCTGGGTGGCTACATCCAGCGCGAGACGGGCGCCGACATGGTGTTCTGGGAAGGCGCCTGTATCGTGCATGACGAGTTCAAGGCGTTTGAGTTGGAAGCCCTGATCAAGGAGCACCCCAAGGCCAAGGTTTTGGTGCATCCAGAATCGCCACAGGACGTGATTTCGTTGGCGGATGCAGTCGGCTCCACCAGCGCCATCCTCAAAGCCGCGCAAACTTTTGACGCGACCGAGTTTATCGTCGCCACAGACAACGGCATGCTGCACAAGCTGCGTACGCTGAACCCCGGCAAGACGTTTATCGAAGCACCCACTGCGGGCAACAGCGCCACCTGTAAAAGCTGTGCGCACTGTCCCTGGATGGCGATGAATGGCCTGGCCGGTGTGGCCATGGTGCTGGAACACGGCATCAACGAGATTCAGGTGGATCCGACGCTTGGTTTGCGCGCGCGATTGCCGATTGACCGGATGTTGGCGTTTACTGCGGCTTTGAAGAATGGGCAGCCGGTGGGTGGGTTGATTCCGAATATTGGGGCGGCCTGAGTTCCTTTGTTGTCGCTATTTGTGGGGGATCGGACGGGCTAGACGTTTTGCTCCGTGTCCCCCGCCCGCTACGCGGGCTCCTCCTTTACCTGCGCAAAACACCTAGCCCGTCCGATCTGGCGAGGCGTGGTTTGTGAGTCTATGAGTGACAGAGCATCCGTCGTAGCGGGAGAGTAGGGGTGCGTATCGCAGCGAAATAAAGGAGGAGGGCCCTCACGGCCCGGGGGACATTCGCGGAGATGCGTACCCCTGCCCGGGTGCGGGCTCAGAAAAAGCGCATGACCTCTAAGGCGTCAAAGTAGTCGGAACTGCAACATCCAGCATTTCCGGATAGTCCCGGCTGAAATGCAATCCCCGACTCTCGTGGCGGGCTTGCGCACTCTTCACGATCAGCTCTGCCACCTGCACCAAATTGCGCAGCTCCAGCAAGTCCCGCGTCACATGGAAGTGTGCGTAGAACTCCTGAATCTCGCCCTGCAACAACGCAATGCGGTGCGACGCGCGCTCCAGGCGTTTGTTGGTGCGGACGATGCCCACGTAATCCCACATGAAGCGGCGCAGCTCGTCCCAGTTGTGCGAGATCACGACGGATTCGTCGGCGTCGGTCACGCGGCTGTCGTCCCATGCGGGAGGGGCGGGGGGCGTTTTACCCAACTGTGCGGCAATCGAGTTTGCTATCAAACCCGTAGCTGCCCGCGCAAACACCATGCACTCCACCAGCGAATTGGATGCCAAACGATTGGCGCCGTGCAGGCCGGTGCAGGCGGTTTCGCCTACGGCAAACAGGCCTTCCACATCGGTGCGTGCAGACAGATCCGTGCGCACGCCACCGCAGGTGTAGTGCGCTGCGGGCACCACGGGGATCGGCTGCTTGGCCATGTCGATGCCCAGCTCCAGGCAGCGTGCATAGATGTTGGGAAAGTGCTCCTGGATAAACGCCAACGGCTGGTGCGAGATGTCGAGGTAGACGCAGTCAAAGCCGCCTTTCTTCATCTCGAAGTCAATCGCGCGCGCCACCACGTCGCGCGGCGCGAGTTCGGCGCGGTCGTCGTGGGCGGGCATGAAGCGTGTGCCGTCCGGCAGCAACAATCGCCCGCCTTCGCCGCGCACGGCTTCGCTGATCAGGAAGGACTTGGCATGCGGGTGGTACAGACAGGTGGGGTGGAACTGGATGAACTCCATGTTCTGCACGCTGCAGCCCGCGCGCCAGGCGGCGGCAATGCCGTCACCCGTGGCCGTGTCGGGGTTGGTGGTGTAGAGATAAACCTTGCCCGCGCCGCCGGTGGCCAGAATGGTGTGCGGGGCCTGGAAGGTCAGTACTTCGTCGGTGTCGTCGTCTAGCGCGTACAGGCCCACGCTCCGGTTGGGACCGGGTTGGCCCAGCTTGGCGGTGGTGATCAGGTCGACCAACGTGTGGTGCTCAAACAGCGTGACGTTGGGGCTGGCCTTGACCTTTTCGATCAGGGTTTGTTGCACAGCGGCACCGGTCGCGTCGGTCACGTGCACGATGCGCCGCGCGCTGTGGCCGCCTTCGCGCGTCAGGTGCAAGTGGCCGTCTTCTTTGGAAAACGGCACGCCCAGTTTTTGCAGCCAGGCAATGGCCTGCGGCGCTTGTTCCACGACGAACTGCGTGGCGGCCAGGTCGCACAGGCCGGCGCCAGCCACCAGCGTGTCATCCACGTGGGCGGCAAAGCTGTCGTCTTTGTCCCACACGGCGGCGATGCCACCCTGGGCCCAGCCGCTGGAGCCTTCGCGCACCGCGCGTTTGGTCAATATGGCCACGCGGGTGGTGGCGGGCAGTAAGAGCGCGGCGGAGAGGCCGGCCAGACCGCTGCCGACGATCAGTACATCAAACTGCAGAGGCGTTGGGATAGGTGTGGGCATAGGTGCGGGCGTGGCTGCGCGTCTTTAGTGGATGCGCATGCCAGGCTGTGCACCGGGCCAAGGGTTCAGGATGTAGATGCCGGGGTTGGCCTTCTCGTCGCCATGGCTCGCCGCCATGACCATACCCTCGGACACGCCAAATTTCATCTTGCGCGGTGCCAGGTTGGCCACCAGCACGGTGAGTTGGCCCACCAGCTCTTCGGGCTTGTACATGCTGGCGATGCCGGAGAACACATTGCGGTGGCGGCCTTCGCCGGCGTCCAGCGTCAGGCGCAGCAGTTTGGTCGAGCCTTCCACGGCTTCGCAGTTCACGATCTTGGCGATGCGCAGGTCGATTTTGGCGAAGTCGTCGATGGTGATCAGCGGAGCGATCTCTTCGCCGCCAGGCACGGTTGCTACAGTTTCAGGAGCTGCTTGCGCAGATTCCACGGGGGCTGGAGGCTCAAACAATGCATCCAATTGCTCGGGGGTGACGCGTTGCATCAGGTGCTGGTAAGTGCCGACTTGGTGACTTGCAGGCAGCGGTATTGCTGCGATTTCAAAGTCCAATGGATCACATTGCAGGAATGTTTCTACGGCTGCCGCTACGCCAGGCATGACAGGTTTCAGACACGCCGTCATAACGCGGAACATCTGGATAGCTTCCGAGCTTTTCTCGGCCGCCAAGTCCGCTTTACCTTCCTTGACGAGCTTCCATGGGGCAGCTGCATCAAAGCGGGAGTTGACGTTGTCGGCAAAGGCCATGATTTCACGCAAGGCTTTGCCGTATTCCCGCTGCTCGTAATATTCACTGACCAGTTTCAAAAGATTGTCAGCCTTCATGTGAGAAGGCTCACCAGATGGAACCAATTTGTTATCAGGCAAGAACTTAGCCGCACGTGAAGCAATATTCACGTACTTGCCAATCAAATCCGAGTTCACCCGCGCCATGAAGTCATCCGCATTGAAGTCAATGTCTTCATTGCGCGCCGATAGCTTGGCGGCCAGGTAGTAGCGCAGCCACTCGGCATTCATGCCCAGGCTCAGGTACTTGAGCGGGTCCAGGCCGGTGCCGCGGCTCTTGCTCATCTTCTCGCCGTTGTTCACGGTCAGGAAGCCGTGCACAAACACGTTGTCGGGCGTCTTGCGACCGCTGAACTTCAGCATGGCGGGCCAGAACAGGGTGTGGAAGGTGACGATGTCCTTGCCGATGAAGTGGTACTGCTCGGTATCGCTTGCTGCCATGTATTCGTCGAAGCTGCGTGTGTCGCCGTGCTTGGCCTTGGGGCCGCCCTTGTCGAACCAGTTTTTCAGCGAGGCCAGGTAGCCCACCGGTGCGTCCAGCCACACATAGAAATACTTGCCCGGCGCATCGGGAATCTCGATGCCGAAGTAGGGCGCGTCACGCGAAATGTCCCAGTCGCCCAGGCCTTCGCTGGTCGTGCCGTCCGGGTTGGTTCGCACGCTGAACCATTCCTTGATCTTGTTCGCCACCTCGGGTTGCAGCTTGCCGTCCTGCGTCCAGTTTTCGAGGAACTCCACGCAGCGTGGGTCGGACAGTTTGAAGAAGAAGTGCTCGGAGTTTTTCAGTTCGGGTCGGGCACCGGACAACACCGAGAACGGGTTGATCAGGTCGGTGGGCGCATACACCGAGCCGCAGACTTCGCAGTTGTCGCCGTACTGGTCCTTGGCGTGGCACTTGGGGCATTCGCCTTTGATGTAGCGGTCGGGCAGAAACATGTTCTTCTCGGGGTCGAAGAACTGTTCGATGGTGCGCACTTCAATCAGACTGCCATCGGCACGGTCGCGCAGGTCGCGGTAGATCTGGCGGGCCAGCTCGGTGTTCTCGGGCGAGTCGGTGCTGTGCCAGTTGTCAAAGCTGATGTGGAAACCGTCGAGGTATTGCTTGCGCCCGACGGCAATGTCGGCCACGAACTGCTGCGGCGTTTTGCCGGCCTTTTCGGCCGCAATCATGATGGGCGCGCCGTGGGTATCGTCCGCACCGACAAAGTTCACCGCGTTGCCCTGCATGCGCTGAAACCGCACCCAGATATCGGCCTGGATGTATTCCATGATGTGGCCGATGTGGAAGTTACCGTTGGCGTAGGGGAGGGCGGTGGTGACGAAGAGTTGGCGGGACATGGGGAATCGACTTTCACAGAGGAACCGGTGATTTTAGTCGGGGCCTGCCTTGTGGCGTCTGGCCGTTCGCCTCTGTTGTTTCGGGGCTCAGGCGGGTTGGCTGTTTTGCTCCGTGTCCCCCGCCCGCGTTGCGGGCTCCTCCTTTACCTGCGCAAAACACCCACCCCACCTGATCCTCGCGTGTTGGGTTTGCCAGCTTACAAAAAGAAAACCCCTCCGTAGCGGAAGGGTTGGGGTGGGCACCAAAGTGAGGTAAAGGGGGAGGCCGAAGGCCGGAGGACACGAACGGCGGTGCTCACCCCAATCCTTTCGCGGGCTCAGCAGTGATGCCGTCCCGCGAAGGAAGTTGCTATTACGCTGCCAGAGCAGCCTTCGACTGGTTAGCAGCTTCGCGGGTGGCTGCCAGAGCCTCCACAGCAGCAGAAGCCAGAGCTTCAGCCTTCTTGGCGTCGCCCATGGCGATACCTTCAGCGCGTACAAAACGCACGTCGGTAATGCCGAAGAAGCCGAACACGGTCTGCAGGTAGCTTTCCTGGTGTTCCATCGCACGGCCACCTTCGCTGGTGGAGTACACGCCGCCGCGGGTGGAGGCGACGATCACTGTCTTGCCACCGGCCAAGCCTTGTGGGCCTTTTTCGGTATAGGCGAAGGTGCGGCCGACTTGGGCCACGCGGTCAATCCAGGCCTTGAGCTGGCTGGGGATGGTGAAGTTGTACAACGGGGCACCCACCACGATCACGTCAGCGGCCAGGAACTGGCTTACCAGCGCTTCGGACACGGCGTTTTCACGCTTTTGGACGTCGCTCAGGTCAGAGCCGGCAGGAAGGCGGAAGCCTAGGGATTCGGCGGACAAATGGCTGGGCGTATTCACGGCCAGATCCAGATAGTCCACGGTGGTGCCGGGATGGCTGGCGGTCCATTGGTTCACGATGTCCCGGGTCAGTTGGCGGGAAACCGAGTTGGCGGCCAGGATGCTGGAGTCGATGTGCAAGAGTTTCATGAGGTCCTTCTTTCCAAAGTTGAGAACAAGAAATATGTTCAGGCGATGGATGAATTGTGCGGATGAAGCGAATGTTTGATAAGTCAGCTAAATTGCGTTAGATTGTCCTGCTGATAGAACGATAAAGGGGTTTGTATGCAGGATATGAACGACATGCTGTACTTCGCCGAGGTGGTGGAACGGGGCGGTTTTGCCGCCGCTGGGCGCCATCTGGGTATTCCCAAATCCAAACTCTCACGCCGGGTGGCGGAGCTGGAAGCCCGACTGGGCGTGCGTTTGCTGCAGCGCACCACGCGCAAGCTGTCATTGACTGAAGTGGGTGAGGTCTACCTGCGCCACTGCACGGCCATGCGTGATGCGGCGGAGGCGGCGGCCGAAGCGGTGGAACAGGCCCAGACCGAGCCGCGCGGCACCATCCGTGTAGCCTGTCCGGTCACGTTGGCGCAGACCACGGTGGGGCCGGTCTTGGCGCCCTTTCTGGTGCGTTACCCACAGGTCAAGGTGGACATGCGCGTGAGCAACCGTGTGGTCGATCTGGTGGAAGAGGGCGTGGATGTGGCGCTGCGTGTGCGCCAAACACTGGACGACAGCGGCAGCCTGGTGGTCAAGAACCTGGGGCGTACGCAGACTTTTCTGGTCTGCAGCCCCGCGCTACTGGAGCGTCAGGGGGCGCCGCAGTCGATCAACGACGTGGCGCGCCTGGACAGCGTGGCCATGTCGGCGGTGGATGGCAAAGCCAGTTGGCACCTGCTGGGGCCGGGTGGCGCCAGCCATACGCTGGTGCATCAGCCGCGTTATGTGGCCGATGACTTGCTGACCTTGAAATTTGCCATGTTGTGCGGCACAGGCATGTCGTTCCTGCCGGACTACATGTGCCGCGACGAGCTGCAGGACGGGCGCTTGGTGCAAGTGCTGCCGGGCTGGGCGCCGCCGCACGGCATCTTCCATGCGGTGTATCCATCACGCCGCGGCATGGTGCCCGCGGTGCGGCGGTTTCTGGATTTTCTGGGTGAATACACCAATGGCGAGGGATTTCCCAACGGGGTGGACCCCGCCGCCTGCATTTAGAGGCCGGCTAGCGCAGGCGCAGTGGGTCCCTGCGGCGCTCACTCCCGGGCTTGGCGCTGGGTGCCGCTGCTTCGGGTGGGGGGGCGTCGGGGTCGGTCCAGCCAAAGAAGCTGCAGATTTCCGCGCGCTGCTTCTGTGCATCGGCATACCCCAGGGCCATCAGCTCGCTGGTGTAGCTTGATTCAAACAGCAGGTAGCTGGCCAGCGCAGCGCCTTTTACGTCGGCCTTTTGGGACGACACGCCCACGCCGCCCAGCATGGTGCGCACCGCGTGGGGCAGTTCCTTCACATGGCGCGAGGCCACGGCATCCAGGCGCTGGCTGGGCGCAATCACCAGCAGCTCCACCGGGCGCAGGGCGCTGGCATTGCGTGCTTCGGCGGGCACCAGGTTGATGGTCTGGTTGATGCGGCGCACACGTTCAATGTCCACCGCCAGCGCATCCAGAAAGATGTTGGACAACGCGTGGCCCGCGATCTGTGCGATCGACGGGTAGGTGCTGGTGGTGTGCAGGTGCGCTTCGCTCTTGGGTTCGTGCATGCGGCCGGCACCAATCACCAGAATTTTTTCGGCCCCCAAATGGATGGCGGCTGCCACGGGTGCGCTTTGGCGCATGGAGCCGTCGCCAAAATATTCGGCGCGTCCATGGATATGCAACTCGGTAGCGGGGAACACAAAAGGAATAGCCGAGGACGCCAGCAAATGCGCGTGGGTGATCTTGTCGCGCACGGCCAGTCGCTGCGTGCGCACCCAGGGCATGATGCGTTTGTCGCCTTCAAAGAAGGTGACGTGGTCACCCGAGCTGTAGCTGGACGCGGTGACGGCCAGCGCCTGTACGTCACCCTTGCGTATCAACAGGGGCAGGCGTTCCAGCGGCACCAGGCGGTTCAGCAGTTCCCCCAAGGGGCTGTTGTCCAGCAACGAACGGGGCTTGAGGCGCCGCCACTTGGCGATCAGCCAGCCCACGGACAGCAGCGTCATCCAGCTGGCGCCCGAGCGCAGCATGCTCAGCGAATCGGCTCGGTACACATCGTGTGCGTGGAAGTTTTTCCAGGTATCGGCGATCAGGCGCACCGTGCCATCAAAATTGTCTGCGCCACAGGCTATGGCTGCGGCATTGATGGCACCGGCGGAGGTGCCTGTGATGATGGGAAAGGGGTTGCCCGAACCCGACTCGCCGCAGGCCACGCGGATGTCGGCAATCGCCTCCAGCACACCCACTTGGTAGGCCGCGCGTGCGCCGCCGCCGGTCAATAGAAGTCCGTTAACAGGTTTGGCGCTGGGTTCACTGGACATGGCAGCCATTATGGGTGGGCGCTTTGCTGTGTAAACGCAGAATCAAACGGGGTTAACCCGTATTGAGTTGCGCATGTGAGCAGGCATACAAGCGCAGGGGTTGCTGGCCCTTCGCTAGACTTGGGGTTACAGGAGACCTCAATGGCAGTGACAGAACAGTCCATCATGGGCGCTTTGCAAAGCGTCATCGACCCCAATACCGGCAAAGATTTTGTCAGCGGCAAGTGCATCAAGAACCTGCAAGTGCAGGGCGCCGACGTTCGTTTTGATCTGGAGATGGGATACCCCGCCAACAGCCAGATGCCGAGCTTTGTGGCCGCGCTGGTGGCAGCAGCGCAGGCCTTGCCCGGCGTGGGCGCTGTGCAGGTAAATCCCAAGCTGGCCGTTGCGGCCCATGCGGTGCAACGCGGTGTGCAACTGCTGCCCGGTGTAAAAAACATTGTGGCCGTGGCCTCCGGCAAGGGCGGTGTCGGCAAGAGCACCACAGCGGCCAACCTGGCCCTCGCCCTGGCCGCCGAAGGTGCGCGCGTGGGCTTGCTCGATGCCGATATTTATGGCCCCAGCCAGCCCATGATGATGGGCATCAGCGGCAAACCCGAAACCTCCGACGGCAAGACCATGGAACCGATGGAGAACCACGGCGTGCAGGTCATGTCCATTGGTTTTTTGGTGGACGGTGACCAGGCCATGATCTGGCGCGGCCCCATGGCCACACAGGCGCTGGAGCAACTGCTGCGCCAGACCAACTGGAAAGACCTGGATTACCTAATCGTCGACATGCCCCCGGGCACCGGCGATATCCAGCTCACGCTGGCCCAGCGCGTGCCGCTCACCGGTGCGGTGATCGTCACCACGCCGCAAGACATTGCACTCTTGGACGCCAAGAAGGGCATCAAGATGTTCGAGAAGGTGGGTGTGCCCATCCTCGGTATCGTGGAAAACATGGCGGTGCATGTCTGCAGCAACTGCGGACACGTGGAGCACATCTTTGGCGCTGACGGTGGCAAGAAGATGGCCACTGACTACGGCATGGACTACCTGGGTGCGCTGCCTTTGGCTCTCAGCATCCGTGAACAGGCCGACAGTGGCAAACCCACGGTGGTGGCCGAGCCCGACAGCGAAGTGGCAGGCCTGTACAAAGCCGTCGCGCGCAAAGTGGCGGTGAGCATTGCGGCACGCAACAAAGATTTTTCCAGCAAGTTCCCGACGATCACGATCAGCAAGAACACCTGATTTCGCGCGAAATTTAGGGAAAACAGGGCTCTAGCCCCCGTGGATATTGCGCAAGTAGCTACCAAAAGCGTAGCGCTTGCGCCGCGTCCTTGCGAACCTCACCGTGTGGGGTGCGGGTGGGCGTACCCAGCGCGACCCAGCCCACCAGGGTTTCGCCGGGCTCGGCAAACGCCTGGGCGATGTGCGGCGCACGCGCCTTGTCGCCGCTGAGCATCTTGCCGGCAAAACCCATTGCATGGGCGGCATTCAAAAAGTTGGTGACTGCACCGCCCACACACATCCACTGCTCGTGCGCGGGCACCAGCGGGTGGCCCAGGTCAATGCGGGCCAGCACCGCCACGGTGAGCGGCGCACGCAGCGCGCGTTCGCGTTCGATGGCCACACCCTCGGCGCCCTTGCCCTTGTGCTGGGCATGCTCTGCAAACAAATCTGCCAGGCGTGTGCGTGCTTCGCCCTGCACCACCACGAAGCGAAACGGCACCAGCTCGGCATGGTCGGGCGCGCGCAGGGCGGTAGCCACCATCTGCTGCAGTTGGGCGGCATCGGGGCCGGGTTCGGTCAGGTGTTTCACGCCCAGCGAATAGCGGCTGAGCAGGGTGTCGAGTGCGGCAGAGGTGTTCATGGCGAGGGCAAGAATAGCAGGCAGCCCCGCATAATCGGACGGACCTCTACCCAGCCGGAATTTGCGACATGAACCTATTGGCTTCCATGAAATACCTGGTGGCGCTGAACGAGCATCGCCACTTCGCACGCGCGGCCGAGGCCTGTCACATCACGCAGCCCGCGCTGTCCAATGCCTTGCGCGCGCTGGAGGAAGAATTTGGCGTGGTCATCGTGCACCGCGGGCGCACCTTTGCCGGCCTCACACAGGAAGGTGAGGAGGTGCTGTCGGCTGCGCAGCGCATGCTGCACGAACACATGGTGCTGCAACAGACCCTCAAGAGCACCGAGGAACGGCCGGCCGGTGGCCTGACCATAGGCGCGGTGCCCACGGCCATGCCGATTGCGGCGCGTTTTGCCGCCATGCTGCAGGCGCGGCACCCGGGCATCCTGCCCGTGGTGCTGTCCCTGAGCTCTTCGGAGCTGGAGACTCGGCTGGGCAATCTGTCGGTCGATCTGGGCCTGGGCTACACCGAACGCATGGACATGTGTGTGGGCAAGCTCAAGGCCATGCCGCAGTATGTGGAGCACTACTTTCTGCTGCGCCGCGCGGCGGTGCCGCATGCCGTGGAGCTGCAGGTGGGCGAGTCCGTGAGTTGGCAGGCGGCATCCCAACATCCGCTGTGCCTGCTCACGCCCGACATGCACAACCGCACCATCGTCAACGCGGCCTTTGCCAGTGTGGGCTGCCAGGTGCAGGCCCACATTGAAACTAACTCCATCCTCACCATGGCGCTGAGTGTGGTGGAGGGGCAGGTGTGCAGCGTGATGCCGGGGGCGCTGGTGGCCGCCGTGCGTGGCTACCGCGAGCTCGAAGCCCTGCCGCTGGACAGCCCGCAGGTGCGTACGCCCATCGGCTTCATGACGCATGCGCAGGTGCGCCCCTCCAGGGCCATGGCAGCGGCCCAGGCGATGGCCGAAGACAGCGTGTGGCTGCGCCATGTGGCCACACACAGCGGCTTGCTGATCGCGCCCTGACGGGACGCAGCCTTCATTTTTGAATGTCGCGCTGCAGCATTTAGTTTTTGAATCAAGGCATGTTGGGAATCAATTGGATTGATCAGGCTTGACCTGTGAAACTCGCGCCCGCCACGTTGGACAGCCGTGGGCCCGTGTTTTCATCAAAAAATTCCAAAGGAGACTCAATGTCTGGATTACTCGACAAGGAACGGATCATTGCCGGGCCTGGTTTCAACCGGTGGTTGGTGCCCCCGGCCGCACTGGCGATTCACCTGTGCATCGGCATGGCCTACGGTTTCTCGGTGTTCTGGTTGCCCTTGTCCAAGGCGTTGGGCATCAAGGACGCCATCAAATGCGGTCCTGAAGTCGGCTTCTGGGCACAGCTGTTTACCACCACCTGTGACTGGCAAATCTCCACGCTGGGCTGGATGTACACCCTGTTCTTTGTGCTGCTGGGTTCCAGCGCCGCCATCTGGGGCGGTTGGCTGGAACGCGCTGGTCCGCGCAAGGCGGGCGTGGTGGCGGCAGTGTGCTGGTGCGGTGGCATGCTGATCTCTGCGATCGGCATCAAGACCCACCAGTTCTGGCTGATGCTGCTGGGCTCCGGCGTGATTGGCGGCATCGGCCTGGGCCTGGGCTATATCTCGCCCGTGTCCACGCTGATCAAGTGGTTCCCGGACCGCCGTGGCATGGCCACCGGCATGGCCATCATGGGCTTTGGCGGCGGCGCCATGATCGGTTCACCCCTGGCCGCTGACCTGATGAAGTCCTTTGCCACCCCCACCGATGTGGGCGTGATGCAGACCTTTGTGGTGATGGCGCTGCTCTACTTTGTGTTCATGATGGCCGGTGCCTTTGGCTACCGCGTTCCCGAAACTGGCTGGAAGCCCGCAGGCTGGACACCACCGCCCGCGCAGGTCAACAACGCCATGATCACGCAAAAACATGTGCACGTGAAAAAGGTCTGGGGCATCCCCCAGTTCTGGTTGATCTGGATGGTGCTGTGCATGAACGTGAGCGCCGGCATCGGCGTGATCGGCATGGCCTCGCCCATGCTGCAAGAGGTGTTCGGTGGTTCCTTGATCGGTATCCCGGCCAAATTCGGTGAATTGGACAAAACCCAGTTGGCCGCGATTGCCACGGTGGCCGCCGGCTTCACCGCGCTGCTCTCGCTGTTCAATATCGGCGGGCGTTTCTTCTGGGCCAGCCTGTCGGACAAGATGGGTCGCAAGATCACCTACATCGTCTTCTTTGTGCTCGGTGGCCTGATGTACTTCAGCGTGCCCGGTAGCGCGGCAGCTGGCAGCATCGTGCTGTTTGTGGGCGCCTTCTGCGTGATCCTGAGCATGTACGGCGGTGGCTTTGCCACGGTGCCGGCGTATCTGGCCGACATCTTCGGCACGCAGATGGTGGGCGCAATCCACGGCCGTCTGCTGACCGCGTGGGCGACCGCCGGCGTGTTGGGCCCGGTGGTGGTGAACTACATGCGGGAATACCAATTGGGCCTGGGAATTCCGCGTGAACAGGTCTATAACCAGACCATGTACATCCTGGTGGGCATGCTGGTGGTGGGCCTGATCTGCAACCTGCTGGTGCGTCCGCTGGACAACAAGTGGTTCATGACCGACAGCGAACTGGCAGAAGAGAAAAAACTGGCGCACGAACGCGCCGCAGCGTCCGAAGTCGGCACCAGCTCGGGCGGCGCCGACAGCATTCCTACCGCTGTGGTGGTGTTTGCCTGGCTGGCCGTGGGTCTGCCGCTGGCCTGGGGCGTGTACCGCACCTTGCAAAGCGTGGCCAAGTTTTTCGCCTGAACGATAGCGAATTTGCAGGCATGAAGTGCGACAGGCGCGGAGATTTCTTCCGCGCCTGTCCTCCCTTGTGGAGTAGTAAGGATTGAGGTTGTTATGAGTGAGCAGAAAGTGGTGTTGTACGACGGACCCGCCGGTGGCTGGGGTGCCTTGCGCAGCGTGGGCAATGCCTTGCTCAAACAGGACATTCCCCTGAAGGGGGCCAAGACGCTGCTGTCGGCCAACCAGCCCGACGGGTTTGACTGCCCGGGCTGTGCCTGGCCCGACCGCAACCACGCGTCCACCTTCGAGTTCTGCGAAAACGGCGCCAAAGCCGTGGCTGCCGAAGCCACCGCGCGCCGCACCACCGCGGAATTCTTTGCACAGCACACCGTGACCGAGTTGGCCACGCAAAGCGACTTCTACCTGGAAGACCAGGGCCGCCTGACCGAACCCATGGTCTATGACGCGGCCAGTGACAAGTACCTGCCCATTGCCTGGGACGACGCATTTGCGCTGATCGCCAAGCACCTGAACGCACTGCCCGACCCGAACCAGGCCATCTTCTACACCTCGGGCCGCGCCAGCAACGAGGCCGCGTTTTTGTACCAGCTGTTTGTGCGCGAGTACGGCACGAACAACTTCCCCGACTGCTCGAACATGTGCCACGAGCCCAGCGGCAGCGGCATGCGCGAGAGCGTGGGCGTGGGCAAGGGCACGGTCACGCTGGATGATTTTGAGCTGGCCGAGGCCATCTTCATCTTCGGCCAGAACCCCGGCACCAACCACCCGCGCATGCTGGGCGAACTGCGCCAAGCGGCAAAGCGCGGCGCGCGCATTGTCAGCATCAACCCGCTGCGCGAGCGCGGCCTGGAGCGTTTTGCCGACCCGCAGGACAAGCTGCAGATGGCCACGATGGGCGACTCGCCCATCAGCACCCACTATTTCCAGCTGCGCATCGGCGGTGACTTTGCGTTTGTCAAAGGCATGATGAAGCACTTGGTCGAGTTGCAGGACGCCGGTGAAGACGTGTTGGACCACGCCTTCATCGCCGAGCACACCATTGGCGTTGAGGCCATGTTGGCGGATCTGCGTGCCGAGTCCTGGGCCTTGCTAGAGTCCGAATGCGGCCTGGGCGCCGAGCACATTCGTGCGGCCGCTGAGGTGTACCGCCAGGCCAAGAGCGTGATTGCCTGCTGGGGCATGGGCATCACCCAGCACCAGAATTCGGTGGCAACCATCCAGATGATCACCAACCTGCTGCTGATGCGCGGCAACATCGGCCGCCCCGGCGCTGGCCCGTGCCCGGTGCGCGGCCACAGCAATGTGCAGGGCGACCGCACCATGGGCATCTGGGAAAAGCCGCCCGTGGCGCTGCTGGACAACCTGCAAAAGGTCTTCGGCTTCACGCCGCCGCAGGCCCACGGCTTTGATACTGTTGAATCTATCCAGGCCATGCTCGATGGGCGTGGCAAGGTGTTTTTTGCACTGGGCGGCAACTTTGCGGCCGCCACGCCCGACACCGTGTTGACCTGGAAGGCGCTGCGCAACTGTGACCTGACCGTGCACGTCACCACCAAGCTCAACCGCAGCCACATCGTGCACGGCAAGGCCGCGCTGATCCTGCCCTGCCTGGGACGCACCGAGATCGACATGCAGGCCAGCGGCGCGCAGGGTGTGACGGTGGAAGACTCGATGAGCATGGTCCACATTTCGGTGGGCATCAACCCGCCGGCGTCTGCGCAGTTGTTGTCCGAGCCGGCCATCGTGGCCCGCTTGGCCGCTGCCACGCTCGCTGGCCGCAGCCAGACCCCTTGGCTCTGGCTGCTGGAAGACTACAGCCGCATCCGCGACAAGATCGAAGCCGTGTTCCCGGACTTCAAGGACTTCAATGCACGCGTCAAAGTGCCCGGTGGCTTTCGCCTGCGCAACACCGCCAGCGAACGCGTCTGGAACACCGAGAGCAAGAAGGCCGTGTTCAAGACCCACCAGGTTCCCACCGGCACCCCGCTGCAGCGGGCCCGCGAACGCAAGGGCGATGCGATTGTGTTTGCGCTGATGACTACGCGTTCCCACGACCAGTACAACACCACCATCTATGGCGCCGACGATCGCTACCGTGGCGTCTACGGCCAGCGCCGTGTGGTGTTTGCACATGCCGATGACATTCGCGATCTGGGCATGAAGGACGGCGACTGGATCGACTTTCACACCGTTTGGGACGACGGTGAGGAGCGCCGCGCCGACGGCTTCAAGCTGGTGACCTACAACATCCCGCGCGGCTGTTTGGCCGCCTACTATCCCGAAACCAACCCGCTGGTGCCGCTGTCGTCGGTGGCGGCCAACGCAGGTACGCCGACCTCCAAATGCATACCGGTGCTGCTGACGGCGCACCAGCGCGCATGAACCCAGACGCCCTGCAACGCGCCTTGCTGGCAGCGCTGGCGGAAGAGACCACGCCCCAATCAGTACCGCGTCTGGGCAAGCGCCTGGGCCAGGGCGCCAGCGTGGTGATGCGCGCGCTGACGCTGATGGGCAGCTCCGCGCTCGGCGGGCAGGCGGGCCCGGGCTGGGTACAGGTGGAGCTGGTGGACGAGCGCTGGATGGCGGCACTCACCGAGGAGGGGCGTCGCCATGTCGCCCAGCATCTGCATGCCTGAGTTCGAAGACCACCTGCCCTCGCCATTGGCGGACCGCGCGGTGCAGCGCATGCCGTTTGACGGTGTGTTGACCGATACCGTGGCGGCCGAGGTGCCGGTGGCGCTGGTGTTCAACGGCATCTCGCACGCCGTGATGATGGCTACGCCGCAGGACCTGGAGGCGTTTGCGCTGGGCTTTGCGCTCAGCGAAGGCATTCTGGATACACCGCAAGACTGTTTTGGTATCGAGGTGCATACGACCACTGTGGCTGCAGTGCAGAGCGTGGAAGTGCATCTGGATATCGCCGCACGCTGCTTTGCGCGGCTCAAAGAACGCCGCCGCAGTCTGGCGGGGGCCACAGGGTGTGGCCTGTGCGGCGTGGACAGCCTGCAGGCGCTGGACCTGGCCGTGCCACCCATGCCGCAACACGCCTGGGTGACGCAATTACAAGCCGCGACCGTGTTGCGGGCCTTGCAAGCCATGCCCGCGCTGCAGGTGCTCAATGCGCGCTGCGGCTCGCTGCACGCGGCTGGCTGGGCCAGCCCTGAGGGTGAGTTGCTGCAGGTCATGGAAGACGTGGGCCGGCACAACGCGCTGGACAAGCTGCTGGGTGCGCGGGCACAGGCGGGGCTTCTGGGCGAGGCGGGTTTCATTGTGATGTCCAGCCGCGCCAGTTACGAACTGGTACGCAAGTGCGCGCGCCTGCAGGTGCGGGCGCTGGCCACCATCTCTGCGCCCACCGATCTGGCCATCTCCATCGCCCGCGGCGCGGGCCTGCAACTGTGGGGCCTGTGCCGCGACCCGCGGGCGGTGCTTTACACATCGCTGAGTACCAGCTAGCCCCTAGAACTGCGGGGGAAACCGCGGTGCGTGAATAATCGGCTTTTGCGCACCGGTGAGGGCTTCCCCGTGAAACTGTCTTTTTATGCTTTGGGCTGGCGCACGCTGTGGCGTGACCTGCGTTCGGGTGACCTGCGCCTGGTCATCGTCGCCGTCATGCTGGCGGTGGCAGCGCTCACGGCCGTGGGCTTCTTTGCCGACCGGCTCAAGGGCGGGCTGCAGCGCGATGCGCGCCAGTTGCTCGGCGGTGACGCAGTCGTGTCCAGCGACAACCCGACGCCCGAGGCCTTTGTGGCCAAGGCGCGTGCGCTGGGCCTGTCGGTGGCCAGCACCACGGGGTTTCCGACCATGGCGCGTGCCAGTGATGCGCAGGGTGGTGCGGCCAAACTGGTGGCGCTGAAGGTGGTGGAGCCGGGTTACCCACTGCGCGGCGCGCTGCGTGTGGCTACCGCACCCGATGCACCGGACGCTGCCACGCGCGACGTACCCGCGCCCGGCAAAGCCTGGATAGACGCAACGCTGTTGGAATCGCTGGGCCTGAAGATGGGCGACGCGCTGCTGCTGGGCAACAGCAGCCTCACGATTGACCGCATCATCGTGATCGAACCCGACCGGGGCGGTGGCTTCATGAGTTTTTCACCGCGCGTGATGATCCACCAGGCGGATGTGGATGCCACGGGGCTGGTGCAACCCGCCAGCCGTCTGAACTATCGGCTGGCCGTGGCCGGTGAAGACGCACCCATCAAGGCCTTTGTCGACTGGGCCGATGCGCAGGTGAAAACCGGCGGTGTGCGCGGCGTGCGCGTGGAGTCATTGCAAAGTGGCCGCCCCGAGATGAGCCAGACGCTGGACCGGGCCGAAAAATTCCTGAGCCTGGTGGCGCTGCTGGCCGCGCTGCTGAGTGCCGTGGCGGTGGCGCTGGCGGCGCGCGCGTTTGCGGCCAGCCATCTGGATGACTGCGCGATGCTGCGCGTGCTGGGCTTGTCGCAGCGCACCATTGCTGCCAGCTACACCTTTGAATTTGCACTTGTGGGCCTGTTTGCCAGTGGCATGGGTGTGCTACTGGGGTATGGCGTGCACTACCTGTTTGTGCTGCTACTGGCCGGTCTGGTGGACTCGGCTTTGCCAGCGGCCACGATCTGGCCCGTGTTGCTGGGCATGGGCATGGGGCTCACGCTGCTGCTGGCCTTTGGCCTGCCACCGGTGCTGCAACTGGCCCAGGTGCCGCCGCTGCGCGTGATCCGCCGCGACGTGGGTAACCTGCGCCCGGCTTCGATTGGAGTGCTGGGTGTGGGCGTGGCAGGTTTTGCCGCGTTGCTGATGGCGGCCAGCAGTGACTTGTTGCTGGGCCTGATTGCTGTTGGTGGATTTGCCGGGGCCGTGCTGGTGTTTGCGGCCCTGAGCTGGGTGGCGGTGAAGCTGCTGCGCAGGAGCGTGAATGAAAGCACTGCGCCGCGCTGGCTGGTGCTGGCCACGCGCCAGGTGTCGGCGCGCCCGGCCTACACCGTGGTGCAGGTCAGCGCGCTGGCCGTGGGCCTGCTGGCGCTGGTGCTGCTGGTGTTGCTGCGCACCGACCTGATTGGCAGTTGGCGCAAGGCCACGCCACCCGATGCGCCCAACCGTTTTGTCATCAACGTCATGCCCGAGCAGTCCGACGCGTTCCGCAAGGCGCTGACGGACGCCGGTGTGGCCAAGCTGGACTGGTACCCCATGATCCGCGGCCGCCTGGTGGCGGTGAACGGCAAAGCTGTGTCGCCCGACGACTACGAGGAAGACCGCGCCAAGCGCCTGGTGGACCGCGAGTTCAACTTGTCCCATAGCGCCACGCGGCCGTCCAACAATGCCATCGTGGCCGGGCAGTGGACGGAAGAAGAGCAGGGCGCAGCCAGTGTGGAAGAGGGCCTTGCCAAGACGCTGAATCTCAAGCTCGGCGACACGCTGCGTTTTGACATCGGCGGCATGCAGACTGATTCCAAAATCACCTCGCTGCGCAAGGTGGATTGGGGCTCCATGCGCGCCAACTTCTTTGTGATGTTCCCGGTGGCCGTGCTCAAGGATGTACCGTCCACTTACATGGGGGCTTTCAAGGCGCCGGAAACCAAGGGCTTTGACAACGCGCTCGTGCACCAGTTCCCCAATGTGACGAATGTGGACATGACGACCACCATTGCCCAGGTGCAGCGCGTGCTGGACCAGGTGATCCGTGCGGTGGAGTTCCTGTTTGGCTTCACGCTGGCGGCGGGTCTGGTGGTGCTGTTTGCGGCCGTGACAGCCACACGCGAGGAGCGCGCGAAGGAGTTCGCCATCATGCGTGCAGTGGGCGCGCAGGGCAGCCTGTTGCGCCAGGTGCAGCGCACCGAACTGGCAGGCGTGGGCCTGCTGGCGGGCTTTTTGGCATCCATCGTTGCGGCGATCGTGGGCTGGGCGCTGGCGCGTTATGTGTTCGAGTTCGAGTGGACCGTCTCGCTGTGGGTGCCGCTGGTTGGCGCGCTGGCCGGCGCGGTGCTGGCGCTGGCAGCGGGCTGGTGGGGCCTGCGCGACGTTTTGCGCCGCCCGGTGGTGGAGACCCTGCGCCGCGCGACGACCTGATTTACTATGCTTTTGATAGCTGCTCGCGCACATTCCGCGGGGGATAGAGGCCCATTTCATTCATAAAACCCATGCAAATCCAGGAACCCAACGCAAAAACCCCCTTTGAATGGATAGGCGGCGAGCCCGTCATCCGCCAGATGGTGGACCGCTTTTATGACCTGATGGACCTGGAGCCGGGCTACGCCGCACTGCGCGCAGCGCACGGCAGCTCGCTGGACAAGGCGCGGGACCACTTGTTCTGGTTTCTGTGCGGCTGGATGGGCGGGCCCGATTATTTTGTGGAGCGCTTTGGCCACCCGATGCTGCGCGCGCGGCACATGCCGTTCAAGATCGGCATTCTGGAGCGCGACCAGTGGCTGGCTTGCATGGACCAGTCCATGATTGAGGCCGGCATAGACCCCGTACTGCGCGAGCGGCTCAAGACATCGTTCTTTCAAACTGCGGACTGGATGCGCAACGTAGGCGCTTAGGCCGCCCATAAAAAAGCCAGGCAGGTGCCTGGCTTGGAGTTGAGTGACGGCGGTTTATTTGCTGCCGTTGACGCGCTTGAATTCGTTCATGGCGACAGTGATGCACACGATGCCCCAGAACACGGGGTATTCATAGCCACCGGTGTTCCAGGTCCAGCCAAAGCCTTTGACCACTTGCAGTGCATACACCGCGATCAACAAGGCACCCGCAGCGCCCAGAGCGGCGAAGCGGGTGCAAATGCCCAGCACCAGTGCAATGCCGGTTCCCACTTCCACCAGGGCTGCGAGCACGACCCAAAATTCTGGTGGCGCAAAGCCCGCTTTGGCAAAGAAGCCCACGGTGCCAACACTGAGCGCGCCGTTGACAAACTTGCTGGCTGCATGGGGAAACATGAATGCTCCGCAGATGATGCGCAGGATGTTCCAAGGGTTGCTGAGATTGAAGCTAGCGGCCTCGATGGTGAAGTCGTTTTTGCGAATGCCAAACATGTTGTTTTCCTTATTAATGAGTGAAGCTTCATCGTAAGGTTGGCCGAACCCTTTGTGCATGGGCGAGCGCACGGTTGATTGATGTAAATCAGTTTCTACGCGGTTACAGAACTGCCCGGCTACGCCGCGCTGTGCAGAAACCCCATCAACAGTCTGGAGGGCGCGCGCGCCTGCACCCCTCGTTTTTCCAGACGGATTGGATGCGCAACCAACACGTCTGAGGCACCGCGCGGCCTGCGTGGGCCGTGCACTGGTGTGGTCAGTGCACGCTTCCTGCCATCAATTGGCGGGTGCGGACGCTGGCGCCATGATGATCACGGCCGCGTTTTCGCCGGGGGTTCCTGTGGCACCGGTTTTTCCGGTCTCACCTTGGGCGCCCGCAGGGCCCGGGACAGGGCTTTGCACGATGACGGGATTGGCAGGTGCCGCGACAACGGCGGGCGTCCGGTCGCAAGCGGCGAGGCCGGCCAGGGTGAGCGCGGCAAACAGGGCAAGGGAGGTGCGTTTCATGGGAACTTTCGTTAATGTGCGGAATGGCGTGAATGGGAAAGCTCAGCCTAAACCTCACATCTCCATGCCTCTGTTCGTTGCCAAACATAGTCCGCGATGCGTGCGCAGAAGTGTGCTTGCCGTCCCCGTGTGTTCAGGGTTGGGTTGGTGTTGCCGTGGATTGCACGGTATAGCGCAGTTGCGCCAGGTCAAACCCTTGTGCGCTGGCCGACGCAAGGGCCGCTTTCAGCAGTTCGGGGGATAACTGGGGTGTGCGCGACAGCAGCCACAGGTATTTGCGGTTCGGGTTGCCCACCAGGGCCCAGCGGTACTCCGGGTCGAGGCCGATGACCCAGTAGTCCGCCTTGAATGGCCAGAAGAACCACACTTTGAGGCGGCTGTTGCCAAACCCCGGCACCACGCTGGCGGTGCCAGTGGCCTCGTCAAACCCGCTATCGGTGCGGCACCGGTTGTCCACACGGATCGTGCCGTCAGAGGTGCTGGTGTATTCCGCGGTGGTGTCGGCGATGCAGTTGCGCTGAAAGAACATCGGATAGCTGGCGATCTCAAACCACTTGCCGCTGTAACGCGCCAGATCGACGGACGGCACGCTGTGCACCGGGGCTTGCGCCACAGATGCCAAGGGCATGCCGAACAAGATACAAGTGCAAAAAAAGCGGGCAAGGCGCATGGCGTTGGTGTGCATAGGGGGTTTTCTCAAAGCGATTCGTTTGCGGACGTTAAACGGAGCCGCGCAGCTTGTCTGTCTGCCAAACCACAGACCGGTGCATTCGCCACGGCGTCAACTGTCCGAGTCTGCGGGAATCAGTGGCGCAACCAGGGGCAGGGTCAGCACAAAACAGGCACCGCGCGGGCGTGCATTGCGCACATGGACCTTGCCGCCCATATTGCGTGTGACGATGTTGTGCACCACGCTCAGGCCCAGTCCCACGCCGCCGCGCCCCATGCGGGTGGTGAACATGGGGTCGAAAATGCGGCTCTGTATATCTTCCGCAATGCCGGTGCCGTTGTCGCTCACGGTGATTTCCACGTGATTACCCGCGATGTAGGCCTGCACGATGACTTGACCTTCGGTGCGGTTGTCAAAGGCATGCACCCGTGTGTTGTTCAGCAGATGGCCCAGCACCTGGCGCAGCAGCTCCGGGTAGCCAGTGATGAAAATGCCGGGGGGCACGCGGTTCTGAAAATCAATGGCGATGTCTTCGCTGGTGGTGGTGAAACGCGATGCCATGCCGGCCGTGAGATGGACCAGTTCGAAGGTGCTGAGTTCTTCCTTGCTGTTGCTTTCGGCTACCTGTTTGAAGGACGTCACCAATTCGGCAGCCCGCGCCAGTGAACGTTCGAGGACCACACCGGCTTCGACGGTGCTTGTCAGAAAGTCGGTAAGGGTGGACTTTTTGAGTTGTCCGGCATCTGCCTGCGCTTGCAACTCGCGCACCCGTTCGCCGATGGTCGAGCCAATGGTGAGGGCGTTGCCAATCGGGGTGTTGAGTTCATGCGCAACACCGGCCACCATGCGGCCGAGCGAGGCCAGTTTTTTGCTTTCCACCAGGTCGTGTTGTGTCTGGCGCAAATTGCTCAGCGTGACGGAGAGGGTGGCGTTGGTCGCCGACAGCTCCTGGGTGCGCTCGGCCACGCGTGACTCCAGCACCTCGGCGTGGCGCGCGATTTCGGTCTCTGCCTTCTTGCGTTGTTCGTTCTCGGAACGCAAATCTACGTTGACGGTTTGCAGCTCGCCCACCAGCTTGGCCAGCGCGCGCCGCGTGTTTTCCAGACTATGGCCCACGCGACCCAGTTCGTCATTGCGATGCCACTCCATGGTTTCATGGAGCCTGCCGTCAGCCAGCGCTTCGGATTGCATGACCAGCTTGTCCACCGGGCGTGTCAGGCGAAGGTGCAGGGTGATGAAGATCAGCGCAATGGCCGCCGCACCAATATAGGCGGTGCGCCACAGGAAGCGTTGTTGGGCGGCTGCGGTGGCGTCGGTCACGCCGTCTTCGTTGACTTGTACCGACACCGTGCCCAGGGTGTTGCCCTGCATCTGGATGTCGCGCGCCGCGGGTTCCACAGACGTGGGCTTGATGGCCCCGCGCTCCAGAAAGACCTGGCCCTCGGGCATGCGTTTGACCACGATGCGGGTGACCTTGGGGTCTTCCATGATCTTGTCGATCAGGGGTTCGGCAAACAGGGGGGGCAGTTGCCACAGCGGTTCGCGCAGAGACACGGCTAGCAGGTCGGCATACCGGTCACGGTCGGAGGTGAGTTCCCGGGACAGGCGCGCCTGAACCTCGGCCTTCTCAAAGGCGAACGCAATCCACGACGGAATGAGCAGGCCCAGCAACACGGCCAGTAGCAACACATACCGAAGCGATAGATTTCGGGGCGAAAAACTGCGCATGGTTCAACGACGATTTTTGGGGGCAGCTTAACAACAAAACCCTAGGTGAAAGAGCGCTTGCTATTCAAACGCGCAAACAAATTGCGCTTCTCACAGTTTTCAAAGGGTTTGCACTAGTCGTCTGTTCAGCCCAGGGTACGTCCCAAGGCCACGGCCGCGTCTTTCAAGCGGGGTACTTGCAGCAGAAGCTGTTGCAGCGGTGTGCGTACGGATGGCGCCTGCAGAGCCACGGCGCAGCGCACGGCCCGGCTGCCGGGCAAGGTCACCGGCACGGCCACGCAGACCAGTCCGTCGACAAACTCTTCGGCGTCCACGGCATAGCCCTGGCGTTTGATCTGTGCCAACTCGTCTTCCAGTGCGGCGCGTGTGGTCAGCGTGGTGGCGGTATGGCGTACCAGGGGCAGTGCACCGATCAGGGCGGCGCAACGGGCCGGCGGCAGATGCGCGAGAAACAGCTTGCCGCTGGCGGAGCAGTGGATGGGCACACGTGTACCGGGCTTGAGTTCCATGCGCAGTGGGAAGGCCGACTCCACCCGGTCCAGATAAATCACATCTGCACCACTGAGGGCCGTCAGGTTGACACTTTCACCCAGCTCGGCCACGAGCTGGCCCAGCACCGCGTGGCGCACCGCGCGGTGGGTGTCGGTGCCCAGCACGTTTTCTGCCAGTTGTGCCAACCGCTGTGTGGGCGCATACAGGCGCCCGCCCAGTCCGCGCGTGATAAAGCCTCCTGCTTCCAACTGGCTCAGCATGCGGTGCACACTGGGCTTGGGCCAGCCGCTGGCACGCACGGCATCCGCCAGGCCCATGGGCTGGCCCTGGGCGCAGAGGATTTCCAGCAGTTCTAAAAGACGCAGGCTGGGTGCTTGTTTTTCCATAAAGTTCCGTAATTCGAGACTTAATTAAATAATATTTCGAGATAAATTTGATTCCTGATTATCCTCCCAGACAAATAAGTGGAGACAAGAGCGTGCAGTTCAAAAACGTGGTGGTGACCGGTGCGTGTGGTGGTTTTGGCCAGGCGTTGGTGCGGGTGCTGTTGGGCCAGGGCGCCTGCGTGGCGCTGGTGGGGCTGCAGCGCCCCGTGCTGGAAGAGCTGGCCGCCCTGGCACCGTACCGCTGCGCCGTGTACACGCCTGATGTGTCCGACACCACGGCCATGCAGGCCTGTGCGGCGGACTGGGTGGGGCGTTTTGGCATGCCGGACCTGGTGATTGCCAACGCCGGCGTGGCCGGTGGTTTCGACACAGCGCAGGCCGATGACCTGGCCGTGCTGCGCCGCATGCTGGAGATCAATATTGTGGGTGTGGCGACCAGCTTCCAGCCTTTTGTGGCGGGTATGCGGGCGCAGGGCTTGGGTGCGCTGGTGGGCGTGGGCAGCCTGGCCGGTTGGCGGGGCATGCCGGGCAATGGCGCCTACTGCGCCAGCAAAGGCGGGCTCATGCGTTACCTGGAAAGCCTGCGCGCCGAGTTACGCGGCAGTGGCGTGCGGGTACACACCGTGAGTCCTGGTTACCTGCGTACCGCATTGACCGCGGGTAACCGCTTTGTCATGCCGGGCCTGATGGAGCCCGACGCGGCTGCCGTTGCTTTGTTGCAGGGCGTGGCGCGTGGGCGCGAACACATTGTTCTGCCACGCCGTATGGGTTGGCTGGCGCGTTTGCTGGGCTGCCTGCCTGCCGCATTACACGATCGCATTTTGCTGGGCCAGCCGCGCAAGCCGCGTGTCGGTGAGGCCGGTGCCACCGCCATTCCGGGCCTGCCACTGCGCGACCCGGGTGTCTGATTTTTTGTATTGATAAACATAACGGAGACAGTGATGACCGACCCCCTTTCCAATGGCGCCCCCATCGATACCCGAACGCAGATCGCCGTGATCGGCGCAGGCCCCAGCGGCCTGGCCGCTGCGCGCAGCCTGCAAAAGCTGGGGCTCCCGTTCCAGGGGTTTGAGACCCACACCGATGTCGGTGGCCTATGGAATGTGGACAACCCGCGCAGCACGGTCTACGAGTCGGCCCACCTGATCTCCAGCAAAAGCACCACCGAGTTTGCCGAGTTCCCCATGCGCGCCGACGTGGCGGACTACCCCAGCCACAAGGAGATGCGCCAGTATTTCTTTGACTTTGCCGAGCACTTTGGCCTGCGCGCGCACTACCACTTTGGCGCGCGCGTGCAAAAGACGGTGCCAGTGGGCGAGGGCGCGTCTCCCCTGTGGCGCGTGGAATGGACCAGCGCGGATGGCCAGACCCATAGCGCTGAGTTCAAAGGCGTGGTGATTGCCAACGGCACCTTGTCCGAGCCCAATATGCCGAAGTTCGAAGGCCACTTCGACGGTGAACTGCTCCACACCGCAGCCTACAAGAGCGCCGAGCAGTTCCGCGGTAAACGCGTGCTGGTGGTGGGTGCCGGCAACTCGGGCTGCGACATTGCCGTGGACGCGGTGCACGCGGCGGATAGCGTGGATATTTCGGTGCGCCGCGGTTATTACTTCGTCCCCAAGTACGTGTTTGGCAAACCCGCCGACACGGTTGGCGGCAAGATCAATCTGCCTGCCTGGCTCAAGCAAAAAGTCGACAGCACCGTGTTGCAGTGGTTCACCGGCGACCCGGTGCGTTTTGGATTTCCCAAGCCCGACTACAAGATGTACGAGTCGCACCCGGTGGTGAACTCCTTGATCCTGCACCACCTGGGGCATGGCGATATCCATGTGAAGGCCGACATTGCGCGCTTCGACGGCAAGACCGTGCACTTCAAGGATGGCACCGCCAAGAACTACGACCTGGTGCTGTGCGCCACCGGCTATCGCCTGCACTACCCGTTCATCGACAAGGCGCTGCTCAACTGGCAGGGCATGGCGCCGCAGTTGTACCTGAACATCCTGTCGCAGCGTTTCGACAACCTGGCCGTGTTGGGCATGATCGAGGCCAGCGGCATCGGCTGGCAGGGGCGTTACGAGCAGGCCGAGCTGGTGGCACGCTTCTTTGCGGCACAGGCCAGTGGTTCATCCAAGGCCGACGCGATGCGTCGCACCAAGGCCGGCCCCACGCCCGATTTGTCGGGCGGCTACAGCTACCTGAAGCTCGAACGTATGGCCTACTACGTGCACAAAGACACGTACCGCAAAGCGGTGCGCGCTGCGGCTGCGGCCTTGGTCTGAAGAAAACCGCCGTTCATCCTGCGCTTGTCGAAGCCTTACCCTTCGACAAGCGCAGGATGAACGGTTCTTAAACAGAGATTTACCTCCTTGGAAAGCCTAGCCATGATGCCTGTTGACGAAGTTCGCCTGCATTTCAATCCTGCCTCGCTGATGGTGCTGAACGCCGTGCTGGGCTTCCTGATGTTCGGCATTGCGCTGGACACACGGGTAGCCGATTTCAAACGCGTGTTGCGCATGCCAGTGGCTATGGGGGTCGGGGTGGCCGCGCAGTTCATCATGCTGCCCGCCGTTACCTACTGCCTGACCCTTTTGCTGCAGCCCGCACCCAGCATTGCACTGGGCATGATCCTGGTGGCTTGCTGCCCGCCCGGCAATATCAGCAACATCCTGACGCACCGCGCCAAGGGCAATGTGGCGCTGTCGGTGTCCATGACGGCGCTGTCCAACGCGCTGTCCATTGTGCTGATGCCCCTGAACTTCGCGTTCTGGGCTGGCATGCATCCCACCGCTTCGGCGCTGTTCAAAACCATTGCACTGAACCCGACCGAGATGGCAGGCCACATCGTCATCATCATCGGACTGCCGTTTGTGATGGGAGTGGCCTGTGCCGAACGCCTGCCCAAACTGGCGGAGAAAATTCGCAAACCGGCGCGCATTCTGAGCTTCCTCTGCCTGGTCGCTTTCATTCTGGGCGCTGTGGCAGGCAACTGGCGCTATTTCCTGGACTATGTGGGACTGGTGCTGCTGGCAGTAGCACTGCATGACGCGCTGGCATTTTTGACCGGCTACCTGTGTGCCCGCGCCTGCCGTCTTTCTGACTATGACCGCCGCGCGGTGTCTATCGAAGTGGGCATTCGCAATGCGGGCCTGGGCCTGGTGCTGATCTTCAGTTTCTTTGATGGCCTGGGTGGCATGGCTGTGGTCGCCGGTGTCTGGGGTTTCTGGGACATCATTGCTGGCATGGCCTTGGCGGGCTGGTGGGGCCGGCGCCCTCCGGCACAGGGAGAAGTGGCATGAGCGTGGCGATTACGGGCGCGGCCCAACGCATTTTTGTGACAGGGGCCGATGGTTTTCTGGGCCGTGGTCTGGTGGCCGCGCTGGCGCGTGAGCCGGGCGTGCAAACCATTGTGGCCGCCGATGTGCGTGAAGTGCCGCAGGAGCAGCGCTTGGCCAATGTGGTTTACGTGGTGCAGGACGTGCGCGATCCCCATCTGGGTGAGACGCTGGCCGCCCATGCTATCGACACGGTGGTGCACCTGGCGTCCATCGTGACACCCGGCAAAAACTCGAACCGCGAATTTGAATACTCGGTCGACGTGCTGGGCAGCCGCAACGTGCTGGAGGCCTGCGTGGCCCAGGGCGTGCAGCAGATTGTGGTGAGCTCCAGTGGTGCCGCCTATGGCTACTACGCTGACAACCCGGCCTGGCTGCGCGAGACCGATACGCTGCGGGGCAACACCACCTTTGCCTATTCCGACCACAAACGGCTGGTCGAAGAGATGCTGCTGGCGTACCGCCAGAAACACCCGGCACTGGCACAGACCGTGTTGCGCATAGGCACCATTTTGGGCGAGCGCGTGGACAACCAGATCACGGCGCTGTTTGAAAAACCGGCCCTGCTGGGGATCAAGGGCAGCGAGAGCCCCTTTGTTTTCATCTGGGATGAAGACGTGACCGGTGCCATCCTGCATACCCTGCGTACGCGCCATGCGGGTTGTTTCAACCTGGCCGGTGACGGTGCCCTGCCGCTGTATGAGATCGCCCAACGCCTGGGCAAACCTTTGCGGCAATTACCTGCATGGTTGCTGACTGCGGCGTTGACCGTGGGTAAGGCCTTGGGTGTGAGCCGCTACGGGCCGGAGCAACTGGATTTCTTGCGTTACCGCCCGGTATTGCTGAACACGGCGCTGAAGGCCGACTTTGGCTATGTGCCGGGTAAAACCAGCAGCCAGGCGTTTGATGCCTTTGTCGCTGCCAGAGCCGCGCAGGGCCGCGCGTTGGTACGCACCAAGGAGACCGCGTGAGCACTGTGGGACAAGGCCAGGTCTTGAGCCGTGGCGATTGGCTGCGCGCGTTGGCGGTGGTGGTGATCTGGGGTTTGAATTTTGTGGTCATGAAAGTGGGCCTCAAGGGCCTGAGTCCCATGCTGCTGGGCGCGCTGCGTTTTGCGGCGGCCTCTTTGCCGTTCCTGCTGTTTGTGCGCATGCCCACACTGCCTTGGCGCTATGTGGCGGGCTACGGGCTGGCCCAGGGCTTGGGCCAGTTTGGCTTCTTGTTCTGGGGTTTGCAGCTGGGCATGACGGCCGGCATGGCCTCGGTGGTGATGCAGATGCAGGCATTCTTTACGCTCTTGCTGGCGGCGCCCCTGCTGGGTGAACGCGCCCGCGGTTGGCAGTGGCTGGGGCTGGTGGTGGCGCTGGGCGGTTTGGCCATGATTGGCATGGCCCATGGTGAAGGGCCGGGCCAAATGACCTTGATCGGTTTTGTGCTCACGGCATCTGCCGCGTTCATGTGGGCGGTATCCAACGTGGTGGTGCGTTTTGCCACCCGCCATGGGTCCTACGAACCGTTCAATTTCATCGTCTGGAGCAGTGTGTTCCCCATCCTGCCTTTCTTAGGTCTGGCCCTGTGGTCAGAAGGCTGGACACAGATTGTTCATGAAGTGCAGGGCCTGGATGTGGGCGCTGTCTTGTCCGTGCTCTATCTGGCTCTGCTGGCCACGTTGTTGGCCTACACAATGTGGACGCGTTTGCTGCAGCGCCATCCGGCCGGCAGGGTGACACCGTTTTCGCTCTTGGTGCCCGTGGTCGGGCTGGCGGCAGCGGGAGTAGTTTTTGGGGAAGTACCCTTGCCGCTGCAATGGGCTGGCACCGGTGCCGTGTTGCTGGGCCTGGTGATCAACCAGACCGGGAGCTGGGTGGCTGCGCGGTGGGCGCGGCAGCCTGTCGTCAAGGCGTAAAAACCGTTCGGGCTGAGCTTGTCGAAGCCTTGCACCCCTTCGACAGGCTCAGGGCGAACGGATTTTGTATTGCAGAGGCAAGTTGCGCCCTAGCCTAAGCGCAAAGGTTGCAATAACACCACCAACGCCCCGGCGCCACCTTGTGCGGGAGGGGCTTGCACAAAGGCCACCACTTCCGACTTTTGCACCAGCCAGCGGTGCACTTTTTCCTTGAGCACCGGCGTCTTGCCCGGTGAGCCCAGGCCCTTGCCGTGCACCACGCGAACGCAGCGCATGCCCTGTTTGTGGGCGTCGCGGATGAATTGGCCCAACACCTCACGCGCTTCGTCACTGCGCAGGCCGTGCAGGTCGATCTGTTTCTGGATGCTCCATTTGCCCTTGCGCAGTTTTTGCGCCACGTCGGGCCCCACGCCGGGGCGGCGAAAACTCAGGTGGTCATCGGTGTCGAGTAGGCTGCTCACGTCCACTTCATCGCTGAGTGACTCGACCAGGGCGGCGGCTTCGTCGCGTTGTTGTTGCTTGGGGATGGGCAGCGGTGGTGCGGGGGCCAGTTGGGCGCGGCGTTTTTCCGGCAGCGGCTTGACTGCCCCGACCGCCGCTTGAAACAGGTTGCTCTGGGCCATGCGCAGTTTGGCTTCTACTGCCTGCTGTGCGGCCAGGGCGGCTGCGCGTTGGGCCTGCGCCTCGATGTCAGCTTTGACACGTTTGAGGTCAGCCAGAGAGGTGATTTTTTGCGGCTTGCTTTTGCCCGGTGCGGTGCTCACAGCAAGCCTTTCTCGGCCATCGACAGCGCCTGTCCGGGGCCGACGATGATGTGGTCCAGCACCCGCACATCGACCAGCGCCAGTGCGGCCTTGAGGGTTTGGGTGAGTGCTTCATCGGCCCGTGAGGGTTGCACCGTGCCGCTGGGGTGGTTGTGCGCCAGCACCACGGCGGCGGCCTGGTGGTGCAGGGCGCGGATGACCACCTCGCGGGGATAGACCGAAGTCTGTGACAACGTGCCGCGAAACAGCTCTTCCATGGCCAGCAAGCGGTTTTGGCTGTCCAGAAACAGCAGAGCAAAGACCTCATGGCCCTTGGCCGCCAGGTGCAGTTGCAGGTAGTGTTTCACCGCCTGTGGATCGGCAAACACTGTGCGTTCCTGCAGTTGTTGGGCTAGCGCGCGGCGGGCCAGTTCCAGCACCGCCACAATTTCGGCGCGTTTGGCCGGTCCCAGGCCCTTCACGCGTTTGAGGTCGTCTGCCGTGGCGTTGAGCAGGCCGGCAATGCCGCCAAACCCTGCGTTGCCGCCTTCGGCGACCTTATGGCCCTGGAGCTGCAGCAATTCTTCGGCCATTTGCAGCACGCCCTTGCCCTGGATGCCGGTGCGCAGCAGCAGTGCCAGCAGTTCGGCATCGCTCAGGGCCTGTGCGCCCCGCGCCAGCAGCTTTTCGCGGGGGCGGGCGTCGGCGGGCAGGTCTTTGAGGGGCATGGTGGGGGTGTCAGCAGGCCGAGGGCCCGACTTTCTACAATAGAGGCCAGTTTATCGGGACTTTTATGACTTCTGTGCTTCCCCGCGTTCAGCCGGGCTCCTTCCTCACCCTGCATTACCGCCTGGGTGGGCCCGCGGGTGACATCATCAATACCTTTGACGGCAAGCCTGCCACGCTGAGCCTGGGTACGGGTGAACTCTCCCCTGCCGTGGAGCAATGCCTGCTGGGCCTGGAAGAGGGCACGCGCAGCACGTTCGAGTTGCCCGCCGGTGCGGCCTTTGGCGAACGCAGCCCGGACATGCAGCAATGGCTGGCGCGCAAGGTGCTCACCCAAATGGGTGACCCCAACGAGACCTACCACGTGGGCGACGTGGTGCAGTTCCCCACGCCGGACGGTCAGGGTCAGTTTGCCGGCGTGGTGCTGCAACTGCGCGACGAAAACGACAAGGATGGGGCGGTGCTGTTTGACTTCAACCACCCGCTGGCAGGCCAGCCGGTGACGTTTGAAGTGCATTTGATCGGGGTGTTATGAGTGCTGTGACTCCCGTGCTTCCACAAGAAATCATCCTGGCCGAGCCACGTGGCTTTTGCGCCGGGGTGGACCGCGCCATTGAAATCGTGGACCGCGCGCTGCAGAAGTTTGGCCGGCCCATCTATGTGCGCCACGAGATCGTGCACAACACCTATGTGGTGAACGACCTCAAAGAACGCGGCGCCATCTTCATTGAGGAACTGGACGACGTGCCGCCGGGCGCTACGCTGGTGTTCTCGGCCCACGGCGTGAGCCAGGCGATCCAGAAAGAGGCGGAGCGCCGCGGTTTTCGCATCTTTGACGCCACCTGTCCTTTGGTGACAAAGGTGCATGTGGAAGTGGCCAAGCTGCACAAAGAGGGTTACGAATTCATCATGATTGGCCACAAGGGGCACCCCGAAGTGGAAGGCACCATGGGCCAGCTCGACAGCGGCATCCATCTGGTGGAGGGCGTGGAAGATGTGGCGCGTGTGCAGCCCAGCCAGACCGAACTTTTGGCCGTTGTCACCCAGACCACGCTGAGCGTGGATGACGCGGCAGAAATCGCGGCGGCAGTGAAGGCGCGGTTTCCGAATGTGCGCGAACCCAAACAACAGGACATTTGTTACGCCACGCAGAACCGGCAGGACGCGGTGAAGGTGATGAGCGGGCAGGTGGACATCGTGATCGTGGTGGGCAGCCCGACCAGCTCCAACAGCAACCGCCTGCGTGAAGTGGCGAAGAAGTTGGGCACCGAGAGTTACATGGTCGACAGCGCGGAGGAACTGCAGGCCGAATGGTTTGAAGGCCGCCAGCGCGTGGGGTTGACCGCAGGTGCCAGCGCCCCCGAGATTCTGGTGAAAGCCGTGATTGACCGCATCAAGGCGCTGGGCGCTGTGTCGGTGCGCAAGATGGACGGGATCGAGGAAACGGTGAAGTTTCCCTTGCCCAAGGGCTTGCGGATGGATGTGTAATTGCTACTTAATTGATAGCTGCTTGCGCAATAGAATAGAGGGCCAGAGCCCATTTTTGCTTAAAAATACGAAATACCATGTTAGACATCACCCTGCTGCGCAAAGACCTGGATTCGGTCGTTGCCCGTTTGCAAACCCGCAAGAACCCGCAAGCCTTCCTGAACGTGGACGCCTTCACAGCGTTGGAAGCCGAGCGCAAGACCATCCAGATGCGCACCGAAGAGCTGCAGAGCAAGCGCAACACCATCAGCAAACAAATTGGCATGCTCAAGGGCAAAGGCCAACATGCCGAAGCCGACGCCGCCATGGCCGAAGTGGGCAGCCTGAAGGCCGAGCTGGAAGCTTCTGCGGCACGTCTGGATGTGATCCAGGCCGAAATGCAGAATCTGCTGCTGGCCGTGCCCAACCTGCCGCATGAAAGCGTGCCCGTAGGAGCCGACGAGCACGGCAACGTCGTGGTGCGCACCTGGGGTACGCCCAAGACCTATGACTTTGAAGTCAAAGACCACGTCGATCTGGGCAACCCGCTGGGGCTGGATTTCGAAATGGGCGTCAAGCTCACCGGCGCACGTTTCACGGTGATGAAGGGCCAGATCGCCCGTCTGCACCGTGCACTCGCCCAGTTCATGCTGGACGTGCAAACCACCGAGCACGGCTACACCGAGTGCTACACGCCGTATATCGTTAATGGAGACACCCTGCGCGGTACCGGCCAGTTGCCCAAGTTTGAAGAAGACCTGTTTGCCGCCAAGAAGGGCGGGCAAGAGGGCGAGGCGCAGCCGGACCACACCGCGCTGTACCTGATCCCGACCAGCGAGGTCTCGCTGACCAACTTTGTGCGTGATGTGGTCTCTGCCGAGACCGATTTGCCGATCAAGCTCACCGCCCACACCCCGTGCTTCCGCTCGGAAGCCGGCAGCGCCGGGCGCGATACGCGTGGCCTGATCCGCCAGCACCAGTTCGACAAGGTGGAAATGGTGCAGATCGTGCACCCCGAGAAGAGCTACGAGGCGCTGGAGTCCATGGTCACCCATGCCGAGGCGATCCTGCAAAAGCTCGGCTTGCCGTACCGCGTGATGAGCCTGTGCACCGGCGACATGGGTTTTGGCGCCAGCAAGACCTATGACCTGGAAGTGTGGCTGCCCGCGCAGAACACTTTCCGCGAGATCAGCTCGGTCTCCAACTGCGAAGCCTTCCAGGCGCGCCGCCTGCAGGCCCGTTTCAAGAACGCCCAGGGCAAGAACGAACTGGTGCACACGCTCAATGGCTCCGGCCTGGCCGTGGGCCGCGCATTGGTGGCGGTGCTAGAGAACTGCCAGAACGCCGACGGCTCGATTACCGTGCCCGAAGTGCTGCGCCCGTACATGGGCGGATTGGCTGTCCTGAAGGCCTGATAGAATCGCTGCTTCGTTTCGACCGACGCGAATTCAGGAGAAGTGGCAGAGTGGTCGAATGTACTTGACTCGAAATCAAGCGTAGGGGCGACCCTACCGTGGGTTCGAATCCCACCTTCTCCGCCAAACAATCAAGCCTGCATCCCACAAAGATGCAGGCTTTTTTCTTGGGTGTGCGGTGCACACCTTGTGTCACGGTGCTGCAATGGGCTTGTCGCATAGTGGTGGGTTGTCTGGTGTCCTGGAGATTCTTTTGATGGTGATTGCGCGCAAAATTTCTCGGCGTTGTATGGCTGGCTGCGTGCTGGCAACGGCTTTTCTGGGCTCGGTGGCCTGGGCCCAAGGGGGCGTGGCGGGTTATCCGGACAGACCGATCAAGATCGTGGTGCCATTTGCCCCCGGAGCGGGTACCGATGCCATGGGCCGCCTGATCGCCCAAAAGCTCGGTGAGGTGATGGGCGTCAGCTTTGTGGTGGACAACCGCACAGGCGCCTCTGGCGCGATTGGCACGCAGTACGTGGCGCAACAGCCAGCGGACGGCTACACCTTGCTGCTGGTGGCCTCGCCGTTCACGACGGTGGCGGCCTCTTTGCCGAATGCCGGTTACGACCCGCTCAAGAGTTTCACGTCCGTGGGCATGATCGCCAGCGGGCCGCTGGTCTGGGCGACCAACTACCAGACTGGCATCCACACCATGCAGGAACTGGTGGCCTATGCCAAACAAAACCCCGGTGTGCTGAACTATGGCTCTGCCGGTGCTGGCGGCGTGAACCATCTGGTGCTGGAGTTGCTCAAGGCCAAGACCCACATCTTTATCACCCATATTCCCTACCGCGGTGTGGCCCCGGCGACCATGGACATGGTGTCCGGCCAGGTGCAACTGGTTACAGGCACCATCCCGGCCTTGCTGCCGCTGGTCAAGGACGGCCGTATCAAGCCGCTGGCGGTCACCAGTGCCAGGCGCTCCAGCGCCATGCCCGACGTGCCCAGCATGACCGAGGCGGGTTTCAAGGGGTTTGACGTGTTGAATTACTTTGCCCTGGCGGCCCCCGCAGGCACGCCTTCCGCGGTGATCGACAAGCTCAATGCGGCCCTCAACAAGGTGGTGGCGCTGCCCGAGGTGGTGGCCAAGTTCAAGCTCGATGCAGTGGACGCCACACCGGGCACGCCAGCCGCACAGGCCCGATTCATCGAGGCTGACTACCGCGCCTGGCGCGAGGTGGTGCAATCACAAAACCTCAAGATCGATTAAACGCAAGGCGTCCCCCGGCCAGGTCTTACTGGCCCGTTCAGGTGTCGGAGCGCTTTGGGCTTTTCAGAAGCGACAAGGCAATCACCGCCGAAGCCAGCATCAGAAACAGGCTCACCGCATTGAGCACCGGCGTGGCGCCTTCGCGCATGCGGCCGTACATCATCACCGTGAGTGGTGCGTCCGACCCCACCAGCATCAGCGTGGTGTTGAAGTTCTCAAACGACATCAAAAACGAAATGGCGGCGGCACCGATCAGTGCGGGCTTCAGATAGGGCAGTGTGATGGTGGCAAGCACCGCAAAGCGCGAGGCGCCGAGGTTGTAGGCCGCTTCTTCGAGCGTAATGTCAAAACGCTTGAGCCGTGCGGAGATGGTCAGTGTGGCAATGGACGCGATGTAGGCAAACTGTCCCAGCACCACCAGCGGCAGGCCAGGTCGCAAAAACTCCAGCTCCAGGCCCCACAGGTCGTCGGCCAGGTTGGCCACGCGGCTGGCCAGTGCCAGGATGGAGATGCCCAAAATGACCCCCGGAATCACCAGTGGTGCCAGCATCAGCATGCTCAGCGCCTGCTTGCCGCGGAACTGCGTGCGCTCGATGAGGAACGCATTGGCCGTACCCACCGCCACCGACAGCAGCGTGACCCAGCAGGCCACCACCACACTGGTCCACAGGCTGCCCAGCAGGGCCTTGTCGGCAAACAGGCCACGGCGTGGGCCATCAGCCCCGCCCAGAAACCAGTCCAGCGTAAAACCATTCCACGGCGGTGCGGGGTAGGGCGCGTTGTTGAACGCAAATACTGCCACCACGGCCAGGGGCAGAAACAGGAAGGCGAAGAACAGCATACCGTAGACCACGGTGCTGGCGCGCAGCCAAACGGGGCGGGGGAGGGAGGGGATCATGAGCGTTGCATCACTTCACCAAACTTTTGGCCGGATAGTTTGAGCCCCAGCCACACCAGCGCCGTGCTCAGCGCCAGCAGCAAAAAGCCAAAGGCCGCCCCCTGCTCCCAGTTGAAGCGGGTGATGAACTGGGTGTAAATCTGCTCGGTGAACCACAGCGAGTTTTTGCCCCCCAGCAGCGTGGGCGTGAGGTAATTGCCCAGTGTGAGCATGAACACCACGATGCAGCCCGCCACCATGCCGGGTGCGGCGTGCGGAATGATGATCTGCCGCAGGATGGACCAGCCGTTGCCGCCCAGATCGTAGGCGGCTTCGATCAGCGAATCGTCCAGGCTCTCCAGCGCGCCGATCAGCGGGATGACCATGAACAGCATGCTGGTGTAGACCAGGCCGACCAGAATCGTGGCGTCGTGGTACAGCAGCTCCACCGGCGCGGGCGTAATGCCCAGCCACACCAGAATGCCAGGCAACACGCCCGATTCGCGCAGCAGGATCATCCAGCCCAGGGTCCGCACGGTCTCGCTCACCCAGAACGGGATGAGGCACAGCACAAACAGCAGCGCCTTGGAGCGGCCGCGCGCAATCTTGGCAATCGTCCAGGCAATCGGAAAGGCCATGAGCAGCGTGATGGCGGTGGCGATCAGCGACATGACCGCAGTGCGCACAAAGGTGCGCCAGTACAGCGGCTCGTCAATGAAGGTCAGGTACTGCGCCAGGCTGGGTTCGTAGACCCGGGGCGCCACGCGCGCGCGCAGCGACAAAATCGCCAGCTCGGCGTGTGGCAACACGATGAGGCCCAGTAGCCACAGCAGTGCCGGCGCCAACAGCAACATGCCCAGCAGTTTGGCCATGCTGCTGCGTTGAGAGGGTTCAGTCAGCATGGTGTTGGGCGGGTGCGGCAAAACACACGGCGCGTTGCGGGTCGAAACCAAACACCACGTCTTCTCCGGTCCGCAGGTCGGCAAACTGCCCGGTCTGTGGGAGGGCGATGCGGAACTCTTCGTTGCTGGCCTTTTCGCGCAGCAGTACGGCGGAGTTGGCACCGTCAAACAACAGGCTTTCGACCGTGCCCGTGAAGTACGGCATGCCGGTTGCTACAAATTCAGTAGCTGTTCGCGCAAGCCGGGCGACCTCTGGGCGCACAAATGCTTCTACGGCATCGCCGGTCTTGATGTTGCCTTGTGTACAGCGTGCATGCAGGGACAGTCCGCTGTTGCTGACCAGTTGAACCATGTCGCCCTGCACGCCCACGGCCTTGCCAATCAGGCGGTTGTTGGCGCCCACAAAGCCCGCGACAAACGGCGTTTGCGGCTCGTAGTACAGCGACTGCGGTGTGCCCAACTGCTCAAAGCGGCCGTGGTTCATCACCGCCACATGGTCGGACAGCACCAGCGCTTCAGACTGGTCGTGCGTGATGTAAACAAAGGTGGTGCCAAACGCGGCCTGCAGCTGCTTGAGCTCGATCTTCATGTGCTCGCGCAGCTTCAGGTCTAGCGCACCCAGCGGTTCGTCCAGCAGCAAGAGCGTGGGCTCCAGCACCAGGCTGCGGGCAATGGCTACGCGCTGCTTCTGGCCGCCCGAGAGCTGGTCCACGCGCTTGGCCTGTGCACCCGGCAGGCTCACGCGCTCCAGCATTTCACCCACACGGCGCTTGATCTCATCAGCCGCCACACCGCGGCGCGCCAGGCCGTAGCCGACGTTCTCGCCCACCGTCATCATGGGGAACAGCGCCAGATGCTGGAACACCATGTTCACCGGCCGCTGGTTGGGCGGCACGCCGTTCATGGCTTTGCCGCCAATACGGATTTCGCCCGCGTCGGGCTGGATAAAGCCCGCAATCATGCGCAAGAGTGTGGTCTTGCCGCAACCGGAGGGGCCGAGGATGGAGAAGAACGACCCGCGTTGCACGGTGAACGACAGGTCGTCCACCGCGGCAAACGTGCCGTAGCGTTTGGCTACGCCTACGGCTTCGAGGTCAGGCAGTGCGGTGCTCAACGCAACCGCTTAGTTGGCAGCCTTGATGCGGTCGAGCACGCGACCTTCGATCTCTTCAATGCCAGCGGGCACAGCGGGGTACCACTTGATGTTCTTCAGCGCGGCTTCAGGGAAACTGGCGGCAAACTGGGCCTTGAGCTTGGCTTCCATCAACTGGTCAGCACCCTTGGAGGCCGTGAAGTTACCGGCAGAGCCGGCCACCTTGGCGGCAATCTCAGGGCGCATGTTGAAGTTGATCCAGGCGTAGGCGGCCGCGTCGTTCTTGCCCTTGGCAGGAATGGCGAAGGTGTCAATCCAGCCCATCGCGCCAGCCTTGGGAGCGACAAACTGAATCTCTGTCTTTTCGTTGTTCAGCTTCCAGCCGCCCGTGTCCCACATCATGGCGCCGACGATTTCACCGGTGCGCATGCCATTGAGCAACTGGTCCTTGTTGTCCCAGTAGAACTTCACGTTGGGCTTGCAGGCGGTCAGGGTCTTGCCGACTTCGTCCATCAGCGCGCCGTAGGCCTTGGGATCGTTGTACAGGGCGAAGGGGTTCTTGCCGGAGGCAAAGGCAAATGCCAGCAAGGTGGGGCGCTTCAGGCGGTAGGCCACCTTGCCCTTGTAGTCGGCCTTGCACAGGTCGGTGTAGTCGGCCATCTGGGCCAGCTTGGTGTTCACCACCAGGCCGTCAGTGCCCCAGATGTGGGGCAGGCCGTAGATCTTGCCGTCCACCGTGGTGTTGCCCTTGGTGGCGTCCAGCATGGAGGGGATGAACAGCTCGCTCTTGAGCTTGCTCAGGTCCAGCGGCTTGTAGATGCCGAATTCTTTTTGCGGGCCCGCAATGCGGTCTTGCGAAGGCTGGGCCAGGTCAAAGCCCGCGCCACCGGTGGCGCGCAGCTTGGAAATCATCTCTTCGTTGTTGGACAAAGTCAGCTCGACCTTGTAGCCACTCTCTTTTTCAAACTGCTCCACCACGGCAGCGGGCGCGTAGTCGGCCCAGGTCAGCAGACGCAGGACTTTTTCCTGGGCAAAAGCGGCTCCGGAAAGTCCCAAAGTGGCGACGGCAGCGGCGGTAATGGCACGTTTGAATTTCATAAGAATTCCTTGTTGAGGTGGACGTTGAGGTTGCAAGCAAGAAGAGTGCTCGTTTCCAAGGATATGACGTGAAGATGACATTTATATGTCCATCTTCGGCCCCTGTCTATTGGGGCTGGGCAAATATCCGAGCCGGCAGGCGCCGGACCTACTGGTCTTCCGGTTTGGCCGTCAACATGGCGTACAAACTGGCGGACGCCTCGTTCAAGTTCAATTGCCCGCCCGCAGTGGCTTCCATGGCCTGTTCATGCTCCATGCCATCGGTGCGGTGGGCGGCATATTCCACAACCAGGCTTTGGGCCACCACACAGGACAGGCCGGCTTGCGCCGCATTGTGGTTATCGTGCATGGTCGCAAAACCTGCGGCCAAATGGTCCAGCACCTGAATGCAGATCCGGATTTGTTCGATGTTCATAACGGCTGGCCGGTTGACTGGCCACGGGCCAGCGGGTTGGGGGTGGGCTCCGCGAGCTTGGTGAGCGTGTTGCGGTCCGTGTGGTGGAACGGTTCGGTTTGGCCGCGGATCATGAGCACGGTGTCTTCGTCGTAGGACCAGGTGCCGTCTGCGTTGATGGTGACCTGGATACGGTATTCCACGGTCCTGAAGGCATGCTCCAGAAACGGGTTGGAGCAGATGCCGTACGTGGTGGTGTCGCGAACTGCCACCAGTTCGAACTGGGTGGCATCGGGCGCGGCATGGCCCACCGCCATGGCAATCTGGCCGCGCGGGATGGCCAGTGTCTGGATGATGGTGCCGGTGGCAGGCTCCCACAGCCAGTAGCCTACCTGGTCATGGTAGGTCTTGACCTGGTCGGGCTTGGTCACATGGGTGTGGTACCGCAGGCCATAGAGCAGTTGCGGGCCATTGGTCTGTGGGTCGATGGGTTGCAGCTCCATGCGCTCGTAAAACGCCTGCCGCTTGGGGCCTTCGGCCTTGGGTTTCACATCAAGCCCGCGCAATCCCTCCCAAACACCCGCCATGCCGCGCAAGGGGCCGAGGTTGTTGAGTGTGTGGATATCTTGAGGGAACGGCTCCGTGTATATATCGCTGGAATAAGTGCTCATGTACCTAGTAGTGGAGTGGACGCCAGTTTGAAATTAGATACTACCTGCGCCAGGCGCTGGGCTTGTTCTCTCAAACTTTCGGCCGCTGCAGCAGATTGCTCGACCAAGGCCGCATTTTGCTGTGTCATCTGGTCCAGTTCGCCAACGGCTGTGTTGACCTCACCAATGTCGCGGCTTTGTTCGCTTGAAGCGGCAGAGATTTCGCTGATGATGTCTGACACGCGTTGCACGGATCCCACGATTTCGGTCATTGTCTCTCCGGCATTGGCCACCAGCCTGGAGCCCGAATCCACCTTCTCCACAGATACGCCAATCAGCATTTTTATTTCCTTGGCGGCCTCTGCGGAACGTCCGGCCAGACTGCGCACCTCGCTGGCTACCACTGCGAAACCGCGCCCCTGCTCCCCGGCACGTGCCGCTTCCACGGCCGCATTGAGTGCCAGGATATTGGTTTGAAACGCAATGCCATCTATCACGCCAATGATGTCGGAAATTCTGCGTGCACTGGTGTTGATTTCTTCCATGGTCTCAACCACCTGGGACACTACTACGCCACCACGCACTGCGACTTCGGCTGCGCTGGATGCCAATCGTTTGGCTTGCTGTGCCGACTCGGCCGACTGGTGGACCGTGCCCGTGAGTTGTGCCGTTGAAGTGGAGGCGCGCTGCAGGTTGTTGGCAGTTTGCTCGGTGCGCACGCTGAGGTCTTGGTTGCCCGTGGCAATTTCCGTACTAGCCAGGCGAATTGATTCTGAGGATTCGAGTACGGTAGTAATGGACAGCCCAAGCTGTCGGGTCATGGCGCCAAGAGCGCGCATGAGGTCACCAACCTCGTCTGTACGACTGGTGCTTGCATCCTGGGTGAGATTGCCCTGAGCAACCTCATGTGCCAATTCGGCTGCCCGGGCCAACTCGGACACGATCTTTTTCTGTAGCAGCCACGAGAGCAATACTGCGGCCGTGCCAGCCAGAAGGGACAAGGCGGTGAGTAAAAGGCTGATGTTGCGGCCCGTGTGGCGCGCATCTGCAATGGTGGTCTCGGAGCGTGCCTCGATGTAGTTGGTGACCACTGCTGATGCCTTGATCAGTTCTTTGAAAGTCACCTCCGCACGTTGCATGGCAGCAACCCCGGTATTGGCATCTATGGATGCAAAATTGATAGCCGCGTCGGCCTGCTTGGCATAGTTATCTATAAATGCCAACACCGCCTTTACGTGGGTTTGCAATTCCGGGTCGACGTTGCCGTCCCCTGCCACGGTTTCCACTACCCGTTTTACGCCTTCAAGCTGCTTGAGAAAGTCAGCCCGCATATTTTTGACTCTTGGCTCATCCAATGAGTCAATCAGCGCCACGGTACGGTACACACCCGCGTGTACTTCCGAGATTTGCTGGTGGGCGCTGGCCAGGGTCTTGAAGTCTTCGAGGCTGCTGCGCGAAGAACCCAGACTGGCGTCAGACTGGATACCCAAAAAATACGTATTGATCTGGCTGGAAGCCACGACCACCACGGCCGTCAGCAACGGAGCCGCAAGCAACTTCATTCCAAGCTTCATGGTATCTCCTTGGCCATTGGGGGCCAGAGCCCCGCCGCCCATTGGGCGGGAGGGAAATCAATGCAAGGCGTGGAAAATTACTTGTAGATACCGGCACAAAGTACAGCGTCGTCCAGCTTTTCGCAGTACATGCTCTTGGGTTCGATCTTCTTGGAGGTAGGGTTGGTGAACTTATAGTCCTGCCAGAAAGTGCCTTTTGTCTTGGCCAGTTCAATGCGCTCTTTGATATAAGGTTTGCCATCGATGTCCAGCATGTCCATCATGGCTGCGCCAACGAGCTTGGCGTTGGCTCCGTGGGCACGCACGACGCCGTCCATGCCGTAGATCACCAAGTAGAGGTCCCTGTCTGCCCATTTGGCATCTTTGGCGGTGACTTCGGTATAGAGCTTGTCCTTGTCTTTACCCGCCGCTTTCATAGCGGCGACCCCCTTTTTGACCATGGCAGTCGCTTCAGCCGCAGTAGCTTTGGCTTGTGCCATTGCAGCTATGGGCAAACAGCTAGCCGCCAATGCAAATACCAAGGAAGCGGTGATTGAGGAATGTTTCATGGTTGCTCCTTCGTTGTTGTGATCTTCCATCTGAACTTATACCCCAGGGGGTAAACACAAGCAACGGGGCAATTGCCCGTATACCTACCGACAGTTTGCAGAAGTTACGCTTTTGAGCGCTGTATTTCCATTAGTGCGCCTGTGGCTTCTTGTAAGTCAGAGGCTGGCTCCAGTTGATGGGCCAGAGCAACGAGTGCAGTGGCTCCATCCTGAACCAATTGGGCAATGCATTGGCCTGCGGCTTTGGGCGATGAAAAGCCCAAGCTTTGCAGCAGCACGCCGCCCTTGGCGTCGACCAGCTTGAAGTAGAACTGGCCATCTTTCTCGCGGTACTGCTTGAAGGCGGCCACAGCGGTCTTGGCGGCTTTGCCCGCAGAGGCGGTTGCGGCCCCTTGCAGATTGCGCAAGCCTACGGCCTGGCGCACGCGGCCCATAAACGGTGTGGCGATCTGGCGTGCCTTGTCGCGTCCGGCCAGCAAGATGGCTTCGATGCGGGCCGGGTTGTTGATCAGCGCTTCGTAGGTCTCGCGCATGGGCGCAATCTCGCGGTCAATGCGTTCAAACAGCACGTTTTTGGCCTCGCCCCATGCGATGCCATCGGCAAAGGACTGGCGCAGTGCGGCGGTTTCTTCGGGTGTGGCAAAGGCCTGGTAGATCTGGAACAGGGCAGAGCCTTCGGTGTCCTTGGGTTCGCCAGGTGCGCGCGAGTCGGTGACGATGCCGGAGATCAGCTTCTTGAGCTGCTCGCGCGATGCGAATAGGGGAATGGTGTTGTCATAACTCTTGCTCATCTTGCGGCCGTCCAGGCCGGGCAAGGTGGCGACTGCTTCCTCAATCTCGGCCTGTGGCGGCACAAAGTGTTCGCCATAACGGTGGTTGAAGCTGGCCGCCATATCGCGTGCCATTTCAATGTGCTGGATCTGGTCGCGTCCTACCGGTACTTTGTGTGCGTTGAACAGCAGGATGTCTGCGCCCATGAGCACCGGGTACATGAACAGGCCTGCCGTCACATCGGCATCGGGATCCACACCGGCGGCGGTGTTTTTGTCCACCGAGGCCTTGTAGGCATGGGCGCGGTTGAGCACGCCTTTGCCGGTCACACAGGTCAGAAACCAGGTGAGTTCGGGAATCTCGGGTATGTCGGACTGGCGGTAGAAGGTGACCTGCTCCGGGTTGAGCCCCGCTGCCAGCCAGCTCGCGGCGATTTCCAGCGTGGAGCGCTGGATGCGGGCCGGATCATCGATCTTGATCAGCGCGTGGTAGTCGGCCAGAAAGTAAAAACTCTCCACGCCCGGGGTCTGGCTGGCGCGCACGGAAGGGCGAATGGAGCCGACGTAATTGCCCAGATGGGGTGTGCCGGTGGTGGTGATACCGGTGAGGAAACGGACAGTAGCCATGGTGCAGTGAATACGAAGTTAGCGGGACAGCAGGGACAGTGGCGTGAGCAGGAGATCGAGCAGGCCAAAAGTGAGCGCCATGACGGGCTGCATCCAGAGCGCGCTGACGACCCCGGCAATAACCAGCCCCATGACAATGAAAAAGCCCCAGGGTTCAATGCGGGACACCAGTTCGGCCTGGCGGTAGGGCAGCAGCCCCACCAGAATGCGCCCTCCGTCCAGCGGTGGCAGCGGAAACAGGTTGAACGCAAACATCACGACATTGACCAGTACGCCACCCTGGCACATCTTCAGAAAGAAGGTCTCGGTAACGCCCACGCCCTGCAGTAGGTAGAGCAGGGCCCCCCACAAAAACGCCTGTACGAAATTGGCACCCGGTCCGGCCAGCGCCACCCAGATCATGTCGCGTTTGGGGTTGCGCAGCTTGTCAAAACGCACCGGCACGGGCTTGGCATAACCAAACAGGAAAGCCCCGGAGGTAGCGAAGTACAGCAGCAGTGGCATCAGGATGGTGCCTATGGGGTCGATATGGCGTGTCGGGTTCAGGGTCACACGGCCCATCATCCAGGCGGTGTTGTCGCCAAAATACCGCGCTGCGTACCCGTGGGCGGCCTCATGCACCGTGATGGCAAAAATGACCGGCAAGGCGTAGAGGGCGACGGTCTGGATAAGGTGTGCAAAGTCCACGGGGAATTGTCTCAGAGTGAAATGGTTGAAAACCTACATGCCCAGCCGGGCCAGATCACCACGGCCCTGGCGAATCAGCGCGGGTGTTTCGCCCGTCAGGTCCACCACGGTGGTCGGTTCCTGGGCGCAGGCGCCGGCATCGATGACCGCGGCTATCAGGCGTTCATACCGGTCCCGGATGTCCTGTGCGTCGTTGAGCGGGTCGGTCTCACCATCCGCTATCAAAGTAGTAGCTAGCAGCGCAGACCCATGAAGGGCCAGAAGCTCCTGGAGCACTTGATGTTCGGGGACCCGCAGGCCGATGGTCTTGCGTGAGGGGTGGCTCACGCGGCGCGGCACTTCCTTGCTGGCTTCCAGAATGAAGGTGTAGGGGCCAGGTGTGGCGGATTTGAGCAGGCGGTACTGGCGGTTGTCCACGCGTGCATAACTGGCCAGCTCGCTGAGGTCGCGGCACAGCAGGGTCAGGTGGTGTTTGTCGTCCACACCGCGGATGCGGCGCAGCAGATCGGCCGCCGCCTTGTCGTCCAGATGGCAGACCAGCGCGTAGCTGGAGTCGGTGGGGACGGCCAGTACGCCGCCTTTTTCCAGCAAGGCCACCGCCTGCTTGAGCAGGCGGGGCTGGGGATTGTCGGGGTGAACTTCGAAGTATTGCGCCATGCGGGAGCGTCTCTGCGACCTACTGGATGCGCGGGGCCAGCAACTCCCAGACCGGCGTCAGATCTTCCGGAAGCAGGGGCAGGGTGCCCAGCTCGGTGTGGCTGTCGTCCGGACTGTGGAAGTCACTGCCGCGCGATGCCGCCAGACCAAACTCCTTGGCCATGGCCGCGTAGACCAGGTACTCGGCGGCGGTATGGCTGCCAGTGACGACTTCGACGCCCTGGCCACCGTGGTTCTTGAACTCGGTGAACAGCGCGAACTCTTCGTTGGGGGTGAACTTGTAACGCGCCGGGTGGGCAATGACGGCCATGCCGCCGGCCTGGGTGATCCAGGTCACTGCGTCTTTGAGCGAGGCCCAGCGGTGCGGCACAAAGCCGGGCTTGCCTTCGGTCAGGTACTTGCGAAACACCTCACTGGTTTCCTTGCAGACACCGCTTTCCACCAGAAAGCGGGCAAAGTGGGTGCGTGAAATCAGCTCAGGGTTGCCGACAAACTTGAGTGCGCCCTCAAAGGCGTCCTTGATGCCAACCTTGGCCAGACCATCGGACATTTCCATGGCGCGTTCGCGGCGTCCGCCGCGCGTCTGGCGCAGTCCTTCCCGCAGGTCTTCATTGTCGGCATCAAAGCCCAGGCCCACGACGTGTACGGTCTGTCCGATAAAGGTAATGGAGATTTCGGTACCGGTGAGGTAACGCATACCGTTGTCTTTGGCAGCCGCCAGGGCACGCTGCTGGCCACCAACCTCATCGTGGTCGGTCAGGGCCCACAACTCGACACCGTTGCCACTGGCCCGTGCCGCCAAGGCTTCGGGTGTCAGCGTGCCATCGGAAACGACGGAGTGGCAGTGGAGGTCGGCATTGCGAATGGTAGTCACCGGGCCATTTTAGGCGTGCTTTCAAAACCCGGCGGCCGATGTCCATTCCATCCATTGGCCACTCTCCGGATGGGTCAATGCCAGGGTGCAGGCGTGCAGCAACAACCGCGGGGCCTTGGCCACCACTTCGGCAGGGGCATACAGTGCGTCGCCCAGAATCGGATGGCTGATGGCTTGCAGGTGCACACGCAACTGGTGCGAACGCCCTGTCACAGGCTCCAGTTCCACGCGACTCGTGTTGTTGTGGGTATCCACGGATAAGGTGCGCAGGCGGGTCACGCTGGCCTGCCCCAGTGCGTCAATGATGCGCAGCGGGCGGTTGGGCCAATCCACGCGGATCGGCAGGTCAATCACCTGCCAGGTATCCAGCGGTGTGGTGAGCTGTGCATGGACCACCGCCTCGTAGCGCTTGTGGACTTCCCGTTCGGCAAAAGCGCGGTTAAGACTGCGCTGGGCCGCCGGGCCACGTGCCATCACGATCAGGCCGGAGGTTGCCATGTCGAGCCGGTGTACGACTAGGGCGTCCGGATAGACCGCCTGGACGCGGGCGCTCAGGCAGTCCTGCTTGTCAGCCCCCCGCCCGGGAACCGAGAGCAAGCCGGAGGGTTTGTCGAGGACGATGACGGCATCGTCCAGATACACGATCTGCAAGCCCGGCACCGGCGCCAGAGGTTCAGGTGGTGTCACTGCCGGTGTCACTATGGGCAATGAGCCGCTGCACGGTTTCGCACAATTCGTTGACGTCGTTGGGCTTGTAGATCAATGCGCTGGCCCCGGCCTCCATGGCACTGGATTCAATCTCTGGGGTCACATAACCGGATGCCAGCGCCACAGGCAAGTCCGGGCGCAGGGCTTTGGCGGCGCGCAGCAGGTCCACCCCGCTGTAGCCCGGCATGTTGTAGTCGGTTACCAGCAGGTCAAAAGCCTGCGGGTTACTGCGCAGCGCCTGCTCTGCCTGGTGCGGATCGGTGAATGTGGTGACGGTAAAACCTTTGCGCGTCAGCACACGGGCGACCAGGAACACCAGGGCCTGGTCGTCGTCCACATACATCACATGGCGTCCGCGGCCATGAATGGGGGCAGCGGGTTCCGGTTCGGGCGCGATGGCGGCTGCCGCTTCCTGCGTGATGGGAAAGTAAAGCGTGAACTGGCTGCCGTGGCCCAGGTGGCTTTGTACGTCTACCGCGCCCTGGTGCGTTTGCATGATGCCGTGTACAACCGACAGGCCCAGCCCCGTGCCCTGGCCGACCTGGCGGGTGGTGAAAAATGGCTCGAAAATGCGCTCCAGCGTCTCTTGCGCCATCCCGTTGCCGGTGTCGCTGACCTGCAGTGTTACGTAGCTGGACGGCGGCAATCCTATACGGCCTGCCAAGGGGTGTTCCAGGACGGTACTGGACAGCCTGACTTGCACAACCCCTTTGCTTGCACCTACTGCCAGGACGGCGTTGGTACATAGGTTTAACAGGGCCTGTTCCACCTGGGTGGCATCGGCCAGCACGGTGGGGTTATCCTCTTCCACGGTGACCTGCAGGTCCACACCCGGCGGCAGGGTGACCTTGATCAGGCGTACCGTTTCATGCACCACCTCAGCCAATTGCAGGGATACGCGTTTGGGTGCTTCGTTGCGGCTGAAGGTCAGAATCTGGCGTACCAGATCGCGTGCACGGCGTCCCGCCTTGTCGATTTCCTTCAGGCTGGTCAGTGCGGGTGCGTGGGGCGCGGTGTCTTGTTTGGCCAGATCGACGTTGCCCAGGATGGCGCTCAGAATGTTGTTGAAGTCGTGTGCGATGCCTCCGGCCATGGTGCCCATGGCCTGCATTTTTTGCGATTCCCGCAGCTGTGTTTCCAGCGCTGCGCGCTGGGCTTCCGCCCGTTTGCGTGCGGTCAGGTCGCGCGCGAAAATGGTGGTGATGGCGCCATGGGCGGTATTGCGCCGTTCAATGGAAACGCTGATCTCCACAAACAGGGTTCCACCCTGCAGTGTGCTGGCCTGAAACTCGCCCAAAGTCGCCTGCACTGGCACGGCACCTTCCACCAGTGCTTTCTCCACTGCAGGCAAGAAAAGCCCCAGCTTGCTGCCGTAGGCCTGTGCTGCCGGGCACTGGAACAGGGTGGTCGCCGCGGGATTGAAAACGGTGATGCACTGGTTTTCATCGACACACAAAATGGCATCGAGTGAGGAGTTGATGATCGCGGCCATGCGGTTCTCGCTGAGCAGCAAGTCTTCATTGCGCTGGCGCAGCACCGTAGCACTTTCCTGCAGGGCCTGTCGTTGTGCCAGCAGTGGCCCCTGGTCGATGATGGCGCAGATAAAGTGGGCCAGTTCGTCCTGCGGGTTTTCGATGCGGGCAATGTGCAGGTCACCGGTAAAGGTGCCTTGTGCGCCGGCCATGAACACCACTTCACTGACCTCGCTGGTGCCCGCAGACTTGGCGCTCAGAAAACCGACCGCGACCTCATCTGCGTGTGCTGCGCCGACAAAGGGCAGCAGGAAATGCAGCGGAGGGTCACTTTCCAGGGGTTGAAACAGGCGCAGGGCCATGGCGTTGCTGGCCATCACCAGCCCTTCTTCGTCCACCACCATCAACGCCAGTGGCACGTTGGAAAACAGGGTGGCGAAGCGCTCTGAAGCACCTTCGGCCTCCTGCTGGCTGTAGCGTAAAGCCTTGTTCTGCACTTCCAGTTCGGACTGGTATTTGCGCAAATCCTCGATCATCTGGGTCGGCGCGTAGCCGTCCAGAATCAGGTCCTGTTCCAGCCGCATCGAGGTCCCCGTCGATGTGGCGGGGCGCTGTACCAGCCGCAGTGTTTGACGGCGGGGCAGACTGCTTCTTCGGTCGGGGGTAATGCGCATTGCGAGCGTGTTAGTTGCGGGTGATGCTGTCACCCGGCTCAAAGCGAATAGCCTGAATCGGGCTGTGGGCGGCAATAAACGTTTGCAGCACATCGGCATCCACAAAGCCGGTATCTACAAACGAAGGGTGATCGCTGAGGCGGGGGTAACCATCGCCTCCCGCTGCCACAAAATTGTTGATGGCCATGCGGTAGGTTTTGATCGGATCGATAGCCGCGTCGCGGATGCTGGCCTGCTGGATAGCGCCCCCCACGATGGCCAGACGGATGCCGGCGAATTGCGGGAACGCTCCGGACCCCGGACTCATCTTTGCTGCCGTCCCCAGGTAGGCCAGCACTTCTGCGCCCGTGAGGTCGACGGTGGCAATCGTGTTGCCGAAGGGGTGGACGGTCAGTACATCCTTGTAAGTGATGCTGCCTGCGGGCAAGGAGTCGCGCACGCCACCGGCATTCATCAGCGCAAAGTCGGCACGTGTTTTTTCCATCATGGCCTGGGCAATCATCACCCCCAGGTTGGTGGGCTGTTTGCGCACCAGCGTGCGGTCGCCTTCCAGTCGGGCGTCGCTGCGGCCCAATTCCACCATCAATTTTTGCTGGCCAAACGCCTGGTAGGGCTGCAGCAGTGCCAGCATGTCTTTGTTCTCGGCAATTTCAGGGGTGTAAGTGACCATGCTGGTTTTGCCATCGGCTGCCTTGACGGGCTTTTTCAGATTGACAGGCACCAGCGTGTACTTCAGCAGTTTGAACGCACCGTTGCGGTACTCAAAATCTGCGCGGCCCACGTATTTGCCCCACTCATGGGCCTGCACAATCCAGGTGCCGTTCTGGCGATCCGGCTGGCATTCGGTGCCTGGCACATAGGCTTTGTCCACCACGTTTTCTGCGCGCATACAGGCCGGGTTCTGGGTGTGGCCACCGACAATCAGGTCCAAACCTTTGACCGCGCGGGCCATCTCCACATCGCCCGCAGCCTGGGTGCCGTGGTTCCCGTTCTCATAGTGCCCCATGTGGGTGGCGGCGATGACGACATCTGCCTTGCCGCGCAACGCGGGGACAAGCTGCGCTGCCTCCGGGATGGGACTGCGGAATTCGATGCCCTTGATGTTGTCCGGGTTGACGAGCCTGGCGGTGTCTTCGGTGGTTAAACCCATGACCGCTATCTTGACGCCCCCCAGGTTGAAGATGCGATAGGGCTCGAACATACGCGCGCCCTGGCGGTAGATGTTGGCCGACAACATGGGGAACCGGGCCAGATCCCGCTGCATCTGCAGTGCGCTCAGCGGTTTGTCGAACTCGTGGTTGCCGACCGCCATGGCGTCGTAGCCCAGCAGGTTCATGCCTTTGAAGTCGGGTACCGCGTTTTGCAGATCCGATTCGGGTACGCCGGTGTTCACATCACCACCATCCAGCAACAGGCTGTAGCCGCCGGCCTGGGCGACTTCGCTGCGGATGGCATCGATCACGGTTTTGCGCGCCGCCATGCCGTATTCCCCGTCCCGGTTTTTCCAGAAGCGGCCATGGTGGTCATTGGTGTGCAGGATGGTGATGGCGTAACTGCGGTCCTTCACCACTTCTGTGGGCACCATGCTGCCGCACGCCCCCAGGCTCAAAAGTACCAGGGCACTCAGCGCGGAAATATGAAGCTGCATGGGGCGGAACTCAGGGGGCAGGGCGCGTGCGGAGTTTGTTTATATCAAACTCACTGACGGGGCCCGCACCGTTGCCCCAGGCACTGCGCACATAGGACAGCAGCGCCGCAAGCTCCTGGTCATTGAACTGCAGCAAAAAGGGCGGCATGCCATAGGGGCGCGGGTTGGCCGTGGTGGCTGGCGCAAAACCACCCTGCCAGACGATACGCACCAAATTGTTCAGATCTGCTGCATTCACTGTGGGATTTTGGGCCAGCGCAGGGTAGACGCCGGCGCGACCTTCGCCCTGTGCGCCGTGGCACTCTGCACAGTGTTTGTCATAGAGTCGTGCGCCCATTCCCAGCGTGTCGGGCGCGGAGCGTTTTTGCTCCGCGGGTGCTGCAGCGGAGACGGCGGGCAATGACTTCAGGTAGGTGCCCATGGCTTGCGCATCTGCATCGGTCAGGTACTGCGTGCTGTGCAGCACCACTTCGGCCATGGGGCCCATGGCGTTGCCGCGTGCAGAGGTGCCCGTTTGCAGCAACGCGCGGAGTTCCGCTTCGCTCCAGCTGTGCAGTGATGTCTCTTTGGCATTTCGCAATGACGGGGCATACCAGTCTTGCGACGGCAACATGCCACCGGACAAGGTGTTGCCGGAGTCAATGGCCCCCAGAACGTTGCGTTCGGTGTGGCATGCGCTGCAATGGCCCAGTCCTTCCACCAGATACGCCCCGCGCTGCAACGGGGTCGCGGGTGATGGTGTACTGGCGACACGCTGTTCCTTGCCCGGTGTGAAAAACAGGGTGCGCCATACGCCCAGCGCGAATTGGGTGTTGTAGGGCCAGCGCAGTGTGTGGGCAGTGTTGGGGTTGAGTGAGGAAGGGATGGACCTCAAGTAGGCGTAGAGGTCATCGGAGTCGCTGCGCGTGATGTGCGTGAAGTTGGTATACGGAAATGCCGGTGTGAGCCAGCGCCCCTCTCTGGATTCCCCCAAGTGCAGTGCGCGCCAGAAATCCTCTGCGGTCCAACTGCCTATGCCGTGTGCCCGGTCGGGCGTGATGTTGCTGCTGAAGATGGTCCCAAACGGGGTATCGAAGTTACGGCCACCGGCATAACTCTCTCCTCCACGGGCCGTATGGCACAGCGCGCAATTGCCCATGCGGGCGAGGTAGGCGCCGCGCGCAATGCGCGAGTTGTCAGCGGGTATTTCTGCTGTGCGTGTGTCTGGTTGCAGGGCGGGTGCAGGTGTGTGTCCTGGCAACAGGATCCATGCGGCCAGCGCCAGCAAGGCTGCGAACAGGACCACGCGCCAGAATAAGTGTTTGCGCTTGTTCATATCAGGGTGTACTACCGCAGTCCATGCGCGGCGTATGGGCGGGCCAAGCGGGGCTTTGTGTCACGGCTTTGGCCGGACTGGGTACGGTTTGCAGTGACAGCCACAAGGACACGGCATTCACCTCGGTGGCATCCAGCTTGCGGGCCACCTGGGCCATGCAATCGGGTCCGGCGGCGCGGCGCTGGCCGGTTTGCCAGCCGCCCAACTGGGCATTCAGGTAATCACGCGGCAGGCCCAGCAGGCCTGGCACATTGGGGGCTACACCGGTCAGCGCTGCGCCATGGCACTGGGTGCACGATGGCAGTCCACGCGCCAGGTTTCCCTGCTGTGCCAATGTTTTTCCGCGCACCAGAGTGGCTTCTGTAGCGGGGTTTTTTGTGGGTAACGGATAGGGGATGTCGAGCGCGGAAAAATATTCGGCGATTTCCCGCAGATAGGCATCGCTCAAGAGATTGACCAGGTCTTCCATCAACGTGTAATGGCGCCTTCCCTCACGGAAATTCACCAACTGGTTGTAGAGATAGCCTGCGGGTTTTCCGGCGAGTCGTGGGTAGTAGCCGTCTGGACCAGCCTTGCCCTGAGCGCCGTGGCAAGCGGTGCACGCGAGGGTGCGCTGCGCCATGCTGTCCTTAAAATCTGCTGCTCCGGCGCTGACTTGCCACAGCAGCGTAAATCCTGTGATGAACCGAAGTAAATGAAGGCGCAGCAGATGCATGGCCCGAGCTTACCGCACGGGCCTTCTCCCCTGTGTGTTACGGGCTTAGTTCGCGGCCCACACTACCGAGGAGCCTTGGGCAAACCAGTCGTCAAAGCGGGCCGCGTAGGTCTCTTCGATGCGCGCACGTTTGACTTTGAGCGTGGGTGTGACAAATCCGTTTTCGGGTGTCCATGCGGTAGTGATCACGACCAGACAGCCCAGTTTTTCGTGGGGTTCGAGTTTGGCGTTGACCGTCTGCAGGTGGGCGTGCAGGGAGTTGTTCAACTCCTGGCGGTTTTGCGGAGACTGGCAGCGGTTCACGGCATCTTGTGACAGCATGACCAGGGCCAACGGTTGTGGGCAGTTGGCGCCCGTCACGGCACAGGCTTCGATATCGGAGTGCAGCACCAGAAGGTCCTCAATCGGCGCGGGCGCCACATATTTGCCTTTGGTGGTTTTGAAAATGTCCTTGACCCGTCCGGTGATGCTGAGGAAACCGGCGTTGTCTATCCGGCCCTTGTCACCGGTGCGCAGCCAGCCGTCGGCGGTCATCGCTGCCGCCGTTTGTTCGGGTTCGCGGTAGTAGCCTTGCATAAGTGCCTGGCAACGCATCTGTACCTCACCGGTTTCCGGGTCCACCCGGCTTTCGACTTCGTTGTAGGGCAGACCGACAGACCCGGTCTGGCGTGAGCCGGGCAGGGTGGAGTGCGAGACACCGCAGTTCTCCGTCATGCCATAGACCTCGACCAGATTCAGTCCCAGATTGCGGTACCACTGCAACACGTCGGCGGGCATGGGAGCGGCACCACCGGCGGCCAGTCGGCACTGGTCCAGACCGAGGCCCTTGAGGATCTTGCGGCGCACCACATGGCCCAGCAGTGGAATGGCCAACAGGCGCTTGAGTTTGGCGGCCGGCATCTTGGAGTGCACGCCTTGCTGGAACTTGACCCAGAGGCGCGGCACCGAGAAAAAGATCGTGGGCCGGGCACGTTGCAGGTCCTGCAAGAAGGTGTCCAGCGATTCGGCAAAGAAGATGCGACCACCGTAACGCAAAGAGGCCTGTTCCACCAGCATGCGCTCTGCCACGTGGGCCAGCGGCAGGTAGGAGATATAGCGGTCGCTGGGGTTCATGGTGACCCGCTGTGTGGCACTGGTGAGGCCCCAGGCCATGGCATGGAAGGTGTGCACCACACCCTTGGGCTTTCCGGTCGTTCCGGAGGTGTAGATGATGGTGCAGATCGATTGGGGATCGGTCACCGGTGTGCCTTGCAACGGCGCGGTCTTGGCAATCAGGTCGTCCCACTGCAGAATGGGCATGCGGGGGGCCAGGGGCAAGGCGATCAGGGGGATACCTTCTGGTATGCCGTTTTGCACATTTGCGATGTCGTCCATCTTGCCGACAAAACAGGCGCGTGCCTCGCTGTGCTCCAGAATGTAAGACAGGGCCTCCGCGTTGAACGTGGGGTAAATCGGTACCGAAACATGCCCGGCCATCAGGATGGCTAGGTCCGCCAGGATCCAGTGCGCACTGTTCTTGCCAACGATCGCCACCCGGCTGCCGGCGGGCCAGTTCTGGGCCTGTAGCCAGGCCGCCATACGACGCACCTGGCTGGCCGCATCGCCCCACGTGATGTCGCGCACCACACCATTGCCGGTGGGCTGGGTGAGGTAAACCTGTTGGCTGCGTTCTTTTTCCCAGCGGAAGAGAGACTGCAATGGCAGATCACCCTGGGACACGGAGATGGGAGCGGTCATGGAGCTTTCCTGTCTGAAGAGGCGACCATTCTTTCTGCACAACCCGGGTGTAACAATGGTGTTGACCCTAGGTGACGTAGAGTTTGAACTCCCGGTTCACCAGGGCAACATGACCTCCAGATCCGATGTGGCACAGGCTACGCAGGGCAAAAAATAGCCCTCCGCCTTTTCTTCCGCGCTCAGGCCCGGCCATTCAATCTGGTACTGGACCTGGCCTTGCAGGATGTGCCCCATGCAGGTGCGGCATGTGCCATTGCGACAGGAGCTGGGCCAGTCTATTCCGGCGGCCAGGGCGGCCTGCAGCACAGTCACCGACGCGGGTGCTGCAAACGACGATGCATCGGGCTGCAGTGTGACGCGCCAATCGGGCGGTGCATTGGGAGGAGGGGCTTCAGACATGCCGTGAGAGGGGTTTACAGGTCAAAAAAAGAGGCATTTCGCGTTTGCGGCGACAATCGCACTCTTTTTCATTTTGCTTCAGGTTACCGTTTAGACATGTCCAGTACGACTACTTTCAAGGTGCGCCCCGCGACCTTGCGCGATGCCAAGACCATTGCCGAACTCCACAACATGACCGTACGTGAGGCCTACAAGGCCTTGTTGGGCGACACCCCCATTCCCACCATGCCGCTGGACAAGCGCCAAGCCTACTGGCGCGAAGCCATCGAATACAGCGAGCCTCAGGTACAGGTAGCGCTGGACGACGACAAGATTGTGGGCTTTGTGGGCTTTGACCGCTCACGTGACAAGGGCACTCCCCCCACCATGGGCGAAATTTGGGCCATTTACGTGACGCCCGATTACTGGGCCAAGGGCGTGGGCCTGGCCTTGTGGGATGCCGCACGTGAAGGTCTGCAGGACGAAGGCTGCACTCACGTGAGTGTGTGGGTACCGATTGCCAATGAACGCGCCATGCGTTTCCACGAACTGGCAGGTTTCAAGCGTGAAATGTCCACCGCCAAGACCGTGCCGATTGGTGCCGCAAAGATCGAGGAAATTCGCCTCAAACGCGCGCTGAACTAATCCAGTTTGCAGCGGTACAGGGCCTGGCACAACGCCAGGGCCCGCGGCGAACGCACCCGCCAGTCCATGTGGTTCATGGTGTAGGCCCAGCTCAGTTGGGCCTCTGGGTCGCACCAGCCCAAAGCCCCGCCCATGCCCGGATGTCCAAAGGACGCGCGGCTGGGCGAAAACACCCCATCATCTTCCTTGAGAAACCCCTGGGCCCAGCCCATGGGTTTGCCCAGTACCTGGTCCTGTTCGCTCCAGCCTTGCCGTTGCAGGATGGGGGCAATCGTTTCCGGCTGCACATACTGGCGGCCCTGCCATGTGCCTTGCATGGACCAGGGCGCATAGGCGCGTGCCAGTCCGCGTGCGCTGGCTGTGGCTGACGCCCAGGCCAGGCAGTGGCGCCGCACGGGGGGCAGGTTGTAGGCGCCCAGGCCACCGGGTGTGGGTGGATTCATGAGCGAGGATTTGGCCAGTCCGCCCGAGAGCACTGCACGGGCTACGTTGGACTCAGTGCTGCCACCGCGTGCTGCGGCCCACAGCATGTGGACCAGACGCGTGGGCGTGGACACCGGGTACAGCGTGGCAACGCGTTCGTCTTGGGATGCGGGTGTGCCCATGAATACATCCGCACCCAGCGGGTCCAGCAGTTCCCGGTGCAGGAAGGTGGCCAGCGGTTCACCGCAGACCTTTTGGAAAAACGCTTCGGCATACATGCCAAAACTCATGGTGTGGTAGCCCTGATCGGCATCCGCCGTCCATGCAGGCGCCTGCGCCGCCAGGATGGCGTTCAGGCGTTCGGTTTGGCTCGGGTCGTAGAAGTCGGCCAGCACCAGTGACACATCGATGGCGGCCAGCCCGGCACGGTGGTTGAAGAGCTGGCGCACTGTGATGTCTGCCTTGCCGTTCTGTGCGAACGCGGGCCAGTACTGCGCTACCGGCGCATCCCATTCGAACTTGCCACGTTCTGCGGCCATGTTCAGTGCCATGGCCGCCAGGCCTTTGGTAGCGGAGAACACTACGACCAGCGAGTCGGCTGTCCACGGCGCTTGCGTCTCGCGGTCGGCCAGGCCGCCCCACAGGTCCACCACCATTTCACCGCGGTGGTAGACGCACAGGCTGGCGCCAATTTCCTGCTTTGCCCTGAAGTGCGCCGCAAATTGAGCGGCCAGGGGCGCAAAGCCTTCGGCGTACTGTCCGGCTATGGGGCCTGTGGCAACGGGCATGGGTGAGGTCCTTATTCGCGTACGGTGGCCATGATGGCGGCGAAGCCGACGAACACGCCGCCGGTCAGGCGGTTGAAAACACGCATCACGCTGGCGCGGCGCAGGTAGGTGGACAACTGCTTGCCACTGATGGCATAGACAAAGTACCAGCTGATCTCAATCACCGCAAACGTGGCCAGCAGAATGCCGAACTGCGGCAATTGGGCCTGCTGCGGGTTGATGAACTGCGGAAAGAAAGCCGCTGCAAACAGGATGGCTTTGGGGTTGCTCGCAGCCACCAGAAAGCCCTGGCGGAACAGCACCGCCGGTTGCGCCTCGGCTGCGGCCAGCACGGCGGACTCTTCGGTCATGTCCTGCACCGGCGCACGCCAGCTTTTGACGCCCAGGTAGGCCAGGTAGGCGGCACCGGCCAGACGCAATGCATCAAACACCATGGGGAAGGTGTGCAGCAGTGCGCCCAGGCCAGCAGCCGAAATACCCATCATGGCCATCAGTGCGGTCATGCAGCCACCCATGGTGATCACCGCAGGGCGCAGTCCGAAACGGGCGCTGCTGCTCATCACCAGCAGCATGTTGGGTCCAGGGGTTGCCGAGACCACAAAGGTCATCAGCACAAACAGCCACCAGGTACTCAGGGTCATATCAAAGCTTCCTCACAATTACGCTGCCGATGGAATAACCGGCACCAAAAGAACAGATCACACCCACTTCGCCGGTCTGGATATCGGCGTTATGGCGGTGGAACGCAATGATGGAGCCGGCCGATGCGGTGTTGGCAAACTCGTCCAGGATCACCGGCGCATCGTCGGTTGTGGCTTCGCGTCCCAATAGCTTGCGCGTGATGAACTGGTTCATGGCCAGGTTCGCCTGGTGCAGCCAGAAACGGCGCACGTCTTTGGGTGCCAGGTCCAGCGATGCCAGGTGGGTTTCCATGTGTTCGGCGGCCATGGGGCAGACTTCCTTGAACACCTTGCGGCCTTCCTGGCGGAAGAGCTGGTCACGGTCGTCTGGGTCCCGGTCTTCGGCGCGTGACATGAAGCCGTTGTTGTTGCGGATGTTGTTGGAAAAGCTGCTCAAGAGCTTGGTGCCCAGCACCTCGAATGCGCCTGCAGGCGCCAGGTCCAGCCGTTCCACCAGGATGGCGGTGCACACATCGCCAAAGATGAAATGGCAGTCGCGGTCTTTCCAGGCCAGGTGGGCAGACGTGATTTCGGGATTCACCACCAGCACGGCGCGCGCTGTGCCTGTGCGCACCGCGTTGACGGCCAGCTCCAGCGCAAAGGTGGCAGAGGAACAGGCCACGTTCATGTCAAAGCCATAGCCCTGCACGCCCAACGCGGTCTGGATTTCCACGCCCATGGCGGGGTAGGGGCGCTGCATGTTGGCGGCGGCGCAGATCACACCATCCACATCGGCGGCGGTCTTGCCCGCTGCGTCGAGCGCGGCCTGGGCCGCCTTGACGCCGATCTCAGCCATCATGGAAATCTCGGTGTCGGGGCGGGGCGTGAACAGGGGGCGCATGCGGCGCGGGTCCAGCACGCCCTTTTTCTCCATCACATAACGGCGCTGGATGCCGGAGGCTTTTTCGATGAACTCCACGTTGGAGTCGGTCAGCGCCACGCGTGTACCGGCTGCAATCTCGGCCGCGTATTTGGCGTTTTCCAGCGCGGCGTACTGGTTGAAGGCTTCCACCAACTCCTGGTTGGTAATGACCTCGGGTGGTGTGAACAGGCCGGTACTGCTGATGGCGACACGATGCATGGTGGAATTCTGGTACGGGGAAGAACGCAGGGGCGGGCTGCCCATGCCTGCGCAGATTATCCGTCGACTCTTCCAGGTCGCCAGCTTGACACCCGGGCTGCTGTGAAAGGCCCAAACGCGGTAATCTGCGCTTTCGGCAAAATATTTCTAAAGGAGACTTCCATGACCCCATTTCGCGCCTGGGCGGCCCACCAAAGCGGCGGACCCCTGCAACGCCTGGACTTTGATCCCGGTGCCATGGACGCAGAAGACGTGGAGATCGTGGTCGAGCATTGCGGCGTGTGCCACTCCGACCTGGCCATGGTCGACAGCGAGTGGTTTCCTGCCACCTACCCGCTGGTGCCGGGCCATGAAGTGGTGGGCACCATCGTGGCCGTAGGGCCGCAGGCCAAGGGACGTACCGTGGGCCAGCGCGTGGGACTGGGCTGGCACAGCAAGAGCTGTCTGCATTGCCACCACTGCATGGGCGGTGAACACAATCTGTGCGGCACACGCCAGCCCACCATCATCGGGCGCCACGGCGGTTTCGCCGACCGGGTGCGTGCCCACTGGAGTTGGGCTTTGCCCCTGCCGGCGACGCTGGACCCGGCGGCGGCCGGACCGCTGATGTGCGGTGGCGGCACGGCTTACCTGCCGTTTGTGATCCACAACATCAAACCGACCGACCGCGTGGGCGTAGTGGGCATCGGCGGGCTCGGCCATCTGGCCGTCAAATTTGCCAAGGCCTGGGGGTGTGACGTGACAGCATTCACCTCCAGCCCATCCAAACGCGAAGAGGCTTTGCTGCTCGGCGCACACCGCACGGTGTCCAGCGTGGACGTGAAAGAACTCAAGGCCTTTGCCGGCAAGTTGGACTTTTTGCTGGTCACCGTGGGCGCGAGTCTGGAGTGGGATGCGCTGCTGAACACGCTGGCACCCAAGGGCCGTTTGCACATGGTGGGTGTGGTGACCGAGGCCATGAAGGTGCGTACCAGTGGGCTGCTTTCATGGCAGCGCAGCATCTCGGCGTCTCCCACGCCTTCACCGGCCATCCTGGCGCAGATGCTGGAGTTCTCCGCCCGCCACGGCATTGCGCCGCAGGTGGAGAACTTTCCCATGTCCCGGGTCAACGAAGCGCTGGACCACCTGCGCAGCGGCAAGGCGCGTTACCGCGTGGTGCTGGACGCGGACTTTGCTTGAAATTTAAATAAAATGGTCTTCTAGACCTTATGGATATTGCGCAAGCAGCTATTGATTTAGTAGCAATTCCCCTGAACTGGGTGACCAGTTCGGGGGGCTGAAGAACCGAGTTCTTTGCAAATCTCTATTCCGGCTTAAGTCCCGAAGCCTTCACGAGTTCGGCATGCAGCGTAATCTCTTGTGCAATGACTTGTTGAAATTGTTCGGGGGTGGTAGGGGCCGCTTCCATACCGATCTCGTACAGATGTTTGCTCACTTCTTCGCTTTGCAGGATCGCACGCACCTGGCGATTGAGCTGGTCCACGAGGGGGCGTGGCGTGCCCGCTGGCGCTAACAGGCCGATCCAGGTTTGCATGACCATGTTCGGGATGCCTGCTTCGCGCATGGTGGGGACGTCGGCGATCAGTGCCGAGCGCTTGTCGCTCATCAGTGCCAGTGCGGTCAGTTTGCCGGACTTCAGGTAGGGCAGGGCTTCAGGCAAGGGCGCGAACAGCAGGTCCACGCTGCCAGCCATCAGGTCGGTGATGGCCAGTGCACCGCCCTTGTAGGGCACATGGGTCATCTTCACTTGCGCCCGTGTCTCGAAAACCAGCGCAGCCAGATGCTGCGGGCTTCCATCGCCCGAGCTGGCGTAGTTCAGGGCACTTGGGTTGGCCTTTGCTGCGGCGAGCAAGGCGGCAGCGCTGGCGAACTTTTGTTTGTCCTTGACGACCAGCACCATGGACTGGTTGGCCAGTTTGGTGATGGGTGCAAAGTCGGCTTGCGGGTCGTAGGGCAGCTCTTTGAAGATGCTCTTGTTGGTGGTCAGGAAAGAAGCGGGTGACGCCATGAGTGTGTAGCCATCGGGTGCGGCTTTGGCGACCACAGGCAGGCCGATGCGGCCCGAAGCGCCGGCGCGGTTGTCCACCACAAAAGGCTGACCGGTTGCGGCCGCCAGCTTCTGGCCGACCAGGCGCGCGATGATGTCCACCCCACCGCCCGCAGGCAAGGCCACCAGCAGTTTCACCGGATGGTCGGGATAGGTGCCCTGGGCGCTGGCGGGCAATGCTGCGGCCAGCAGGCCCAGCGTGCACGCCAGGAGGGAAAGTTTGCGTCGAGTGTTCATAGGTAACTCCGGTAGTAAGTCAGGAAGAGGATCAGGAAGGAATGGATTCGCCGTGGCTGGCCGTGGAAGAAGCATCGGACACCAGACGGTCCAGGCGCAGGCGGGTGATGGCGGAAATTTCGGCCAGCGTGATCGCCAGCTCGGTGGCGCGGTCATGCGCCAGGCGCTGCTCGAATGCGTGCAAGGCCGACTCCCGCGTATGGCGGCGGATGCAGAGGATGAACGGGAAGCCGAAGCGCGTACGGTAGGCCCGGTTGAGCGCACTCCAGTGTTCTGCCTCGTTGGCATCCAGCCGCGCTAGCGAAAGCGTGCCCTGCTCTGCAACAGACGCATCGGTCATCGTGCCCCGGCGGGCATCTTCACCGGCCAGCTCCGGGTGTCCGGCATAGAAGGCGACGCGTGCGGGTTCGTCCAGTCCGGCCACCACCCCCACCATTGCCGTGTGCAAGGCTTCGACGGTCGCGAAAGGGCGCTGGCCGACGACGCCGTGTGCGACCCAGGGCGCATGTTCCCAGATGTCGGCCAGGGTGGCGCAAAAGACCGCGGGTGTGCAGGTGTTGAGGTTTTCCAGGCTGGATCGTGTTGTCATGGAACGGATCGTAGGGATGTAAATCATTGCCGTCCATCACCATTTATGCAGGGATGCATACGCAAAATCAGTACACTCCGTCTGTACCTCTACCCGCCCCTCCATGCGCCATTCGCTTGTTCCCGCTGCACTGCGTTACGCCGATCAGGTTGCGCGTTCGGGCTCCATCCAGAAGGCTGCGCGCGAGCTGCACGTCGCCGCTTCCGCCATCAACCGGCAGATCTTGCAGTTGGAGGAAGAACTCGGTGTGCCCCTGTTTGAGCGGTTACCGCGCGGCATGCGGCTGACGCCTTCGGGTGATGCACTCATCACACTGGCGCGCCACTGGCTGCAGGATGAACGCGGGGTGGTCGCCGAGATCCGGCGCCTGCAGGGCGTCCACCAAGGGCATGTGTCGCTGGTGGCTATGGATAGCCATGCCACCAGCGTCATGCCCGCCCTGGTGCGGGATCTGGGTGCGCAGCATCCGCTGGTCAGCCTGTCTATCGCGCTGGCCACCCCGGACGATGCCGAGGCGGCACTGATGACCGGCCAGGCCGACCTGGCTGCCATCTTCAATCTGAAACCACGTCGGGAACTGCTGGTACTCTGGAAAAGCGCGCTGCCGCTGGGTTGTGTGGTGGCGCCCGCGCACCCGCTGGCGCAGCGCGAGACAGTGAGTTTCCAGGAGGCCATGGCCTACCCACTCGCGCTGCAGAGCAAGGCGCTGACGATCCGGCGCTATCTCGAGGCGCAATACAGCTGGCTATTCAAGGAACCGCGTCGTTATACCGAGACCAACTCACTGCAATTGGCCAAGCAGCTTGCGTTGGGCGGCACCCATGTGGTGTTCACGTCTGAGCTGGACGTGGCAGCGGAGCTGACCACCGGACAGCTGGTCTTCATCCCCATCCGGGATCGGGGCGCCGAACCCCAGGAGATCAGCGTGGCCGTGGATGCCACCAAGCCGCCCGGACCGATCGTAAAGCTGGTGTCCGAGCGGCTCATCGCCGCGCTGCAGGACTGCCTTGCTGCGGCACGTGGACAAGGTGTACGTACGGTCTGATAACAATGCTGTGCGGGGTATGGAATCAAACAAAGATTCGGTGTAACTTGGGCTGCGCTATCTAGACCAGCTCTGAATGTCCGCTTTCCGACTTTGAGACTGGTTCTATCGAATTTCGCTTTTGGTCGACGGCGGCTAAGGGCCGAGGCTGTGTGGAAACTCCTTGAATCCTGCCGCATATTTGCTATGACTTATCGAACTGCGTGGAAGGTTGGATATGTCCAGATTCATAGAGGGTCAAGACAGAAGCCAGGTCACTTTGCTGCCGGAATGCCTGGAGGACTTCATAGCCGATGACAACCCAGTCCGGGTAGTGGACGCCTTCATAGGCGAACTGGACATGGTGGCACTAGGGTTCGAGGGAGCTACTCCAGCGACAACAGGCCGCCCGGCGTATCACCCCGCTGTCATGTTGAAGGTATACCTCTATGGGTACCTCAATCGCATTCAGTCCAGCCGCCGTCTGGAGCGTGAATGCCAGCGTAATGTTGAACTCATGTGGCTGACGGGCAGGCTGTCTCCAGACTTCAAAACCATTGCAGACTTCCGCCGTGACAACAGTGCGGGCATTCGCAACGTATGCCGCCGCTTCGTCATGCTGTGCCGCGATCTCAAACTCTTTAGCCAGGCAGTGGTGGCAATCGACGGCAGCAAATTCAAGGCGGTTAACTCGCGTGATTGCAACTTCACGAATGGAAAGATCGACAAACGTCAGGAGCAGATTGAAGAGAGCATCCAACGCTATCTGAGTGCACTGGAGACCGCGGATCGCACGCAGCCTGTTGAGCTTGAGGCCAAGACAGCGCGTCTGACAGACAAGATTGCACGGTTGCGCCAACAAATGCGTGAGCTCGACGCAATCAAAGAACAGCTCAAGACACAGCCAGACGGTCAAATATCCAGGACCGATCCCGATGCACGGTCCATGGCAACCAGCGCCAGAGGTTCAGGCATGGTGGCTTACAACGTGCAGGTGGCCGTGGATGCCAAACACCACTTGATCGTTGCGCATGAGGTAACCAATGCCGGTAGCGACCGAACGCAACTCAGCCCCATGGCACAAGCCGCGCGTGAAGCCATGGGCAAGAAGAGACTACGCGCCCTCGCAGACCGGGGGTACTTTAGTGGAAATCAAATCAAAGCATGTGCGGATGTCGGCATTGCGGTTGTGCTGCCCAAGCCAACGACATCCAATGCAAAGGCAGACGGACGGTTCGATAAAGCTGACTTCACATACATCAAGAAGGACGACGAATACGAATGCCCAGCCGGACAGAGGGCGACCTTCCGTATGGTCACAGAAGAGAGAGGGATGATGCTGCGCCGCTACTGGAGCAGCGCCTGTCCTAAGTGCCCGTTGAAAGCGCAGTGCACGCCAAGCGGATACAGACGTATAACGCGTTGGGAACACGAAGAGGTACTAGAGGCTGTACAACGCCGCCTCGATCAATCACCCGAATCCATGATGATCAGGAGACGAACTGTTGAGCACGTATTCGGAACGCTCAAGAGCTGGATGGGTTACACGCACTTCCTGACGCGTCAGTTGCGGCACGTAGGTGCTGAGATGAGCTTCAATGTGTTGGCCTACAACTTCAAGAGAGTCCTGCAGATCTTGGGGTTCGAGGGAATGATGAAGGCGATGAGACTGGCAAGGGCATGAGCCCTTTGCCTTCAATTGACGCCTTGCAAAGGGGCAATGCAACTGCATAGGACCTCTTGGACGGCATCAGCTGATGCAATCACCAGAAATTCCGCTTCCCAGTCGGTGATGCAATGTGCGGACAGTGTCACCGCGCGTTTCCACACAGCCTCGGCCAGTTGCGGGCATTAGCGTAAGTCCGCTTTCAGGCGGCACGGAATGTGTTCAGTTAGCCGGGAGTTTGCCGCTTGTGCGATGGTGGTTTGGCACTATTTTGTAGCTGGGACACTTGTGCTAATTTGATGCGCAAGTGTTCGCCTGTCAGATGACGGCTGGGGTGTTTAACGCTTGGATAAGGCATTGCGCAGCTGAGCCTGGGCAATGGACAACTGTAGTGCTTCAGCGCGTTGCACCACGGGAGCTAGTCGTCGTTGTTTCTTCTCGCCATGGTTCTTGGCAATGTCGGCCAGGCGGTGCTCCAGAAACGGGTTGAGCAGGCGGTCGCGCAGTTCGTCCAGGTAATGTCGCGCTGCGTCGCCCGTGCCCTCCGCGTCAAACACTGGCAGCACCTCGTCGGCCCACACGGCCTCCAGCGGTGTACGCAGTACCGGCGTCTGCATGGCCTGCACCACGGTCATGTCGGCCGGGCTGCCCAGGTACTGCCAGTGCTCGGCCAGCACGGTGTGGCCCAGGTTCAGCAGCCAGAGTTTGCGCTGCTCATAGTCGGCCAGCTGGTCGGTGACCACGATGGCCGGATGTGTGCAGGGCAGCACCATGCGGGGCTGGCGTTCCAGCGCCCACAGCGCGTAGGGCTCGGCCACAGCGCCGGCCGGTTCCAGTGGCGATGACACGATGCGGTCCACCAGCGAATTGACCCAGACGCAGTGCGACTGCAGGTAGTGGAGGAAGGCTGGCGCCGCGTCCCACTCCAGCGCCAGCGTGCTCACGATGGCGCGAAGGGTGTCGCCGTTGCGGCTAACTAGTTCGCAGGGGTAGAGCGTGAGAGGCGCCTGGGGCCGCTGTTGCCAGCGCTGGTGCAACAGCACCAGCAGCTTGGCGGGGTAGCTGCGTGGCGTCTGTGCGGGCTGGCGCAGCAGGGTGGCCTGGTCACTGGCGTCCAGCACATAGCCAGCGTCGGCCGTGTTGGAGACGATGACCTGCACGCTGTGTGCCACGGCCTCGCGCAGCAGTGCCCAGTCGCGGTCGGCATGCCAGACCGCCTGGATGGAATCGACCGACACCGAGGCCTCCAGCGGCTGACCTTGCTGCATGCCGCGCACCTCTACCCGGTAGCCCTGGGCCAGCACTGCGGCACGCGCGCTGCTCTGCGCGCTGCCGGTGCTCTGCACCACGGTAATGCGGCCCAGCGCCCGGCCCTGGCGCAGGGCCTCGGCCACAAACAGGTCCACATGGGCCTGCAAAAACCGGCCCGTTCCGAACTGCAGAATCGGATGGTTCACGGCGGGTCCTAGCTCAGCACTCAATGAGCGCCTTGACCACACCCTGCTTGGGGTCCAGCAGGGTTTCGAAGTCGGCAGGGACCCGTGCCAGCGGCATGCGGTGGGTGTTGAGCTCGTCGGTGGGAATCTGGCCCGCGCGCATGGCGCTCAGCACGGTCTCAAAGTCTTCCACCGTGGCATTGCGGCTGCCCAGCAGCGTGGCCTCGCGTTTGTGGAACTCGGGGTCCGAGAAGGTGATGTTGTCCCGCACCACCGACACCATGACGTAGCGGCCACCGTGTGCAATGAACTGGAAGCCGCGCTCCATGGCGCGTGCGTTGCCGGTGGCGTCAAACACCACGTCATAGAACTCGCCCTGTGTCAGCGCGCTCAGCGCTTGCAGGTCGTCGGGGCCAATCAGTACGCCCGCATGCGCACCCAGGTGCTGCTTGCAAAAGTCCACGCGTTCGGCCCGTGTGTCCAGCGCCGTGACCTGTGCGCCGCGCAGGCCGGCAAACAGCAGGGCCGCCATGCCGATGGGCCCGGTGCCCACCACCAGCACGCGCTGGCCAGGTTTGACTTCGGCGCGGCGCACCGCGTGCGCACCGATGGAGAGAAATTCGACCATGGCGGCCTGGTCCAGGCTCACGCCCTCGGCCTTGTGCACAAAGGCGGCGGGCACACACAGGTACTCGGTGAAGGCCCCGTCGCGGTGCACCCCCAGCACCTGGATGTTGACGCAGCAATTGGTCTTGCCCTGGCGGCAGGCAATGCATTCGCCGCAGGACAGATAGGGCATCACAAACACCGGGTCGCCCGTGGCCAGTCCGCTGCCCTCGGGGGCCTCTTCCACGGTGCCCGAGATCTCATGGCCCATGACGCGCGGATAGACCAGGTAGGGCTGGTTGCCGGTGAAGATGTGCAGGTCCGTGCCGCACACGCCCACGCGCCGCACGCGTAGCAGCACCTCGCTGGGCTGGCGTGTAGGGCGTGGGTTCTCCTGGGCCTTGAGCACGCCGGGGGTTTCGCAAATCACTGTCAACATACACGTCCTTTGGGTTCAATCAGTCAATGTGGGGTGTCATCCAGGCGGTAAAAGCGCCTGGCGTTGCCACCAAAAATGGAAGCCATGTGGGTCTCGTCCATGCCGGGCTGCGCCTGGCACAGCGTCTGCGCCATGGCCAGCCAGTCGGGGTATTGCGTGGCCAGGTTCAGCACGGGCCAGTCGCTGCCCCAGATCAGGCGCTCGGGGCCGAAGGTGGCAAACAGGTGGTCGACATAGGGTTTGAGTGCCGGGGGGTGGGTGTGCACACCCGCCTCGGTCAGCAGGCCCGAGAGCTTGCAGTGCACGTGTGGCAGCGCGGCCAGTGCCGCCATGTCCTGGCGCCAGGGGTCCAGCAGACCCCGTGCAATCTCGGGCTTGGCCGCATGGTCGATGACAATGGGTAGGTCCGCAAAGCGCTGTGCAAACTCCAGCAGCGCGCCCAGGTGTTGGGGCAACACGAGTGCGTCCAACACCAGCCCGTGGGCCTGCATGGCATGGATGGCGGGCGCTAGCGCAGCTTGGGCGATCCAGCGCGTGTCCGGCAGATCCTGCAACATCGGGCGCAGCCCCTTGAGTTGGCGGTGCCGGGCCAGTTCGGTGATCTGGGAAGGCGCATCAGGCGCCAGCAGGTCCACCCAACCCACAACACCCTTCACCACGGAGTGTTGTGCGGCCAGCTGCAGCAGTTGCCGCGTGTCCGCCATGGTCGGCAGGGACTGCACCAGCACCGTGCCGGCGACGCCGGTCTGCGCCAACAGCGGTGCCAGGTCGACCGGTAGAAAGTCGCGGTGGATGGGCGCCAGCGCGGGCGGCGGCCAGTGGCCCGCGCGGTCCGCCAGGCGCCAGAAATGTTGGTGGGCGTCGATCAGCATGGGGACTCAGGCCGGGACGGGGGCTTCTGGGTGCAGCAGGCCGCGTGCGCGCAGCGTCTGCCACAGCGCGGCGGGCAAGGATTGTTCCAGCCAGGCCACGTTTTGCTGCAGCTGCGCTGCCGTATGCACACCGGTGAGGCAGGACACCACGGCCGGATGCGCCAGCGGAAACTGCAGCGCCGCAGCCTGCAGGGGCACCTTGAATTCGGCACACACGGCGCTCAGCGCCTGCACGCGGGTCAGCACTTCGGCGGACGCTTGGGCATAGTTGAATTTGGTGTTGCCGGCCAGGACGCCGGAGTTGAAGACGCCCGCGGCCACGATGGCATTGCCGCGGCGCAGGCATTCGTCCAGAAACGGGGTCAGGCTGTCCTGCTCCAGCAGCGTGTAGCGCCCGGCCAGCAGGGTGCAGTCCAGGTCGAACTCGCGCATGCTGTCCTGCACCACCTCCCACTCGTTCACGCCCAGGCCTATGGCGCGGGTGGCGCCGCTGCGGCGCAGTTCGTCCAGCGCGCGAAAGCCGCCCCCTGTGGTCAGTTGCTGCCAGTAGTGCGCATGCTGTTCGCCATGCGTGTCGCGGCCAATGTCGTGCACATAGAGGATGTCGATGTGTGCGAGCCCCAGGCGCTGCTGGCTGTCTTCAAACGAACGCATGACGCCGCTGTAGCTGTAGTCGTACACCGGGCGAAACGGGTAGGGATTGACCCAGCCGCCGTCCCCCGGTGCCACGCTGGCATCGGGGCGCAGCAGCCGGCCCACCTTGGTGCTCACCACGTACTCATGGCGCGCGCACTCGGCCATCTGGGTGCCCAGGCGGTGCTCCGAGCGCGTGTAGCCGTAGTAGGGCGCGGTGTCGAAGTAGCGCACGCCAGCGGCCCAGGCGCTGGCGAATACATCTTCCACGTCGCGCGCGCTGGCGGCGTGGTACAGGCCCCCCATTTGCGAGCAGCCCAGGCCCAGCGCCGTGAGTTGCAGGTCAACGCGCGGGAGTTTTTTGAGATCCGTGGTGTGCATAAGTCCGTGCCCCCGGCGTGCGGCGCCGGAGGTTTGCTTCAGGAGACAGGGGGTCAGTACAGGACGTTTTTGGCGGCGGGGGTGTCGATGTTTTTCTTGTTCACCATCAACACGCCGGTGTCGCGGAAGGCCGGGACCTTCTTGCCCTGCACCAGTTCCACCACGGTCTTCACGCCCAGGTTGCCCATCTCGTAGGCGCTTTGCACGGCAATCGCCTCGATCGTGCCGTCCTTCACAAAGCCTTGCAGGTCGGAGTTGCCGTCAAAACCGATGGCCACCACCTTGCCGGCTTTGCCCGCCTGTGCCAGCGCGCGGCCCATGCCGATGGCGGTGGGCTCATTGGCGCCGAAGATGCCTTTGAGGTCGGGGTTGGCGGCCAGCACGTCGGTGGTCTGGTTCAGGGCCGTACCCATTTGCGAGTTGGAATAGAAGGGGCCGACGATCTGCAGCTTGGAGTGCTTCTTGATGTAGTCGGTGAAGCCACCCACGCGCCCGATCTCGGAGCCCGAGCCGGCGGTGTAGGACATGATGGCAATCTTGCCGGTGGTGCCAATCTTGTCGATCAGTGTCTTGGCCGACATCTCGCCCGCGACCTTGTTGTCGGTGGCCAGGAAGGACTGGTAGTAGGCCTTGCCGGCATCGGAGGCGGCCGAGTCGATCAGCACCACGGGAATCTTGGCTTCCCAGGCTTTCTTCATGGCGGGGATCAGCGCGTCGGGGTCAGACGGGGCCAGCACAATGCCGGCCACCTTGCGATTCACGGCGTTTTCCACCAGGGCCACCTGGCCGGCCAGGTCGGTGTCGGAGGCGGCACCCTGGAAGGTGGCGGTAAAGCCTTTGGATTTGCCCGCGGCGTCGTTGGAGCCCTTCTTCACGTTTTGCCAGAAGTCGGAGTTGGTCGTTTTCACGATCACGGCGATCTCTTTATCGGCCGCCATGGCCAGGGACGATGCGGCCAGCAGCGTGGACGCGATCAGGGTGCTCAGCAAGGTGCGTTTGTTCATGTCATTCCTCTTTATCAATGGGTTGTTGTCGATGTCCCGGTAAGCCCTGCCGGTAGGGATCATTTGCGGTGGCGCATCTGGTCTATCCACACGGCGAGCAGGATGACTAGGCCAATCAGAATCTGTTGGGTGAAGGCAGAGACGCCGGCCATGTTCAAGCCGTTGCGCAGGATGCCGATCACGAAGGCGCCGATCACAGTGCCCGAGATCGTGCCCACACCTCCAGTGAGCGAGGTGCCGCCAATCACCGAGGCGGCAATCGCGTCCAGTTCGTACATCAGCCCTTCGCTGGGCTGGGCGGTGACTAGGCGCGACATGAGCACGCAGCCCGTCAGGCCGGCCAGCAGTCCCGAGAACACGTACGCAAACAGTGTCACGCGCTGCACGTTCACACCTGAGAGGCGTGCCGCCTCCAGGTTGGAGCCCACGGCATACAGGTGGCGACCCAGCGTGGCGCGGTTGAGCAGGATGGACACCGCCACCGCCAGCACCACCATCAGCAGCACCGGGTAGGGAATGCCGACGAACACCACGTCCGGGAAACCGTCCTCGCCCATGTTCACCACGCGCCACAGCGAGCCGTTGCCCAGTTCGGCAAAGCTGTCACCCAGGCCGCCAATGGCCTTGGCATCGGTGATCTGCAGCGCCACGCCGCGCGCAACCAGCATCATCCCCAGTGTCGCGATGAAGGGCGGCAGCTTGAGCACCGTCACGCACAGGCCGTTGATCAGGCCGCAAAAAGCGCCCACCAGCAGGCCGGCCAGCATGGCCAGCGGCACCGGTGCGCCGGCCTTGGTAGCCATGGCTGCCACCACCCCTGCCAGCGCCAGGATGGCTCCCACCGAAAGGTCGATGCCGCCGGTGATGATCACGCAGGTGGCGGCAATGCCCAGGTAGGCGATGGAGGTGACCTGCAGGGCTACGGTCATGCCATTGCCCACCGAGAAGAAAGCATTGCTGGTGACCGAGAAGATGGCAATGAGGCCCAGCAGGCTGGCCAGTGCGGCAAATTTCTGGAGCAGGTCTTTTTGTTGTTCAGTCATAGGTCGGTCCGGGGAAAACTTCAGGTGGGCGAGGGGATGCTGCGGCCCGAGGCGTAGTGCATGACTTCCTCCTGGCTGGTCTGGCGCGTGTTCAGCACAGTGACTAGGCGCCCTTCATGGAACACCGCCACGCGGTCGGTCATGCCCATGATTTCTGGGAGTTCGGAGCTGATCATCACGACGCCAATGCCCTGGCCGGCCAGTTGGTCCAGCAACTGGTAGATGGCGTACTTGGCGCCCACGTCAATGCCGCGCGTGGGTTCGTCAAAGAACAGAATGCGCGATTCGCGAAACAGCCATTTGCTGATGACCAACTTCTGCTGGTTGCCGCCTGAAAGCAGGCGCACGGTCTGGCGGCTGCTGGGGGTGCGTATGCCCAGGGCCTCGATGTAGCGGGTGGCGGCGGCCTGCTCCTCGTCAAAGCGGATCAGGCCGGCGCGGTTGGAGACGGCCTCCATATTGGCCAGCGTGATGTTTTGCGCCACATTCATCTTCAGCGCCAGGCCGTCGTGCTTGCGGTCTTCCGACAGGTAGGCCAGGCCGTGGCGCACTGCATCGCGCGGGGAGCGGATACGCAGCTGCTGGTCGCCCAGCAGTACCTCGCCCGCATCCAGCGGGTCGGCCCCGAAGATGGCGCGCGCCACCTCGGTGCGGCCCGCTCCCATGAGGCCGGCAAAACCCAAAATCTCGCCACGCCGCAGTTCAAAGCTCACGTCGTGGAACACGCCCTGCCGTGTCAGCCCCTGCACGCGCAGCAGCACGTCCGTGGTTGGCACCGAGGTGCGCTTGGGAAACACGTCGTCCAGCGAGCGGCCCACCATCTTGGCCACGATTTGCTCCACGCTGGTGTCGGCAAAGTGGTCGGTGCTCACATAGCGGCCGTCGCGCAGCACTGTCACGCGGTCCACAATCTGTGCTAGCTCGTCCAGCCGGTGCGAGATGTAGACAATGCCAACGCCCGCGCGCTTGAGCTCGTGGATGATGGCAAACAGCTTCCCGGTTTCCGACTCGGTCAGCGACGAGGTGGGCTCGTCCATGATCAGCACCTGCGCATTGAGCGACAGCGCCTTGGCAATCTCCACCATCTGCTGCTGCGCGACCGAGAGCGTCTTGACCAGCACATCGGGCGCAATGTCCAGGCCCAGCCGGTCCAGGCACTGCTGGGCGTTGCGGCGCAGCGCGGCGCGGTCGATGAGCCAGCCTTTTCGCGGCTCGCGAGCCAGGAAGATGTTTTCGGCCACCGTCAGGTGCGGCACCAGGTTCAGCTCCTGGTGGATGATGGCAATGCCCACGGCCTCGGACTCGGCTGTAGAGCGGAACTGGCAGACCGCGCCCTGGTAATGCAGGGCGCCCGCGTCGGGCTGGTACTGCCCGCTGATGACTTTCATCAGCGTCGACTTGCCGGCGCCGTTTTCACCGCAGACCGCATGCACTTCGCCGCGCCGCACCTCCAGGCGCACGCCGTCCAATGCCAGCACCCCGGGAAAGCGTTTGGTAATGCCTTCCAGCCGCAGCAGCACGGCGGTATCTGCCGCAGGGCGGGGCGCCTCGGAATGGACGAAATCGGACACGGATGGCAGCAATGCAAACTCCTGGGTGCGGTCTGTAACAGCGAGTCAGGCGGCTTTTGCGTAACCGCAACTTGGTAAGGCCACCTGACGCTATGGAGCGTATTTGGCCTTACCGAAATGCGCGTGCGTACTGGTATTTACCCGTGGTTTTGGGCGAAACAGGGGGTAAATGGGCGTAAAAAAGGCCTGTGCAAGGACACGGGCCTGACCACTTCGCCGGGGCGCGTGGGGTGCGGCTCAGCTCAGGACCATTCGCGCCGGTTGTTTTCCACCCAGCGCTGCTCCGAGGCCTGCAAATGCATGCGCAGCGCGGTCTGCGCGGCCAGCACATCGCGGTTTTCCAGCGCACGCAGGATGGCTTCGTGCTCCTGCAGCGCGGTTGCCCAGGTCTGGCTGGATTCGGAATGGGCGCTGAGCCGCGTGGCGATGGGGCTGTGGCGTTCGTCGAACAGCTCGCCCACCAGGCGTTCGAGCACTGAGTTGCCAGTCATGGCGGCCATGGCCTGGTGGAACTGGCGGTCAAACACCAGGGGCGAGCGGTTTTGTGCCATGGCGGCCAGCATGTTATCCAGGATCTGGCGCAGTCCCTGCAGCGCCTTGGGCGTGGCCTTGGCGCAGGCCAGCATGACCACGGTGCCTTCGATGGCAGCGCGCGCCTGCATGAGTTCGATGGGGCTTTCGCCCATGGTGGCCAAGGCCTGGGGCTTGCGTTGGGCCGCGTTGCAGACGTAGACGCCCGCGCCCATGCGCACTTCCACGCTGCCCTCAATCTCCAGCGCAATCAGCGCTTCGCGCACCGAGGGACGCGACACGCCCAACTGCTGGGCTAGGTCCCGTTCGGGTGGCAGGCGCGCGCCGGCGGTGTAGTTGCCCTTGTCAATGAAGGTGCGTATCTGGTCGGCAATTTGTTGGTACAGCCGACGGTTGTCGACCTGTTTGAGTTGGTCTAGCATGAGTCCTCCGCGTGCTGCAGTTTACGCGACAGGGCGGCAAAACATGGGGCAAGCGGCCCAGAAGGTCAGGCCAATTTGGCTTTTGCTACACTGGCCTTACCAATTTTGTCCTCTGAGGCTTCCTATGCCCCCTTCAATTCCATTGCTGATCCAGCTTAGCGACCTCGACAACGTGGGCGTGGCCCGCAGCCCGCTGGCGGCCGGCCAGCGCGTGGAGACAGGGGGTGGCGTGGTCGTGGCGGCTGATGCCATTGCCGCCGGGCACAAGCTGGCGCTGCAACCCATTGCCAAGGGCGCCCGGGTTCTGAAGTATGGCCAGACCATTGGCCTGGCCACGCGCGACATCGCGGTGGGCGAGCATGTGCATGTGCACAACGTGGCCATGGTGGCTTCGCAGGCCGAACATGGCGCGGGCGGCGCCTATGTGCCGCTGGTGCCCGGCAGTGAGCCGATCACCTTTCAGGGCATTGTTCGTGCCGATGGGCGCGTGGCCACACGCAACTACCTGGGCGTAGTTTCCAGCGTGAACTGCTCGGCCACCGTGTGCCAGCGCATCGCCCAGCATTTCACGCCCGAGGCGTTGCGCGTATTTCCGAATGTGGACGGAGTGGTCGCCATCACCCACGGCCAGGGCTGCGGCATGGCCGGCACTGGTGAGAGCATGGACGTGCTGCGCCGCACGCTGCGCGGCTATGCAGACCAGCCCAACTTTGCCGGCGTGCTGGTCATGGGTCTGGGCTGCGAGGTGAACCAGGTGGCTGGCTTGGTGCAGGGCCTGCCCGAGCGCGCGCCAGGCCTGTTTGCTACGCTGAAGATTCAGGAAGCCGGTGGCACGCGCGAGGCCATCGCGGCCGGCATTGCTGCACTGGAGCAGATGCTGCCGATCGCCAACCGTGCCACGCGCGAGCCGGTCAGCGCCCGGCACCTCACCGTGGGTCTGCAGTGCGGTGGCTCGGATGGCTACTCTGGCATCAGCGCCAACCCCGTGCTGGGCGCGGCCGTGGATTTGCTGGTGCGCGCGGGCGGCACGGCCATCTTGTCTGAAACGCCGGAGATCTATGGCGCTGAGCACCTGCTGACGGCGCGTGCTGCATCACAGGCCGTGGCCGACCAGCTCATGGCGCGGCTGCAATGGTGGGAGCACTACACCCAAACCCATGGTGCGGACATGAACAACAACCCCTCGCCTGGCAACAAGGCTGGCGGCATCACGACCATCCTGGAAAAGTCCCTAGGCGCCGTGGCCAAGGCTGGCAGCACCGGGCTCATGGCCGTCTACGAATACGCGCAGCCCGTGCGCGCCCAGGGCCTGGTGTTCATGGACACGCCGGGTTACGACCCGGTCTCAGCCACCGGCCAGGTGGCTGGCGGTGCCACCCTGATCTGCTTCACCACCGGGCGCGGCTCCACCTACGGTTGCAAGCCCACGCCCTCGCTCAAGCTGGCCACGCACACCGCGCTGTTCGAACGCATGCGGCTGGACATGGACTTTGACGCCGGCACCGTAGTCGAAGGCACGCAGACCATTGCGCAGGCTGGACAACAGCTGTTTGAACTCATGCTGGCCACGGCGTCTGGCCAGCCCACCTGCAGCGAAAACAATGGCCTGGGCGACAACGAGTTTGTGCCTTGGCAGCTTGGGGCCGTGATGTGAACGCGCCGCATGTTGTGACAGTGGGCGAGGCCATGGCCTTACTGGTGGCGCAAACGCCGGGGCCGCTAGCGGCGGTGGAACATTTCAGCCGCAGCAGCGCCGGGGCCGAGCTCAATGTGGCCACCGGCCTGGCGCGCCTGGGCTGGCGCGTGGGCTACATCAGCCGCGTGGGGCAAGACCCGTTTGGCGACTACCTTCTGGCCACGCTGGACCGTGAAGGTATAGATCGCAGCCATGTGCAGGTGGACACGCAGCACCCCACGGGTTTCATGCTCAAGTCGCGCGAGCCCGAGGGGCAGGACCCGCAGATTGCCTACTTCCGCAAGGGCTCGGCCGCCAGCCACCTGGGGCCGGACGACGTACCCGTCCAAGGGCTGCAGGGCGTGCGCTGGCTGCACCTCACGGGCATCAGCGTGGCGCTGTCCGACAGTGCGCGTGCGCTGGCGCAGACCCTGGTACAGCAGGCGCGGGCCGCGGGTGCGGCGGTGTCCTTTGACCCCAATCTGCGGGCCCGCCTGTGGCCCTCACAAACCGCCATGGTGTCCGGGCTCAATGCCTGGGCGGCACAAGCCGACCTAGTCATGCCCGGCCTGTCCGAAGGCCAGCTGCTGACCGGGCAGACCACGCCGCAGGACATTGCCAGCTGGTACCTGGACCGGGGCGTCCCGCAGGTGGTCATCAAGTTGGGGCCGCAGGGCGCCTATGTGGCTGACGCCCAGGGACGCGCCACGGTGCCGGGCTTTCAGGTGCAGCGCGTGGTGGACACAGTGGGTGCCGGAGACGGCTTTGCCGTGGGCGTGCTCAGTGCGTTGCTGGATGGCCAAAGCCTGGCGGACGCGGCACTGCGCGGCAACGCCATTGGTGCGCGCGTGGTGCAGTATGTGGGGGATAGCGAAGGGTTGCCCGATCCCGAGCAACTCGCGATGGCCTTGCAAGTTCGGAGTTGCAAGTAGCTGGGCAAACCTATAGTCAAGGAATGTGATCTGCTGGATTAATCGAAGCGGGAGAAGTTCGGTGGAGCTTCAGCGGAGTTCAACACTGACTGCTTCAAATATCTCAACTTGGGGCCAGAAGCGGCCTTTGATCAATGACTGCGATATGGAAGTGTGAGGTGCGCTGTCACATTGACACTAGCGTACGACATCCCACTTATATGCCTTTTCCCGAGCACGCCGCCTCATATAGAAGCGCCAGCGATCTTTCAGGGTGGGCTCGAGTGGCACAAAGCCCGGTTCCAAGAAGTCGTACACGTTGTCGTAGTGCGTAAGTGGTGCAACCCGCACGATATCCATGGGCACCAGCGAGTGGTCGATATCAACGGGAATACCACGCAAGTGACACAGCTTGGCTTGGGAGGTTGCCATCCTATGCATGAAGTGACCGAAGTAAGGGTCGTTCTTGGCGAATGGCGTGCGTGTGGTTCGGAGAATGCGTTCCGTCAACGCCTGGGCGTCATTTTTGAGCAGGCAATCAAAGAAGTTGTGGCCGTTTTCAAGCTCTTTCCGATCTGCGTTATTGCCTTTGGCCGCGATGCGCTCCAGCGCTTGGGCGATCACGTCATCGCGCCCCAGTATGGCCGACTGCAGTAACAATGTTTCCATCTGCGGTGAACTGGCGCGGGTTGCTTGCAAATCTGGGTGCTCAAAGCTGGATATCTCTCGAATGAGAGTCGAATTGTCAGAAACCAGTGCATCAAGAATTGCTTCCCAAATTGAGAGATATTCATGAGTCGGCTCAGCCCATTTTCGCAAACTACTCAATGCACAAACGTGCATGTGCTGCTTGAAAGCATCCAAGTGATGCTCCAAGCAATATTCGTAGCCTGCAATGCTTCGATGCGTCGCGGCGAAACTTCCAAAATGTGTGTGCCTCGTTGCTCCTCCACTGCGTTGATAGCGGAGGTAGTCGACTAGGTCCGGAATCCTGCTCAATTCATACTGCCAGTTTTCTCGTTGTCGTTGAGTGAATTCGGGTGTACCAGGTTTAAAGAATGTCATTGCAAAAGTCTTCTTGGCGTTACGCCAGTCTAGAGGATTAGATGAAAAAAGTTTCAAATTCCAGACTTTTGCACATCCACTGAAGCCACCAATACCTGCCCGACGGGCCAGTCCTGAATGTCTGCTATGCGGCAATGAGTGTGGCTGTATGGAAGACCGCTTTGGGTCGACTGCGACTATTGGGCAATGCCAGGGCGCGAATGGTGCTTTAGGGCGCGCGTTGGCCTAAAGGCTGTAAAGGCAGGAACGCACTGTGCTTAAGCCAGTCTGTCGGGTGCGATAGTGCATGGCATGCGCCTGCTTCACCTGCAATCCGCGCCCACCAGATCCACAACGACCACAGCGTCCTCACCCTAATGGGTCTGCACTCCTCCGGTTTGGGATCGGGTGATCCGGTCGGTTTTTCCTGCGAGCAGTTGGGCCAGCGCATGGATCTTTGGCTGGGGTGCGTCTTTGCGCCAGATGAGCTTGATCTTCATGGTGCGAGCGTCACCTGTGAGTGGGTACACCGAGAGGTGCTTTCGCTCGGTGTAGGTCTCCAACACCGCTGCAGGAATGAGCGCAACGCCCATGCCTGCAACGCAACAGCCCAAGATCGCGTGGTAGGAGCCCAGCTCGATCACCTTGCCTGGTGCAACTTTTCCTTTGGCACACCAAGCCTCCAAGCGTTGCCGGTGGGGGCAGTCTGGATCGAAAACCAGCAGAGTGTCCAATTGCAGGTCGCGGGCGCTGCGAACCGCAGGATGGCCGGCAGGCGTGATCATCACCAGACTCTCCACATAGGCCAGTTGACTGGACAGGCGTGGGTCGGAGACAGGCTCCGACACCAGCGCTGCGTCCAACTCGCCAGCGATCACGCGTGCCGTCAATGGCCGCGGGGCACCCGTGCTGAGCTCGACAGCAAGGGCCGGGAACTGCTGGTGCATCTGAGCCAGCAGAGTTGGCAAGCGAATGGCTGCAGTGCTTTCCATGGCTCCCAGACGCAAGATGCCGCGTGGTGCGCCGTCATGCAAAGCGCCACGGGCCTCCTGGGCTAATTGCAGCAGACGGTTGGCGTAGTCCAGTAATACCTTCCCTTGAGGGGAGAGTTGCATTCGCTTGCCCTCACGCACGAACAGCTTGGCCTGCAGGTTCTCCTCCAGCATGCGTATGCGCGTAGAAACATTGGAAGGAACCCGGTGCAGCGCTTCAGCCGCGCGTGTGATGCCGCCGTACTGCACGACTGCCTGAAAACAGCGTAAATCAACAAAATCCATGATCTCGTTTAAAGAATAAAAAGTTCATAATAATTCACTTTATGAAAACGTATGGCGTGCCTACACTGTGAACCGCATCAGACAGATGGATCACTGCTGATGACTTTTATTCACGTTAGTACAACAGGATTTGTTATGCCAAAAGGTTATTGGATTGTTCGCGTCGATATCAGCAACGCGACACAGTACCAGCAGTACATTGCCGCCAATGCAGAACCGCTGGCGCATTACGGCGGAAGGTTTCTCGTACGCGGCGGCACGTTTGAAGCTTTGGAGGGGGAGAGCCGGTTGCGCAACGCTGTGATCGAGTTTCCAAGCTACCAGGCAGCGCTGGATTGCTGGAACTCCCCTGGCTATCAACACGCAATTACCTTGCGCAAGGAGGTTTGCACGATCGACCTTGTTGTGATTGAGGGATACGACGGCCCTCAGCCTGCATAGGCGAGCTAAGTGTCCACAAGCCGAGAGAGGGTGCAACGTAGACGGGCAAACATCGGCTGAGCCAGCCGCCGCCTGAATGACTGGCAAAAAGGCACTCTGGCCGCATGGAATATGCGCAACCAGCTACTTTTTTAATAGCAAATATCAGACCTCGCCGCCCAGTGCTTCACACAGGTTGGCAATGTACTGCTCGGTGAGCCGCTCCAGCTCGGCTTCCACCATGGGTGTGGCGACCAGCTCCATGAGCGCCGGCAGGGGCAGGGTGACTTCGGCCTCTACGTTAAGCACAAGGTGGGTGGACTTTTTGTGGTCGGTGATCTGCCAACTGCCGGATACCTGGGCATTGCCTTCGTCGGTGACGGGTGTCCAGCTCACGCTGCCTTTGGTCTTGTTGCTGCGGTACTTGGAGGCATACACGGTTTGCAACTGGACCGCGGCAATGCTCAGTTTGTCCATCTCCCAGCGGTAGCTGTTGGCACCCAGGTCTGTTAGTTGGGCGACGCCGGGGTAGTGGCTGGCTGACGTGGGGATGTCCGACAGCAGCGCAAAGACTTCTTTGGCGGATGCCTTCACGTCAAATTCATAACCCAGGCTGACAGAGACGGTGATGGTCACGGGAGTTCCTTGTGCTGGCGGTGTGGGGTGGTGCTGCGCAGGCGCTGCAGGGTGAGCTGCAGCAGCCGTGCGTCGGCGCTGGCACGGTGGCGCTGGGCGCCGCGTTCGCTGCTGATCTGCGCCTTGACCAGGTGCCATTGTTCGGCCTCTTGTTCGTTGAGCAGGGCGCGTAGGTTTTCCAGCTTGAAGCTGGGTGTCATGTCGGCCGCATCGAACAGCGCGTTGAGCCAGGTGTAGTCATTGGCCCAGCCGTCGGAGTAGACGGTTTGCCCGCGCAGGTCACTATTGAGTTTGCGCGCCACGGTGACGACCGGCAGGCCACGCTCTTCGACGATAGCGCGCGGGATGTGGTGCAGCGCCTGGGCCTGGGTGTCCCAGTGGGTCCAGTGCGGTTCGGGGCGCACCAGGGTGCAGTAGGTGCGGCCGTCGGGCAGCACAAACCCGATTTCTATGGGGTAACTGTTGCGGCCAAAGCCCGACGCCTCCACATCCAGCACGGTGGGGTTGTCGGCGAAGCGGGAGATGGCGGCCATGTCAGGTAATTACAGTGTGGTGTTCGGTGTGTTGTGCCAGCCACTGGCCAGCATCGTGCGGACTCAGCGGCTTGGCGTACAGGTAGCCTTGCAGTTCGCCGCAGCCCGCGTCGCGGGCGGCTTCTGCCTGCGCGGTGGTTTCCACACCTTCGGCCACGACATGCAGATGCAAGGCCTGGGCCAACTGGCAGATCGCGCGCACCACGGCGATGGATTCGGGCGCCGGCAGCGGGTCGATCAGGCCGCGGTCGATCTTGATGGTGTGCAGGCGCAGGGTGCGCAGCATGTTGAGCGAAGAGAAGCCTGTGCCAAAGTCGTCCATCGCCACATGCACCCCCAGGGCGCGCAACTGCGCTACCTGGGCCACGGTCTGGTCCAGGTTTTGCACGGCGGAGCTTTCGGTGATTTCCAGCGTGAGCCATTGGGGGGCTACGCCGTGGTCTTCCAGCGCCTGCTCCACCAGTTGCGGGAAACGTGGGTCCAGCAATTGCAGGGGGGACACGTTCACTGCCACCGGCACACAGCTGCCGTAGGTAGCGTGCCACTGGGCGATCTGTGCGCAGGCCTGCCACAGCAGGGTGCTGCCCAGCGCCGCGATCAGGCCGGTGCGTTCTGCCGCCGCAATAAATTCCAGCGGGCTGACGGCACCAAAACCGGGGCGGTTCCAGCGCGCCAGCGCCTCAAAGCTGGTGAGTGCACCGGTGTGGGCGTCCACCTTGGGCTGGTAGGCCAGGTGAAATTCCCCGCGCTCTATGCCGGCGCGCAAGGCCTGCTCCTGCTCCAGCATATTGCTGGAGCCCCGTTCAAACTCTTTTTCTGCCAGCGTGTACGACGTGCCCGGTGTACGTTTGGCCACATGCATGGCGGCATTGGCCGCGCGCAGCAGGGATTCGGCGTCTTGGCCGCTGTGCGGATACAGAGCGATGCCCATGGAGGCGTCGAGAAAAAACACTTCATCGGCCACGGGCAGGGGCTTGCCCAGCAGGCCGCGCACCGTGGTGGCCAGCTCCACCGCCATGGCACTGTTGTTGCCATCGGCCGAGAGGATGGCGTATTCGTCCTCCCCCAGGCGCATGACGGCGTGGCGTGCATCCACACTGGTGCGCAGGGCGTGACCAAAGGCTTTCAGGACCTTGTCACCGACCGAATGGCCATGCGCTTCGTTGAACAGCTTGAAGCGGTCGATGTCCAGCAGCATCAGGACAAAAGGCGCGGGGTTGTCAGCCGGGGCCTTGCAGCGTTCGCGCAGTTGCTGGATCAGGGCGTTGCGGTTGGGCAGGCCGGTCAACTCGTCGTGCAGGGCCTGGTGCAACAGGGCCTGGGTGGCCTGGTGCCGCTCGGTGTCGTCGGCGATCAGCACCTGCATGGCCGGTGCGCCGTCCCACTCGGTGCCAAAACAATGGAAGCGCAGCCACATGGGGGTGCCATCCTTGCGGTAGCGCAGCGCGTCGTAGCTGGCGTCGTCGCGTTGGCCGCTTTCAATCTCCTGCAGCAGTTTGCCGATGGACTCGCGCTCGGGTCTGGGGATGGAGCGCGCCACCATGACCACACTGAGATCGTCCTTGCCGCTGGCACCGTAGATGGCCAATGCCGCCGGGTTGGCGTAGGCGATGCGTTCCTTCTGGCGGATGATGATGCCCTGGTGGGAGCGGTCGGTGAGGCGCTCGAACCGTTCGCGCAAGCGCACGGTCTCTTGGGCGCTGCGTTGCAGGGCGGCGTAAATCAGGACCAGGCCCAAGGCCACGCGGATCAGGGTGGCCGTGCTGGCCTGCAGGGCCACGCCATCGGCGCCCAGCAGTGCAAAGGTGAACTGGTTCAACCCGAGGGCGGTGATCAGAATGCCGGTCATGCGCGAAGGGCCAAAGTTGCGATTGCCTGCGAACCAGAGCCAGTAGCAGCACAGCAGACCGATGGCCGTGCCCACGGTGGCTGACAGGGTCTGCGCGATGCGCAGGTCGCCCTGCAACAGGGAGCCCACATTGATAGCCAAAATCACGGCCGCAAATACGGCCATGGTGGGGGGGCGTACCGGGCGGTCTGCCAGCTGGCTGGCACCCAGCACCATCAGTGAAGAGTAGGCCGCGGACACCACCGGCAGGGCCACCATGCCCACCAGGCGCAGTGTGGGATTGCCATGCAGCGTGAGCCAGTAGCTGGCCGGGATCAGCAACTGAACCAGATTGGACCAGCCCAGATACCGCGTGAAAGTCTGCTGCGGATTGCGCCGCCACACCAGAACCAATGCCACCCCGACGATCAGGCTGATAAGGGCATTGAGGAGCAGAGGGTAGTTCATGGTGGTGATGGAATCCGTCTTTGATTGTGACGGATGGCGGCGACAATGGGCGCTCCAACACACCCCGTCTTCACCCGGAAATACCCTATGGCCACCAGTTTGCTCGCCCTTCTTGACGACATTGCCACCGTGCTGGACGACGTGGCCGTACTCACCAAAGTGGCCGCCAAAAAGACCGCTGGTGTGCTGGGCGATGACCTGGCCCTCAACGCCCAGCAGGTGAGCGGCGTGAGCGCTGACCGCGAGCTGCCCGTGGTGTGGGCGGTGTGCAAGGGCTCGCTGGTCAACAAGCTGATCCTGGTGCCCACGGCGCTGGTCATCAGCATCGTGTTGCCCTGGGCCATCACGCCGCTGCTGATGGTGGGCGGTGCTTTTCTGTGTTTTGAAGGCTTCGAAAAACTGGCGCACAAATTCCTGCACCGCGCTGAAGACGACCAGGCCCACGAAGACGCACTGTTGCAGGCGCTGGCCGACCCCAGCGTGGACCTGGTGGCGCTGGAGAAAGACAAGATCAAGGGCGCCATCCGCACTGACTTCATCCTCTCGGCGGAGATCATTGCCATCACGCTAGGCACGGTGCAAAACAGCGTGTGGACCACCCAGCTCACGGTGCTGGCCGGTGTGGCCGTGCTGATGACGGTGGGCGTGTATGGCGTGGTGGCGGGCATCGTGAAAATCGACGACGCGGGTTTGTATCTGAGCCGACAATCCGGCGTCAGCACGCTGGCACTTGGCAAACAGGCGCTGGGCCGTGGCCTGTTGCGCGCGGCGCCCATCCTGATGAAGGTGTTGTCGGTGGCGGGCACCGCCGCTATGTTCCTGGTGGGCGGCGGCATTCTGGTGCATGGCCTGCCGTTCTTGCACCACCTGCTGGAGAAGCTGCCTTTTGGCTTTGTCTGGGACGGCCTGGTGGGTGTGGTGTCTGGTGCGCTGGTACTGCTGGGCGTGATCGGTGTGAAACGTGTCCTCAAGATTTTTAAATGAAATAGGCCTTTAGCCCCCATGAACAGTGCGCAAGCAGCTCCTAAATCCATAGCGACTGGATTGTTCCTGGCGATCGCCGGGGCGATAGCCTTCAGCGGCAAGGCCATCATCGTCAAGCTGGCCTACCGCTACGGGGTGGATGCGGTCACGCTGATCATGCTGCGCATGTTGTTTGCGCTGCCGTTCTTTCTGGCCATCGTCTGGTGGACCGGACGCAAGGCGCGCCTGGCGGGTGTGAGCCTGCCGTCGCTGACCGCGCGGGACAAGTGGGGCATCTTCGGCCTGGGGCTCACGGGTTATTACCTCGCCAGCTTTCTGGACTTTGCGGGGTTGGCCTATATCTCGGCGTCGCTGGAGCGGCTCATTCTTTACCTCAACCCCACGCTGGTGTTGCTGCTGGGGCTGTTTCTCTATGGCAAACGCATCAGCGGCCCGCAGGCGCTGGGCATGGCCATCAGTTACGCCGGTGTGCTGCTGGTGTTTGGCCACGAGGTGAACCTGGCCGGGGGCGACGTGGCGCTGGGCGCCTTGCTGGTGTTTGGCAGCGCGGTGAGCTACGCCATTTACCTGTCGTACAGCGGTGAGCTGGTGCAGCGCCTGGGCTCCATGCGGCTGGTGGGGCTGGCCACCAGCGTGGCCTGTGTGTTGTGCATTGCGCAGTTTGTGATGCTGCGCCCGCTGGACACGGCGTTTGCCGTGGCGCCGCAGGTGCTCTGGTTGTCGGTGCTCAACGCCACGCTGTGTACCGTGGTGCCGGTGCTGATGGTGATGATGGCGATAGAGCGCATTGGCGCGGGTCTGGCTGCGCAGGTGGGCATGGTGGGCCCGATGTCCACCATCACCATGGGGGTGCTGCTGTTGGATGAGCCGATGAATTTATGGGTGGTGGCCGGTACCGTGCTGGTGCTGGTGGGTGTGTATGTGGTGAGCCGTAGGCGTTGAACAGGAGATAACAATGGACTTGGGACTGAAGGGTAAATGGGCGCTGGTGTGTGGCGCGAGCAAGGGGCTGGGCCTGGGCTGCGCGCAGGCGCTGGTGGCCGAAGGTGTGAACGTGCTGATCGTGGCGCGTGGCGCCGAAGCACTGCAGCAATCTGCTATGAATTTGGAAGCTGCTTACGCAGTATCCACGGGGGCTGAGGTGCTGTTTTGTGCCCAAGACATCACGACCGAGGCGGGCCGCGCCGCGGTCTTCGCCATCCGCAAAGACTTCGACATCGTGGTCACCAACGCCGGTGGCCCGCCGCCCGGCGACTTCCGCGACTGGGACCGCGAGGCCTGGATCAAGGCGGTGGATGCCAACATGCTCACGCCCATTGAACTTATCAAGGCCACCGTGGATGGCATGGCGGCGCGCGGTTTTGGGCGCATCGTCAACATCACGTCCAGCTCGGTGAAGTCCCCCATCGACATTCTGGGCCTGTCCAACGGCGCACGCAGTGGCCTCACCGGTTTTGTGGCCGGTGTGGCGCGCAGCAGTCTGGCGGCCAAGGGCGTGACCATCAACAACCTGCTACCCGGCAAGTTCGACACCGACCGCATTGCCACCACGGTGAAGGCCACCGCAGCCAAGACCGGCAAGTCGGTCGACGAAATTCGCGCGTCGCAGCAGGCGCAAATTCCCATGGGCCGCTACGGCACGCTCGAAGAGTTTGGCCAGGTTTGTGCCTTCCTGTGCAGCCAGCAGGCGGCTTACATGACAGGGCAAAACATCCTGCTGGACGGCGGGGCGTTCACGGGGACGTTTTAGCGCACAGAATGCCGCCGCTTGCGTCTGGAGGGGTACAGCGCTATAACAGTGCGCCTTCAATGTGAAGGTGTGCGATCCAAATTCAGGAGTGTGCGGAAATGAAAAATACTGTGCTCACATTGATCGGCAGCGTGATTGCTGCTGGCGCCATGGCGGCTCCCCCTGCGGCGCCACCGGCGCCCTCCGGAGGCGCTACGCCGTGCGCTCCCCCTGCCTGTAAACCGATCACCGCGGAAGACCGCAGAAAAGAGGCCAAAGCGGCTGAGATCATGGCTAAGACCAAGGGCAACAAGACCGCTGAAAAAGACAAACAGACCATGGCCAAAGCCAAGGAAAAAGCGGAAGCCCCCAAGAAGCCCTGAAGGGCACCGTCCACCCCTCGGTGGACTGTCGAAAAAAAGCCTGCATGTGCAGGCTTTTTTTATGGGCGAAGCGCAATCGAACGCGCCCATGGGCGAGTGCCCCGTTGTGGTGCACACGGAGCCCCAGGTGTCGGTCTGCGCCCGGATGTACTGGCACCAAAATTGCGGTGTAGTCCCCATAAACACTATCAAGTGAGTCGTTGGGCTGTATGGGGAAACCTTCGTTGTTGAGCCGCGGTCGAAAGACTGCCGTTGGACTGGATACGCCGTTCCTGCTGGGTGACATCGCCGAGCGGGCGTTGCTGTCTGATCCGGTGGAAGACGCCGCGGCATTCGGGCGTTGGTGGTACGTGCCGCAGTCGGGCCACTGGGTCCTGAGCCAGGGGGTAGCGCGCCTGCTGGATGTACCCGCAGGCTTGCATAACGACTTGCAGACCTGTTTTGGCGCGATCGTCGCCGATGACCTGCCTGCCTTCCATGCCACGCTGGCCCGCGCCGCGATGGCCACTGCCGATACGCTCCCTGTTGAATACGAGTTCCGCACCATTGATGCGCTGGTTGGTTTGCGTTGGATTCGTCTGGTGGTGTTGCCCGTCACCGGTGCCAATACCGGCGCGGAGGCGGCACCGATGACCGGCATGCTGGTGGACATGACGGCGTCTCGCGTGGCCGAGATGCGCGAGCGCTTCTGTTTTGAGTCCACCCAGTTGCTCATAGGCACCCACACCCTGGACGAAGCGATCACACGCGTGATCCAGTTGGTGTGTGAAAACCTGGGTTGGGAGTGCGGCGCCTATTGGTCACCCGAGCGGGGGCAGATGGGCCAGCAACGCCTGAGCAGCAAACACTACTGGTACAAGCCGGGCTCCGGCGTGGAAGCCTTTATTGCAGACGGGCAGGACATGTCCCTGGCCCCCGGTGAAGGCCTGATTGGCTGCGTCTGGAGCAGTATGCAGGCCGAGTGGGTGGAAGACGTCTTGCACGACGCCGTGTTTCTGGGCGGGCTGGTCGCGCACCAATGTGGCCTGAAGTCGGGTTATGCGTTCCCGGTGTCGTATGTGACGGTGGATGGCCGGCGCAAAAGCCATGGTGTGCTGGAGTTTTACAGCCGCCAGGCGCGCCAGCGCGAGGCCCAGTTGCCCGAGCTCTCCTTCACCATTGGTTCGCTGATATCGCAGACGGTGGAGCGTCTGGAGCAACAAAACCTGATTCGTCGCCTGGCGCAGATCGATGACCTGACCGGCTTGATCAACCGCAAACATTTCCAGCAGTTGCTGGACTCGGCTTGTATGGAGGCGGGGGCGTTTGGCCAGAAATTCGCGGTGTTGTACATCGATCTGGACCGCTTCAAACCGATCAACGACGCGTTTGGCCATGAGGCCGGCAACCTGGTGCTGCGCGAGTTTTCGCAGCGCCTGATGGATCTCGGTGAAGACCATTTTCACGTGGGACGCCTGGGGGGCGACGAGTTCGCCATTCTGCTCACGCAGCGGGAGCATTGGCCGGATCTGCAGGCGCTGGGAGAGCGCATTCTGCTGGCGGCCCGCACGCCCTTTTTGTACGCCGGGCAAGAGCTCACGCTGTCGGCCAGCGTGGGCATCAGTGTGTTCCCCGACAGCGGGCGCACGGGCTCGGAACTCATGCGTTCGGCAGATTCCGCCATGTACCGCAGCAAGCAGGGCGGGCGCAATGCCCTGAGTTTCTTTCTGGCTGCACCCGGCGAGACGCTGGTCAGCCAGCAGACCGCGCTGGCGGAGCAGCTCAGCATGGAAGCCGGCCTGCACCGCGCTCTGCTTGGCAATGAATTCTTTCTGGAGTACCAGCCCATCTTTGATGTGGAGAGCGAGACGCTGGTGGCCGTAGAGGCCTTGCTGCGTTGGCGCAGGCCCGATGGTGTGCTGGTGCGGCCTGATGTATTCATACCGGTGGCCGAGCAAAGCCGCCTGATCGTGCAGATTGGCCGCTGGGTGGTGAAGCAGGCCTGTGGTGACCTGGCCGTGCTGCACCGTTCCGGGTTTCCCAATCTGGTGGTCAATGTGAATATGGCGGCGCTGGAGTTTGTCAACGCCAATTTGCCCAGTGAACTGCTGGCGGTCATTCACGGCAGTGGTGTGGAGCCGCGCCACATCTGCCTGGAGCTCACCGAGAGCATGGTGATGAAGCAGCCCGACAAGGTGATTCCGGTGATGGGCGCCCTGCGGCAACTGGGCTTCAAGATCAGCATGGATGACTTCGGCACCGGGCACTCCTCGCTCTCGCGCATGAAAAATCTGCCGGTGTCGTCTCTGAAGATTGACCGTTCGTTTGTCAGTGGGCTGCCCCACGACAGAGACGATGGTGCCATCGTGCGCGCCATCCTGGCGCTGGGTCACCACATGCAACTGCGCGTGATTGCGGAGGGTGTGGAGTCCGACGCACAGCTGCTGTATCTGCGGCAGTTTGGTTGTCGTTACATCCAGGGGTTCGCGCTGAGTCGCCCCATTCCCCTGGCGGCATTGCTCACACTGGTTTATCCCCATCGGAGTCTGCCCTATGCCCCAGAAGCCACCGCTTCAGATTGACACCTTCCTGCCCTACATGCGCGACGTGATCCGTTGCGAGCAGGCGTTGCACGAGCTCAACCTGATGTGGCGGATGATCGAATCCTCGGCCAAGATGAATTGTCCCGAGGAAGCACAGGCCATCCTGCCGACCATGGCCGCGACTCGCCAGGGGTTCAACCGGCTGGAGCAGGAACTGGTGACCAGCTTGGTGAGCGAAAAAGTGGCCACGGTGCTGGGCGAGATCGGTACCAAGGCGCAGTATGTGATCGACATCGTGGTGCGTAATTTGTACGAACGCACGGCGGATGTGGGGTTTCTGGCCACCGACAACGAGCTGTGTGCTTTTGTTGCCGGCCTCAATGCGGACCAGGCGGCAGCGCGTTTGCGCCTGCGTGCCTACCGCAACAAATACACGGTGTATGACGAAATCCTGCTGCTCGATGCGGCGGGCAATGTGCTGGTGCAGATTGACGAGAGTACGCCGCTGGAAGGCAGCACCGACCCGCTGATTGCAGAGACGCTGGCCAGCGACACATTTGTCGAAACCTTTCGCGCCAGCGACCTGCGTCCGTCCAAGCGCCAGGCCCTGATTTATTCGCGCCGCATGCTGCATCCGCAGACCGGTAACGTGGTGGGCATCCTGTGCCTGTGTTTCAACTTCGAGCAGGAGATGGCGGGCATCTTCCACTCGCACCGCGATCCGGCAGCGCGGTCCAACATGCTGCTGCTCGACGCTGAGAACCGCGTCATCGAGAGTGCGGACCCGTTGTGGATTCCGCTGGGGGCGGTGGTGCCGGTGAACCGCGCGCGCTCGTCCCAGTTGATGATGTTTTCGGGCCGGGAGTATCTGGTGTGCACCTACCGCGCGGAAGGCTACCAGGGCTATATGGGGCCGCCCGGATGGCAGGGCCAGGTGATGATTCCGGTGGATGTGGCCTTCACCGGACGCAACAGCAACACGCTGGCCACGCTGGACGCCAACACCAAGGACGGGCTGCTGTCGCATGCCCAGTCCTTCTCGGCCCCGCTGTACGAGATCATGACTGCGGCAGAAACCATCCGTTGTGTCGTGTGGAACGGGCAGGTGATGTCGGCCGGGCAGCAGGGCGATCTGACCAAGCTGAAATCCGTACTGGCCCAGATCAGCGAAACCGGGGCCCGCAGCAATGCGCTGTTTGCCCGGTCGATTGGGGATCTGTATGAGACCGTGCTGACCACCAGCCTGCACAACTCGGAGTTTGTGTCGCACCTGTTGGTGGATTTGCTCGATCGCAATCTCTACGAACGCTCGGACGACTGCCGCTGGTGGGCGTTGACGCCGGAGTTGCGCACCGCCTTTGCCGAAGGGGCCTGGGACGACGCGAAGGCCCAGAAGATCGGCGGCATTCTTCGCTACATCAATTCGCTCTACACGGTCTACACCCGTTTGTTTGTGTACGACACGGCGGGGCGCATCGTGGCCGATGCCGCGCTGAATCCGGCCGACGCCAGTGCCGTAGGCAGCCGCGTGGATGCCCAAACGCTGGCGAACGTGTTAGCCCTGCAGACCGAGCAGGACTATTGCGTGACCCCGTTTGCTGCGACGCCGCTGTATGGCGGTGCGCCCACCTATGTGTACCACGCGGCCATCCGCGATCCGCAGAATGATTCCAGCGTGGTCGGTGGCATCGGCATCGTGTTCAATTCGGGGCCCGAATTCGCGGCCATGCTGCAGGGCGGGCTGGGAAACCAGCCGGGCTTGCAGGCCTTGTTTGTCGACCGGCAGGGCCACGTGATCGCCAGCACGGACCCCAAGCGACCCGTCGGCACACTGCTGGAGGTAGCCCAGGACATACTGGCCTTGCCCAATGGGCAAAGCGCATCGTGCATCGTCCACCACGATGGTGAGTACGCCATCATGGGGTGCACGGCATCCACCGGGTACCGGGAATTCAAGGTCTCCGATGGGTACCAGGACGACGTGCTGGCATTCGTGTTTGAGCCACTCGGCGAGGTTCGCGAGCGCTCGGGGGCGTCAAGCCGGGGTGAGATGGTTCTTCAGGCGGAAGCGGTGGGTGCCGGTGGCGTGGAGTTTGCCACTTTCTTCATTGACGGCACGCTGTTTGCGCTGCCGGCGGAGCACGTGCAGGAGGCGGTATCCGCCGCTGCCATGACCTCTGTGCCGGTGGGCAACCGGCGGGCATGTATCGGCATGTTGGCGTTGCAGCCCGCGCGGGGCAACCCGGCTGCCGTGTGGGTTTTTGACCTGGGGTACCTGGTGCGCGGCCAGCCCACACGCATCGACAAGAGCAGCCAGGTCGTCATCCTGCGCCATGGCCAGCAGACCATGGGCTTGCTGGTGGATGGGCTCCATGGCGTGCCCGAGTTCCGGGATTCCCACATCATGCACACCCCGTTTGGCGTGGAGGGCAGTGCGGCCCTGGTCAAACGCTTCATCAAGGCCAACGGCGGTGACCTGCTGATTCAGGTAATCGATGTGCCGGCCTGCTTCCAGCAGGTCTAACGGCGTGATGAGAGCACGATGCCCGAGACAATCAGTACAAAGGCCATCCCGTGGAATGCCTGCGGTGTTTCACCCAGAACCAGAGTGGACAGCAGCGCGGTAAACAGCGGTGTAAGGTTGGTAAAAAAGCCCGCTGCCGCCGGGCCCGCGCGTGCCACACCGGCACCCCAGGCGCCATAGGCAATGATGGCCGGGCCAATGGCGATGTACAGCAAGGCCGCCGCCAACGGCCAGCCCCAGTCGATGTGGGCCGGGGTGAGTGCCCATTCGGCACCGGTGAAAACGCCGGACCAGGCCAGACCAAAAATGATTTGCGCCATGAGAAAACCGGTCCAGTCAGTGCGCAGGGACGCAGACTCCGGCGTGGGGTGGGCCAGCAGCCAGCTGTAATAGGCCCAGCCGATCGACGCCAGCAGCACGTACACGTCGCCTGCCACCAAGTGCAAGTGGCGCAGTGTGTCCCAGTTGCCGCGGCACAGCACCAGCAACACGCCGGCAATGGACAGCACCGCCCCCAGCCACTGGCGTAGTGAGACTGGCGTGCGAAACCCCAGCCAGCCGATCAGCAGCATCCATACCGGCGTACTGGCACCCACCAGCGTGACATTGATGGCGGTGGAGCTGTTGAGGGCCAGGTAAAGCAGGGCGTTGTAGCCACCAATGCTGAACAGACTCAGCCAGGCAAAGCGGCGCCATTGGCCCCACAGCGGGCTGCCGGGCTTGAGCACCCGACTGGCGATGGGCAGCAATAGCAGGAAGGCAATGGCCCAACGCAGCAGGTTGAGCGTCATGGGCGAGACCAGTGGGCTCACCATGCGGCCCACCACGGCATTGCCGGCCCACATGAGCGGAGGGATGACCAGCAGCAGTGCCGCAGTAGGGGTAAGGCCAGGGTTCATGGGGAGCGATGGTACTAGGCATGCACAGACCTGCACGCACACTGGCCGATTTCATGGCACCATGGCGACCCCATCATTCCGCTGCAAGGACCTGTTGCCATGTCGAACCCACTCTCCCGTGCCATCCGCATTGACCAGCATGGCGGCTCCGAGGAACTCAAGTTGGTGCAAGTGGCGGTGGGAGACCCGGGCCCGGGTGAGATCCGTATCCGCCACCACGCGGTGGGGCTGAACTTTATCGATGTGTACCAGCGCAGCGGTCTGTACCCCTTTGCCATGCCTTTGCAATTGGGCATGGAAGCCGCCGGGGTGGTGGAGGCCGTAGGCGCGGGCGTCACACACCTCCAGGCAGGCGACCGCGCCGCCTACGCGAGCAATCCGCCCGGAGCCTACTGCAATGTGCGTGTGATGCCGGCCAAGTGTGTCTGCAAACTGCCTGACGCCATCAGCTTTGAAACGGGCGCTGCCATGATGCTCAAGGGGCTGACGGCCCAGTACCTGCTCAAGAAAACCCTGCCCCAGGGCGGGCTGCAGTCCGGTGACTTTGTGCTGTTCCATGCGGCGGCGGGCGGCGTAGGCCTGATTGCCTGCCAGTGGGCCAAGGCCCTGGGCCTGCACTTGATCGCTACCGCGGGATCAGAAGAGAAATGTGCTCTGGCCCTTGCCCATGGTGCGCAGCATGCTATCAATTACAGAGCAGAAGACTTCGCCGCACGGGTCAAAGAGATCACCGATGGCAAGGGTGTGAAGGTGGTTTACGACTCGGTAGGCAAGGACACCTGGGACAAATCCTTGGATTGCCTGGCGCCCTTTGGCCTGATGGCCAGTTTTGGCAATGCGTCCGGCCCGGTCGCACCGTTTGCGCCCGGCATCCTGGGCGCCAAGGGGTCGATTTATGTAACCCGCCAGACCCTTTTCACCCACATTGCCACGCGCGAAAGCACCCAGGCCATGGCCGACGAGCTGTTTGAGGTGGTCGGTAGCGGCAAGGTCAAGATCCGCATTGACCAGCGTTACCGGCTGGAAGATGTGCAACAGGCCCACAAAGACCTTGAGGCACGTCAAACAACCGGCTGCACGATCCTCACGCTTTAGAGGGAGGGGATAAAATGCGGGCATGATTTTCACGCCCCCCGCGCTCCTGCGCAAATCCCTCTTTTGCGCAGCGGGCCTGGTGGTCGCTGCGGCCACCCATGCCCAAACCTCTTCGGTGGTACTCGCGCAGGCCCAACCTGTAGCAACCTCGCTACCTGCTGCACCCAGCAAGACGGCTGCACAGATCGACGCCGAGAACAGTAAAAAGTGGTCGGTGTACTGGGGATGGAACCGCTCCAACTACTCCAACAGCACGATCCACTTCAAGGGTCAGGACCACGACTTCACGCTGCACGATGTGAAGGCCACCGACCTGCAGACCAATACGGGTTTGGCCGACATCTTCAAGTACTACCTGAACCCGGCCGAGATGACCATCCCGCAAACCAACCTGCGGGTGGCCTACCAGCTCAATGACGACACCGCCATTGCGCTGAACCTGGACCACATGAAGTACGTGGTGACGCAGGACCAGTCGGTGGCGATTGACGGACAGATCCAGGGTGTGGCGCAGAGCGGCCAGCAAGTCATTGCCGACAACTGGCTCAACTTCGAGCACACCGATGGCTTGAACATCGTCAGTATCGAATTGGAGAAACAAAAGAAGGTGGACTGGTTCGGAGACGACCGCGCGCGGGTATTTGCGCTGGTGGGCGTGGGCGTCGTGATTCCCAAGACCAACGCCACGATGCACATGATTGGCCAGAGCCGCAACGATGAGTTCCATCTGGCGGGCTGGAGCGCGGGCGTCGGTGCGGGGCTGGAAGTGGACATGACCAAATCGGTGTTCCTGCGTTCGGCCTACAAGATGGGGTATGTGGACCTGCCCGATGTGCTGACCAGCGCGCGTGGTGACAAGGCTTCGCACCACTTCACGTACAACGAATTGCTGATTGCGGTGGGCTACCGCTTCTAAGCGCTCAGTGGTAAAAAAGCCGGTGCATGCACCGGCTTTTTTATTTGCCGCTGGTCTCTGTCGACATGCGCAGCCGGTTGGGCGCCAGCTCGCCGGCCGAATCCAGAATTGGGTAGGCGATCGAGCAGATGTGCGAGTTGATGCGTTTCAGGTCGCTGATCAGGTCCAGGTGCAGGGAGCTGGTCTCAATGCTGGACAGGGTGTTGTCGCTGAGGCGTTCAATGTGGGTGGCGGCGTATTCGCGCTCCAGATCACGGAAGCGGGTTTTCTCTTCGAGCAGGCGCCGTGCATCGCGCACATTGCCGTTTAAGAACACGCTCATCCCCAGGCGCAGGTTGTCCACCAGGCGGGCATGCAGTTCGCAGATTTCGGCCATTCCAGCGTCCGAAAATTCGCGCCCTTTGTGGATTTTCTTGTCTTCCACGTCCTGGATCACGCGTTCAATAATGTCGCCGATTTGCTCCATGTTGATGGTGAAGCTGATGATGTCGGTCCAGCGTTTGGCCTCGTTCTCACCCAGCGCTTCGCGTGAAATTTTCGTCAGGTAGTACTTGATGTCGCTGTAAAGCTCGTCCACCGTGTCGTCCATGGTGCGCAGTTGTTTGGCCAGCGTGACATCGTTGTCGCGTATGACGGTCAGTGTGCCCAGCAGCATGGACTCGACCACATCGGCCTGGTGCATGGCCTCGCGTACCGCGCACGAAATGGCCAACGACGGTGTCGCCAGCGCAGATGGGTCCAGGTGGCGCTGGCGGCCCGCCACGGTGGTCTTTTGCGGTTTGGGTAGCCAGTGTTCCACCCAGCGTGCCACCACGTGGGTGAAGCCGATCAGGGCCACGCCCACGCCGAGGTTGAAGGCCAGGTGGAAGCCCACTACCAGCGTGGCTTCGTCGGCCAGGTAGGGGCCGGCATAACGCATCCAGACACCCGAAAAAGGCAGCACGGCCAGCACGCCCAGCACCTTGAACACCAGGTTGCCCAGCGGCACCTGGCGTGTTTCTACATTGGCATTCATGGTGGTCAACACGGCCAGCGCACCGCTGCCCAGGTTGGCCCCCAGCACCAGGCCCAGCGCCACGTCCACGGGAATCACACCCGAGGTGGCCAGCGTGGCCGTGAGCAGCACGATGGCCAGGCTGGAGTAGGACACCAGGGCGAGTGTGGCGCCCACCAGAATTTCGAGCAGCATGTCACTGGTCAGCGTGCCCAGCAATGCTTTGACTGCTGCGGACTGGGTGAGTACGGTGGCCGATTGCGTGACCAAGCGCAATGCCAGCAGCATCAGCCCCAGACCGATCAGCACACGTCCCACGCGCCCCACGGTGGTGGAGGGGCGTGCAATGAACAGCACCACACCAATAAAGATGAACAGCGGCGAGAGCCAGGACAGGTCGCGCGAGAACACCACGGCCATCAGGCTGGTGCCAATGTCAGCGCCCAGCATCACGGCAAGCGCGGAGGGCAGGCTCATGAGTCCCTGGCCGACAAACGCCGAGACGATGAGTGCGGTGGCGGTACTGGACTGCACCACGGCGGTGACCCCGATGCCCGACACCACGGCCGCAAAGCGGTTGCCCGTGCTGTGCGCGAGGATGCTGCGCAGGTTGGCGCCAAACACGCGCAGGATGCCGGTACGGACCAAGTGCGTGCCCCACACCAGCAGGGCAATCGCGGCAAACAGATTCAGCAAATGCGTCACAAACAATCCTTCATCTGCTGCGCTGTGGGCTGTCCCTGTGTCAGCGGGTTTTGCGCACGCGCAGCAGTTCGTCCAGTATCAGGCAAACAGCGCCTATCGAAATCGCACTGTCCGCCACATTGAAGGCGGGGAAATGCATGCCCCGCCAGTGGAAGTCCAGAAAGTCCACCACGTAGCCATAGGCCAGGCGGTCAATCACGTTACCAATGGCGCCGCCCAGAATGCAGGCCATGGCAAAGCTGAACAGCTTTTGCCCCGGGTGGGATTTGAGCATCCAGATGATCACCGCGGCCGCCACCACGCCCAGCGCGGTGAAGAACCAGCGTTGCCAGCCCGACGCTCCCGCCAAAAACGAAAACGCCGCGCCTGTGTTGTGCACCCGCACCACGTTGAAGAAGCTGGTCACGTAGGTGCTGTCGCCCAGGTGGTAGTAGCCCAGGACCAGGATTTTGGTGAACTGGTCTACCAATAGCAAGATGAAGGCCAGGCCCAGCCATTGCCACAGAACGTTGCTTGCACCACCCGTGGGTTTGAAGCCGCGGGCCATTAAGCAAACGTCCGGGTTTCGCCGGCACCGTACAGGTTGCTGGTGCAGCGGCCGCACAGGGTGGGGTGCGCAGTATCCATGCCAATGTCGCTGCGGTAGTGCCAGCAGCGCTCGCATTTCGTGCCGTCGCTGGTCTTTACGGTGATCGTTATACCAACCCCTGCTGTTTGAATCAAAGTTGCACTTGAAGTGATAAATACAAACTTCAGATCTTCTCCAAGAGAGTTCAGCGCTTCGAACAAAACGCCGTCGCATTGGATCGTTACTTCAGCTTGAAGTGACGCGCCCAAGGCACCTTCAGTGCGCTTGGTTTCAATCAGCTTGTTCGCTAGGTCTCGAACGTCTTGAATGCTTTTCCATTTATCCAGTAGTTTGCGATCAGGATGCCCAAGGTCTGTAAAAGTCTCTAAGAAAATGGATTCTGAGGTTCCAAAACCTCCCCATGCTTCTTCTGCAGTGAAACTCAAGAAAGGTGCCATCCACCGCAGCAGAGCGTGGGTAATTTGGTGCAATACCGTTTGTGCACTGCGGCGTGCAAGAGATTTTGGCGCCGTGGTGTAAAGACGATCTTTCAGTACGTCCAGGTAGAAAGCACCCAAGTGTTCTGAGCAGTACAACTGCAACTTGGAGACCACCGGATGAAACTCATACACATCAAAGTGTGCGCGAATTTCAGTTTGTAGTCTTGCCGCATAGGAAAGCGCGTACTTGTCTATTTCCAATAGGTCTTCGTACGCGACCGTGTCCTTCGCCGGGTCAAAGTCGCTGACGTTGGCCAGCAAGAACTTCAGCGTATTGCGCACACGGCGGTAGGTGTCCACCACGCGGGCCAGGATCTTGTCGTCGCCGGCAATATCGCCGGAGTAGTCGCTCGCGGCAACCCACAGGCGAATGATTTCGGCTCCCAGTTTGTTGCTAACCGCCTGTGGCTCAATGCCATTTTTCAGGCTCTTGCTCATCTTGATGCCCTTGCTGTCCACCGTGAATCCGTGGGTCAACAGGCCTTTGTACGGTGCGCGGTCGTACAGCGCGCAGCCCAAGAGCAACGAGCTGTGGAACCAGCCGCGGTGCTGGTCGTGGCCTTCCAGGTACAGATCGGCCTCGGGGCCTTCGGTGTGGAAGGGTGGGCGGCCATAGGCATCTTTGTGGCTGCCGCGCAGTACGTGCTGGAAGCTGGAGCCCGAGTCAAACCACACTTCCAGAATGTCGGTGCTCTTGGTGTAGCTGGGCGCATCGGCTGCGCCGAGAATTTCTTCGGTGGTTACGCGGCTCCAGGCTTCGATACCGCCCTTCTCAACGATGTCAGCCGCCTGGTCCAGGATCTCCATGGTGCGCGGGTGCAGTTCGCCGCTGTCCTTGTGCAGGAAGAAGGGAATCGGCACGCCCCAGCTGCGCTGGCGCGAGATGCACCAGTCGGGCCGGTTGGCAATCATGTCGCGCAAACGCGCACGACCGTTTTCGGGGTAGAAGCTGGTGTGCTCAATCGCGTCCAGCGCGAGTTGGCGCAGGGTCTTGGGGGCCTTGTCTTGGGTGAACACGCCCGGGCCTTCGTCCATGCGGATGAACCACTGGGCGGCAGCGCGGTAGATCACGGGCGTCTTGTGGCGCCAGCAGTGCGGATAGCTGTGCTGGATTCCCACGGTCGCCATCAGGCGGCCCGCGACCTTGAGCGCATCCAGGATCACCGGCACAGCCTTCCAGATGTGCAGGCCGCCAAACAGCGGGAAGTCGGCGGCATACGTGCCGTTGCCTTGCACGGGGTTGAGGATGTCGTCGTACTTCAGGCCATTGGCCACGCAGGAGTTGAAGTCATCCACGCCATAGGCAGGCGCCGAGTGCACGAGGCCGGTGCCGTCGCCATCGCTGACGTAATCGGCCAGGTAGACGGGCGACAGGCGGCGGTAGCCTGCATCCACGTCGTACAGCGGATGGCGGAAGTTCAGGCCACCCAGCTTCTCGCCCTTGGCTGTGGCCAGCACGGTGCCGGTCAGGCCAAAGCGTTCCAGGCACTTGTCGACCAGCGTTTCGGCTAACACCAGGCAACCCTTTTCGGTTTGCACCAGCGCATAGCTGAGCTCGGGGTGTGCGTTCAACGCCTGATTGGCGGGGATGGTCCATGCAGTGGTCGTCCAGATCACCGCGAAGGCGCTTTGACCTGCAGGCAAAGCTGCTAGGCCAAACGCAGCGGCCAGCTTGCCCGCGTCGTCGGTTTCAAACGCCACGTCCAGCGTGTCGCTTTTCTTGTCGGCGTATTCGATTTCGAACTCGGCCAAGGACGAGCCGCAGTCGAAGCACCAGTACACGGGCTTGAGGCCACGGTACACAAAGCCCCGCTCGATCACACGTTTGAATGCGCGGATTTCGCCCGCCTCGTTAGCTGGGTCCATGGTTTTGTAGGGGCGCTCCCAATCGCCCAGCACACCCAGGCGTTTGAAGTCTTCGCGCTGCTGGCCGATCTGCTCCGTGGCAAAGGCGCGGCTCTTGGCCTGCATGTCGTCGCGGCTCAGGTTGCGGCCATACAATTTTTCGATGGCGTTTTCGATCGGCAGGCCGTGGCAATCCCAGCCGGGGATGTACTGTGCGTCAAAGTCGGCGAGCTGCTTGCTCTTGACGATCATGTCCTTCAGGACCTTGTTGACGGCGTGGCCCATGTGGATTTGGCCGTTGGCGTAGGGCGGGCCGTCGTGCAGCACGAACAGTGGCGCGCCGTGACGCGCATCGCGCAGTTTCTTGTACAGGCCTTGTTCGTTCCATTCCTGCACCCACGCCGGTTCGCGCTTGGGCAGGTCGCCGCGCATGGGGAAGGGGCTGTCGGGCAGGTTCAGGGTACTGCGGTAATCAACTTTGTCAGTCATGGCAAATCTCAATGGGAGTGGGGCAGCCTGCGGTGGTTGTTACGGCAGGCGGTGGGGGCAAGACGCGGGGCAAAGTGCGTCGGGGAGCCCCGTCAAATTCGGGTGCTGACGTTGGACTGCAGCCAGGCGCGTGCATCGTCACAGTCCTGGTGAATGCCCTTAGTGAGGGATTCCAGACCGTCGTATTTCAGTTCGTCGTGCAGTTTGTGTAGCAGTTCCACACGGATGATTTTACCGTAGGCCCCCTCGGCGCCCAGTTCGGCAGGCCAATCCAGACAATGGGTTTCCAGCAGCACGCGTCCGCCGTTCACATCCGTAGGGTCCAGCGAGGGGCGCACACCCAGATTCGCCACGCCGCGCAGGGGCTTGGGGGCCAGGCCATGCACCAGCACCACAAAGATGCCGCTGGCGGCGGGTTTCCAGTGTGCAAAGCGCAAATTCAGCGTTTTGAAGCCCAGCGTGCGGCCCAGTTTGCGGCCATGGACCACGTGGCCCGAAATGCAATACGGTCGGCCCAATAGGCGGGCTGCGTCCTGCATGCGGCCCTGGCCCAGCGCCTCGCGCACGGCCGAACTGGAGACGCGCAGGCCGTGGACCTCGTAACTGTTCATGCGCGCGACATCGAAGCCTTGGGCGTCGCCTGCGGCGTCCAGCAGCGCGTAGTCGCCCGCACGGGCCTTGCCAAAGCGAAAGTCATCACCGACCAGCACGTAACGTGCGCCCAAGCCCTGCAGCAGCACCTGGTCGATGAATTGCTGGGGGCTTTGGTTGGCCAGCCGGGCGTCAAACGGCAGCACCACGGTCTGGTCTACGCCGGCCTTGGCCAGGTCTTCCAGTTTGTCGCGCAGCGTGCCTACGCGGGCTGGCGCCAGATCGGGCTTTTGGTGCAGCTCGGCGAAATAGTCGCGTGGATGGGGCTCAAAGGTCAGCACCACGCTGGCCACACCGCGCTGCTGGGCTTCGCCCTTGAGCAGGGCCAGCATGGCCTGGTGGCCCCGGTGGACGCCGTCAAAGTTGCCAATCGTGACCGCACTCGCGCTGGCAAGGCCAGGGTGCTTGAAACCGCGAAAAACCTTCATGGATTTGTTATCTTTTTGATAGCAGGCTGCGCACAGGGAATATGGGCCTGTAGCCCATTTGTCACAGAAACAGGGTATATTGTGACTCAGCGGGGCAGTGGTGTGTGCCAAGGGCCCTTGCGAATTTCCCGCCGGGCCGCCCCAAGGGTTCACGAAGTGTGGCGGAGCCAAATTAGCCCCCTCGGGGGGCAGCGACCCGCGTAGCGGTGGAGCGTGGGGGCGGAGAGACATTTTGCAGACTGTGTTGGTGGTTTTGAACCGTTGATGGAGGCGTTGCGTGAAAGTCTTGAAGTTGTCGGCCCAAGGGCTGCCCCAATCGTGGATTTCGCTGGAACAGGCGGTGGTGCACTACGCGTCAAACGAAGTGCGCTGGGAGTCTGGCGGCGAGGTCGCGGTGTTCCACGGTGGCCACAATGCGGTCACTGGGCTGCAGTCCATCATCAAGGTCAACAGCATCATTGGCACGCGCGGCGTACCCAATATCAACCCCTTCAACCTGCGTCCGGGCCTGACCAACAGCAAGCTTTTCATCCGCGACCGCAATGTGTGCGCCTACTGCGGTAGCCGCTTCCACGAGAGCGACCTGACCCGCGAGCACATCATTCCTTTTGCCCAGCAGGGCATCGACACCTGGATGAACGTGGTCACGGCCTGCCGCCCGTGCAACCACCGTAAGAGCCATCGCACACCTGAGCAAGCCAACATGCCGCTGCTGTACACGCCGTATGTGCCCAGCCTCTGGGAAGACTTCATCCTGCGCAACCGCCGCATCCTGGCGGACCAGATGGAGTTTTTGATGTCGCATGTGCCGAGCTCCAGCCGTTTGTTGATTTAGCATGTGGGCATGACCCAAGCCCCTGCCCAACATCGCCCACCCCGCATAGCGCTCATCGCGCACGACCACAAAAAAGACACCATGGTGGAACTCGCCCGCGAGTTCGCCCCGTTCCTCACGCAATGCACGTTAAGCGCCACCGGTACCACGGGCCGGCGTTTGATTGCCGAAGTGGGCCTGACAGTTGAGTGCATGCTCAGTGGCCCCTGGGGCGGTGACCTGCAAATCGGCTCACGCCTGTCGCAGGGTGAGGTGGATGTGGTGATCTTCCTGCGCGACCCGATGACACCGCAGCCCCACGAACCCGACATCAACGCCCTGGTGCGCGCCTGCGATGTGCACGACGTGCCCTGCGCCACCAACCTGTCTTCCGCACGCCTGCTGCTCAAGCAACTGGCAGCGCGGGTGTGAACAGACCTATTTCATCCGGTCCAGCCCGAACAGTCCGCGCATCTTGTCGTCGAGCATGCGGGTGGGCAGCAGGCGTTTGAGCAAGGGCAAGCGGGTGCTTTGCGCACCGTGCCGGCTGATGGCCGGTGGCGGGCTCGCCAGCAGGTCGTCCACCACCTGAGCGGCAAACTGCTTGGCCGGTGTAGCGCCGCTTTGTGAGAGTTGGGCGCGTTTTTCGATGAACTTGGCAATCGGCTGGTACAGCGACTGGGCGGGTAACACCACCTTTTCCTGCCCTGCATTGCCGAAGTTGGAAGCGATGCCACCGGGCTGGATGGTGACCACCTGGATACCCAGCGGGCCCAGTTCCATACGCATGGCGTCACCAATGGAGTTGAGCGCGGCCTTGCTGGCGCAGTAGGCACCGGCGAATGGCGTGGTGACGATGCCGGAGATGCTGCTCACGTGGGCCACGCAGGCCAGCGCGCTTTTGCGCAGCAGGGGCACAAAGGCCTGGGTCACCATGACGGGCGCCACCACATTGGTCTCAAACTGCGCACGCAGGTCGGCGGCACTCAGGTCTGTCATCGCGCCAAACTGGCCGTAGCCTGCGTTGTTGATCAGCAGGTCGATATGGCCATGGCTGGCCTGCACGCTGGCCACTGCCTGGGCGATGGAGGCGGGGTTATTCACGTCCAGTGCCAGCGTGGTCATGCCAGCGGCTGCATGGGCCGCGATGCTGTCGAGCTTGCGCGCGGTCGCAATGACCTTGTGGCCACGCGCATGGAACTCCTGCGCCAGTGCGGCACCGATGCCGCTGGAACAGCCGGTAATCAGTACCGTGCGCGCGGCGGAAGTCATGCGAACGCTCCAGCGGTGTCCTGCATGCGGGCAGACACTTCACCGAGGTGGTGCAGGCTGTCACCAAAGGTCATTTCCATTTGCGTCAGGCGCTTGAAGTAGTGGCTCACGATGTATTCGTCCGTCACGCCAATGCCACCGTGCAACTGCACAGCCTGCTGGCTGACAAACCGCATGCTTTGGCCCAGCTGGTACTTGGCGCGGGCCATCGCGGCGCGGCGTTCGGGGGCAGGGGCGTTGAGCTTCAGGCTGGCGTAGTAGCTCATCGAGCGGGCCAGTTCCAGTTGCATCTTCATGTCGGCGGCGCGGTGGCGCAGGGCCTGGAAGCTGCTGATGAACACGCCAAACTGCTTGCGCGTGTTCAGGTATTCGGCGGTGATGGCCATGGTCTTGTCCATCACACCCACGGCTTCAGCGCACAGCGCGGCAATGCCGATGTCCACGGCGTGTTCCAGTGCGGTCAGGCCATCGGTTGTGACCAGTGTGGCGGGCGCGTTTTTCAGCGTGACTTCTGCGGCGCGGCCACCGTCTTGCGTGCCGTAGCCGCGGGTGGTGACACCGCTGGATTTGCGCTCTACGAGGAACAGCGCGATCTGGCTGTTGATCTTGGCGGGAACCAGAAACGCATCGGCCTGGTCACCCACGGGTACTATGCTTTTCGTAGCGTTCACCACATAACCACCGGGGGCTTGCGTGGCTTTTGCTTCACAGACGTCAAGCTTGTAGCGGGCTGCGCGCTCCTGGTACGCCAACACTACCAGCGCTTCGCCGCCGGCAATTTTGGGCAACCAGGCGGCCTTGGTGGCGGCATCGGCGTAACCGGCGATCACGGCACCGGAAATCAGCGACTGGGCCAGCGGCTCCATCACGATGCCGCGCCCCAGCTCCTCCATCACCACCATGCCTTCGACAGGGCCCATACCCAGACCACCATCGTCTTCGGGCACGTACAAGCCAGTCAGGCCGAGTTCGGCAATCTCGGTGAAGGCAGCGCGGTCAAAGCCGCCTGCCTTTTCAATCGCGCGGCGGCGCTCGAAGGTGTAACCCTTGTCCACCCATTTGCGCACGGCGTCGCCGAGTTGAACCTGGTCGTCAGAAAAATCGAAATCCATTTTGTCTTCCTTTTACCGTTCGCCCTGAGCTTGTCGAAGGGCATTGGTGATGTTTGTTACAGGGCTTCGACAAGCTCAGCCCGAACGGGAGTTGCTTGCTCGGTTCAGCCAAGAACAACTTGCGAAACAATGCCGCGTTGCACTTCGTTGGAGCCGCCGTAGATGGTGGTCTTGCGCAGATTGAAGTAGGTCGATGCCAGTGGTGCGTTGCCCAATGCTCCGCCTGGGAAGTCGCCTTGCCAGCCGGCTTCCATCGCCTCGCGGATCAACGGGATCGCGTAGGGGCCGGCGGCCAGCATCATCAGTTCGCTGTAGCGCTGCTGGATTTCGCTGCCGCGGATCTTCAGCAAGCCTGCCACGTCCAGCGATTGTTTGCCCGATGTCTCTGCGGCCAGCACGCGCATGACCATCATTTCGAGGGCGATCACGTCCACTTCGAGCTTGGCCACTTCGTCACGGAAGCGTGTGTCGTCCCAGAGGCCTTCGGCCTTGGCGATGCGTTTGAGGCGCTCGAGTTCGCGCTTGGTGCGGTTCACATCGGCAATGTTGGTGCGCTCGTGCGAGAGCAGATGTTTGGCATAGGTCCAGCCCTTGTTCTCTTCACCAATCAGGTTCTCCGCCGGTACTTCGACGTTGTCGAAGAACACTTCGTTCACTTCGTGGCCACCGTCCAGCATGATGATGGGGCGCACGGTGACGCCAGGCGATTTCATGTCGATCAGCAGGAAGGAGATGCCGGTTTGTGGCTTGCCTTCGGTGCTGGTGCGGACCAGGCAGAAAATCCATTCGCCGTACTGGCCCAGCGTAGTCCAGGTCTTTTGGCCGTTGACGATGTACTTGTCGCCCTGGCGTTCGGCGCGGGTTTTGACCGAGGCCAGATCGGAGCCGGAGCCTGGCTCGCTGTAACCCTGGCTCCACCAGACTTCGCCACTCGCGATGCCTGGCAAAAAGCGCTTTTGCTGCTCGGCATTGCCAAACGCTATGATGACCGGGGCCACCATCACCGGGCCGAAAGGAATCACGCGTGGCGCACCGGCCAGCGCACATTCTTCTTCAAACAGGTGTTTCTGGATGGAGTTCCAGCCCGGGCCGCCAAATTCCTTGGGCCAGGCGTGTCCCAGCCATCCCTTTTTACCCAGGATCTTGGCCCAGCGCTGCAGGTCGTCACGGGTCAGGTGCAGGGCGTTGTGCACCTTGTGGGAAATGTCTTTGGGCAGGTTCTCTGCCACCCAGGCGCGAATTTCTTCGCGGAATTTTTGTTCTTCGGGGGTAAATGCCAAATCCATGGGGGTCTCCGATAAAAGTCTTTTTTAGCTCCAGCATGACAAGCCCTGCGGGCACTTGTCAGCTTGCGCTGAAACCGGGAGCGCTGTGCGCATTCCCCGGTTTTAGCACGGGCGTTCGTTTATGCCTGTCCAAACGGCGACAAGCCGAGCTCGGTGCACAGTTTTTGCATGGCTTCGCGCAATTGGAGCACTTCCTCCTCCAGCCGCGCAATGCGTTCCAGTGCGGTGGCGTTGCTGGCACTCGCGGCGCCTGGGGTCGCCGCGCCGGCCTCCACCGGGCCGCACAACAAATGCGCCCAGCGCTGCTCCCGGGCTCCCGGTGCTTTGGGTAGTTTCACTGCCAGCGGCCCACCTTTGGCCTGCGCGCGCTCCTGTAGCTCTTCCAGAAATCCTTCGACCGACGAGACGTCGGCAAACTTGTACCAGCGCTCGCTGTTCAGGCGCAGCTCTGCGGCCGTTTGCGGCCCGCGCAGCATCAGTAGGCCCAGCAGCACAGCGGATTGCTCGGGCACACCCACGCCGCGCTGGAAGTTGTGCGTAAAGCGGACCGTGCGCCCGCCACTGGTTTCGTGCACCAGGCCGGCTTCCTTGAGTTTTTCCAGTGCGCTGACCACGTCGGCTTCGACCAACTCCATGAACGGCTCGCGGCTGGTTTTCTGGTTGCAGCCCAGTAGCAGCGCGTTGAGCGACAGCGGGTAGCTGTCGGGCACGGTACGGGCTTTTTCCATCAGTGTGCCCAGTACGCGGGCTTCTATGGCATCCAGTTGCAGGGGTGCGGGCGCGTCGTTGGAGGTGGAAGGAGAGTCGTTGGCAGAGGGCATTGTCATAATTCGGGCCGGTATGAAAAACATCGTCATTTTGATCTCAGGCGGCGGCTCCAACATGGCGGCCATCGTGGATGCGGCCCGGCGCGACAACTGGCAAGACCTTTACGGCGCCCGTGTGGCCGCAGTCATCAGCAACCGCGCTGATGCGCAGGGCCTGCAGTTTGCCCAGGCGCAGGGCATTGCGACAGAGACGCTGGACCACAAAGCCTTTGCCTCACGGGATGCATTTGACGCGGCCTTGATGGAAGTGATAGACCGTTTTGACGCGCCCGATGCGCCTGTGCTGGTGGTGCTGGCCGGTTTCATGCGCATTCTCACGCCGGGTTTTGTGGCGCATTACGCCGGGCGGCTGGTGAATATCCACCCCTCGCTCTTACCCGCATTCCCCGGGCTGAACACGCACCAGCGCGCGCTGGACGCTGGCTGCCAGGTGGCCGGTGCCACGGTGCACCAGGTCACCGCCGAGCTGGACCATGGCGCGACGCTGGCGCAGGCCGTGGTGCCGGTGTTGCCGGGTGACACGGCAGCCACGCTGGCGGCCCGGGTACTGAGCCAGGAGCATCTGCTGTACCCGCGTGCGATTGCCGAATTGCTATCAAAAAAGTAGCTGCTTGCGCAATTGCAGCGGGGGCTACAGCCCATTTTTACCTATAAATCACTCGTGGCGCAGGGCTTCGATCGGGTCCATGCGTGCCGCGCGCCGTGCTGGAAAATAGCCAAACAACACCCCAATACCGGCCGAGAACACAAACGATAAAACGTTCACGCTCAGGTTGAACACATACGGCACCTGCATCACGCTGGACAGCAGGATGGACGCCACGGTGGCCAGCACAATGCCCACCAGCCCGCCCAGCGACGACAGCACCACGGCTTCGATCAGGAATTGCAGCAGCACCTCGCGCTCCAGTGCGCCAATGGCCAGACGCAGGCCGATTTCGCGGGTGCGTTCGGTCACGCTGACCAGCATGATGTTCATGATGCCAATGCCACCCACCAGCAAACTCACCGCGGCCACCGCGCCCAAGAGCGTGGTCAGCACCTTGGTCGTGCCCGACAGCGTGTCGGCCAGTTGTTTGGTGTCCAGCACATTGAAGTTGTCTTCGTCACCATCGGCCAGCTTGCGCCGCTCGCGCAGCAGTTGCGTGAGGCTCGCTTTCAGGCGCGTGGAATCGCTCTCGTCGGCCATGGAGACCAGCAGCGTGTTGACACGGTTGTTGCCGGTGATGCGGCGTTGCAGCGTTTTCATCGGCACCAGCACTACATCGTCCTGGTCGTTGCCGAAGCTGCCCTGACCTTTGGACGCCAGCACGGCGACGATTTCGCAGGAGATTTGTTTGACGCGCAGCTGTTCGCCCAAAGCGGAGCGTGAACCATAGAGCTCGCGCCGCACCGTCTCGCCAATCATGCACACCGCGGCACCGGCTTGCAGCTCGGCGTCACTGAACTCGCGTCCACTGGCTAGCGTCCAGTTGCCGGTGGTCAGCCAGGCGTTGGTGCTCCCCACCACATTGCTGCTCCAGTTGCGGCCATTGGCCACCAGCGTGGCAGAGCTGCGTGCCTCGGGTGCCACGGCGGCAATGCCACCGATCTGCCCGGCGATGGCATCCGCATCGGTGTCTTTGAAAGCTGGGGCACCACCCACACCTGGACCCATGCGCTGGCCGGGGCGGATCTGCAGCAGGTTGGTGCCCAGGCCGGCAATCTGGTTTTGCACGGCCAGCGTGGCGCCGTTGCCCAACGTCACCATCGTGATCACGGCACTCACGCCAATCACGATGCCCAGAATGGTCAGGAAAGAGCGCAACAGGTTGCGCCGGATGGAGCGCAATGCGAGCCAAAGGGTGTTGAGCAGCATCAGGGAGCCTCTGCCAAAGCGGTGGTCTGCGGCATGGTGGTGTGGCCAAGCGCCGTGGGGTGTTCGTTGGGGATGTCACTCTCCACCACGCCGTCCACAAAACGCACGATGCGCTTGGCATAGGCGGCCATGTCGGCCTCGTGGGTGACCATCAGCACGGTAATGCCCAAGTTCACGTTCAGGCCCCACAGCAAGTCCATGATCTCGCCGCTGCGTTTGGTGTCCAGATTGCCGGTGGGTTCATCGGCCAGCAGCACGGCGGGCTCGGTGACGATGGCGCGGGCAATCGCTACGCGCTGCTGTTGCCCGCCGGACAACTCTGCGGGCGTATGGTGTTCCCAACCCGCCAGTCCGACGGATGCCAAGGCCTTGCTCGCTGCCGCACGGCGCGCGCTGGCGGATTCACCGCGGTACAGCAACGGCAGTTCCACGTTCTCCTGCGCCGAGGTGCGTGCCAGCAGGTTGAAGCCCTGGAACACAAAACCCAGAAAACGCCTGCGCAAACGCGCGCGCTGGTCACGCGACAGGCTCTCCACATGCACGCCGTTGAACAGGTATTCGCCGGTGGTGGGGCTGTCCAGGCAGCCCAGCGTGTTCATCGCGGTGGATTTGCCCGAACCGCTGGGGCCCATGATGGCCACAAAGTCACCCGCCGCAATGTCCAGATCTACCCCTTTGAGTGCTTGCAATGCGGTGGCGCCTTCGCCGTAGGTTTTGGTGACGCCGCGCAGGGAAATCAGTGGAAGCGCAGTCATGGTGCTTTGCCACTGCGTTGGTCAGTGATCACCTGCACGCCCGCCTGCAAATCACCGCCGGTGATTTCGGTCATGCGCCCGTCGGTGATACCGGTGGTGATGGCCACCGCCACAGGGATGCCTTCACGCAACACCCACACCTGTTTGCTTGGGCTGCTGCCCCCGGCCGATTTGGCGCGCTGTCCGTTGCGCGGCATACGTGGCATCAGGCTGCCAACAATGCCGCCGCCGCTGGATGCCGCACCGGCCGCGCTGCTGGCGCCATCGGCTGCGGCAGGGCTGAAGCGCAATGCGGTGTTGGGCACCAGCAGCACGTTGGTTCGTTCGGTCGAGGTGATGGTGCTCGATGCTGTCATGCCTGGGCGCAGCGTCAGGTCGCTGTTGTTGACTTCGAGTTGGGTGAGATAAGTGACCACGTTGTCGGTGGTGGTGGAGCCATAGGCCACGCGGGTGGTGGTTGCGGGGAATTTGCGCGATGGATAAGCGCTGACGGTGAATGTCGCCTTTTGCCCCACCTGCACCGAGCCCACATCGGCCTCGTCGATATTCACCTGCAGGCGCAGCTTGCTCAGGTCCTCTGCAATCGTGAACAGGGTGACGGCTTGCAGCGATGCGGCCACGGCATTGCCGGGGTCCACCGTGCGGCTGAGCACCATGCCGTCGATGGGGGAGCGGATCGAAGCTTTGGAGAGGTTGGTTTCATCGGTAGCGGCGGTGGCTTGGGCTTGCGTGACATTGGCGCGGGCGCTGGCTTCGTCGGCCAGTGCGCGGTCCAGCGTGGCGCGGCCAGTGTCCAGCTCGGCCTTGGAGGGCACCTTGCCGCCCGACAGGCGGGCTACTTCTTCCAGCCGCGCAAAGTTGCTACGTGCTTCTTTCACCGTAGCGGCGGATTGCGCCACCGCCGAGTTGGCAGCGCCCAATGCGGCGCGCGAACGGGTCACCTGGTCGTTGAGTTTGGCGGTGTCCAGCTCCACCAGTACCTGGCCTTTTTTGACCTTGTCATTCACGTCCACCAACACACGCAGCACCGTGCCCGATAACTCACTGCCGATACTCACCAAGCGAGTAGGTTGCAATGTGCCGTTGGCTGCCACCGTGAGTGTCAGGTTGCCCTGGCCTACGGCTTCTGTGACGTACACCGGCGCGGCATTGGCTTTGCTGCGCGCTTGCCAGAAAAAGAACACGCCCACAGCCAGCAAGACGGCGATTACGGTGGCCCACACCGTAGTGCGGCGCCACCAGACCTGGGCGGGCGCTTCGTCCAGCAGAGCCTGTACGGCAGCGGTGGAGGGCAGGGCGCGGTTGGCGCCGTTGCCGGAGGTGGAATCGGGTGGGTTGTTCATGGTGGCGAAGAGCTTGCAAAAATAGTTAATAAGGGGCGTGTGCGGGGATCAGACCCAGCCCCCGCCCAGTGCCTTGTACAGGCGCACATGGTCGGAGCTGATGCTGGCGCGTGCGCTGGCCACAGCGTCTTGTGCGCTCATCACGGTGCGCTGGGTTTGCAGCACCACCTGGAAGTCAATCAGCCCGCTGGCATACCGTTGCTGGGCCATCAGGGCGGCGTTGGCAGACGCCTCGGCGGCGGCCTCTAGCCGCACCAGGCGCGCCCGGTCGCCGCGCAGGGCCACCAGCGCGTCTTCCACATCCTTCAGCGCGGTCAGCACCACGGTCTGGTAGGCCACGCGGGCCTGTTCCAGCGCAGCCTCCTGCGCGCGCACCTGGGCTTTGGCGGCGCCGCCGTCAAACAGCGGAACCGACACACTGGCGAGCAGTGAACTGACGACGGTCGCGCCGCTGCTCAACCCAGCCAGCGTCAGCGCATTGAGCCCGACGGAGCCACCGATGGAAAAGCTGGGGTAACGCGCTGCGTCGGCCGCCGACACACGGGCCAGCGCGCCGGTGATGCGGTGCTCGGCCGCGCGGACATCGGGCCGCTGGCGCAGCGTTTGGGCGGGTATCGACAGCGCCAGGTTGTCGGGCGCCAATGGGATGGGCTGGGTCGCTTCCAGTTGCGCCTGCAGTGCGTCGGGCGCCTGACCCGTCAACAGCGCGAGTGCGTGCCGTGTCTGCGCAATGCTGGATTCCAGTGAGGGGATTTGTGCACTGGTCTGCTCGGTGGACGTGCGGGCCTGTTCGACTTCCAATGACGTGATCAACCCGGCCTGCGCGCGCCAGTCGGTGAGTTGCAGAGTCTCCTGCTGGCTGGCCAGGTTGCTGATGGCAATGGCTAATTGGGCCTGCTGGCCGCGCAACTGGATGTAGTTCAACGCCACCTCGGCAGCCACGGACACCTGCACGTCGCCCAGCGAAGCCTCAGAGGCCAATGCGTCGGCCTCGGTGGCATTCAGGCTGTTGCGTTTGCCGCCAAAGATGTCGGGCTCCCAACTGGCGTCCAGCCCGGCACGGAAGCTGTTGGTGGCGGCGTTGCTGTCGGTCTGGCTGCGTTGTGCAGACGCGGAGCCGTTGGCGCCGGGCAGCATGTTGGCGTCTTTGACATCGCGCAGCGCACGCGACTGCTGCAACGCCGCTTGTGCGGTGCGCACACTGGTATTCGCTTGCAGCGCCTGGGTGACCAGTGTGGTCAGCAAAGGATCGTTAAAGCCCTGCCACCACTGGGCCAGCGCAGTCGGGCTGGTCGTGCCTGCGTTGGATGCCGCCGTGGACCAACTGGTTGGCACAGGCGTTGTGTCAGGGCCCAGCGCACGCTGGGGCAGCCAGGAGGCACAGCCGGACAGGACCAGCGGAAGTGTCAGGGTCCAGGCCAGCGCATGCAGACGTAGCGGCGTGGGGTGGGCAAAGGGCGTGTAGTGTGGTTTTGGCGTGGGCATGGAACGTTCAATGTACGGCACCACACCGCTTTGGACTGTTCGGTGAAGCACACTGCCCATTGTCCCGATGCGAATGTGGCTGCCATGTCTTCAGCGTAAAGATTCGTGAAGGTCCCACCGTGGTGCAGTGCCGCCACGGTGGGATGCACTAGGCAACGTCAGGCCATGGCACTGAGCGTGCTCTGGTTTTGTTGCGTCCAGCCGTTGGAGAGCTGTGCATACAACTGCTTGGCCAGTTTGGCGATGTCCAGGCTGGCGCTGTTGTCGGCAGCGTCACCCGATGCAGCGGTCGACGCGTTCTGGATCTCGCCGACCAGGCGTTCCAGTTCAGACACCGTACCGTCCTGGTTGGTATCCAGCGTGTCGTAAGTGGTGGTGTTATCCGCAGAGGCCGACTTGCTGCCCCCCGCGCCGCCGGGTCCACCCGGCCCGCCCGCGGGTGGGGTGCCACCGCCTTGGGCCGCTTTGTCAGGACGGCCAGCCGCAAACTCCGACTGGGTGAGTTTGCCGTCGCCATCGGAGTCCAGCTTGCTGAAGGCTTCTGTAGCGTCTTTACCCGTGTCGGACTTGATCTTGTCGGTCAGGACGGTGAGCTCGCCCTTGTCGACGCTGCCATCGCCGTTGGTGTCGAGCTTGGCAAACAGATCGTCGGACGGCTCACCTTGCGCGCCGGCGCGTGCCTGGGCGAAGTCCACGGTGGACGATGGTGCTGGCATCAGGCTTTGCATGCCCTTGGACAGCTCGTCGCTGTTGAGCTGGCCATCGCCATTGCTGTCCATAGTGCTGAATGTCTCGTCAGCGCTGCCGCTGATGCTGACACCGGTTTTCTTGCTGATGTCACTCAGCATGGTTTGCAGTTCTGCCTTGTCAACGCCGCCACTGCTGTCGGTGTCAACTTTGGCGAACATCTTGGCCTGTCTTTGGGTGTTCAGTGCGGCCCAAGCATTGCTTGAGCCACTGACACCATTGATGGAGCTCATGGTGAATCCTTTCTGGGTTGGAGTGCGATGTCACCCAGCCCAAAGCAGGCGTGAGGCGACAGGTCCATTCTTGGACACGTGCGTAACGCTGTTTTGTCCGCTTTGTACCGGCCTTGGTACAAAAGCCGGTGGGTAAGCGCTAACAGGCACGGCATTCCCGGTCTTTTCTAAACCTCAAAAAGACAGGTTTTCCCTACACTGATTTGCTTCCAAGGACGTTTCACCGATGCAATCCGCCGCCCATATCCTGATCGTGGATGACGACACCGAGATCACCAGTCTGCTGGGGGAATACCTGACACGTTTCAACTTCGTCGCCCACGTGGCCTGCGACGGTGACAGCATGCGTACCCAACTGGACAGCCATCCGATCGATCTGGTCGTGCTGGACGTGATGCTGCCCGGAACCGACGGCCTGGTGCTGTCGCGTGAAATCCGCCAGCACTCGCGCCTGCCGGTCATCATGCTCACGGCCCGCTCCAATACCTTTGACCGAGTGGTTGGGCTGGAAAATGGTGCCGATGACTATGTCAGCAAACCCTTTGAGCCGCGCGAGCTGGTGGCACGCATCCAAACGGTGTTGCGCCGCGCAGCGCAAAGCGATGCTGCATCCAACCCGGCGCGCAGTGACGTGGTGTGTTTTGACGGCTGGGAGCTGCACCGTGAAGACCGTTGCCTGACCTCGCCCACCGGGCTGGTGGTGGCGTTGTCCAACGCAGAGTTCCGCCTGCTGACCACCTTTTTGCAAACGCCGCGCCGCCTGTTCAGCCGCGACCAGTTGATGGAGCAGGCACGGGGCCGCGCCATGGATGCGTTTGAACGCAGCATTGATTTGCTGGTTTCGCGCCTGCGGCAAAAGCTGGCCGATGATCCGGACGAACCTTCGATGATCAAGACGGTGCGGGGCGCCGGCTATATGTTCAACGTGCAGTCGGTGCAGGGGCGTATGGCGTGGCGGGCCTGATATCGCCCCCACACTCCGCCGACGCGCGGCCCAGGAACCGTGCATGGCGTATTGCCGCAACGCCCTCGCATCTGCGGCTGCAGAGGCGAGAGCGTATCGCCGCCCTCCGAAAGGGGCGCACGTCCCCTTGGGGACGGCCCGTGGGGAAAATTCCCTTCGCGCGGCTTTTGCCCAGCACCCTGTTTGGGCGTCTGGCGCTGTTGTTGATCGTTGTTGCAGTGAGTAGCCATGTGCTGGCGTTGACGCTGATGTTCGAGATCATGCCGCGTCCTCCGCATACGGAATTTCCGCGCAGTGCGCCGCCGGCCCCACCACCGATGTTCCACATGGGTTTGCTGCTCGATATTGCGGTGCGTCTGGGGGCATTGCTGCTGGCTGCCTGGGTGGGGGCCAAATGGTTGTCCGAACCCATACGCCGCCTGGCGGGTGCAGCGCGCGAGCTGGGCCGCGATATCCACCGTGCCCCGCTGCGCGAGGAGGGCACCACCGAGTGCCGTGAAGCTACGCGTGTCTTTAACCAGATGCAAAGCCGCATCCGACAGCAACTGGAACAGCGTGATCAGTTTGTGGCCGCTGTATCACACGACCTGCGCACCCCGCTGACGCGCCTGGCCCTGCGTGCCGAAGGCCTGCAGGATGCACAGGAGCGCCAGCGGTTTGGCCGCGACATTCTGGAGATGGACGCCATGATCCGCGCCACGCTGGACTACCTGCGCGGTGCGGCCGACCCCGAACCTCTGGTGCTGCTGGATGTGGGGGCACTCGTAATGAGCATGGCCCACGACTGCCAGGATTGTGGTCAGGATGTCCAGGTCACGGGCGCCATCACCGTCCGGCCGGTGCGCGCCCAGGTGTCGGCCTTGCGCCGCTGTCTTGCGAATCTGGTGGAGAACGCGGTGCGCTACGGGGTGCGCGCACGCATTCGTGTGGCGGACACGGCGCAAGGGGTGCGTATCACGGTGCACGACGACGGCCCTGGCATTCCGACGGACGAACTGGACAAGGTGTTGGCCCCGTTTTACCGGTTGGAAAGCTCCCGCAACCGCAACAGCGGCGGCGTTGGTCTCGGGCTGGCTACGGCCAGCGACATCGCCCAGCGGCACGGCGGTAGCCTGCATCTGACCAACGCTCCCACGGGCGGGCTGGCGGTCACGCTCATGCTGCCCTGCAATGCGACCGAATCGCCAGCAGGGGCGTGAATTGCTATTTAATCAGTAGCGGCTTGCGCAATACCCATAGGGGCTAGCGCCACTTTTAGCGTTAAATTTTGGTGAAACGGGGTTGGGCGATGCCGTTGATGACCACGGTCTCCAAAAACATCGCCGCCGGGCGTACCCACAGGCCATGTTCGCCGTACAGCGCGCGGTACAGGGTCATGGGTTCCAGCGTCTCGCTGTGGCGTACGGTGTCCAGTACGTCGTATTCCATGCCCTTGTAATGGCGGTAACGGCCGGGTGGAGTGGTGATCAGAGGGGGGAGTTTTTCTTCGCTCATTCGTAAGCCTTTAGGTGGCGTGCTGCGGTGTGTGCCTGGGGGCTGTTCGGCCGCGCGTGGGACAATCCTAGCCTATGCATCCAAAAGCCCTGCTTGACGCCTGTTCCGAACTGGTGCGTCTGACCCTCAAATTTGACCACCCGGCGGACGCCATCGTCTCCCGTTTTTTCCGCGAAAACCGGGGCCTGGGGCCGCGCGAACGCGCCACGCTGGCCGAAACGGTCTACACCGTGCTGCGTAAAAAGCTGCTGTTTGACCATCTGGCCCCTTCGGGCAGCGGCCCCAAAGAACGGCGTCTGGCGATTCTGGGCTTTTACGGCCCCGGTGATTTCCTGCGCAGCGCGCTGACCGAGCAGGAGATCAACTGGCTGGACCAGTGCGAAAAGGTCAAGCCAGAAGATCTGATGGAACGCCACCGCCACAACTTGCCTGAGTGGTTGGTACAGCCGCTCAAGGACCAGTTGGGTGACGAATTCTGGGCGCTGGCTCAAAGCATGAACTTGGGCGCTGGGCTGGATTTGCGGGTCAACACCTTCAAGGCCAAGCGCGCAGATGTGCAAAAAGACCTGGCCAAATCCGGCATCAAGGCTGTGCCCACGCCGTACTCCCCCTGGGGCCTGCGCATTGCGGGCAAACCTGCGCTCAACAAACATGAAGCCTTTGTGCGTGGTGATTTCGAGGTGCAGGACGAAGGTTCGCAGTTGCTGGCCATGTTGCTGGACGCCAAGCGCGGCGAGATGGTCGTCGATTTTTGTGCAGGTGCGGGCGGTAAGACGCTGGCCATAGGCGCTGCCATGCGCAGCACGGGCCGCTTGTATGCCTTTGACACCTCCGCCGGGCGGCTGGACTCCTTCAAACCGCGCATGGCGCGCAGTGGCCTCTCCAATGTGCACCCGGCGGCCATTGCCCACGAGCGCGATGACCGGGTCAAGCGTCTTTCGGGCAAAATTGACCGTGTGCTGGTCGATGCGCCTTGCACCGGTATGGGAACCTTGCGCCGCAATCCTGATCTCAAATGGCGCCAGGACATGAAGGCTGTGGAAGAGATGGCCGTCATACAGGCGTCCATTCTGCAAAGCGCCTCCCGCATGGTGAAATCGGGTGGGCGTTTGGTTTACGCCACCTGCAGCGTCCTGCCGCAGGAAAATGAGGCCATCGCCGAAGCCTTCAGCGCTGCGAATCCGGATTGGACGCCTTTGCCGGCGGCTGAAATCCTGACGGGGCTCAAGGTGGAAAACGCCCAATCCTTGTGCAGCGGCGGTGAAAATGGCGGGCAATTTCTGCGTTTATGGCCCCACAAACATCAGACGGATGGATTTTTTGCTGCAATTTGGGAAAAGAAGTAAATACTTTGACGAAAGTTAAAGCTTTTTAAGTTCAGGGTTATTTGACTGGTCAAAACACCCGGGGTCCATTAAAATCAGGGACTGACTAGGGCACCGTCTCTAGTAACTATTACTAATCCTCGTTGTGAGAGTGGTTGAACTATGTTGTTACCCGACTGGGCTGTGCTGAACGCGGCGATTGAATGGCTTGCCCACGGCATGTGGGACATCGCTTGGTGGCAGATCGTTCTGTTCACCTTGGCCATGACACACGTCACCATGATCAGCGTGACCGTGTTCTTGCACCGCCACCAGGCCCACCGCGCGCTGGACCTGCACCCCATTGCTTCCCATTTCTTCCGTCTGTGGCTGTGGCTGACGACCGGCCAGGTGACCAAGGAGTGGGCTTCCATTCACCGCAAGCACCACGCCAAATGCGAGCAGGCGGACGATCCACATAGCCCGCACGTGTATGGCATCAAAAAGGTGCTGTTCGAAGGTGCTGAGCTGTACCGCGCCGAGTCCAAGAACAAGGAAACCATGGCCCGTTTTGGCCACGGCACACCGGACGACTGGATCGAACGCAATCTGTACACCCGCTACTCTTGGCAGGGCGTGGGCTTGATGATGATCATTGACTTGGCCCTGTTCGGCGCTGCCGGTCTGGCCGTTTGGGCCTTGCAAATGGCATGGACCCCGATTACCGCCGCCGGCATCATCAATGGCGCTGCCCACTATTGGGGTTATCGCAATTTTGAAGCTGCGGACCAAAGCCGCAATATTTCCCCTTGGGGCATCATCATTGCCGGTGAAGAGTTGCACAACAACCACCACACTTACCCCACGTCGGCCAAGCTGTCGGTCAAGCCCTACGAGTTTGACATTGGCTGGATGTACATCACCATGATGCAAGCGGTCGGTCTGGCCAAAGTCAAGAAAACACCACCCAAGGCCGCCTATGGTGATATTCGCCCAGTGGCCGATGAAAAGACACTGGAAGCTCTGATCGCCAACCGCTACGAAATCATGGCCGCTTACGCCAAGGGTGTGCGCCAGGCAGCCCGTGATGAGTTCGAATCGGTCAAAGCCCGTAGCGCTGACGCTGCTGTTGTGAAGGCTGCCAAACGCTGGATGCACCGCGACGAGGAAAAAGTGCCTGCTGCTGCGGCTCCCCAACTGGCCCAAGCCCGTGCAGTGTCTCCCGTACTGGACAAGATGGTGACCATGCGCGAAGAGCTGCGTCAGATGTGGCTCAACACCCATGTGTCGCGCGAGCAGTTGGCCAAGGACCTGCAAGCCTGGTGTCACCGTGCGGAAGAGAGCGGCATTGCCGCTCTGCGTGAGTTCTCCCTGAAGCTGCGCGCAGCCCGCGTTTAAGACGTCCCTCGCTTCTCCCAAAAGCCCGCCTTGTGCGGGCTTTTTTGTGCGCGCGTGGTTTGTGGGTTGAGGTCTTGTGCGCGCTCCAGAGCAGTCTGGGTGTACGTTTTGCTGCGTGTCCCCCGGCCTTCGGCCTCCTCATTTACCTACGCAAAACGCACACCCCGACTACTCTTGCGAAGTGCTGGTGTACCAAAGGCATTGGATTCACTTCGCGCGGCCAAGCCCCATCTGCTGCGGGCAAAAGAAATGCCTCCGCTCAATCACCCAAAAAGTGCGGACGTAAAAAAGCCCGCACAGGGCGGGCTTTCCTGGGACTGGAAGAACCTGAATTACTTCAGCTTCATTTCCTTGTAGTCCACATGCTTGCGAGCGACGGGATCAAATTTCTTGATCAGCATCTTCTCGGGCATGGTTTTCTTGTTCTTGTCGGTCGTGTAGAAGTGACCGGTGCCAGCTGTAGATTCCAGCTTGATTTTTTCGCGTCCGCCTTTGGTTGCCATGGTTTTTCTCCTTATGCCTGGCCACGTGCGCGCAGATCTGCGAGCACAACATCAATACCCTTTTTGTCGATCAAACGCAGACCTGCGTTTGAAATACGCAAACGGATCCAGCGGTTTTCGGTCTCGACCCAGAAACGGCGGTATTGCAGGTTCGGCAGGAACCGGCGCTTTGTTTTGTTGTTGGCGTGGGAAACATTGTTTCCGACCATGGGGCCTTTGCCCGTTACTTCACATACGCGTGCCATGTGGACACTACTCCGATATAAACGGTTTTCACGGAGGATCAAAATGGCTTGAAAAACAAACCGCTTCGATCTCGCTCCAACCTCACCTCGCCAAGAAAAAGGGTGGCGGTAACCCCCCGCCCATTCACCACTATCTGTGCCTGGGCGGAACTGCCAAACCCCGAATGACGGGAAATCCCCTCACGGGGAGAATTCAGCAAAGCCTCGGATTATAGCCTAACGGCAAATATCCGGTCTGGATCAATGTGCCGCCGAGCCTGTCCAAGGCAAATTAGTGCTTGGGAGGGGGAGCGACTCCGGCAGCGCCGGAGCCTTGAGCCTTTATTCCTGCTGTTCCAGAAAGCGCTGGGCATCCAGGGCTGCCATGCAGCCTGTGCCGGCGCTGGTGATGGCCTGACGGTAGACGTGGTCAGCCACGTCGCCCGCGGCAAATACGCCGGGGATACTGGTTTGGGTGGCAAAACCCTTGAGGCCACCCTGGGTGGTCAGGTAGCCGCCCGCCATTTCCAGTTGGCCCTGGAAAATTTCGGTATTGGGCGCATGGCCAATAGCAATAAAGCAACCCTTGAGCACCAAATCTTCGGTCGAGCCGTCTTTGGTGCTCTTGATGCGGATACCGGTCACGCCGGAGGCGTCGCCCAGTACTTCTTCCAGGGTGTTGAAGGTTTTTAGCACGATCTTGCCCGCGGCTACCTTGTCCATCAGCTTGTCCACCAGGATGGGCTCGGCCTTGAACTTGTCACGGCGGTGCACGAGATACACCTTGCTGGCGATATTGGAGAGGTACAGCGCCTCTTCCACGGCGGTGTTGCCGCCACCGACCACGCAGCAGACCTGTTCGCGGTAGAAGAAGCCGTCGCAGGTGGCGCAACCGGAGACGCCGCGGCCCATGAAGGCCGTTTCTGAGGGCAATCCCAAGTATTTGGCAGAGGCGCCGGTGGCGATAATGAGCGAATCGCAGGTGTATTCGTCGGTATCGCCCTTCAAAGTGAAAGGACGCTTGCTCAGATCCACCGTGTTGATGTGGTCAAACAGCACCTCGGTTTTGAAGCGTTCGGCGTGCTCCAGAAAGCGCTGCATCAGTTCCGGGCCCTGCACGCCCTGCACGTCGGCAGGCCAGTTGTCGACCTCGGTCGTGGTCATCAATTGACCACCCTGGGCCATGCCGGTGACCAGTACCGGATTCAGGTTGGCGCGGGCGGCATAGACGGCTGCGGTATAGCCGGCGGGGCCAGAGCCCAGAATGAGCACTTTGGCGTGTTTGGAGGAGGGCATGGGCTACCTATGGTGTGTGAAACGAAAGCAAGGCCGTGTACAGTTGGCGATCAAGAGTGAGGGGCCTGCAGACTTGTGGGCCTGATTGTAAGAAACCCTATTCTGTTTTTCAGGGAACGATTCAATGTCAATGCTGAGCAACCTGGATTTGATCCGCAGGGTCCCCCTGTTTGCGATGCTCACGCCCCAGCAGACCGAATCCTTGGTAGATGTGGTCGGCAAACGGCGATTCAAGCGTGGCGAAGCCATGGTGGAGCAAGGGAAAACCTCCCACGCGCTGTACATCATCCTGGCCGGTCGGGCCCGAGTGCTGATGACCGACCGCAAAGGCCGCGAGGTCATTCTGGCCACCCTGCGGGCCGGTGACTATATTGGAGAGATGAGCCTGATCGACAACGACGCCCATTCCGCCACCGTGCTGGCTGAGGTGCAGACCGATGCGCTGGTACTGGGGCGGGACGACTTTTCGCGTTGCGTCAGTGAAAACACCTCCATGGCTTACACCGTCATGCGGGGGCTGGTGCAGCGTTTGCGCAGTGCCGACCAGAAAATTGGTTCCATGGCCCTGATGGGTGTTTACGGCCGGGTGGCCACGGTGCTGCTGGAGTCGGCCGTTTCTGGTGACGACGGACAGATGGTGATACGGGAAAAAGTGTCCCGCCAAGACATTGCCAAGATGGTGGGTGCGTCGCGCGAGATGGTCAGCCGGGTGATGAAAGATTTTGAAGAGCAGGGTTTTATCGAAACCCTGCCAGGCGGTGCGGTGCGCGTGATTGAACGCCGCGCCATCCCTCGTTGATTGGTGACATGACATATTCGCTCAATACCCTGAATTCCAGCTCCACGCCCGCGTCTGCAGGGCCGTCCGGCGTCGGCCGGTTTGCCAATGAAATTGCCCTGAGCGTGGGCTTTGTGGCCTTGTTGTTGTGGTTGATTGCCCTGCTGAGTTATTCGCCGCTGGATGCGGCCTGGTCCACTTCCGGTGCCGGCACGGCCGTGGTCAACCGGATCGGGCGCCTGGGGGCCTGGGTGGCCGATCTCAGTTATTTCCTGTTGGGCTTCTCGGTCTGGTGGTGTGTGGCGGTGTGTGTGCGCCTGTGGTTGTCGGTGCTGGCAAACCGCTTGCGCGGTGAAGATTGGCCGGGTGTGCCCTCTGATGTGGCGGCCGCCGGCGCCTGGACCCAGTGGGCCCGGCGCTTGGGATTCTGGTTGGGTCTGGCCATGCTGATCTATGGCAGCACCTCTCTGGAGTGGGCGCGCCTCTACAGCCTGGAGTCGCGTTTGCCGGGTTACAGCGGCGGGGCGCTGGGTTACCTGGTCGGGCCTTGGAGCGTGCAATGGTTGGGTTTCGCAGGTTCCGGTCTGGTCTCCATTGCCTTGGGCGTATTGGGCGCTTCCATGGTGTTCGGTTTTTCCTGGATGCATGTGGCCGAGCGTATTGGGGCGTGGGTGTATACGCTGGTGGAGACACAGCGCGAGAAGCGTGAACTGGCGCAGGACATGGAGCTGGGCCAGCAAGCCATGCGCGAGCGCGAAGAAGTGGTAATGGAAGAGCGCGAAGAGATTGAAGTGCATCACCCGTTGCCGGTGGTAATTGAGCCCGTCATCGTTGATCTGCCCCCCAGCACGCGCGTGGCCAAGGAACGGCAAAAGCCCCTGTTCTCCGAAATGCCGGACAGCAAGCTGCCGCAGGTGGCGCTGCTGGACGGCGCCCAGTTGCGCCAGGAAACCGTGGCCCCCGAGACGCTGGAGATGACCAGCCGCATGATCGAGAAGCGCCTCAAGGATTTTGGCGTTGAAGTGCGCGTGGTGCTGGCCCAGCCCGGCCCGGTGATTACCCGCTACGAGATCGAGCCCGCCACGGGTGTGAAGGGTTCACAGATTGTGGGCTTGGCCAAGGATTTGGCGCGTTCGTTGAGCCTTGTTTCCATTCGCGTGGTGGAAACCATCCCCGGCAAAAACTACATGGCGCTGGAGTTGCCCAATGCCAAACGCCAATCCATCAAGCTGTCCGAAATTCTGGGTTCACAGGTCTACAACGACAGCAAGTCCCTGCTGACCATGGGCCTTGGCAAGGACATCGTCGGCAACCCCATCGTCGCCGATCTGGCCAAGATGCCCCACGTGCTGGTGGCCGGTACCACTGGCTCCGGCAAATCCGTGGGTATCAACGCGATGATTCTTTCGCTGCTGTACAAGGCCGAAGCGCGCGATGTACGCCTGCTGATGATCGACCCCAAGATGCTGGAAATGTCGGTGTACGAGGGTATTCCGCACCTGCTGGCCCCTGTGGTGACCGATATGCGCCAGGCCGCGCACGGCCTGAACTGGTGCGTGGCCGAGATGGAGCGCCGCTACAAGCTCATGAGCAAGATGGGTGTGCGCAATCTGGCGGGTTACAACGTCAAGATGGACGATGCCAAGGCGCGCGGTGAGTTCATCTACAACCCGTTCAGCCTGACGCCCGAATCCCCCGAGCCGCTGGAGCGCCTGCCGCACATCGTGGTGGTGATCGACGAACTGGCGGATTTGATGATGGTGGTGGGCAAAAAGATTGAAGAGCTGATTGCCCGTCTGGCGCAAAAGGCGCGGGCTGCCGGTATCCACCTGATTCTGGCCACGCAACGCCCCAGCGTGGACGTGATCACCGGCCTGATCAAGGCCAATATTCCCACGCGTATTGCCTTCTCGGTGGGCTCCAAGATTGACAGCCGCACCATCCTGGACCAGATGGGCGCAGAAGCCTTGCTGGGCATGGGCGACATGCTCTATATGGCCAGTGGCAGCGGCCAGCCGATCCGCGTGCACGGCGCCTTTGTCAGTGATGAAGAAGTGCACCGCGTGGTGAGTTACCTCAAGAGCCAGGGCGAGCCCAACTACATCGAAGGCGTGCTCGAAGGCGGCACGGTCGATGGCGAAGACGGCCTGCCCGGTGAAGCGGGCGGTGGTGGCGAGAAAGATCCGATGTACGACCAGGCCGTGGAAGTGGTGCTCAAAAACCGCAAGGCCAGTATCTCGCTGGTGCAGCGCCACCTCAAGATTGGCTACAACCGGGCCGCGCGTTTGGTGGAAGACATGGAAAAAGCCGGGCTGGTCAGCAGCATGAGCGGCAGTGGCCAGCGCGAAATCCTGGTGCCTGCGCGTTCGGAGTAACCTTGTGGGTCAGACCACTTTGCGCAGCAAATGTGCTCTGACCCCAACCCTACAGATTTATGAAGCAAATTGCTCTTATTTTGATAGCTGCTTGCGCAATATCCGCGAGGGCTGGAGGCCTGGAAAGCCTTGAAAACTTCGCCAAAACGGTGAAGACGGGCCGGGCTGAATTCAGCCAGGTGGTGACCGCGCCTGCCAAGGACGGTCAGGCCGCACGTGCCAAAACCTCCAGCGGAACGTTCGAGTTCACCCGCCCCAACCGTTTCCGCTTCGTCTACAAAAAGCCGTTCGAACAAACCATGGTGGCCGATGGCCAGACCCTGTGGTTGTACGACGTGGACCTGAACCAGGTCACCGCGCGCAAACAGGCTGCCGTGTTGGGCTCCACCCCCGCCGCACTGATTGCATCGGCCCCCGATCTGAAAGCCCTGCAGGCTGACTTTGCTTTGGCTGCTGCGCCCGACAAGGACGGTCTGGAGTGGGTGCAGGCCACGCCGAAAGCGAAAGAGAGTTCGCTGCAAAACGTGCGCGTTGGCTTCAAGGCCGGCGAATTTGCCGTGCTGGAAATACTGGACAGCTTTGGCCAGCGGTCGGTTATGACGTTTACCGGCTTTCAGGCGAATGCGGCGCTGGACGCCAGCATTTTCCAGTTCAAACCGCCCGCGGGTGCAGATGTGATCCGGCAATGATGAAAGTGCACACACCATGAATAGCCAGGTGGCGACGCGCGACGACCAGGATTCAGATGCAAGCAATGACAGCCTGAACGGAAACACCACCAAGCCGGAGTCGTCAGGCGCGTCGCAGGACACGTTTCCTTTTGACGCGATGAACCTCAAGGTGGGGGACCGCTTGCAGGCACAGGTGCCCGCCAACGTGTCCACGGAACGCTGCTCCGTGCGCCTGATCGGGTTTATGCCGGGGCTCAGCATCCTGGTCACCGCGCCAGTGGCTGCCGACGGTACACGTCTGCAGCTGATGGAAAAAGACGTGCTGATCATGCGGGTTTTTTCCAGCCAGAACGCCTTTGGTTTCGCATGCGATATTCAGCGGGTTTGCAAGCTACCCTATAACTACCTGCATCTTTCTTTCCCCAAGGAAGTGCAGGGTACCGTGATACGCAAGTCCGCCCGTGTGCGCGCCAAGATCATCGCCAAAGTCTTTTTGGAGCGTGCAGCGGACACCGAACTGGCGGGCATCATCTCGAACCTCAGTGCCAACGGTGCGTTGCTGGATGCCCGGCGCAATACCGCTGAGGTGGGCGACGTGATGCGTTTGAATTTTCGGCTGAAACTGCACAACATCGAGACGACGTTGACACTGCGGGCCGCAGTACGCGCGGTCATTGAAGACGAGGCGCTCAAGCAGAGCGGCACCACGCTGGCGCACTTCGGTCTGGAGTTTGTCGACATGCAGCCGAATGACCAGATGCTGTTGCAAAGCATGGTCTACCAAAAGATGATCGAGCAGCCGCAATCCCTGGTTTGATGGCTTCCATGACGAGCACAGCCGCCCGCAACCACCAACCCCTGGCCGAGCGCCTGCGCCCCAAGACGCTGGGTGAGGTGATTGGCCAGCAGCATCTGCTGGGCGAGGGTATGGCTTTGCGCCTGGCGTTTGAGTCGGGCCAGCCGCACAGCTGCATCCTCTGGGGGCCGCCGGGCACCGGCAAGACGACGATTGCACGGCTCATGGCCGACGCCTTCGACGCGCAGTTCATCACCATCAGCGCGGTGCTGGGCGGTGTGAAGGACATCCGCGAAGCGGTGGAGCAGGCGCAAATCGCACGCGATGGCCTGGAGCAGCGCCACACCATCGTGTTTGTGGACGAGGTGCACCGCTTCAACAAGAGCCAGCAGGACGCCTTTTTGCCGCACGTGGAAAGCGGCCTGTTCACCTTCATCGGCGCGACCACCGAGAACCCGTCTTTCGAGGTCAACTCGGCCTTGCTGTCGCGGGCCGCGGTCTACGTGCTGCAGCCGCTCGGTGAGGAGGATTTAAAGCAAATCGTAGCCAGAGCCCGCGCAGATGGTGCGCTACCAGCTATCGAAAACATAGCAATTGATCGCCTCATTGCCTATGCCGATGGCGACGCCCGGCGCCTGCTCAACACACTGGAAACGCTGGCCGTCGCCGCCGTGCAGGAGAAGGTGGAGGAAATCACCGATGTCTGGCTGCTCAAGGTCCTGGGCGAGCGCATGCGCCGTTATGACAAAGGCGGTGAGCAGTTTTACGACACGATTTCCGCGTTGCATAAAAGTGTGCGCGGCAGCGACCCGGACGCTGCGCTCTACTGGCTGGTGCGCATGCTCGATGGCGGTGCAGACCCGCGTTACATGGCGCGCCGTCTGGTGCGTATGGCCAGCGAGGATATCGGCTTGGCCGATCCGCGGGCATTGCGCCTGGCGCTGGACGCGGCCGAGGTGTACGAGCGCCTGGGCACGCCCGAAGGCGAGCTGGCGCTGGCCGAGTGTGTGGTCTATCTGGCCGTAGCGCCCAAATCCAACGCGGTCTACAAGGCCTACAACGAGGCCCGGGCCTTTGTGAAGAAAGACGGCACCCGTCCGGTGCCTATGCACCTGCGCAATGCGCCAACCAAGCTCATGAAGGAGCTGGACTACGGCAAGAACTACCGTTACGCACACGACGAGGAGGGCGGTTTTGCCGCCGGTGAGCGTTATCTGCCTGATGGCATGCCCGATACCGCGTTTTATCGCCCGGTGGAACGCGGGCTGGAAATCCGCATTGCGGAAAAAATGCGCACCTTGCAGGCACTGAACCAGAAGAAATAACGACCCACGCGCTTCTTGCGCCCGGCGGAAGCACAAGAGGGTAAACCCCCGCAGGCGTGGGCCGTAACAGCGGTTGCCGTTCGCTACAATCCCCCCCACTCAACCGCCACACATCCATCGTGGCGGGTTTCTTGCTTAAGAACAGGTACAGCCCACAAGGCCGGACCGCTTGTCAACAATTTGCTGAAACAAACTGCTGACCCATGCGCCGGCCAAAAATCGGAGAAGTTTTATGGATATCTTGATACAGCAGATCATCAATGGTCTGGTGTTAGGCAGCATGTATGCGCTCATTGCTTTGGGCTATACCATGGTGTACGGCATCATTAACCTGATCAATTTCGCCCACGGCGAAGTCATGATGGTCGGGGCCCTGACCAGTTGGACCATCATCGGACTGATGCAGGAGTCCATGCCCGGCACCCCCGGCTTCGTGATTCTCTTTATCGCTCTCATCATTGCCTGCGTGGTTGCCGCTTCGCTGAACTTCGTGATCGAAAAGGTGGCTTACCGGCCCCTGCGCAACAGCCCCAAACTGGCCCCGCTGATCACTGCCATCGGCATGTCCATCCTCTTGCAGACGCTGGCCATGATCATCTGGAAGCCCAACTACAAGTCCTACCCCACGCTCTTACCCAACACGCCGATTGATGTTGCCGGTGCAGTGATCACACCGACCCAGGTGATGATCTTGTGTGTCACTGCCATCTCCTTGGCGATACTGATGTGGCTGGTCAATTACACCAAGCTGGGGCGCGCCATGCGTGCCACCGCCGAGAACCCGCGTGTGGCGGGCCTCATGGGCGTGAAACCTGATGTGGTGATTTCCGCTACCTTCATCATTGGCGCCGTGCTGGCCGCCATTGCCGGCGTGATGTACGCCTCCAATTACGGTACCGCGCAACATGCCATGGGCTTCCTGCCCGGCCTGAAAGCCTTTACGGCTGCGGTGTTCGGCGGCATTGGCAACCTGGCCGGTGCGGTGGTCGGGGCCATTCTGTTGGGCCTGATCGAATCCATTGGTGCGGGTTATATCGGGCAGTTGACCGGCGGTGTGCTGGGCAGCCATTACTCCGACATCTTCGCCTTCATCGTGCTGATCATCGTCTTGACCCTGCGTCCTTCCGGCTTGCTGGGTGAGCGTGTGGCGGACCGTGCCTGAGGAATTTGCAAGCATGAAACAAACGCAAAAAATTATTCTGTTCCTGATTGCCGCGGTCGGCCTGATCGTGCTGCCCATGCTGTTGCAGGGTTTTGGCAACGCCTGGGTGCGCATTGCCGACATGGCTCTGCTGTACATCCTGCTGGCCCTGGGCCTGAACATCGTGGTGGGCTATGCTGGCCTGCTGGATCTGGGCTACGTGGCTTTCTTTGCCATTGGTGCTTACATGTACGGGCTGATGGCATCGCCGCATTTGACGGAAACCTTCCCCCTTCTGGCCGGCATGTTCCCCAATGGCCTGCATACACCGCTGTGGGTCGTGGTTCCGCTGGGGGCCGGTATTGCCGGCCTGTTCGGCATCCTGCTGGGCGCACCGACCTTGCGTCTGCGCGGTGACTACCTCGCCATCGTGACTCTGGGCTTTGGCGAAATCATCCGCGTGTTCCTGAACAACCTGGATCACCCGGTCAACATCACCAATGGTCCCAAGGGTCTCCTTGGCATCGATTCCTTGCATTTCTTCGGCTTCGACCTGGGCAAGAAGCACAGCTTCTTTGGTTTCGAGTTTGCCTCGGTGTCGCTGTATTACTACCTCTTCCTGGCGCTGGTTGTCATCAGCGTGGTGATCAGCCACCGCCTGGAGCTGTCCCGCGTGGGCCGCGCCTGGATGGCCATTCGTGAAGACGAAATTGCCGCCAAGGCCATGGGCATCAACACCCGCAACATGAAACTGCTGGCCTTCGGCATGGGCGCCACGTTTGGCGGTGTGTCCGGAGTGATGTTTGCCTCCTTCCAGGGCTTCATCTCGCCCGAGTCCTTCAGTCTGATGGAGTCGGTGATGATCGTGGCCATGGTGGTACTGGGTGGCGTGGGGCATTTGCCTGGTGTGATTCTGGGTGCTGTCTTACTGTCGGCCCTGCCCGAAGTGCTGCGTTACGTGGCAACCCCGTTGCAGGCCATGACTGGCGGCCGACTGGACGCTTCGATTCTTCGCCAACTGCTGATCGCCCTGGCCATGATCATCATCATGCTGTCGCGCCCCCGTGGCCTCTGGCCTTCACCCGAGCACGGCAAGTCCTTGCAGAACGCCAAGGCCTGAGGAGAACAACAAATGACAGATACCGTACTCAATGTTTCCGGTGTATCCAAGCGCTTCGGCGGCCTGCAGGCCCTGAGCGATGTGGGTATCAACATCAAACGCGGTCAGGTGTATGGCCTGATCGGCCCCAATGGCGCGGGCAAGACCACATTCTTCAACGTGCTCACCGGCCTGTACACACCCGACAGTGGCACGTTCGAACTGGCTGGCAAGACCTACCAACCCACGGCTGTGCACGCTGTGGCGAAGGCTGGCATTGCGCGCACTTTTCAGAACATCCGCCTGTTTGCCGAAATGACGGCACTGGAAAACGTGATGGTGGGCCGCCACATCCGCACCCACTCCGGCCTGCTGGGCGCGATTTTCCGCACCCCTGGGTTCAAGTCTGAAGAGGCAGCGATTGCCAAGCGCGCACGGGAACTGCTGGACTATGTGGGCATCGGCAAGTTTGCCGACTACAAGGCCCGCACGCTGAGCTATGGTGATCAGCGCCGTCTGGAAATTGCACGTGCCCTGGCGACCGACCCGCAACTGATTGCGCTGGACGAACCCGCCGCTGGCATGAACGCCACCGAAAAGGTCATGTTGCGCGAGCTGATTGACCGCATTCGCAACGACAACCGCACCATTCTGCTGATCGAGCACGACGTCAAACTGGTCATGGGCCTGTGTGACCGCGTGACCGTGCTGGACTACGGCAAGCAGATTGCCGAAGGCACGCCTGCCGATGTGCAGAAGAACGAAAAAGTGATTGAGGCCTACCTGGGCACGAGCGGGCACTAAGCCCCCGAAGGAACAAGAATGACAAGCAAAACTTTGCTCAAAGTGACGGGCCTCAAGGTGTCCTACGGTGGCATCCAGGCCGTGAAGGGTGTGGATTTCGAAGTGCACGAAGGCGAACTGGTCTCCCTGATCGGTTCCAACGGCGCCGGCAAGACCACCACCATGAAGGCCATCACCGGTACGCTGGGAATCGCCGGTGGTGATATTGAATACATGGGCAAGAGCATCAAGGGCCAGGGCCCCTGGGATCTGGTCAAGCAGGGCCTGGCCATGGTGCCGGAAGGCCGTGGTGTGTTCACCCGCATGACCATCACCGAAAACCTGCAGATGGGTGCCTACATCCGTGACGACAAGGACGGCATTGCGCAGGATATCGAAAAGATGTTCACCATCTTCCCGCGCCTGCGTGAACGCAAGGACCAACTGGCCGGCACCATGTCGGGCGGTGAGCAGCAGATGCTGGCCATGGGCCGTGCGCTCATGAGCCGTCCCAAGGTGCTGCTGCTGGACGAGCCTTCCATGGGTCTGTCGCCCATCATGGTCGACAAGATCTTTGAGGTGGTGAAAGACGTCTACGCCCAAGGCGTGACCGTGCTGCTGGTGGAGCAAAACGCCAGCCGCGCGTTGTCGATTGCCAACCGTGGTTATGTGATGGAGTCTGGTATCGTCACCATGAGTGGTGATGCCAAGCAGATGCTCAACGACCCCAAGGTGCGTGCCGCCTACCTGGGCGAATAAAACGCTGCGGTGGTTTGGGCTCGGGTGAATATCCACGTCCTGGCGTTGTTGCTGGTCACCCTGGTCTGGGGTGCCACCTTTCCGGTCCTGAAGATCGCTACCGCGCAGCTAAGCGGGGTGGAGGTCTCGGCCCTGCGCTTCATGCTGGCTGCCGTATGCATGGCGCCTTTTGCCCTGCGGCTGCCACGCCACACCTGGCGGGACGGCGGCCTGCTGGGTGCGCTGGTGCTGGTGTCGTATGTGGCGCAGGCATTCGGTCTTGAGTACATCTCCTCCAACCGCAGCGCCTTTCTGACCAGCCTCAACGTGTTGATGGTGCCGCTGCTGGGGATGGCCTTTGGCGCCCGCCCAACGCTGGTGATGTTGCTGGCCGCCGCTTTGGCCTGTGCCGGTATTGGTTTGATGTCGTGGGACGGTGGTGCGAACCTGCTGGCCGATGCGGCCACGGTGTTCGGTGCGCTGGCCTACGCGCTGTATGTGATTGTGTTGTCCCAAAGGGCTGCACGCCACCAGCCGCGCCAGCTTGCGGCTGCGCAAATTGTCTGGATGGCGGGTCTGGCCTGTGTCTGGATGCTGCTGGATGCGTGGGGCACGGACAAACTGCAAACCCTGCCATCCCGCCTGAACGCCGAGATTCTCTGGGGTCTGGCCTATCTGGGTGTGGTGGCGACGGCCGGCATGCTGTTTTTGCAGGCCTGGGCACAACGCGCAGTTGCGGCCGACAAGGCCGCGCTGATTTACGCCATGGAGCCGGTGTTTGCGGCATTGTTTGCGTGGATGTGGCTGGCAGAGGCCTTGACCCTGCGCGCGGCTCTGGGCGGCGCCATGGTGGTGTGTGCCGTGGTGCTTAGCGAGTGGCGCCCAGCACCCGCCGAAGTCGCGGTGCAGAGCTAATAGCTGCACACAAAATACAAGCCAAATCGGGCTGTATCCCTCATGGGGATTGCGTAAGCAGCTATGAATTCAGTAGCAAATCGCAGCGTTCAGTCCGCGTGTTTGTGGCTGAGTCCCGGCGCTACGCGCCATGTTTGTCCGCTTCCGAGGTGAACGCGTCAGCAAAAAACTCTTCTTCGGGCAGTCCACCCGTGGCGCAGAAATCGGCCTTGGCGGACTCCACCACGATCGGCGCACCACAGGCGTACACCTGATGTCCCGAGAGGTCGGCAAAGTCCTGCAATACGGCGCGGTGTACAAAACCGGTGCGCCCGGTCCATTGGTCGTCGGGCAGCGCATTGGAAACCACAGGCACATAACGCAGATGCGGCATGGCGGGCAACTGCGCGCGCAGCCAGGCGTCCATGTACAGATCAGCAGGACGCCGTCCACCCCAGTACAGCGTGACAGGGCGGGTGGAGTTCAGGTGCTGCAGTTGTTCGAGCAGGGCTTTGACCGGCGCAAAACCGGTGCCCGAGGCGAGCAGGATGATGGGCTTGTCGGAATCCTCACGTAAAAAGAAGGAACCATACGGCCCTTCGACCCGCAGGATTTCCTTTTCCTTCATGGCGCCAAACACATGGTCGGTGAACTTGCCGCCGGGCATATGGCGGATGTGCAGTTCCACACCGGGGCCGTTGTGCGGTGCATTGGCCATGGAGTAGCTGCGCCGCGCACCATCGCGCAGGATAAATTCGATGTACTGCCCGGCCCGGTAGGCAAAGGTGTCGTTGGCGGGCAGTTGCAGTTGCAGCACCATGACGTCATCGGACAGGCGTTGCAGTGTGGTGACCCGGGTGGGCATGCGTTTGATGGGCAGCGCACCCAGTTCGGTCACCTGGCGGGATTCCAGCACCACGTCCGTTTGCGGCTGGGCGCAGCAGGTCAGCACATAACCATCGGCCTCTTCCTGAGGGCTCAGCGCCTTGGTCTGGTGGTTGGTGTGTATGACCGTACCCGAAAGCTTCTTGCATTTGCAGGAGCCGCAGGCGCCGTCCTTGCAGCCATAGGGCAAACCCACGCCTGAGCGAATGCCGGCTGCCAGCACCGATTCCCCGGCATCCACGCTGAAAACGCGGCCGCTGGGCTGTACGGTGACGGAATAGGGGGCAGAGCCTGCCGCGGGTGCGCTCATCTTTTGGGTATCCTTGGGATTTTCTGGACAGCCTGCGATTTTGCCTTCAAACCAAAGCCCACTCGGCGCGCTGCCTGCGCGATTTCGGCGCGAGCGTGTGCTGGTGGTTGGGTGTGGTGATGTCGGCCAGCGCGTTGCCCGCAACCTGCAGCCCCGTGTGCGTCTGCTGGCGCTCACCTCCAATGTCACCCGGGTCGCCGCTTTGCGCGCGCAGGGCGTGACGCCTTTGCTGGGCAATCTGGACCAAGCCGCCACAGTCCGGCGTCTTGCGGGTCTGGCGACGCGGGTCGTGCATCTGGCCCCGCCGCCGGGTGAGGGCTGGACGGATCCGCGCACCCGTAGTTTGTTGCAAACGCTGCGCAGGCGTGGTCTGCCCCGCAGCGTGGTGTATGGCTCCACCAGCGGGGTGTACGGGAATTGTGATGGGGCTTGGGTGGCGGAGTCACGCGCCGTGAATGCCGATACGCCCCGGGCGATGCGTCGTGTCGATGCTGAGCAAAATCTGCGCTTTTTTGGACGTGCCACGGGGGTGCGCAGCAGCATCCTGCGTATTCCCGGCATTTACGCGCCAGACCGTGAGGGCGGTACGCCGCGCACGCGTCTGCTCAAGGGCACACCCGTACTCCAGGCGGCGGACGACGTGTACACCAACCATATCCATGCAGATGACTTGGCGCGTGCCTGCGTGCTGGCGCTCTGGCGTGGGGGAGCGCAAAGGGTCTACAACGTCAATGACGATACGGTGCTGAAGATGGGTGACTACTTTGACTTGGCAGCAGACCTCTACGGGCTGCCGCGCCCACCCCGCGTGGCACGTGCCGGTGCGGGGCAACAACTGTCATTGCAGTTGCTGAGTTTCATGGGGGAGTCCAGGCGCCTTGTAAACACCCGTTTGAAGCGTGAACTGGGCTTGCGGTTGCGCTACCCCACGGTACACAGCGGTTTGTTGTAACCCGCTACTGTGTAACGGGTGTGCTCTCAGCGTAGAGGCGCTGCAAAACCTTCCAGACCAGCCAACTGCACAGCAAGGTGATGGGCCCCGCCCACAACACATCACTCAACCAGTGGGCCATGTCGGACATGCGGGCGAAGCCGATGGCACCTCCTGCGAGCAGACCGCCTGCTGCCCACCCGATTTGTCGGCGGCGCTGCACCAGCATCAGGCTTACCCAGAAGAAACCGCAGGCCACATGGCCGCTGACAAAAGAGCAGTTGTTATCGCACTGGTCTGTGATCACGGCGGCCCGGGTGAATGCTTGGGTGCCGCCAAATTCCTGCACCTGGTAGGGGCGGGCGCGCTGCCAGTTGTCCTTGAAGCCGCTATTCACCAGCAAGCCCGGTCCCAAAATGCCTGACAACACCACAAAGGCCAGAGGCAGGCGCCAGGCCTTCAGGGCAGGTTTGAGCGACGCCCAAATCCAGCCCCCAAATGCAAGCAGCAGCAGCACACGAAAGGCCGCGGGCACATAGAAGTTGATCCATTCCACCCACCACCACTGCACGGAGGTGAAACGCGCCTCGGGCCCGGCAAACAGGGCCGCGGCACGCAGGTCCCAAGTGGTCCAGAGGGTAGGGACCAACGCCAGCAGAATCAGCAGCCCCAACACCCACCAGAAAAGCGGGGGTGTGCGGGGCGTGGTGGGGCTGGAGTCCGGAGCGCGCATAGGCTGGCTGGGGTGGGTTGGTACGGGCTGCCATTGTCGGTGATTTGCATGCGGGGCTTGCTTTAAACTCGTCGCAAGGGCCTGCATTTGCGCAGGCCATCACACCACAGGAACACGCACGAATGACCAAGGGAATGATTCTGGCTGCTGGTCAGGGCACACGGGTGCGTCCCCTGACCCGGGATTTGCCCAAACCCATGGTGCCCATCCTCGGTAAGCCCGTCATGGAGTACCTGATCGAACATATGGCACGCCACGGCGTGCGCCAGATCATGGTCAACGTGGCCTACCACCACCGCAAGATTGAAGAGTACTTTGGTGATGGCCGCCGTTGGGGCGTCGAGCTGGGCTATTCCTACGAAGGGATGCTGGACCACGGAGAGATCACGCCCCATCCTATGGGCTCTGCGGGCGGCATGCGCCGCATCCAGGACTTTTCCGGTTTTTTTGACGAAACCACACTGGTACTGTGTGGTGACGCGCTGGTGGATCTGGATATTGGTGCTGCCTTGGCACAGCACCGCCAGCAGGGCGCCGTGGCCAGTGTGATTGCGCTGGATGTGCCGCGTGAGCAGGTGGCAAACTATGGCGTGGTCGTGGCCGACGCCGCCGGACGGGTGCAGTCCTTTCAGGAAAAACCCACGCCTGCACAAGCCAAATCCACCCTCGCCAGCACCGGGATCTACATTTTTGAGCCGGAAGTGTTGTCCCTGGTGCCACCGGCGCAGACCTTTGATATTGGCTCCCAGCTCTTTCCGCTACTGGTCGAAAAAGGACTTCCTTTTTACGTGCAGAACCAGGCGTTCAACTGGATTGATATTGGCCGGGTCAGTGATTACTGGTCGGTTCTGCAGCGCGTGATGCAGGGCGAGGTGGCGCACATGACCATGCCGGGCCACGAAGTGCGTCCTGGCGTATGGGTGGGCCTGAACACGCCGATAGACTGGAACACCGTCACTATTCAGGGGCCGGTGTATATCGGCTCCAGCGTGTGCCTGGAGCCTGGCGCCACCATCACCGGGCCGGCCTGGATAGGCCATGGCAGCCATGTCCGTGCGGGTGCCTCGGTCACCCGCAGCGTGTTGTTTGAGTACACGCGGATCGGTGCGGGCATGCACTTTGAAAACATGGTTATTTCTCCGCATTACTGTGTGGACAGTTCCGGTACAACCATTTACCGGGGTGACGACAACAGCGCCTTGCGCTGGAGTGACGCAAGGGCTTGAACCAAAAAATGAAGCGGGTGAACGCATGACAATTCTTGTGACCGGTGGCGCCGGGTTTATAGGCTCCAACTTTGTGCTGGACTGGCTGGCCAGTTCCGAGTACGGGGATGAGACAGTGGTCAACCTGGACAAACTCAGCTATGCAGGCAATCTGCAGAACCTGGCCAGTCTGCAGGGCGACGCGCGCCATGTGTTTGTGAAGGGTGACATTGCCGATACGGTTTTGTTGGGTCAACTGCTCAGCACCCACCAGCCACGCGCCATCCTGAACTTTGCCGCCGAGTCACATGTGGACCGCAGCATCCACGGCCCGGAAGCGTTTGTGCAGAACAATATCGTGGGCACGTTCCAGTTGCTGGAGTCGGTGCGTACCTGGTGGAGTGCCTTGCCCGAAGCACCCAAGGCGCAGTTCCGCTTCTTGCATGTCTCCACTGACGAGATCTACGGATCGTTGGCCAAGGACGACCCGGCCTTCACCGAGCGCAATCCGCATGAACCCAACAGCCCCTACAGCGCCAGCAAGGCCGCCAGCGACCACCTGGTGCGCGCCTGGCACCACACCTATGGCCTGCCGGTGCTGACCACCAATTGCTCCAACAACTACGGCCCCTACCACTTTCCTGAAAAACTGATCCCGTTGATGATCGTCAACGCGCTGGCCGGTAAATCGCTGCCGGTGTACGGCGACGGCCAGCAGATCCGCGACTGGCTCTACGTCAAGGACCACTGCAGCGCCATCCGCCGCGTGCTGGAAGCGGGCCGTGTGGGAGAGACCTACAACATTGGCGGCTGGAACGAACAGGCCAATATCGACATCGTGCGCACCATCTGTGGTTTGCTCGATGCCCAGCGTCCACGTGCAGACGGCAAGCCGTATGTGGAGCAAATGGCCTTTGTGGCCGACCGCCCGGGCCACGATCGGCGTTACGCCATTGACGCGAGCAAGATCGAGAAAGAGCTGGGCTGGAAGCCCGCTGAAACCTTTGCGTCGGGCATCGCCAAGACCGTGCAGTGGTATCTGTCCAACCAGGATTGGGTGGCCAACGTGCAAAGCGGTGGTTACCGCGACTGGTTGCAAACGCAATACGGCCGCGCATGAAAATCCTCTTGCTCGGCCGCGACGGCCAGGTCGGTTGGGAGCTGCAGCGCAGCCTGGCGCCGCTGGGTGAAGTCGTCGCCCTGGGGCGAAACGCCTTGCAGAACCCGGATGGTTTGTGCGGTGACTTGACCAATCTGGACGGCCTGCGTGCCACAGTGCGCCAACTGCGTCCCAACGTGATTGTGAATGCCGCTGCCCATACGGCAGTGGACAAAGCCGAGAGCGAGCTGGAGTTGGCACACCTGCTCAATGCCCAGGCCCCTGGCGTGCTGGCACAAGAGGCAGAAGCACTCGGTGCCTGGCTGGTCCACTACAGCACCGACTATGTGTTTGATGGCAACGGAGAAACTCCGTGGCAAGAGAGCGATGCCACCGGCCCCTTGAGTGTGTATGGCCGCACCAAGCTCGAAGGCGAGCAAGCCATTGCCGCAGCTTGTCCGCGGCATCTGATTTTTCGCACCTGCTGGGTGTACGCCGCGCGCGGCAACAACTTTGCCAAGACCATGTTGCGCCTGGCGCAGACCCGCGACACGCTGAATGTGATCGACGACCAGATCGGGTCGCCTACCGGTGCCGACCTGATTGCCGATGTAACTGCGCAGGCCTTGGGCCAGGTCCGTGGGGCCGGCGCAGATGCGGCGCTGCGCCTGGCCGGTATCTACCACCTGGCGGCTTCCGGCACCACCAGTTGGTTTTCTTATGCAAATTACGTGTTAGCCCAGGCAGTGATTGCGCAACCAGCTATAAAAATAGTAGCGAAAACAGTCAACCCGGTGGCCAGCTCTGCTTTCCCCACGGCCGCCCGGCGTCCGCATAATTCGCGTTTGAACACCACCAGACTGCAGACCGTGTTTGGCTTGCAGTTGCCGTCCTGGCAGGTCGGTGTGACACGCATGTTGAACGAGATAGACCATGGCCCCAAGCTCTAAACCCGCAGCCCGCCCCCGCAAAGGCATCATCCTGGCCGGTGGCTCCGGCACCCGCCTGCACCCGGCCACACTGGCCATCAGCAAGCAGCTGCTGCCCATTTACGACAAACCCATGATTTATTACCCGCTCAGCACCCTGTTGCTGGCAGGCATTCGCGACATTCTCATCATCAGCACGCCGCAAGACACGCCGCGTTTCGTGCAGTTGTTGGGTGACGGCAGCCAGTGGGGCATCAATCTGGAATACGCCGTGCAACCCAGCCCTGATGGTCTGGCCCAGGCTTTCATCATTGGCGAGCAATTCATTGGCAACAGCGACAGTGCGCTGGTGCTGGGCGACAACATTTTCTACGGCCACGACCTGCACACCCTGCTGGCCAACGCGCACCAGCAGGAGAAGGGCGCCACCGTGTTTGCTTACCATGTGCAAGACCCGGAACGGTATGGCGTGGTTGCGTTTGACGCGAATGGCCGTGCCCGCAGCATCGAGGAAAAGCCCGCCAAGCCACAAAGCAACTACGCGGTGACCGGCCTGTATTTCTACGACAACCAGGTGGTCGACATTGCGAAGGCGGTCAAACCCAGTGCGCGCGGCGAACTGGAAATCACCGCCGTGAACCAGGCTTACTTGGAGCAAGGCAGTTTGAGCGTGCAGATCATGCAGCGTGGGTATGCCTGGCTGGACACTGGCACGCACGACAGCCTGCTCGAAGCCGGGCAGTTCATCGCCACGCTGGAGCGGCGCCAGGGCCTGAAGATTGCCTGCCTGGAAGAAATCGTCTGGCGCAATGGTTTTATTGACAGCGCCCAGTTGCAGCGCCTCGCGCAGCCGCTGGCCAAGAACGGCTATGGGCAGTACCTGCTCGGTCTGCTGAATGAGGGAAAAGCGCTGTGAAAGTCACCGCCACTTCCTTGCCTGAGGTTCTGCTGATTGAACCGCGCGTGTTTGGTGATACCCGCGGGTTTTTCTTCGAAAGTTTCAACCAGCGCGTCTTTGCACAGGCAACCGGACTGGACGTGCAGTTTGTGCAGGACAACCATTCCAAGTCAGCGCGTGGCGTACTGCGCGGCTTGCATTACCAGATCCAGCAGTCGCAGGGCAAGCTGGTGCGGGCGGTGGCAGGCGAAGTGTTTGACGTGGCGGTGGACCTGCGCAAGTCTTCGCCCAACTTTGGCAAATGGTTTGGTTGTGTATTGTCTGAAGAGAATAAAAAGCAGCTGTGGGTCCCCGCAGGTTTTGGCCACGGTTTCGTGGTGTTGTCAGAGTCGGCTGAATTTCTCTACAAGACCACCGATTACTACGCCCCGGAGCATGAACAGTGCATTGCCTGGAACGATCCGGACATTGGCATTGCCTGGCCCGAGATTCCCGGTGGCCCCCAACTCTCCGCCAAAGACCAGCTCGGCAAGCGGTTTGTTGACGCGGCTGTGTACGCTTGAAGGATCTCGCAATGAAACACTTTTTGAAAATAGCCATGCCGCTTGCTCTGGCCATGGTGCTGGCAGCGTGTGCCGTTCCCGCTCCCCAGCCCGAGTCCACCGCATCGACACCCAAAGCTTCTGCCGCGCCCGTGCTCACTGCGCAGGTCTTGGCGGGCAGCGTTTGGAGCGCAGGGTTCATTGACGGTGTGGGCGCCGCACGCGGCAACTGGCCACAACTGCGCTGGGTGGGCACTGACCGTGTGGCGGGCTCCGGCGGGTGCAATAACTTTGTCGGTAGTGCGGTGCTGGAGCAGGACAGTCTGCGTTTTGGCAGTTTGGCTGCCACCGGCAAGTTGTGCATGACGGAGCCGGGTGGTCAGGAAGACAAGTTCTTTATGGCCCTGGAGTTGACCCGCAAGGCACGTCTGGAGGGCACCCAGCTGTGGCTGCTGGATGCATCCGGCAAACCACTGGTCAAGCTGGAGCGGCTTAACTAAGCTTTTCTGGGTGACACCGGTCGCGGGTGCAACATGCCTCGCAGCAGGGTGGTCAAGGTGTGCGCCACAAAGGGCTCAAACGCAATCCGCATGCTGTGCAGACTGGGGTCTGCCTCCATCACACGCGCCACAACGGCCGGTGGTTCGGACAACTGCGTCACACTGATCACCAGTGCATGGGTCTGCAGCACCAGGGTCTGGGCATCTTCGAGGCGCAGACCGGGGATGGCCTGGGCAATGGTGGTGCTGACCTCGTGCAGCAGATCGCGCATGAAGTGTTTGAAACTGCGTGCCGTGTCTTCCGCAATATTCAACTCCAGCACCGAATGCAGCAGCACCAGCAGCCGGCGCAGCGTGGCTCGCTCATCCAGGCTGTGCGCAATGGCCTTGGCCACCGCATCGGCTGCTTGTGCTGACCGCACGCGGCCTAAGCTTGCGGTCAGCGCGGCAAGCCATTGCGTTAGCTCGGCCCGTACCAGCTCCAGAAACAGGGTCTCTTTGCTAGCGAAGTACAGGTACGCCGTGCCTTTGGCCACACCCGCCCTATCTGCCACGCGCGCGATGGTGACTGTGTCGTAGTGCCCCTGGGCGAACAACTCCGCAGCGGCCGCCACCAGGTGGGCGCGGCGCTGGTCCTTGTCCTCCTGGCTGCGGGCGCGTTTGCGCTCCATGGGATTGGCAGGCGTGCGGGGCTTGGTCAAAGTTATGCGGCCAGCGGCAGGGCGCGCTGGCGTTTGCCAGTCAGTGCAAACAACGCGTTCGCCACGGCGGGCGCGATGGGTGGAACACCCGGCTCGCCCGCACCGCCAGGTGCACGTGTGCTGGGCACCAGCCAGGTTTCCACCACCGGCGCCTCGGCCAGGTGCACCATGGGGTAGCTGGGGAAACTGGTTTGCTGCACGGCTCCATCCTTGATATCGATCTTGCCGTACAGCGCAGCCGTCAGGCCGAAAATCACGGCGCTTTCCATCTGCTGCGCCACGGTGGCCGGGTTGACCACGGTGCCGCAGTCCACCGCGCAGACCACGCGGTGCACGCGCGGCTTGCCGTCTTTCATCGACACCTCGGCCACCTCGGCCACGATGGTGCCAAAGGATTCGTGCAGCGCAATGCCACGCGCCCGGCCGGCGGGCAGTTTGCTGCTCCACTGCGCCTTTTCTGCGGCCAGGTTCAGCACGGCGAGGTAACGCGGCGCATCTTTCAGCAAGGCGCGGCGGAATTCCAGCGGGTCCTGCTTGGTCTCGGCTGCCAGTTCATCGACAAAACTTTCGGAGAAAAACGCGTTGTGTGAGTGGCCGACCGAGCGCCAGAAGCCGATGGGTACGTCCATGCGCGTGGCCACATGCGCCATGTGCTGGTGGGCAAAACCATAGGGCAGGTCAAACAGACCTTCGGCTGCGGTCTTGTCGGGCGTATCGATGGGGCCGGAGAGCGCGGGCAGTCCACGCGCCATCCAGCGTGGCGTGATGGCGTCGCCTGCGGACTTGATACGCAGGCTGTTGACCTGACCCTGGGCATCCACCGCCGCGTGCAGTTGCGCCACATTCATGGGGCGGTAGAAGTCGTGGGTGGTGTCTTCTTCGCGCGACCAGGCCAGTTGCACCGGGCGGCCACCACATTCCATGGCCACGCGCACGGCCTGGGCCACCGAGTCCACTTCCAGCCGGCGGCCAAAACCACCGCCCAGCAGCGTCACATGCAGCGTGACTTTGTCCACGTCCACCCCAGCCACTTTGGCGGCCACGGCCTGGGCAAACCCGGGCACCTGGGTCGGCGCCCAGACTTCCACTTTGCCGTCCTTGACCTGGGCGGTGCAGTTCATAGGCTCCATCGTGGCGTGGGCCAGATAAGGTGCCTTGTAGGTGGCTTCCACCACGCGCGCGGCAGAGGCTTCGGCCTTCACCGCATCGCCCTTTTCATAGAAGGCAAAGCCCTCTTCGGTAGCGAGCTTGCCCAGCATGGCTTCTTCGATGCGTTGGGTATCCAGCGCGCCCGCGGCACGTTGTTGCCACTGCACTTCCACGGCCTGCACTGCCTGGCGGGTATGCCAGGTGGTTTTGCCCACCACGGCAAAACCGGCGGTGGACCCTGCCATGGCGTCCAGTGCCACCAGCTTCTCCACACCGGGCATGGCCAGTGCGGCCTTGGCATCCAGGCTACCCACGGTTCCGCCCAGCATGGGGCACTGGCGCACCGACGCGTAGAGCATGCCGGGCAGGCGTACATCCAGGCCAAACACCGCACCGCCATTGGTCTTGGGCGGGATGTCACTGCGCGGCGAGGGTTTGCCAATCAGCGTCCAGTCCTTGCGTTCCTTGAGGCGCACATTGGCGGGCGCTGTGCCAGCGGCAGCCTTGGCCAGTTCACCGTAGTGGGCTGACTTGCCAGAGGCGTGGCTGACCACGCCGTCTTTCACATTCAGTTCGGTTACCGGTACGCTCCACTGTGCCGCAGCCGCACCCAGCAGGCTGGCCCGTGCGGTGGCCGCGGCGGTGCGCAAAGGCTCCCAGGCATCGGCGATGCTGGAGGAGCCGCCGGTGGCGTTGATACCCAGTTCGCGGGCAATCTTGCCGACCATCCATTCACCGATCTTGATCTTGGCAGGCTTCTCCTGTCCTTCGGAGTCCAGCGGGTGAAAGGGCAGGCTGGCCACCAGCATCGACACGTTGCCGTAGATGCTGTCCGAACCTGCTTGCTCCAGCCGTACCTTCTTGAGCGGTACGTCGAGTTCTTCGGCCACCAGCATGGCCAGGCCGGTGTGTACGCCCTGGCCCATTTCGCTGCGCGGCATGGCCAGGATGACGCTGCCGTCACCCGCAATCTTGACCCAGCCGTTGAGCGCCACATCGCCTTCGGTGGGCAGCATCAGCGCGGGGGAACCCAGGCGCGAGCGTGCGGGCAGCACGCTCCAGCCCACCACCAGCGCACCAGTGGCACCCAGGGCGCTCAGTATCCAGGTGCGGCGCTTCATGCTTGTGCTCCTTGGGTGTTGCCTGCAGCGCGGTGAATGGCCGCGCGGACGCGCTGGTAGGTACCGCAGCGGCAGATGTTCGTCATGGCCTCGTCGATGTCGGCATCGGTGGGCTTGAGTTTGCGTTCCAGCAGGGCGGCGGCAGCCATCAGCATGCCGCTTTGGCAGTAGCCGCATTGCGGCACCTGTTCGGCAATCCACGCGGCTTGCAGGGCGTGGGGTTTGTCGGGGGTGCCCAGAGCCTCAATGGTCTGGATTTTCTTGCCTGCGAGCGCCGCCACAGGCATTACGCAGGAGCGCACGGCTTCACCATCGATACGCACTGTGCAGGAGCCACAGGCTGCCACGCCGCAGCCAAATTTGGTGCCCGTCATGTTGAGGGTGTCGCGCAGCACCCAGAGCAGGGGCATGCTGGGGTCGGCGTCGGTCTGTACCGCTTTGCCGTTGATGTTCAGTTCCATGGGCACTCCTCTTTGGCTGTGTGGGGATGCTCCGCATGTTAAATGAACATGGGTCAATTAAATGTATTTACTTGTTCCTATGCGGGTTTTCCATAGCCCTGTGCCAGGACCCGGGCTCAGTTCCCGGCTGCTGTGGCGGGCTTGAACGTGGCTCGCGCATCCAGCGCCCTTTGGCGCGCACTGCAGCCTTCCAGGTGGTCATTGACCAGCCCCATGGCTTGCATGAAGGCGTACATGGTGGTGGGGCCGACAAAGCTCCAGCCGCGTTTGCGCAAATCCTTGGACAGGGCAATCGACTCGGGTGAGGTGGTCATGCCGCTGAGCGTCTGGTGCGTGATCTGGCTGGGGCGGGTTGCCGCCTTGGGCTCGAACTGCCAGAAGTAGGCCGCCAGGGAACCGAACTCCGCGCGCAGCGCCTGCGCCTTCTGCGCATTGTTGATGGTGGATGCAATCTTGCCGCGGTGGCGAACAATGCCGGCATCCAGCAGCAGGCGCTTGATGTCCGCTTCTTCAAAAAGGGCGACCTGGTCCATATCGAAATTCGCAAAGGCCTTGCGAAAGGATTCGCGTTTGTTGAGGATGGTCAGCCAGCTCAGGCCGGCCTGAAACCCCTCCAGGCAAATCTTCTCGAACAGGCGCCGGTCCTCATGGACCGGGTAACCCCATTCCTGGTCGTGGTACTGCTGGTACAACGGCGTGGCACGGCACCACACACAGCGCGCGGTGTGTTGGTCATCGGTGAAAAGTCCGGTGGGTGCAGTGGTGTCGTCGAGCATGGAGCAGTTTAAGAAAAGAAGTACCAGCAGAGGCAGGCAAAAGATTACTGTTGTTAATCACAGTATATTTGAACTCTGCCATGGCAACACGGTGTCCGCGCTGCCTGATCCGGTGCAACAAAAGAAGAGACCAAAGAAAAGGCCGGACGTCTTGTGAACAGTCCGGCCTAAGTTCTGGTGCCCGGGGCCGGAATCGAACCGGCACGCCTTGCGGCGGGGGATTTTGAGTCCCCTGCGTCTACCAATTTCACCACCCGGGCGGGAATGAGGAAAGACCGAAATTATGGCACATTTAAGGGCATGAACTACCCCACCATCGAAGACGCTATTGGAAAAACGCCCCTGGTGGCCCTGCAGCGCATAGGCACACAGCACAACAGCGCACACAACAACGTGGTGCTGGGCAAGCTCGAAGGCAACAACCCCGCTGGTTCGGTGAAAGACCGGCCCGCGCTGTCCATGATCCGTCGCGCGCAGGAGCGTGGCGACATCAAGCCGGGCGATACGCTGATCGAAGCGACTTCTGGCAACACCGGCATTGCGCTGGCCATGGCGGCGGCGGTCAAGGGTTACCGCATGGTGCTGATCATGCCGGAGGACCTGTCCATCGAGCGCGCCCAGACCATGAAGGCCTTTGGCGCCGAGCTGATCCTGACGCCCAAGAGCGGCGGCATGGAATACGCGCGTGACCTGGCCGACCAGATGCAGCGCGAAGGCAAGGGCCGTGTGCTGGACCAGTTTGCCAATGCCGACAACCCGCGCATCCACTACGAGACAACCGGCCCGGAAATCTGGGAGCAGACCGGCGGCAAGATCACCCATTTCGTGTCCGCCATGGGCACCACCGGCACCATCACCGGCGTGTCGCGTTTCCTCAAAGAAAAGAACTCGGCCATCCGCATCATTGGTGCGCAGCCTTCCGAGGGCTCACGTATTCCGGGCATTCGCAAATGGCCTCAGGAGTACCTGCCCAAGATTTACGACCCCGCGAATGTGGATGAGCTGGCCTATGTGAGCCAGTCAGACGCCGAAGACATGTGCCGCCGCATGGCGCGCGAAGAGGGTATTTTTGCGGGCATCTCGGCAGCAGGGGCTTGCTGGGTGGCGCAGGAAATTGCCAAACGCGAGCACGATGCCACCATTGTGTTTGTGGTGTGTGACCGCGGAGACCGCTATCTGTCGACCGGTGTGTTTCCTGCTTAATTTATGAAAAATAGGGCTCTAGCCCTCGTGGATGTTGCGCAAGCAGCTACTGAATTCATAGCATAAAGGTGCCTATGTCCGGAGTTTTCAAGTTCTGCCCCCAGTGCGCCACGCCACTGGCATTGATCACCCAAGTCGAAGATGGTGGCGATAAAGAGCGCCTGCGTTGCCCGGCCTGTGACTACACGCACTGGAACAATCCCACGCCGGTGCTGGCAGCGGTCATCGAATACGACGGCCAGATTCTGCTGGCGCGCAACGCGGCCTGGCCTGGCAAGATGTATGCGCTGATTACCGGTTTCATGGAAGCGGGGGAGACGCCGCAAGAGGGCATAACACGCGAGATTGCCGAAGAGACGTCGCTCACCACGGACTCGCTGGACCTGATTGGCGTCTACGACTTTCAGCGCATGAACCAGATCATCATTGCCTACCACGCGGTCTGCCATGGCGAGGTGAAACTCTCGCCTGAACTGGTGGACTACAAGCTCTACGCGCCCGACGCTGTGAAGTGCTGGCCCGCCGGTACCGGTTATGCGCTGGCCGATTGGCTCACCTCGCGCGGGTACACACCTTCGTTTGTCGAGTTTCCCAAGCGCGAAACCACGCAATAAAGACACGGCGCCCTACAATCGAAGCGCCCCAAAAGGATGTGAGATGCAGATCGACAAAGAAATTGACACCCGCGGACTGAATTGCCCCTTGCCCATCCTCAAGGCCAAGAAGGCACTGTCCGACATGCTCAGCGGTCAGACGCTCAAGGTGGTGGCGACGGATGCGGGCTCCATGCGCGATTTCCAGGCCTTTGCCAAGCAGACTGGCAATGAGCTGCTTGAGCAGTCCAATGTGGGTGAGGAATACATCCACGTGATGCGGCGCCGCTGATCTTTTTGGGTTTGAGGTTTTTCCCTGCGGGGCACCTCGCTTTCCCCCTCCCCCCAGCCCCCTCGCCCCGCCGGGCGAGGGGGAGCTTTAACAGCCGATTTGTTGGTTTGTCGCCGGATGCGGAATTACGGGGATAGGTTGCCTCCGCTATTTCTCTCCACGGCCAAAGCACGCGGTCGTAGTTACATCCACCGGTTGGGCTCGGAACGGCTGGCGGCTGCGCCTGCCAGTGACGAGGCATGGGGCAGGGCTTCGACAAGCTCAGCCTGAACGGGGGGGGAGGTATGTAGTGAAGCAACCAAGCTCTGACTCGCCCCTGGCAGGCGCAGCCGCGAGCGGTGCCGCACTACCTTCTCCCCGACCACTCCAACAGCCTCCACTGGCCGTGGCGCAAAGAAACGGTTGCAACCTATCCCAGTAGCCCCTGTCCGGCGCGAAGTAACCAGATCGGCTGTTAAGGCTCCCTTTCACCCCGGCGGGGGTGAAAGGGCGGGGGGATAGGGGGGAAGGCGAGGTGCCCCGCAGGGAGAAAAACTAAAACAAAGAAGAAATCAGCCCAATCGCGCCAACTGATCCTTGACCTTCACCAAGGTATCCGCAAAGTCGGCAACCCGCTTACGTTCCTGCTCCAGCACCGCAGCCGGTGCCTTCGCCACAAACGCTTCGTTTGACAGTTTGACCTGCGCCTTGGCGATTTGTTCTTCCAGACGCGCCACCTCTTTGCCCAGACGCAGCTTCTCGGCGGCCACGTCCACTTCCATGTGCAGGCAGATGCGGGCCTCGCCCACCACGGCCACGGGTGCGGCTTGTGCGGCGGTTTGCCAGGTGGCTTCATCGGCAAAGATTTTCACTTCGCTGAGCTTGGCCAGTGACTGCAGAACAGCTGCGGAGGATTGCAGGAATGCACCTTCGGCCGCGCTTTGTGCCACCACAAACAGTGGCAAGCGTGTGGCCGGTGAAACGCTCATCTCGCCACGCAGGTTGCGGCAGGCGTCCACCAAAGCCTTGAGCTTGACGACATGCGCAATCGCGGCTTCGTCAATGCGTTCGGGCTTGCTGACGGGGTAGGGTGCAATGCTCACGGAGGGGCCTGCATGCCCGGCAACGGGCGCCACTTTTTGCCACAGCTCTTCGGTGATGAAGGGTGCAATGGGGTGCAGCAGACGCAGAATGGTTTCCAGCACACGAATCAGCGTGCGGCGTGTGGCGCGTTTTTGGGCGTCGTTGCCGGTCTGGATCTGCACCTTGGCAATTTCCAGGTACCAGTCGCAGAACTCGTTCCAGACAAAGTCGTAAATCGTGTTGGCCACGTTGTCCAAGCGGTATTCGCCAAAACCCTTGGCCACTTCGGCTTCGGTCTTTTGCAGCAGCGAGACGATCCAGCGGTCGGCCTGGCTGAACTCCAGGTAGCCATGGGCAGAGCCGCCAGGCGCGCATTGTTCCTTGGTGTGTTCCAGCAAACCGCAGTCATTGCCTTCGCAGTTCATCAGCACAAAACGGGTGGCATTCCACAGTTTGTTGCAGAAGTTGCGGTAACCCTCGCAGCGTTTGCTGTCGAAGTTGATGGAACGACCCAATGACGCGAGTGCGGCGAAAGTGAAGCGCAGTGCGTCCGCACCGTAGGCGGGAATGCCTTCGGGGAATTCCTTCTCGGTGTTCTTGCGCACCTGCGGTGCGGTCTCGGGCTTGCGCAGACCGGTGGTGCGTTTGTCCAGCAGGGGCGCCAGTGAGATTCCGTCGATCAAATCGACCGGGTCCAGCACATTGCCCTCGGACTTGCTCATCTTCTTGCCCTGCGCGTCTTTCACCAGGCCGTGGATGTACACATGCTTGAATGGCACACGCCCCGTGAAATGCGTGGTCATCATGATCATGCGGGCGACCCAGAAGAAGATGATGTCGTAGCCCGTGACCAGCACGCTGCTGGGCAGGTACAGGTCGTAATCCTCCGTTTTTTCGGGCCAGCCCATGGTGCTGAAAGGTACGAGGGCGGAGGAGTACCAGGTGTCGAGCACGTCTTCGTCGCGGCGCAGTTTTTTACCGGGGGCCTTGGCTTGTGCTTCTGCTTCGTCGCGGGCCACAACCACGTTGCCGTCTTCGTCGTACCAGGCCGGAATCTGGTGGCCCCACCAGAGTTGGCGGCTGATACACCAGTCCTGGATGTTGTTCATCCACTGGTTGTAGGTGTTGATCCAGTTTTCGGGGACAAACTTCACGTCACCCGAGTGCACGGCGTCGATGGCTTTTTGCGCGATCGATTTGCCGGTGGCGTCGCCTGCACCCACCTTGTTCACCGCCACAAACCACTGGTCGGTCAACATGGGCTCCACCACCTGGCCGGTGCGTGCGCAGATGGGCAGCATCAGCTTGTGCGGTTTGATTTCCAGCATCAGGCCCAGCGCCTCCAGGTCACGGATGACGGCCTTGCGGGCGTCAAAACGGTCCAGGCCTTGGTAGGGTTTGGGGCCGTTTTCGTTGACCTTGGCGTCCAGCGTGAAGATGGTGATCAGCGGCAGGCTGTGGCGTTGCGCACAGGCGTAGTCGTTGAAATCGTGTGCGCCGGTGATCTTGACGCAGCCCGAGCCAAACGCGCGGTCCACAAAGTCATCGGCAATGATGGGAATCTGGCGGTCGCACAAGGGCAGGTCGACCATCTTGCCGACCAGGTGCTGGTAACGCTCGTCTTCCGGGTGCACGGCCAGCGCGCCGTCGGCCATCATGGTCTCAGGGCGGGTGGTGGCAATGGTCATGCCCTTTTGCAGCACACCGTCGATCAGCTGCGGGCCGTCGGCGAACGGGTACAGGATGTAGTGCATCTTGCCTTCGGCTTCGGTGCTTTCCACTTCCAGGTCGCTCACCGCGCTCATCAGCACCGGATCCCAGTTGACCAGGCGCTTGCCGCGGTAGATCAGGCCCTGTTCATAGAGCTGCACAAAGGTCTCGGTTACCGTCTTGGACAGTTTGGGGTCCATGGTGAAGTACTCGCGGCTCCAGTCCACGCTATCGCCCATGCGGCGCATTTGTGTGGTGATGGTGTTGCCGGATTTCTCTTTCCACTCCCAGACCTTCTTCAGGAACTCGGGGCGGCCCAGGTCGTGGCGGCTGACCTTCTGGTCCTGCAACTGGCGTTCCACGACGATCTGCGTGGCAATGCCTGCGTGGTCGGTACCTGGTACCCAGGCGGTGTTGAAACCGGCCATGCGGTGGTAGCGTGTCAGGCTGTCCATGATGGTCTGGTTGAACGCATGGCCCATGTGCAGCGTGCCGGTCACGTTGGGTGGTGGCAACTGGATGGCAAAGGCGGGTGCATTGGCCTCTGGCGCCTGTGTGCCGCGGTAGCCGGCGATGCCGTAACCGCGTTTTTCCCACTCCGGGCCCCAGTGGGCTTCGAGCGCGGCGGGCTCAAACGACTTGGACAGGGATTGCAGGCCGGGCTGGACAGGAGGGGTAGATGCGGTATCAGACATGGGGTACTTTAGAGAGCAACCGGCAATTTTACCGGGCACCGCACCGGTGCTGAAAATGCTACGCTCAAGCCCATATGAAACCCAGCCCTCAGCCTCCGCGCAGCGTCTTTGGCCTGCCCAAACTGCCCGCCAAATATGCGGGCGTGGTCATGCCGTTTTTCCTGTCCATCTTCATGACCTGCATTGTTTCGCTGGTCAGCACCCTGCGCAGTGTCGGCCCGGTGGCCGGTTTCGGCTCGCTGTGGCTGGGCTCCTGGGGGCTGTCGTGGCTGGTGGCTTTTCCGACCTTGTTGCTGGTCTTGCCGTTGGTGCGCAAAGCGACCGCGGCCGTGGTGGACCTGCCCGCTCCCTAGACGGGCGAGGTGGTGTGGGGTAGGCCTAGCGCCGCGGTAGGCGGGCGTCGCCGTTGCGCTGGTCCGCGCGGCCCAGCACCTGGCGCTGCAGACCACGGATCTGCTGCTCTTTGCTGCCGACCCAGCGGCCTGTGGTTTCCTGCAGGCGACCGGTCATTTCCCGGAGTGCACCGCCCCATTTTTGGGTGGTCATGGCGTAGTGGCTTTCGTGCATAGCTGCTCCAGTTGAACTTTCAGGATGTCCCCCGAAAAACCAATGCTAGGCAGATACGCGTCTGGCGTCCGTTCGGTGGCCCACAGAGCAGACACCGGTCAACGCCAAACAGCGCTCAAGCGCAGGGTGCCGCCAGGTAAGTGTCAGCGTGCGGAGTACTGCAGCAATGGAAGTTCTCTGGACTTGACGGCGACCCTGGTGACCGCTTCCATCTTCGCCAGAACGGCTTGGGCGTCCGGAAAAGTCTTTCGCAGACCAAAGCAGAATTCGCCCTTGGGGAGGAAAGACAGAGGCGTAAAGTCAATTTTGTCCTGCAAACCCAATTCGGCGATCAATCGCGTCCCGTCCGATTCCGCAGCAACAAAGATATCCAGCGCGTTCAGGGCGATCAACCGCAGTAGCGAAGCGGTGTTGCTCTCCATGTGCATCTGGCCCATTTCCAGAAATTGCAAGGCGTATCCGTTCGCGTGGTAGGTCCCCTGGCGCAAGGCGCGCATGTCTTTGACCGACGTAATGTCAGGGATGCGTGTGTCTTCCTTGCGATGGAAAGCCCCGAAGGTTGTCTGCGAAAGTGGTGTGCTGCAAAAGTCCGCGTACTCCAGTCGCTCTTTGACACGGCTGGTACAGAAGCCGTCGAGCAGGCCCACCTTCACCATTTCCTGCGTTCGTGCCCATGGGTAGGCAAAGTGCGTAAAGTCCAAGCCACACTTTTCACCCAGCACATTGATGGAGTCAACCAAGAGTCCGCTGGCGGTTCCATCCGGGTTGCGCCGGCTGAATGCCCAGACCATGTCTGCATATCCCATGCGGATCGGCGGGGCTGCCAGAGACGGGGAGAGCGTAGCGGTTGCCAGGGAGGCAATGAGGAATTCCCGTCGGTTGGTCGCTCTCATGGGGTCTGGAATTCCTTGAATACGGGTGGGTATGCCTCTGGATGGCCAATCCATTATTCCATTGGGGTTGCCGTCTGACCATCCCCCATTTGGGTGAAATTAGGGGGCAGAACGCAACGCTGCCCCTCCGTGGCTCATGGGGCCGCCAGGTACGTGCCGGACTTGCCGCCGTGTTTCTCTAGCAGCTTCACATCGGTCATCACCATGCCTTTGTCCACGGCCTTGCACATGTCGTAGATGGTCAGCAGGGTGATCTGTACGGCGGTCAGGGCTTCCATTTCCACGCCGGTGCCGCCCGTGGTTTCGGCAATGGCCAGGCACTGCACAGCGGGGCCACTGGTGGCGGTGGCGGTGACGATTTCAAACTCGACGGCCACGCGCGACAGCATGATGGGGTGGCACAGCGGGATCAGGTCGCTGGTGCGCTTGGCGGCCATGATGCCGGCCACGCGCGCCACACCGAGCACATCGCCCTTGGCGGCCTGGGCGTTCTGGATCAGGTCCAGCGTGCTTTGCTTCATCTGGATGCGGCCGCCCGCTATCGCCTTGCGGTGGGTTTGGGGCTTGCCGCCGATGTCCACCATATGGGCGTCGCCCTTGGGATCAAAGTGGGTGAGGGAGGATGGGTTGGTATCGGTCATGGCTGATTGTGTCGGTAAGAGGTCACAGCGGGCTCAATGGACTTAGCGTGCCTTCGATATGCGGCTCTCCGCTGGGCAACACACGCAGCACAAAACGCGTGCCATTGCCTTCGGGGGCGGTCAGCAGCGCCACCTGGCCGGGCAGCAGCAGCGGGCGTTTGAAGCGCAGATCCAGTTTCACCGGGGTATGCGGGTCTTGCCCCTGTTGCAAGAGGGCCAGGCAGCGGGCGGCGCTGAACATGCCGTGTGCGATGGCGCGCGGGTAACCGAACAGGCGCGCCGTGAAAGCGCTCACGTGGATGGGGTTCCAGTCCCCCGAGGGGCCGGCAAAACGCCGCCCTGCGTTGGCGGCCACGGCCCATTGGGCGATGGGCTCGCCCCAGGCCGGTTCGGCGTTTTCGGCAGAGGCGGGTTTCTTGCCGGTTTTGCTCCGTGCCAGGGGAGACAGGAAGGTGCTCACTTCGCGCCAAACGACTTCACCGTCGGCACGCACCGTGGTGTGCAGCGCAAAGGACTGGCCGCGGTCGGTGGCGGTGATGTCGTCCAGGCTGCATTCCATCTCCAGCAGTTCACCTGCAGCAATGGGGCGCAGCGACTCAATGCTGTTGGACCAGTGCACCAGGCCCAGCAGGCGCACCGGAAAACGCACGTGCGAGAGGATGGCCATGTGCAGCGGCATGGCCATGGCGTGCACGTACAGCAAGGGCAGGGTGCCGTTGGCAGGCAGCTCGCACACCTGCTGGTAGCGGGCCAGCGCCGAGGCTTGCGCCTGTGCACCTTTCCAGATGGCGTGGAACTTGATGTCCAGCGCCTCGGCGGGGGCCTGGGTGGGCCGCCCGGCGAACAGCGAGGCCAACATGGCCCGCGCGTTGGATGGGGTTTGGGTAAAGCGCAGGTGTACGGTACCGGGGGTGGCGGAAGGACTGGGGTCGGGCTGTGGGGACATGGTCGTGGCTGGGAAAGGGTGAGAGTCGCTTCCCAGATAATGCACCATGCTTTTTGTTCTGTCTCCTGCCAAATCCCTCGACTACGACACCCCGCTGGACAACCAGGCCCACACCGCGCCGCTGTTCGTCAAGCAATCCAAGGCATTGATCGACGTGCTGCGCACCCACTCGCCGCAAGACATTGCGGAGTTGATGTCGCTCAGCGACAACCTGTCTGCCCTCAATGTGGCGCGGTACCAGGCCTGGTCCAGCCGCGCCACGGTCAAGAACGCACGCCAGGCCGTGCTGGCTTTTGATGGCGACGTGTATGGCGGGCTGGACGCACGCAAGCTCGGTGCCGGCGACCTGGCCTGGGCGCAAGACCATGTGTGCATCCTGAGCGGCCTGTACGGCGTGTTGCGCCCGCTGGACCTGATGCAGCCCTACCGGCTGGAGATGGGCACACGCCTGGCCACTGACAAAGGCAAGGATTTGTACCAGTACTGGGGCACGCAGATAACCGACTACCTGAACCAGCGCCTGAAGGCTGACATCAGCCCGGTGCTGGTGAACTGTGCCTCGCAGGAGTATTTCAAGGCCGTGAACACCAAGGCACTCAAGGCGCGCGTGGTGGAATGTGTGTTCCAGGAATACAAAAATGGCCAGTACAAAATCATCAGCTTCATGGCCAAGCGTGCGCGCGGGCTGATGGCACGTTACGCCGTGACCCACCGCCTGGTGAGCCCCGAGCAACTGCGCGCGTTCGATGTGGACGGCTACGCCTGGAATGCCGCAGAGTCGACGCCCGAGCGTCTGGTGTTTCGCCGCAAGTTGGCTGCGGCGTAATTTTAAGAAAAATAGGCCTCTGGCCCTTACCCACACTGCGTAACAAGCTATGAAAATCAGAGCAAATGGCATAGAGATCGAAGTCGAAGACAGCGCCCAGACCGACGCGTCTTTCGCCAGCAAACCCGTGGTGCTGCTCATCATGGGCCTGGGCATGCAACTCGTGGCCTGGCCGCCGCAGATGGTCAAGGCGCTGGAAGACGCGGGCTACCGTGTGGTGCGTTTTGACAACCGCGATGTGGGCCTCTCCACCCACTTCGACTTTCTGGGCCGACCCAAGATGTTGTGGTCCATGATCAAGTTCCGCTTGGGTCTGGTGCCGCAAGCGCCTTACACGCTGAGCGACATGTGCGCCGACACGCTGGGCGTGCTGGATGCGCTGAAGATAGCCAAGGCACACGTGGTGGGTGTCAGCATGGGCGGCATGATCGCCCAGCGCGTGGCGATTGCCGCGCCTTCGCGCACGCTGAGCCTCACCAGCATCATGAGCACCAGCGGTGCGCGCGGCCTGCCGCAGGCCAAACCCGAAATCATGCGCGCATTGCTGAGCCGCCCCAGCGACAGCAGCCGCGAGGCGGTGCTCAAGCACAGCGTGGGCCTGTTCAAGGCGATTGGCAGCTCGGCCTATCCCACGCCCGAGGCCGAGATGCGCACCCGGGTGGCCGCTTCATTGGAGCGCAGCTTCCACCCCGTGGGCACGCTGCGCCAGATGCTGGCCATCGTGGCCGACATCACGCGCGCGGCGCAGCTTGCGCGCATCACCAGCCCCACGCTGGTGATACACGGCAAGGCCGACCCGCTGGTGCCCTACCCCTGTGGCGAAGACACGGCCAAACGTATCCCCGGCGCCAAACTCATTGGCATTGACGGCATGGGTCACGACCTGCCGCCTGAGCCGGTGCGCCAGATCCTCCAGGCCCTGCTGCCGCATTTCCAGGCGGCTGCCAGCCGTTAAATTTCTTGCGAGTGACACCATGAACACCCCCGAACAATCCCAGCTCGGCAAAGCCTCCGCCTACATCGACCAGTACGACGCATCGCTGCTGTTTCCCATCCCGCGCGCGGGCAAACGCGCCGAGATCGGTGTCACCGGTGCGGCGCCGTTTTTTGGTGCCGACATGTGGACCGCGTTTGAACTGAGCTGGCTCAACACCCGTGGCAAGCCGCAGGTGGCGCTGGCGCATTTCACCGTGCCGTGTGAGACGACCCACATCGTGGAGAGCAAGTCGTTCAAGCTGTACCTCAACAGCTTCAACAACACGCGTTTCGCCGACTTCGCCGAGGTGCAGGCGCGCCTGCGCGCGGACATTTCCGAAGCCGTGTGGCACGGTGGTCCCATGCAGTCATCCGTCGGTGTGACGCTGATTGCCCCCGAGCTTTTTGACCGTGAACCGGTGTTTGAGCTCGATGGCATGAACCTCGACCGGCTGGATGTGGAATGCACGCAGTACCAGCCCGCGCCCGAGTTGCTGACCGTGGGGCAAGCCGACGCACCGGTGAGCGAAGTGCTGGTCAGCAACCTGCTCAAGAGCAACTGCCTGGTGACCGGCCAGCCCGACTGGGGTAGCGTGCAGATCAGTTACACCGGTGCGCCGATCCACCAGGAAGGGCTGTTGCAGTACCTGGTGAGTTTCCGTAACCACAACGAGTTCCATGAGCAATGCGTGGAGCGCATCTTCATGGATATCTGGACACGCTGCAAACCCACCAAGCTCACCGTTTACGCACGTTACACGCGCCGTGGCGGGCTGGACATCAACCCGTTTCGCACCAGCCACCCGCAGGCGCTGCCAGGCAATACGCGTACTGCGCGCCAATAAGCTGCCATTTCATCTGCTATTAAAAGCAGAGCTGCTTGCGCAGACTGCATGGGGGCTGGAGGCCTATTTCCTTCCTGGCAGGTGGAAAACCTGGGCGGCCCGGCCCAGCATCACGGCACTGGTGTTGAGCCCCTCGGCCGAGGCGGCGGACTCCTCCACCAGCGCGGCGTTCTGCTGGGTCACGGTGTCCAACTGGTTCACGGCTTCGTTCACCTGCGCAATGCCGGTGGCCTGCTCCTTGGTGGCGTTGCTGATGGCCTGGATCAGGGCGCCCACTTCCTTGACGGAAGCCACCACGGCATCAATGGTCTGGCCCGCGTGGCTCATCTGCGCGGTGCCTTCCTGAATCTGCTCCACAGAGCGCGCAATCAACTCACGGATTTCCTTGGCCGCCACAGCGCTGCGCTGGGCCAATGAGCGCACCTCGCTGGCCACCACGGCAAAACCACGGCCTTGTTCACCTGCACGCGCCGCTTCCACGGCCGCATTGAGCGCCAGGATGTTGGTCTGGAAAGCAATGCCTTCAATCACCCCAATGATCTCGCGCACCTTGCTGGACGAGGCGTCGATGGCCTGCATGGCCTCGCCCACCTTGTGCACGGCGGCGCCGCCCTGTGTGGCGATGGTGGTGCACTGCGCGCTTTGCGCCGAGACCTGCACCGCCGTGTCGGCCGTGTGTTTGACCGTACCCGAAAGCTGTTCCATGGAGGCGGCGGTTTCTTCCAGGCTGCTGGCCTGCGATTCGGTGCGGGCCGACAGGTCGATGCCGCCCGCGGCAATTTCCGCGGCCGACTGGGTGAACCCGTCAATCTCCAGCCGCACATCACCCACTACGGCCTGCAGATTGACCTGGATCTGTTGCAGGCTGCGCATCAGCACGCCCATGGGCGGCGGAAAATGGCCTTTCACCGGTGTGGTCAGGTTACAGCCCGCCAGGTCGTCTGCAAAACGCTCTGCTACTTCGATGGCGGCGGAAAAACGCTTGTCGAACCATGCCGTGATGCCGACCACGCCCACCACAAGCACTGCGGCTTGCAGCGCCAGGCGGGCTGTACTGTCCAGCGGCAGCCACTGCGGCAGCATGGTGCCTACGGCAAGCAACACCAGGGCCAGGCCCAGGCGGCGCGTCAAGGGCATGCGGTCCAGCGCGCCGGGCAGCCCGCGCAGGCCCCGGTAGCGCACTTCGCCGCCCTGCAGATAGAAGGGCAGGGTCTGCGGGTATTTGACGGCATTCATGCGCGCATACAGCGCTTCTGCCGCTTCGATCTGCTGGCGGGTTGGCTTGGTGCGCACCGACATGTAGCCGCGCGGTTTGCCGTTTTGCAGGATGGGCGTGACATTGGCCTGCACCCAGTAGTGGTCTCCGCTCTTGCTGCGGTTTTTCACAATGCCGCTCCAGGGATGGCCACGGCCAATGGTGGACCACATGTCTTTGTAGGCGGCGGGCGGCATGTCCGGATGGCGGATCAGGTTGTGGGGCTGGCCGACCAGCTCTTCGTAGGTGAATCCGCTGACCTGAACAAAGGCGCGGTTGCAGTGGGTGATGACGCCTTTGGTGTCGGTGGTGGACACCAGCATCTGGTCAGCCGGGTAGTCGTGTTCGTTCTGTGTAACAGGCAAATTGGTGCGCATGTGGGTCTTCCTTGTGTCTGGACTGGCGTTACCCAAGCGGTGTGCCGTCGGCAATTTGCAATTGCCGACGCGCCCAATTTTCCGCCGCATGCATCAACGGCAGTTTGATATGGATCAACATCCGTTAAAGTGCAGGCGAGTTCACCCACAGAAGATGGGCCCGCAAGGACGTTGCGCCCGTTTTCACCTTTACGTTTTTGCCATGCCGCAACAGACTTCAACGCTCGCCGCCCTGCAACGCAACTTCTGGCTTCTCGTAGCGGCCGCCCTGGTGATGCTGGGCGTCGTGATGGGCTATCTGCTTTTTCAGGAACGTACACGCACACTGGCGCGCGAAGGCGACCGCCTGCTGCACCAGGTGCGCGTGATTGACGCCAATCTGACCCAGCAACTGGCGGGTGTGAATGCCGCACTGCTCAGCATGCGCCAGGAGGGCCTGGCTGCACGCAGCCCCGCGCAACTCACGCAGCAGGGCTCCGAGCGCCTGCGCGCCCTCACGGACGCCATGCCCGGTGTACGCACCATGCTGCTGACCGATGCCGAGGGCACCATCCTGGCCTCTAACCGGCGTGAAGCACTGGGCCTCAACGTCAGCGAACGCCCGTATTTCCAGGTAACCAAGGCCAGCAGCCAAGCAGACACGCTCTATGTGTCTGAGCCCTTCAAGACGCCGTTGGGCGTGTATTCCCTCAACGTGGTCCGCATCTGGCTCGACAGCAAGGGCCAGTTTGCCGGTGTGGTCACCGCCACGCTGGACCCGACCTATTTCGACGTGCTGCTGCGTTCCGTCCTGTACGCCAGCGACATGCGCGCCACCCTGGTCCATGGCAAGGGCAAGGCCTTCATGACGCTGCCCGGCAACCCCAACATTGAAGGTGTCAACCTGGCTACACCGGGCACGGTGTTTGGTCGGCACATGGCGTCTGGCAAGACAGAAAGCCTGATCCAGGGCGTATTCACGACGACCAGTGATGAGCGGCTGGTGGCCTACCGCACGGTGCAGCCTGCTGCCCTGCAGATGGACCAGCCCATGGTGCTGGCGGTCAGCCGGGAGCTCACGGCCGTGCTGGCGCCCTGGTGGCAACTGGCCCAGGTATTTGTCGTTGCATACGGCCTGTTGTGCGCCCTGGCGCTGCTCAGTGCGTGGGCGCTGCAACGCAAACAGCAAGCGTTGCTGGCCTTGACCCAAGCGCGTGCGCAGGAAACCCAGGAGCAGGCGCAGCGCCTGGACCTTGCCTTGAATGGCGCCGATCTGGGCCTGTGGGACGTGGACCTGTCCACCGGCGTGCGCAATGTCAACGCGCGGGCCCAGGAAATGCTGGGCCGCAGCCCGGATGACCCGGTAGACGCCTTGTCGGTGTGGACCGGCAATATGCACCCGGACGATTTGCAGCAAGTCGAAGCCTTGCGACAGGCCCATGAAGAAGGGCGGTCTTTTTCCCTGGTGCTGGAATACCGCATGCAGCACAGGGATGGGCACTGGGTCTGGATTCACAGCCGTGGCAAGGTCACCCACCGCGATGCCGATGGCCGGCCCCAGCGGCTCATGGGCACGTATCTGGACATCACCGAGCGCAAGGCCGCGGAGGCGCAGATCGCCGAGTACGCCTTCCATGACCCGCTGACCCACTTGCCCAACCGGCGCTTGCTGATGGACCGCCTGGCCCAGGCCCAACACGCCAGCGCGCGCAGCCGTCAGCCTGCTGCGCTGATGTTTCTGGATCTGGACCGTTTCAAATGGGTCAACGACACCCTGGGCCATGACCAGGGCGACCAGCTCCTCCAGCAGGTGGCGGAGCGATTGCAACTGTGTGTGCGCCAGAGCGACACGGTGGCCCGGCTGGGCGGTGACGAGTTTGTGCTGGTGGTCCACAAGCTGGGCGAAAACATGGAGGACGCCACCGTTCTGGTGCGCGCCCTGGCTGACAAGGTGCTGGCCTCCCTGCGTGAGCCGCTGGATCTGGGCACCGTGCAATACACACTGACCACCAGCATTGGCATCACGCTGTTCTGCGGGGAAGATGTGGCAGCCTCAGAGCTGCTCAAGCGGGCTGACCAGGCCATGTACCAGGCCAAGGCGGACGGGCGCAACAGCGCCCGCATCTACCTCGGCGCGGTGCAGGAGAAGGCGGCCTGAGTCAGCGCAAACGCTATTGAATCAATAGCTGCTTGCGCACTATCCATAAGGGCTAGGCCCCGATTTCCTTGAAATTGGTGAGAGCAGGCAGTGCCGGAAAGTCGCCCGGCTTCTTGGCCTTCATGGCCATGACCGACGCCATTACGTGGCGGTTGCTCCAGATCGCACCCTGCAGCCAGCCCATTTGTTTGAGCGAGTCTTCCACCGAGTGGTCGCGTGCGTAGTGCACGGCCTGTTTGGTGCCCCAGATGGCGACGGGTGGTTTGCTGGCAATCTCGGCAGCGCAGGCCATAGCGGCTTCCAGCGTGGCTTCGGGCGTGTCGTACACGGCGTTGACCAGACCGTATTGCAGTGCCTTGTCGGCTGGCAGGCGGCGTCCGGTGTAGGCCATCTCCTTGACCACGGCCAGCGGAATCAGCTTGGGCAGGCGCTGCAGCGTGCCCACGTCGGCCACCATGCCGATGTTGATTTCCTGAATGCAGAAAAACGCGTTGGCCGTGGCGTAACGGATGCAGCACGCGGTGACCATATCCACAGCACCCCCAATACAACCGCCCTGGATGGCCGCGATCACCGGAATGCGCAGGGTCTCCAGTTTGGTGAAGGTGCCTTGCATGTCGGTCAGCAGATCAAAAATTGCCGCACGGCCTTCGGGGCTCTGGTCGTCCATGGTGATGGCGCCGGCAAAGGTTTCCAGCGCCATGCCGGCGCTGAAGTGTTTGCCGGTGCTGCTGATGACCAGCGCGCGCGCGGTGCCTTCCTTGTGGATTTGCGTGAGCACCGCATCCAGCTCGCGCCAGAAGGTCGGGTGCATGGTGTTCATGGCCTCGGGCTGGTTCAGTACCAGGTGGGCGATGTGGTTGTCGGTGCTCAGGGAAAAGCAGGTGAGGGCGGTCATGTCGTCTCCGTTTTGAAATTTGCGGCTACTTTAGTGCATGTTCGTATGGCGGGCTGTCGCGTCGGATCAGGGTGGCTGGCCGTTTTGCTCCGTGTCCCCCGCCCGCGATGCGGGCTCCTCCTTTACCTGCGCAAAACACCCAGCCACCCCGCTCCTCAAGTGGCGTGGTTTGAAAGGCCGAGTGCAAACCAAGTCATTCGCAGCAGAAGGGCGGGGCGGGCGTTCCGCGGAGGTAAAGGAGGAGGCCGAAGGCCGGGGGACACGTAGCGGAGCGTCTGCCCCTTCCTTCTGCGGGCTCAGACAAACAGACGAACGAAAGGCCTCAAAAAAGCCAGCCCGTCCGCTCTCCAGATGCTTCCAATTCGATAGCTGCTTGCGCACTATTCATGGGGGCTGGAGGCCTATTCTGCTTGTAATTCAGAGCCTCTTCAGCACTCAGCAGCGCCCCCATACGCACCCCCAGCAGGCGCAGCTTCTTCTGCAGCGGTGCGCGTTTCAGGCACAGGCCCGCCACACGCCGTAGTTCTTTGGCGTCGTCTATGTGGCGCTCTATCGTGATGTCACGCGTGACCGCGGTGAAGTCCTCGTACTTGATCTTGATGCCAATGGTCTTTCCCACATACCCCTTGCGCTGCAGGTCGTCGGCCAGTTGTTCGCACAGACGCGTGAAGATGGCGCCCAGCTCGGCCTTGTCGCGCACGGCATGCAGGTCGCGCTCGAACGAGGTTTCGCGGCTGATGGAAACCGGCTCACTCTCCAGCACGATGGGCCGGTCGTCGCGGCCGTGGGACACATCAAACATCCAGGCACCGGTGCGTGGACCAAAGGTGTCCATCAACCATTGCAGCTCTTTGGCCGCCAGCTGGCCAATGGTTTCTATACCGTGGCCTTTGAGCTTGGCGTCGGCCTTGGGGCCTATGCCGTTGATTTTGCGGCAGGCCAGGGGCCAGATCATGGTCTCCAGATCGCTCTCGTAAACGATGGCGATGCCGTTGGGCTTGTTGAACTCGCTGGCCATCTTGGCCAGCAGTTTGTTGGGCGCCACGCCCACCGAACAGGTCAGGCCCGTGTCGTCAAAAATCGCTTTCTGTATTAGCCGCGCCAATACGCGGCCGCCCTCGCGCTGGCCGCCGGGCACATCGGTGAAGTCGATGTAGACCTCGTCCACACCGCGGTTCTCCATCAGCGGCGCAATCTCGGTGATGATGGTTTTGAAGCGCTGCGAGTAGTGGCGGTACTGCGCAAAGTCCACCGGCAGCAATATCGCCTGCGGGCACAGCTTGGCCGCCTTCATCATGCCCATGGCCGAGCCCACGCCAAACTGCCGCGCAGCATAGGTCGCGGTGGTGATCACGCCACGCCCGGTGTAGTCTTTCAGCAGCGGGAACGCCGACACCGGAATCTCGTGCAGCGGCAGTTCCGCGTACTCGTCGCGCAGCGCATCGTCCAGCGCACGGCGTCCCCCGCCAATCACCACCGGCAGCCCCTTGAGCTGTGGGTAACGCAGCAGCTCCACCGACGCGTAAAAAGCGTCCATGTCCAGGTGGGCGATGCGGCGGATGGGGGAGGGCATGGGGGGAGGATAGCTTGTTCTTTTTTGGTGTTATTTTCTGCGGAGCACCTCGCTTCCCCCCCCCTATCCCCCCGCCCTTTCACCCCCGCCGGGGTGAAAGGGCGCCTTAACAGCCGATTTGGCTTCTGCGCTTCGGACAGGGGCTACCTGCATAGGTTGCCACCGCTACTTCTCTCCACGGCCAGTGGAGGCTGTTGGGGCGGCCTCTGAGAAATCTGTGCGGCACCGCTGGCGGCTGCGCCTGCCAGGGGCGAGTCAGAGGCCGGCTACCTTACATATTCCGTTCGGGCTGAGCCAGTCGAAGCCTTGCCCATGTCTCGATCCTGGCAGGCGCAGCCGCCAGCCGTTCCGAGTCTGCATGGTGGATGCAACTACGACCGCGTGCTTTGGCCGTGGAGAGAAGTAGCGGTGGCAACCCATCCCCGTAATTCCGCATCTGGCGACAAACCCACAAATCGGCTGTTAAAGCTCCCCCTCGCCCGGCGGGGCGAGGGGGCTGGGGGAAAGCGAGGTGCCCCGCAGGGAAAACCCAAAAAAACTCAATAAGTCCCAGCCAACAAAATCCCCGTATCCACATTCTGAATATTGGTGTGGCCGCAAAAGGCCATGGTCACGTCCAGTTCCTTGTGGATGACCTGCAGCGCTTTGGTCACACCCGCTTCGCCCATCGCACCCAGGCCATAGACCATGGCACGGCCAATCATGGTGCCGCGTGCGCCCAGCGCCCAGGCCTTGAGCACATCCTGCCCGCTGCGGATGCCACCGTCCATCCACACTTCCACCTTGTCACCGACTGCGGCGACGATGGCGGGGAGGGCCGAGATACTGCTGGGTGCGCCATCGAGTTGGCGCCCACCGTGGTTGCTCACCACAATCGCATCGGCACCGCTCTTCACGGCCAGGATGGCGTCTTCCACATCCTGAATGCCTTTGAGGATCAGCTTGCCGCCCCATTGCTGCTTGACCCATTCCACATCGGGCCAGGACAGGCGCGGGTCAAACTGTTCATTGGTCCACGCCGCCAATGACGACATGTCGCTCACCGCCTCCACATGGCCGACCAGATTGCCAAACGTATGCCGGCGCGTGCCCAGCATCCCCAGGCACCAGCGTGGCTTGGTGGCCAGATTGATGATGTTGGCAATCGTCGGGCGGGGCGGGGCGGTCAGGCCGTTTTTCAGGTCCTTGTGGCGCTGGCCAATCACCTGCAAGTCCAGCGTGAGCACCAGCGCACTGCAGCGCACGGCGCGGGCGCGCTCCATCATCTTCACCATGGCGGCACGGTCGCGCATCATGTACAACTGAAACCAGAACGGCGCCTGGGTATTGCGCGCCACGTCTTCCATGGAGCAGATGCTCATGGTGGACAACGTGAACGGAATGCCAAACTTCTCCGCCGCACGCGCCGCGTGGATTTCGCCATCGGCATGCTGCATGCCGGTCAGGCCCACGGGGGCAATGCTCACGGGCATCTTCGCGTCCACGCCCACCATCTGGGTGGCGGTGCTGCGGTTTTCCATGTTCACGGCCACGCGCTGGCGCAGCTTGATCTTCTGGAAGTCTTCGGAATTGGCGCGGTAGGTGCCCTCGGTCCACGAGCCGGAATCGGCGTAGTCGTAGAACATGCGGGGCACCCGCTTTTTGGCCAGAACGCGAAGGTCTTCGATATTGGTAATGACGGGCATGCAAATCTCCAGAGAATGCGGGCCATGGTAGGGGTTGTCCATGGCCTAGTGTGTGAAATCTACCTGAATCGGTGTGAAATAAATTGCGCACTATCATGGGCCCATGACGCCCAACTCGCCGCTGCACCTTGCGCCCCACGCCTGGGGCCGGGCCGTGCTGCGGGGCGCGCTGAGCTGGTGGCACCTGTTGCATTTTTCGGCCATGGTGATGGTGCTGGCTCTGTCACCTTCCAGCTACGACCGCACCAGCCGCGTCACGCTGTCGCGGCATATGTACACCAGCACCTGGCAGGTGCTGCCTTGGTTCACCGTGCTGTCGGCCCTGTTGAGCCTGGTGCTGATTCGCATCGTGTTGGTCACGGCGCTGAGCTACGGGCTCTCGCACTACGCGCTGCAGATGGTGGTGCGTGTGCTGGTGCTGGAGCTGATTCCGCTCGCCGCTGCCCTGTATGTCGCGCTGCGCGCGGGGCTGGCCTTCAACGCCGGTGCGGCACCCCAGGTGGGTAACGCAGAGCGGCTGGGTCTGCACGAGCTGCGCACCGCGCTGATGCCACGTGCGCTGGCCGACGCGTTTTCGGTGCTGGCGCTGGCCATGGTCAGCAGTGCGATTGCGCTGGTGCTGGCGTATTTGAGTGTGCATGGTTTCACGCTGTGGGGACTGCAGGGCTATACCCGCACTGTGGGGCAAGTGTTTGACCTGTTCACCACGTTGACGTTTGTGCTCAAGGCCGTGGGTTTCAGCCTGGCCGTGGCCCTGGTGCCCTTGGCAGCCAGTGTGGAGGCCCGTCGTGTGCCCGTGCGGGACAGCACGGTGCAACCCGGCGCAGTGCGCCTGTTTTTGGTACTGTTGCTGATCGAAGCCGCTTTCCTGACCGTCCGATACATTTAGAACCGCATGCAAGCTACACCCCAAACACCACCACCCACTCCCGAGCCCATCGCCCGGGTGGAGCGCCGCGCCTTGCTGCTGCTGGTGCTCATCGGTCTGCTGGTGTGCGGCTTTCTGGCCTATGTGATGTATGCGCGCGGTGTGTTTGAGAGCACGCAGCGTCTGGTGCTGGTGGCCAATGATTCCGAAGGCGTGATCGTCGGCATGGACCTCACCTTCTCGGGCTTCCCGATTGGCCGTGTGCAGCGTATCGAGCTGGCGGAAGACGGCAAGGTCCGCATCGTGATTGATGTGCCGCGCAAAGACGCGCGCTGGCTGCGCACCTCCAGCATCTTCACCATGGAGCGCGGCGTGGTGGGTGACACGCGCATCCGCGCCTTCTCCGGCATTCTGACCGACCCGCCGCTGCCACCCGACTCTGAACGCGTGGTGCTGGAGGGTGATACCAGCGCCGAAATCCCGCGTCTGGTGGCATCCACCCGTGCCGTGCTGGAAAACCTGGAGGCCATGACTGGCGCCGAATCCAGCATCAACACCACACTGGCCCACCTGAGTACCGTGACCGAACGCCTAAGTGGCCGTTACGGCATGCTCACCGGTCTGCTGGGCAGTGAAGACAACGCCAAAAAGATCATCGCCACGCTGGACCGCACGAACGCGCTCTTGGCCCGCACGGACCAACGCCTCAATGGCCAGGGCGGTGTGTTCGACGGCACCCAGGCCGCCGTCAACCAGCTCACGCTGGTGCTGACCGATGCGCGTGCCAGTCTGCAAAAGGTGGACGCCGTGCTGGTGGAGGCCCAGGCCGTGGGCGCCAATGCCCGTATGGCCAGCGCCGACCTGGGCGCCTTGCGTGCCGAGGTGGAAGTGAGCCTGCGCAAGGTCAACCAGTTGGTGGACGAGGTCAACCGCAAATGGCCGTTTGCCCGCGACACCGAGATCAAGCTGCCATGAGAAACCTGCCACTTGTTTCGCTTTGCGCCAGTGTGGCTTTGTTGACCGCCTGCGCCGGTGGCCCACCCCCCGCACCCGACTGGCAGGCCAATGCCTTTGCCGCGCTCAAGGGTTACACAGCTGCCTATCTGAGCGGCAATACGCGCCTGGCAGATTTTGAATTCAACCGCGCCAAAGCCGAGATCGCCAGTACCGGCCGCACCGACCTGGCCGCACGGGCTGAACTCACACGCTGCGCCACCCGCGTGGCGAGCCTGGAGTTTGACAACTGCGCGGGCTACCAGCCGCTGGCACAGGATGCAGCGGCCAGTGAAAAGGCCTACGCCACTTTCCTGAATGGCCGCTGGACGGGTATCGACGCCGCACTGCTGCCCCCACAACACCGTGCCGTGGTGCAAACCACAGGGCAGGGCGCTACCAGCGTGTTGTCCGCCATCGAAGACCCGTTGTCGCGTCTGGTGGCTGCCGGTGCGCTGCTGCAGGCCCGGCGCCTGGCGCCGCAGGATGTGGTGGTGGCAACAGACACAGCATCCAACCAGGGCTGGCGCCGCCCCTTGCTGGCCTGGCTGGGTGTACAACTGCAGGCGGCGCAGACGGCGGGTGATAAAGAAGGTGCTGCACGTTTGCAGCGCCGGATAGATCTGGTGCTGCAGACCGCGCCCAAAACTCCATCCCCTTAGAGCACGCTGAATAAGTAACCCCGTTCGGGCTGAGCCTGTCGAAGCCTTCAGCAAGTCCTTGATTTTTCAGGGCAGCGTTTCGCCCTTCGTCAAGCTCAGACAGGCCAAGCTCAACGCGAACGGATTGAGTCGATCAAGCGTTAGTCGAACAAACCCGGCCCGTTGAAGCGCGCACGCTCGGTCAGTAGCATGCGCAGTTTGGTGTCCACACCGCCGGGTGCCGAGAAACCGCCCGAGCGGCCATTCGCGGCCAGTATGCGGTGGCAGGGCACCACGGGCGCAAACGGGTTGGCACCCAGCGCCTGGCCCACGGCGCGCGCCGCACCAGGTTCGCCCAGCAGGCGCGCCATTTCGCCATAGGTCAACGTCTCGCCCGGTGGTATGCCACGCGCCAATGTGTACACGCGCTGGTGAAAGGGCGGCACGCCGTCCATGTCCAGCACCAGGTCACTGAGGTCGGTCGGTTCGGTGGGTTTGCCGTCCAGCAGCGCGGTGATGGCGGTGATTGCCACACGTACATCGGGCGGTGGTTCGCCCTCACCGCATTGCGGGAAACGTTTGGCCATGCGTGCGCGGGTCGCGGCTTCGTTGGCTTCCGGCAGTTGCACGCCGGTCAGCCCCTGCGCACCCCAGGCAATGCCGCAGTAGCCAAGCGGCGTGGGGAAGAGGGCGTAGGCGAGTGTGGGCATGGCTGACTTCCCATAATGCCATTTTTCAGAAAAATGGGGAACCAATGGGCCGGGAATGGCCTCTATCCGGCAAGTTATGCGCCGCACCGTTACCATTCCTGCCGTGAAACGCCTTCTTCTGATCCTCATCATCCTGATCCTGCCCGCCCGTGGCTGGGCGGTGGAGCAGATGTCTTCGGCCATGGGTGCCGGGAACGTGTCGCAGGCGGTGGCCGGTGATGGCATGGCGGCCATGCCTGCCGACTGCCCCATGCTCGCGCAGGGCAAGGCCAGCACTGGGCAAGACCCGGCGCAAAACACCAAGGTCTGCAAATCCTGCCAGCTCTGCATGGGGTTGACCGCACACGCGGTGCCTGTGCCCATCCCCCCGGTAGCTACGCCAATGGCCCCGCCGGTCTACCGCGTCCAGCCCTTGGCCAGCGCTGATCTGCCGCGCGACACCAAACCTCCCCAATTCTTCATCTGACACAGCCTCAGTGCGTCTGCCATTAGCAGGCGCTGTGTATCAGTGCCCTTGCGGCACGAAGATGGAGAGAACAGTGAAACACTGGATATTTGCAACGGCGCTGGTCTGCGCCGGTACGGCCTGGGCCGATGTCGAATGGGTGCGTGGCCGCGTCGTCAAAGTGGAACCTGACAAAGCGCGCATCACGCTGCAGCATGCACGCATCAAAAGCATCCGCATGGAAGCCATGACCATGCCCTTCAAGGTCATACAGCCCGAGCGCCTGCAGGGGCTGAAAGTGGGCCAAAAGGTGCGCTTTACCGTGGCCATGCAGGACGACCACCTGATGGTTGATGCGCTGGAGCCTGTGCAATGAAGCGCACCGCTCTGGCGGTTGGGCTGGCGCTGCTGCTGGCGGGCTTGGCCGGCACGGCGCAGGCCGCGCCCATGGGTTTCAAGGACAGCTGGATGACCATGGGCGACCTCAGCCCCAACTGGCAGGAGGTGCTGGTCAACTACGCGCTGACGCCGCGCGATGCTATTGGTGCATCGGCGCTGAAGATGCGCTCAGACGACGAGACCCTGACCCGCGATGTGGCAGAAGTCACCTACACCCACCTGGTGAAGCGCTGGAACCTGCCCGAGGCCCAGGCCAACATCTGGTTCATAGGCGGTGTGGGCAGCGTCACGGGTAATGACTTTGCGGGTGCCAAGACACTGGCCGCACCGGGCATCCAGGTGGACTACGAGACTACCCGCGTCTACGCCTCGCTGTATGGGCGCTTGTACCGGGCCGAGGGCCTGAACCACGACTTTGCCGCCGCGCGGCTGGGCTTCTCCTTCTACGAGGTGGACTACGACGAGACGCAGCCCTGGTTCATTGTGGAGGTGCGGCGCATGAAGGGCCTGTCTGACAAGACCGAGGTCACGCCCATGCTGCGCCTCATCCACAACCGCTACTTCGTGGAGCTAGGCGTTAACAACGCGCAGCAAGCGCGTGCCAACTTTATGTACATCTTTTGAACGGACCACACCATGATCAAGAAAACCATCACCATGCTGGCATTCGCTGTTGCAGCACTTCCTTCCTTCGCCGCCACCAGCGTCAAGGCCACGGTCAACGGCATGGTCTGCGCCTTTTGCGCGCAGGGCATCGAGAAGCGCATTTCCAAAATGGACGCCACCAAAGCCGTCTTTGTGGACCTCAAGAAAAAGACGGTGGCTGTGGAAGCCAAAGAGGGCAAGACGCTGGATGAAAAAGCCATTGCCGCCGAGATCACCGACGCGGGCTACGACGTGGTGAAGCTGGAGCAGGTGCAAAAATCGGTGGAAGAAATCAAGGCCGAACTGAAGGCGCGCAAATGAGCACCGATGGTGTGACCGAAGCACGTAGCGGCTTCTGGGCCTCCATGGCCAGCCTGTTTGCCAGCTCTAGCACGCTGGTGTGTTGCGCCATTCCGGCGCTGCTGGTCACGCTGGGCGCCGGGGCGGCGCTGTCGTCGCTGGTGTCGGTGTTCCCGCAGATCGTGTGGCTCAGTGAAAACAAGGAGGTGCTGTTTGTGCTGGCCAGCGCCATGATGCTCATCAGCGGCGCCCTGCAGTGGCGCAACCGCACTGCGCCATGCCCCACCGACCCCGCCCTGCGTGACGCCTGCCTGCGCACCCGCAAGACGTCCTTGCGCCTCTACGGACTCAGCGTGCTGCTGCTGCTGGTAGGCGGTTGGTTTGCGTTTGTGCAGCCGCTACTGCCATGAAACTTGCCCGCCGAAGATCGTGCGGGTTCGTTAGTCAAAAATCTCGCTGAGCCAGGATTTTTGTTTGCGGTAGCCATGGCGCTTGTAGTCGGAGTCTTCAAAGTCGGGCCGACGCACTGGCTGCGCATATTGCGGTGCGGGCTGCACGGGGCGCGTGCTCTGTGCAGTACTTGCGCTGCGCTCTATCAGCTTGTCCAGCTCGCCCCGGTCCAGCCACACACCGCGGCACTGCGGGCAGTAGTCAATCTCTATGCCTTGGCGATCTGTCATGACCAAAGTCGCGTCGGGACAAGTGGGGCATTTCATTCGGGGCTCCTGTGTGTCAAATCAAAAAATTCTAGGATTTCGACCTGATACGCGCAGAACTGCCGCGCACAAGAGCTTGCCAAAGTGAGGGCCAAACCACCCTGTGCAATGCCACCCTGAAGCCTGGGGCCATTCGATGCCTTGCTGCGCGGCGTGGTGACGCCAAGCATCGGACATCGGTTCAAACGGGGAGGTCTTTTCAGAGGTATTGAAAGCAGTCTTGCAAAGCCACAACTGCCGGGTTGTTCAAGCTTGATTCGCGAAACGCCAGAACCACGCCACTGCTCTGCTCTCCCCACTCGGCGGGAATGATCTTGAGTTTCAAGGCGCGCTCATAGGTACGCACGGCAGACTCGGGCGCCACGGTCATCAAGTCACTGGCGGCGGCCAACTGCAAATTGCTGTGAAACGAAAGTGAAGTGATGGAGGCCACAGGGGGCTTCAAGCCTGCACGTATAAAAACCTGGTCAAAAACCATCCGGGTAAAGGCCCCTGTGGGAGGGAGCACCCAAGCCTGCCGTGTCATAGACTCCAGTGACGGATTGCGTTTGCTTGCCAGCGGATGCGCACGCCCCGCTACCAGCACCAGTCGCTCCGTTCCTGCGGACACCGTGTGATACACAATGCCGGCCGAAAGTGGCAACTGCTCATTGGGTGATGGAAGCCGGCACACGATGGCGTCCACCTGACCATCGGCCAATGCGCGCCATAAGCCCGATACGGTGGACTCGTTCAGTTCAATATGGATGTTCGGCATCGCCACGCGCAAGCGCGCCAGCGCCTGTGGCAACACATGAAACATGGCCAGAGGCAACGCCCCCACACGCAGGGTTGTGATGTGAGGTGTCAGCGCCGCTGCGTGTGCGGCCATCAGTTCCTGACGTGCAATACGCAGGCGCACCAGCGCGGCTTGCCCCGCGGGCGTCAGACTCACGCCGCGTTGCCCACGCCGCCCGCGCTGGACCAGGGTTACGCCAAAGGCATTCTCCAGAACTTGCAAGGCCTGGGTCACGGCGGGCTGCGTCACATTGAGGCGCTCTGCCGTCACGCGCAACGAGCCGGTCTGGTCCAGGTGGTCGAGCAGCAGCAGATCACGCAAGCGCAACTGTTCAATGCGTGCAGTTTGAGATTTCATGGTTTTTATTATTGCTTTTAAAGAAGAAATGATTTTGTCTTATTGAGGTGCCCTCCTAGACTGGTGGGGCCCTGCTGTGCCACCCGCTTGATGGTGCAGCGAATGGTGGAATAAATTTCCCATGGGGCGCATCCATAAAAACGAAGGAGACACACCATGCAACAACGGCCTCAACAAGGTCGGCTTCAACGCCGCGCATTCATCACTGCAGCCACCTGCGGCCTTGCCGGCCCACTGGGCGTGACGTCGCTGTGGGCCCAGACGGGGTTTCCGAACAAGCCGGTGCGCATCATCGTGCCCTATGCAGCCGGTGGTGGGCCTGATGTGTTGACGCGCAAGGTCGCTCCCAAACTGGGTGAGATCCTGGGCCAGCCCATCGTGGTGGAAAACATCGTGGGCGCGGGTGGGATTCTGGCTGCGCAGTCGGTGGCGCGCGCTGCGCCGGATGGTTATACGGTATTGGCCGGTGCGTCCACCCATGTCGTCCAGAAGGCGATGCAGCCGTCCGTCAAGTTTGACCCGATCAAGGATTTCGCCCCTATCACCCGCAGCACCGTCAGCCCGGCCTTGTTGGTGGTGGCAGCCAATGCGCCATGGAAGACCGTGCAGGAGTTGATTGCGGCCGTCAAAAAAGAACCCGGCAAGCTCAACTACGCCTCGGGTGGCATTGGCAGTGCGGCGCACCTGTCCAGTGCGGCGCTGTTGTTGGCCACGGATGCCAATGCCGTGCACGTGCCCTACAGGGGGTCGGTTGAAATCATTCCGAGCCTGTTGTCTGGCTCTACGCAGTTTGGCTGCCCTATCGCCTCCACCGCCGTGGGCCCGGTTCTTCAGGGGCAGGTGCGCGCACTGGCCACCACGGGCGCTGTACGCATGCCGCAATTACCCCATGTGCCGACCTTGAAAGAAGTGTTTGGCAAGGACGAACTGGTGCTGGAGTCCTGGGGCTGCTTCTGGGCACCTGCAGGCACGCCTGCGGCCGTGCTGGATGTGCTGTTCAAGGCCTTCACCAAGCTCTACAGCGATCCATCCATCCGCGCTGACCACGAGGCGGCTGGCGCGCCGGTGAGCCTGAACACGTCGCCCGCAGAATTTGGCAGATTCCTGGAAGCCGAAACCACCAAGTACGAACGCATCGTCAAGGCCATAGGCCTGAACGGCAATTGAGATGACGCCTCTTGTTGATCTCAAGGTTCTCGATTTCAGCCATGTCATTGCGGGGCCGTTTGCCACCTTTTATCTGGCGCAACTCGGCGCTGAAGTCACCAAAATAGAAAAGCCAGGTGGTGGCGATGTGATGCGCGGCGCGGCGCGTGGCGCCGCACAGTTCGCAGCCTTCAATGCCGGCAAGCGGTGCATGGAGATAGACCTGGGCAGCGAAGCGGGCCGCGCCAGTGCACTGGAGCTGGCCCGCACGAGCGACGTGTTGCTCGACAACTTTCGCCCGGGTGTGCTGGAGCGCCATGGCCTGGGCTACGCCGCAGTGCGGGCCATCAATCCACGCATCATTTATTGCTCTGTATCTGGTTACGGCACTTTGCATGCGCCCTGGAAAACACGCGGGGCCTACGACCATGTGATCCAGGCCGCTACGGGTATGGCGATGTTGGCAGGTGACCCCGGGGGGCCACCGGTCAAGACAGGTTTCCCCGTCGTGGACGTGATGACCGGTGTGCTGGCTGCCTTTGCCATCACGGCTGCTGTGCAGGAGCGGCAGCGCACGGGCAATGGCCGCCATATTGATGTATCGATGTGGGGCGCTGCCTTGCAATTGATGTACCCCTTCACCGTGGATGCTTTGGCCAGTGGTGAATCTCCCCCCAGAGTGGGCAACAAGGGGTATTCGGGCAGTCCTGCCGCCGAATATTTTGAGGCGGCTGCCGGGAGCTTCATCGCCATCGGTGCGAATACGGTGGCGCAAATCGGCAAGCTCTATGGCGTGCTGGGCTGGGCGCCTGAACAGGCCCGCACGGAGCTGGAGCAAGGCCCGGGTTTTGCACGGGCGCGCGACCCGGCGGCCTTTCGCGACAAACTGGCAGGCACGCTCAAAACGCGACACGCCAGCGAATGGGAGGAGTTGTTGCACGCGGCAGGCGTTCCCGCCGCGAAGGTACGCACACTGTCCGAGTTCACCACCGACGCCAAGGCTGCGGGTGCACTGCTGCCTTCCATCCTGCAGATGGCGGGCAGTGCGGTGGCCACCCCCGGACTGGGCTGGACTACCACCGAGGCAGATTGAGCCAGGGTGTGCGCGGCTTGCTAAATGCCCTGGCTTTGCAGTGTGACCAGGCCCTTGGGCGTTTGCAGTGTGGCGGTGAGATTGGCCGGGCCGGTGGCCACGGTGATGCCACCGAGCTGGATGGCGTCCAGCGCCGCCTGTAGTTTTTCGCCGGTGGGGTAGCTGATGGCAATGCTCTGCAACGTCACGCCCGAGCGCGGCAGGCTGTTGCGGGGGTGCAGGCGCAGGGGCTCTGCATCGTTGGCCTTGCCCCACTGGATCAGGCTGGGCAGCGCGCCGTTGAACAGGCGCTGGCCGTCTTCGCGCACGGTGATTTGCCACTGCAGCAGACCGCGGCGTGAGTGCCGGCTGGCTTGCACTGCGGGGCCACGGTCCACGCCCTGTGCTTTGAGCGCGTTGCGTGCGGCCTGGATGTCGTCGGTGTTTGCCACAAAGTGCACCAGGCGCGGCTCGGTGGCCACAGCCGCTTGCAGCGCGGCGTCGTCCATGTCAAACCAGCGTTTGCTCTCTGCCGCAGCGGGCCGTATGCGGCCAGGGTCGATGGCGATGATTTCAAAGTAGGCCAGCGGGTGGGCCGGCGTGGCGATTTTGAACAGGCGGTTGTGCGTGCCGTACTGCGCATGTTCGCCGCCGGGACCGGGCGTGATGCCCAGCGTGGCTTCGCACCATTGCACGCCTTGCTCCAGCGTGTTGGCAACGACAACCAGATGATCGATTTGGGTTTTCATGCGCTGACCATACCACCCGGCAAAACCCAGGCATTTGACATGCAAGTATTTACTTGCATATAATTCCTCCAACGCAGATCAAGCGCAATCGTGCGCATCAACCCCCAAGGAGAAAAGTCATGGTGGATATCCTGCACAGAGTCGGAATCAAGGCGTCGGTAGACCAGGTTTACCAGGCACTTGCCACGCGAGAAGGCCTGGCAGCCTGGTGGACTGGCAACACGCGCGGGGAGAGTAAAACAGGTGGCTTGCTCACTTTCACCTTCAGCGCCAACGGTGCGGAGATTGGTGGTTTTGACATGCAGGTGCTGGAGTTGGAGCCTGCGCGGCGCGTGCTCTGGCAGGTGAGCGGTGGGCCTGAGGAGTGGGTGGGCACCCAGATCAGTTTTGACCTGAAGCAGTCCGGCGAACATGCCATCGTGATGTTCAAGCACCTGGGCTGGAAAGAGCCGATGGAATTCATGCACCATTGCAGCACCAAGTGGGCGGTCTATCTGATGAGCTTAAAGTCGCTGGTCGAAACCGGCATGGGCACGCCCAACCCGAACGACCCCCACGTCAGCGGCGACGGCGCAGACTGAAGGCGCCATCTATGAGAGCGAATTTTGGATATCGACAAAGTTTTCAAGGCCCTGGCCGACCCGACCCGCAGGCGTCTGCTCGACCAGCTCCACAGCGAGAACGGCCAGACCCTGTCGGCCCTGTGCACCCACATGGACATGACGCGCCAGGCCGTGACACAGCATTTGCAGCAGTTGGAAGACGCCAACCTGGTTGCCGTGGTCTGGCAGGGGCGCGAAAAGCTCCACTACATCAACCCCGTGCCGCTGCACGAGATTCACGCGCGGTGGATCGCCAAGTTCGAGCACAACCGTCTCGACGCATTGCACAACCTGAAGCAGAAACTGGAAGGTAAAGAAAAATGACCACAACGACAAGCCCCACAAAACCCAGCTTTGTGTACGTGACCTACATCCAGACCACGCCCGAGAAGGTATGGCAGGCCTTTGTGGACACCGACGTCATGGCGCAATACTGGTTTGGCCCCACATCCGATTGCGTGCGTGTCAACGTGTCGGACTGGAAGGTCGGCTCCACCTGGGAGCACCAGCGCCTGGACGGCGCGCGCACCGTCGACATCTGCGGCAAGGTTGTGGAGTGTGATCCGCCCAAGCGTCTGGTCATGAGCTGGGCGCGGCCCAGTGAGGCCGCCGACACATCCAAACACTCCCGCGTGGAGATCGATATCGAGCAACGCATCGACGGGCTGGTCCGCCTGACCGTGAGCCACTGCGACCTGGAGCGCGATCCCAAAATGCTCGAAGGCATCTCGGGCGGTTGGCCAGCGATTCTGTCCAACCTCAAAACGCTGCTGGAAACCGGCCACGCACTTCCCCGGATGCCGGGCGCCGCCTGACCACGCCACTGCACCGGGCTAAGGCTTTTGCGCGGCGGCGCGTTCTTTCTCGTACGCGTCGTACTTTTCCTTGTTGATGCGATCCCGGCATTGCTCTGCGGCGCCAGGCGCCTGCCGGTTACATTCGTTCTCTGCCCCGCGCCGCATGCCTTCGTACCAGGCTTGGGTGGAGCAACCGGCCAGCAGGGTCGCGGCCAGGCAGAGGGTGATGGCGAGTGAAGTGATGGTGCGCATGGTTGTTTGAAGTCGGTGGTGTGGTGTGAGGATAGAGCCAGTTCGCCCTTACCGGGCAGCGCTGTTCTGGTGCAGTGCCTCACCCATGGAGTGGGCACCTGGCGCATAGACGGACATGGCCGCACCCACCGCCATCAGGAACACGGCGGTCAGTGCAAACGGCACCACCGTGCGGCGAAACGCCGTGCCCAGCCAGTGGTCGCTATCCGCATGGCGCAGGCGCCGGTACAGCGTGTACGACAGCACACCGTCGAACAACAGTTCGGCAAACAGCGCGGGTGCCAGGTACACCACATACAGCGACGCCAGCGCGAGCCCGATGGCCAGCACCACGGCAATGATGGGAATGGCCAGTTCGTCGGCGTCCAGGCCGGAACCCGCCGCGTCGCCAATCGACGAGAGCACACCGGGCTCCGAGATTGGGCCCACGCCTACATCATCGAATGAACCACTGGCACCTCCACCCGCAAAGTCGCCGCCGCCACCGCTGCTGATGGACGGCGCCGGGGCGCCGGGGCTGCCCGAGAAGAGGTCCACGCCTTGCACAGGATCGGGCAAATCCACATAGTCCTCTGCCCGTGTGCGCAACCACAGCCACAGCAGGAACAGAAAGAAGACGTAGGCCCCACACAGCGCCAGTGGGTAACGCACCACCATGCTGCCAAAACCCGCGTGCAACAACAAGAAGGAACAGAGCCACCCCGCAGCACCGGTGAGTGCCACGATCAGTCCCATCTGCAGACGCGGAAACGAATCGCGCTCCAGCTCCCGCTTGATGCGGACGATGGCAAGGGATCGGGTCAGGCGGATGTTGCGGGTCATGGCGCAATGCTACTGAATCCATGGCGGGTGCCGTGATGGTCGATTTGTCGATGCATTGCAAATGCAATACACTTTGCGCATGAAAACTGCAACCTTACCTTCCGTCCGCGTCCAGCCTGCGCTTCGTGAAGAAGTGCAAGCGCTGCTCGGTGAGCATGAAACCCTCTCCGAGTTTGTTGAAACCGCTGTGCGTGAGAACGTGCAACGCCGCCGCAACCAACTGGAATTTGCCGCGCGCGGCATCGCATCGCTGGAGAGTGCCAAACGCACGGACAGCTATGTGGAAGCCGATGCCGTGCTCGACACGCTGGTCCGCAAGCTCAATGTCGCCAAGCTGAAACGCGCAGCAGGCAAACGGTGAGCTACCGCGTACGGCTGACGCGGGAAGCCGCTGAGGATTTGGAGCGCCTGTTTGACTTTGTGCTGGAGCGCGAACTTCAGCGCAGTACAGGTGATCTGGACCTGGCCGACAAAGCCTTGCAAGCCATCCAGCAGGGCATGGTCACGCTGCGCACGTCGCCCTTCACCTGCCGCAAGTCGGGCCAAAGCCCGTTTTTGCGCGAGCTGGTTATCTCCTTCGGACGAACCGGCTACGTTGCATTGTTTGAAATCGTAGATAGCGAGAATGTGGTGGTTGCCGCAGTGCGGCACCAACTGGAAGACGATTACCACTGAGCGCGACTGCGCGGGCTAAATCGCTAAACCACGCCAAGAATGCCACCCACCGAGGTGCGCAACTGCTCCACCAGCTCGGGGTCCATGTACTTGTACTCGTCGGGTATGTCGAGCACATGGATGGGTTTGCTGCCAATCACCGCGCGGTGCTCGGCCAGCAGGCGGGATTTGTGTTTTTCTTCCATCGCAAAAACCACATCGGCCCAGGCCAGGTCCGCTTCAGACACCGGGTGCCTGGCTTTAGGACTGGTGCCTGCGGAGCGCGCATAGACGCCCGGATGTTTGCGCCAGACCTGTTCGGCGGTGGGGCTGCGCCATTGGTTTTTGCTGCAGATGAAGAGGAGATTCATTGCTGGGTGATTTGTGTCAAGGGCAGCTTCAGACTGTTAACAGAGTTATCGATTGCCCGTAAGCAGACTCTGCTCATTCCGAGACGTATCGGTACTTTGATACTACGTGTCCATCTGCTGAATATCCAACACCATACGCGGTCAAAATATTCTCGTACCGCTCTTCAGTGACGCAGCGCCCATCATTAGGTCCGCGATATTTAGTGTCATCGCCCCACCACAAATTCTCTCCGCATTTGCGGACCACATCGGGAGTTCCGAGTGTGGTTACAACAGACGCACGCGATGCTCTCTCGGGAATGGCATAAAAAGCATTCTCTTGATAAACACTCCGCGCCCAGCACGCAGCGACAAGACCTGCTGCAACGAAGGGCAACGCCAGAGCAACAAACAACGTGCGATGTAAGGTCTTCATAGTGGCGAATTGGAGTTCATTGGAGTCGTCTGCCATCGCTGCGGAGTGGTCATGGGAATTCGCCCAAGTATGGAAATGCGCACCAAGACAACAGAACAAACAGCAGAAGATTTGCCAAGTAAGTAGCGAATGGTGACTTTCTCACTACGCCCCAAACTGAGATTAACAAAGCCACAGCGAATCCAATTGTGTTTTCAGAGGCGACCACCTGTGTATGAAAAATTCCTTGGTACCTTGTTCCATATTCCCAGGAGCCATAGAAATACAAAGAATTAAGAGTTGCTACCGCCGTAATCAGCCCTAAAACGACTATGGGGAAATGTCTGGAATTCGCAGCGAACTTCAAGGTCAATAAATATAGACCCGGGGTTAAGAAAACGAAAAGTACCAAAGTCGTCCACGCGAGAACTACCAGATGGATCGGCATTGGCACCCAGACACTCATCACTCCGCCTGTAAATACTGGACCTGCAAAAATGAGTGATGAGACGCCGAATAGCAATGCTGCTCCGCCGTGGCGCCAATGATCTTTTGAAACTTCCATATTTCCAGATAAAAACTAAGCGGCCTGGGTGGCTGTCATTTCAAAAAACGTGAGCCCGCTTCCGCCGCAATTCTGACGGTCACTAGCGAGCTTGCCCATCCCCCAAACGGGTGAAATTTTGAAAATTGCTCCATCGCAATGACAGCGTTCACCACTCAGGTGTTGGGGTTCGCCGTCAATTCTTGGAACTCGCCCGTTCCGAACCCTTCACCCCCGCCCCCCGCACTTCCAGCCGAATCTCATCCAGCACATCTCCGCGCACATTGGTGATGCGCACCACGTGCCGACCGGGCCAGGGCAGCCATTGCGCAGTGGGGCCTTTCGCAAAAGTCTTGCCGTCCATTTGCCAGACGAGTTTGTCGCCTGTGGCTTCGAACAACACGCGTTGGCGGTTGGGGGGGATGTCGGGGTCCAGCGCGATGATGGTGCCGCTGGTGGGGGCGGTGATGCGGGCGTTGCCGGGGTTGGATTGAGTGCCTTTTGGGCCTCTAGCCCCCGTGGATTGTGCGCGACCAGCTCCTGAATCGATAGCGAATACGGCCTGCTGCGTGCCGCTGATAAACCACTCGCTGCGCGCCGCTTCGGTCACGCCGCCTGCGTTGGCGAAGCGCACGGTTGCCTGCACCACGCCTGCCGGCGCCTTGGGTGCGCGGCTGGGTTGCTGGGCGTGCAGGTGGTTCATCACCGCGGCCCAGATGGGGGCTGCGCCGGTGGTGCCGCTCACGTCCCACATGGGCGCGCCGCTGGCGTTGCCGACCCACACGCCCACGGTGTAACGCTGCGACCAGCCTACGGCCCAGTTGTCGCGCATGTCTTTGCTGGTGCCGGTTTTCACCGCGCTCCAGAAACGTGTGGCCAGCACGCTGTCGGTGCCGAAGGTGCGGGCGCGCGCCAGCGGGTCGCTCAGGATGGCGCCGACGATGAAGGCAGCGCGGGGGTCGAGGGCCTGCACGGACGTTCGCCTCGGGGCTTCGACAGGCTCAGCCCGAACGGGAGAAGAGCCATCTCGCACGGAAGGTGATTGGGGGCGAAGGGTAAGAAGGGTCGTCGTGGGGCTGGCGCGCCCGCCGTTGGCCAGTGCGCGGTAGGCGTTGGTGAGGTTCAGCAGCGAGACCTCGGCGCTGCCCAGTGCCAGGCTGTAGCCGTAGTAGTCGCCGCTCTCACGCAGCGGCAGGCCCAGGCGCACCAGTTGTTTGTGGAACGCGTCGGGCGACACCATCACCAGCGTGCGCACAGCGGGCACGTTGAGCGACGCGGCCAGTGCGGTGCGGGTCGATACCCAGCCCTTGAAATGGCGGTCGTAGTTCTGCGGGATGTAGAGGCCGCCGCTGGTCTGGATCTGGGTGCCCGAGTCGTCCAGTAAAGACGCGGCGGTGATGCGCCGCTCGGCCATGGCCTGCCCATACAAAAACGGTTTGAGTGTGGAGCCGGGCTGGCGCAGGGCGGTCACGCCGTCCACATCGGCCGCATTACTGAGCGCCCCGCTGGAGCCCACCCATGCCAGCACTTCGCCGGTGCTGTTGTCCAGCACCACCAGCGCGCCGTCTTCCACATGGCGGCCTTGCAGCTCGCGCAGGTGTTGCTGCAGGGTTTGCACGGCGAAGCGTTGGAGTGGCGCGCGCAGCGTGGTGCGAACCACACCCGTTCGGGTTTTCTCCGTTCGCACTGAGCTTGTCGAAGCCTTGGCGGGCCCTTCGACAGGCTCAGGGCGAACGGGATTTTTGGCATCTGCGAGAACGGAGTTGTTGGCATCGGCCCGAACGGTGGTGAGTTGTCGCGCCACATGCGGCGCAATGCCCACGCTGGCGGCGTAGTCGCGCCGTTGCAGGGCGGCGGTGGTGAACAGGTCCAGCGCCTCGCAGTCGGCGCGCGCTGGGGCCTGCAGGCTTTGCAGTACGGCACAGGCGCGCTGCGCTACCTGTGCGGGTTTGGCGTTGGGTGCGCGCACCAGGGCGGCGGCTATGGCGGCCTCGCGGTGGTCCAGCCCGTGGGCGGCCTTGCCAAACAGGGTCTGGCTCATGGCGTCAATGCCGACCAGTTCGCCCCGAAACGGCACCAGGTTCAGGTAGGCCTCCAGAATCTGGTCCTTGCGCCAACGGCTCTCCAGCATCTGGGCCGACACGGTTTGCCCCAGCTTTTGCACCACGCTGCGCCCGTTGGAGCCGCGCTTCAAATCTTCGTCCAACAAACCTGCGAGTTGCATGGTGATGGTGGACGCGCCGCGCGTTTTGCTGTTCCACAGGTTGGCCCAGGCGGCGCTGGAGACGGCGCGCCAGTCCACACCGCTGTGTTCGTAAAAGCGTTTGTCTTCACTCAACACCAGCGCCGTGCGCAGGGCAGGGGAGATGTCGGCCAGCGCTACCCATTGGCCGCGGCGCACCGTGGCATCGGTGCGCAGGCGGTGCAGCAGCTCTCCGTTGCGGTCCAGGATCAGCGTGTCAGACGACTGGTACTCGGCTTTTACAGAGGAAAAAGTGGCTGCAGCCCAGGTGGAATGTGCGCAAGCAGCTATTAAAACCATAGCGATTGACCGGGCTAACGCTGGCAGCAAGCCGCGGCTACCCCACCCCATGGGAGCTGTAGCCTGGGTGACCCTACGGCTCCCTTGGGTGGCCGGAGCACCGTAAACTGGTTTCTCTTGCAACTTAACTCTCTCCATCCGTATGTCCCACGCTGCTCCGTTGTTCCAGCCCTTTACCTTCAAGGGCCTCAAGCTTGCCAACCGCATTGTCATGGCGCCCATGACACGGTCGTTTTCGCCCGGCGGCGTGCCTACCAAGCAAGTGAGTGAGTATTACCGCAAGCGTGCCGCCTCGGCCGTGGGCCTGATCGTGTCGGAGGGCACTGTGGTGCAGCGCCCGTCTGCTGGTAATGACCCCGATGTGCCCCATTTCTGGGGCGATGCCGCGTTGGCCGGTTGGCAGGATGTCATCAACACCGTGCACCAGGCCGGTGGTGTGATGGCGCCCCAGCTCTGGCACGTGGGCGCCGCGCGCAACCCGCGCACCACCTGGACCGCGCCACCGCCGGTGGATTCCCCCTCTGGCCTGTCGCGCCCCGGCAAACAGTTTGGCGAGCCCATGACCGACGCGGCCATTGCCGACACCATCGCCGCCTTTGCCAAAGCCGCCGGTGCGGCCAAGCGTCTGGGCTTTGACTGCATTGAGCTGCATGGCGCCCACGGTTATTTGATCGACCAGTTCTTTTGGGACGGAACCAATACGCGCACCGACAAATTCGGTGGAGACCTGGTGGCGCGCGGAAAATTTGCGGGAGAAATTTTGAAAGCCGTGCGCGCCGAAGTGGGGCCCGACTACCCGGTCATCATCCGCCTGTCGCAATGGAAGCAGCAGGACTACGCCGCCCGCATTGCGCAGTCGCCCGACGAGATGGCCGCCTGGCTGCAGCCGCTGGCCGATGCGGGCGCCGACATCTTCCATTGCTCGCAACGCCGCTTCTGGGAGCCGGAGTTTGATGGTTCGGATCTGAACTTTGCCGGCTGGGCCAAGAAGCTCACCGGCCGACCCACCATCACCGTCGGTTCTGTGGGGCTGAGCGGTGAGTTCATCGCCGCGTTTGGGGGCGAAAGCTCCAAGCCCGCGTCGCTGGACGAACTGCTGCGCCGCTTTGACCGCGGTGACTTCGACCTGGTGGCCGTAGGCCGTGCGCTGATCAGCGACCCGGATTGGGCGCTGAAGGTGCGCGATGGCCGCATGGACGAGCTGTCCAACTTCTCGCCGGCGGCTTTGGCGGAATTGGTTTAAGGCAACGCTGACCTAGTCCCTCCGTTCGGGCTGAGCCTGTCGAAGCCTTCAACAAGCACAGCCCGAACGGACTTCATCTGCAAAGCCTTACAGCAGGTACAGCGCAGCCAAGCCCAACACGGCGGGCACGGTCTGGATGTACAGGATGCGCACCATCACCGTCACCGCACCCCAGATACCCGCCACGGCCACGCATGCCAGGCCGTAGGTGGCAAAGGCTTTGGCAATGGCTGGGTCGGGGTAGACCAGGCCCAGCAGCAGCGCAGCGGCCAGAAAGCCGTTGTAGCAACCCTGGTTGGACATGGCAGGCTTGCGCATGGCCACTTCGGCCTTGGGAATGCCAAACACCTTGACGCCCCGCGACTCAAACAGCACGGTCTCCAGCAGGAAGATGTACACATGGATCAGGCAGACCAGTGCGATGAGGATTTGGGCGGCAATGTGCATGGGAAAGTCTCGGTTTGATGCAATGGGATGGAGAATACATAATCACGTTATGTTTGTAAAGAAGCCTGTTGTCTCCAGTGTTACCCATGACTGAAATACCCACCAAGCGCGACGGACGCAAAGAGAACGCCAGCGCCACGCAGGCCGCGCTGCAATTGGCGGCGCTGCGCTGGTTCAGTGCGCAGGGCTTTGAGAAAGCGCCGGTCGGCAGCATCTGCGGCGATGCCGGGGTGACCGTGGGCGCGCTGTACCACCACTACGGCGACAAGAAAGGCCTGTTTGCAGCAGTGGTGGAGCAGGTCGATGCGCAACTGGTGCAACAGGCCCTGGCTGCGCGCCAGGCCGTCATCGACAACGGTGGCAGCGCCTGGGATGCCTTTTTGGCCTCTATCGACACCGTGCTGCAGGCGGGCACCAACGCACCGCTGCGCCGCCTCATGTTGGTGGACGCGCCTGCGGTGCTGGGCGCGCAGGTGTGGGGCGAGATACGGCAACGGCAGGGTCTGGGCGCCATGCGCGGCAGCATCGCCGCCATCCAGGCACACGGCATTTTTCAGGGGCACGATGCGGAGCGTTTGGCGCGGATTGTGTTGGGCGCGCTGTATGGCGGTATGGACTCATTGCCTGAGGATGAAGCGGGCGTTCAGGACGCGCTGGCAGATACGCGGCAATGTCTGGTGGCGATGCTGGAAGGTTTGCGGCGTGGGTAGTTTTTTATAGGCGTGGTGAAGATGTATTTGAAAACACATAAATGGATGTTTGCCCTGCTGTTATGGGCAACAAGCCCTGTATGGGCTTTGGAGCTTCAGCAGCAAAAATTCAGTGACGATCAAATCTTCTCGGCGGTGGTCGGCAAGTTTCAAAAAACACTGCAGTACCGGTTCAACACGGCCACGACGGACGCGCGGAAACCTTTGCTGGTATTCGGTCCGGCGCTGAAATTCGGAAAAAAAGTTCAATCCCAGTCATTTACCCACCTGACCCAGCAAGAGCTGGTTACCGAACAACAGGCGGTTTTTATCTTGATACCCAATGCCTACCCCGATCCTGAGCGCAATGCGCTGTACGTGGAGTACGACATACCGAGCAATGCGTCTTATGGTTTGTTGAAGGTCTTCCCCAAAGACGGCGTGTTGGCGGTGGAGGTGGAGGACAGCTATCGATCGTCCTCGGGTGCCAGGGCCACCTACGGCAAGCTCTACGAAGGCGTGGCCTGCCGGGACAACACGGAAATGGCCTACCGCTGGAACGAATACGAAGGCAATCGCGCCAGCGGACGTTGCCTGGACACCATGTTCACGGAATTCATCAAACCGTTTTAGAGCGCGCTGCGCCCAGCATCCTTGGATGCCGGGCCCGCACTTCAGCAGCCCGCCGCGCCAGTGCAGCCTAGGTCCACTATCACTTGGCCGCGACCACCTTCACCCGTGCATTCGGCGCCTCGCCAAACATCTCGGGCGCATACATCGCTTCCACACGGCTCGGTGGCAATGAGAATTCACCGACGTTGTTCAGGCGAATGGTGTATTCCATCTTCACCACGCCCTTGGGCAGGTACTGGTAGTAGCTGCGGAAGGACTCGAAGCTGCGCTCTTCAAATGCGGCCCAACCGGTGCCTCCCGATTTTTCGCCCTGTGTGGCGATCTCGGAGTCGCGGCCCAGGCCGCTACCCAGAATCGTCGCACCGCCGGGCACCGGGTCAGTGATCACGGCCCAGCTCATGTCGGCGCTGGCGTTCACCTCCAGCGTGATACGCAGCACGTCGCCGCGCGTATAGCTGCCTGCGGGCAGGCTCTTGTTGGCCTGTTCTACCGGCGTGATGGTCTTCTTGATCTGGTAGCCAGCAAAGAAGGGTTCTTTCAGTTGCACGGCGGCGACCGATTGCAGCGTGAGCCAGGGCTTGCCGGGGCCTTGGTGAGTGACGTTCAGCGTGTCTTTGGCCGCGGTCTTGCTCCAGGGCAGGAACATGCTGTTGTTGCGCAGGTTGCCGGGAGCAGCGGGTGCGCCAAACCAGGTGGACTGGTGCGCAGCGCCGGAAGCATCCGTGGTCTTGATGCGCTCGACCTTGCTCCATTCCACACTCGCTGCGCCCGTGCTCATGGACGCTTTGGTGGAACCGGCAACGGTGACTGCTTCAAACTTGGCGGAGAACTTCTCCAGCGCCAGCCCGCCCCACAAGTTGGCCGTGGTGGTGTGCCACGCGCCGCGCTGCTGGCGACCGATGAAGCCATTGGCCAGGCGGCCCATGTCGTCTTTCCAGGCCGGGTCGTCCATCACGGCCAGCATCAGGCGCGCGGTGTTCACATCGCCGTTTTGCATCAGCCACCACCAGTAGTCGTCCTTCTCGGTGCTGAAGACCATCTTCGTGCCCTGGTAGCTGATGCGGCTGCGCAGAACCTGCGTTGCCTCGGCAATGCGTTTGTCACGTTCAGGCACATCGGCCACGCGTTTGAGGATGTTGAGCCAGTCAATCACCGCGTGCGTAGGCCACTGGTTGGGTGCAATGGTGATGCTGCCCAGCATGCGGCCCTGTGCCTTGCCGTAGCGCGACAGGGCTTCGAGTGCGGCCAACTTGCGCACGTCCAGATCGTTGCGTGGGCTCCAGAACTTGCGCTGGATACGGCCTTCCACAAAGGCAATCAGCCCGCGCTCCATCGGCGCGCGCACGTCGTCGCTCAGCGCAAACGCCGGGTTGATGCTGGCGGCTTCGTGCGTCGCGGCCAGCAGGTAGGCGGTGAGCGTGTCACTGCCATGGTCGGCTTCGCCATCGCGCGGCGGGAAATAGCTGGCCAGGCCGTCGCTGTCCAGATAACTCGGGATTTGCGACGCCACGGTCTGCCACATCTTGCCGTCACGCAGTCCCACGGACTTGCTGGTCTTTTGCTCCAGACAGGCAAACGGGTAGTTGGCAAACCAGTCCTTGACACCCGGCAGGCCTTCGGCCAGTTTGGGCTGCAGCGACATCTTGAGTCCGCCACGTCCGGGGATGGCGTCGGCCGGTGCGTTCACATCCAACGTGAACGGCCCATCGATCTGCACCAGCGTGGCCTGCTGTACGGTGAGCGGCACAGCCGGGATGATGCGTTGGCTGGCCTTGAGCGCATCGCGTGCGCCGGTCACCGTGTCTTTGGCCTCAATCTCCCACAGGATGGACTCAAACCGGCTTTGCGCGAGTTGCGCAGGGGCGGTCACCATCCACGCCACTTCGCGGGCATCGCCGGGCGGGATGTCCACGGTTTGTGGCTCCAGCGTCAGCAGCGTGGCGCGCGGGGTCACCAGCACCTTCATGGGCTGTTTGGTGGTGTTGCGCAGCGTGATCTGCGCGCGGTACTGGTCGTCTTCGCGCACCAGGGGCGGCAGGCCGCTGATGATTTGCAAATCCTGCGTGGCACGGATGCTGGTGCTGCCCGTGCCAAACAGGCCGGTCGATGCGTCAGCCACGGCCACGATCTTGAAGGTGGTCAATGCATCGTTCAGCGGCACCGTCACCTGGGCTTGGCCGTTGGCGTCCAGCTTCACACTCGGGTTCCACAGCAGCAGTGTCTCCAGCAGCTCACGCGCACCGCTGTGTCCACCACCACCGCCAGCTGCCACGGCCTTGCGACCATAGTGCCTGCGGCCAATGATTTCCATTTGCGCGGTAGACGTTTCCACGCCCCAGGATCGGCGCTGCAGCATGGCGCCCAGCAAGTCCCAACTGTTGTTGGGCATCAGCTCCAGCAGCGCCTGGTCCACAGCGGCCAGTGCCACTTCAGCATTGGCGGCGGGCTGGCCGTTGGGCAGTTTCACGCTAATCGTGATCTGCGCCTTGCTGCGCACCGCGTAACTTTCCTTGTCGGCTTTGACGCTCACATCGAGCTGGTGCGCTTTGGTGCCCACGCGGATTTCGGCGACGCCCAGACGGAATGCGGGCTTGCTCAGGTCGACCAGTGCAGTCGGTGCTACGTATTCCTTGCCTTCGTACCAGAAGCTGGTCCACCACTCGCGTGGCGCCTTGTAGCCCCAGGTGAAGAAGCTGTACCACGGCACCTCGCGCAGGCGGCCGCGCAGGGCCAGCACGCTCACGTACACATTCGGCCCCCAGCCTTCCTTGATCTTCAGGTGGATGGTCGGGTCTTGGCCATTGAGTTGCACCACTTGGGTTTCCACAATGCCTTCGCGTTCCACAGCCAACAGGGCCGTAGCAAAACGGAACGGCATGCGCACTTGGAACTTGGCGGTCTCACCGGGCTGGTAACTCTTCTTCTCGGGCAGCAGGTCCATGCGGTCATGGTTCTCGCCGCCAAACCACAGCTCGCCCTGTTTGGTCACGTAGACGCTGCTGGCGGCCTGGATGCTGTTGCCCGATGCGTCTTTGGCGGTGACGACCAGCTCCACTTCACCAGGCTCGCCCAGCGAGGTTTCGCACAACAACAAGCCACGCGAATCGCTCTTGCCGTCGCACACGGTGCCCAGCTCCTTGATGCTGGTCTTGTTGTCGTAGGCGTAGAAGCCGCCGACCATGCGTTTGCGCGTGGTGGTGACGATGCGCGCGGTCGCTTTCACTTCCAGTGCCACGCCTTCTTGCGGCTTGCCGGCCAGACTCAGCGCCAGTGCCTGGAACTTGATCTTCTGGCTGCTCGATACCCAACCCTCAGTCTTGATACCGGCGACCACATTGGCGGGCCACAGCGTGTTGGTGCTGCGTATGGTTTGCACTTCGCCATTGGGGTCAGAGTAGGTAGCTTCCAGCAGCAGCTCCTGGGGCTGGCGGCTGGTGGGCACTTCGGCAATGGTGGTCTTGCCAGCGCCGTTTTTGTCCAGCGTGAGGGCCAGTTTGTCGGCGATCACGCGAGCGTCCTGCACCGAGCTGTCTTCCTCTTCGCCTTCGGAGCTGGTGTCGCGTTTGCCACGCGGTGGCGAGAAGCTGAACTCGCTGAAGTCTGCGTAGTTGAGCGATTTGCCGCGCACCAGCGCGGACACCCGCACCGGCAGGTTGGTCGCACCGCCGCCCGACACGTAGTTGATCTGCACGTCCACCGGTACGGTTTTTACATTCACCAATGCTTTCTTTTCGGCAGGCGTGACACGGCCTTCGAGTACCGGCAGGCGGAACTCTTCCACACGGAACTCTCCGGTGCTGTAACTACGCACATTGCCCTGGCCGCGCAGCTCCACGCTGTAGGCGCCCAGTTTGGCCGCAGGCGGGATGGCAAATGTGCTCTCGGCACTCTGGCCACCGGTGGCGGTTTTGCGCCAGACCAGCGGTTGGGTGTATTGCTGGCCGCTGCCGATGTGGGTGAGTACCAGTTGGCCGGGCTGCTGCGCGGTGAGGCCAAAACCGGTGGAGGTCTCGGTGCGCAGAATGTGTTTCATGGACACCGTTTCGCCAGCGCGCAACAGCGTGCGGTCAAAGATGGTGTGGGCCACGCTGTCCGGTTGCGGGCTCTGGCTGGTGGGCACGTTGAAGCGCCAGGGCTCGATGCCGCGGTTCCAGTCGCTCCAGGTGAAGGCCATGTCGTCCACCGTGCCCTTGCCGTCACCAGCGGGCTGCTGGGCGCGGGCGCTCACAAAGTAGGCCTGGCTGTAGTTGTCCTGGCTGTTGCAGGTGGGCGCCTGGGGCGAGATGCCTGTCAAGTTGGCAATACCTTGCGCGTTGGTAGCGGCGGTGGCCACTTCATGGCCCCGGCAGTCCGACACACGCACTACGGCGCCTGCCACGGGCGCGCCCTTGTCCAGCGTGGTGACCCAGGCCACGGCGTTTTCACGCCCCAGCTTGAAATGCACGCCCAGGTTGGTCACCAGCGCCGATGTGCGGACCACCATGGTGCGGCCTGCGCCGTGGCGTTCGTCCAGCAGGCTGGCACCGAGTTTTTGCGAGGAAATCTCCACCACATGGAAGCCGGGCGAGAGGGGGATGCCCACCACCTCAAACGGGCGCGGGTCACCGTCCACCGGGGTGGGCAGGTCCAGCACCTTGACGTTGGCCTGGCCCTGCAGGAGCGAGAGCATGCGCGACTGCACTTCGGTGCGGTCGTAGGTGTCTACCGATTTGGGCAGCGGGCCTTTCACATCCGCTGCGGCCAGCTTGCGGGACACGGTGAAGTTGTCGTAACGCTGCACCTTCTGGAACCAGGCAATGATGTCGGCATCGGTGGTGGGCTTGAGGGTGCTGACCTTGCCGGCCACGGGCTTCGCGTTCGCACGCGCCTGCTCGGCATTGAGCCCGCGGATGGCCAGCGATGCCTCCACATTGCGCAGCGTGACGGGCAGCAGTGCCACACCATTGGGTTCGGCAAAACGTTCGACGATGCCAAACGGCGCTGCTGCAAACTTGGCCAGCGGTGGCATGAGGCCGGTAGCGACTTTCAGCGGAAAGCTGTCGGCATTGCGCAGCGTGCGGCCGGAGGCGTCCTTGAAGTCTTTGGGCAGCTCCAGCACAAAGTGGGCTTGCTCGGGGAACAGCGGGGCGAAGGTCACGCTGTTGACCACGTTGTCTTCGTCGCCCTCACTGCCGCCCTCATTGAAGCTGGGTTTGAAAATCTCACGCCCGGCCTTGAGGCGGATGGCGGATAGCAGCTTCACCGACACCGGCGCGTTGAACGACAGTTGCATGGGGCGTATCGGCAGGCAGGCGCTTTGTGCATTTTCACGCTCGCAGCTGAAGCTGGCTTCAAACGGTTCGCGCACCTGGAAGGAAAAGCGCCGCTCTACCGAATTCGCCACACCGCTGCCACCGCCGGTGGCAGGCGTGGCGACGCCTTTGCCGTAGACCAGTTGTACTTTGGCCGACGGTGTGAGGCGCCGGTTGCAGGCCAGCGTGACCACGCTCAGGGGTTCTTTGGCGGCTTGTTGTTCCAGGCCCTGCGATTTGAGCAGGGCAGCCCGGTTGGCGCCATCAATCATGCGCACCGCCACGCGTTCGCCCAGGCCCTCTACCGCGCACCAGACATTGGCCTGCACGCTGGCCAAGGTGGCCGGGCCGTTGAGGCGCAGCGTGAAGAACTGTTCTTCGTCAATGCGCTGGCCCTGGGAAGGCTGGACGTTTTGCACAAACGGCCCACTGCTATTGAATTTGTAGCTGGTCACGCCCGTCAGCTCTGCACCTTTGGGTGATTTGTATCCGGGTTTGACCTGCAGGGTGCAGCTGATTCCGGGAGGTAGGTCGTTGTCGAAATCAAAGGCCCAGGCCCGGTCATTGACCCAGCGGCCTGTGCCCTTGGTGACTTGTGCGTCGCTGCAACTCAATGACAGCGGAGCCTCCGCTTTGGGATCACCAAAGTTGATGGCGCTGTCATCAAACTTGGCCAGCACCTGGCGCACACGCGCCACTTCGCCTTGGGGTGACAGACTGCTGATCTGCAGGGCATGGGCGGATAAACCGGCCAGTGCCAGGGCAGTTGCGGCGATTGTTTTGGGTATGTTCACGCGGGGCCTCCTGAGGACTGCACAGCGTAGCGGAAATTGATGGCATTTGATGGTTTGCCGCCAACGGAGTGCGTGGTCTTTGCCATATTTTGATGACAGAATGTGTGCAACTATTAGAAAGAGGAGACATACATGTCCGGAGTTCGCAATTTGCGCATTGGAAAACGCCTGGCGCTGGCATTTGGGGTGATTTTGTTGGTGTTGGCCACGTGTGCCGCAGTAGGTGTGTGGCGCTTGCAGAGTCTGGCTGCGGCCACAGATGCATTGGGCACGGTGGAGAGTGAAAAACTGACCTTGGCCGTGCGCTGGCGCCAGACCATTGACCTGAACTGGGTGCGTACCCGTGCCGCGATTCTGGACTCGGATGTCAGCCGCATACCGGCCTGGCAGGCCGACATGGACAAGACCTCGGAAATCTCCACCGCATCGCGCAAACGCCTGATCGAATTGCTGCAGTCGGACGAAGGCAAGGCGCATATCGCCGCCATCGACGCGGCGCGTGAGGCCTACCGCACGCCACGTGCTGCGGTACTGAAGCGCAGGTTGGCGGGTGAAGATATGGCCGCCGCGTTGGACAAGGACCTGAAGCCTCTGGCCATCACCTACAGCGATACGATTTCCAAGTTGGAGCAATGGCAGCAGGCCGCCGTGGATGCGACCTTGCAGAAGGCGGAGCAAAACGCCAAGCAGGGCCAGACGATCCTGATCTTTGGCGGCATTGCGGCGCTGATTTTGGGCGTCATTTTTGCCGTGGTGTTGTCGCGCTCCATCGTGCTGCCGATCCAGCAGGCGGCCAACAGTGCGCGCCTGATTGCGCAGGGTGATCTGACGGAGTCCTTCAGCACCGAGGGTAGCGACGAAGCGGCCGACCTGTTGGGCGCCCTCAAGGAAATGCAGGGTAGCCTGTCGGGTGTGGTGTCCACCGTGCGCCAGGGCTCCGAAAGCGTGGCCACGGCGAGTGCCGAAATCGCGCATGGCAACAACGACCTGTCCGCGCGTACCGAACAACAGGCCAGCGCACTCGAAGAAACAGCGGCTTCCATGGAAGAGCTGAGTTCCACCGTCAAACAAAACGCCGACAACGCACGTGAGGCCAACCAGTTGGCCATGGGGGCATCCACCGTGGCGATTCAGGGCGGTGAAGTGGTGGGCCGTGTGGTGGAAACCATGAAGGGCATCAACGACAGCTCGCGCAAGATTGCCGACATCATCAGCGTGATCGACGGCATTGCGTTCCAGACCAATATCCTGGCGCTGAATGCGGCGGTGGAAGCCGCCCGCGCGGGCGAGCAGGGCCGTGGTTTTGCCGTGGTGGCCAGCGAGGTGCGTTCACTGGCGGGCCGCTCGGCGGAAGCCGCCAAGGAAATCAAATCCCTGATCAACGACAGTGTGGAGCGCGTGGGCCAGGGCACGGCGCTGGTCGACCAGGCCGGCACCACCATGCAGGAAGTGGTGGCCTCGATCAAACGCGTGACCGACATCATGGGTGAGATCAGCGCGGCCAGCAACGAACAAAGCACCGGTGTGGAACAGGTCGGCGAAGCCATCACCCAGATGGACCAGGCCACCCAGCAAAACGCCGCACTGGTGGAAGAGTCTGCCGCCGCTGCCGACAGCCTGAAGATGCAGGCCGAGCAACTGGTGCAGGCCGTGGCTGTCTTCAAACTCAACGGCTAGCCCAACGCTGACCCAGTACCTCCGTTCGGGCTGCGTCCTTCGACAGGCTCAGGACGAACGGATTGGAGGGGCCATGGCAGCCCTCCAAAAACGGCCAAGCTGCCGGTGGGGGCGATTTTTGGCATTCCGTGGGGGCTTCCGGCCAGCCGCACGGAGCGTCGCCAAAATAAATTGAAACCCGTTGAATCCAATCGGTCTTGGGCTGCGTACCAGTAACAAGCCGCAACGGACTTGTTTGCGTGCCCACTTTCAAACCCTGATCGATTGGACGCCCCATGAACCACCTTCGCACCGCGCTGCTCGTCAGTGCTGCCGGCCTGTGCACCGGCTTTGTGCATGCCGACACCGGCAAACTCCTTCTCACCGGGGGCGTCAGCTCCATTGACGGTGCCGCCGGCGGGGGGCTGACGCCCTGGGCCGTGATTGGCACCAACGCCACCGAGGGTGAAATGGGCGTGTCTGCCCACGTAAGCCGCGCCAGTACGCAGGACTACAGCCTCAATACCCTGGGCGTGGCCTTTGCCTTCAATGACCGGCTGGAAATCTCGCTGGCGCGGCAAGACTTTGACGCCTCGCCCGTCACCGCTCTCAACGGACTGGGCTTTGCGGTGCAAAACGGCCAACGCGTGACGATGGACGTGTTGGGCGTGAAAGTGAAAGTGGCTGGCGACGCCGTGCTGGACAGCGACAACTGGATGCCCCAGATCGCCGTGGGCGTGGAGCAAAAGTCGGTGGACGCGGGCTCCATCAAGCCAGTGCTGGACTTTTTGGGTGCCAAGACCAGTGGTACCGACTTGTATGTGAGCGCCACCAAGCTGTTTTTGGGCCAAAGCCTGCTGCTCAACGGCACGCTGCGCTACACCAATGCCAACCAGAACGGCCTGGTCGGCTTTGGCAGCAAGGCACCGGGCACCAACGAGGGCAGTTGGGTGCCCGAAGTGTCGGTGGCTTATCTACTGAACAAAAACCTGGCCATTGGCGCCGAGTACCGGGCCAAGCCCAACAACCTGCGCGCGCTGGGCCAGTCCGCTGGCCTGGGCGAAGGGCTGCAGGAAGACGCCTGGAAAGACCTCTTTGTGGCTTGGGCGCCCAACAAACATGGCTCCATCACCCTGGCTTATCTGGACCTGGGCCGCGTGTTGCCCGGCGTGACAGCCAACCGCAGCCAGTCCGGCTACTACCTCTCGGCCCAAGTGGCGTTTTGATTTGAAGCACAGCAAGGAACTGACATGAAACACCTCCTCATCGCACTCGCCCTGGCCACCCTGGGCCTGACCACCGCACCCGCCATGGCGCAAAGCACCGCGCCCATGCCCAACGACGCGCTCTACCAAGCCCTGGGCGCCAAGCCCGGCCTGCAGGCATTGATGGAAGTGTTTGTGGCCGGCCTGAAAGCCGACCCGCGTATTGGTGTGCAGTTCAAGGACACCAAATCGTCGTACCTGCAAGAGCAACTGGTGGACCAGTTTTGCGTGGTGAGCGGCGGCCCCTGTAAATACGAGGGCGCTGACATGAAGGCCGCCCACAAGGGCATGGACATCAACAAGGCGCAGTTCAACGCGCTGGTGGAAGTGCTGCAGGTGGCCATGGATGCGCGCAACATTCCGTTTGCCACGCAAAACCAGCTGCTGGCGCGCCTGGCGCCCATGCACCGTGATGTCATCACCGCCCATTGAGCCCGGCACCATGCGTTTGACTTTTTGCATGACCGCCGCCTGCGCGGCTTGGGCCCTGGCCGCCAGCGGGGCCGCCGCAGCCGGCACGCTGGAAGTGCTGGTGCTGGACCGCGATGGCAAGCCCACGCCCGATGCGGTGGTGATCGTCACCCCCAGCGGCAAGGGCCAACCCAGAACACCCTTGCCCAACAGTGCCGTGGTGAACCAGGAGAAGCAGCAATTTGTGCCCGCTGTCACCGTGGTGGCCGTGGGCGCCCGCGTGCGCTTTGTCAACAGCGACCCCTGGAACCACCATGTGCGTTTAGGCCATGTGGGGGCCGCGGTGGGCAATGCGGATGGGCAGTCCGCCCTGCTGGAGGGCAAGGCAGAAGGCAAGCCCGCCAGCGCCGCAGTCTTCAGCATGGACAAACCCGGCGCCGTGGGCGCAGCCCTGCTGGGTTGCTACATCCACAGCCGCATGGGTGGCACCGTCTATGTGGCGGATTCGCCCTGGACGGTGAAAACCAACAGCGAGGGCATCGCTGTACTGGACGACGTGCCCGAAGGCAGCGCCAGCATCAAGGTCTGGCACGCGGCGCAGTTGGTGGAAAAGGCGCCGCTGCCGGTGAATGTGCTCGCGACACCGGGGAAGGTGACGTTTCAGCTGGACGTGGCGCCGCGGCGGCGCAGTTGATGGGCTGGCAGTACGGGTTTGCAAATGTGCGGTAAATCATGCGCAAACCTGCGTAAATGGGCTGGATCAAGTGGCTGTGCAGGCGTATAAAAGAACCAGTCGCCTCCGCATGCCCACTGGCGACTAGCACCCGCCGGGCCCCGCGCTCCCCGGACGCTCAGGGTGAATTTACGAAAGACGCTCATGTCCTCTGCATCGCTCTCCACCTCCCGCCTCCACAAGGCAACCCCCATTGTTCAACTGCAATTGAACCAGCATGGCCCGGTGACCTTGGCCTCGCCCGCACTCTCCGTGTTTACCGATTTGTCCCAAGTGCGGGCCGCCACGGTGCAGGCGCACACCACGCTGGACCAGGCGGAGTTAAAGATGATTTACCTGGGCGTGCGCCTGCTCTTCGTCGTGTCGGATATGCCCTCGGTGGATGGCATTTTGACTTTTGCGGACATCTCGGGTGAGCGCCCCACACGCGTGGTGCAGCAGCGAAAAATCAAACACCATGAACTGACCGCAGGGGATGTGATGACCCCGTTGACCGAGATTGACACGGTGCCCTTTGCGGCCCTGCGCCGTGCGACGGTTGCGCAGGTGGTGGAGACACTGGTGCAACATGCGCAGCCGCACTTGCTGGTGGTAGATACATCGCCCGAAGACGGCAGCCCCTGCATTCGGGGCCTGGTGTCACAGGCGCAGGTGGAACGCCAACTCGGCCAAGCCTTGCCGCGGATCGACAGGGCACAGACATTTGCCCAACTGGAGCAGGTACTGGCCAGCCACTGAGGCTGGGCAGGCTGCTACTGCAGCTGCTGATCTTGCGTGGCGTTTATCGGCTTGGCGCCAATAGGATCTGGCGCCACTTCCACTCCAGGCGTGCCAGAGCGCCCACGAACAGCGCCTCGGCTATCAGATGCGCCATGCCAAAGAGGCTCGCCGTGCCTGCCCAGCGCACTGCAAGCCCCACGCACACTAGCGCCCAAAGACTGTTGGCGACGATCAATGCATTGAGCAGGAGTAGGGTGCGCGAGCGGCGGATGGCGAGTGAAAACGAGTAGGTCGCGTAGAGCACGTTGGCCATCCCGATGAATACCAAAAGGTCTTTGGGCATACCGTACAGCGCTGCCAGCCAGTCAACCAGCAAAAGCATGGCAACACCGGCAAGGGCGCCGGCGATGCAGTCCATCCAGAGTAGGCGTTTCATACTGTTTGGTAATTTGCTATTAATTCAGTAGCTGCTTGCGCAATATCCACGAGGGCTACAGCCCTAATTCTTATAAATTCAATGGGGTATGGCCCCTGGCCATCCCCTCACAACATCTTCTGGATCAACGCCCCCTTGAACAGCACCGGCCCCGTAGGCCCCGTCTCGCTGGGCACGCCGCCCTTGGGTTCCAGGCTGATGGCGAGGGTGGGCACTTCGCGTACATCACTTTCACCCGCAGTCAGGCGCAACAGCTTGTCGCTGCCCAACACACCCAGTGACTTGGGGCCGCCGCCGGGCGGCAGGGCCCAGAGTTGCAGGGACCGGTCGCCGGCCTCCTGGTAGGCGCCCACACGTTGCAGGGTGAGCTTTTTGGCCTTGGGGTCGAAGGTGACCAGCATGGATGCGGCGGCTTTGTCGTCGGCCAGCACGGCCACGTATTCAATTTGCGGCGCACTTTGCAGTTGGGTCTGCAGGCGGGCGATCTCGGTGCCCAGCTCCTGGCGCATACCAATGCCGACCGACACGGCGGCGATGGTGGCAAAGGCGCCGGCTGCGGTGGCGGTGCGCCACACGGTCAGGCTGCGAAGCCAGCCACCCAGGCCTGCAGGCTCTGCAGCAGCCAAGGCGGTTTGTGCGCGCACGGCTTGCTGCGCTGCGCTTTGCTTCTCGCCTTGCACCAGGTTGTCGATGCGCGTCCACACGGCGCTGCTGGGCTGGGCCTGGGGTTGCAGTTCGTTCAGGCTGGACAGGCGGCTTTGCCAGATGAGAGCGGCGGCGCGCACGGGGGCTTGTTCGCGGGCCAGGGCTTCAAAGCGGCGACGGGCGCCACCGCGCAGGGTGCCCAAGGCGTAGCTGCTGGCCAGGCGGTCCAGCAGTTCGGGGTGTTGGATGAGGTTCATGGTGGGGCTCTTACGCAAAACGCGCCATGCACAGGCGCAGCTGGTCCAGCCCACGGCGGATCCAGGTTTTCACGGTGCCCAGTGGCAGGCTCAGTTGTTGGGCGAGCTCGCTGTGGCTCAGGTCGCGCACATAGGCCAGGCTCACCACCTCGCGTTGTTTGTTCTCCAACCGGCCCAGGCACTGGTGCAGGGCCCAGGCCTGTTCGCTGGCCTGCGCGGTGTCCATGGGGGTGGGGCTGTCGCCGGGCAGGGTGTCTGCCAGGGTTTCGTCCAGCTCGTCGGTCAGGTGGCTGCGTTCAGCGGCGCGGCGGCGCAGCATGTCCAGGCCGCGGCTGCGCACGATCAGGCCCAGCCAGGCCATGGGGGGGCTGAGCGATGCGCGGTAGTCGGCGGCAGAGCGCCACACGGTCAAGAAGGCTTCTTGCAACACGTCTTCGGCCAGCTCGCGCTGGGGCACGACGCGCAGGGCCAGGCCATAGAGTTTGCTGGCGCACTGGTCGTACAGGGCTTTGAGGGCGGCCTCGTCCTGGTGGGCAATGCGGTCCAGCAGGACGATGAGCAGGGCGTCGTGGTTGTCAGGCGTCATGCCCCCATTGTCAGTGAAGCGCGGCAGCTCCACTGCGCGCTGTGGCTTGCGTACGAAGCTGCGTATCTTGCTATGAAAAGAGGAGCTGCTTGCGCTGGTGGTATGAGGGCTGGAGGGTAAAAACATGCTGAATCACCGGGTTTGCAAGCCAATCGGGCTTGTAGGGGGTACGCAGCGCAGGGGGCATTGGATTCACCCACGCAATGCCCGAGCGTTGTGCGGGGGCAATCTGAATCCAGTGTGGGGGTGGGCCGCGTATTGGCAGCGTGGGACGGCATTTTTCGTTCCGCCTGTTTCGTCTCTTACCTTTTCAAAGGACCTGACCATGACCTCTCTGATTCACACCCTCACTTCCGGTGCTGCCGCACCTTCGCGCCGCGCCTTCATGGGCCGCACCGGCACATTGTCTGCCGTGGCGGTCGCCCTGCTGGCGGGCCAGGATGCCATGGCGCAAGGCATGGGCGGTGACACGTCCAAGGACGTGGGCATCCTCAACGTGGCGCTGGGCCTGGAGCACGAAGCCATCAATGCCTACCAACTGGGCGCTGGCAGCGGTCTGTTGCAAAAGCCGGTGCTGGATGTGGCCGTGCGTTTTCAAGCCGACCACAAGGCCCACCGCGACGCGCTGATCGCCACCATCCAGAAGCTGGGCGGCACACCGGTGATGGAAAAGAAGCTGGACGACTATGCCAAGGCGCTGAAGGCCGACACCCTGCGCAATCAGGGCGATGTGCTGGACCTGGCCGCGCGCCTGGAGCTGGGCGCCATCAACGCCTACCTGGGGGTGATCCCCGCGTTTGGCAACAAGGACCTGGCCAAGGTGGCCGGCCGCTTGGCTGCGGACGAGACCATGCACTACACGCTGCTGCAAAACGCGCTGGGCCGTCCGCTGCCCGCTGGCGCCTTGTCCTTCGGCGCGTGATCGGTATGCGTTTGTTCTGCGTGTTGCTCTTGGGTGTGCTGGGCCTCTCTGCGGGTGCCCAGGCCCAGTCGGTGGCGCGCGGGCAGGCGCTGTTCGAGAGCCGCTGCGTGGCCTGCCACAGCCTGGACGCCAACCGCGTGGGGCCCGCCCTGCGCGGCGTGGTGGGCCGCACGGCCGGCAAAGCCAAAGACTATTTCTATTCCGAGGCCATGGCCGCGGCTACCCATGTGTGGGATGTGCCCCAGCTCAAGGCCTGGCTCACCAACCCTGAAACCGTGGTGCCCGGGCAAGACATGAACTACCGCCTGGACATCGCCCAAGACCGTGACGACGTGGTGGCCTACCTGGCCTCTGTGTCGACTGCAAATCCTGCTCCCCCATTTCTTCCACTTCCTCGAAAGTAAAACCATGAAAACTCGTACCGCTTTGTCTCTGTTGCTGGTTGCCGGTCTGGCCGCTTGTGCCAACCAGCCCATGCGTGCACCCTTCAGCCAGGACATGCTGCCCACCACCGTGAAGGTGCCCGCAGGCCACACCGTGGCGATGGAGACTGCCGCCGCAGGCGACATCACCTACCAGTGCCGTGCCAAGAAAGACATGGCCGGACAGTTTGAATGGGTGTTTGTGGGGCCTGACGCAGGCCTGAAGGACCGCAGCGGCAAGGTCGTGGGTCGTTACTATGGCCCGCCCGCCACCTGGGAGAGCACCGATGGTTCCAAGGTTACTGCGACCCAAGTGGCCGTGGCCCCCAATGGCGATGCCAACATTCCGCTACAACTGGTGAAAGCCAACCCCGCCATGGGCATGGGCGCCATGCAGGGCGTGACGTACATCCAGCGCGTGGCCACCATGGGTGGCACGGCCCCCAAAGCCATGTGCGCACAGGGCAATGACGGTGCCAAGCAGATCGTGCAGTACCAAGCCGACTACATCTTCTGGAAGGCGATGTAGCCAAACGCGCAGTAAGACCGTTACAAGTGTTCAATCCACGGGGGCCTGGCCCCCGTTTTTCTTGCCTGCAAGAGTGAGAGGCCCCTTCAGGGCTGGCTCAGCATCTGGGTAATTTCGTCTTTCAGCTTCAACCGTTTCTTCTTCTCGATTTCCATCGCCTCGTCACTGATGGCGCCTACACCGCCTTCAAACTTGGCGATGTTGCGGTTCAGTGCGTCGTACTGGTCAAACAACTTGGAGAAATGCGCGTTGCCGGACCGCAGCGCTTGGATCTTGTCTTTGAGTTGGGGGAATTCGTGAAGGATGTCGTGTTTAAGCAGGTCCATAGCGTCCTTGGAAACGGGGATTGCGGGAGGGGTGTGCGACCCAGTATGGACCAAGCCCGCCATTGCATCAAGGGCCACCGCGTGATCCGTGGGGCCTTGTGTATTGGTGTTCCACCTCATAGGCGCCATGCGGTATAGACCGTAGCATGCGGATATGCCGCTGCGTCGTTGTTGCTGTGTAGGTTTGTTGCTCCTGTTGTTGTGGGCAACGGGCTGCGCCATGGCTGCAGCGCCCATGGTTTTTATTTACAAATTGCCACCGTCCGAGATGAAGAGCACGGTGGCCAAACAGTACACCCGCACGGTCTTGAGAATGGCGCTGGAACGCACCACGCGGGAGTTTGGCCCGTTTGAGCTGCACATGGCCATCAACGAGATGAACGAAACGCGCCAGGTGGTGGAAATGGAGAAGGGCGGCGGCCTGGTCAACACCGTGTCTTTGCCCGCACGCAAGGACCTGGACAAACGCCTGGTGGCCGTGCGCATCCCCAAGGACTTTGGCGTCCTGGGTTTTCGCGTTTTCCTGATACGGGCGGAAGACCAGCCGCGTTTTGATGCCATCCGCACGGTGGCCGACCTGCAGGCCATCCGTATCGGCCAGGGCACCACCTGGGTCGACGGCAAGATACTGGAAGACGCCGGTCTGCAGGTGGTGCGCGGCAGTGATTTCGAGGGCCTGTTCCAGATGCTGCAGGAGAAGCGCTTTGACGCGTTCAGCCGCGGGGTGTACGAGGCGGGCCGCGAGCTGGAGGCGCGGCAGGCCAGCCTGGTCGATCTGGCGATTGAAAAAGGGCTGTTGCTGTACTACCCGATGCCGGGCTATTACTGGTTTCCCAACACCCCGGACGGCAAGCTGCGGGCCCGGCGGGTCGAAGCGGGGCTCACCGCGATGGTGGCCGATGGAACGCTCAAGCGCCTGTTTTTGCAGGAGTACGGCCTGGTGCTCAAGCAGTTGGACCTGTCACGCCGACGCTTGCTGAAAATCGACAACTCCCAACTCGGCCCGGACGAGCCGCTGGACAACCCGGCCTTCTGGCTCAACCCTGCGGAATTGGGGCGTAAGTAAGTCGCCTGCATCCGTCAGGGCAGCATTTTCACTATCAAAAGAGTAGCTGCTTGCGCACATTCCATGAGGGCTGCAGGCCTTTTTGGCTTGTAAAACTAGCCCAGGCGTGCCAAACGACGCTTCGCGGCCGACAGCAGTGCGCGGGAATACAGCTTGTGAAAACCCAGCAGCAGGCCAAACACGGGGCCCAACCGCGGTTTGGAGTCGCCAGCCCTTTGTGATGGAACGACTGCCGAGCCAAAGTACAAACGTGTCCCCGCGGTTGCAGCGTCCGGATGGGCAGCCACCATCAACCACGACCGTGTGCGCCCCTGAAAGTCGCACAGGAGCAATTGGTCCACTGCACGTGCCTCCACGGTCCACGCCGCAAAGGCGTCGGTGGCCCCGGTGGCAAGTTGCCGGGCCTGGGCATTGGTCGAAGGTTTTGCCACCAGCCACGCGAGCAATTGCGCCTCTACCTTGAACAGCCAGGTGGTGTAGAAGGCCTCGACAAACGCCGCGTGTGAAACCTGCCCGGTCACGTCCGTCGCATAACAATCCGCATAAGCCCCCTCGCGCTGGTAACGGCGCAGCAGGGCTTCCTGGGGCAGTTCGCAGCGTGTTATCGCGGACATGGTGGCAAGTGCGTGGCTCAAATTACTATGAAAACCATAGCTGCTTGCGCATGTTCCATAAGGGCTACAGGCCTGTTTGGCTTGAAAACTAGCCCAGACGCGCCTGGTGCCGTGTTATCTGCGCCCGCACCTGTGCCGGTGCGGTGCCGCCCAGCGTGTTGCGTGCGTTAAGCGAACCGCGCAGGCTCAAACACTCATAGACGTCTTTCTCGATGCTGGGGTTGAACTCTTGCAGCACCTGGAGGGGCAGCTCGGACAAATCGACCTGGTGCGAGATGGCGGCCTTGACAGCGTGGGCCACGGTTTCGTGGGCGTCGCGGAAGGGCAGGCCCTTTTTCACGAGGTAGTCGGCCAGGTCCGTCGCGGTGGCGTAACCCTTCAGTGCGGCGGCTTCCATGGCTGGGGCGTTGACGGTGATGCCGCCTTCCTTTTGACCCGTGGCGGGGTTCAGTTGACCGCCTACCATTTCACTGAAGATACGCAGCGTGTCCTTGAGCGTATCGACAGTGTCGAACAGCGGTTCCTTGTCTTCCTGGTTGTCCTTGTTGTAGGCCAGGGGCTGGCCCTTCATCAGGGTGATCAGGCCCATCAGGTGGCCGACCACGCGGCCGGTCTTTCCGCGCGCGAGTTCGGGTACGTCGGGGTTTTTCTTCTGCGGCATGATGGAGCTGCCGGTGGTGAAGCGGTCGGCGATCTTGATGAAGCTGAAGTTCTGGCTCATCCACAAAATCAGCTCTTCGCTCATGCGGCTGATGTGCACCATGCACAAGGACGCAGCGGCAGTGAACTCGATCGCAAAGTCCCGGTCACTCACGGCGTCCAGGCTGTTTTGGCAAACCCCATCCATACCCAGTGTCTTGGCGACACGTTCGCGGTCCAGCGGGTAGGTGGTGCCCGCCAGTGCGGCGGCGCCCAGCGGCAACTGGTTCACGCGGCGGCGCACGTCGGCCATGCGTTCGGCATCACGCGCAAACATTTCCACATAGGCCAGCAGGTGGTGTGCAAAACTCACGGGCTGGGCCACCTGCAGGTGTGTGAAGCCGGGCAGGATGACTTCCACATTTTTCTCGGCTACTTCGACCAGCGACTTTTGCAGGTCGATCAGCAGGCCGGAAATCAGATCAATCTCGCTGCGCAACCACAGGCGCACGTCGGTGGCGACCTGGTCGTTGCGGCTGCGGCCGGTGTGCAGGCGTTTGCCGGCGTCGCCCACCAGTTGGGTCAGGCGCGCTTCGATGTTCAGGTGCACGTCTTCCAGATCCAGCTTCCACTCAAACGCGCCAGATTCGATCTCGCCCCAGATCTGGGCCATGCCCTTCTGGATGGAGGCCAGGTCATCCGCGGCGATGATCTTTTGCGCGGCCAGCATCTCGGCGTGGGCCAGGCTGCCGGTGATGTCGGCTTGCCACATGCGTTTGTCAAAGAACACGCTGGAGGTGTAGCGCTTGACCAGGTCGCTCATGGGCTCGGAGAACAGCGCGGACCACGCTTCGGACTTTTTATCGAATTGGTTTTGGGACATGGGAGGCGTTGCCTGGAATAGAGTCAAAATCTGTCAAACATGAAAGACACCCAAATATTATCGGCGTTCCAGGATCTGGGCCCGGCCACCGAGCCGCCGACGCAGCGGCCTGCGCTGGTATTTGATGCCTGCCAGATGGGTGTGGTGTTGCGCGCGGTGCTGTTTGTCGAGGTGTGTGTGGCGGCGGTCAGCATGTTTGCCACGGGCAACTTTCTGGACTGGGTAACGCGTGTGGCGCTGATTACCGGTGGTGCCTTGCCGGCCACGCTGGCCTGGTTGTTGACCACCTGCATTGCCAAGCGCCCGCTGGCGCGTGTGCAGCCGCTGGTGCAGTACACCGTGGCCGTGGCTCTGGGCGCGGTGGCCGGTCTGTACGGTTGTGGTGTGCTGCATATTGCTGGGCTGCTGGAGCCCGGCCCCTGGGTGGCCAGCGCCTTCAGTGGTGTCTTGATCTCGGCCGTGCTGGTGGCGGGCCTGGTGATGCGGGCCAAGGGCCGCACGCCGGCAGACACCACGGCGCGGCTGGCGGAGCTGCAGTCGCGCATACGCCCGCATTTTTTGTTCAACACCCTCAATAGCGCGATTGCGCTGGTGCGCGCCGAGCCGGCCAAGGCGGAGGCGCTGCTGGAGGACCTGAGCGACCTGTTTCGCCACGCGCTGATAGACCACGGCGAATCCGTCACGCTGGCCGACGAAATTGCGCTGGCGCGGCGTTACCTGGCCATTGAGCAAGTGCGTTTTGGCGAGCGCCTCCGTGTGCAGTGGGCGCTGGACCCGGCGGCCGACAAGGCCCGCCTGCCGCCCCTGTTGCTGCAGCCGCTGGTGGAAAACGCCGTACTGCATGGCGTGGAGCCGTGTGCTGCGGGTGCCGACATCAAAATTTCCAGCGAACGCCGCGGTTCGGTCGTGGTCATCAAGGTGACCAATACGGTGCCAGCCGGGCAGGGTGCGCAAGGCCACGGCGTGGCACTGCGCAATGTGCGCGAACGCCTGAACTTGCTGCATGACGTGCAAGGCCAGTTCCGCAGCGCGCTCAAGAACGGGGTCTACCAGGTGCGCATGGAGGTGCCACTGTGAGCGGCGCAGCGTCGGGCAACCTGTTGCGTGTCCTGGTGGTGGACGACGAGGCGCTGGCGCGTTCGCGCATGCGCACACTCCTTGGCGATTGCAGCGCGCCCAAGGCCGTGGTGCAGGCCGAAGCCGGCAACGCGGTGCAGGCCATGCAACAGCTGCAAGGGCAACATTTTGATGTGGTGCTGCTCGATATCCACATGCCTGGCGCCGACGGCCTAGCGCTGGCCCAATCGCTGCGCGACATGCCGCACCCGCCTGCGCTGGTGTTTGTCACCGCGCATGCCGAACACGCGGTGCAGGCGTTTGAGCTGGAAGCGGTGGACTACCTGACCAAGCCGGTGCGGCTGGAGCGGTTGCAAGCCGCACTACAAAAAGTAGAGCGCTTTGTGCACAGCCAGGAAGGGCTGGCGGCCCAAAACGATACACAAGAGGTGTTGGTGATTCAGGAGCGCAACCGCACCGAGCGGGTGCCACTGCATCTGGTGCTGTACTTCAAGGCCGAGCTCAAATACATCACGGTGCGTACCGCCACGCGCAGCTACATCCTCGATGGCTCACTCAACGAACTCGAAGCCAAATACGGCGAGCAGTTTTTTCGTGTGCACCGCAATGCGCTGATCGCACGCCACGCGGTGCGGGCGTTGGAGAAACACTTTGATGCCGAAGAGGGCGAGGGCTGGGCGGTTCGGCTGGATGGCGTGACCGAGGTGCTGGCCGTGTCACGCCGCCAACTGGCCGCCGTGCGGGAATTGGTGGCGCGTTGATGGGCATGGCAGGTCTGCGGTGGTTGCGGGGTGGAGTGCAGGTCGCCTGCGCTGTCCTGCTTTGTCTGGTCGTTTCCCAGGCATTAGCGGCAGAGCCCATTCGCATTGGGGCGGAAGATGACTGGCGCCCCTACTCCTATGTGGAAGACGGCAAGCCCGCAGGTTTTGCGGTGGACTTGGCCCGTGCGGCCTGGAAGGCCGCGGGGGTGGACGTGGAGTTGGTGCCACTGCCATATGCGCGCTGCATGAAGCTGGTGGACAACGGCGTGCTGGCGGGTTGTTTCAATACCTTGCGGGACGCCCGTACCGAAGACCGCTACCGTTGGCACAAGAAGCCGCTGTTTAAGGCGCGGATTGCCATTTACGGGCGCGCGTCGCAGCCAGAGACTCGGGTGGAACTTGCGGACCTCGTAGGGTCGCGCATTGGCGTGACCAACGGGTATGACTACGGCGAAGCCTTTGACAACGACACCCGCATGCTGCGGGATGTGGCGCCCTCTGACCTGTATTCCGTGCGCAAGCTGGTGGCGGGCCGTGTGGACTACGTGCTGGTGTTTGACCGGGTGGCCCAGCAGATTGCCAGAAACCACCCCGAGCTGGCCCCGGGCTTCAAGCAGCGCGGCGTGCTGGTCGAGCCAAATCTCTATATCTCGTTTGCGCCCAGCAAGCCGGGCATCGATACGCTGATCGCGCGTTTTGATGCCGGGCTGGAGAAGGTGCGCCGCACAGGAGAGTACGCACGTATCGAGGCACGCTGGAAGTAGTGTCTTAACCGGTATTCCGCAGCCCAGCGGCGATGCCGTTGATCGAGATGTGAATCCCGCGCTGCACGCGTTCGTCGGCCTTGCCTTCGCGGTAGCGGCGTACCAGTTCCACCTGCAAATGGTGCAGAGGGTCGATGTACGGAAAGCGGTGGCGGATGGAGCGTTGCAGGGCTGCGTTGTTGGCCAGGCGTTGTTTCTCGCCGGTGATGCTGCCCAGCGCCTGGGCGGTGGCCTGCCACTCGGCTTCTATGGCCGTGAAAATCTTCTTGCGCAGGCGCGCATCGGCCACCAGTTCGGAGTAACGCGAAGCCAGCGCCAGATCGCTCTTCGCCATCACCATGTCCATGTTGGACAGCAGGGTGCGGAAGAACGGCCACTGCTTGTACATCTTCTGCAGCAAGGCCAGGCGCTCTTTCTGCTGCGCAGCCGTGCCCTGTTGGATGAACTTCTGCACTGCCGAGCCAAAGCCAAACCAGCCCGGCAGGGTCAGGCGGCATTGGCCCCAGCTAAAGCCCCAGGGAATCGCGCGCAAATCTTCAATACGCTGCGAGGCCTTGCGCGATGCGGGGCGTGAGCCGATGTTGAGTTCGGCAATCTCACGGATCGGTGTAGAGCTGAAGAAATATTCGGTGAAGCCCGGGGTCTCGTAGACCAGTGCGCGGTAGGCCGCCATGCTGGCCTGCGACAACTCGGCTGCCGCTTCGAGGAAGGCCTTGGTGGCCGATTTGGTCGGTTGCAAGAGCGTGGCTTCCAGCGTGGCGGCCACCAGGGTCTCCAGGTTGCGCCGGCCGATTTCGGGGTTGGCGTATTTGGAGCCGATCACCTCGCCTTGTTCGGTCAGGCGAATCTGGCCGCGTACGGTGCCGGGGGGCTGGGCCAGGATGGCCTGGTAGCTGGGGCCGCCACCACGGCCTACGGTGCCGCCGCGGCCATGGAACATGCGCAGCTGGATATTGTGTTCGGCCGCCAGCACGTCAAACAATTCCACCAATGCAATTTCGGCGCGGTAGAGCTCCCAGTTGCTGGTGAAGATGCCGCCGTCCTTGTTGGAGTCGGAGTAGCCCAGCATGATGTCCTGCTCGCAGCCACTGCGTTTGACCAGATCGGCCACGCCAGGCAGTGCGTAGAACTCCCGCATGATGGGCGCGGCATTGCGCAGGTCTTCAATGGTTTCGAACAGCGGCACCACGATCAGGTCGGCCACCGCCTGGGTGTCCAGCGTGCCGCGCAGGAGTCCCACTTCCCGTTGCAACAGCAGCACTTCCAGCAAGTCGCTGACGGTTTCGGTGTGGCTGATGATGTAGTGGCGGATGGCCTGCACGCCAAAGTTTTTGCGCATGCGTTTGGCCATCTCAAAAATGGCCAGCTCACCCACGGCATGGGCCGAATACTCCACGCCCTGCACGCGCAGCGAGCGTGCGTCCTGCAGCAGGCCCAGCAGCAAGACGCGTTTGGCCTGTTCGTCGAGGGCGCTGTAGTTGGCTTCGATGCGCGCGGTGGCCAGCAGCTCGGCCACCACCTCTTCGTGTTTGTCCGAGCTCTGGCGCAAATCGACCGTGGCCAGGTGAAAGCCGAACACCTCCACTGCGCGGATCAGCGGGTGCAGGCGCTGCGCCACCAGGGCAGCCCCGTGGTGGGCGCTCAGCGAAGATTCCAGGATACGCAGGTCGGCCACAAAGTCTTCTGCCAGCAGGTAGGCGTTTTGCGGCGCTACGGCGTGGCGTGCGGCCTCGGTACCGGTCAGGTCCTTGAGGGTGGCGGCCAGCCGTGCGTACACACCGGTCAAGGCGCGGCGGTAGGGTTCGTCCTTGCGGTGTTCGTTCTGGTCGGGCGAACGCTCGGCCAGCGCCTGCATCTCGGGGCTGCATTCGGCCAGCATGGCCGAGATGGAGAGTTCACCACCGAGCAAGTGCACCTCGGTCAGGTAGTGGCGCAAGGCCACTTCCGCTTGGCGGCGCAGCGCGTATTCCAGCGTCTGGGCGCTGACGTTGGGGTTGCCATCGCGGTCACCACCGATCCACTGGCCCATGCGCAAAAAGCTGTGCACGGGCTGGTTGCCCAGCAGGCCTTCGAGTTCGGCGTAGAGCTTGGGGATTTCCCGCAGGAAGGTGGACTCGTAATAACTCAGCGCGTTTTCGATCTCGTCGGCCACGGTGAGTTTGGAGAAGCGCAGCAGCCGGGTTTGCCAGAGCTGCATCACACGGGCGCGCATCTGTGCTTCGTTGGCGGCCAGCTCGCGCGGGCTCAGTGCGTCTTTCTTGCTGTCAAAGGCAGCGGCGAGTTGTTTGATCTCGTCGCGCGCGGTGAGCAGTTGGGCGATGTCGCGTTCGGCATCCAGAATGCTCTTGCGTTGCACCTCGGTCGGGTGGGCCGTGAGCACGGGCGACACATAACTCTTGGCGAGGGTGTTGGAGATGGTTTTGGTGGAAATACCGGCCCAGCGCAGGCGCGCCATGGCCACCTCGACGCTGCCTTCCTGGGTGTCGCCCTCACGCTCGTGGACTGCGCGGCGGCGGATGTGGTGGCGGTCTTCGGCCAGGTTGGCCAGGTGCGAAAAATAGGTGAAGGCGCGGATCACGCTGACTGTCTGGTCGCCGGAGAGGCCCTTGAGCAGCTTTTTGAGGGCCTTGTCGGCCTCCTGGTCGGCGTCGCGGCGAAACGCCACGGAGAGGGTGCGGATCTGTTCGATCAGCTCGAAGGCTTCCACCCCCTCCTGTTCCCGGATCACATCTCCCAGAATCCGGCCCAGAAAGCGGATGTCTTCCACCAGCGGGCGTTCCTTGTCTTTGCTGCGTTTGGCAGGGGTGGATGCGGGGGTGGACAGGGGGGCATTTTTCATGGTCCCCATGCTAGCATTGAAGGCTCTTCACCGATTACCAACAGGTTACGATTTTGGCCCATTTAACCATCGCAACACGGGAGAGCCGACTGGCTCTCTGGCAGGCCGAACACGTCAAGGCTTTGCTGGAACAGCAGGGCCACAGCGTGACCCTGCTGGGCATGACCACCAAAGGCGACCAGATCCTGGACCGATCCCTCAGCAAGGTGGGCGGCAAGGGCCTGTTCGTCAAGGAGCTGGAGCTGGCGCTGGAAGAAGGCCGGGCCGATCTGGCGGTCCATTCGCTCAAGGACGTGCCCATGGAGCTGCCCCCGGGCTTCGCCCTGGCCTGTGTCATGGAGCGCGAAGACCCGCGCGACGCCTGGGTCTCCAACCGCTACGCCAGCTTGGCCGAATTGCCGCAGGGCGGGGTGGTGGGTACCTCCAGCCTGCGCCGCGTGGCGCTGTTGCGCGCGTTGCGCCCTGATTTGAAGATTGAACCTCTCCGTGGCAACCTCGACACCCGCCTGAAAAAACTCGACGATGGCCAGTACGACGGCATCGTGCTGGCCGCGGCCGGGCTCAAGCGCCTGGGGCTGGAAAGCCGCATCCGCACCGCGTTTGACACGGCCCAGATGTTGCCCGCCGCAGGGCAGGGCGCGCTGGGCATTGAAGTGCGCTCGGACCGGCCCGATGTGGTGCAGGCCCTAGCACCGCTGGCGCATCGGCAGAGCTGGCTGGTGGTCTCCGCCGAACGCGCGGTGAGCCGCGTGATGGGCGGAAGCTGCTCCATGCCGCTGGCGGCCTATGCCACGGTGACCAACGGCATCTTGCACATCCAGGCCACCTGGGGTGACCCGGACGGGGTGTTGCCCCTGGTGCAGGCGCAGGCACAAGGCCCGGTGCAGGAAATAGCCCAGGCCGTGGCGCTGGGGGAAAAAGTGGCGCGCCAGTTGCAGGCCCGGGTGCCTGCGCAAGCGCCCAGAGCGGATTGATCCCATGCGGGTCATCGTCACCAGACCCCTGAGCGAAGCGCGTAAATGGGTGGATGCGCTGAGCCAGGCGGGATATGACGCGCTGCCCCTGCCGTTGATCGCCGTGTCCGCAGCGCCCGATTTGCAGGCCGTGCGGGCCGCCTGGGAGCGGCTGCCCCGCTACGACGCCGTGATGTTTGTCAGTGGCAATGCCGTAGACCACTTTTTTGCATTAAAAGGGGCTGTAGCCCACGTATTCAGTGCGCAAGAAGCTATCAAAACAAGAGCATTTGTGCCTGGCCCCGGGAGTTATTCGGCGCTGTTGCGTGCGGGAGTAGAGGCCGCGTGTATCGATGCGCCCGACCGCGAAGCCGGGCAGTTTGACTCCGAAGCCCTGTGGGCCGTGGTGCGGGCGCAAGTGCAGCCGGGCTACCGCGTGCTGATCGTGCGTGGCACCGGTAGTGTGGCCGGGCCCAGTGACGAGGGTGTGGGGCGGGACTGGTTTGCCGGCCAGGTGCTGGCCGCGGGCGGCACTGTGGATTTTGTGGTGGCCTACCAGCGGCATCGGCCCAGTCTGTCGGCGGCGGATCTTGCGCTGACGGCACAGGCCGCGCAGGACGGATCGGTCTGGTTGTTCAGCAGTTCGGAGGCCATAACCAATCTGCAGGCGCTGTGCCCGGACCAGTCCTGGGGCCAGGCGCGGGCCGTGGTGACCCATGCGCGGATTGCGCAGGCGGCCCGCGACGCCGGTTTTGCTGTTGTTTGTGAGTCACGTCCGACACTTGCCGCTCTGATGGCGTCTATAGAATCCCTGCAATGAACACCGAGCCCAACGCTGCCGCGCCACTGCCAGAGCCAGTGCCGCAAGACAACGTGCCCACCGAGCCACCACCGTCGGCCGAACCGGCGCCTCGCCCGCAGCGCTTGCTGCAAGGCGTGTCGGTACTCGCGTTGGTCGCACTGGTAAGCAGCGGCCTGTTGTGGCAAAAGCTGTCGTCCATCCAGGAACACCTGGCGCGCCAGAGCGCCGACGCCACCGCCCAGGTGGTCGAAGCGCGTGCCTTCGCCAAACAGGCGCAGGAAGTGGCGCTGGAAACCGCCGCCAAACTGGCCGTGACCGAGGCGCGCTTGAGCGAAGTCTCGCTGCAGCGCACCCAGCTCGAAGAGCTGATGCAGAGCCTGTCGCGTTCGCGCGATGAAAACCTGGTGGTGGACATTGAATCCGCCGTCCGGCTGGCCCAGCAGCAGGCGCAACTGACCGGCAGCGCCGAGCCGCTGCTGGCCGCACTCAAAACCGCTGAGCTGCGCATCACCCGCGCCGCCCAGCCACGCATGACGCCGCTGCAGCGCGCCATTGCCCGCGATGTGTCACGCATCAAGGCCACAGCACTGGCCGACACGCCAGCGCTATTGGTCAAGCTGGACGAACTGATCCAGCTCACCGACGATCTACAAATGGCCAATGCCGTGGCGCCGGCGCGTGCCAATGAACCCCTGAAGCGCAAACCTGAGGAAAGCGTGACCAACTGGTGGGTGCGCGTGGGCCTGGTGGTGCGTGACGAAGTGCGCAGTCTGGTGCGCATCAGCCGTATCGAAGACCCGGACGCGGCTCTGCTGTCGCCCGAGCAGTCCTTCTTCCTGCGCGAGAACCTCAAGCTCAAGCTGCTCAATGCGCGCCTGGGGCTGTTGTCCCGGCAGATCAATTCGGCCCGCTCTGACCTCGCCACGGCGTCGGTTTCGCTGGGGCGTTACTTTGATACGTCTTCGCGCAAGACCCAAACGGCGATCACGCTGCTGCAGCAGATACAGACCCAGATGAAGTCGCTGGAGCTGCCGCGTGTGGACGAAACCCTGGCGGCCTTGTCCACGGCCGCTGCAGGACGTTAATACGATGCGCGCTGCACTGTGGTTCATGGCGCTGTTCGGCATTGCCGTGGCCAGCGCCCTGTTTGCCGGCAATAACCCGGGCACCATCACCCTGTACTGGGCGCCGTACCGGGTGGACCTGTCGCTGAATCTTTTCCTGCTGGCGTTGGGTGCGATTTTTGTCACGCTGCACTTTGCGTTGCGTGCGCTGTCGGCGCTCTTGCGGATTCCGCAGCAGGCGCGCAGCTGGCGTTTGCTGCAAAAGGAGCGCGCCATCCAGTCGGCTTTGCTGGAGTCGCTGTCGCACCTGGTGTCGGGCCGTTTTGTGCGGGCCCGCAAGTCGGCCGAATTGGTGGTGTCCCTCGAAGAGTCGGTGCAGGGCAGTGGTGAACAACTCGCGTACGCCGGGCGCCTGCGTGTTTTGTCGCACCTGCTGGCGGCCGAGAGTGCCCATGCCTTGCAGGACCGCACGGTACGCGACGCCCATTTCCAACAGGCGCTGGAACAGACCACCAGCCGCAACGCGCAGGACATCCGCGATGGCGTGCAGTTGCGCGCAGCGCGCTGGGCCTTTGACGACCGCGATGCCGGCGCCGCCATGGAGTGGCTGGACCAGTTGCCCCAAGGCGCTGCGCGGCGCACCCTGGCCCTGCGCCTGCGTTTCAAGGTTGCGCGCCTGGGCCGCCGGTCACTGGTGGCGCTGGAGACCGCGCGCCTGCTGACCAAACACCGCGCTTTCTCCGAAGTGGCAGGGAAAAGTATCGCGCGTGGCCTGGCCATTGAGCTGCTGCGTGCGGCGCACGACCCGGTGCAGATAACGCGGGCGTGGGAGGCATTGGAAGTGGCTGAGCAGCAGATGCCTGAAGTGGCCATGGAAGCCGCAGAGCGCCTGCTGGCACAGGGCGGCGATGTGGTGCTGTCGCGGCTCTGGTTGTTGCCGGTCTGGGAGCGCATGGTGCAGGTCCCGGACGCCCTGGCATTGGCCCAGCGCGTGCGTCTGGTGCGGGTGCTGGAGCGCGGCTTTGGTCAGCCTGGCGGTGCCGCGGACGCAGCCTGGCTCACCCGCATTGAATCGGCCCAGATGGGCAATCCGCGCGATGCGGTCTTGCAGTACCTGGCCGGGGTGGTGTGTATGCGCCTGAGCCTGTGGGGCAAGGCGCAACAGTTGCTCAAGCAGTCGTTGACCTTGCTGCAGGATGCCGAGCTCAAGCGTGATGCCTGGCGTGCTTTGGCCGAGCTGGCCGAGCAGCGGCAAGACACACAAGCGGCTACCGAGGCCTACCGCGAAGCCCTCCGGGAAGCCGGAAAAACATAGGGTTTTGGGGCCTTGACCCCGGGGTGACGAACGCGGGTTTCGGGACTATTATCCGGCCATGCCCACCATCACCGAACACATCATCCGGCTGACTGACCACAGGGACAGAGACCTGCTGGAGTTGACCTTGTCCAAGGCGCTGATCGATCTGCTGCCCATCCAGCGCGTGGTCATAGCGCGGGTGGTGAGTGAAGAGGGCGTCAAGCGCTGGCTGGAGATTGCCACGCTGGACCACAAAGGCGGCGGCAAGGTGGTGGACCCGCTGCGGGTGGATTTCCATGGGCTGCCCCTGATCGATGACAACCGCGAGCGTTTCAATTGCCTGATGAGCCGCGACCGTGTGGACTTTGCCTGGGCCGGCGAAGACGGCCCACGTATCAACTACCTACCCTTGTTTGCGGATTCCCGCATGGAGGAAGAAGGAGTCATCGAAATCCATTCCGCATTTGCACTGGGTGATGCCCAGATGGGTGCGATTGCCGACGTATTGCATGTGTTCCGCAATATGTACAACCTGCTGGCCTACAGCGACCGCGATGCATTGACCGGCTTGCTCAACCGCAAGTCGCTGGACGACACGTTTTACAGCGCTGTACTGGAAGAACTCGACGAAGGGGCACAAGCCCAGTCCAGGGCGCAGGATGCCACGGTCGCGCCGGGGCAGGAACGGCGTCACCGTGTGCCACCCAACTACTGGCTGGGTACCGTCAACGTGGACAACTTTGGCATCCTCAGTGACAAAGGCGGGCACCTGATTGCAGAAGAGGTGCTGCTGCTGGTGGCGCGCATCATGAACAACACCTTCCGCACCTATGACCGCATTTACCGCTTTGGCGGCGAGCAGTTCGCGGTGTTGATGCACTGCCCGGACGAAGCCCTGGTGTTGGCGGCGTTTGAGCGTTTCCGCGCCAATATGGAGAAGTTCAACTTTCCCCAGGTCGGACGTGTCACCGCCAGTGCAGGATTTACCCGCATTACCGCAGATGATTCACCCAGCACGGCGCTGGAACGCACGGAACGCGCCGTGGACTATGCCCAGCACAATGGTTACAACAAGGTGTTCAGCCACGGCGATCTGGTGCGCAAGGGTCTGTTTGGCGACGCACCAAAAATAGGCGCTGTCGATATCTTTTAAGGCATACGGCACCAATAAAAAAGGGGCACCGAAGTGCCCCTTTTTATTGGATTGACAGCCCCGTTGAGAGGCTGCCCGTGCATTACGCCGATGGCGTTTCTTCAAACGGCAGCACCATATTGCGCAGGTCACGCTTGGTTTCCACCAGAACCAGTGGGCCTTCGGTCACCACTACAGGCGCAGGACGTTCGCGCGGCACATGGACCGGCTTGGGTTCTGCGGCAATGGCGGCTTGCACAGCGCTGATGCGGCTGGGGTCAGAGTTGACCCACTGCAGGCCAGAACCTTCGGCGACTTGCTGCAGGTTGTCCAGCGGCAGGGCGTAGGAGGCCACTTTGGGCATGCCAGCGTCTGCCTTGGGCGCAACAGGTGCCGAAGCCACAGGCGCGGGAGCAACGGGTGCTGGCGCCGGGGCGTACACAGGGGCTGCAGCTACGACAGGAGCCGGTGCCTCAGCGGCTTGCGCCACTGGTGCAGCTTGCTCTGCAGCGTCTGCCGCTACGGGCGCATCGGTGTGCTCATTACGCTCGCTGCGTTCTGGGCGATCGCCACGTTCACCACGGGGGCCGCGTTCGCGCCCATAACGGTCACGGGAGCGTTTTTCACGGGCTTCGCCGTTCTCGGTGCGTTCTGCGGGAGCCTGCTGGCCATCAGCACCTTGGGTTGGGGCCGCTTGTTCACCTTCGGCAAAGCCGAGTTGGGTTTGCTGCTGGCCTTCAGCGGTCGGGTTCTGGCTGCCGTCGTCCTGGCGTGGGCCGCGGTCATCACGGTTACGACCACGTCCACCGCGGCTGCGGCCACGGCCTTCACCACGGGGTTCTGTGCCGGCTTCGGTGTTGCCTTCAGGACGTGTTTCAGGGCGTGCTTCGCTGCGCACATCGCCGCGCTCTTCATTGCGTGGGCTGCGTTCTGTACCTTCAGGACGGTCGCCGCGACCTTGGCCTTGGCGGTTACCGCGTTCGCCGCGCTCACCACCACGGTCGTTGCGGGGTGCACGTTCTGGGCGTTGCTCGTTGCGTGCGCCATCCACGTTGCCTTGGGTGGCATCCACGGTTACGCCGTTGGCTTCTGCGCCAATGGCCTTGCCTTCTGCGTCAAAACGTTCGCGCTGGGCGCCGCCCTGGCGTTCGCCACGGCCACCACGTCCGCCGCGTCCACCACGCTCGTTGCGATCGCCGCGTCCTTCGGGGCGTTGCTCATTGCGACCTTCACCGCGTGGACCACGTCCGTCGCGCTGGCCTTCGCCACGTCCGCCATTGCGGTTGCCGTCACGGCCTCCGCGACCGTCGCGCTTGTCGTCGGTCTTGGCAGCAGGTGCCGGTGCCACGGGTTTTGCCGCGGGCGCTTCGGCGCCAAACAGGTCCTTGATCCAGCCGAAGAAGCCTTTGCTGGCCGGTACGGGCGCGGCGGCAGCGGGGCGTGCTGCGGGTGCTGCAGGCTTGCTGTGCTTGGGTACTTCGGGCTTGGGCGGTGCAATCGGCGCGGGCGCGTCAGGCAACACACCCTTGATGATGGGCGTTTGTTTGTTGGTGGGCTCTTGCGATCGGCGTGTGACGGATGTGGGGTCTTCCACTTCGTCGGCCATCTTGTAGCTGACTTCCATGCCATCCAGGCGCGGGTCGTCGTGCTTCAGGCGTTCGAGCTTGTAGTTGGGTGTTTCCAGCGTCTTGTTGGGCACCATCAGCACATTGATGCGCTGCTTGAGTTCGATCTTGGCGATTTCGGTGCGCTTTTCGTTCAGCAGGAACGACGCCACATCGACGGGCACCTGGCACAGCACGGAGGCCGTGTTGTCCTTGAGGGACTCTTCCTGGATGATCCGCAGAATCTGCAAAGCGCTGGATTCTGTGTCGCGGATGTGGCCGGAGCCGCCGCAACGCGGGCAAGGAATGGATGCACCTTCGGAAAGGGCCGGGCGCAGGCGCTGGCGGCTCATTTCCATCAGGCCAAACTTGGAGATGGTGCCGAACTGCACACGGGCACGGTCCTGGCGCAGCGCGTCGCGCAAGCGGTTTTCCACTTCGCGGCGGTTGCGGGACTCTTCCATGTCGATAAAGTCGATGACGATCAGGCCACCCAAGTCGCGCAGACGCATCTGGCGTGCCACTTCGTCGGCGGCTTCTAGGTTGGTGCGGGTTGCGGTTTCTTCGATGTCGCCGCCCTTGATGGCGCGGGCCGAGTTGACGTCCACCGAAACCAGGGCTTCGGTGTGGTCGATCACGATGGCGCCGCCGGAGGGCAGTTGCACCGTGCGGGCGTAGGCCGATTCGATCTGGTGTTCGATCTGGAAGCGGCTGAACAGCGGGGCGTCGTCACGGTAGCGCTTCACGCGGGCAGCGTGTTCTGGCATCACGTGGGCCATGAACTGCTGGGCCTGTTCGTACACGTCGTCGGTGTCTATCAGGATGTCGCCGATGTCGTGGTTGAAGTAGTCGCGGATCGCGCGAATGACCAAAGACGATTCCTGATAAATCAGGAACGCGCCCTTGCCACCCTTGGCGGCGCCGTCAATCGCGGTCCACAGCTTGAGCAGGTAGTTCAAGTCCCATTGCAGTTCCGGTGCGCTGCGGCCGATGCCGGCGGTGCGCGCAATGATGGACATGCCGTTGGGGTATTCGAGCTGGTCGAGCGCTTCTTTGAGCTCGGCACGGTCTTCACCTTCGATACGGCGCGATACGCCACCACCGCGGGGGTTGTTGGGCATCAGGACCACGTAGCGGCCGGCCAGCGAGACGAAGGTGGTCAGGGCTGCGCCCTTGTTGCCACGTTCTTCTTTTTCGACCTGGACCAGCAGTTCCTGGCCTTCGCGGATGGCGTCCTGAATGCGCGCCTGGCTGGCAGACACGCCTTCGCGGAAGTACATCTTGGAGATTTCTTTGAACGGCAGGAAGCCGTGGCGGTCTTCGCCGTAGTCGACAAAGCAGGCTTCCAGCGACGGCTCGACGCGCGTGACGACGGCCTTGTAGATGTTGCCCTTGCGCTGTTCGCGCCCTTCAATTTCGATTTCGTAGTCGAGGAGTTTTTGTCCGTCGACAATGGCCAGGCGGCGTTCTTCAGCCTGCGTGGCGTTGATCAGCATCCGTTTCATGGATTGCATCCTTCATCAGTTAACACATGCCCTCAAGGGGCGTTGGATACCTGGAACGACGAGCTGAACTGAGGAGGAATTGCCGGAGAACTTCGACGTCACACGAGGTGTCGAAGCGTAGGCGCGTGGATGGGGACGAGGGAGTGCGTCTGTGTACCGGCTATCAATTTGATAGCTGCTTGCGCAGTGTTTACCGGGGCTGCAGGCCGATTTGTGCCGAAAAACGGGGCGAAAACGCTCCGCAGGCACAGGATCATCAGGCTTAGCAACACAAACATCTCGTTTCATTCCGCCCCCAGACGAGGAGTCTGCGGGCTTTGGGTATTCCGTATCAGTGGTTCAATTCGTAGTCTTGACCGCCTTGTTTGCAGGCCATCACAGGCGGTTGGCGTGTGATTTGCGAGCAATGCAAGACGGCGGCATCGACCTTCCAGCGTGGCTTTGGGCGGGGTGTGGACTAAACTCCAGACAAATCAACCACTTACGGCACAACGCTAGTGAAACACATTATAGGGGCCAATGCGTCCCTTCCCCAACCGGCGGTGAAATTGGTCACGGTGGACGAAGACAGCGGCGGCCAGCGGCTGGACAACTTCCTGATGCGCCACCTCAAGGGCGTGCCCAAGACCCACGTCTACCGCATCATCCGCAGTGGCGAAGTCCGCATCAACAAGGGCCGGGCCGGTGCCGACAGCCGCGTCGAGGCCGGTGACGTTATTCGCATACCGCCGGTACGCGTGTCCGAGCGGGCTGAGCAGAAAACCCAGGCCATGGCCGAACAAGTGGCCATGCACGTCGCCAGTAATGCGCCGGCCAAGGATTTCCCCATTTTGTTTGAGGATGACCATGTTTTGGCCATCCTGAAACCCGCCGGCGTGGCGGTGCATGGCGGCTCGGGCGTGAGTTTTGGGGTTATTGAGCAATTGCGCATGGCCAGGCCGGCAGCCCCCTTTCTGGAATTGGTGCACCGGCTGGATCGTGAAACCAGTGGCATTTTGCTGGTGGCCAAGAAGCGCAGCGCGCTGAAAAACCTGCAGGACCAGTTCCGCGAGCGCGAAACCGGCAAGACCTACCTGGCCATGGTGCTGGGGCAGTGGCCCACTAATAAGAAGGTGCTGGACAAGTCCTTGCACAAATACCTGTTGCCCGACGGTGAGCGTCGCGTGAAAGTGGTGGCCAAAGACGACCCGGACGCCATGCCGTCGCTGACCCTGGTCAAGGTTTTGGGTTCCGCGGGAGGTCCGCAGCCGTATTCGCTGCTGGAAGTCACCATCAAGACCGGGCGCACGCACCAGATTCGTGTGCACCTGGCGTCCGAGGGTATGCCCATCGTGGGTGACGACAAATATGGCGACTTTGAGCTGAACAAGGCGCTGGCACGCACCACCACCGGCCCGGTGCTTAAGCGCATGTTTTTACATGCCTGGCGCCTGCACTGCACCCATCCGTTCACCGGAAAACGGCTGCGTTTGCAGGCCGACTTGCCGGATGAGCTGGCGCAGTTTGCGGGGCAGGTGCTGCCCGGCGCCATGGCGGCAGCCACCGAACTGGCGCCCTAGTCTTTGCCCCTTCGTACCCTCCGATTCGTATAACCCCTGAAAATCCTGTTCCATGTCCCGTACCACCCGCCCACGCCAGTTTGACCTGATCGCTTTTGATTGGGACGGCACCCTGTTTGACTCTACTGCCATCATCACGCGCTGCATCCAGTTGGCAGTGGGCGATGTGGGTGGCACGGTGCCCAGTGACCAGGATGCTTCGTATGTGATCGGTCTGGGCCTGATGGAAGCGCTGGCCCGTGCCGCGCCCGATGTGCCGCAAGAGAAGTACGCCTTGCTGGGTGCACGTTACAAGCACCACTACGGCCAGCACATCCATGACATCAGCCTGTTTGACGGTGTGTTGCCCCTGCTGGCCGACCTCAAGGCGCGTCAGCATTTGCTGGCCGTGGCCACTGGGAAAAGCCGTAAGGGTTTGGACGAAGCGTTGCAGGCGGTGGAGCTCCGAGACCTGTTCCATGCTTCCCGTACCGCAGACGAAACGGCGGGTAAGCCCCATCCGCTGATGTTGCACGAGCTGATGGCCGAACTGGGCGTGGCGCCGGAGCGTGTGCTGATGATCGGTGACACCACCCACGACCTGCAGATGGCGCTCAACGCCGGCTGCGCCAGCGTGGGGGTGAGCTACGGCGCCCATGAACCCGCCGCGTTTGACGTTCTGCAGCCGCGTTTTGTGGCGCACTCGGTGGCCGAGCTGCATGCCTGGATGCTGGACCATGCCTGACGAGCGCAGGGTGGTTGCCATGCAAGGGCCTTCTCAGGCTTTTGCGCTGTGCAATTCGCAGGATCTGGTGAACAGCGGCGATGCTGTGCCTTTTGACGTGGTCTATTGCGGCCAGACCTGCATGGCGTTTGCCATCCGTTACCAAGATGTGGCCTACGCCTACCTCAACCGCTGTACCCATGTGCCCATGGAAATGGACTACCAGCCCAACCGGTTTTTCGATTTGACCGGCCACTGGTTGATTTGTGCCACCCATGGCGCCATGTACAGCCCACAAACCGGCCAATGCCGGGGTGGCCCTTGCCGCGGTGGTCTGGTGCAGATTGCCCTGACCGAGAACGACGGCGTCGTCCACTGGCATACTGGCCTTCACCTGAAACCTGTCGAGTTTTAACAATGACTGAACCAAATACCACGCAAGCTCTCGCCGATAGTGCGCAAGATGCTATTAAAAACGGAGCAAATGTTAAGGGCACGGAGACTCCAGGCTGGGAGCGTGCCACGCTGGAGAAGCTGGCCATGGCGGCTCTGGTGGAGCAGCGCACGGCACGGCGCTGGCGCAATGGCATTCGCCTGGGCTGGTTGCTGTTTCTGGTGGCCCTGGTGTGGCTGGGCATGGACCGCAGCACGTCGACAACCAACGTCTCCAAACCCCACACGGCTGTGGTGGAAATCAAGGGTGAAATTGCGTCGGGTTCGGACGCCAGCGCTGAAACCGTGGTGGCTGCCATGCGGGCGGCGTTTGAAGACCAGGGTTCTCAGGCGGTCGTGCTGTTGATCAATTCGCCCGGTGGCAGCCCGGTGCAGGCCGGCATCATCAATGATGAAATCCGGCGGTTGAAGGCGCAGTACAAAAAACCGGTCTACGCCGTGGTGGAGGAAACCTGCGCGTCGGCCGCGTATTACATCGCTGTGGGTGCGGACAAGATTTTTGTCGACAAGGCCAGCATTGTGGGCAGCATCGGTGTGTTGATGGATGGTTTCGGCTTCACCGGCCTCATGGACAAGTTAGGCGTGGAGCGCCGCCTGATGACGGCGGGCGAGAACAAGGGGTTCATGGACCCGTTCAGCCCGCAAACCGAAAAGCAGCGCGTGTTTGCCCAGGCCATGCTGGACCAGATTCACCAGCAGTTCATCGCGGTGGTGAAAGCTGGGCGCGGTGCGCGTCTGAAAGAAACCCCAGAGACCTTCAGCGGCCTGTTCTGGACCGGTCAACAAGCCATTGAATTGGGGCTGGCAGACCAACTCGGCAACCTGGACTATGTCGCCCGTGAAGTGGTCAAGGCGGAAGATCTGGTGGACTACACACGCCGCGACAACGTGGCCGAGCGCCTGGCCAAGCGGTTTGGTGCGTCCATCGGCGAAGCGGCGGTCCACACGCTCAAGAGCCTGCCCACACTGCGTTAGCCCGATACCCCACGTTCTGCCATGGGGTGGTTAGGCGGCACTCAGTCTGTCTAGCGCCCGATGGCGAACACCGTGGGTATGGCGTTGTCCAGCGTCCAGGCATGGTGTTTCCATTGCTTGGCAAGTTCGCTGTGGCAGGTGGCGTTGGCCAGCGTCAGGCCACTGGCCGTTGCCAGGCGGGTGTTGTGTTGTAGCGTCTGCACCAGCGTCTGCAACAGGGCTGTGTTGCGGTAGGGCGTTTCTATAAAGAGCTGGGTTTGCCCGGTTTTCAAGGCCAAAGACTCCAGTTCCCGAATGCGCTGCGCACGTTCGGTGGGTGTGGCAGGGATGTAACCGACGAACGCGAAGTTCTGGCCGTTCAGGCCGCTGGCCGCCAAAGCCAATAACAAGGACACCGGCCCAACCAGAGGCACTACGCGAATTCCCAGTTCATGCGCGGCACGCACGACGGAGGAGCCCGGGTCGGCAATGGCAGGCATGCCGGCTTCACTGACCAAGCCCATATCCATGCCATCCAGTGCAGGTTGCAACAGGGGGCGGGCATCAAAGCCGCCCTGGTGGTCGCCCTTTTTGTGCACTTCGCGCGGGAGTTCCTGCAGTTGCATGGACTGGATGGGGGTGACTAGCGGGTAGACCTCGCCCACACGCTTGAGGTAAGCGCGGGTGGATTTTGCGTTTTCGCAAACCCAGTGCTGCAGGCGCGCCGCTGTTTGCAGCGTGCCTGCGGGCATGGACTGGTCCAGTGCTGTCTGGCTGTCACAGCCAAAGTCCAACGGTGCAGGCACCAGATAAAGCGTGCCCAGGCTCATAGTGTTCTGGCGCCCAGAAGTGCGACACCCGCCGCACGCAACATGCTGCTGGTGCGAATCAGCGGCAAGCCCACCAGGGCGGTTGGGTCGTCGTTGTCAATGCGTTCCAGCAGGGCAATTCCCAGGCCTTCGCTCTTGGCACTGCCGGCGCAGTCATAGGGCTGCTCGGCTTGCAGGTAGTTTTCAATCTCCTGATCCGTGAGGTCTCGGAAGACCACTTTCACGGGCACCAGCGACTGCTGGCAAAAACCACTTTGTTGGCAGACCACGGCCACTGCAGTTTGAAAAATTACGGTCTTGCCGCGCATTTGCCGCAACTGGGCGACCGCGCGTTCGTGGGTGCCGGGTTTGCCCAAAGGCTGGCCATCCAGATCGGCGACCTGGTCCGAACCGATCACAACCTGATCGGGAAACCGGGCGGCAACCGCCTGGGCTTTGGCCAATGCGAGCCGGACTGCCAAATCGGCAGGGCGTTCACCGGGGTGGGGCGTTTCGTCCACATGCGGTGATTCGATGGTGAAGGGGACGCGCAAGCGCTCCAGCAGTTCGCGCCGGTAGGCCGATGTGGAGCCGAGTATGAGTTTTCGGGGGGTGATGTCTGGCATGGCTTGATTCTCTTACACTGCGCGCATGAAACATGAATTTGTGGCGCGGCACCTGCCTATCGCAGCTTTTGCCAGTGCAGAGGCGGATCTGGTGGGGGATGAGCGCCTGGCCCGTTTTGAGCGTTTGCTTGAAGAAACCCATGGTCTGGGCGCCGAAACCCTGGTGAGTTACGCCGCCCAAGGCGCCATGCAGACCGATGCCGCAGGTGTGGACGAACCCTGGATGCACCTGAAAGCAGAGGCCGTGTTGCCTTTGACTTGCCAGCGTTGCCTGGGGCCGGTAGATGTGCCGGTGTCTTTTGAGCGGGACTTCCGCTTTGTGGCGACCGAAGCACTGGCCGAAGTGGAAGACGAGGAATCCGAGGAAGACGTGCTGGTACTGAGCAAAAGCTTCAACCTGCTGGAGCTGATTGAGGACGAGCTACTGATGACATTGCCTGCTGCGCCCAAGCACGACACCTGTCCCCAGGCTGTGAAGCTGCAGGTGGCTGACCCGGGTTTTGAGGATGCGCCTGAGGAAAAACCCAACCCATTTGCGGTTCTGGAGCAACTCAAGAAGGCGCCTAAGTAGCGCGGAGTGGCTGAGTTGCCCGATTTGGGCTATAATCTGAGGCTTCGCGCGTGCAGTCTGTCCGGATAGGCGCAGCGTTTTTACCAACCCTTCAAGTGTTGCAACCTGTGCAGCACCCTTGCTCAGGAGCCGATCATGGCCGTTCAACAAAACAAAAAATCTCCTTCCAAGCGCGGTATGCACCGTTCGCACAATGCGCTGGACGTGCCCGGAATCGCTGTGGAACCTACCACCGGCGAAATCCACCTGCGTCACCACATCAGCCCCACCGGTTTCTACCGTGGCCGCAAGGTGTTGAAGACCAAATCCGAAGCCTGAACTTAAGAGTTCACGCGAAGCCCGAAGCTGCAGACTCTGTGGCGACGGGCTTTTCTCATTTCTGGGTGCCGCTTTTGTTTCAATCTGCTTACTGTCTGGTGTCTTTTTCATGATCACCGTTGCTGTGGACTGCATGGGGGGCGATCACGGCCCCAAGGTTACTTTGCCGGCTTGCCGGGAATTTTTGGAGCGCCACGCCGATGCCGCCCTGATCCTGGTGGGCTTGCCCGAAGTTTTTGCCGGTTTTGAACACCCGCGCGCGCGCATCGTGACCGCCAGCGAAGTGGTGACCATGGACGATCCTCTGGAAATTGCGCTGCGCAAGAAGAAGGACTCGTCCATGCGGGTCGCCATCCAGCAGGTCAAGGATGGTCAGGCCCAGGCGGCCGTGTCGGCTGGTAACACCGGCGCACTGATGGCGATTTCGCGTTACATCCTCAAAACCCTGGATGGTATTGAGCGCCCGGCCATTGCGGGCCAAATCCCCAATGCCTCCGGCGGCGCCACCACGGTGTTGGATCTGGGTGCCAATGTGGATTGCACAGCCGAACACCTGCTGCAGTTTGCGGTGATGGGTTCGGCGCTGGTGTCGGTCCTTAACAATAAGGAGTCGCCTTCTGTTGGGCTGCTTAACATTGGCGAAGAAGTTATTAAAGGCAACGAAGTTATCAAAAAAGCCGGTGAATTGCTGCGTTCTGCTGCCAAGTCCGGCGATTTGAACTTCTATGGCAATGTCGAAGGCAACGATATTTTCAAGGGCCATGTCGATATCGTTGTTTGCGATGGATTTGTTGGCAATGTGGCCCTGAAGACCAGTGAAGGTCTGGCGGGCATGATTGGTGGTTTCCTGAAAGCTGAGTTTTCCAAAAATATTTTCACCAAAATGGCGGCAATTGGCGCCTATTCGGTTCTAACAGCGCTTAAAAATCGCGTTGACCACCGGCGTTACAACGGTGCAGCTCTGTTGGGTCTGCGCGGGTTGGTGTTCAAAAGCCACGGCTCGGCCGATGTGCTGGCCTTCGGGAACGCCTTGAACCGGGCGTATGATGCAGCCCGAAACAACTTGCTTGACCGCGTTCAGGTTCGCATTGCCCACGCAGCGCCTCTTTTGGTGCCTGCGGAAGTGGTGCAGTAATCTGTGCGGGTGTCATCCACCCATCCATGAGACGTTTTTCGCGAATTACCGGCACGGGCAGTTATGTGCCCCCACGCAGGCTGAGCAATGCCGATTTGGTCGCTGAATTGGCGGGCAAGGGTGTTGAGACATCCGATGAGTGGATCGTGGAACGTACCGGTATCCGCGCCCGTCACTTTGCAGCGGACGGTGTTTACAGCAGCGACCTGGGACTGGAAGCCGCCAAAAATGCCCTGCAGGCCGCTGGCCGCATTCCACAGGACGTGGATTTGATCATTGTGGCCACGTCCACGCCGGACATGGTGTTCCCTTCTACCGCCTGTATCCTGCAAAACAAGCTGGGCGCCAATGGCTGTGCGGCGTTTGACGTGCAGGCTGTGTGCAGCGGCTTTGTGTATGCCCTGACCGTGGCCGACGCCATGATCCAGACCGGTGCGGCCAAGTGTGCGCTGGTCATTGGCACCGAGATTTTTTCCCGCATCCTCGATTTCTCTGACCGCACCACCTGTGTGTTGTTTGGTGATGGTGCCGGTGCCGTGGTGCTGGAAGCGTCAGATACGCCAGGCATTCTGGCCAGCGATCTGCACGCTGATGGCAAACACGTGGGCATCCTGTGTGTGCCCGGCCATGTGGCGGCGGGTGCGATTCTGGGCGATCCTTTCCTCAAAATGGATGGGCAAGCCGTCTTCAAGCTGGCCGTGGGTGTGTTGGAAGACGCTGCACGCGCGACCCTGGCCAAGGCCGGCAAGACCGAGGCCGATATCGACTGGCTGATTCCGCACCAGGCCAATATCCGCATCATGCAAAGCACGGCCAAACGCCTGAAGATGTCCATGGACAAGGTGGTGGTCACCGTGGACCAGCATGGCAATACCTCGGCCGCGTCCATTCCGCTGGCGCTGGACTGGGCGGTGCGCAGTGGCAAGGTCAAACCCGGGGAGACACTCATGCTGGAAGGCGTGGGTGGTGGTTTCACCTGGGGTGCGGTGCTCCTGAATCTATAGCTGCTTGCGCAATAACCGTAAGGGCTAGAGGCACTTTTTGATAGAAATTTCCCTATGAAGCAGTTTGCATTTGTATTTCCCGGACAAGGCTCCCAGTCGGTGGGCATGCTGGACGCGTGGAGTGACCATCCCGTGGTCGCACAGACTTTGCTGGAAGCCTCTGACGCGTTGGGCGAGAACGTGGGCCAATTGATCCACGAAGGTCCCAAGGAAGCGTTGGCGCTCACTACCAATACCCAGCCGGTCATGCTGGTCGCTGGTGTGGCGGCTTACCGCGTCTGGATGTCTGAAGTGGGCGTGGCCCCCAATGCCGTAGCCGGACACTCGCTGGGCGAATACACCGCGCTGGTGGCGGCTGGCGCTCTGACGCTGGCGCAAGCGGCGCCGCTGGTGCGCTTGCGCGCGCAGGCCATGCAGGAGGCCGTGCCGGTTGGCGTGGGTGCCATGGCCGCCATTCTGGGTATGGATGCTACAAAAGTAATAGCTGGTTGCGCAGAGGTGACGGAGGCTTTCGGCCCAAGTAGCACTGAAATTGTGGAGGCCGTGAACTTCAACGATCCGGCCCAAACCGTGATCGCCGGCAGCAAGGCGGCGGTGGACAAGGCCTGTGAGCTGCTCAAGGCCAATGGCGCCAAACGCGCCTTGCTTCTGCCCGTGTCTGCGCCGTTCCACTCCAGCTTGATGAAGCCAGCCGCCGAAAAGCTCAAGGCGCGCCTGGAGGACATTGAGATTGCTACGCCGCAGATTACGTTGATCAACAATATTGATGTGGCCGTTGAAGTGGACGCAGACCGCATCCGTGACGCGCTGTACCGCCAGGCTTTTGGCCCGGTGCGCTGGGTCGAGTGTGTGCAAGCCCTCAAGGCGCGCGGCCTGACCACCCTGGTGGAATGTGGTCCTGGCAAGGTATTGGCCGGTATGGCCAAACGTATTGACGCAGAAATGAATGGTTTGCCGCTTTTTGATCCGGCCAGCTTGAAAGAAGTGCAAGGAGCCTTGGCATGAACGAAGTGAAATTTGAAGGCCAGATTGCCTTGGTGACCGGTGCGTCGCGTGGCATTGGTGCGGCGATTGCACTGGAGCTGGCCCGCAAAGGGCTCAAAGTGATTGGTACCGCCACCACGGATGCTGGTGCGACCAAGATCCAGGAGGCTCTGTCGGCGTTTGCGGGATGCGCTGGGCGCACGCTGGACGTGACCGATGGCGCCGCCGGCGAAGCATTGGTGGACAGCATCGTCAAGGAACACGGTGGATTGCAGGTGCTGGTGAACAACGCCGGCATTACCCGCGACACCCTGGCCATGCGTATGAAAGACGAAGACTGGGATGCGGTGCTGGACACCAACCTCAAGGGCGTGTTTCGCATGAGCCGCGCCGTGATGCGCGCCATGATGAAGCAGCGTTACGGGCGCATCATCAGCATCACCTCGGTGGTGGGCGCCTCTGGCAACCCGGGCCAAGCCAACTACGCAGCGGCCAAGGCCGGTGTGGCCGGTATGACCCGCGCGCTGGCGCGTGAGCTGGGCTCGCGCAATATCACGGTCAACTGCGTTGCACCCGGATTTATCGAAACCGACATGACTGCGGCGCTGGGCGAAGACCAGCAAAAGGCGCTGTTGGGCCAGATCCCGCTGGGGCATCTGGGCAAGCCGGCCGACATTGCGCATGCGGTCGCGTACCTGGCGTCACCGCAGGCAAGTTACGTGACGGGGCAGGAGCTGCACGTCAACGGCGGCATGTACATGTAAGCCTTTAAAAATCAGCCGATTGGTCCGTTCGGTGATCCGGTTAGGGGCATGCCTCTAGCGCGGGTAAAATCTCGGATTCATTTACAACCCTTAGAGGGAACCCATGAGCGATATTGAAGTACGCGTCAAAAAAATCATTGCCGAGCAACTCGGTGTTGAAGAGTCTCAAGTCACCAACGAAAAAGCCTTTGTGGCTGATCTGGGTGCTGACTCTCTGGACACAGTGGAGCTGGTGATGGCATTGGAAGACGAGTTCGGAATTGAAATTCCTGACGAAGACGCCGAAAAAATCACCACAGTGCAAGCTGCGATCGATTACGCCAACACCCACAAAAAGGCCTAAGGGTCCGATTGCCTATGTCCCGTCGCCGCGTCGTTGTTACTGGTTTGGGTTGTGTCAGCCCTGTTGGCAATACAGTCACTGAGGCTTGGGCCAATGTGATTGCCGGGAAATCCGGCATTGATCTCATTAGCAAGTTTGATGCGTCGGCCTTTGCCTGCAAGATTGCGGGCGAGGTGCGCGGTTTCAATGTGGAGTCGTACATGACTTCCAAAGAAGCCCGCACGATGGACACCTTCATCCATTACGGCATTGCCGCTGCCATGCAGGCAGTGGCTGACGCTGGTCTACCGACTGGCGACGCCTTGGGTGAAGAAGAGGCAACCCGTATTGGCTGTGTGATTGGTTCGGGCATCGGCGGTTTGCCGATGATCGAAGAAACCCACACAGAGCTGACCAACCGCGGTCCGCGGCGTATTTCGCCGTTTTTTGTGCCGGCATCGATCATCAACATGACTGCCGGCCATGTGTCGATCAAGTGTGGCTTCAAGGGCCCCAACATCGCCATCGTGACCGCCTGCACCACCGGCCTGCACTGCATTGGTGAAGCTGGCCGCATGATCGAGTACGGTGATGCCGATGTGATGGTGGCCGGTGGCTCCGAAGCGACTGTGTCGCCGTTGGGCATTGGCGGTTTTGCTGCCATGCGTGCACTGTCTACCCGCAATGACGATCCTGCTACGGCCTCACGTCCCTGGGACAAAGACCGTGATGGTTTTGTGTTGGGCGAGGGTGGTGGTGTGATGGTGCTCGAAGAGTACGAACACGCCAAAGCCCGCGGCGCCAAGATTTACGCCGAATTGGCTGGCTTTGGCATGAGTGCCGATGCGGGTCACATGACGGCCCCCAATATGGACGGCCCACGCCGCGCCATGCTGAATGCCATGCGCAATGCCGGTGTGAATGCGGACCAGGTGCAATACTTGAATGCACACGGCACCTCAACACCGCTGGGCGATATCAACGAATCCAATGCCATCAAGGCGGCATTGGGTAGCCACGCCAGCAAGGTCGTGGTCAATTCCACCAAATCCATGACCGGTCATTTGCTGGGCGGTGCAGGTGGGTTGGAGTCGGTTTTTACGGTGTTGGCCATCCACCACCAGAAGAGCCCGCCCACCATCAATATCTTCAACCAGGATCCGGAGTGCGATCTGGATTACTGCGCCAACACCGCGCGCGACATGCGCATTGACGTGGCGGTGAAGAACAACTTTGGCTTCGGCGGAACCAACGGCACTCTGGTTTTCAAACGGGTCTGACAGGAAACCCCTGGTCACCCGTGTATGCACCTGCCACCTGCCGCCAGCCACCGTGTTGTGCGGTCACGCTGGCATTTGAGGGTCTTGCTGTGGATAGCAGGGCTGGGAGGCCTGACCTGCCTGGGTTTTGCAATGACCCAGCCGTTGTCTGCTGCATTTTTTTCCCTGATCGCGATTCTCGTGGCAAGCGCCGCCTGTGCTTTACAGGCATGGCGCAACGCGCCGGTGGGCTTGCTGCGATGGGATGGGCAGCATTGGCACTGGACCGCATTGGATACAGAACAAGCCTGTCAGCTCACGCCTGTCTTTGACTTGCAAAGCGTGATGCTGGTGTCTATTCACAGCGCCGCCGGCCGAAAGGCGTGGGTCTGGCTGGAAGCCAGTTCCGGTGGGGGCAACTGGGCGGCATTGCGCCGTGCCGTGTTTGGCAGCCAGCGCGCGCAAAACGCAAAACACAAGCCAACCGCCGAGGATTCTCTGCAGGACGGAGATTTTGCATGAGCGAGTTGCCCACCGCATCACCGCAGGATTCCGATCTTTTACTGGTCCAGCGCACCGTGGGCGGAGACCAGCGTGCGTATGGCCTGCTGGTGCTTAAATACCAGAGGCGCATCCAGCGCCTGATTGGCCGGATGGTGCGCGATGTGGATCTGGTGGAAGACATTGCCCAGGAGACCTTTATCCGCGCCTACCGCGCCTTGCACCAGTTTCGCGGAGACGCCCAGTTTTACACCTGGCTTTATCGCATTGCGGTAAATACAGCCAAAAAGTCGCTAATGGAGCTTAAACGGGACCCCACTGTTTCGGAGAGTTTCCTGGCCCGTGACGACGAGGATGAAACTTCCTGGCGAAAAAATGAACCAATCAGTGACGAAACACCGGAGTCGGTTTTGGCTGCCAAAGAAATTGCCGCGGTGGTCAATGCGGCCATGGATGATTTGCCCGATGACCTGAAGCAGGCCGTCACCTTGCGGGAGATTGAAGGTTTGAGTTATGAAGAAATTGCTGCTGCCATGGACTGCCCGATTGGAACCGTGCGTTCCCGGATCTTTCGTGCGCGCGAATCCATTTCCAGCAAGGTCAAGCCCTTGCTGGAAAAGCAGACCGGCAAGCGCTGGTGAGGACACGCCATGAGTAACCTGAAACCGCTATCTGGTGAACAACTCTCGGACGCAATGGATGGTCGCCTGCGGGGTGAGGATGGCAGTGTGCTGGATGCCTTGCTGTCGGATCCACAGGCAGTACAAGCTTGGCATCTACACCATGTGATTGGTGATGTGCTGCGCAGTGAAGAGCTAGCCCCATCGGCGCGTGACCTTGCTTTTTGGGACCGGCTGGAGCGCAAACTGGCCGATGAGCCCGCACGGCCCAGCGTGCCGCTGGTCATGCCTATGGATGTGCCCGTGCGCAGTGCATCGGCTGCCAATGCCTCGGTGCTGCGCTGGAAGTGGCTGGCGGGTGTGGCGTGTGCTGTTCTGGTCAGTGTTGTGGGTTCGGGGGCCTGGAACCAATTCACAGGCAATGCGGACGCTCAAATGGCCACCAGCGTGCCAGCTACGACAGAGTCATCATCCCAGCTTGCATTGGTGCCGCAGGCGCCCGTCATGCTGCGCGACCCGCAACTGGATGCGCTGATGGCCGCCCACCACCAGTTGGGTGGTCATTCGGCCTTGCAGATGCCATCGGGGTTTTTGCGCAACGCAACCTTTGAGAGGCCTGCGCAGTGAAACGACTGACCCGTTGGGCTGGGCTGGCGATGGCTGTACTGCTGCTGTCTGGAGCGCTGCAGGCGCAGGCAGAAGCGGTGTCGCCGGATGCTTCCATCAATGCCTGGTTGATGCGGTTGCATGAAGCGTCACGCAAGCGGGCCTATACCGGCACGTTTGTGGTTTCTGCGGGCGGCAATATGGCCAGCGCCAAAATTTGGCATGTCTGCGACGGCACGCAGCAGATGGAGCGTGTGGAGTCATTGAGTGGCCCACCCCGGTCCACGTTCCGTCGCAATGACCAGGTCGTTACGTTTTACCCGCAGAACCGCATCGCGGTGGCCGAGAGTCGCGATTCTCTGGGGCTCTTTCCCAACCTGCTGAAGTCCAGCGACTCGACCATTGCCGAGTTTTACAAACTCAAAGTGCTGCCACAGGAGCGCATCGCCGGCTTCGATGCCGATGTGGTGCAACTGGTGCCCAAAGACAATGTGCGCTTTGGCTACCGCGTATGGAGCGAGAAAAAATCAGGACTGGTCATGCAGTTGCAGACACTCGACCTGGATGGCAAGGTGCTGGAGCAGGCCGCTTTTTCGGAACTCCAACTGGACGCACCGGTCAGCATGGGCAAGCTCTCGCAAATGATGGCCAACACCGACGGCTACCGGGTGGAGCACTCTGACCTGCAAAAAACAACGGCAGATGCCCAAGGCTGGGTCATGCGTACGTTGGTTGCGGGATTCAAGCCGATGGGATGTTACAAGCGGCCGGTGGCAGCTTTGGCTGGAGCGTCCGGGCATGCTGCAGGCAACGCGATGCAATGGATGTTCTCCGATGGACTCGCCACCGTTTCGCTGTTTGTGGAAGCCTATGACAGCCAGCGCCATGTGCGTGAAGGTGCGACCGACATGGGTGGCGCCACGCATACGTTGACGCGCCGTTTCAATGCGTGGTGGATTACAGCGGTCGGCGAAGTGCCGCCTGCCACGTTAAGTATTTTTGCGCGCGGGCTTGAGCGCAAGAAATGAGTCGCTATTTCCTGAGTGGATGCACGAATGTCCTTGCATGGACTTCGCGGCGAATTTACTTTGATCGGAAGACAACAATGAAGTACCTGAAAATGAAATCCTTGCGGACCTTGTGTTTGGCGGCAACGCTGGGCGCAACTGGCATTGCCACTTTCTTGCCGGTGCAGTCCGCTGTCGCCCAAGTGCGAACCCTGCCAGACTTTACGGATCTCGTGGAGCAGGTGGGGCCCTCTGTGGTCAATATCCGGACCATGGAAAAAGTCGCTGCGCGTTCGCAGCAGGGCAGCCCCAATGAGGAAGAGATGCTGGAGTTCTTCCGGCGCTTTGGCTTGCCCATTCCCAATATTCCCAAGCAGGCCCCGCGCCAGAACCGCCCCCAACAGCAGGAAGAAGAGCAACCGCGTGGGGTGGGGTCCGGCTTCATTCTGTCCTCCGACGGCCTGATCATGACCAACGCCCACGTGGTCGATGGTGCTGATGAAGTGCTGGTAACGCTGACAGACAAGCGCGAGTTCAAGGCCAAGATCATTGGTGCCGACAAGCGCACCGATGTGGCCGTGGTCAAGATTGAGGCCACAGGCCTGCCAGCCGTGAAGGTGGGCGACGTTAATCGCCTCAAAGTGGGCGAATGGGTGATGGCCATTGGTTCGCCTTTTGGCCTGGAGAACACCGTGACTGCGGGCATCGTGAGTGCGAAACAGCGCGATACGGGTGACTACCTGCCCTTTATCCAGACCGACGTGGCCATCAACCCCGGTAATTCAGGGGGGCCGCTGATCAATATGCGCGGTGAGGTGGTTGGAATCAACAGCCAGATCTATTCGCGCTCTGGTGGTTTCATGGGCATTTCTTTCTCGATCCCCATGGATGAAGCAGTACGCGTGAGCGATCAATTGCGCAGTTCCGGGCGTGTTTCGCGCGGCCGTATCGGCGTGCAGATCGACCAAGTCAGCAAGGATGTGGCGGAATCCATTGGTTTAGGCAAACCCATCGGTGCGCTGGTGCGTGGCGTGGAAGCTGGCTCGCCAGCCGAGAAGGCTGGCGTGGAGGCCGGAGACATCATCACCAAGTTCGATGGAAAAACCATCGACAAGTCCAGCGACCTGCCGCGCATGGTGGGCAGTACCAAGCCTGGAACCCGCAGCACGGTGACGGTGTTTCGCCGTGGCGCCAGCAAGGACCTGAGTGTTGTGATTGCCGAAATTGAGGCCGACAAACCACTCGTCAAGACGCAGGGGCGAGAAGACAAGCCCAAGGGATCGGCAGCGGGCCAGGCGTTTGGTTTGGCCGTGAGCGAGCTGACCGAGGCGCAGCGCAAAGAAGCCAGCCTCAAAGGCGGCGTGAAAGTGGAGGCCGCTGTGGAGGCTGCAGCGCGGGCGGGACTTCGGGAGGGTGACATCATTCTGGCGCTGGCCAATACCGAGGTGGCTTCCGTGAAAGAGTTTGACGCTGCGATAGCCAAGCTTGACAAAAACAAACCCCTGAATGTTTTGTTTCGCCGGGGAGAGTGGACCCAATACGCGGTCATCCGGGTAGCGCGTTAAGCGAAAGCCACGGAGCCCAAACCCCTAAACCTCACTAGGGTGAGGGGTTGTTGGGGTTTGAGCGGCTGGAATTTATTTTTTTCGAATACCCACACTTATGTGTGCAGACGCTAACTTCTAGGTTGGGTATTCAGTTTTAGGTAGAATACGGGGCTTGACGCGGCCATTATGGATATAAGGGTCGGTGCAAAGTCCATGATATGGGATGGGAGTAGCTCCCCCACAGTCGATCCACAGATCACCCACACCTTGTCCAGAAGCTTATCCAAGTGTTTTGTGCATAAGTTGTTGATAAGTTGGTTGTTGCTGGGTTGCAACTTCCTTGTGAAGCTTGTTTTTCGGCTGTGCTCCCAAGACTTTTTGCCTACAATGAAGTTCCAACCTTCGCAGTTGCCAAATGATTGTTGGTTCAGGGCGCGTCATAACCAGACGCGCCCTTTTTTCTTGCCCGTTCGTTTTAATTCAATCACTTGAAGCTCTTCGTTGATGAATCACATCAGAAATTTTTCCATCATTGCCCACATTGACCATGGCAAGTCCACGCTGGCAGACCGTTTGATTCAGCGTTGTGGCGGACTCGAAGCACGCGATATGGAAGCGCAAGTGCTGGACTCGATGGACATCGAGAAAGAGCGTGGGATAACCATCAAGGCACAGACCGCTGCGCTCCAATACAAGGCCAAAGACGGACAGGTCTACAACCTCAATTTGATCGACACACCAGGGCATGTGGACTTCTCGTATGAAGTGAGTCGCTCGCTTTCCGCATGCGAAGGCGCGTTGCTGGTGGTGGATGCATCGCAAGGTGTTGAAGCACAGACCGTGGCGAATTGCTATACCGCGTTGGACCTGGGCGTGGAAGTGCTGCCGGTACTCAACAAGATTGACCTGCCCAACGCGGACCCTGACAACGCGCGCAGTGAAATTGAAGACGTTATCGGCATCGACGCGACTGACGCTCTTGTTTGCTCCGCAAAAACTGGCCTGGGCATCGACGAGATCCTGGAAATGATTGTGGCCAAGGTGCCTTCACCGAAGGGCAATCCCGACGCGCCGCTGCGCGCGATGATTATTGATAGCTGGTTCGATCCCTACGTCGGCGTGGTGATGCTGGTGCGCGTGGTCGACGGCCGTCTGGGCAAGGGCGAGCGCATCAAGATGATGGCATCTGGTGCGATGTACAACGCCGACAACGTGGGGGTGTTCACCCCCGCCAACCAGCCGCGCCAATCGTTGGAAGCGGGCGAGGTGGGTTACATCATTGCCGGTATCAAGGAATTGCAGGCCGCCAAGGTGGGCGACACCGTGACGCTGATCAAGCCCGGCACCGGTGGGGCTGCGGCCACTGCGACGGAGGCGCTGCCCGGCTTCAAGGAAATCCAGCCCCAGGTTTTTGCGGGCCTGTATCCCACCGAAGCCAGCGAGTACGACTCGCTGCGCGATGCGCTGGAAAAGCTCAAACTCAACGATGCCTCCCTACATTACGAACCGGAAGTGTCGCAGGCGCTGGGCTTTGGTTTCCGTTGCGGCTTCCTGGGCTTGTTGCATATGGAGATCGTCCAAGAGCGCCTAGAGCGTGAGTTCGACCAGGACCTGATCACGACTGCGCCGAGCGTGGTCTACCAGGTGGTGAAGAACGATGGCGAAGTGGTGATGGTGGAAAACCCGTCCAAGATGCCCGAGATCGGCAAGACCGCCGAGATCCGCGAACCCATCGTCACGATGCACCTTTATATGCCGCAGGAATACGTGGGCGTCGTGATGACGCTGGCCAACCAGAAGCGCGGCGTGCAGATGAACATGGCCTACAAGGGCCGCCAGGTGGTGCTGACCTATGAAATGCCGCTGGCCGAAATTGTGCTGGACTTCTTTGACAAGCTCAAGAGTGTGAGTCGGGGCTATGCCTCCATGGACTATGAGTTCAAGGAGTACCGCGCGGCCGACGTGGTCAAGGTCGACATTTTGTTGAACGCGGAGAAGGTCGACGCGTTGTCCATCATGCTGCACCGCGCCCAAAGCCAGTACCGGGGCCGGGCAGTGGTGGCCAAGATGCGCGAGATCATTTCCCGTCAGATGTACGACGTGGCGATCCAGGCCGCTATCGGCGCCAACATCATTGCGCGTGAGACAATCAAAGCGCTGCGCAAGAACGTGCTGGCCAAGTGTTATGGCGGCGATATTTCACGTAAACGCAAACTCCTCGAAAAACAAAAAGCAGGCAAGAAACGCATGAAACAAATTGGTTCTGTGGAAGTGCCGCAAGAGGCATTTCTGGCTATTTTGCAGGTGGAAGATTGAGCGCCGCCGGGCCGTCCCAAGGCGCGAAGGCCCCCATGGGGGGCAGCGCAGTACGTTTAGCGTTCTCGAAGAGCGACGAAGTCACAAGCGTGGGGGTAAATATCTGATGCAAGCCTTTACCTCTGCGGTGCTCGCCGCTTTTGTGATGTATGCCGCGTCCTGGTATTTTGGATGGGTGGAAGGCAACTTTGCCTTGTTGTTGTTCATGGCTTCTATAGTGACAGGTGCCTACTGGCTGGCAGAACGTTTTTACTTTCTGCCACAGCGCCAACAAGCTGCCGCCGCGCTGGAAGCCAATGACATAGTGCGCCGTGCAGAGCTTGCAAAGCAGGGCATCACCAAGGTTGATGGTGATATTGCACCCGCCAAAGTCCGCCTGCTCATGCAACCCTGGTGGCTGGACTGGACCGCTGGCTTGTTTCCGGTGATCATTACCGTATTCTTGTTGCGTTCATTTTTGTTTGAGCCCTTCAAGATTCCCTCGGGTTCCATGATTCCCACGCTGCTGGTTGGCGATTTGATCCTGGTCAACAAGTTCACCTACGGCCTGCGCCTGCCGGTGCTCAACACCAAAATCACCGAGGGCAACAAACCCCAGCGCGGTGATGTGATGGTATTTCGTTATCCGCCCCAGCCCAGCCTGGACTACATCAAACGTGTAGTTGGCGTGCCCGGTGATACGGTGGCGTATCTGAACAAGCGCCTGACCATCAACGGCAAACCTCTGGAAACCACGGCTTTGCCTGAGTTCTTTGACGAAGACGTGATGCGTTACTTCAAGCAGTTCGAAGAAACGCTGGGTGACAAGAAGCACCGCGTGCTCAATGACGACAGCCGCCCCGCCTTTGTGCCCGGCGCCGATAAATTTGAAGGTTTCGAGGCTTGCAGCTATACCGTGGAAGGTGTGACCTGCAAAGTACCGGAAGGCCACTACTTCATGATGGGTGACAATCGCGATAATTCGCTGGATTCCCGTTACTGGGGCTTTGTGCCGGAGAAAAATATCGTCGGCAAAGCCTTCTTTGTCTGGATGAATTTTGGCAGCCTCAAGCGTATTGGGGCATTTAATTGATTTCTTTCGTGGTTGATGACTGCAAGGCAGGGGAAAAACAATGACTGTTCAGCTCAAGTCCCGTCAAAAAGGTATTACCTTTTTTGGTTTGATCTTTGTGGCCGCCGTGCTGGCCATGGGTGGCGTGGTAATCGCGCAAGTGATTCCTACGGTGATCGAACTTCAGGCCGTGCAAAAGGGCGTGCAAAAAGCGACCGAAGGCGCCACGGTTGCCGAAGCCCGCATGATCTTTGACAAGCAGGCGTCCATTGACGACATCAAGTCCATCAGCGGCAAGGATGTTGCCGTGACCAAGGAAGGTGACAAGGTCGTCGTGAGCTTCGAGTACCAGCGCGAGATCCATCTCTTTGGCCCGGCCTTTCTGACCCTCAAATACGCTGGCCGTTCCAAATAAGGTGGCAGATGGTTTGGTGGAGTTGCAGCGCCGACTGCAACATGAATTCTCCAATGCGTCCCTGCTGTCCAGGGCGCTGACCCACCGCAGCTTTTCAAGCGACCATTACGAGCGTCTGGAATTTCTCGGCGACTCGGTCCTCAATCTCGCTGTTTCTGATTTGCTCTATGCGCGTTTGGGCAACCTGCCAGAAGGCGATTTGTCCCGCGTACGCGCCAATCTGGTCAAGCAAGACACGTTGCATCAACTGGCGGTCGATCTGGGCCTGCCCGATGTACTGAAACTGGGGGAGGGCGAAGTCCGCTCCGGCGGGCAGAAGCGCCCCTCCATTCTGGCCGATACGCTCGAAGCCATCATTGGTGCGGTCTACCTGGACGCGGGCTTTGCCAAAGCACAGGATTTGGTGCACCGGCTCTTCAAGGCGGTCGAAATCAACCCGCAGATGGACGCCATTGGCAAAGATCCCAAGACCGAGTTGCAGGAGTGGCTGCAGGGTCGCAAAATGAAGCTACCTGTTTATACGGTGGTCGGCACGATTGGCGCGGCGCACAAGCAAAGCTTTGACGTGGAGTGCGAGATCCCGGAGCTGGGCTTGGCCGAACGCGGCATCGGCGGCTCCCGGCGTGCGGGCGAACAGGCCGCTGCCGGTGCGATGCTGCAAACCCTCAAACAGAAAGTTAAACCATGACCGCTCCTAAAAAAGTAGCTGCTCACGCAGATTTCACGGGGGCTAAGGGTCAAAAAGACACGCAACCCGAAGTGCAGGAAAACCTCGACGCCATGCTGGAAGGCCTGCTCAAAAGCACACCGAAGCTGGCGCAGCCGGGCACGAAGGCTGAGGACCAGCGCTGCGGATTGGTGGCGATTGTGGGCAAGCCCAATGTGGGCAAGTCCACACTGCTCAACGCCTTGGTGGGCCAGAAGATCAGCATCACGTCGCGCAAGGCGCAGACGACGCGCCACCGTATTACCGGCATGCACACCTTGGGCAACACCCAGTTTGTGTTTGTGGACACACCGGGTTTCCAGACCCTGCATGCCAACGCATTGAATAAGTCGTTGAACAAAACCGTGCAAGGCGCGGTGGCGGATGTGGATTTGATTTTGTTTGTGGTGGAAGCTGGCAGCTTTACGCCCGCTGACGCGCGCGTATTGGCGCTGTTGGGCAAAGACATCCCCACCCTGTTGATCGCCAACAAGCTCGACAATGTCCACCGTCGTGGTGATATTGCGCCCTGGCTGCAAACCATGACGGACAAACACAAGTTTGCCGAGTTTGTGCCCATGTCGGCGAAGAACGCCAAAGACATTCCCCGCTTGCTCGCGATATGTGAAAAGTACCTGCCCGAGCAGGCTTGGTGGTACGCCGAGGACGAGCTGACTGACCGCAGCGAGAAATTCCTGGCCAGCGAGCTGGTGCGCGAAAAGCTGTTTCGCCTCACTGGGGATGAACTCCCTTACACGTCCACCGTCATCATTGACAAGTTTGAAGAAGAGCCGCCGCAGAAGAAGGGCCAGAAGCGCCTGCTGCGCATTGCCGCGACCATTGTGGTGGAGCGCGACACGCACAAGGCCATGGTGATCGGTGACAAGGGCGAGCGCATCAAGCGCATCGGCATGGAAACCCGCGTGGAACTGGAAAAGCTGGCCGACGCCAAAGTTTTCCTGGAGATGTGGGTGAAAGTGCGCTCTGGCTGGGCCGACGACGAAGCGCGGGTGCGCAGCTTTGGCTACGAATAAGCGAATCTCCGACGAGCCCGCGTATGTGCTGCACCGCTACGACTGGAGCGAGTCCAGCCTGATTCTGGAAGTTTTTACCCGCCACTACGGCCGCATCGCGCTGGTGGCCAAAGGCGCCAAGCGGCCTACCTCCAGCTTCCGTCCCATCCTGCTGCCGCTGCAGCCCCTGCATGTCGCCTATGGCGGTGACGCCGAGATTCGCACCCTGAAGAGCGCCGAATGGCAGGGTGGCCACGTCATGCCTACGGGCGACGCGCTGCTATCGGGCTACTACCTCAACGAACTGCTGCTCACGCTGCTGGCACGCGATGACACGCATGCCGCGTTGTTTGACATTTACGACCATGTGGTCAAAGTGATTGCCAGCGAACATGGTGAGGTGCTGCAGGCTGCGCTGCGCACCTGGGAGCTGCTGCTGCTGCGTGAGATTGGTCTGTTGCCGGCCTTGGATCGCCAGACCATGACACTGGCACCGCTGCAGCCCGACGCGCGTTACCTACTGGTGCCCGAGGGCGGCCTGCGCCAGGCAGGCAGCGAAGACCGAGCGGCACTGACCGGCGCGCAGTGGCTGCAGTTGCACGCTGCCGTGCAGGACGGCGCGCCGTTCACCACCACGCTGCGCGCCTGTGCTGACATGATGGCCGAGCTCAAACCCCAACTGCGCCACTTGCTGCACTACCATTGCGGTGTCAAAACCCTGCGCACGCGGCAGATGATGATTGATATTCAGGCGTTATAGATATGACCCCCACGCTCTTCACTTTGTGTAATTCGCTGCCCCCCAAGGGGGCGCATTTCGCCTTCGGGCGGCCGGGCGGCAAAACATGACAACCCATCTCTCCGTCAACCTCAACAAAGTCGCCCTGGTGCGCAATACGCGGCACCTGGGCATCCCCAGCGTCACGCGCGCAGCCACGCTGTGCCTGCAGGCCGGTGCGGCGGGCATCACCGTGCACCCGCGCCCTGACGCACGCCACATCCGCGCCGATGATGTGCGCGAGCTGGGGGAATTGCTCAAGGCCTGGCCGGACCGTGAATACAACATCGAAGGCAACCCCTTCCACAACCTGATGGACACGGTGCGTGATCTGCTGGACCGCAAGCTGCCGGTACACCAAGTCACTTTTGTGCCCGACTCTGAGGGCCAGTTCACCAGCGACCACGGTTGGAACTTCCCCCAAGACGCAAACCGCCTGCGCCCGCTGATTCAACATGCGAAAGCCTGGGGACTGCGTGTGAGCCTGTTCATGGACGCGGATCCTGCCGCGATGTTGGCCGCCAAGGAGGTCGGTGCCGATCGTGTTGAGCTTTACACCGAGCCTTATGCCGCTGCCTGGGGCACGCCGGAGCAGGGCGCCCAACTGGAACGCTTTGCCGCCGCCGCGCGTGCCGCGCTGAAAGTGGGGCTGGGTGTGAATGCCGGCCACGACCTTAACCGCGACAACCTGGCTGCTTTCGCACGCGCTTTGCCGGGGCTGCAGGAGGTGTCCATCGGCCACGCGCTGATTGCCGATGCGCTGGAATTGGGTTACGACGCCACCGTCAAGGCGTATTTGGACTGTTTGAAATGAGCGCCGCCGGGCCGTCCCAAGGCGCGAAGGCCCCCTCGGGGGGCAGCGACCCGCGTAAGCGGCGGAGCGTGAGGGCGACATTCCAATGATTTACGGCATCGGCACCGACATCTGCGACGTGCGCCGTATCCGCGCCAGTCTGGAGAAACACGGCGACCGTTTTGCCGCCAAGGTGTTGAGCGAGGGTGAATTCAAAACCTGGAAGGCCCGCAGTGCCCGCTGGCCAGAACGTGGTGTGCGTTATCTGGCCACCCGATTCAGTGCAAAAGAAGCGTTCAGCAAGGCCATTGGCCTGGGCATGCGTATGCCCATGACCTGGCGCCTGTGCGAGATCGACAAGCTGCCCAGTGGCGCGCCCTTTGTGGTCCTGCACGGTGGCCTGAAAGAATGGTTTGAGGCGCGCAGTTTGAGCGCCCATATTAGCGTGACTGACGAGACCGACTACGCCGCGAGTTTTTGCGTGGTGGAGACGGCAGACGCTGCATTTGCAGGTAAAAGTGGTCTCTAATCTGGCCTGCACTGCATCCGCAGGAAGCAGTCCGACGTTTCTCACACGAAACCATCGTCAACGTTGTCTACGCCCGAATCCTGAGGTTTAACTACGCTGTGCGCACATTGCAGTTTGCGTGAGCAGCTATTAAAAATGTAGCAATCTAGGTGTTGACAGAAGCCAGTGCCGCCAGTGCGTCTTCGCGCCAATAGACCAACGCATCGTAGTAGCTCTCCCACACACAGCCATTACAGCCCCGCCCGCAGCAGGTGGTGGGTTCGAGTGGTGGTGCGCGCAATGCCAGTCCGTATTGTGCTGCCTGCGCGCACAAGGCGCTGCACCGGGCTTGGGCGGACGCGCGGTCTGTTGTTGGCTGGAGGAAAGGTGTGGTCTGGGTTGACATGGGCAAGCCGCGGTGTGGGCTACGCCGCGCCGCCGCAGTTTATCCGCAGGACAGAACATTTTGCTTCCTGATAATTACTTGACCAAGTCAAGTAATTGCATAAAATCCAGAACATGAACACCCCAACACACGCCGCCGCGACCGAACATGTCAAGGCATTGCGCGGCTTCAACCGCTTTTACACCCAGCGCATCGGCGTGTTGTCGCCCTATCTGGGTGGTGCGCTGTCGCTCACCGAGGTGCGCGTGTTGTACGAGCTGGCCCACCATCCAGCGGCCGAGCCTGCGCTGACGGCGTCCGCACTCGCGCAACGCCTGGGATTGGACATGGGCTACCTGAGTCGCATCCTGCGTCGCTTTGAGGCGAGGGTCTGGCTCAAGCGCAAACCGTCGCCCAAGGATGCGCGGCACAGTCTGCTGACACTGACCCAGGCGGGGCACAAGGCCTTTGCACCGCTGCAGCAACAGTCGCGCGACGAAGCGGCTGCACTGCTGGGCACGGTGCCACCCGCGCAGCAGGGCATGGTGGTAGAGGCCATGCGCACCATTGAGCAACTGCTGGCACCTGTTGCCGCAGCACAGCCCGGCGTGGTGCTGCGCGACCCGCGCTCTGGCGACATGGGCTGGGTGGTGCAGCAGCACGGTGAAATCTACGCCCGCGAATACGGCTTTACCGCGGAGTTTGAAGCGCTGGTGGCCGAGCTGGTGGCCCGCTACATTCGCAACTACCAGCCCGAGTGGGAGCGCTGCTGGATTGCCGAGCGGGGTGGCCAGCGTGTGGGCGCCGTGTTTGTGGTGCGCAAGTCCAAACAGGTAGCGCAACTGCGCATGCTGATCCTCACCCCGCAGGCACGCGGGCTGGGCCTGGGTGGACAACTGACGGACGTTTGTATTGCCTTTGCGCGCGACAAGGGTTACCGCAAGATGGTGCTGTGGACCAACCAGTGTCTGGACGCTGCACGCGCCATTTACGCCAAACGCGGCTTTGTGCTGGCCCGCAGTGAGGTGCACCACAGCTTCGGACAGACCCAGGTGGGCGAGACCTGGGAGCTGCGACTCTGAGGTTTGCGCGGCGGTAGCTGCGCCGTTTTGCCGCATGCCACAATTCGCGCTACACGCCCATTGGGTGTGGCAACCCTGGGGAGAGCTATGGCGCGGATTCTGGTGGTAGATGACGATGAGGACTTGCTGAAGTCCCTCTCCATGCGCCTGCGCTATGAGGGCCACATCGTCACCGCCGCTGAGAGTGGTGCCGTGGCCCTGTCCCGGCTGGACCTGGAAGTCCCGCACATGGTCATCACCGACCTGCGCATGCCCGGCATGGACGGGCTGCAACTGTTCGAGGCCATCCACCGCCGTTACCCGCTGATGCCGGTGGTCATCCTCACCGCCAACGGCACCATTCCCGACGCTGTGCAGGCCCTGCAAAAGGGTGTGTTCGGCTACATCACCAAACCGTTTGAAGGCGTGGCACTGATGCGCGAGGTGGACCGCGCACTGGCGATCTCCAATGCGCTGGGTGCCGACATGCCAGGCGAGTCACCGGGTGAGAGCTGGCGCGAAGCCATCATCACGCGCAGCCCGCGCATGGAAAAACTGCTGGCTGAAGCGCGCCGCATGGCGCAGAGCGATGCCTCGCTGTTGATCTATGGCGAAAGTGGCACCGGCAAGGAGTTGCTGGCGCGCGCGGTGCACGCATCGAGCAACCGCAGCGAAGAGAGTTTTGTCGCCGTGAATTGCGGCGCCATTCCCGAGAACCTGGTGGAGTCCGAGCTGTTTGGCCACGTCAAAGGCGCGTTCACCGGTGCCGTGCGCGATAGCGCGGGCATGTTCACCACGGCGCACCAGGGCACGATTTTTCTGGACGAGATTGCCGACCTGCCGCTGGCCATGCAGGTCAAGCTGCTGCGCGTGCTGCAGGAGCGCGAGGTGCGCCCGGTGGGCGCGAGCAAGTCGCACAAGATAGACGTGCGTGTGATTTCGGCCTGCAACCGCAAGCTCGAAGACGAGGTGGCCGCAGGCCGCTTTCGCGAAGACCTGTTTTACCGGCTCAACGTGGTGAGCCTCACGCTGCCGCCGCTGGCCGAGCGGCGCGAAGACATTCCGATGCTGGCCAACTACTTCATGCAAAGCCTGGCGCTGCGTTATGCCAAACCGGTGAGCACTTTCGGGCCCGGCGGGCTGGAGCTGCTCAGTGCCGCACCCTGGCCAGGCAATGTGCGGCAGTTGCAAAACGTGGTGGAGAAGTGTGTGGTCATGAGCGCCGGGCCGCTGATCCCGGTCACGCTGGTGCAGGGTGCTTTAAGCACCGCTGGAGGGGCCGAATTGCTGCCGCTGGACGAGGCACGCCGCGAATTTGAGCGCGACTACCTCACCAGCCTGCTCAAGATCACCAACGGCAATGTGGCCCAGGCCGCCAAGCTGGCGCAGCGCAACCGCACCGACTTTTATGCGCTGATGGGCCGCCACCAATTGGAGCCTGCGCAGTTCAAGGGCTGAGGTGCCCAGCACCTTTAAAGCGGCGCTAAAAATGCCGACAAAAGTGTCGGTGACGGCCGACACTGCAAGTCTTTGATTTCATTGAATATTTTCCAGCCCGCTGTCGGGTGTGTCGGTTTATCCCGACAAAGGCGGCTTGCGGTTTTTTTCTAAGTCATTGATTTTATTGAGGAAATTACTTGGCATGCTTCTTGGGAATAGGAAAGAGTCTTATCAACCCTTTACCCCTTCAGGAAACACCATGAACTCCGACCAAATCAACCTCGTCCAGTCCACCTTCGAAGATGTGCGCCCGATTGCGCCCGTGGCCGCCGAGTTGTTTTATGCCCGTCTTTTCGCCCTGGACCCTTCGCTCAAACCACTGTTCAAGAGTGATATGTCCAAACAAGGCACCATGCTGATGTCCATGTTGGGTTCGGCCGTCAAGGGCCTGAGCGACCTGGACGCGCTGGCCCCCGTGTTGCGCAACCTGGGCGCCCGCCATGTCGATTACGGCGTGAAGGACGAACATTACGTCACTGTGGGCACTGCACTGCTGTGGACGCTGGACCAAGGTCTGGGCCCGAAGTTCACCCCCGAGGTGCGCGAGGCCTGGACGGCAGCTTACGGCCTGCTGGCGGACGTGATGCAGTTTGGCGCCCTGGAAGTCCAGCGTATCAAGCGCCACGAGAGCGAAGCGGCTTCTGCCTGAGCCGCTTCGTTGCTGGTTAGTGGCTGAGCACGATGTGTGCAATCAGTCCGGTGGCGATGGCAATCAGCACATAGTCGGCTCCCACTTGCACCCATTCGTGGCGTGGCGGTGGTGGGGCCAGGTGGTGTACCCGGTAGTCCACCACCACGTATTCATGGCGGCGGTATTCGCGCGGGATATAGCCACCACGGTAGAACGCCGGGCCGCGCGCGTTGTAGTAATCGCGCCGGTCATTGGAGCGCTCGTAGCGCTGGTCAAAGCGGGGCTGTGCATAGCGTGGGTCATGCCTGTCATCACCGCGTCCATCGGGGCGGCCATCATGGCGGTCATCGCCACGGCCGTCTCGGCGGTCGTCATTGCGTCCTTGTTGGTCGTTGCGCCCACCGCGGTCTTTGTCACCGTGGCCGTTGCCCTGTTGCTGCACCCACGGAGGTGCGTTGCCCGGGCCGCGCCGGTCATCGTCTTTGGCAAGTGAAAGGGTGCTGAACCCCATGCTTGCCGCAGCAATGGCACACACGATGGCGGAGGATTTCATGGAGAGACTCCAGTGGTTGAACAAGCCTTGATAGTGGGGTGCCGCTGTATCCGCCATGTAAACGCGCGGGGCATTTGTGCAAGCAAAGGTAGCGCAGGCTCTAAGATGGCTGCATCTCTCTTCCATGCCCTCCATGCGCACATTCCTGTACCTGCTGCCGACACTGCTCTTGTGGTTTGCGTGGGGGCCTGCGCACGCGTTGGACGCCTTGCGCAGTCAGGAGATCGCGCAGTGCCTGCCCGGTGAGGTGCAAACCTGGGGCGATGGTCGGGATCGGCCGGCGTTGTCCCCGCAGATGGTGTTTGTCTACGACCACACGGGCGCTCCAGCCTGGTTTGACCAAGCCACGGTGCTGGGTGCCGTGCGCCGCGCCGTCAGTGCCTGGTCGGAGTGCGGCGTGACTGGCACGGTGGTCAGTGCTGCGCCCGGTGGAAGCACTCCAGGCGCCGTGTCGGTGGTCTGGAGTGAAGCGGGCAGCGTAGGCAATTTTGGTTTGGCCGATCTGGGGCGAAAAACCCTGTCTCTGGGGCCTGCCGCCTTTCAGTTGCTGCAGACCCGCAACCCCGCCTACGACGCACGTGAAACCCTGCAGATGGTGATCTCGCACGAAGTCGGCCACATGTATGGCGTGGTGGCCCATTCACGCCGCTGTGTGGACGTCACGTCCTATTACAACAATGGCAAAGGCGAGCTGTGCAGCATCCGCGGTGGTGGTGCGATGGTGCGCGGGGTGGAGTACCGATCCGTGCTGCCCACGGCTTGTGACCTGCAACGCTGCCGTGCCGCCAACGGGACTACCGGGCGCCCCTGAGCCACCCAAAATGCAGCACACATGATCCAGTCCCTTCCCATGCTGACCCCCTCCCTGGTCCAGACCTTGTTGGTGGACGTTACGCAGCACCCGCGTGGTCAGGCCCACCTGAGTGCTGCCAGTGGCTTGGTGCGCGTGCGCCAGCGTTTGTATGTGGTGGCGGACGACGAGCTGCACCTGGGCATCTTTGACGACTGCACGGCCGTGGGCATGGTGCCCACGCCGGGCACGCTGCTGCGTTTGCTGGACGGCGATTTGCCACAAGACAAAAGCAAACGCAAAAAAGCCAAACCTGATTTTGAAAGTCTGGTCCTGCTGCCACCCCTGCCGGGTTGCCCTGCAGGCGCGCTACTGGCACTGGGCTCGGGCTCGCGGCCCAACCGCGAAACCGGTGTGCTGGTGGCGCTGGACGTGCAGGGCATGCCGAATGGGCGCATGGGTCTGGTGGACCTTGCCCCACTCTATGCGCCGCTGCACAAACGGTTTGCAGATGTCAACATTGAAGGCGCGCTGATCGTCAGCGGCGAGTTGCTGTTACTGCAGCGGGGCAACAAGGGCGATGGCCGCAGTGCCTGCATTCGCTTCGACTGGAATTTGGTGGCTCCCTGGTTGGCAGGCCAGAAGGCCCAGCCGCCTGCAGCCAAAAGCATCCAGGTCATCCCGCTGGGCGAAGTGGATGGCGTGCCGCTGGGTTTTACCGATGGTGCCGCGTTGCACGGCGGCGCATGGATATTCAGTGCTGTGGCCGAAGACACCGACAACAGCGTGCAGGACGGCGCTTGCGTGGGTTCGGTCATCGGCATCGTGGCGCCTGACGGCCAGGTCAGCCAGCTGTACCCACTGCAAGGCGCCCCCAAGGTGGAAGGTATTGCTGTGCAAGCGGATGGAGCAGGCTGGCAGGTCACGCTGGCGACCGACCCGGATGATCCCAAAGTGCCGTCAGCGCTTTTGCAACTGCGTGTACCTGGAATTCAGAGCTAAAAAGGCCTCTAGCCCTTTGGATATATGCGCAAGCAGCTATTGAAAATATAGCAATTCAGCCTGCCATATGACGCCGCCCACCTATTCTTCGTCTTCGTCCAGGAAGTTCTTCAGCGTGGGTTTGTCGGCCGGATCGCGCGGCTTGCGTATGCCGTGTTTGGCCAGAATTTCAATGTAGAACTGCGGGCTGCCGTCTTTGGCGGCACCATCAATCAGGCCAATGAGCTCGGCTACATGTGCCACCACCGCGTTGTCTGCCGTGGTGCCAAAGCGGCAGTCAAAGTCCCAAAAATCCACACCTTCGGGTAGGGCGCGGCTGCGTTCACGCTTGAGGTATTTGCGAATTTCGTGCTTGGTGGCATCCAGCAAGCGGTCGGTGTTTTTGCCTTCTACGGCGAGGGGAAAGGTTTTTTTCATGTCAGAAATCCTTGGGCACAGCAGCACCTGGGGTGCTGTGGGCGCGCTAAAAAGCCAATGTTTGGCAGGTGGGCGATGATACGCCCCATGCAAGCCCACCCCATTCAGCACCACCCCACGCCCGACAAAGACGCCATTGCCCTGCTGCCTGCTTTTGAGCGGCTGGGGCTGGACCGCATCACCCTGGTGACCACCGGCACAGACGCCCGTGTGGCCTTTTCCGCGCTCACGCAGGCCAAGGCCTGGGGCTTTGATACCGAGTCCAAACCCACCTTCAAAGTGGGCGAAGTGTCCGACGGGCCGCACATTCTGCAGCTGTCCACGCCCGAGCGGGCCTGGGTGTTCCAGTTGCACCAGCCTGAATGCCGCGCTGTGGCGGCCGAGCTGCTGGCACTGGGCGGTATTGCCAAGGCCGGCTTTGGCCTGGGCGATGACAAGAAACGCATCATCCACAAGCTGGGCATCGAGCCGCAGGGCATTCTGGAGCTCAACACCATCTTCCGTGAGCGCGGCTACCGCAAGGACATGGGCGTGAAGGGCGCGGTGGCGGTGCTGTTCAACCAGCGCTTTATCAAATCCAAGAAGGCCGCCACCAGCAACTGGGCCAATGCGCGGCTGACCGAGGCGCAACTGGTCTACGCCGCGAACGATGCGTATGCGGCGATTCGTGTCTACAACGCGCTGGGCCTAGCGGGCAGCTAGGTCGTACCGCGTAGCTGCTGCAACGCAGTTTCCAGTTCGCGGATGCGCGCGTCGCGCACGTCCAGTGCCGCCTGTACATCCGCCGCCTCAAAGCGCACCGGAATGTGCTGGGGGCAGTTGGTGTCCCAGGCACTGACGGTGAACAGAATCACCTGTTCGGCGCGTGCCTTGTAGCCCTCGGGCATGAGCCGCTCCACCAAAGCCGCGTCACCTTCCACCACGCGTGCCTCGCCCCATATCTTGATGCGCTGGCGGTGCGCGTAGTCCATCAGGAAAAGGTGCGCCTTGGCGTTCTCCGCCAAGTTGCCCGCGCTGATGTATTGCTTGTTGCCAGCGTAGTCCACAAAACCAATGGTGTGCTCGTCCAGCACACGTAGAAAACCGGCCGGCCCGCCGCGGTGCTGGATGTAGGGTTGGCCTTCTGCATTGGCGGTCGCCATGTAGATGCTGGTTTGCGTCGCCAGAAAATCGGCCAACTCCGGCGTGATGCGACTCTCCCACGCACCGCTCTGCTCCATGCGTGCATAACCGTGGCGCGAACCCTTGCGCGTCTGGATGGCCTTCACCGTGTCGGTGAAGGCCACGTCGCTGGAAAACCTGTGTACTGCGTTCATGGTGATTTCCTTGGAAGAGGTCGATCAGTTGGCCGTCATGATTTGCAGCGCATCGACCCACGGACGGACTATATTTAATTCGTTGAAATAATAGAATCATCAAAAATTCAAATTAACTATTCCATTTATTGGAAGAATATGGACCATTTCCACCTTGTCTCGGTGTTTGTGGCGGTGGTGGATGCCCAGGGCTTTGCGGGTGCGGCCCGCAAGCTGGGCATGTCGCCACCGGCTGTCACGCGGGCCATCAATGCGCTGGAAAGGCACCTCGGCCTGCATCTGCTCACACGTACCACGCGCACAGTGCGCGTCACCGATGCGGGTGCGCGTTATGCGCAGGACTGCCGCCGCATCCTGGCGGAACTGCGTGAGGCGGACGAATCGGTCAGTGGCCTGCACGCCGCACCGCGCGGGCGCCTCACCATCACCGCCCCGGTTCTGTTTGGCGGCATGTATGTCACGCCGGTGGTGACGGAGTACCTCACGCGCTATCCACAGGTCACGGCTACGTGCCTGTTTCTAGACCGGGTGGTGAATTTGGTGGACGAAGGCGTGGATGTGGCCGTGCGCATCGGCGCCTTGCCAGACTCCACCCTGCAGGCCATCCAGGTGGGGCAAGTGCGCCGTGTCATCTGTGCCGCGCCCGGTTATCTGGCCGAGCACGGCAGTCCGGCAAGCCCGGATGATCTGCACCGCCACACCATTATTTCTGCCAACGACATCACGCCCCACCCTGAATGGCGGCTGCGCAAAGACGGTGTGCCGCACAGCGTGCGTCTGCAGGCGCGCATGACCACCACGACCAACGATTCCGCCATTGCCGCTGCCGTGCACGGCTTTGGCGTGGCCCAGCTCATGTCGTACCAGGTGGCGGAGCACCTGCGCGCCGGGCGGCTGCGCACGGTGCTGACCGCGTTTGAGCCCGAGGCCTTGCCCATCCACGTCTTGCACCGCGAGGGTCGGCATGCGCCACAGCGCGTACGTGCGTTTCTGGACTTGGCTATTGCGCAGTTGCGCGCCGATAGCGGCCTGCGCTGAGGGCTTCAGACCAGCGGCAGCGCCGTGGTGCTTTTGATTTGTTCCATTGAAAATGCGGACGACACACCCGCCATCTCGGCCAGGCTGATGAGCTTTTTGTAGAAGCGGTCGTAGCCGTCAATGCTGGACGCCACCACCTTGAGCAGGTAGTCGATATCGCCGCTCATGCGGTGGAACTCCTGCACCTCGGGCAGGGCGCTCACCACCGCGGCAAAACGGGCCAGCCATTTCTCGTCGTGCTGCCCGGCGCGGATGCTCACAAATACGGTGACCGGCAAGTCCACCTTGTAGCGGTTGACGATGGCCACGCGCCGCTCGATCACGCCTTCGTCCTCCAGCCGCTTCACGCGTTTCCAGCACGGCGTGCTGGACAAGCCCACCTGCGCGCCCAGCTCCGCCATGGACAGTGTGGCGTCACGTTGCAGGGCATCGAGTATTTGCAAATCCAGACGATCAAGCATTTTGTTCTATTGAATGTATAAAAATAGAAATTTCATGCTCTATTGTCTGCGAATTGGATGAAATTTGGAATGCGTTTGCACAGCGCGCTTTCTACACTTGTTGGCAACCCCGCCATCCAAGCCCACGCCATGTCCCAAGCCATTTATCTCGACTCCAACGCCACCACCCATGTGTTGCCCGCCGCTATTGCTGCCGCCACGCGTGCGATGGCCGAGCAGTTTGGCAACCCCAGTAGCAGCCACTCCACTGGCATTGTGGCCAAGGCCCTGCTGGACCAGACCCGCGCCACCGCCGCGCAAGTGATTGGTGCGGGCGAAGGCCATGTGGTGTTCACCAGCGGCGCGACCGAAGGCATACAGACTGCGGTGCTGTCCGCGTTGCGCGCCATTGGTCAACGCCGCACACAAGGTCAAAACGTGGGCCACTTGCTGGTCTATGGCGCCACCGAACACAAAGCCGTGCCGCAGGCACTGGCACATTGGAACGAGGTGCTGGGCCTGGGGCTGGAGTTGCGCGCGTTACCCGTCAACGCACAGGGCCAACACGATCTCCATACGCTGGCCGCTTGGCTGCCGGACACCGCACTGTTGTGCACCATGGCGGCGAACAACGAAACCGGCGTGGTGACTGACCTCACCGCTATCGAACAGCTCTTGAACGGCATCCACAGCGAAACCTTCTGGCTGGTCGACTGTGTGCAGGCGCTGGGCAAGCTGGGGCTGGACCTGCAAAGCAAGCGCATCGACTATGCGCCGTTCTCCGGCCACAAGCTCTACGCGCCCAAAGGCATTGGCATGCTCTACGTGCGCCGCGGCGCACCATTCACACCGCTGATGGCGGGCGGCGGGCAAGAGGGCGGTCTGCGTGCCGGCACGGAAAACATGCCCGGCATTGCCGCGCTGGGCGCAGTGCTGCAGGCATTGCAGCAGGGCGATACGTTTGCCTCGCACGACACGCTGCGCGGCTATCGGGACCAACTGGAGCGCAGCCTGCGCAATGCCTTTCCTGCCATTGAATTCAACGCGCCGCTGCCGCGCAGCCTGCCCACCACGCTGAATTTCTCGGTACCTGGCTTGGCCAGCAAAACCATGCTCGATGTGTTGGATGCCGCAGGTCTGCGTGTGAGTGCAGGCAGCGCCTGCAGCGCGGCCCAATCTGCGCCCAGCTATGTACTGGAGGCGATGGGCTTGCCCGCATGGCGCACCACCTCAGCGGTGCGTCTGTCGATTGGGCCACTGGTCAACAGCGCATTGGTAGACGCGGCTTGTGAGGCAATCGCCCAGTGCGGCGCAGCGTTGCGAGCCATGCAGTCCGAGGAGGGCACAGGCATTCCCGCGGCGGCACCCTGCAGTGCCCACGATGTGGCCGAGATGACTTTGCAGTGGACGGAACTGGACGCTTATCTTTCGGCCCACCCCGGTGCGCGTCTGCTCGATGTGCGTGAGAGTACAGAGCACCAAGTGAGCCAGGGTGTGCAGCATGGCAACTGGTCTGCCGAAAGCGCACCGCTCAGTGCCTTGGGGGCACTGGCACCGCAGTGGATGGCATCGGGTGCAGCCCCCGTGGTGCTGGTGTGCCGCAGCGGCAACCGCAGCCTGAAGGCCGCGCAGTGGCTGCGCAGCCAGGGCTATGTGCACGTGCGGCATGTGCACGGGGGGCTAGCGCTGCGCCCCTAGCCCCCGCGCTCCGCCGCTGGCGCGGGTTGCCCCTAGCCGGATGCCTGGTGTTTAGTGGGTCACGAACTCGTACGCCACGGCTTCGCTTTCCACCATGTCGAGGATGTCGTTGAGCACGTCTTCGTCTTCTGTACTGCTCCAGGTGTCTTCGGGGTCTGCGGTGAACAGGGGCTCGATGGCTACGTCCATGAACTGGCCGTTGGGCAGCTTCAGCACGGGGGTGCCTTCAGAGGTCTGCGCAATCTCCCAGTCATCGGGAACGGACATTTCGAGCTGGATGGTGACGTTGAGTTTTTTCATTCTGGTTTCCTTGGGTAGGCGGGGCGGCGAGCTTAACCGATGCCGGGCAATGCGGGCCCCAGCCGGGCATTGACGGTTTCTGCATCGGGCGCGGTGAACTCGGCGTTGTGCTGGTCGGTGAGCGGTCCACCGCCGGGCTCTAGTGCGCCGTTGGCGTCGTAGCCCACGGCCTTGAACTTCCATACATCGCCAATGCGTTTGAGGTTGCCCACATGGGCACCGTCTGCCAGGTGCACGCCCACCACGTTGGCATTTACCGGGCGAAGGTTTAGCGGTGCATGCATTGCATCAACCCCTTTCCCAGACCAACAGCAGGTTGTTGGCGGGCATGGCATGGCGTGCGCTGAGCCTCAGACCCGCTGCCGCCGCTTGTTGCGCCACATCACCCAACTGTCGTATGCCCCAGCGCGGGTCGTGCGCGCGCAGGCTCTGGTCGAAGTCCAGATTGCTTGGCGTAGGTGTCACATCGGCTTCAAAGTAGGGGCCGTAGGTAACCAGCTTGCCGCTCGGTGTCAGGTGTGTCGCCGCGCCTTGCATCAGTGCGCCGCACGCATCCCATGGCGCGATATGCAGCATGTTGAGGCACAGGATCAAATCAAACGGGGTGTCCTCCAGTTGCCAGGGCGTCTTGCACACGTCCAGTGGCAGGGCCACGTTCACATTGGCCAGGTCCGCCTCTGTGGCGCGCACCTCGATGTTGTAGAGCGCACCGCTGTGCACCTCGGTGGGCTGCCAGGTCCACAGCGGCATGTTTTGCGCAAACCAGACCACATGCTGACCGGTGCCTGAGGCAATCTCCAGCGCTGTGCCTTGGGCAGGCAAAAAGGTCTGCAGCACTTCCAGAATGGGTTGCTTGTTGCGCTCGGCAGAGGGGCTATGGTCGGGTTGGGCCATGGGGTGGGTTGAGTGGGTGACGTGCCATCGTTATTTATATATTTCCAAATGGGTTTGCAATAGGCACTGGGTGTTATATCGTTCGGGGCCTTGGGCGCAATAGCCGGGTACTCATTTTCAAAGGAAATCGTGTGACTAAGAACTGTTTTAGCGACTTTCGGGAGCCCGGCGGCGTCAAGCTGAAAGGATTTACATCGCCTTTCAGGCGCATTGCCCATTCGGCGCGTGATCGGGTCAAAACCTATAGCCCCGGATTGAGGCAGGAAACAGCCGTGGCCGCATTGAACAACATCGGCCAGGCGGGTGGCTTGTTGGGCATGGGGGCGGGTATTGCGGCCATCGCTTCCTCTGCAGCGGCGGGCACAGCCTTTGTCATGGCCGTGGGCGGGCCACAGGTGGCGGTGACTGCCGGTGTTCTGGGCTTGGCGCTGATGCTGCGAGAGGCCTACTCGAACCGCGAGAAGCAGCACGAAAAGCTGATCCCCTATGTGTGGAGCCTGATCGATGACGAGCCGCCCAAGATCAATATCCATGCGTCCGGTCAGTCGGGACATCTGGACATGGCTGCGAACCACGCGATTTACCTCATGAAAGAGGCCGACGCCCAGTTTGAAGGCATGGGTCGCAAGCTCAGTCTGGCGGAGGGAAAGTTTGAGAAGTTCATGGACAGTTATGGCGTTGCCATCGATCTGCTGATACGTAACGATCCGGGCAAGAACAAATGGATCGGAGCGGTGAAGATGGAAGGATGGACTGCCGAGCGCAAGAAGGCACCTCCCGCTCAGCAGGGTTTTTATGACCACCATGTCCTGGAAGCGCTGGAGTCATTCAACCAGGCCAAGATCAATTCGGAAAAAATGTGGGCCGAGGCGTGTAAACAAGGCAACCCGATATTTGAGTTCATGCGCCGCCTGTCCCATGTGGGTAATTATTTCCAGTGCGCGCAGATCATCAATGTCGCCACCTACACCAAGCTGGGTTCTTCCACCCGCTGGAACACCACAGATCCGCTGCTCCAATGGACCGGCACCACCTATTACCGTGAACGGCTCAAGAAAATTTCCGAGATGAAGAAGCTCGCCGAAGACAACTACGCAGAATACGAACTGTTTGTGCAGAGGAACGGCATCCACTATTGACGCAGTGACCGGCGCACCCGACGTCTGCGCCGGTTGAGGGCTCAGGTATATATTGCCCCATGCCCTCCCATCACCCCCACCAACGTAGCGACCTGGTTCGCATTGCCACCCATGCCATGGCGGAGCGCGGGCTGCGGCCCGAGTTTCTGCCCGCGATAGAGCGCCAGTTGTCAGGCATCACCGGCCCCGGTCAGGAGCAGGGGGCCAGCATCCGCGACCTGACCGCCTTGTTGTGGTGCTCCATCGACAACGACGACTCGCGTGATCTGGACCAACTCACCGTCTGTGAAGTGCTGCCCGCAGGGGCCGTGCGCCTGTACGTGGCCATTGCCGATGTGGATGCGCTGGTCAAGCCGGGCACGCCGATTGACGAACACGCCCGCACCAACACCACCTCGGTCTACACGTCGGCGCGCATCTTCCCCATGCTGCCTGAGCGCCTGTCCACCGACCTGACGTCACTGAATCCGCATGAGGACCGTCTGGCCGTGGTGACTGAAATGGTGTTCAACGCAGACGCCACACTGGCGGGCTTTACCATCTACCGCGCCAAAGTGCGTAACCAGGTCAAGCTGGCGTACGACGCCGTGAGCGCATGGCTGCTTGGTACAGGTGCACTACCTGCCGTAGCGGCAGCCATACCTGGCATGGATACGCAACTGCGCACGCAAGACGCCGTGGCCCAGCAACTGCGCGTGCGCCGCCACTCCGATGGCGCGCTGGAGTTTGAGACCTTCCAGCCGCGTGTGGTGTTTGAGGGTGAACGTGTGGCCGACATCCAACTGCAAGCGCACAACCGCGCGCGCCAGTTGATTGAAGAGGTGATGATTGCGACCAACACCTGTACCGCGCGCTACCTGGCCTCCCAAGGGGTTGCATCACTGCGCCGCGTGGTGCGCTCGCCCGACCGCTGGTTGCGGATTGTGGCGGTGGCCAAGGAGTATGGCGATGTCTTGCCACTGGAGCCCGACTCCAAGGCGCTGGAAGACTTCCTGGCCAAACGCCACCGGATCGACCCGCTGCGTTTTCCCGATCTGTCGCTGGTCATCGTCAAGCTCATGGGCCGCGGTGAGTATGTGCTGGAGTCGCCCGGTGGCCCGCCCATCGGCCACTTCGGACTGGCGGTCAGCGATTACACGCACTCCACCGCGCCCAACCGCCGTTTCCCGGACCTCATCACGCAGCGCCTGGTCAAGGCCGCGCTGGTCGACCAGCCATCGCCGTATTCCCATGCCGAGCTGGGTGCATTGGCCGAGTACTGCACACGCCAGGAAGACGCGGCGCAAAAGGTGGAGCGCCAGATGCGCAAGTCAGAAGCGGCGCTGCTGCTGGAGTCGCGCATTGGCCAGCACTTCGACGCCATCGTCACGGGTGTGGCCGCAGACGGCGTCTGGGTGCGCCTGTTCAACCCGCCCGCCGAAGGCAAGGTGGTGGGCGGTGCGACATCGCTCCAGGTGGGCAACAAGCTGCGGGTGCAATTGGTGTCGGCCAATGTGGAGCGTGGTTTTATCGACTTTGTGACCAGCGCCTAAGCGGCGTGCCCGTCATTTCGCAGGCAGATACCAGGGCAGGTTTTGGAATGGCTGGCCAAACTCAAACTTCTCGCCTGCACGCGGCGTTACCACCTGCACGCCCTGGGCCTTGGCTGCTGCCAATGTGCGCACCACGGGCTCGGCCCATGCGTGGTACGCCAGGTTGAACGTGGCCCAGTGCACCGGCAGCAGCGTGGTGGCGCCCAGGTCTTGCACTGCGGTAATGGCGGACTCGGGGTTCATGTGGATGTCCATCCACGTGTCGCCATACGCACCTACCTTGACCAGTGCCAGCTCCGGCGCGCCCAGCTTCTCGCGAATGGCCTTGAAGTGGCCCGCGTAGCCGGTGTCGCCGCTGTAGTACATCGAATGGGTGGGGCCCTTCACCATCCAGGATGCCCACAGCGTGGAATTGTTCATACTGGTACGGCCCGAGTAATGGCGCGCTGGCGTGCAGTGAATGGTCACGCCCTTGAAGCTGGCTTGTTCCCACCAATCCATCTCATGGATCTGGGCCGCAGGCACGTTCCAGCGCTCCAGATGCGCACCAATGCCCAGGCCGACAAAGAAATGCGTGCCACCCTGTGCGAGTTGCTTCACGGTGTCCATGTCCAGATGGTCAAAGTGGTCGTGTGAAATGACCACTGCGTCAATGTTCTTCCATTGCGCCAATGGCAGCGGCACCGGGTGCATCCGCTTGGGGCCGACGAACTGGACCGGCGATGTGCGTTGTGAAAACACCGGGTCGGTCAGGATGCGCACACCGTCTATCTCAACCAGCGCACTGGCATGCCCCAGCCACCAGGCGCGCAGGCCCGGTGCCGCGGGTGTGGTCAGTTGCGCTGCCGTCATGGGGACTACCGGTACGGGAAAGCCGGGTTCGCGCACCTGTTCGCCCAGGTAGTCGTGCAGCTCGCGCCGCAAGGACATATCACTCACGTAAGGTGGGGTGTTTTCAAAACGGCCGTTATGGAACTGGGGCGAAGCCTGCATGCGTGCCAGTCGCGCGCCCTCAGCGACGCCGCCAAAGCCGGGCAGGCGAAAGACCAGCCAGGTGAGCAGGCCTAGTACCAGGGCCAATACCAGCAGCGCTTTGGCTAGCGTTTTCCAGCGTTTCATGGGTGTTTTTCTCTTGCAATAGTTCTGTGTCCAGAAGAAGTCTGAGGCTGATGGCAGACATGGACTGTGGTTATTAGGGTAAACCCTTGAATGAATCTAGGGTTTACCCTATACTGCACTGCAACATGACCGAGTTTTACAGGAGTCCCCTATGAGCAGCACCACTTTGAACGCACTTTCCCTTCCCCAAAAACAGCAACCCACCGTGGGCGCCTCGGTGCACGCCTTGTTGGTGGCGGGTCGGGATCTGGTTTCTGCCATCTGGTTCACCGCTTTCGCCCCAGCAGCCGTCTCTGCGGAAGCCAAAACCGTATTTCAGGAAGCCGAAGAACTGCGCGCCTTTGCGTCCACCTTCCAACGCACTGACCCTGGCTTTGCCAGCGACCTGTTCGCCGCGGCTGACCGCCACGAATCCGGCGCGGTCTAAACCCGTCCCGAAGCCCCGGTAGCCGGGCCGGCTGCCGCCCCTGTACGATGGTGCAACTACAGGGGAGGTTGCCATGGCTACCAATACCAACCAGAAGCTCGCTGTCCTCATCGACGCAGACAACGCACAGGCTTCTGTCATTCAAGAACTGCTGGCCGAGGTGTCGCGTTATGGCACCGCCACCATCAAGCGCGCCTATGGCGACTGGACCACGACCAACCTCAAGGGTTGGAAAGAGGTGCTGCACACCATGGCTATCCAGCCCATACAGCAGTTCAGCTACACCAGTGGCAAAAACGCCACCGACTCCGCCCTCATCATCGACGCCATGGACGTGCTGCACACCGGCAGCGTGGATGGCTTTTGTCTCGTTAGCAGTGACAGCGATTTCACCCGCCTGGCCACCCGCATCCGCGAGGCGGGGTTGGTGGTCTACGGTTTTGGCGAACGCAAAACACCTGAGCCCTTTGTGGCCGCATGTGACAAGTTCATCTACACCGAAATTTTGCGCAACGAGCCTGAAGAAGCCAAGCTCGGCCACGAGCCCGTGGCCGAGCTGCCCAAGCTCAAGCCCATGCTGCTCAACGCGCTGAACGCCATCGCGCGTGAGGATGGCTGGACCACACTCTCAGCGCTGGGTAGCCAGATTACCCGCAGCAATCCCGCTTTTGACCCGCGCAACTACGGTGTCTCCAAGCTTGGCGAACTGATCCGCCAGCAGGCCGCGTACCTGGAAGTCAAGGAAGTGAAATCGGGCGAGGGCGATGCGATGCAGACGCACCTGCACGTACGCCGCAAGGCCGCCACCTCCAAGAGCTAACGCATTAATGCAGCGGCGTGAAAAGCCGCTCGCTGAGCACGCGCGAGTTTTCTGCCAGACCGTGCATCACATCGCCGTTGGGGTTGTCGTTGGCCACGGTGTCTGCACGCACCTGGCGCATCACTGCGCAGTCCTGTACGGTATCGCAGTGCGCTTGCAGGGCGTGGATGTGTTGCAGGTCGGATTCGGACACGGGCGTATGCGCGATCCTGTCCACCAGCTCACCGAGCCATTGCCGCACCGGCATCCATGTCATGCTGAACGGGTTGTAGAGCGTGGCGTCCATGCCATCGCGGCAGGCCAGAAAGCGGCTCACCCGTTCTGCGGTGGGCGGCGTCGCGTCGGGTGGCAGCTTTAGTTCTCCACGCAGCACGAGATCAGCGCAGCCACGGGTGAACGCGGCCAGCGCCACGGCCTTGTGCACGGACAGCGGGGTGTCAAACACGCGCACTTCCACGGTGCCGAACTCGGGCTTGGGCCGCACATCCCAGTACACGTCCTTGAGCGAGGAGGCCAGCCGGGTGGAGAAAATCTCGGCGGTGGCCAGCTCAAACTCCAGCCAGTTTTTCATGCGCGGCATGCTGCCACCGTGCGGGTACAGCAGCGACTCCAGCGGGCGCGAGGCACAAAAGCCCGTGTCCGCCAGTTGCAGGAAGGGTGACGCGGCAGAGAGCGCAATAAACAACGGCACCGTCGCTTGCAGCGCATTGCCCAGCACGATGGCCTCGTCGGCACTGGGCACACCAATGTGTACATGCATGCCGTAGGTGGAAAAACGTTTGGGCAAAAAGCCGAACTTGCTCTCCAACTCCGACGCGCGCGGCGTGGGTGCCATGGTGTGTTCGTTCCAGAACTGCGTGAGCTGCGTGCCGCCACCGCGGATGTCCAGCCCCATGGGCTGCGCAATGTCGCGCAGCGACTGGGTCAACGCCACGATCTCGTCTTCCATGGCGTCTATGCTGCTGTGCACGGACGAATTCAACTCAATGGTGGACAGCGTCGCCTCCAGCGCAAAACGCTCGGCGTTGTCCCTGCACTCCAGCACGTTGCGAAACGCCAGACTGGACGGCGACAGCAGCCCGGTCTGGGTATCGATGATCTGAAACTCCAGCTCCATGCCCATGGTCAGGGCGTCGGATTGTGCGAACTGCATGGGCGCTGTTACTCCAGTTCAATCTTGTGGTCGTGCACGTAGTCGATGAACTCCGTGATCGGTATGGCCGTCAGACCGGCTGCGCCGTTGTCTTCTTTCCAGCTCAGCGTGGCACTGTCGGGTGCGATATCCACCTCCACCGGGCCGGGCGGTATTTCCTGCAGGGCGCCCTCTCCGGGGCGGTAGGTCACGTGGTCGGTAACGGTTGCTTGTTGTGACATGGCGTGCTCCTCAAAAGTGATAAAGGTTCAAGGGGGCGCTGTGGCGCTACGGAGTTCCATTTCACCCGCGTTGCGCACGGCTGTCTGTCAGACAACTTCCCGTTTACAAAATTTTCGAGTGCACCAGTCAACCGTTCTTATCCCTCGGCTTGATACGGTTATTTGCATAAAAATAGGCCTGCAGCCCTTATGGAATATGCGTAAGCAGCTATCAAAAGAGTAGCAATTCCTTGTTGGATAAGTAGCGTGTAGAACCCGCTAAAGTCGCAGCAAGGGCTCACATTCATGGCCCAAAGGAACACGTGTGTATATCGGTGAGTTAGCCAAACGCGCGGGCGCGACGCCCAAAGCCATTCGCCTCTACGAAGCCATGGGCCTGCTGGGCCGCGTGACCCGCATGGGGGCCTACCGCATCTACACCGAACAGCACGTCACGCAGGTACGACTCATCAAACAGGCGCAGGCCATGGGCTTCAAATTGGCTGATGTGGTGCCGTCCATGCAGGGCAACCGGATGGAGCCCCACTGGGCCACGCTGGCCGACCAGGTGGAACAGCGCCGCGTCCATATTGCAGAAGAGATCGTGCGGCTGCAGCAGCTTGATGTGCAGTTGCAGGAAATCAACATCGAGATACGCGCCTGCGCAGAAGTGGCTTGACTCTGCCCTTGGGGGCAGACTTAAGGTGAGGGCTTCTCAACCCAACAAGCCTCTTCATGCCTTCTCGCACTGCGCCGCAAAACATACTCGTCATTCTGGGCCATCCGTCCAACACCAGCTTCAGCGCGGCATTGGCCGACACCTATGCAGAGGCGGCAGAGGCCGCTGGCCACCACGTTCGCGTGTTGCGCCTGGCCGATCTGCAGTTCGATGCCACCCTGCACGGCAGCAACCCGCACCACCAGGCGCTGGAGCCCGACCTGCGCGCTGCGCAAGACAGCATCGCATGGGCGCAGCACATTGCCTGGGTGTTTCCGGTGTGGTGGGGCAGTGTGCCTGCGTTGCTCAAGGGTTTTCTGGACCGCGCCTTTGTCTCGGGCTGGGCCTACCAATTCAACAAGGGATCTGCGTTCCCGGTGCCCTTGCTCAAAGGGCGCACTGCGCACCTGCTGGTGCCCATGGACACGCCGCCCTGGTATTTCCGCTGGGTCTACCGCATGCCAGCTATTCACCAGATGAACAAGGCCACGCTGGCGTTTTGCGGCATTCGACCGGTCAAGACCTTGATGCTGGGGCCAGTCATTCACTCCACGCCTGAACAGCGCGAGAAGTGGTTGCACAAGGCGCGTACGCTGGCGGCGTCACTGCCGCACGCGGGCTAGTTAGCTGTCCAGCCGGATCTTCTTGTCCTGCACGTATTTCTTGAACTGCGTGAGCGGGATGGCCGTGAGGCCGGCGGCGCCGTTGTCGGCGGTCCAGCTCAGCGTGGCGCTGTCGGGTGCGAGGTCGACTTCGACCGGGCCTTTGGGGATGACCAGCGGCGCGCCGTCTCCGGGGCGGTAGGTTACGCGGGCAGTCACGGTGGCATGTTGGGTCATGGTGGGCTCCTGAGGTTGAAGTCCATTACATGCCCAACAGGCGCCGCCGTCTGTCAGACAAGCACCCGTGTGCCTGTCTGACAAAGGCGCCCGTGCCCAGGCTTACGCAGCCAGTGCGGGGTAGTCGGTGTAACCCTTGGCGCCCGGTGTGTAGAAGGTTTCCGCATCCGGCTTGTTCAGCGCGGCTTTGGTCTTGATACGTGCAGGCAGGTCCGGGTTGGCCAGGAAGGCAGTGCCAAAGGCCACAGCGTCCAGCTTGCCTGCAGCGATTGCCGCTTCGGCTTCGTCGGCGCTGTAGCCCATGTTGCCGACCAGCACGCCCTTGTATTTCTCGCGGGCAATCGCCAGCACGTCGCCCTTTTGCACGCCAAAGAAGTCAGCGCGCATCACGTGCAGGTAGGCCAGCTTGAATGCATTGAGCTTGTCGGCCAGGAAGGTGATCAGCGCCAGTGGGTCGCTGTCCTTCATGCTGTTGTAGCTGTTCAGTGGCGACAGGCGCAGGCCCACCTTGTCCGCACCAATGGCGGCGGTCACGGCGGTCAGCACTTCAAACAGGAAACGTGCGCGGTTCTCCAGCGATCCGCCGTAGCCGTCGGTACGCTGGTTGGGGGTGTCACGCAGGAACTGGTCGATCAGGTAACCATTGGCGCCGTGCACTTCCACGCCGTCAAAACCGGCAGCAATCGCGTTCTTCGCGCCCTGCGCGTAGGCCGCCACGACGGCGGTGATTTCGTCGGTGGTCAGCGCACGTGGCACGGCCTGGGCAACCTTGCCCTTGGGCGTATGGGTTTCGCCTTCAATGGCGGTGGCGGAGCTGGAGACGGTCTCCACACCTTCGTTCATATCGGGGTGTGCGGCGCGGCCGGCGTGCCAGATCTGCATGAAGATGCGTCCGCCCTTGGCGTGCACGGCGTCGGTCACCTTCTTCCAGGCGCTGATCTGCGCTTCGTTGTAGATGCCGGGTTCGTTGATGAAGGCCGACGTACCGGGCGCCACCATGGTGCACTCGGTAATCAGCAGGCCGCCGGTGGCGCGCTGGCTGTAGTACTCGGCCATCAGGTCATTGGGCAGATGGCCCGCGTCTGCACGTGCACGCGTGAGCGGCGCCAGCAGGATGCGGTTGGGCAGGTTGACGGCGCCGGCTTGGATGGGTGTGAATAACATGGTGTTGAAAGCTCAGGTTGGTTAAAAGAAGGAGAGGGGAGGGGAATGGGGGTGAAGGTAGCAGCCGGTGAATACATGGTCCCCGGCAGGGTTACTGCAAAGTACGGTATAGCCTAATGACAAGGGCCTGCATTAAACGTTTCAGCGCGGTGTGTGTTGCTGCACCCAGCGCACGATGTCGCTGGCACCCATGGCACCCGCCTGGCGGGCGACCTCGCGGCCACCCACAAACAGGGCCAGCGTGGGAATGCTGCGTATCTGGTAGCGCGTGCCCAGCGCCTGCTGCGCCTCGGTGTCCACTTTGGCCACGCGCACGCGCGGCTCCAGTTGGCCCGTGGCCTGCACATAATGCGGCGCCATCTGGCGGCACGGCCCGCACCACGGCGCCCAGAAGTCCACCAGCAGCGGTATATGGTTGCGTTGCAGGTGTTTGTCAAACGCCGCCACGTCCAGGTCCACCGGCTTGCCGGTGAACAGCGGCTGCTTGCAGCTTCCGCAATCGGGCGCACTGCCGAGCTGGTCGGCGCGCACGCGGTTGGTGGTGTGGCAATGGGGGCAGACGATGTGCAGGGCTTCGCTCATCCGATCCAGATGGTGGCGGGCGGGGCGGTTTGCAAGTGTGCAGCCTCTATTTCAAGCGCAAATTACCTGCAACCCGCGTGGAATATGCGCAAGCAGCTATTAAATCTATAGTAAATGATGTGCCGTGCGGCAGCGGGCCTGTCGCTTCAGAGCACGTCTGGCGCAAACTGCATCAGCTTGTCCGCTGTGTCCTTACCCGCGTACTGGGTGTAGATCTTGCGCAGCGTGCCGTCGTCTCGCATTTGCTGTAGCAGCGTGCGCCATTCCTGCACCTGGGGGCGGGTGAAGTGTTTCTTGGCGAACAGCATCGCCCGCGGCACGCTTTTGTCGGTGGGGAACCAGTCGCTGGCAATGCTGTACTGCGAGACATCGTGTTTGGCCCGGTACACACCATCCAGCGGATAGACCGGCATGGCGGCAAAGCGGTTGATCTGCAGCATCTCGTACATCGAGGTTATGGGCACCTCCACCACGCGGTTGCGCTGGCGCAACTCGTCCAGGAAAGCGTCCATCGCATCGCCGTGCGCAAAGGTGCGGGCCGCGGCAAACTTCAGCGACTCGTCCTTCAGGAACTCTTCTTTCGTTTTGGGGAAACGCCCGTTCACGCTGCGCACCATCACCTCGGCTTTCAGACCGAAGTAGTTCACAGCCCAGGCATAGACGTCGCGCTCGTCGGTGCGTATGGCGCTGCCCGTCATCATCAGATCGCCACGCTCCAGTTCCAGCCAGATGCGCGCGCGTGGACGCACCGAAAACTCAAAGACACACTTGCTGCGCCGCGCCAGTTCCTCCATGACCGCCTTGTCGATGCCGTCATTGGTTTTCTCGCTGTACATCAGCCCGCTCTCGAAGAACGCAAACGTGATCGGCCTGGCCGGGCACACAGGCGCAGCCCAGGCCACACTGGTGGAGCCCAACAACACAGTCGCTAGCCACCGGGTCCACACGTTTCGGGGGAAATGCATCAAGGGTTTTTGCCGCTTTAGTTCTTAAGCATTATGGGGACATAACTGCCCGCCGCTTTGTTTCACAGGGGCGGGAATTCCCTTATGCCGACGCACCGCATTGAGATGCTTTGGGTTGCATCGGAGCCGCCCCAATGACCTCCTAGAATGCAATGAACAAATACACAACACGGCGCCTGACGCCCGTGCCAAGGGAGCGGATACATGAGCCAAGCACGCTATACGGGCAAACTAAAGAAGTGGAATCCCGAACGAGGCTTTGGCTTCGTCGTTGCCGATGATGGCGGGCAAGACATCTTCGTCCACATCACAGCGTTCCCCCGCGATGGGTTGCAACCCGCCGAGGGTGAGTCGCTGAGCTTTGAGGTGGAGCCCGACCGCAGCGGCAAGAGAAGTGCGGTGCGTGTGCACAGGCCTGGCAGCTCTCCGCACGAACCGGCGCACAGGCCCAAACTCGCCACCGGACGCTCTGCCCGCACTAGCGATAAATCAAGCTTTGCCAGCACCCTCATCAGTCTTGCGCTGATCGTGGCTGTGGGATGGTTTGCCTACAGCCGATACGCCAATCGGGTGGTGCAGACGGAGGCTGCGGCGCAAGCAGTGAAGCCCCCCACATCTGCTCCTGCGCCTGTTTCGCTGTTTGAATCTCCACAACCGGCACCCGCCAGCTTCACCTGCGATGGGCGCAAGTACTGTTCTCAGATGACGTCGTGCGAGGAAGCAAAGCGCTTCCTCAAGAACTGCCCCGGTATGGAGATGGATGGAGACAACGACGGCATCCCTTGCGAGCAGCAGTTGTGTACTGGCGGCTAGCTCCTCACCATAAACTCTTGGTTTTTCTCACCACACTAACCCGCCACCCATGAGCACTCCCCACTTCTATTCCATCGGTGCCCCCGGCCAGCCTTGGGGCGACACAGAGCGCACGCTGTGGCGCGCGCGCCAGGTGCGCCAACGCAGTTATGCAGACGATGTGTTGACGGCGGTGGAGCGCTTGCGGGACCGCTTTGACGTGGAAAGTTATGGCAAGGTGAGCTACGCGGATGCGCAGCACCCGGTCGAGAAGTTTCCACTCATGGCCCTGCGCAGCCGTGGATGGAAGAACAGTTTGCCCACCGTGCTGGTCACCGGCGGTGTGCATGGGTATGAGACCAGCGGTGTGCATGGCGCCTTGCGCTTTGCCGAGACACAGGCCGCGGCGTACGCGGGCCGTGTGAACCTGCTGGTCGCGCCCTGTGTGAGCCCCTGGGCCTATGAGCGCATCCAGCGCTGGAACTTTGACGCGCTGGACCCGAACCGCAACTTCCGCGCGGACAGTCCCGCGCAAGAGTCCGCCGCACTCATGCGCCTCATCGCTCCTCTGCACGGCCAGTTTGCCGCCCATATCGACCTGCACGAAACCACCGACACCGACGAATCCGAATTCGGCCCCGCACGCGCCGCGCGCGACGGCAAGGCATTCGAAGCCCATGGCATTCCCGACGGCTTCTACCTGGTCGACGACACGGCCAATCCGCAGCCTGCGTTTCAGCAAGCCATCATTGAGGCCGTGGAGCGCGTGACGCATATTGCCCCGGCCGATGCAAAGGGCGGCATCATCGGCTCACCTCTGGTGGCGCACGGCGTCATCCACTACGCCATGAAAGAACTGGGCCTGTGCGCTGGCATCACCGATGCGCGTTACACCAGCACCACCGAGGTCTACCCCGACAGCCCCCGCGCCACGCCCGAGCAATGCATCGCTGCCCAGGTGGCAGCGGTGTGCGCCACGCTGGACTTTGTTTGCCATGAAAGCCTTTGACATGCCATTCACCAAAAACACTTTTCCCCGTCGTGCCGCCTGGGCCAGCCTTGCTGCACTGTCGCTCTGGACCTGCCAGGCTGCCTATGCCGTGCAGGACTGCGAATTCAATGGCCAGAGCATCAACACCAACAACGGGTCCGAGACCGCGGGCAAGACCGGCATGGTGCGCTGCAAAGACCGCGACAGCGGCAAGACCGAGCGCGAGTACGAGCTGCGCAACGGCGACAGCGTGGGCCTGAGTCGCTATTTCCGCGACGGCAAGCTCTACAAGGAATTCACCGTCACCTCCAACGGCCCGCACGTGGGCCTGGAGCGCGAATGGGCCGCCAACGGGCAACTGGTGCATGAATTCACCAACGTGAACGGCAACGCCCGCGGCCTGCGCCGCCAGTGGTTTGACGATGGCAAGCCGCGCAAGGTGGAGTGGATTGCGGACAACGAACGCGAAGGTGCCGCTGTGGAATACCACGCCAGTGGCCAGCTCGCCAGCCTGCGCTGCGGCCCCAAGCCGCTGCTACTCCCCCATGTGGACGACGGCAAGCTGTGCGGCTTTGGCGCAGCATCCACCATCAACCTGTACTCATCCAAAGGCGAGTTGCGCGAGACCAGCGTGCTGCTGGCTGGTGTGGAGCAAAAATCCACGCGCTTCTACAGCAGCGGCAAGCCTGAGCTGGAAGAAGAACTGCAAGGCACCCAAAGGCGCGAAACCTTTTACGCAGAAGACGGTGGCAAGCGCCGCGAAAAGCGCTGGGACGTCTCCACCCGCCCCGCGCTGCTGCTGCGCGAGGCCGAGTTCCACGCCAGTGGCACCCTGGTACGCGAGCGCAACTTCACGGTCACCGAGGCCAATGGCCGCAAACGCAGCCGCCTAGCCAACGAGTCACGCTTTTACCTGAACGGTCAGCCGCAGAGCAAAGACGTCTACACGCTGGACGGCACCACCGAGCTGCGCGACAGCCAGAGCTTCAACGACCAGGGCAAGCTGCGCCAGCAGGGCCGCTACGCACTGGACGGCCGCTATGGCGATCGCCCCGTGGGTGTGCACCAGTTCTGGTTTGCCAACGGCAAGCTGGAGGAGGAAGACACCTATGACAGCAAAGGCAATGTCGCCCGCCAGAAGGTGTGGGACGAAGCGGGCAACCTGGTCAGCGACGACGAGCTGTTTGAAGACGGTTCGCGCAAGGCCTATAAAAAGTAGCCAAATCGGCCTCTAGCCCCCGTAGAGTCATCGCAGGACGCTACTAACTTGATAGCAAGCCGAGTTTACGGAACCAGCACCGGTTGCGCACGGTACACCGCAGGCAGCAATGCCTGCAGGTTGGCAATCTTGGGCCGGTCGAACTGTGCGATGTAGCCCGACTCGGGGTGTAGCGTGGCGTAGTTCTGGTGGTACGCCTCCGCAGCATAAAAGCCCTGCAGCGGTGCCAACTGCGTCACGATGGGCGAAGGAAATGTTTTGGCACTGCCCAACTGCGCCATGTAGCGCTCGGCCGCCAGTTTGTGGGCGGGCGTGGTGTAAAAAATAGCCGACCGGTACTGTGGCCCCACGTCGGGATACTGGCGGTTGAGTTGCGTGGGGTCGTGCGCCACAGAAAAGAAGATCTGCAGCAGCTGCGCGTAGCTGATCTGCTTGGGGTCAAAGCGCACTTGCACCGCCTCGGCATGCCCGGTGCCGCCGCCACTCACCCTGTTGTAGTCCGCGTCCCCCGCACTGCCACCCGCATAGCCTGACACAGCGCTGAGCACGCCCTGCGTGTGCTGAAACACCGCCTGCACGCCCCAAAAGCAGCCGCCTGCAAACACCGCTGTTTCGCTGGTCTGTGCAGCAGGCGTGACGGCGGCCAGTACCTCGGCCGATGGCGCGGGCAGCAACACGGCTTTTTCCGCTTTGGCGGGGGAGCTGATGTTGATCAGTCCCAGCACCAGCACAACGCCGACCAGCAAAAAGACGGTCTTGCCTAGCGAAGAAGAAAGTGAAGAGCGCTTGTTGGACGCAGGTGGGGTTTTCATCATGTGCTCCTTGGGTTGCGGTGGCGTGCCCATTGGTCGCCCAACCAGGCTGGACCTTACACCGCCCGCATTAAACCTGCTGCGCCAGGATGTTTTTGCAGGCCGCGTCGGCCTAGCGCGGGTAGCGCGCCCATTACGAGTGAAATTGGCCTCTAGCCCCCGCGGATATTGCGCGACAAGCTATTAAAAAAATAGCAAATTCATTGCGCCAGTGCGGCGCGTGGCGTCAGCGTGCCGCCAACTTAAAACTTCCCAGCGGCTGCGCGCGGCCGTTGAGGATGGCTTCTACCTGGTGTACGCCGGGGTAGTGTTTGCGCGTGGTCATCTCGGCCAGCGATATCTGCTTGCCCACGCGTTGGGTTTCGTGCGCGGCCAGGTCCAGCGTCTTGAGCTTGAATACCTTGGCCCGCGCCTGGCCATTGGCCTTGACGTAGTGCACCGCAAAGTCCACCAGCACGCGCTGGGGTTGGGCCGTGCTGTTGGTCACATCAAAGGCTACCGCCAGCGTGCCGCCGATCACCGCGCGCTGGGGCGTGATGCTGTGCTGGCATATCGCCACGTCGGCAGCCCCACCAAAGCCCAGCGCCGCCAGCGCACCGGCCTCGCCGCGCTTCACCGCGGAGCGCAGCGCGTGCTGCACGATCCAGCGGCGCTCGGGCGTGGCTTTGCGCAGCCAGGCCTTGGCTGTGTTGGCCAGCAGGGCAGGGTGGTCCTTGCCAATGTCGTTGAGGTTGTTGGCCACCGATCGGCGCACATACAGTTCCGGGTCGTCCTTCAAGCGCTCCAGCAAGGCCAACACTGGCGTCGGGTCGCGCTGGAAGGCGGGCAGGCGTGACGCCCAGGGCAGCCGCGGCCGCGTGCCCTCGGACACCAGGCGGCGCACATGTTCGCTCGGGTCACGTGTCCATTCCATCAGCTGCGCCAGCGTGGCCTCGGGGTGTTTCTGCAGAAACGGGCGGATGCTGAATTCGGCGGTAAAGCGCTGCGTGAGCGCGTGCTGTGCCTGCATGGACAACTCAAAATGCCCCAGCCCAAACTCCGCCACAAACGCCGTGTGCGGCAGGTACAAAAATGACCCCAGCGACAAACCCGGGTCACGCCCGTGCGGGCGTTCGGCCGATGCCAGCAAGATAGGCAGCGCCTGCGCATAGTCCTGCGGCAAATGCCGCTGCAGGGCCCGTGCAATGTGTTTGCCACGCGGCATCAGCGCCAGCGCGTCGTAGCCGGTCAGCGCGTCGTGCAGAAACGCATCCACCGGAAAACGCTTGTGCACCGCCGCCACCATGCGGGCAATCGCTTTGGGCACATCGGGGCCGTATTGCGTAACCAGGGGTTCGGCCATGGGGCGTGCCTTGTCGGTGTTTTAGCTGCGGTTCAAATCGCGCACCAGGGTTTGCACCTTGGTGGTGATGATGTCCACCGCCGGCCCGTTGGCGCCGTGCGGCAAGATCACATCGGCGTTGCGTTTGGTCGGTTCGATGAACTGCTTGTGCATGGGGCGCACCGTCTCCAGGTACTGGTTGATCACGCTCTCGGCACTGCGCCCGCGCTCGGCCATGTCGCGCTGCAGGCGGCGGATAAAGCGCACGTCGGATGCTGTGTCCACATAGATCTTTAGCGACATCATGCTGCGCAACTTGGCGTCGTACAGCGCAAACAGGCCTTCCACCACGATCACCGGTGCGGGGTTCACGGTGATGGTCTTGCTGGAGCGGTTGTCCGCCGCAAAGTCATACACGGGCATCTCAATCGCCTCGCCGTTGCGCAGCGCCCGCACATGCTGCGCCATCAGTGGCCAGTCAAACGCATCCGGGTGGTCGTAATTGGTCTTGCGCCGGTCCTCGGGCGTCATGTGGGACTGGTCCAGGTAGTAATCGTCCTGAAACACCACCGCCGCCATCTCCGACCCGATGGACGCCAGCACCTCACGTGTCACCGTCGATTTGCCACTGCCACTGCCCCCTGCGACACCGATCACGAAGGGTTTGTGGTTTGTTTTGGGCATGGGGTTCTTGTGTCGGGGCTGGCGAAGGGCGCAATTTTACAAGCCACCAACACCGTGGTGAATTCGGAGCAGAATCACATGACACCCTCTGCGCGCCCCAAAAAGACAAGCCTCCATGTTCACCAGACCTCTGATCGCTGCACTCATCTGCGCATTGAGCCCTTTGCCCGCGCTGGCATGCACGCTGTGGGGTGCGGCGGGTACTGCTGCGGACGGCGGCACGCTGATCTCCAAGAACCGCGATTGGGCGCCCGACCACCATCAGGTGTTGAGGAAAGTGCGTCCCAAAAAAGGCTGGGCCTACTTCGGCCTGTATGCCGAGGGCAATGGCGATCCGGGCCTCAAAGCCGGTGTCAATGAAAAAGGCCTGACCATCGTGTCGGCGTCCAGCAACTTGCCGCGCAGTGTGCGTGAAGACCAGCCCGACATGCACGGCGTGATGGTCAAGATCCTGACCGATTACGACAGCGTGGACGCGCTGATTGCCAATGCGGACAAGGTGTTTTCCAAGTCGCGTGCCAACTTCTTTCTGATCTCTGACCGCAACAAGGTGCTGACGGTAGAGGTGGGCCTGCACGGTAAATACGCGCTCAGCGTGAACGACAGCGGCACCGCAACCCACACCAACCACTACCTGGACCCGGAGCTGACCAAGGCCTACCCGCAAAAGACAAGCGCCAGCAGCCGCACGCGCTACCAGCGCATCAACAGCCTGCTGGGCCAGTCCACCGCGCCCTACACGCTAGAACAATTCAGCAGCCTGTCCCGTGACCACCACGATGGCCCCGACAACAGCCTCTGGCGCAGCGGCAAGGAATACACCTTGGCCTCGTGGATAGTGGCCACCCCCGCCCAGGGTGCGCCGCGCTTGCACGTGGTCATAGCAAACCCCGGCGAGCGGGAAGTGACGCAAGACCTGGTGCTGGACGCGCAGTTCTGGAAATAGTCAGGCTTATCCCTCACCTAGCCCGGATTGCTCTTGCGAACGCGCGGCTCCAGCAGCACGCCTTTGTTCAGGGGGCAGACGCGATACGCCGCAGAGCCCGTACGTTTTTCCATAGCACCGCCTTGGGCATTTGCATGGCCATGGCTTGCATGCAGCGCTCCAGCCAACCTGCGCGATTTTGCAGCCGGTCAATGGCTTTGCCCAGATCGCGCGCTACAGACGGGCCATAGGCCTCTGCCGCTTTGGCGAGCGCAGCGCGCAAAGCGGGCAGGGGCAGGCGCATCATGGCCAGGTCGATCGCATCGCGGCTGAAAACGCCGTCATCCGCCTGGCGGTCCGAGTTGGCCAGCAGCTTGGAGGTGGCCAAGTCCAGTCGTGTCAACGTGCTCACGCCACACACCGTATCGTCGTCTAGTGGGGGTTCCAGGGTGATGCGCGCCTCGCGCACGATCTCCAGCTTGATGGCCTGGCCATCCATCTGCACCTGGGTGCGTATGCCGTATTGATCTGCGCGTATTTCCCGCAGCACCACCAGCGGCACGGCGTGCGCGTGGCTGATGGCCTTCAAGCCCTCGGGGCCGGTGAGCAACTGCCGTAGCTCCCGGTAACCTGCCGCGTCAGAGACCAGAAAGTCAATGTCCACCGACTCCCGGTATTCGCCATAGCGCAGCGCAATGCAGGTGCCACCGCCAAAGAGACAACCATACTCACGCAGCACGGCTGCATCCAGCGCGCCGAGTACATGGGCAATGCGCTGGTGGTGCGGGCGCTCAAACTGCATCGCTGCTCCCTGGGTTGCGCGACAAGGCCAAACGCAATGCCTGCAGCAGCGCCTGCTCATCGACCGACATGGCCTGCAAGTCCAGGTGGCGCGCATTGCGTTCGTATATGTCCAACGCCTCTATAGGGGTGAGCGTGTCGGTGCCGTGCACCTGCCAGGCCAGCGCGCGGAGTTGCGGGTAGTCGGCCAGCGCCACGCGCGCCGGTATCCAGCCAGCGCGGTCAGGTGCTTGTCCGGCCGTATTGGCCTGCGCCCCGCTGTGTGCCTGCAGCGCCATACCCAGTGCTGCCATCACACCGCACCATGCTCCCATGGTGACGGACGGTTCGCCCTTTTCGATGCGGTGTAGCGTCACCCGAGACAGGCCCGCCGCCTCGGCCGTTACCGTCGCACTCAGGCGTAAAGCCTTGCGCTGGCTGCGTATCTGCGCACCCAGGGCCTGCAGCTGGGCAGTACCGGTTTCATTGATGGCGGGTGAATTGGAAGACATTTGTTTCTCATTATGAGCAAATTGCCAATTTTGTCAATTTTGAGAAACAATTAAATAATATCGGCGTAAAGGGCAATTTAGGTATGAAATCGGCATCTAGCCCAATCAGGGTGTGCGCAAGCAGCTACTAAAAGCGTAGCAACTGCAGGGGCAAACCTAGAACGAAGACCCCGGTTCGCTCAGGAAGGCCAGCTCTTCGGCGGTGGAGGTGCGGCCCAGGATGGTGTTGCGGTGGGGGTAACGGCCGAAGCGGTCGATGATGGCTTTGTGGCGCAGCTCGAAGTTCAGGTTGTCTTGTATGCCCAATTGCGTAAACAACGCCACCGCCTGCGTATGCACCAGCGCGGACTCGCTGTGCATGTAGGGCATGTAGGCAAACACGCGCTGCGCTTTGGGCAGGCTGCGGTCTTGCCCGCTGGCCACCAGCTCTTGCGCCAACACCAGCGCCAGCGCGTCCTGCGCAAAGGCGCGCGGCGTGTCGCGGTAGACGTTGCGCGAGAACTGGTCCAACACGATGATCTCCACCAGCCGCCCCTGGGCCGTTGCGCGCCACGCAAATAACTCACACCGCGCCGCAGCTTCCAGCGTGTCGCCAAACCGAGCGCGAATGGTTTCGTCCAGCGCGGCGCCTTTGACGAAGTGCTGCTTGGCTTAGTTTGTGCCGTCTTATGGGTTCCGTCACGCAAATGGCAAGGCCTCCACCTGAATTTTCAGAATAGGCAATGCAGTCTGGAAGGGGCGCATGGCTACGAGTTTGCCGGAGTAGGCTGTTTGTGTGTCAAATTGGCCTCTAGCCCCCGTGGAATATGCACAAGAAGCTACCAAATCCGTAGCAGATACAGGTCTGAATCTGGAGGGCCGATCGCAATTCGCCAGCGAAATCAAGTCGTACCTGCGCTGGAGCCTCAAAAATTTGGCACTGGGTTCTTGCCCTTTACAAGCTCAAGCGATTCCTTAACTACCTCGTAGACGGCTTGTTCGTGAACCTGTTCTGTTGGCAACAGTTCGTTGGCTCCGTTCATCAAGCTCAGGCGTCCATCAAAGTTGACTAGCAAACGACCTTGCAGAAATTTCCACTTGCCGCGGACATCGAAGCATTCGTGCTTGTCTTCGGGCTCTGTCGGCGGCGAATCTAGCGCGCTGCAGGCGCCATAGGCTCCATCATTGTTGGCCGACAGAGGAATGCCACGCGACAAGAGGGTAGCCTTGCCAGCAGCTTCCCCACTCGGACGCCAAGGCGTAGTGGCCGTCGGATAGCTTCGCGATGCTGGTCGTGCCGATGTCGCCTTCCACACCGCTTTGTGTTGCCGCATCCTGTCTGGCCGTCATTCGCCAGCCATTGGCATCGTGCTCAAAGAAATAGGCTCCCACGAATCCAGGGCACATGTGGCAGGTGTAGGGGCGCTGGTTGTCTTCGGCAATGGCTCGGGTGTTGGTCAGCAGAGCCGCGTGCGTTTCGTCCAACCGCACCACATAGATGGGCGTGATCTCTGCACGCGTTGCAGGCGGTTGCGTGTTGTGTTTGTCATTGGCCGTTGCAGACAGGTCAACTTGCTGAACCAAGCCAGGGCCATTTGCCTGCCACGTAGGAAAAGCTAAGAGCATCAACGCGGCGCGATCCAGACTGGCAGAGTACCGGAGCTCCGCCTTTTGGCAGGAGGCCAGGATCACGCACGCGACGAGGAAAAGGCTGCGGATTGCAAAGTGCTGAAGTGCAGGCATATTTTCAGTTGATTGCCACAGGGCTTTGTATGAAGAATAGGCCTGAGGCCCAGGTAAATGGAACCTGGGACGCTACAAAAGCGTCGCAACTACAAGCCAAAACCTAGAACGAAGACCCCGGTTCGCTCAGGAAGGCCAGCTCTTCGGCGGTGGAGGTGCGGCCCAGGATGGTGTTGCGGTGGGGGTAACGACCGAAGCGGTCGACGATGGCTTTGTGGAGCAGCTCGAAGTTCAGGTTGTCTTGTATGCCCAGCTGCGTAAACAGCGCCACCGCCTGCGTATGCACCAGCGCGGACTCGCTGTGCATGTAGGGCATGTAGGCGAACACGCGTTGCGCTTCAGGCAGGCTGCGGTCCTGCGTACTTGCCACCAGCTCCTGCGCCAACACCAGCGCCAGCGCGTCCTGCGCAAAGGCGCGCGGTGTGTCGCGGTACACGTTGCGCGAGAACTGGTCCAACACAATGATCTCCGCCAGCCGCCCTTCGGCCGTTGTGCGCCACGCAAACAGTTCACATCGCGCCGCCGCTTCCAGCGTGTCGCCAAACCGCGCGCGAATGGTTTCGTCCAGTGCGGCGTCTTTGACGAAGTGCTGCTTGGCGGTTAGCTCTTCGAACCAGAAGTGGAGGATGGGTTGGGGTTGCAAGTTGCGTCGGACCGTGTAAGACGTGCGGTGTTCACTCAATCCGATAAATTAAGTTGGCTGACTTTTCGACTTGACGATTCTTTTGCGAGCAACTTTGTTGTTTCTGTCATCACTAGGTAAATCGGGCCACCAGTCCAACAGTCTCGACTTGATCCTTGAAAGCACGGCATCGCTGTTTTGAATCGTATTCAACATGTGGTTCGGAACTTCAGTAAAAGCATGGTGTGCGAGCTGCTCAGGCGAAACTCTGATGAAGTGATCAATTTTGATCGGTGAGCTGGAACTGTTTTGTGCCGCATCAACATCAAAAACGCAGATAAATGAATTCAGAATTTCCTGTTTCGCGTCTTTGTCGTGAATTTTGAAGCGTTTGATTCCCGGGCTTTCATCCTCTAGTGTTGGGGCCCCTAAAAATGGCTGCCAACTATCCCAAACGGATCGAGGTAGCGCGAGCACAGTTCCTGCTGCAGAACCACGACCAGATAATTTGAACTTGAGCATGATCTGGTAGAAGGTCCGCTTAAACACGTTGGCAATGTTTGGCCCCTCAACTTGTTTGCCTGCCCATTCTGGCTTTGCTTGTAGTGCCTCTGGAAATTCTTTCCCGTGCAAACGTAAGGCATCACGCAAGTTTGTTACGGCGTGTTTGTATGAGCCGTGAAAGTCCATTGTTTGAATTTCCAAGATGCCATATCGAGCTACTTGGAACACACCTGCAACGCATTTGATTTCGACGAGCGTGACATCAAAAGCCATTTCAGGTGATTTTTCAGTGGAGAGTATGGAAATTTCTCCGCCTAGCTTATCTTGAAAGAAAAGATATCCGCTACCTGAGGATTCAACGGATTTTTTAAATTTGTCTAACTCGCCTTCATGTTTTAGCAGCGAAACTGGGATTGGTTTTACGTCTGTACTGAGCCCAAAAATCATCGTGCAGCCGCGTTTGACAATTTCTGAATCGATGACTCGATATGGGCATACGAGCCAATCTTGTCGAGGACCGTTGCTAGTTGCACTTATGGAGCAAACTCCTTGTGAGTTCTCATTCTTTACGCAATCAGTACTCGTCTTTAGAATATTTGTGAGGAACTGGCAAGTGCCCGCGCGTTTTCCGGAAACTGCAGCCATATCTAGGCGAACCAGTGGATAGATTCGTTGGCCAAACCACTCGCTAACGAAATTTCCTTTAACGTCGCCTTTAGTTTCTTTTTGTTTTTTGTTCATTGGGCTTCCTAGTTTGTTTCGAGTTAGGTCTGCGTATTTGATTTGCGCATCAAATCCAATCACTTTTCGTCCCAAACGTTTAGCGACTTCAAGAGATCGGCCTGTTCCGCAAAATGGATCCAGTACTACACCATCGGGCGGTGATGAGGTGAGGATGCGAGGTTCAATGAGTGCATGAGGAAACGTGGCTGTATGTCCATCTTCTCCTGGCGCGACATTGACAGTCACCACGTCATTGCTTCGCGGCTCCGCATATTCGGGCTTGTAGTAATACGTAGCCCGCCCTTCCTTTGGTTTCTTCACAAAATGGAAAAAATGCTCATGTGCGAGCTTGAGACGATCTCCTTCAGGTCTGGGAGTCGCGTTAGGCTTATGCCATATCACATCATTGCGCAGAATCCACCCATGCTCCTGCATTGCGATAGCAAAACGAGATGGAATTAGTAGCAACTGCTTTTCTTGTCGAACCCCTCCCATTGGCGTCTTTCGGCGGTTCCGATCATCGTCGCCCAATCCTTGTCGTCCACCATCGCGGATGCTGCTCCAGCGTGCGAAATATGTATCGCCAATATTGATCCACAGATTGCCGTCAGCCTTCAGGCATCTGTTTGCACGGGAGAAAATGCTGGCTAGATGAGCGACATACCATTCCGGGTACGGTTCGAGTCCTAGAAGTCCCCCCTTTTCTCTGTACCACTCATAACCGGGAGTTGCTGCCCCTATTTCCCGAACAGTTGCAATGTCATTGAAAAAGTCCCAGTTGTGGCTCATGCCATATTCGCGATGCCCCCAGTATGGCGGGCTAGTAATGATCAAGTCGACTGATGCTGGCTGGAGTTCGTGCAAAAGATCGAACGCATCGCCGTTCAGGACTACTTCATTGGTCTCAATTGAAGCTCCGAGAAACGGCGCATCGCCTAGTGGCTCCTTGAGGGAGCTCCTGCGAGTGATCGTACTTTTCATCCCGCAGTTACTTTGCAAAGACGTTGAATAGTTGGATGGGCTTGGGGTGTGTTCATAAATATGCGACTGCTATTTGATTACTTCCCCCAACTATCCTTCAACCCCACCGCCAAGTTAAACACCGGCTTGCTGCCTTGCACGTGATCCACGCGATCCGCCACAAAGTACCCATGCCGTTCAAACTGGAACTTCTGGTCCGGCAACGCATTGGCTAATGACGGCTCAACAATCGCGGTGACGACTTTCAGGCTGTTGGGGTTCAGGCTCTCGATAAAGTCTTTGCCACCCGCATCGGGCTGCGCGTCCAAAAACAGGCGGTCGTACATGCGCACTTCCGCGTTGACGCCGTTGGCCACGCCGACCCAGGTGATCGCGGCTTTCACCTTCACCAAGTCGCTGCCCGGTGTGCCGCTCTTGGTGTCGGGCACCACGGTGGCCAGCACTTCGGTGATGGTGCCGTTGGCATCCTTAGTGCAGCCGGTGCATTCGATCACGTAGCCGCCTTTCAGGCGCACTTTATTGCCGGGGAACAAACGCTTGTAGCCCTTCGGTTGCACTTCTTCAAAGTCTTCGCGTTCGATCCACACTTCTTTGCCGATAGTGAAGTGACGGGTTGGCGATTCAACGCCTTCGGGCGGGTGGGGCAGGGCGGGCTGGGTGCAGGGCTCCAGGTGGCCAGCGCCCATGACCTCATCCCAGTTGGTCAGCACCAGCTTGACGGGGTTGATGACCGCCATGCCGCGGTGGGCCTTGGCTTCCAGGTCTTCGCGCAGGCAGCCTTCCAGCGTGGAGTAGTCAATCCAGCTATCGCTCTTGGTCACGCCAATGCGCTCGGCAAACATTTGGATCGCTGCGGGGGTGTAGCCACGGCGGCGCAGGCCCACGATGGTGGGCATGCGCGGGTCGTCCCAGCCTTGCACCTTGTGGTCGTACACCAGTTGCGCCAGCTTGCGTTTGCTGGTGATCACATAGGTGAGGTTCAGGCGGGCAAACTCATACTGGCGCGGCGCGGGCGCAGCCAGCAGGTCGCCTTCAGCCAATCGCTCCAGCAGCCAGTCGTAAAACGGGCGCTGGTCTTCAAACTCCAGCGTGCACAGGCTGTGGGTGATCTGCTCCAGCGCGTCTTCAATGGGGTGGGCGTAGGTGTACATCGGGTAGATGCACCAGGTGTCGCCCGTGTTGTGGTGGGTGGCGCGGCGGATGCGGTAGATGGCCGGGTCGCGCATGTTGATGTTGGGGCTGGCCATGTCGATCTTGGCGCGCAGCACCATCGATCCGTCTTCGTGTTTGCCGTCGCGCATCTCGCGAAAACGCGCCAGGTTTTCGGCGGGCGTGCGGCTGCGGAAGGGGCTGTCCACACCGGGCTTGCCAAAGTCGCCACGGTTCACGCGCATTTGCTCTACGGTTTGTTCGTCCACATAGGCGTAGCCGGCTTCGATCAAGTATTCCGCCGCGCGGTACATGAAGTCAAAGTAGTCGCTGGCCTGGTAGGCGGCCGCATCGGGCGCACCATTCCAGTCAAAGCCCAGCCACTTCACCGCGTCGATGATGGAGTTGACGTACTCCGTGTCTTCCTTCTCGGGGTTGGTGTCGTCAAAGCGCAGGTGGCAGACGCCGCCGTAATCACGCGCCAGGCCAAAGTTGATGCAGATGCTCTTGGCGTGGCCTACGTGCAGGTAGCCATTGGGCTCGGGCGGAAAGCGGGTGCGGATCTTGGCGGGGTCTGGCTGGCCCGCCGCGTGGTGGGCGGCGTCGCCGGGGCTGCCGGCCCATTTGCGCTGGGCGTAGGTGCCTTTTTCCAGATCGGACTCGATGATCTGGCGCAGGAAGTTGCTGATCTTGGGTGTTTCGGGGGCGTTGGCGGGGGATGCTGGGGTATTGGCGCTCATCCAATGATTTTAGGCCGCCACCAGCGTTTATTTAGGCAGGGCGTTTATATCCAGCCACAGTGCTTTGCGCGAAAGCGGGGTTTCGGGCGGCAAAAGCGGGTTTTTCAGGGCGATGGCGCTGCGCTGGCGCAGGTTGGCGCGCTTGATGGGTTCGCCATACCGTTCGTAAAACAGGGTGTCAAAGCTGCCGTCGGCAATGGCCTTGTTCAGGCCGCGCTCCAGGGCGCTGGCCAGTGCACGGTCTTTTTTGTTCACAAAGTAGTAGATGGCGGCGGGGTAGTGCAGCACGATCTTGTCGTCCACCACCAGTTGCTGGGCACCGGCCTGTTCTTCTTCGTCCCAGATTTCCAGGACGGAGCGGGGGAAATAGTCAAAGCGCCCGGCGCGCAGCATGTTGAACAAGCCGTCAAAGGCCGGGGCGGTGACGACGTTGAGGCCGTTGCCCTGCAGGATCTGGGTGTCGGGCCAGTCGTGGCCCTGGCCAGCCGCAAAGCGGCGCATGTCGGCCAGTGTCTTGACCTTGGCCAGGGCGTTGCGGTCCTGCTGGCGCACAAAGGCGATGCGGTAGCCAAACAGGCCCTTGTCCAGCGGAATGCGGATGGGCAGCAGCTCTTGCTCGCGCTGCTTGCTGGTCATGGTCCACACCACGTTGACGCTGCCGCCCTCGGCCAGGCGTTTGAGCGATGCGTCTTGCGACATGGAGCGTGCGTCGGATTGGATGTTGTAGTCCGCCCCGGCTTTTTTCAGGGCCAGCTCCAGCAGGCGTACGGGGTAGTCCAGCCGGCTGTCGGTCTCGGCGTATTGGCGCGCATAGACCAGGTTGAATTTTTCGGCCCGGGCGGGGGCGGGCGTCAGGGCCAGGGCGCACAGGCCCGCAGTCAACACAAAGCGCACCGCATGGGTGAACCAGGGAGGCTTGGGAACACAGCAATACATGAAAACCTGCCAACGACCTGTCATTTGGAAAAACCCGGGCAACGCTCCCATGGGGGATGCACTTTTTGTATTGGCTATGGTACATATGCGAGCAAAGGACTGCAAAGACGTAAATGCCTAATCCACTACCCACCCCCACGGCGCCCCAGGTTGTTTCCCTGCGGCAGCAAGACCTGCAGGACGCCGCCCACGACGGCGTGATCACCCCCGCCCAGGCGCAGAGCCTGTGGCAGCGCTGGGTGGTGCTGGACCACCAGGCCACGGTGCCCACGCAGCCCGGCGCGCTGGCCAGCGGCCCGAAGTTTGGCTTTGTCAACGTGCTGTATTACTTTGGCGGGCTGGTGGCCATAGGCGCGATGACGCTGTTCATGACGCTGGGCTTCCAGGCCATGGGGCCCACCGGGCTGCTGCTGATTGGGCTGGCCTATCTGGTGGCGTGCCTGAAGGTGGCGGACCATTTCAAAGCGCGCGGGCTGCTGGTGCCGGCCGGCATTTTGGCCACGCTGGCCGTTATCTTGTCGCCGCTGGCGGTGTGGTGCGTGCAGCACCTGCTGGGCCTGTGGCCACCGGGTGGCAGTGACAGCTACCGCGCGTACCACACCATCATCAGCTGGCGCTGGATGACGCTGGAGTTCGCCACGCTGGCCACGGGTGTGGTGATGTTGTGGCGCTACCGCCTGCCATTCATGGTGATGCCGATTGCCATGACGATCTGGTACATGAGCATGGACGTGGCCAACGGGCTGATGCAGCAGGAAGGTTTTGACTGGGAGTTCAGCCGCGACGTGTCGCTGGTGTTTGGCATTGCCACCTGTTGCATCGCCATGTGGGTGGACATGCGCAGCCGCAGGGCGCAAGAGGCTGAATGGCGGCAGGACTTTGCGTTTTGGCTTTATGTGTTGGGCGCCATCATGTTTTGGGGCGGACTCTCCTGGCGCGACTCGGGTAGCGAGATTGGCAAGTTTGTCTACGCGCTGATCAACATCGTGATGGTGCTATTTGGCGCAGCCATCGGGCGGCGTGTGTTCACCATCTTTGGCGCGCTGGGCGTGGCGGGTTATCTGGGGTACCTGTCACACCGTGTATTCGAAGACAGCCTGTTGTTCCCATTTGCGCTCACGCTATTGGGTCTGGCCGTGGTGGCGCTGGGGGTGTGGTGGCAGCGCCATGAGCCGGCCATCAACGCGCGCCTGGCCCGCTTTGTGCCTGAGGGGCTGCGGCCGCGCGTTTGAAATAAAACCGTTTCGAAAAGAAACTGTTTTTTTGAAAAGAAACCGGACCGTTCGCCCTTAGTTTGAAAATCCCGTTCGCCCTGAGCTTGTCGAAGGGTCCTAAGCGGCGCAGGGCTTCGACAGGCTCAGCCCGAACGGGAACGGGAACGGGAACGGGAACGGGAACGGGAGGGTGCCTATTCGATCAGCGTAGCGGCAAACTCGTTGATGGCGTCCATGGTGGGGGCCAGGCTGGTGAAGGGCAGGCCTTCGTGGATCAGCATGGCACGCAGGCCGTGGTCTATCTCTTTGGCCTGTTCTTCGCTCTGGAAACGGCCGGTGTGCACGTACTTTTTCTCGCCGCGCTGGACCATGATGTTGATGTTGTTGTGCTGCTTGTACCACTCGAGGATCTGGGTGCGGGTCTTGGCCACGTCGCAGATGTTCTCTTCGTAGTTTTCGTTGTAGTACAGCACCTGGGGCAGCGAACATTCGGTGATGAGGAACTGCACCTGGCCGTCCAGCAGGTTGAGCATTTCGTACTGCTGTTGGGCGATGAAATACTGGTTTTTGAGCACCTGGAAGTTCTGCTGCCAGACCAGGGACTTGGCGAAGTCGGGGATGGTCTCCACGGTTTTGCCGCGCAGGTTGAGGTACAGGATGATGGCCGACGAAAACAACGACTTGTCGCAACCCGGCCCGCCAATGATGTTGATCACCTTGGTGGGATAAAGGCGCATCTTGCTTTCGGGCAGCACATTGGCAACGGACGTGTAACGCATCGTCATAGGGGGATCTTCCTGTTGTTCTGATGTGCCCTATCGTAGTGCGCGCACCGTTCCAAGGCAACACCGGGCCAATAACGCCGTTCTGGCTGAACTCCCAACGCCATTCTGGGTGCGCTCATACCGCTCGGGCTGAGCGCCTGGCACCGCTCGCCCTGAGCCAATATCTCCGTTCGGGCTGAGCTTGTCGAAGCCCTTCGACAGGCTCAGGGCGAACGGATGAAACTACATCGCCTTGAAGCGGTGCGCGTAAAGCCGGCTCACGGGCAATGTCTCCGGTCGGCCGCGCAACTTCAGGCTCAGCTTGCCGGCCTCGTCGCGCTCCACGCTGTGGATGCAGGCGCTGTGCACGACGGTGCCGCGGTGGATTTGCCAGAAGGTCTGGGCGTCGAGCTGGGGTAGTAATTCCTTGAGCGGGGTGCGGATCAGGTACTCATGCGCCGCCGTCAGCACACGCACGTATTTGTCGGCCGCCTCCAGGTACACCACCTCGGCCAGCGGCACCATACGGATGCTGGTGCCCACGTTGGCCTGGATGTGTTGTAGCGGTGCGGCGGCTGGCCCGGCAAGCGCGCCGCCATCCAGCCCGCGCGCCAGCAGGCCGCGCAGTTGGCCGAGAGTGGCCTCGAAATTTGCTTCTAAATTGATAGCTGCTTGCGCAGGCTGCGCAAGGGCTAGCTGCAGTTTTGCCACGGTTTTTGCCAGGCGCGCGGGCTGCACGGGCTTGAGCAGGTAGTCCATGGCCTGGGCCTCAAACGCCTGCACGGCGTACTGGTCGTAGGCGGTGACAAACACCAGTGCGGGGAAGGGCCGCTCCTCGGTGGGCCATTGGTCGGCCAGCGCGGCGGCGGCTTCCAGGCCGGTCATGCCGGGCATACGAATGTCAAAAAACAGCACCTCGGGCTGCAGCGCCAGCGCCTGCTGTACGGCAGAGGCGCCGTCGCCCACGGTGGCGGCAATCCGCAGCTCGGGCCAGGCGCGCGCCAGCTCGGCCTGCAGCGCGGCGGCCAGCAGCGGCTCGTCTTCGGCAATCAGGGCGCTGGGGGCTTGTGCACTCATGTTTTCAAGGGAAAAGTGATGCTAGCCCTCACCCCGCCTGCGTGACCAGCTACCAAATTGATAGTACCCGCCGCACCGTAGACGGTGGCCAGGCGTTCGCGCACCTGGGCCAGGCCAAAGCGGCTGCCATCGGGATCGGGGGCGCCCAGGCCCAGGCCGGTGTCTTCGACCTCCAGCGTGACGGTGGTGCCGTCGCTCTGGGCGCGCACGGTGATGCGGCCGCCCTCGACCTTGGGCTCCAGCCCGTGGCGGATGCTGTTTTCCACCAGCGGCTGCAGCAGCAGCGGCGGCACGGGCAGGGCCTGCAGGGTGTCGGGTAGCTCCAGCGTGTACTGCAAGCGCGGACCCATGCGTATGGCCATGAGCGCCAGGTAGTCGGCCAGGCGGGCGAACTCCTGCTCCAGCGTGTGGGTGCCGGTGCGTGAGGCGCTGAGCGTGGCGCGCAGGTAAGCAATCATGTGGTCCAGCATGGTCTGCGCACGGGCCGGGTCCACGGCGATCAGCGCGCGCAGGTTGGCCAGGGTGTTGAACAGCATGTGGGGTTCGAGCTGCGTTTCCAGCAGCTTGAGGCGCGACTCCGAGGCCTGGTGGCGTGCTTCCGCCATCTTGCGTTCCAGGTAGGCGCTTTTGTTGAGGGCGTAGAAGTAGTAGCTGCCCACCACACCGGCCATGCCGGTGATTAGCACGCTGTTGCGCAGCTCGGTGGCGCGGTCCATCTTGGGCGTGCCGTGGTACAGGTCAAACGTGCGGCACAGCAAGTCGGCTACCAGATTGCCCAGCATGTACCCGACCACAATGCCGCCCAGTACCAATGCCAGTCCGGTGAGGCCGTTGGGCCAGCCGGTCTCTTGTGCCGATGGAAACAGGTGGCGGCCCAAGTCAATGATGGCCCAGGTGAACAGGCCGATGAACAGGGAATACGTGGCAGGTGGGCCATAGGGCCGGTCCGGCAGAAAAGCCACCTGGATGGCCGCTATCGCCAGGCAAAAGCCCAGCACCTGCAGCAGGTGCTGCAGCTTGGAGATCCAGTCAATGCGCATGGCTTATGGTCCGCGCTGCTCAGGGCCCGCGCTGCGCACGCTCCAGGCGCTCGCGTTCGCGCTGCACCATGCGTTCACGTATGCCGCTGCCGGTGCCCAGCACAAAGACCGACACGCCGTGCAGCACCAGACCCATGCCCCAGCCCAGCAGCGGACCCAGCGACCAGGGCCGTGTGCCAAAAGCGTAGTGCGACATCGAGAAGATCAGCAGGTTGACCAGCACATACACCGTGGCGTGGATGTACCAGCCCAGTTTGGCACCGGCACGCTTGCGCGCGAGGCGTTCGATTTCTTCGGGGGGCAGAGGGGTGTGCATGTGGTTTTATTCTAGGGCTTGGCCGCTGTGGCAAGTAGGTGGCGATCGAAGAACGCGCTGACGCGCGGGTACAGATCGGCCAGGGTCGTGGCACGGTCGAAATCGGGTGCATCGGCCAGCAGGGGCACCAGCCAGCCGGGTGGGTTCACCGGCAGCGGCTCCAGCAGCGCGCCGTGGCCTGCCCGTGGCAGGTCAGCCAGGGTTTCGCAACTGCGGCAGGCCGCGATCACCGGGCCACTGTGGAAAGTGGGCAGCAGCCAAGCGTCACTCTGCGCTTGTATCAGGCCCAGAGGCACAACCGGTTGGGTCAAGCTGGCGAGATCAAAGTCCACCGCAAAGGGCACACCGGCGACCACGGCGCGAATGCGTGGGTCGGTGTGCTGGTGCCACTGGGTGTCGCGCAGATGCCAGCGGATCAGTACCCGGGCAATGGCTTTTTTCAGGCCGTCCAGCAGTCCACCGTCCAGCCGCGTGATGCCGCCGGTACAGGTGGCAAAGTCATCGGCCAGATGGGTTTCGCAATGGGCCAGGAGCTGGGCGCTGGACCAGCGGCCGCCTGCCAGCGTGAGGGCGGTGTGGCCACCGGCCGACATGCCCCACATGCCCACCTGGGTGAAATCCAGCAGTGGTGCAAAGCGCGGGTCCTGCGCCACGGCGTCGATGGCATGGGAGACCTCCAGCGGGCGGCGCTGCCAGCTCACGGGGCCGACGTTGCGGGTGTCGTGCCAGTTGTCGCCCACATGCTCGGGAAAGGCCACGGTGTAGCCCGCTTCCACCAGGTGCCGGGCCAGGGCGGTATGCACCCAGGGCGCACCACCGGAGCCGTGCGACAACACGATCAGGCGGCCATTGCCACGTTGGGGCGCAGCGTCTGGCGCGGCCTGCAGGGTGTAGGGGCCGCGCTGTACGGTCTGGTGGGCGGCGGCGCTGGGGTACATCAAGGTGACGGGGCCTTCGGTATCCATGGCGGGCAGTTCCGTCAGGCCCATGCCGGCCCAGCTTTGGCAGGCCCACAGGCACAGCGTTGCGATGGCAGGGAGTTGCAAACGGCGCATGGGGTAGGGCCTGTTCATACTAATTTCCCGAGTGCGAACGTGGTTAAAACAGCGCCAATCTAGGCGCAGGACGACGCCAAGACTGGCCGTCTTGGCTAGGAGTGCAACAACGAGTGGCGCTGTTTGCACCCCGTTCCCTACGGGTTGCGGCCAAAAAGGCCATGCGCGGCGTTGCGAAGCCTTGCCGGGGGGATACCCCGGCTGCGTTTCGCGCCTTGCGCATGACATTTTTGATCCGCAACGCATCTCGGGAAATTGGTGTGAACAGGCCCTAGCCCTTACCAGGGGTCCAGACGGCCCTGCAGGCGGGCACGCTCGCGTTGCAGCAGGCGGTCATGCAGTGCGTCGCCCGGTGCGGCCAGGAAGACCACCGCGCCGTGGATTAGCAGCGCCAGGCCCCAGCCCAGGATGGGAAAGCCGTGTCCGTGGTGGCCGCTCCAGCCCGTCAGCAGCACCAGGGCGTTGACCAGCAGGTAGACCGTGGCGTGGGTGATCCAGCCCAGTTTGGCGCCCGCGCGTTTGCGGGCCAGTTGTTCGGCTTCGTCGACATTGAGGGTGGTGTGCATGGTGGGCTCCTGGGGTTAGGCGGTCAAAGGAGTGGCGGAAAGGTTGTTGCGTTCCAGCAGCGCCAGGCGCAGCAGGCGGGCGGCCCGTGCGGCAAAGGTGCCGCTGAAGGCGCCGTACAGCGCGGCAAAGCCCAGCGTGAAGGCACTGTCATGCGGCAGCGCGGGGTGCAGGGCGGTGTCCACACCCACAAAGTACTTGGTGCAAAAGATGCCCAGGATCAGCGCCATGGGGGTCCAGCTGCCGGGCACAAAGAGGTTTTGCGTGGCGGTGTCAAAACGCGTACCCGCGGGCAGTGGGCGCAGTGTGATGAAGGTGGCCAGCAGGGCGGCACCCACCAGCCAGGCCAGCAGCACGCCGGGCGTGGCGCCAAACGCCGACACCGTGCCATACGCGGACAGCGCCACCATCGCGAGCGGCATGAAGGTGATGCGCGGCAGGCCCACCAGGCCCGAGCGGGTTTGCGTGAAGCCCAGTGCCAGCAGGACGGCCAGCAGGCCCCATACCCAGGCGGGGGTGTGAAGAAGGATTTGCGTGATCATGTTTTTTCCTTGGAAAGAGAAAGACGGGTGGTGAAGCAATCAGACCAGCGCCAGCCAGTCGTGCCAGACCAGTTGGCCCAGGGCGCGGTCGGGCAGCAGCGTGAAGGCACCGGCCCCTATGCAGGCACCGAAGTACAGGCCCCGCATGGTCTTGCGGTGGCCGGCGATGTTGCTGCGGGCGAGGAACCAGAACGCACCAAACAGGCCGAACAGCACGACGGGGATGAACAGGTGGATGGGGGAATAACCGGCGATATTCACCATTTCAAAGTCACGGATAAACAGCGCTGAAACGGCGGTGATCAGCATCAGCGTGACCCAGGCGTAACCAAACGCGCGGTGCAGCTTGGGGCGCTGGGTGTTGCCCTTGCGCGCCCACAGGGCGATTGGGCCGACGACGAGCGCGCCCAGGGCGGCGGTCATGTGGATGGCGATGACGGGTGTGAGTTGCATGGGGTGGCTCCGGTGCGGCGATAGGCGGACTGTGCCCGTGGGGCGGTGGCGGCGACAGCACTTTGCGACCAAATGCAGGAGGCGCGGTGCGAAATGCAGCCAGGTGGCGTGAACGGTGGCGCTTTACACCGGTGAAACAGGAGGGTCATGCGGGGTTTCTAGAATCGGGGCATGAAAAGAAATTACGTGATGGCCGCCGGTGTGGCTTTGGTGGTGGCGGCGCTCGGGGCCTGGTGGTGGAGCCAGCGCGATGCGGCCGATGCCGTGCAGTACCGCACCGCACCGCTGGCACGCGGCAGCCTGCAGGCCAGCGTGGCGGCCAGCGGCAATGTGAGCCCGGTGTCGCAGGTGTCGGTGGGCACGCAGGTCAGCGGCCAGATCCGTGATCTGTTTGTCGACTTCAACACCGAGGTCAAGGCCGGTCAGTTGCTGGCGCAGATTGACCCCGACACGTTTGAATACCGCGTGCGCTCGGCCCAGGCCGATGTGGACGCTGCCAGCGCCGCCGTGCTGACGGCCCAGGCCAATCTGGTCGCCAGCGGGGCCCAGGTGTCGCGCGCCCAGGTGGACCTGGACGAAGCCCGCCGCACGCATGAACGCAACCTGATGTTGGTGGGCAAGGGGTTCATCGCCCAGAGCGAGGCCGACAAATCCCGGGCGCTGGTCAACACCAGCAACGAGGCGCTGAAGGCGGTGGAAGCCCAGGTGGGTGTGGCGCAGGCGCAGGTGAAGTCGGCCCAGGCCAATGTGGCGCAGCGCCAGTCCACGCTGGCGCAGGCGCGCATTGACCTGGCGCGCACACGCATCACCTCGCCGGTGAACGGCATCGTCATCAAACGCGCCATCGAGCGCGGCCAGACCGTGGCTAGCAGCCTGCAGGCGCCGGAGCTGTTTGTGATTGCGCAAAACCTGTCGGACATGCAGGTGGAGGCCAGCATCGACGAGAGTGACGTGGGCCGCCTGCGCAATGGGCAGAAGGCCAGTTTCACGGTGGACGCTTTCCCGGGTCAGACTTTTGAGGGCGAGATTCGCCAGGTGCGCAAGGCCGCGACCAATGTGGCCAACGTGGTGACCTATGTGGCCATCATCGGTTTCTCCAACGTGGGCGGGCGCCTGCTGCCCGGCATGACGGCCAATGTGCGTGTGGTGACCGACCAGCGCGAAAGCGTGCTCAAGGTGCCCAACGCGGCGCTGCGCATGCGGATTGCTGGCGTGGAGCCGCCTGAGGCACCTGCAGTGGGACCGGCTGCAGCGGCCTCTGCCCCTGCGGTGGCCGCCAGTGCGCCCGTTGCCACTGCGCAATCCGGTGGTGGCAATGAGATGCGCAACCGCCTGGTGGCCGACCTGCAGCTCAACACCGAGCAGGCCGCGCGTGTGGACGCTATCTTTGTCGAGACACGGCCCAAGTTTGGCCAACTGCGCGACCTGAGCGCCGAGGAGCGCCCCAAGGCGCGCGACAAACTCATGGCCGATATCCGCTTGCGTATTGCCGATGTGCTGACGCCTGAGCAAAAGACGCGTTACGCCGCTATGGCCGCCGAGTCGGCTGGCCGCACCGTGACGCGTGGGCGCGTCTATGTGCTGGACACGAGCGGCAAACCCAAAGCGCTCAATGTGCGTCTGGGTGTGAGCGACGGCAGCACGACCGAACTGCTGCTGGGGCCCAATGCGGCCAACAGCGAGCTGAAGGAAGGCACGGAGTTGATCGTTGGCACCAAGACCGCCGGTGCGCCGGTCAAGGCCGCGCCACGGCCACCGTTCTGATATGCAAACCTCTGGCAGCGTGTTGATTGACGCGCGTAACCTGCGCAAGACTTACCGCATGGGCACACCTGCGCAACTGCGCGCGGGCGATGGCCAGACGGTGCACGCGCTGCGTGATGTGTCGCTGCAGATCACCGAGGGTGAGTTTGTCGCCATCATGGGTGCGTCGGGCTCGGGCAAATCCACGCTGATGAACATTCTGGGTTGTCTGGATTTGCCCACCGAGGGCAGCTACCACCTGGCCGGTGAAGCGGTGCAGGGCATGGGGGCGGACCAGTTGGCGTCCATCCGCAACCGGCGCATTGGGTTTGTGTTTCAGCAGTTCAACCTGCTGCCACGCACCAGCGCGCTGGAAAACGTGGAACTGCCCATGGTCTACGGCAATGTGGATGGCCCCACGCGCAAGACCCGCGCGCGTGCCGCGCTGCAGCGCGTGGGCCTGGGCGAGCGCCTGGACCACACACCGGCCGAACTCTCGGGCGGGCAACAACAGCGCGTGGCGATTGCGCGCGCGTTGGTGAACAGCCCGCAACTGATACTGGCCGACGAACCCACGGGTGCGCTGGATTCGCAGACCAGTGAAGACATCATGCGGCTGCTGACCGAACTGAACCAGCAGGGCATGACCGTGGTGCTGGTGACCCACGAAGCCGACATTGCGGCCTGGGCGCGGCGCCGTCTCGTGTTCAAGGATGGGCACATTGTGGAAGACGTGTTGCAGCCCGTGCATGTGGACTCCCACTCCGTTCGCGTTGAACCTTCTACCGTTCAGGCTGATGCAAGCCCTGATGCAAACTCCGTTCGCCCTGAGCTTGTCGAAGGGCTTCGACAGGCTCAGTCCGAACGGGGTAATCAAGCTCAGCCCGACCGGGATGGCGTTCAGGGCGCACGGAGAGAGGTAGGCGCATGAACCTTTGGGCCGCTTTTAGAAGTGCCCTGCGCGCGCTGGCCGCCAATGCGCTGCGCAGTGTGCTGACCATGCTGGGCATCATCATTGGCGTGGGTGCGGTGATCACCATGATTGCGGTGGGGCAGGGCGCCACGGCGCGGGTGCAGGACCAGATGAAGGGCTTGGGCTCCAACATCATGCTGGTGATCCCGGGGGGAGTGTCGCAGGCCGGCGTGCGCCTGGGCGCGCAAACGCGCCAGCGCCTGACCGAAGAAGACGGGCAGGCCATCGCGTTCGAGATTCCTGAAGTGCAGGTGGCGGCGCCTACCTCGCGCACCAGCGGGCAGCTGGTGTTTGGCAATGCCAACTGGGGCACCAGCATCATTGGTGTGAGCAACGACTACCTGGAAGCGCGCGACTGGCCGCTGGCCAGCGGCCGCCTGTTTGATACGTCTGAACTGGCCGGCTCGGCCAAGGTGGCATGGATTGGTGCCACGGTGGCGCGCGAGCTGTTTGGCGAGCAGGACCCGGTGGACCAGATCATCCGCGTGCGCAACATTCCGATGACGGTGATTGGCGTGCTGGCGCCCAAGGGGCAGAACTCCATGGGCCAGGACCAGGACGACACCATCATGATCCCGCTGTCCACGCTGCGCAACCGCGTGTGGGGCGGTGACGCCAGCAGCAAGCTCAAACGTGTGGGCGCCATCTCGGTCAAGGTGCGTGAGGGCCAGGACATGAAGGCCGTGGAAGAAAGCATCAAGGACTTGTTGCGCCAGCGTTTCAAGGTGCCGCCGGGGGGCGATGATCCTTTTCAGGTGCGCAACCTGACAGAAATTTTGCAGGCACAGGAAGAGTCCAGCCGCGTGATGACGCTGCTGCTGGCCGCTGTGGCGGGTATCAGCCTGATCATTGGTGGCATTGGCATCATGAACATCATGCTGGTCAGCGTGACCGAGCGCACGCGTGAGATCGGCCTGCGCATGGCGGTGGGCGCGCGCGGGCGCGATATCCTCTCGCAGTTTTTGATTGAGGCGGTGACGCTGAGCCTGATTGGCGGCGCCGTGGGCATTGCGCTGGGCCTGGGCGCCACCTGGGGCGTGGGGCGGTTTGCGGGGTGGCAGGTGTCCACCAGCGCGGGCGCGATACTGTTGGCCGTGGGCTTCTCGGGGTTTGTGGGCATCTTCTTTGGCTACTACCCGGCACGCCGGGCGTCGAAGCTGCTGCCGATACAGGCGCTGCGGTACGAGTGAGGCGTGTCAAACGCTATAAATAAGTGAGCTGCTTGCGCAATCTGTATAAGGGCTAGAGCCCTGTTTCGTTGTGAATTTGGGTTAAACCCGTTGGCCCTGAGCTTGTCGAAGGGCTCCCAGGGCTTCGACAGGCTCAGCCCGAACGGTATCTTCGGTCCGAACGGTGTTTGTTATTGAGATTTTGAGGAGAGTATTTTGGATATTGTGTTGTTGACCAAGGCCGCCATCATGGGTGTGGTGGAAGGGCTGACCGAGTTTTTGCCGATCTCCAGCACCGGCCACCTGATCCTGGCGGGTGCGCTGCTGGGCTTTGACGACGAGAAGGCCAAGGTGTTTGACATCGCGATTCAGACCGGCGCCATCTTTGCCGTGATCCTGGTGTATTGGCAAAAGATCCGCGATACGCTGGTGGCCCTGCCCACCGAGAAAAAAGCACAACAGTTCTCCTTGAACGTACTGATCGCTTTTGTGCCGGCAGTGGTGCTGGGACTGTTGTTCGGAAAAGTCATCAAGGAACATTTGTTTACCCCGGTCGTGGTGGCCACCACCTTCATCGTCGGCGGTTTCATCATCCTGTGGGCCGAAAAGCGCCAGGCGGCGGGTGGCACCGCGGTGCGCATCCACAGTGTGGACGACATGACGGCGCTTGACGCGCTGAAGGTGGGCCTGGTGCAGTGTCTGGCCATGGTGCCCGGCACCAGCCGCAGCGGCGCCACCATCATTGGCGGCATGTTGCTGGGCCTCTCGCGCAAGGCGGCCACCGACTTCTCTTTCTTTCTGGCCATCCCCACGCTGATTGGTGCGGGGGTCTACAGTCTCTACAAGGAACGCGCGCTGCTCAGCATGGCCGACGTGCCACTGTTTGGCGTGGGGCTGGTGTTCTCGTTCATCAGCGCCTGGCTGTGTGTGCGCTGGCTGCTCAAGTTCATCTCCACCCACAGCTTCAACAGCTTCGCGTACTACCGCATCGCCTTCGGCATCGTGGTGCTGGCCACGGCCTGGAGTGGCGTGGTGCACTGGGCGGCCTGAGTAGACGTACCCAACCGGGCACCTGCCTAGAATGGCGGCGTGCCCCTCGCTGAAATTTCACCCATGGATTCCACTGCATACGCCGAGCCGGTGAATCGCCGCGGCTTTGTGGTGGCTGCTCTGGCTGCGCCAGCGTTGCTGGGTGTGCCGCAGGCCTTTGCCCAGGCTGACAAGTGGGGCGCTTCTGCGGGCTACCCAACCGGCTGGGGCAGTCCGCGGCGGTTTTCGTTTTACCCGGCGCTGCGGGTGGGCAACTACTCGGGAGGGTTTGAGGGCATGTTGCCCAACCACACCGTGCAGTGTGGCGCCGAGCTACCGCTGGTGCAGCGCAACCGTGACGACATCCGCTACCGTTGGGGATTTGCGTCGCGCACGGTGGACGACTACCTCAATGCCTGGCCGGTCACCGGCCTGCTGATCGCGCGACGCGGTGAGGTGTGGGCCGAGAAATACCGCTTTGACCGCAACGCCGAGATGCGGATGACGGGTTGGTCGATGTCGAAAAGCGTGACATCTTTGCTGGTAGGCATTGCGCTCGACAAAGGCCTGATTGCCTCGCTCGACGATGCCCCCGCCAAATACGTACCCGCACTGGCCGGCACGCTGCATGGCGAGACCACGCTGCGCAACCTGATGAATATGTCGAGCGGTGCGGCCGTGGTGCACGAGGTGAGCAACCAGCAGATATATCCGAACGCGCTGACCAACGGAAACTCCAGCATTGCCAATGTGGTGCGTGGCTGGAACGAACGGCTGGAACCAGCGGGCGCGCGTTTTAACTACAACGAGTTGTGCCCGCTGACGGTGGGCCTGGTGTTGCGAGCGGTCACGGGCAAGAGCTTGGCGGCCTTTGCGCAGGAGCAGTTGTGGATACCGATGGGCGCCGAGGCGAATGCCACGTGGCTGACTGACTCGACCGGGCAGGAATTCAACTGCATCGGTTTTGCCGCGCGCCTGCGTGACTGGGCACGTCTGGGCCAACTGGTGGCGCAGCGCGGCGAGATGAATGGCAAACAGATTGTCAGCCGCGCCTGGATGGACAGTTACAGCCGTTGGGATGCTGTCGATGCGCAAGTACGCTTTGACGCGATGGCGGGACGCAAGAGTGTTGGGTACAAAAACTTCATGTGGCATGCCAAAGCCGATGGCTCTCAGCCTTACTTCAACGGTGCCGATGGGCAGCGCGTCTTTGTTGATCTGCCGACACAGACGGTGCTGGTGCAGACCGGCGTAGACAGCAGCGGTGACTGGCCACGTGAGTTGAGCGCGCTCTTTCAGGCTGTTGTGGCGATGGGTTGAGGCCTGTTGTCCCCCGGTTCTTTGCGGGGCATGGTGAGGATTGCAACGTTTAGCCAGCGAGCGCAATCACCACCGCCGACGCATCCACACTGGCCTGCGCGGCGTGATTGAGTTGGAGTCCACTGTCGGGGCCCGAGAAGCCCACCATCTGCAGGCCGCAATCCAGCGCAAGCGCGACCTCTCCCCCGGCGCGTGCGCGGGAGGCACGGGTCACCCGCCCGAGCAGCAGGTTACGCCCGGTGGCTGTCTGGCCTGCCGGAAAAATCTCCACCGCCGTGGCTTTGCACAGGGCAAGCACGGTTTGGCCTGCGTGCAGTGACAACAGCTCTGCGCTTTCGCGGGTGATGCGGGAGAACAGCGGTGTGCCGTCGCACAGGCGCATCTCCACCTGAATCGCCTGGCCCTGTGTGCGCAGCGCTTTGACCGTGCAGGGCAACTGGTTGCGCATGCTGGTACGCAGGCTCAGGGCGGCCAGACCGGGCGTGCTTTGGCCTTGGGTGATTTGTTTTAGTACTTGTTGCCGGGCTTGGTTTAGCAGTTCTGCGGCCTGCAGGAGTTGCTGGCCTGCGGGGGTGAGTTGTGCGCCGCCGCCGCCGGAGCCGCCGACCATGCGTTCCAGCAATGCGGTGCCTGCGAGGTTGCCCAACGTGTCGATGGCTTGCCACGCCGCCTTGTAGCTCACGCCAGCGCCGCGTGCGGCTTCGGAGATGGAGCCTACTTCGCCGATGCGGCGCAGGATGTCTAGGCGTTTGTCGGCTATTTCGTGGCCTAGGGCTTCGGCCAATTGGAGGGATGGTTTCTTTGCCATATTGCTATTGTGGCTTGTGCTCTTTTTTTGGGGTGTTGCTTCTTGCTTGGCTAGCCGGGTTTCGGCCCGGCGGCCGACTCACTTTTCTTGCTTCGCCAAGAAAAGTAAGCAAAAGAAGGCGACCCTGCTGTCTGCGACCCCGGCTTTGCCGGGGCAACCTGCGGTGCTCGGGTTCAGTGGGGTCTGGCTCGAACTCGCCCTGCGGGCTCAAACAATCGCCAGCCCTCATCCACTGAACCCTGCGCTCCTCGGCGCATACAGAAGGGATTGGGGGAATTCAGGCCGTCGCTGCGCTCGGCCCCCACGTCCGCGCGTAGCGCGGACGAAGTTCGGTATTTGGTCTTCGGTTACTTGGCTGGTGCCGTAATGAGGAGGCGAGTAGCGCAGGTTTGGGCGGATGAGGGCTGGCGATTGTTTGAGCCGAAGGCGAGTTCGAGCCAGACCCCGTCCGAACCGAGCAACGCAGCGTGCCCGCAGGGCCGACGAATCCGGCTCGCCTTCTTTTGCTTACTTTTGGTGTTTGCGTAACTTCGCTACGCGAAGTGAGCAAACTCCGCGTGCAAAGCACGCCTTGGCGAAGCAAGAAAACCCGCTTTGCGGGTTTCTATAAAAGTGAGTGCGCTGTCGGGCGCACATCCCGACATGCCAAAACATCAAACCATCTCCTCGAAAGAAAACTGACATAGCTATACTCGCTATTCTAAAAACGAATAGCGATGGAGTAGCCCCCATGAAGAAGTTATTGCGCACCGCAGCCGCCCTGTTTCTCCTGGCCACCAGCGCCAGCCACGCCGCCGAAGTCACAGTGGCAGTCGCCGCCAACTTCACCGCCCCGATGCAGAAGATCGCCGCCGCCTTCACCCAGGACACAGGCCACACCGCCACACTGGCCTTTGGTTCCACCGGCAAGTTCTACGCCCAGATCAAGAGCGGCGCACCGTTCCAGATGCTGTTGGCCGCCGACGACGAAACGCCTGCCAAGCTGGAGAAGGAAGGGCTCACCGTTGCCAACACCCGCTTCACCTATGCCACCGGTCGCTTGGTGCTGTGGAGCAAACAGGCGGGCCTGGTGGATGACAAGGGTGATGTACTGCGCACTGGTAGTTTTACGCATATCGCGCTGGCAGACCCCAAACTCGCGCCGTACGGTGCGGCAGCGGTGGAGACGCTGGACAAGCTGGGGCTGACGCAGACGCTCAAGCCCCGCATGGTGCAGGGCGAGAGCATTGGGCAGGCCTACCAGTTTGTTGCCACGGGCAACGCGGCACTGGGCTTTGTGGCGTTGTCGCAGGTGATGGTGGATGGGCGCATTGCCGAAGGCTCGGCCTGGGTGGTGCCTGCCAACTTGCACAGCACGATCAAGCAGGATTCCGTAGTGCTGGCCACAGGCAAGGACAACCCGGCAGCCACCGCGTTGACGGCGTATTTGAAGGGCGACAAGGCGCGTGCCATCATTCGTTCCTATGGTTATGAATTCTGAATTTCAACCCGAGCGCCGATGCTGGGCCTGAGCGCATCCGACTGGGGCGCAATTCGCCTCACGCTGGAGCTGGCCAGCCTGACCACGTTGTTGCTGTTGCTGCTGGCCACGCCGTTGGCCTGGTGGCTGGCACGCACGACTTCGCGCTGGCGTGCGCCGGTGGGCGCTGTGGTGGCGCTGCCGCTGGTGCTGCCGCCCACGGTGCTGGGCTTTTACCTGCTGATCACGCTGGGGCCGCTGGGGCCGGGCGGGCAGTTCACGCAGTGGCTGGGGCTGGGCCCGCTGCCGTTCACCTTTGGCGGGCTGTTGCTGGGCTCGGTGATTTATTCGCTGCCGTTTGCCGTGCAGCCACTGCAAAACGCTTTTGCCGCCATGGGCACACGGCCCATGGAAGTGGCTGCCACCTTGCGGGCGCGCCCGTTCGATGCATTTGTGAGCGTGGCGCTGCCGCTGGCCCGTCCCGGCTTTTTGACCGCGGCCATCCTGACGTTTGCACACACCGTAGGTGAGTTTGGTGTGGTGTTGATGCTGGGTGGCAATATTCCGGGCAAGACCAGTGTGGTGTCCACGCAGATCTACGGCCATGTGGAGGCGATGGAATATGCGCAGGCGCACTGGCTGGCCGGTGGCATGGTGCTGTTTGCGTTTGTGGTGCTGCTGGGGCTGGGTCTGCTGAACCGGCGCAACGTGGGGGTGATGCCATGAGCACGCCGCTGCGTATCCGGCTGGAGTTGCCACGCGCGGCGTTTGCGCTGCAGGTAGACCTGGAGTTGCCCGCACGCGGCATCACCGTGGTGATGGGGGCGTCTGGCTCCGGCAAGACCAGCTTGCTGCGCTGTGTGGCAGGGCTGGAGCGCTCTGCCAATGCGTTGGTGCGTGTGGAGGGTGCCATCTGGCAGGACAGCAACCACGGCGTATTTGTGCCCACCTGGCAGCGTCCGCTGGGCTATGTGTTTCAGGAAGCCAGCCTGTTTGCGCATCGGAGCGTGCGCGGTAATCTGGAGTACGGCATGCGCCGCGCCGGACCGGGTGCGCGCGAAGCGCTGGAGCATGCCATTGCGTTGCTGGGCCTGGTCCCGCTGCTGCAGCGCGATCCGGTGCAGCTTTCGGGCGGTGAGCGCCAGCGCGTGGCCATCGCCCGTGCACTGGCCCTGCAGCCGCGCCTGCTGCTGCTGGACGAGCCCTGCTCAGGCCTGGACCCCGCGCGCCGCCAGGAGCTGCTGCCGTGGCTGGAGCGTCTGCGCGACGAGGTGAAGATTCCCATGCTCTACGTGACCCATGCCGCCGATGAGGCTGCGCGCCTGGCCGACACGCTGGTGGTGCTGGAGGAGGGCGGCGTCAAAGCGATGGGGCCGGTGGCGCAGGTGCTGTCGGACCTGCACCGCCCGGTGGTGCTGGGTGAAGATGTGGGTGTGCTGCTGCAGGGCAGTGTGCTGCAGCGGGATGCACAGTGGCATTTGATGCAAGTGGGTTTTGCAGGCGGCGCCTTGTGGCTGCGGGACGGCGGTGCTGAGATCGGTCAGGCCGTGCGTATGCGTGTGTTGGCCCGCGATGTGAGTATTGCCGTGCAAAAGCCCGAGCACACCAGCATCCAGAACCTTTTGTCCTGCACGGTGCGTGCGGTGGTGCCCGACACCCATCCGTCTCAGGTGCTGGTGCAACTGGACTGCGGTGGCTCTGTGTTGCTCGCGCGGATTACGGCGCGTGCTGCCGATGCGCTGGGGCTGGCAACAGGCCAGACCGTCTGGGCGCAAGTGAAGTCTGCGGCGCTGGTCTAGGCGCCAGATTTGCTATCAAAAGAGAAGCTGCTTGCGCAAACTCCGCGCGGGCTACAGGCCAATTTCATATAAATTTCCCCGCTCAGCCTGACAACCATCCGATTTTGCCGATCAAGGCCGTGGGCGGGCAAACGGGTCAGGGCTTGGACTGGAGTTTGCTGGCGGCGCTGACAAAACGCGCGCGGTCTTCGGCCTTGTCGATGTGCAGGGCCAGCGCCTGCAGCAGGTCGGTAAACGTGGGCTGGCGGTTGGCTTCTTTGCGCACCAGTGTTTTGGACAGCGGGCCGATGTACTGGCTCAGCGCGCGCTCCAACTGGGCTTGTTGTTCGGCGCTGAAGGTGTGCACCTTGAGCGAAGCGGACGACACCGACGCGCTGGATGTGGAGGCGGACAGCCTGCTGGCATCGGGCGGCACCGTGGTGGGCATCGGCACGGACAGGGGACGGCTCAATGAGCCGCTGCCGGTAGACCGCGAGCTGCTGGAGAGTGGCACGGTGCCGGGGCCGGTCAGTCGGCTGCTGTTTTTGCCGGAGAGAAAGGCGTCGCGCACCGCCGCGTCCTGGATCGAGATGGACACCAGTTCGCGCAGGTTCTGCGCGCTGGTGGCGCGGGCCTTGGCTTTTTTGACCAGCACATGGGCCAGCGGGCCAATGGCCTTGGTCAATTCGGTTTCGATGGCCTGGGCCTCGTGGGGCAAGACTTCTTCGATGTCGCCGATCAGGGTGGTGTGTGCAAATACGGCATCGGGCGTGGGCGGTGCCGCGCGCACGGCATTCGGGTCCACCAGGGAGTACACCTCGTGCGAGCGTTTGTGTTTGTCCAGACGCGGGCCCAGGTACTCGAACATGGCTTCGGCGCCGTCGCTGATGCGGGAGATCACGTCGTAGTAAGCGCGTGACACCGTGATCTGGTTGGCCGAGGAAAAATCCATGATGCGCTGCGCGACGTTGATGCCATCGCCCACCACGTTGACCCGATTGTTGATGTCCATCAGCATGCGCACCGGGCCCATGTGCAGGCCCACCCGCATGGAGAGTTTCTGGCCGTATTTCTGCAGCAGCAGGTCACGCAGCAGCAGGGCGGACTGCAAGGCTTCTTCGGGGTCGCCCAGGAAGCAGATGGCGGCACCGTCACCCGTGTCCAGCATGATGCGCGACGATTCGTTGACCCCACCAATGGCCTTGGTGATCATTTCATTGAACAGCGTCTTGATGACGACCTGCTGGTCCACCGAGTGCGTGGAGTAGGCGACCAGATCCAGAAACATGATGGTGCCCATCACATTTTTACGCAGCGCTTCTTCGGTGTTGATGGGTACCGAAAGCGTATTGGCCGTCAGTACGGCGGTGGGGTCCACGCGCTGCGATGCCTGCAACACCTGGGTCTTGAGGTGCTCGGAATTCTGGAAGGCGCGGCGCAGCGCGTCCACGGTTTGTGGACGCTGGGTTTCGTTGGGGCTCATGGCCCAGTCGATGGCTTGCAGCAGTTGTTCACCAAAGGCAGCGCGGCTGGCCAGGTTGGCCGCTTTGGGCATGGCGTCGTCGCGCACGCGTGAGGCGGACTCCATGGGTTTGCTGCCTGTGGTCATCCAGTACATGACGGCGCCCAGCGAATACAGATCGGTCCAGGGGCCCTGGTTGCCCTTGGTGTGGTACTGCTCAAACGGGGCAAAACCAGGACTGACGATGTTGGTCATGTCGTGGTTGCTGGTGAGGCGGCGTGCGGCGCCAAAGTCCAGCAGTACCGGTGTGCCATCGGCGCGGATGTAGATGTTGTCGGGCTTGATGTCGCGGTGCAGGAAGTTGAGCTTGTGCACGGACTCCAGGCCATCGAGCAGCGGGTAAACGATCTGCAGCAGGCTGCGCTGGTCCAGTGCGCCCTGTTTGCTCAGCCAGTGTTTGAGCGGGTCGCCCGACTCGTACTCCATGACGATGTAGGCGGTGCCGTTTTCCTTGAAGTAGCGCAGCACCCGCACGATGTTGGGGTGCCGGAAGGATGCCAGCGCGCGGGCCTCGTCCACAAAACGCTCCAGGCCCCACTGGAACTGCGCGGCGCCTTCTTCAGAGCGCACATGCACCGCGTTGTCCACCGAGCGCACGGCCAGGCTGGAGGGGAAGTACTCCTTGATGGCGACCGGCAACTGCAGATTGACGTCCTGCGCCAGGTAGGTGATGCCGAAGCCGCCACCGCCCAGCACCTTGTCGATGCGGTATTCAAAAACCGTCTGCCCCGGCTCCAGCGCCGCCTTGTCGGCAGCCTTCATGGCCAGGGGTGCGGGTTTGCTGTCGCTCGGTTCCAAAGCTTAGTCGCCCCGCTCGATCATCTGCATGGCCTTGTCCAGGCTACGGCGCATGCGGTTGAAGGCGCTGCCCAACACGGCCACTTCGTCCTTGCCACCGTCGGCAAACTCCGGCACATCAAAGTCGCCGGTGCTGATCTTGTCAGCGGACTGGGACATGCGACGGATGGGGCGCACGATCAACCAGCTCAACATCAGATTGAGGACGATGAAAACCACGAAAAACACGCCTGCCAGCGATGCCATGAAAGTCTTGAGCGCGCGGTCGGCATTACGAATCGGGATATCCATGGGCACGGTCACGACCTGTGCGCCAATGATTTCGTTGTGTTTCCAGCCAAAACCGTTGGCTTCACCATAGATCTTGATCATGCTGGCCGGGGCATTGGCCGGCACGCTGTGGCAGGCCAGGCAGGCCGGATTGGAAATCTGGATGGGTTTGGCGATGTAGAGCTGGCGCCCGGTGGCGCCGCTGCGTTCGGAGATCAACTCCTTGTATTCGCCGTTCTGGCGGAACTGCTGGACCAGGTCAGACTCCCAGTCGGTGGCCCGGTCACGCGGGTTGGTGGGGTTGAGGGTGGCCTCTTTGTAGCCGTAGTCCGGGTACTTCTTTTGTACGTGGGCCAGGGTTTCGGTGGCGGCGTAGGCGGGCACCGTCTGCGGCAGGAAAACCTCGTTGAGTTGCGGGTCGAGGTGGGGTTTGATCTGCTCCACCGTGTAGGAGCGCACCGCCAGCGCCGTGTCCATCAGCAAGCGGGCATTGCGCACCACTTCTTCGCGGGCATTGGCCTGCAGCAGTTCACGTGAAATGAAGCCGGCGGCTGCAAAGCCCACCAGAAACACCATGATCAATACCAAATTGAACTTGAGTCGCAATCCCATACATCCCCCCGAATCATGGGCAAAGGTGCCCCGTACACAATATTGTGCCCTGACGCCGTGCGTCCGGGCGCATGCTTTTTAACGAAACAGAAACTAGCCTGGGTGGTAACCGGGGAAGCACAACACGGCTTCGTCGGGTGGCACCGGGCGGCTGAACAGGTAGCCCTGGAAGTCTTCGCAGCCCAGGGTACGCAAAAAATCGAGTTGGCCCGTGGTCTCCACCCCTTCGGCGATCACGCTCATGCCAAAGCTGTGCGCCATGGCCACGATGGCGCGGGTGATGGCGGCGTCGCCTGCGTCCTGGGTCAGGTTGCGCACAAAGGCTTGGTCGATCTTGAGCGAGTCCAGCGGGTAACGCTTGAGGTAGGCCAGGCTGGAGTAGCCGGTGCCAAAGTCGTCCATGGCCAGCTTCACGCCCAGCGCCTTGCAGGCGTTGAGGGTGCCAATGGTGGTGGTGACGCTTTGCAGGGCCAGGCTTTCGGTGACTTCCAGCTCCAGCATGTGGGCGGGCAGGCCGGTGTCGGTGAGCACCTGTTGCACCAGCGAAGGCAGGCGCGGGTCGGCAAACTGGCGCACCGACAGGTTCACTGCCATACGAAAGCTGTTGTGGCCCAGGGCATGCCAGTCGGCGGCCTGGCGCGCGGCGGTACGCATGACCCATTCACCGAGCTTGACGATAAAGCCGCTGTCTTCGGCAATGGGGATGAACTCGGCCGGTGAAATCCAGCCCAGCGTGGGGTGGTTCCAGCGCAGCAGCGCCTCAAAACCGACCACGGCCCCGCTGGCGATGGACACCTGCGGCTGGTAGAAGACCTGCAGTTCGCCTTGTTCCAAGGCCTGGTGCAGCGCGTTGTGGATTTGCAGGCGGCGCACCACCTGCTGGTTCATGGCCGGGTCAAAGAGGCGAAACGATCCGGGGCCGCCCGTCTTGGCGTGGTGCAGCGCAGATTCGGCGTTGAGCAGCAGGGCTTGCGCTGTATTCGCCTGGGACGGGTATTGGCTGGCCCCGGCGCAGGCGGTGAGAAACAGCGAGCGGTCGTCGATCAGATAGGGGCGGGCCAGCAGCTCCAGGATGTCGCTGCAGGTGCGCTCCAGCAGGGCGGTGTCCAGCACACCGCTGAGGCAGAGGGCGAACTGGTCGCCGCCCAGACGGGCCAGGCTGTCGTGTGCGCCGGTCTGGGTGCTGGCGCCCATGCGGTCGAGCAGGCGGTTGGCCACTTCCTGCAGCACCAGGTCACCGGTGGCCGGGCCCAGCGATTCATTGACCTTGGCAAAACCGTCCAGGCCCACGCAGACCACCAGCACACCACCGTGGGTGCGGCCCGCATGCTCCAGCGCGGCGGCCAGTTGCTGGTCGAACAGTTCGCGGTTGGGCAGCGAGGTGAGGGGGTCGAACTGCTGGGCCTGCTGCATCTGATGTTGCAGGGTCTTGGCCGCTTGCTCCTGGCTGGAGCTGCGTGCCAGGCGGGCCTGCACGGCTTCGAGCAGTTCGTCGCGTTTGTAGGGTTTGGTCAGGTAGTCGTCGGCGCCCAGGTTCATGCCCATGCGCACATCGCTGCGGTCGGCCTTGGCGGTGAGCATGATGATGGGTACGGTGGCGGTGGTGGAGTCTTCGCGCAGTGCCTTCAGCAGGCCGTAGCCGTCCAGCACCGGCATCATGACGTCGGTCAGCACCAGGTCGGGGCGGGTGCGACAGGCCTGCACATAGGCGTCGCGCCCGTCCTTGGCGGTCATGACCTCGTAGCCTTCCAGCTCCAGCATCCACTGCAGGTTTTCGCGCAGCGAAGGCTCGTCTTCGGCAATCAGGATTTTCATGGTGTGGCGTGCGCAGCAGACATGGGTGGATTGGGCAGGGTCACGGTAAAACAGCTTCCCTGGCCCACCTGGCTTTGCACGCTGATGGTGCCCAGATGGCAGGTGACGGCGTCCTTGACGATAGACAGACCCAGGCCGGTACCGGCGATGGGCCCCACATTGCTGGCGCGGTGGAAACTCTCAAACAGGTGGGCTTGGTCAGCCTCGGGGATGCCAATGCCCTGGTCGCGCACCGTCATCACCAGTTGGTCAGCCAGTACCTGCACGCGCAGGGTCACTTCGCCGCCGTCGGGGGAGTATTTGATGGCATTGGAGAGCAGGTTGCCCGCGATATTGCGGATCAGGGTTTCGTCGAGCAAAAACTGTTGTTCGTGGGGTGGCAGGTCAATCACCACGCTCACACGTTCGTACTGGCGCGTCATGGCGCTGCGCAGTTCGTCCAGCAGGCCCATGCAAAACGGCGTGATGGCCATGGGTCGGGGTTTGAACTCCAACTGGCCTGCACCCGTGCGGCCAATGACCAGCACGTTCTCCAGCATGTGGGTCATGCGTTCCACCGCATCGTCGATCTTCTGTAGCGTCTGGCGTTTCTTGTCGGCTGGCATGCGGTCTTCGTAGTGCAGCAGCAGCTCCACCGAGCCGTGGATGGTGGCCAGCGGGGTGCGGAATTCGTGCGAGGCCATCGAGATGAAGCGGGTCTTCATATCGTTGAGTTCGATCTGTTTTTGCAGCGAGATGCGTTTGGTCTGCTCGGCTTCGCGCCGCGCGGTCGTGTCCACCAGGAACAGCAGCACCGCATCCTGCTTGGCCCACTCAATGCGCACGGCGGACAGCTCGATGATGCGTACTTCACCGGTTTGGGTGATGACACGAAAGTCATAGGTGGAGTCCACCGGCTCGCCGCGCAGGCGCATGCCGTGGCGCTCGACCACCATGGCCAGATCATCGGGATGGATCACTGCGGTAAAGGGCTGCGAGAGCAGGTAGTCCAGCGGGTGATCCACCACGCCTTCCACGCTGGCGTTGGCAAACACCAGTCGGCCATCCTGCACCACCACCACGCCCACCCCCACGTTTTCGATCACGGTGCGGTAACGGGCCTCGGAGTTGCGCAGGGCGTCGAGTGCCTGGTAGCGCTCAATGGCGCTGCTGACGTGGTTGGCTACAAATGACAGGATGTCGGCGTCTGCCGGGCTGTAGGCGATGCCGGGCTCGTAGCCCTGCACCGCCAGAATGCCGCCGATCTGCCCGCGGATCTGCATGGGCACGCCCAGCCAGCTGGAGAAGCTCATGTCGCCACTGCCTTCGGTGACGTCACCGCTGGCCTCCAGCCGCTTGAGGCGCTCTGCGTCAATGATCTGCGGCTGCGCGGTGCGCAGCACAAACTCGGTCAGGCCGCGGCGCAAGGGCACGGCGCTGAGCTGCAGGGCATCGCCATCACGCTCGTCCACGTAATAGGGGAAGTCCTTGATCTGCTTCTTTTCGTCGTACAGGCAGACGTAACAGTTCTTGGCGTACAGCAGTTCACCCAGCAGGCCATGCACAGCCTGCAGGAAATCGTAGAAGGACAGATCGGCCGCGGCGCGCTCGGCAATGCGGTAGAAAACGCGTTGCAGGGTTTCGGCCTTGCGTTGCTCCCGGGCTTCGGCCTTGAGTTCTTCGGTGCGCTGGTTCAGCCACTGGTTGGCCGAAATCTCATGTTCCTGCTGGCGAATCTGCAGCGCCTGGTACTGGGCTTGCAAAGCCGCATGTTGTGCTTGCAATTGTTCCAGTTGGGTCTGCAGTTCCGCGTCGGAGATCATGGCGTTGGGACAGGGTGGGGGATCGGTGAAACAGGCAGGGTAACGGTAAACCGGCTTCCCTTGCCCACCTGGCTATGCACTTCGATGCGACCTTTGTGACATAAAACCGCTTCTTTGACAATGGACAGGCCGAGTCCGGTGCCCGCAATGGGCCCCACGTTGCTGGCCCGGTGGAAAGTCTCAAACAGGCGGGGCTGGTCGGTCTCGGGGATGCCGATGCCTTGGTCTGCCACTGTGAACACCAGAGCGACGCCCTGCTCCTGCACGCTGAACCGCACTTCGCCGCCTTCGGGCGAGTATTTGAGGGCGTTGGAGAGCAGGTTGCCCACGATGTTGCGCAGCAGTGTGTCGTCCAGCAGAAACAGGGCATCTGGATCAGGCAGGTCCACGACCAGGCAGACCTTCTGGTACTGGCGTTCCATGGCGCTGCGCAGCTCGTCCAGCAGGTTCATGCAAAAGGCTTGCAGGGCCAGCGGCTGCGGTTTGAACTGCACCTGGCCCGCGTCGGCGCGGCCAATGGCCAGCACGTTTTCCAGCATATGGGTCATGCGTTCGACCGCGTCGTCAACCCGCTGCAGCGTGGCACGCTTTTGCGCGGCCTGCATGCGGTCTTCGTAGTGCAGCAACAGCTCCACCGAGCCGTGGATGGTGGCCAGCGGGGTGCGGAACTCGTGGGAGGCCATGGTGATGAAGCGCGACTTCATGTCGTTGAGCTCGCTCTGCTTCTGCAGGGCGATGCGCTGGGTCTCCTCTGCTTGAATGCGTGCGGTAGCGTCCACCACAAACATCAGCGTGGCGTCGCGCTTGTCCCACTCGATCTTGACAGCGGACAGTTCTAGCGTACGCACGTCTCCCTGGCCCGTGAGGATGCGAAAACCGTAGGTGGTTTCGACGGGCTCGCCGCGCAGGCGGCGCTGGTGGCGTTCGACCACAGCGGCCACGTCCTCCGGATGGATGGTGGCGGTGAAGGACTGTGTCAGCAGGTAGTCCAGCGGATGGCCCACGATGCGTATGAGGGCCGGGTTGGCAAACACCATGCGACCGTCCTGCACCACCACCACGCCAACGCCGACGCTTTCAATGACCAGCCGGTAGCGCTCTTCGGACTTGCGCATTTCGTCAATGGCCTGGTAGCGCTCCAGCGCGGTGCTGAAGTGGTTGGCTACAAAACTGAGAATCTTGGCGTCGGCCTCGGTGTACGGAATGGAGCTTTCGTAGCTCTGCACCACCAGCACACCGCGCAACGCGCCTTGTATCTGCATGGGCACACCCAACCAGGCCGAAAAACTCAGGTCGCCCGACGCATCGGTGATTTCGCCGGCGTCCTGCAGCGCTTGAAAACGCGTTGCATCGATCAACTGTGGTTGGGCCGTGCGCAGAACAAACTCTGTGAGTCCATGGCGGTAGGGCACGTCATTGCACTGCATGGTGTCACCGTCCCGTTCGTCCACGTAGTACGGAAAATCCAGCGTGTGTTTTTTCGGGTTGTACAGGCACACGTAACAGTTTTTGGCGTACAACAGCTCGCCCAGCAGGGCGTGCACGGACTGCAGGAATTCGTAGAGCGAGAGGTCGGCCGTGGCGCGTTCGGCGATGCGGTAGAACGTACGCTGCAGCGCTGCGGCCTTGCGGTGCTCCTGGGCTTGCGCTTCCATATCCAGGTTGCGCTGGGCCTGCCAGCGTTGTGCAGACGCAGACTGCTGTTCCAGCGACCGCTCCAATGCCTGGTACTGGACCTGCAAGTGCAGGTGCTGCGCTTTCAGCGCATCCACCTGGGCTTGCAACGTGTTAGACATGTTGCGCTTCAGTGCCCCATGTTGCGCAGGGCGGCTTCGATGGCGGCAGCGGTGGCCAGCGGTTTTTCCATGGGGAAAAGGTGGCTGCCATCCAGCATCATGGTGCGGCCCTTGGTGATTTTTTCAGTCAAGGTCATGCCGACCTGCTTCATCTCCATGGAGTCGCGCCCGCCGATAAAACTCACCGGGCATTTGAGGGGGTGGCGCGCCAGCAGGCGCTCCAGGTTGTCGGGTACGGTGTTGTAGAACTGGGTCTCGATCTGGCGGTCAAAATTCAGCACGCGTTTGCCATCCTCTTCGCAGGTGCCGTAGGTCACATAGTCCAGCAGTACCTGGTCGTCCCATTGGGCAAACGCTTTCTTGTGGCGAAAGTGTTCATAGGCCGCCTCGACCGAGGGCCAGGTGTTGCGCCGCTGTTTGCTCACCGCGCCGGGCGAAAGTGAACCAAAAAGCTGTGTGGATTTCATGACGCCCAGCGCCGAGGAGCGCCAGCCCCCGACCAAGGGTGAGTCGACCAGCACCACGCCACGCGCCAGATCAGGCCGGCGTGCCGCTGCCATCACACTGAGGAAGCCGCCCAGCGAGTGGCCCACCAGCCAGACCGGCTCGCCGACCTTCTCGACCACAGGCTGTACAAAGTCCAGCAGTTGCTGCACCACCTGGGGCCAGTTGTTGGTGACCGGGTACCGTGCATCGTGGCCAAATTTGTCCAGCGCCTTGACCGCAAAGCCCCGGGAACGCAGGCTCTTGAAAAGCACCTTGTAGGTGCTGGCGGGGAAGCTGTTGGCGTGGGAGAAAACGATGGTGGACATACCGGCTATATCAACTTCTCTTCAGGCGTTGTGATTTTTTTCAGGGGCAGGCTGCGGGTGGACTGCTGCATCAGCGGCACGTTGGTGGACTCGCCGTGCCACATCGGGTCTTCGATGCTGTCAAACACCTCGCGCAGCTTCTGGCCCCAACTGCCGTGCAGCATCTTGAAGTAGGGGTTGTTTTCGTCAATGCAGACCACCTTGTCGGTCTGGAAGCTATTGGCCTCGTAGACCACTAGGTCCATGGGCAGGCCCACCGATAGGTTGGATTTGAGCGTGGAATCCATAGACACCAGCGCGCACTTGGCGGCTTCGTCCAGCGGGGTCGTGGGGGTGATGACGCGGTCAAGCACGGGTTTTCCGTATTTGGATTCGCCCACCTGGAAATAGGGTGTTTCGGGTGTGGCTTCGATGAAGTTGCCTGCTGAGTAGACTTGGAACAGGCGCATGCCTTCGCCCTGGATTTGTCCACCAAAGATCAGCGACACATTGAAGTCCACACCGGAGGCTTTGAGTGCCGCGCCATCACGCTCCTGCACCCGGCGTATGGCCGACCCCAGCACGCGCGCCGCGTCAAACATGCTGCGGGCGTTCCAGATCGTGGTGCCTTCGTCGGCTTCGTGGTCCTTGAGCCGCTCGACCTGCAGAATCTCGCGCACGGACTGCGAGATGCTCAGGTTGCCGGCCGACAGCAGCACCATGAAGCGGTCATTGGGCTTCTCGTAGACGATCATCTTGCGGAAGGTGCTGATCTGGTCCAGCCCGGCGTTGGTGCGGGAGTCGGAGAGGAACACCAGTCCGGCGTTGAGTTTGATAGCGACGCAGTAGGTCATTTCTGGGGTGCCGGGAGGGCGGTGCGGGTTCTAAACCTAGAGTGTAAAGGGGTGGCCTTGCGCAGGGCGGACTTAACGCCGGTACAACTGGTCCATTTCGGCGGCAAAACGGGCTGTCAGGTTCTTGCGTTTGAGCTTCAGCGTGGGGGTGAGCAGGGTGTTCTCACTGGTCCAGGGTTCCTGGGTCAGCGCCACGGCGCGGGGCTGGGCGTAGTACGGGAAGCCTCGGGTAAGCGCCTGTATGCGTGTCAGCGCGGCTTGCCTTGCTGCGGGCGCATCCAGGCTCTGTGGCGCATCTGCGGGGAGCTGCAGACTGGCCGCCAGTTGCCGCCAACCGGCCTGGCTCAGCACCACAATGCAGGCGATAAAGGGTTTGTTGTCGCCAAAGGTGTAGGCCTGCTCGAACAAAGGGTCGCTGGTGATGGCCAGCTCCAGATCGCCCGGGGCAATCTTTTCTCCGGTGGACGTGACAATGATTTCCTTGATGCGGCCCAGGATGCGAATGCGTCCACCCTCAATGGCAGCCTGGTCACCGGTGCGCAGCCAGCCGTCCACAAAGGTGGCGGCGGTGTCTGCCTCGCGTTTCCAGTAGCCGCGCATCACGCTGCGGCTGCGTACTTGCAGCTCCTGTAGTTCTCCAATGCGCACCTCCACGCCGGGCAATGCTCGGCCAATGGTGGCCGGGTCGTTGTCATCCAAGCCATTGACGGCCACCACCGGGGAAGTTTCTGTCATGCCGTAGCCCTGCAGGATGGGCAGGCCCAGACCCAGAAAGCAGTGCGCAATGGGCTGCGACAGCGCCGCGCCGCCGCTGACCGCGACGCGCAGCCGCCCCCCAAACTGGGCCAGCAACGGGCGGGCTACCAGCCGGTTCAGAGCGGGCCATACGAGCGCATCCAGTGCGGCAGGCATACGCCCTGGCACCGGCAGGCCTTGGGTGCGGCAAAAACGCCGCCAGCCCACGGTTTGCGCCCACTGGAACAGCGTGGACTTGAGCCGTGAAGCCACCAGCATGCCTTTGAGAACCCCATACACCCGCTCATAAATCCGGGGTACCGAAATCAGGACCGTGGGGCGCACCGTTTTCATGTCTTCCGACAGCAGCGCGACCGAGCGCGCATGGGCCACACAACTGCCAGCTGCGATGGGCAGGTAGTACCCGGCCGTACGCTCAAAGGTGTGCGACAGCGGCAGGAAAGACAGAAACACATCCTGCGGCCCGGGTACCACGCGCTGCAGCACGGCTTTGACGTTCTCCAGCACGTTCTCGTGCGTGAGCATCACGCCCTTGGGTTTGCCGGTGGTGCCGGAGGTGTACACCAGCGTTGCCAGTTCGTCTGCGCGCGGTGGTTCGCTGGGGGCTGGGGCATGACGGGGCTGCGCCAGCCAGTCGCTCCAGAAGACGACGGGCAACTGTGGTGTGGAGGGCAGGGGTTCTGGCGTGGCTTCGAGGACCACTACCTGGCGTAGCGCGGGAAACTCCACGCCCGCAGACGCAATGGCCTCCCACTGCGCGAGGGACTGTGCGATCAGCAGCACGGTGTCGCTGTCGGCCAGGATGTAGGCGATGCTGGCGGGGTTGTCCAGTGCGTGCAGAGGCACGGGCACACAGGCTTGCGCGAGGCTGGCCTGGTCAATGCAGACGGCGGGCAAGCCGTTGGGCAACAGGATGGCGATGCGTGAGCCTCTGGGCAGTTGCAGGTTGCCCAGCGCATCGGTCACGTTGTGTACCTGTGCGCCTATGGCCTGCCAACTGACAGGTGCCCAGCGTTGGGCGGGTTCGTCGTATTGCAGGTAGGCCGCGGCCTGCGGTGTCTGTGCGACGCGCCAGGCAAAGAGTTCGGACAGGGTGAAAACGCCATCCAGCGTGGGGGCAAGGGGGCTTGGGGTGCGCGAAATCATAGGGTTACCTGAGAAGGGGCAGTTGGGGTGCCGGATGGGGTTTCGGCACCACGGTAAAAATCAGCTTCGGGCTAACAGTCCTTTGAGCTGGTAAATCGCTTCCAGCGCGTCCCGCGGGCTCATGGCATCGGGATTCAGGGCCGCAACCGCCGAATCCATTGCGGAAGCAGCTATGGTTTCTGTAGCGGGTGGTGCGGCAAACAGGTCGACCTGCGCTTGCGATTCGCTGGCCTGGCTCTCCAGTGCCTCCAGCACATGGCGGGCCTGGTTGAGCACGGCCGCGGGCATGCCGGCCAGGCGCGCCACCTGCACACCGTAGCTCTTGCTGGCTGGGCCGGGTTCAATCGCGTGCAGGAAGACGATGTCGCGGCCGGCTTCGGCGGCGCTTACGTGCACGTTCAGCGCGCCATGGTGCGTGGCCGGGAACTCGGTGAGCTCAAAGTAGTGGGTGGCGAACAGCGTGAAGGCCTGGGTCTTGTCGTGCAATTGGGTGGCAATCGCGCTGGCCAGTGCGAGGCCGTCGAAGGTCGATGTACCCCGGCCGATCTCGTCCATGAGCACCAGGCTGTGCGGCGTGGCGCTATGCAGGATTTGCGCGGCCTCGGTCATCTCCAGCATGAAGGTGGACTGGGCGTTGGACAGATCATCCGAAGCGCCAATGCGGGTGTGTATGGCATCGATAGGCCCCAGTCGGCAGGCGGCGGCAGGCACGTAGCTGCCGATGCTGGCCAGCAACACGATGAGCGCCACCTGGCGCATATAGGTCGATTTACCGCCCATGTTGGGGCCGGTGATGACCTGCATGCGGGCCTTGGCACCCATGCGCGTGTCGTTGGCGATGAAGTTACCGCTGGAGAGTTCAGCCAGCCGCGCCTGCACCACCGGGTGGCGGCCCTGCGTAATGTCAATGCAGGGCTCCACCACAAACTGCGGCGCGCACCAGTCCAGCGTGAGGGCGCGCTCGGTCAGCGCGCACAGCGCATCGAGTGCGGCCAGCGCGCGGGCCACGCGGGTGAGGGCGGGCACAAAGGGCTGCAGGCGGTCGAGGATTTGCTCGTACAGGTATTTTTCACGTGCCAGCGCGCGCTCCTGGGCGCTGAGCGCCTTGTCTTCAAAGGCTTTCAGCTCGGGCGTGATGAAGCGCTCGGCGTTCTTGAGGGTCTGGCGGCGACGGTAGTCGTCGGGCACCTTGTCGGCCTGGCCCTGGGTGACCTCAATGTAGAAGCCATGCACGCGGTTGAACTGCACGCGCAGGTTGGCGATGCCGGTGCGCGCTTTTTCACGGGTTTCCAGGTCGATCAGGAAAGCATCGCAATTGGTCTGGATGGCGCGCAGCTCGTCGAGCTCGGCGTCAAAACCGGTGGCGATGACACCGCCGTCGCGCACCAGCGCGGCGGGCTCGGCATCTATGGACTGCTGCAGCAGCGCGGCGCATTCCAGGGGCGGGTGCAGATCCTCTGAAATATGTGCCAAATAGGCCTCCAGCCCTTGCAGGGATTGCGCAAGCAGCTCCGTTTTTTGTAGCGTCTGGGCCAGACCCACGAGTTCGCGCGGACGCACCTGGCGCAGCGCCACGCGGGCGGTGATGCGCTCCACGTCGGCACTGCCTTTGAGCTGGCCGCGCAGCGTTTGCCACAAACCACTGCGCAGTGTTGCAATGGCATCCAGCCGCTGCTGCGCCTGCGCGCGGTCGCGCCGCGGGGTCAGTAGCCAGCTTTTGAGCTGGCGGCTGCCCATGCCGGTCATGCAGGTATCCAAGAGCGAAAACAGCGTGGGCGCTTCTTCGCCGCGCAGGGTCTGCACGAGTTCCAGGTTGCGGCGTGTGGTGGTGGGCAGGTCGATGAGTTCGTCGTCGCGCTGCACCTGCACGTTGCTGATGTGGGTCAGCGCACGGCCCTGGGTATGTTCGGCGTAACCCAGCAGCGCGGCAGCAGCGGCATGGGCCAGCGGCAGGTCCTGGGCGTTCCAGCTGCTGAGGCTGGCGGCTTGCAGCGCGTCCAGCAGCTTGCGCTGGCCAAGGGCGCTGTCGAATTGCCACTCGGGGCGCGCCGTGAGGTAGGTGGCTGTGCCGTTGCGCAAGCGTTTGAGGCGGTCTTCAAAGGTGGTGGTGACACCGGCGCTGTAGGCCAGCTCGCTCGGTGCCACGCGGGAAATCCAGTCCGGCACCTCATCGGGGGCGCATTCGGCCAGGTGCACCAGACCTTGGGTCACGGACAGCCAGGCCAGGCCGCAGCGGTTGCGTGGGCCCTGGTGCACGGCCATCAACATGGATTCGGTTTTTTCGCTGAGCAGTTCGGTATCGGTCAGCGTGCCGGGGGTGACCACGCGCACCACCTTGCGTTCCACCGGGCCTTTGGCGGCGCCGACTTCCCCGGTTTGCTCGCAGATGGCCACCGATTCGCCATGGCGGATCAGCTTGGCCAGGTAACCTTCCATGGCGTGAAACGGCACACCGGCCATGACGACTGGCTGGCCGGCTGACTGGCCCCGTTGGGTCAGGGTGATGTCCAGCAGGGCAGCCGCTTTCTCGGCGTCACCGTAGAACATCTCGTAAAAGTCCCCCATGCGGTAGAAAAGCAGGGTGCCGGGATAGGCTGCTTTGAGGCCCAGGTACTGCTGCATCATGGGGGTGTGCTGCTCCAGGGGTGCGGCGGGCAGTTTGTCAGGTGGGGTCACGGTGCTCAGGGAAAAAGAAGAGGGGGCGAGGGGGTTTGTCCGCGGTTGGTGCGCCTTGGGATAGGCCCTATCATACGGAGCAATACAACCCCCAGCGTGAGCTGCAGATGCCTGTGGAGACACTTTCCCAAAACGCGCCACGTCCTTCCGCCGCGCATGCGGATGGGACGACACGCCATGGAGAGTCTCCTGCCGTCTCCGATGCCGTGTTCAGGGCGGCTTTCAGCCAGGGCCCGGAAGCCATTGCCCTGACCCGGGCCCAGGACGGCACGATTGCCGAAGTCAACGCGGAATGGCTGCGCCTGACCGGCTTTTCCCGCGAGGAGGTACTCGGGCGCACCGCGGTAGAGATAGGGCACTGGCCGAATGAGCAGGCGCGCGAAGCGGCGCTGACCCCGCTCAAGATGAACGGACGCATCACCGATGCCGATGTCACCCTGATCATGAAAGATGGCATGCCGCGCATGATCCGCATGAACGCCAATCTGGTCGAGGCCGAAGGGGAGGCCTACATCCTGATCTTTCTGCGTGACGTCACCGCCGACCGGCTGGCCCAGGAGGCCATGTTGGCGAGTGAAAAAGCCCTGGAGCGGGCGTATGAAACACTCAATCGCCAGGTCAAGCTTTATGAAATAACCGAGAAGGTCGCCAAGGTGGGCCACTGGGTTACCTACCCGGACGACCCGATGGTGCACTTCTCGCATGGGTATGCGGAAATGACGGGGGCGCCTCAGAAAATGAGCGCCCCGCAAGGGATCTACAAGCAGCAGGTTGTCGCGCAAGACCTGAACATATTCAAGAACGCCCTGCGCCAGATGAATGGCGAAACCGTGGAGTACCGCTACATCCACGCCGATGGTTCTACGCGCTGGATTCGCTCGCGCATGCACCGGCAGATCGAACATGGGGTGGTGAAGGCAGACTTCGGCATCGTGCAGGAAATCACGGCAGAGCGTCAGGCCATGGAGGCGCTGCAAGCGCAGCTCGCTTTCATCCAGAAGATCACCAGCCGCGCGCCGGGCGTGCTTTTCGAGTTCCAGGCCTGGCCGGATGGCCGCATGAATTTTCCGTTTATCAGCGCGGGCATTGAGCAATTCATTGGTGTGACCGAGCGGGAGGTGTGTGAGGATGCCCACCAGTTCTTCAACCACATCCATCGCGACGACCTGCCCCACCTGCTGGAGGTTTCGCAGGAGGCGACACGTACCCTGACGCCGTGGGAGTGTGAGGTGCGCACCTGGCCCCGCAGTGGCCCGCAGCGCTGGCTTTTGGGGAGCGCCGTGCCCGAGGTCCGGCCCGATGGCGCGGTGCTGTGGTGCGGATCGTTCCTGGATATCACGGCGCGCAAGAGCATGCTGGAGCAGTTGCAACAAAGCGAGATGCGGTTCCGCAGTCTCACCGAACTGTCCTCTGACTGGTACTGGGAGCAGGACGCGGATTTCCGCTTTGTGCATGTGGATGGCAGTACGGAGTCCACCAACGGCGTGCCCACGAAGGTGTATGTGGGCAGGACCCGGTGGGACTCGGGGGTACTGGGTGTTACAGACGCGCAATGGGCGGCCCATAAGGCACAACTGGAACGGCATGAGCCCTTCCGCGACTTCGAGATGCAGCGCCTGCGTGAGGATGGCAGCATGTCCTGGGTGTCTATCAGCGGGGCCCCGATCCTTGGTCCGCGCGGGGAATTTCGGGGCTACCGTGGCACTGGGCGCGATATCACGGCGCGCAAGCAGGCCGAGGCGGACATCGAGCGCCTGGCCTTTTTCGATGCCCTGACCGGCCTGCCGAACCGGCGCTTGCTGATCGACCGGCTGAACCATGCGCTGGAGGCCAGCGCACGCCACACCTCCCACGGCGCGTTGTTGTTCATTGATCTGGACAACTTCAAGATACTCAACGACACCATGGGTCACCATACCGGTGACGAACTGCTCAAACAGGTGGCCGATCGACTGTCCAAATGTGTGCGCAGTGCCGATACCGTGGCGCGGCTCGGTGGGGATGAATTTGTGGTGATGCTCGAAGAGATTGGCGAGATGCCTGCCGACGCTGCCGCACTGGCCGAAACCGTGGGCAAGAAAATCCTGCTTGCGCTGAACCAGGAGTACGACCTGGAAGGCCAGCGCCACCACAGTTCACCCAGCATCGGCGTAACGCTGTTTTTCCAGCATGCGCACAGCTTGGACGAACTGCTCAAGCGGGCGGACCTGGCGATGTACCAGGCCAAGGCCGCCGGGCGCAACACACTGCGCTTCTTCGACCCACAAATGCAGGCGGCCGCCAGTGCACGGGCCACGCTGGAGGCCGATATGCGGCTGGGGCTGGAGCGCAACGAGTTTCTGCTGTATTACCAACCCGTGGTGGACGCGCAAGCCCGCATCACCGGGGTAGAAGCGCTGGTGCGCTGGCAACACCCTGAGCGGGGGCTGGTGTCGCCCGCGGAGTTCATCCCGGTGGCGGAGCAAACCGGGCTCATCTTGCCGCTGGGGCAGTGGGTGCTGGAGACGGCGTGCGCCCAGTTGGTGGAATGGAGTGCGCAGGCATCCACCCAGCGCCTCACCATGGCGGTGAATGTGAGCGCGCGCCAGTTCCGCCATCCCGAGTTTTCCAACCAGTTGTTGAGCCTGCTGCGCGTGAGTGGTGCCAACCCCTACCGCCTGAAGCTGGAGCTGACCGAAAGCCTGCTGCTCAGCGACATCGAAGACGCCATCGTCAAGATGGGGGAGTTGCGCTCCATCGGCGTGAACTTTTCGCTGGACGACTTTGGCACCGGTTATTCCTCCCTGTCGTACCTCAAGCGTCTGCCGCTGGACCAACTCAAGATCGACCAATCGTTTGTGCGCGATGTGCTCAATGACCCCAACGATGCCGCCATTGCCCGCACCATCCTGAATCTGGCGCAAAGCCTGGACTTGGGCGTGGTGGCGGAAGGGGTGGAGACCAAGGGCCAGCACGAGTTTCTGTTGCGTGCGGGTTGCAAGGCCTTCCAGGGGTATTTGTTCGGCCGTCCGGTACCTGTGGTGCAATTGGATTTGCGGGTGAGATGAAAAAAGAAGGCGCCATGGCATCTAACGACCTGGCGGCGCAAGTGGAGGCGCTGCAGCACGCCCTGCAAGCTGCACAGGCTGACGCCGCGCGTGCCCACAGCTTGTTGCAGGGAAGCTTCTGGGACAGTCCCGCTGCCATTCTTATCAGCCGGCGCAGCGATGGGCGTTTTGTGGAAGTCAACCACAAGTGGTGTGTCATAAGCGGCTACTCGCGCGAGGAAACTCTGGGCAAGACCACGCTGGAAATGGGCGTGTGGCCCGATGCGCAAGTCCGCGAAGCCACGCTCGCGCGGTTGCGCAGCGCGGGCGCGCGCACCGTGGATCTGCCTTTTGTCACGCGTGACGGCCGGTCGCTGTTGCTGCAGCTGGATGCCGCCTTTATCGACATCGATGGAGAGCCGCACTATGTCTCGCAACTGACCGATGTCACCCAGCAGCGCAAGGCGCAGGCGGTCATCGAGGAAAGCGAACGCGCCCTGCAAAAGCTCAACGATGAATTGACGGCCAAGGTGGAGATTTTCGAGCTCACCGAAAACCTGGCCCGTGTGGGCCACTGGACCATGGCCGACTTCAATGCGAAGCAGCAGCAATGGTCTGCCGGGTTGTACGCGCTGGGGGGCATCCCAACCGACACCGATCTGAGTACGGGCGTGGCACGCGGGCGTATCCACCCGGAAGACCGCGCGGCTTTCATTCAAGCCCGCACGCAACTGGATGGCAGTACGCTGGAATATCGGTGGATGCACCCGGATGGCAAGGTGCACTGGATGCGCAGCCGCATGCGCCGCCACCAGGGGCGCGACGGCAGCTATCTGGACTATGGGGTGGTACAGGACTTTACCGAGGAGCAGGAGGCCAAGCAGGCGCTGCAGGACCGCTTGGGGCTGGTGCAGCGCCTGACCAGCCGCCTGCCCGAGATGGTGTTCCAGTTTGCGCGCCATGGCAAACAAAGCGGTGCGTTTGTGTTTGTCAGTGATGCGGTGCAGGACGTTTTTCGTGTGAGCCCCGAGCAGGCCTATGCGGACTCAACCCGGATTTTTCGCCATATCCACCCGGACGACATGCCAGGCATGGTGCGGTCCATGCAGGAAGGTGCTGGACACGGGCAGACCTGGGCCTACGAGTTCAGGGTGCGGTTTGACGATGGCACGACGCGGGTGCTGTTTGGCAAGGCCATTACCTTTGTGGAAGCCAATGGGCAGGCCATGGCCTACGGTTCCATCACCGACGTGACCGACCACAAGGCCTCTCAGGCGTCGCTGCGCGAGAGTGAAGAGCGCTTTCGTGCATTGACCGAGCTGTCGTCCGACTGGTATTGGGAGCAGGATGCCCAGTTTCGCCTATCCCGGCTGGATGGGGCCATGGTGCACAAGGGCGGTGGACAGGCCCTGGCCGGCCTGGGCAAAACCCGCTGGGATATCGGTGCGCTCAACATGGGCCCTGCGGATTGGGACGCCCACCGCGCGATCCTGAAGTCACACGCGGTGTTTCACGATCTGGAGTTGCAGGAGCTGGACTACAAGGGGCGCCCTTACTGGATGTCACTCAGCGGTGCACCTTTCTTTGATGCCGATGGGCGTTTTGCCGGCTACCGCGGTGTCGGGCGCAATATCACCGGGCGCAAGCGTGCCGAGGAAAAGATTGAAAAGCTGGCCTATTACGACGTGCTGACCGGGCTGCCCAACCGCCGCCTGCTGATGGACCGGCTGCACTACGCCTTGGCCACCAGTGGTCGGGACAAGACGCCCGGCGCCCTGCTGTTCATTGACCTGGACAACTTCAAGGACCTCAACGACACCCAGGGCCACGATGTGGGCGACATGCTGCTGTTGCAGGTGGCGCAGCGCCTGGTGACCTGTGTGCGCGAAACCGACACCGTGGCCCGGCTCGGGGGTGACGAATTTGTGGTGATGCTGCAAAACCTGGACACCGCGTTGGACCAGGCCACGGCCCAGGTGGAACTGGTCGGCAAAAAAATCCTGGCCGCCTTGAACCAGACCTACCGCTTGGGTGCACTGGAGCACCACAGTACGCCCAGCATCGGTGTTGCGCTCTTCGAGGATCAGCACCAGTCCGTGGATGATTTGCTCAAGCAGGCTGATCTGGCCATGTACGAATCCAAATCGGCAGGGCGCAACACCATGCGCTTTTTCGACCCCACCATGCAGGCCCTGGTGGCGCAGCGCACCGCGCTGGAGTCCGATCTGCGCCTGGGCCTGCAGCGGGGCGAGCTGCTACTGCACTACCAGCCCGTGGTGGACGCCCATAGCCGCGTGGTGGGCGTGGAGGCACTCGTGCGCTGGCAACATCCGCAGCGCGGGCTGGTGCCGCCCAATGCGTTCATTTCGATTGCCGAGCAGACCGGGCTGATTCTGGCACTGGGTGGTTGGGTACTGGACGCCGCCTGCAGGCAGTTGGCCTTCTGGTCACACCGGAGCGCCACCGCGGCACTGACTGTGGCCGTGAATGTGAGTGCACGCCAGTTCCGCCATCCCGAGTTTGTGGAACAGGTGATGGACACCGTGCGCCGCACACAGGCCAGCCCGCAACTGCTGCGGCTGGAGCTGACCGAAAGCCTGTTGCTGGGCGACACCCAGGACACGGTGCGCAAGATGGGCGAACTGCGCGAGCACGGCGTGCAGTTTTCGCTGGACGACTTTGGCACCGGGTATTCGTCGCTGTCGTACCTGAAGCTGTTGCCGCTGGAGCAGCTCAAGATCGACCAGTCGTTTGTGCGCGATGTGCTGACCGACCCCAACGATGCGGCCATTGCCCGCACCATCCTGGCGCTGGGCCAGAGCCTGGGCCTGAGTGTGGTGGCGGAAGGGGTGGAAACAGCGGGGCAGCGCGACTTTTTACTGCAATGCGGCTGCACCCTGTTTCAGGGGTATTTGTTCAGCAAACCGGTGCCCGTGGAGCAATTGCTGCTCGACGACCCGGCTGCCCATATCTAAAACGGATTACTCGGCGGCGCCTTGCGCATCGGCAGACAGGGTGCCCAAGCTGGCCACCGGGTAGGCTTGGCGCAAAGCGGCTTTTTCGCCGGCGCCGGCAAACTTGCTGTACTTGCCCAGGATGCTGACCATCTGGCCATAGATCTTGGGGCTGCCGGCCAGGCATTCTTCCTGTTCCAGAAAGTCGGCTTCACCGGTGAAGTTGCCGACCAGACCACCGGCTTCGGTGACCAGGAGCGAACCTGCGGCCACGTCCCAGGGCTGCAGGCCCAGTTCGAAAAAGCCTTCGGTGTAACCTGCGGCCACATAGGCCAGGTCCAGCGCGGCGGCACCGGGGCGGCGCAGGCCCGCAGTGCGCTGCATCACGTCGCCCATCATGCTCAGGTACTGGTTGAAGTTGTCGCCCGGACGGAAGGGGAAACCGGTGGAGATCAACGACTCCTGGAGGCGCGTGCGTTTGGAGACGCGCAGACGGCGGTCGTTCAGGTAGGCGCCGCGGCCTTTGGTGGCAGTGAACAGGTCGTTGCGGGTGGGGTCGTACACCACCGCTTGCTCAATCTTGCCCTTCACGGCCAAGGCGATGCTGACGCAGTACACGGGCAGGCCGTGGATGAAATTGGTGGTGCCGTCCAGCGGATCGATGATCCAGACGTATTCGGAATCCTGGGCGCCGTGTTCGCGGCCTGACTCTTCGGCCCAGATGCCGTGGCCGGGGTAGGCGGTGAGCAGGGTTTCTATGATCGCGGCTTCTGCAGCCTGGTCCACCTCGGTGACAAAGTCGTTGGCCTTCTTTTGCGAGACGCGGACCGATTCAATGTCCAGCGCGGCGCGGTTGATGATGTTGCCAGCGGCGCGGGCGGCCTTGACGGCCACGTTGATCATGGGGTGCAGATTGGGCGACATAGATTGTTGGGGGAAGAACTGGGGAAGACCGGCTGGCGATGCAGGCGGCGACAATAGGGCCAGATTTTAGCCGCCCCGCCTTGAGAGCGCACCCTATCCGGGTTTGCCCAGGCGCCACAGACTGCTTTTTAGACCGTTTTTACCCATGCAGACCCGATTTATCCTGATCAATACCAGCCATGCCGGCAATGTGGGCGCTGCCGCGCGCGCCATGAAAACCATGGGTTTTGACGATCTGGTGCTGGTCGCCCCGCGCTGGGCCAATGTGCTGCGCCGCGAAGAAACCATCCAGCGCGCCAGCGGGGCGCTGGATGTGCTGGACAAATGCCGCATTGTGGAAACGCTGGACGAGGCACTGGACGGCATGAGCCACCTGTGCGCCACCGCCATGACGCCGCGTGACTTTGGCCCGCCCACCCGCACGCCGCGGGAACACTTCGAATTGCTATCAAAAGGGGAGCTGCTTGCGCAGGTTCCATCGGGGCTGGAGGGCGATTTGGCACCGAATTCCGGTGTGTTGGAACAAACCGGCATTGCGTTTCTGTTTGGTTCCGAGCGTTTCGGCATGCGCAACGAAGATGTGTACCGCTGCCATGTGGCCCTGAGCATTCCCAGCAACCCGCAGTTTGGTTCGCTCAATATCGGTGCGGCGCTGCAGGTGATTGCGTATGAATGGCGGCTGGCGCTGGGTGGTTTTTCCGATTCCGTTCTCCCTGAGCCTGTCGAAGGGTTGCAGGCTTCGACGGGCCCAACCCGAACGGGGGCGGGTCTTGCTGACGCGGCCCAGGTGGCCGGCATGCTGGCCCACCTGGAGCAGTCACTCGTCGCGCTGGAGTTTCTGGACCCGGCCGCACCCAAGAAGCTGATGCCACGCCTGAACGCCTTGTTCAATCGCGCCCAAGTCACGCAGGAAGAAATCCACATCCTGCGCGGCATTGCCAAAGCCATCCTGCAGCGCCGTGGCCAAGCACCGACTGCGGGTGTGGGATTGGTGGCTATAGACGGCAAACCCGGTTTGACCGGCTAGACTGCGAACCATGTTTTCACGCCTGCGCTCCGACATCCAATGCATTCTCGACCGCGATCCTGCGGCGCGAACCACCTGGGAGGTGTTGACCTGCTACCCGGGTCTGCACGCTCTGTGGCTGCACCGGCGCGCGCACTGGTGCTGGGAACATGGTTTCAAGTGGCTGGGGCGCTTTATCTCGCATGTGTCGCGCTTTTTCACCGGCATTGAAATCCACCCCGGCGCCAAGATCGGCCAGCGCGTCTTTTTTGACCACGCCATGGGCGTGGTGGTGGGCGAGACGGCGGAAATTGGCGACGGTTGCACGATCTACCAGGGTGTCACGCTGGGCGGTACCAGCCTGTACAAAGGCGCCAAACGCCACCCCACGCTGGGCCGCGATGTGGTGGTCAGCGCCGGGGCCAAAATTCTGGGTGGTTTTGAGGTGGGTGACGGCGCCAAGATCGGCAGCAACGCCGTGGTCATCAAGCCCGTGCCCGCAGGTGCCACGGCGGTGGGCATCCCCGCGCGCATCATTCCCAGCAAGGCGGGCGAGAGCGCGGACGTCACCAGCCAGGCCCCCAAATTCAGCGCTTATGGCATTACCCAGGAAGACGACCCTGTCAGCCAGGCCCTGCGCGGGCTGATCGATTCAGCTTCGGGCCAGGACCACCAGATTGCGCTGCTGTGGAAGGCGATTGAATCCTTGTCCGCCAGCCGTGCCCAGGACGACTGTGTGCCGCAGGACGCGGCGCGCAAGGAGTGTTTCGAAGCCGCCAAGCTCAACGAGTTGGTAGGGAAATAGCGCCCCCACGCTCCGCCGCTGCGCGGGTCGCTGCCCCCCAAAGGGGGCTAATTTTCCTTGGGGCGGCCCGGCGGAAAATTGGTTTTGTTGCTCGGATTGCTATCACTATGATAGCTGCTTGCGCAATCCAAATGCGGGCTAGAGCCCGATTTGACATATTTTTCTAGGCGCGACTCGGGCGTACGGCGCTTTTTGGCCGGAAGGCCTTGCACACGGCGTCTACCGTTTCCAGATACGGCCCGCCAATCAAATCAATGCAATAGGGCACGGCGGCAAAGATGCCGTTGACCAGTTGTTTGCCGTCGGCATCCTTCAGCCCTTCCAGCGTTTCGGCAATCGCCTTGGGCTGACCCGGCAGGTTGATGATCAACGACTGGTCGCGAATCACCGCTACTTGGCGCGAGAGGATCGCGGTGGGCACAAAGTGCAGGCTGATGGCGCGCATCTGCTCACCAAAACCCGGCATTTCCTTGTGTGCCACGGCCAGTGTGGCCTCAGGTGTCACATCGCGGATGGCGGGGCCGGTGCCGCCGGTGGTCAGCACCAATGCGCAGCCGGCATCCACCAGCGCAATCAGGGTGGCGCTGATGGTGGCCTGCTCGTCAGGGATCAGGCGCGCGTCAAACGTGATGGGGTTGTGCAGGGCTTTGCCGAGCCACGCTTGCAGCGCGGGCAAGCCCTTGTCTTCATACACGCCGCTGGAGGCGCGGTCGCTGATGGAAACGATGCCGATCTTCACCGCATCGGGTGTGGCCCCCACGCTTGTCACTGCGTGTACTGCGCTGCCCGCCGAGGGGGCCTTCACGCCTTGGGGGGGGGCGGCGGTGTTCAAAGCCGTGTTCAATCTTCCGCTCCCTCGTCTTCCTCGTCATCGGGCTCGGCGTGCGCGGCTTCCTGGTTCGCCAGCAGGGCTTCACGCACCAACTGAAAAATATCGCGGTACGCGCGGCCATGGCGCAGGGCCTCGCCGGGTTTTTCGGGCTTGGCGTCCTTGCGGGCCTGGCGCACCAGCGAGCGCAGTTGCTGGCTGTCGGTGCCGGGGCTCAGCGTGAGCCACTGGCCTACCGCATCGTCCTCGGCAACCAGGCGGTCGCGCCATTGTTCGGCCTGATGCAGCACCAAAGTCTCTTTGGCAGACGGCATGTGCTGTTCGGCCAGCGCGGCACGGATTTCTTCGTGTTTCTCGGGCGTCAGCAAACGCATTTGTTTGCCGATGAACTGCATCTGGCGGCGTTTGCCTTCGAAATTGGTGATGCGTTTGGCCTCGGCCACACCTTCGACCAATCGGGTGGGCAGATCCAGCTTGATCAACAGTTCAGTGCGCAGGGTGAGCAGGTCTTCGCCGAGTTTTTGCTGTTCGGTGCTTTCACGCTTGAGGTCGGTGCGGGTGGGCTCGTCGGTACCTTTGAGTTCGCGCTTGTACTCGAGGTCCAGCGCGCTGCCCTCGGCGACGAACTGGCCCTTGACGAAATAGCCTTTTTTTAGTTTGCGTGACATAGCCAAGTATCATAGCCGTCGCCATGAAGAAACCCTTTCCCCCCCAGTCCCGCCCCAATAAACCTGCCGACAGCGGCTTTGCTTTCAGCCCCGCATTTTTTGAATCCCTGACCGATACGGCGCTGGCCGAGGCCAAAAAGCTGGGTGCCACCGACGCCGGTGCCGAGGTGTCCGAGGGCTGCGGACTGAGCGTTTCGGTGCGCAATGGCGAGCTGGAAAACGTGGAGCGAAACCGCGACAAGTCACTGGGCGTGACGGTGTATGTGGGCCACCGCCGTGGCAATGCCAGCACTTCCGATTTCTCGCAGGCGGCGATTGCGCAGACCGTGCGCGCCGCCTTCGACATTGCCCGCTTCACCGCGGAAGACACCTTTGCCGGTTTGCCCGATGCGAAAGACATCGCGCCGCCAGAACAACGCAGCCGCAACCTGGACCTGTTCCACCCCTGGGCCATCAACAGCGAAGAGGCTGCCCGCCTGGCGCTCGAATGCGAGGCCGCGGCCCTCTCGGTGGACAAGCGCATCACCAACAGCGAAGGCGCCGCCGTGTCGGCCCAACAGTCGCACTTTTTCAGCGCCCACACCAATGGGTTTCGCGGCGGTTATGCCTCGTCGCGCCACTCCATGTCGGTCTCGCCGATTGCCGGCAAGGGTGACGACATGCAGCGCGACGCCTGGTACAGCTCCATGCGCTCTTCGGACGAGTTGGCCTCACCCCAGGCCATTGGCCGCTACGCCGCAGAGCGCGCCCTGAGCCGCCTGAAGGCACGCAAGATCAAGACAGTGGAGTGCCCCGTGCTGTTTGAGTCGCCTTTGGCTGCAGGCCTGCTGGGCGCCTTTGTGCAGGCCGTGAGCGGCGGTGCCTTGTACCGCAAGAGCAGCTTTTTGCTGGACTCGTTGGGCAAGCAGGTGCTGCCCAGACATATCGACATCCAAGAAGACCCGTTTGTGCTGCGCGGCAAGGGCAGCTCTCCCTTTGACGACGAAGGCGTGCGCGTGCAGGCCCGCCAGGTGGTGGATGCCGGGCGTGTGCAGGGTTATTTTTTGAGCAGCTATTCGGCCCGCAAGCTGGGTATGCAGACCACCGGCAATTCGGGTGGTTCGCACAACTTGACTTTCACCTCACGCCTGACCAAGGCGGGCGACGATCTGGATGCCATGCTGCAAAAACTCGGCACCGGCCTGCTGGTGACTGAACTGATGGGGCAGGGCGTGAACTACGTGACCGGCGACTATTCGCGCGGCGCCAGTGGTTTCTGGGTGGAGAAGGGGCGCATTGCCTACCCGGTGCACGAGATCACCATCGCGGGCAACATGAAGGCCATGCTCAAAGGCATTGAGGCCGTGGGTGCGGATACCTACAACTACGGTGCAAAAACCGTGGGTTCTATTCTGGTGAACCGGATGAAGGTCGCCGGCTCCTAACTTTTTTCCGATGTGGGTTTGCGCTTGGTCCGGAGCAGCCGGGCTACGCGTCCCCCGCGCCCTTTGGGCGCTCCTCCTTGACCTGCGCAAAACGCATAACCAGACTGCTCCTGTGCGTGTCGGGGCGCTGCCGTTCGAATTCCGCTGCCGCGCCTACCCCTCCAGTTGCCGGTAGGGGGCATGCGTTTTGCGCAGGTAAAGGAGGAGGGGCCTCAGGCCCCGGGGGACACGGAGCAAAAGGTATGCCCTCTGTCGGCAGCGGGGCGAGAAAAAATCAGGAAGAAAGTGCAGTCTTGACCGCAGCAGAAACGGCCGACATCTCTGCCTTGCCGGCCAGACGCGTTTTCACCACGCCCATGACCTTGCCCATATCGCCGGGGCCCGACGCGCCCAGTTCTGCGACGATGGCTTTCACTTCCACGAGCACTTCATCGGCAGACATGCGTTGTGGCAGGTAGGCCTGCAGCACTTTCATTTCGGACGCTTCCTTGTCGGCCAGTTCCTGGCGTTCGGCCTTGACGAAGGCTTCGATGGAGTCCTTGCGCTGCTTGATCAGCTTGTCCACGATGGCCACGACCATGGCGTCGTCCAGCACCACACGCTCGTCCACTTCCTTTTGCTTGAGGGCCGCCAGCAGCAGGCGGATAGTGCCCAGGCGCTCGCTGTCCTTGGCGCGCATGGCGGTCTTCATGTCTTCGGTGATCTGGTCTTTGAGTGACATAGCGGTATTCCTGAAAGGGGAGCGAAAAGGGATGCGGTGACATAAAAAAAGCCCGCTGGAGCGTCCCCAAGCGAGCTTTTTTGGGCCTTGGAAGGCTGTTCTTTAGAACATCTTCTTGGGCAATTGCATGCTGCGGATGCGCTTGTAGTTGCGCTTGACGGCGGCTGCCTTCTTGCGCTTGCGCTCTGCAGTGGGCTTTTCATAGAACTCGCGTGCGCGCAAGTCGGTCAGCAAACCCAGTTTTTCGATAGTGCGCTTGAAGCGACGCAGAGCGACGTCAAACGGCTCGTTTTCTTTTACACGGATGGTTGTCATTACGTAATGTTGTCCAAAATGTGCTGTCGCCAGTCATGTGGGGAGATCGAGCCCCACATGCCACGTTCAGCGGTATTCCCCGTCTTAACTAGTATTGGCCGACGGGGGACTGCCAGAATAGCCTTGGATTATATCCCGAACTCTGCGGACGGCAACTCGCCCCAAGGCGAGCCAGCCCCCGGGGGGGGGGGGGCAGACGCCCATACACATCAATAGGGCAGTGAGGGCGTCGGGGGCGGAACCCTATGCCGCCCGCAGGGCTTGGGCCAGCGCCTTTGCGCAGGCAAAGGCGCTGGCCCAGGCCCACTGGAAGTTGTAGCCGCCCAGCCAGCCGGTCACATCGACCACCTCGCCAATGAAATACAGGCCCGGCTGGCGGGATTCCAGGGTCTGGCTGGACAAGGCCTTGGTGTCCACGCCACCGGCGGTGACTTCGGCCTTGCGGTAGCCCTCGGTACCGGTGGGGGTGAGTTCCCAGCGTGCCAGGCGCTCGGCCAGTGCCGTGAGTGCCTTGTCGGAGGCTTCGTTGACCGGGCGCTGCCAGTTGTGGCCCAGTGCCGTGCCCTGGGCGACCCAGGTGTCGGCCAGGCGGGAGGGCACCAGGGCGGCCAGCTCGTTGGCGATCAGCTTGCGGGAGGTGGCTTTGGCCTGGTTCAGGTGGGCGGTGATATCCGTGCCGGGCGCCAGGTTCAGACGGATGGGCGTGCCTTCCTGCCAGTAGCTCGATATTTGCAGCACGCCCGGGCCAGACAGGCCGCGGTGGGTGAACAACAGGTCTTCGAGGAAAGCGGTTTTGTCCTTCTTGCCACCTGTTTCGATGCTGACGGGCAGCGACAGGCCCGAGAGCTGGGCAAACGGCGCCCAGGCGGCTTCGTCAAAGGTCAGCGGCACCAGTGCCGGACGCGGCGTGACCAGGGGCAGGTCGAACTGTTTGGCCACGCGGTAGCCAAAATCGGTCGCGCCGATCTTGGGGATGGACAGGCCGCCGCTGGCGATGACCACGGCGCCGCAGTGGATGGTGCCGCGATCACTATCAATTTCATAGCTGCTTGCGCTTGATCCATAAGGGCTGGAGGCCAAAAACCTTAGGTTTTTGACGCCGCAGGGCTGCCAGCGCTCCACGCCACCGGCCGCGCACTCGGCCAGCAGCATTGCGATCAGGTCTTCGGCCGAGCGGTCGCAAAACAGCTGGCCTTTGTGTTTTTCGTGGAAGGCGATGCCGTGTTTCTTGACCAGTGACACGAAATCGGCCGGGGTGAAGCGCGACAGGGCGGACTTGGCAAAACGCGGGTTCTCGCTCAGGAAGTTGGCCGCCGTGACGTCCATGTTGGTGAAGTTGGCGCGTCCACCGCCCGAAATGCGGATTTTTTCGGCCACTTTTTCGCTGTGGTCCAGCACCAGCACCTTGAGCCCCAACTGTCCGGCGACCCCGGCACAAAACAGGCCGGCTGCACCGGCGCCCACGATCACAACATCAAAACTTTGCATGGGCTGCAGTGTAGACTTTCAAGGATGACGGTGCCCGATACAGAGGCACCGCATAACAAGAGCGAGACAAGCCATGAATCCCATTGTGTATGCCATCCCCGTGTTCATGCTCACCATTCTGTTGGAGGCCTGGGTGGCCCGGCGGCGCGGTGTGGCGGTTTACGACATTCCCGACGCCATCACCAGCCTGCACCACGGCGTGCTGAGCCAGGTGACCAACGCCTTCACCAAGATCGCCACGCTGGGCATCTACATCGCGGTGTACGAGGCCTACCGCTTTACTGAATGGTCCATGAGCAGCATTCCGCTTTGGATTCTGGCGCTGGTGCTGTACGACCTGTGTTACTACTGGGCGCACCGCATGGGCCATGAGGTCAATGTGATGTGGGCCTCGCACGTGGTGCACCACTCGTCGGAGTACTACAACCTGTCCACCGCACTGCGGCAGACCTCCACCGGTGCGCTGTTCGGCTGGGTGTTTTACCTGCCTCTGGCGGTTCTGGGCATCCCTTGGCAAATGCTGGTCATCGTGGGTCTCATTGACCTGCTGTACCAGTACTGGGTGCACACCGAGCTGATCGGTCGCATGGGCGTGCTGGACCGCATCCTCGTGACGCCGAGCAACCACCGTGTGCACCACGGTCAGAACGACTACTGCATCGACAAGAACTACGGCGGTATCCTGGTCCTGTGGGACCGCCTGTTCGGCACCTTTGCCGAAGAGCGCGATGGCGAGAAGATTTGTTACGGCATCCGCAACCCGCTGCACAGCTTCAGCCCGATCAAGGGCAACCTGCACTACTACGCCGACCTGTGGGAAATGTCCCGCGCGGCGCAGGGCTGGCGCGCCAAGCTGGGCGTCTGGGTGGCGCCACCCGGCGGCTGGACCGACGAGCCCATCGAGCATTTCGAGCCTCGCACCTTCACGCGTTTTGATGTGCAGACCCCTGTGCCGCTGCGCTGGTACGTGGCGCTGCAGTACGCGGTGCTGGTGCCGTTTGTTTCGCATTTCATCGGTGTGGCCAAAGGTTTGGACAGAGGCACAGCCGCGGTCTATGCGCTTGGCATTTTGGTAACGGCGGTGGCGCTGGGTGCGTTGCTGGAGCGTTTGGTCTGGGGCAAGTGGCTGGAACAGGCGCGCCTGCTGGTGCTGGGCCTGTCGTTCGCTGCCGTGCCGCAGTGGTTTGGATTTGAGGCGCCGCTGCTGCTCAAGGGCGCGTTGCTGGTGTTGTGTGTGGGCAGTGTGGTCTGGTTGAACCGCCAGGCCGTGGCACCGGCCAATACGGTGGGAGTGGCAGCATGAATCTGGATGCGTTGTCGGATCTGGTGTTGTTGCTGGTGTGCGCGGCCGTGCTGTGGTTTCACCTGCGACAGCGGCCCGCGCTGGCTGTCGCGGCGGGGCTGATTGGCCTGGCCGCCTGCCTGGGCGTGTTTCGTTACTCGGGCTGGACCGAGATGCTGGGCCCGCACCGCTTTACCAGTCTGCTGGCCGCCTGTGCGGCGTTTCCGTTGCTCGCATCCGGCCTGCGCTGGCCCGATGCGCCGCTGGCCACACGTGGTACGGCGGTGGGGCGTTTCATTCTGGTGGTCGGTGGGGTGGGCATTGCGCTCACGCTGGCCGGCGTGGCGCCGTGGCGGGATGTGGTGCCAGCGGTGTCTGCGCTGGTGATTGCCTGGACCATGGTGCAGCAGCGCAATGCCTGGGGACTGGCCGGTACGCTGGCCCTGCTGGGCAGTTTTGTGGTGGCCGCTACGGGCAAGGCCGACAGCAACTACCTGGGCTTGTTCAACACCGTGCAGTTGATGCACTACACCCTGGCGTTGGCTTTGGCGCTGCTGGCGGTGGGTGCCACGCGCGCGCAGCAACCGCAGCAACTCGCCGCCGCCTGAACGCTCAGGCGGTGCGCGTCTGACCCAGTGACTCCCGTTCGGGGACTTGGGCTGCGGCCAGCAGGCCTTGCATCACATCACCCACAACGATGACGCTGGGGCTGGCCAGCCCTTCGCGGGCGATGGTGGTTTGCAGCTCACCCAGTGTGCACACCGCATGGCGCTGCGTGGGCAGACTGGCGTTGTGCACCACGGCCACGGGCGTGCTGTCGGGCAGGCCGTACAGCAGCTCGTCCTGGATGTGGGCGACACCGCTCACCCCCATGTAAATCACCAAAGTCAGCTTGGCCTGGTAGGCCGTGTGGGCCAGTGCGCGCCAGTCGGTTCCTGCATCGCCAGGTTTGGCGTGGCCGGTCACAAACACCACGCCGTGCGCGTGTTCGCGGTGGGTCAGTGGCACATTCAGTGAGGTGACTGCGGCCAGGCCGGAGGTGATGCCGTTGATCACGCTGACGCGGATGCCTGCGGCTTGCAGGCTTTCTACCTCTTCACCACCACGGCCAAAGATGAAGGGGTCGCCGCCCTTGAGGCGCACCACGTTTTCGCCTTCGAGTGCGGCGGTCACCATGAGTTTTTCGATGAACGATTGCGGTGTGGACTTGCAGCCACCGCGTTTGCCGACGTGCACGATGCGCGCATCGGCAGAGGCGTAGGCCACGATGGCTTCGTTGACCAGATCGTCTACCAGCAGCACGGTCGCGGATTGGATCGCCTTCAAGGCTTTGAGGGTCAGCAGTTCCGGGTCGCCCGGGCCGGCGCCGACCAGGGTGACCTGGCCTGTGGCGTTGCTGCCGGAGAGATCGTGTTTCATAGTGCCTCCTGCCGAGCCGCCTCAAGGGAGGCAGCGCCCCCTTGGGGAGCCGCGAACGAATGTGAGCTTGGGGGCTCAAGTGTTTTGACCAATTGCAAGATGTGGGCCACCTGTTGCGCGATGGGGGCAGGCACGGGTTGCGCGCCGGACATCACGCTTTGAATATAGGCGGCCGTGGTGGCTGCGTCCAGTTGCGTGGGCAGGTTGGGCAGGCTGGTCAGTGGGCCGGCCTGGTGCTCCTGCAAGGTAAAGGTCTGGCCGTTCACAAAGGCCTGCATCGTGGGCGTGCGGCGCGGGTCGGCCACGGCCTCGCCCTCGGTGCCGCGCAGCAGCAGGGCGTTGGCCTGGGTGAGTGCAAAGGTGGCGGCCATGGAGATCGCGTATTCGGGGTGGGTGTAGCTGCTGACGATCAGGCTTTTGCCCACGCACGGGTTCATGAGCTTGACCAGGCTGTGCGCCGGGTTGCGCAGGTTCACCACGCGGCGTACCTCCAGCAGGCGCTGCAGCCCGGGGCACAGCAGGGCGGTGGGGGCAAACGCCACCTCACCATTTGCTATCTTTTGAATAGCTGCTTGCGCAGGTATACCAAGGGCTGCGAGCACTTCTGACGTAAAAACCCGGGTGGACTCGGTGGCCGTGCCGTGGATCAGCACCGGCAAGCCCTCACGGGCCAGCAGCAACGCCAGCAGCGGTGTCAGCAGCGGCAGCTTGCGCGCGCCGTTGTAGCTGGGGATGACCACCGTGGGCCGGTCGCTGGCGGGCAGGTGCTGCAGGCGCGCAGCCGTGGCGTCCAGAAAACCGGCCATTTCTTCAGCGGTTTCGCCCTTGATGCGCATGGCCAGGCAAAAGGCGCCAATCTCCAGATCGGTCACTGTGCCGTCCAGCACCTGACCGAACAGGTCCGTCGCCTGCTCGCGGTTCAGCGCGCGGGCACCGTCCTTGCCGCGTCCGATTTCCTTGATGTACTTGCCAATGGCCATAGGGGGCTTGTCTCTGTTCTGGGTCAGGCCTGAAACTGCGCCAGGTCCTGGGCGGAATAATCCCCTCGCAGCGTGCCAACGCAGTACTGCAGCCAGGTCTTGGAGAGCTGGCACAACACGCCCGGTGTTTCTCCGGCAGCGGCATCAAAGCGCACCACCGCGTCCACCATGGAGGGAGCTGCATTGTGCGGCATGTTGATGGCCTGCAATTGTCGGCGGTCCAGATCCAGCATGGCACCCAGCCGGTCCACCCGCAACGCAAACTCGACCCGCGAGCCATTTTCCAGCGGTACCTGCACCACGATGAGCTGGCGCGCGGCATCGGCCGCGGGCGACATGGCGGACTGGTCATTCACCACATTGCGCAAATCCAGCACGGGGTAAACCTTGTTCTGCACCTGGACCATGCCGCTGAATGGCGCCTGCACGCTGGAAGCGGCCAGCACCTTGCCATCGGGGGCGGCCATGTGGATCAGTGTGGCGTCCAGGCCCAGCCAGTAGCTGCCTTGGCTGAACGTCGCCAACTGCAGCGAGGGTGTGGCCGTGTTGCCCGTGCCGTGGTGTGTGGTTTGCACACTGCCCACTTCGGGCACTTTGGCTTGGCGCTCGCACAGGCGGCGCAGTGCCAAGCATTGCAGGTCATGCTGGTAGCTGTTCTGGCCACCAAATTCGCGGTAACCCGGGCCATTGGCATCGCCAAACCCATACAGATCACCCTGCAGGTCGACGATCGGTTCGGCGGTTTCTTGCGCTGTGCGCAGCACAGTCAGATCTGCCGGGCGCGGACCGTGGCTGTGCACCACGGCGCCCTGGGCGTCGACAAACAGCAGGGTGTCCTCTGGGCCCAGACTTGTGGCGCAGTCCGCCAGGATGGACTGCATTTGCGCCGTGGCATCCCACACGATGGCAATGCCGCCCAGCACCGGCGCCGCGTCAGACGCCGACGCGCGCACCGCTGCGCTGTAGATGTAGGTGGGCGCGTCGGGGTAGAAGCGGCTGGGTTCCAGGGCGCTGACCGCATAGTCCTGGCTGCTGCCCAGGCGCAGCGTGGCGCCAACCCAGGCTTCGTCCAGTACCTGGCCCACCTGATCGGCGTATTCGTCATTGGACACAGCGACCACGCGGCCCTGGCGGTCAAACAGCACCAGGCAGCTGTACACCGTGTACAGCGCATTGATGGTCTTGAGCGTTTGGGTGGACAGCGCGCAGTTTGGCGTACCGGCCTGCAGCGTCTCGGCAAACTGCGCGGTCAGCGCCCACCAGCGGCAGTCGTTGGCGCGTTCGTACAGGTTGCGGTCCAGAATCTGCATGGCCAATGCTGTGCGGCTTTGGGTATCGCGCAGGGTGGAGGCCATCACCACGCGGTGCAAATCGTGCAGCGCCATGGAAAAGGCCTGGGCGGTCTTTTGCGCCGTGACGCCAATCTCCGAGAGCAGGGTTTTGGCAAACATCACATCGCGGACTTGCGCGCCCGAACCATCCGATGGCACGTGGTTCAGCTCCAGCAGGCCGTTCCAGACCGAGCGCTCCAGCGCCGACTGGATGGCGGCCGAGCGCAGGGGAATCTGGCGCAGCGCGGCGGGCAGCAAATCAGCATTGCCTGCGGCTTCCTGCATCAGTGCGGACGCTTCCTCTTGCACTTCGTCATCAAAGGCCAGGTCCAGCGGCATCAGCGCCAGGCCACGCCAGCCCAGGCCGGTGTAGCCCTGAAAACCGGTGGTGTCGCAGGCCACGGCCATGTACCGCCGCCCCATGTGCTGCAAGCCAAAGCTGCCCGCCGCACTGGCACCGGGCAGGTGCCAGCCCATGGGCAACTGCAGTGCGTCGCTGGAGGCGATCACCCGGCCGTCGGGGTCCACCAACGCCAGCAGTGCCTGGGCACTGTCGCCGTGCTGCCCGTCGTCCAGGATGGAGGTGAACAAAGACTGCGCTTCGTCGTGCAAATCAAATTCCAGGCACAGCACACCGCAGGCGCCCTGGGGCGCAGAAACGCTTTGCGCGTACACCAGCGTGGGCTGCGCAGGGTCGCAGAAACCATGCACCGCGTAATCCTGCACATAGGTGCCCGCGTTGGTGACAACGCGGTTGAGAAAGGCCAGGTCTGCGGTGCTGGCCTGGTCCGGGGTGGGGTCACCGTAGCGCAGGCGTGCCTGGCATTGCGCCTGGGTGTCAAACAGCACGATGTTGCGGTACACCGTGTATTTGCTGGCGTACGCCTGCAGGTGCTGCTCCATGGCGGTGCGGTCAGCATCCTCGGGCTGGCCCAGGTACTGCGACAGCACGGCGTCGGTGGCAAAAAAACCGATGTCGGCGCTGCGCTCAAACAGGTTGCGCACCACGATGTCGATACACATCTGGGCCTTGCTGCCCAAGTCTTCCTGCACATTCTTCAGGGCCTCGCTGGCCAGGCCCTGCATCATTTCGGCGGACAGGGCCGCAAAGTCATGCCGGGCGCGTGCCAGGTCGTTGTTGGCAGAAGCTTTGGACGACAAACTCGACAGCGAAGACAACAACGCCAGGTTGTCCCACGCAGCCTCCACCAGGCGCAGTTCCTGGCGTTGCTGCTGCACCTGGGGCATGTAGCGCTGCAGTTGGTCGGGGTGCAAAGGGTTGCGTGAACCTAGGGCGTGGCGTGGCATAAAAGGTCTCTGGAAGCCCCGGTGCGGGCTTGTCGAATAGGTAAAAACCCCTAGAGTATTGCAAATCCTATGCCGGTATTGATGACACTCGGACCATGCGTTGCAGTTGCGGCACACACGAGCCGCAATTGGTGCCGCATTTCAGGGTGGATTGCAGTGATTCCAGGCGTTGTTTGGCATCACCCGGGCAGTCGGCCAGGTAGCTGTCGATGGCCATATCGGTGACGTTGAAGCAGGTGCACACGGTTTTGCCGCGTGACGCCACGGTGGTGGGGGGCTGTGCACCGGGCGCCATCAGGGCGCGGGCGTAGGCCTGTGCGGGCTGCTCGTCCTGCAGCAGGGCGCTGATCCAGCCTTGCGCGCTGGTGTCGCCCGCCAGCAAAACACCTTCCAGCGTGGCATTGGCATCCAGCGTGCGCCGGACCAGACGCGCCGCGCGGCGCTGGCCCCGTTTGGGGTCGGCATACCGCACCACCTCGGCACCATCGAGTTGCAGGATGGATTCGATCTGGGCGATCAGCGCAGGATCGGGCGCTTCGTGGGCAGCCGCGCGGAACAACACGCCCTGGCGCTGCCCGCCTGTAGCGCCCAGCGCTGTCTGGTTGGCAAACGGGGTGCAACTGGCATAGGGGAAACGCCCCATCAGCGACTGCAGCCAGGTGCGTGCGTCCAGCACCTGGTCGTCTGGCAGCCAAGCCATGGCCAACAGCGACCACGGCAGATCGGCCTTGAGCACTTTGACGGCAGCGTGTTTGAACTCGGGTTGTTTGGAGTCGGGGCAGTAGGCCGAGGTGGTGAGTGCGTTGACACCCGCCAGGCGTTGGCCGGTGCTGCCCATGCCGCTTAAAAATTCTTCGCCCCAGTGCATGGCCATGAAGACCTGCGACAGGCCCAGCTCGCTACTGGCCTGCACCGGCACCAGGATGGAGCCGCGTTTGCTGGTGACGTGCACCAGATCGCCTTCTTTCAAGATACGCCGGTCCATGTCTTGCGGGTGCATGAGCAGGGACGGTTCGCGCACATGGCCAAACAGGCGGCCGAGCGTGCCGGTGCGGCTCATGCCGTGCCACTGGTCGCGCAGGCGCCCGGTGGTCAGGGAGAACGGGTAACGCGATTCGCGTGGTTCGGCGACTTCTTTGTACGCGCTCGCCACAAAGCGCGCTTTGCCGTCTGCGGTGGGAAACACACCGTCGGTGTACAGGCGCGCCACGCCTTGGGTTTCACCTTCACGCAAGGGCCACTGTTGGGGCGCGGCTTCAAGCATGGCGTAGTCCATGCCAGTGATGTCGAGGTCGCGCCCGCGCGTGGATTCGCGGTGTTCGTTCCAGACCGATTCGGGGGTGGGGTAGGGGAATAAACCACCCTTCCGTTCGGGCTGAGCTTGTCGAAGCTCAGAGAATGTGCTGGCATCATGCCCTTCGACGGGCTCAGGGCGAACGGAAATGAGCCTCTCTAGCCGCTGCGCAAAGTCCACCGCAATTTTCCAGTCATGGCGGGTTTCTCCGGGTGCGGGCACGGCGGCGCGCACGCGGGAAATGCGGCGTTCGCTGTTGGTGACGGTGCCTTCTTTTTCACCCCAGGTGGTGGCGGGCAGCAGCAGGTCGGCAAAGCGGCAAGTGGCGGTGGTGGAGAAAGCCTCTTGCACCACCACAAACTCGGCGCGCTCCAGCGCGCGGCGCACCGTGGCCTGGTCGGGCATGCTTTGCGCGGGGTTGGTGCAGGCAATCCACAGCGCCTTGATCTCGCCGTCAGCCGCGGCCTGGAACATCTCCACGGCGGTCTTGCCGGGCTTGTCGGGCACCGTGGGAACGCCCCACAGCGCGGCGACTTCGGCGCGGTGCTCCGGGTTGGCCATGTCGCGGTGCGCGGACATCAGATTCGCCAGGCCGCCCACTTCACGCCCACCCATCGCATTGGGCTGGCCGGTCAATGAGAACGGGCCGGCGCCGGGCTTGCCGATCTGGGCGGTGGCCAGGTGCAGGTTGATCAGGGCGGTGTTTTTGGCCGTGCCACTGCTGGACTGGTTCAGGCCCTGGCAGTACAGGCTCAGCGTGGCGGGCGAGGTTGCGAACAGGCGCGCGGCTTCCAGCAGGTCGGCTTTGGAGATGCCGCAGGTTTGCGCCACCACATCGGGCGTGCAGTCACGCACCAGCGCTTTCAGCTCTTCAAAACCGGTGGTGTGTGCGGCGACGTAGGCCGCGTCCGTCCAGCCCTCCCACAGCATGATGTGCAACATGCCGTTGAACAGCATCACATCGGTGCCGGGCTGGATGGGTAGGAACAGGTCGGCAATCTCGGCGGTGTCGGTCTTGCGCGGGTCGCAGAAGATGATCTTGAGGGCCGGGTTGGCGCGTTTGGCGTCTTCAATACGGCGAAACAAGATGGGGTGCGCGTAGGCCGTGTTGGAGCCGACGATGAAGATGCACGCTGCATGGCGCACATCGTCGTAACAGGCCGGTGGCGCGTCGGCGCCCAGCGTCTTTTTGTAACCCGCCACGGCACTGCTCATGCACAGGCGCGAGTTGGTGTCGATGTTGTTGGTGCCTATCAGCCCCTTGGCCAGCTTGTTGAAGACGTAATAGTCTTCGGTGAGCAACTGGCCGCTGACATAAAAGCCCACCGCGTCGGGGCCATCGCTCTGCACGATGCCGGCAAAGCGTTGGGCGGCGTTGTCCAGCGCATCGTCCCAGCCCACGGGGTACAACACGCCACCGCGTTGCAGCCGCTGCAGGGGGCGCAACAGCCGGGTTTGCAGCGTCACCTCCGCGCTGGCCGTCAGGTGCAGCGTCGAGCCCTTGGTGCACAGGCGCCCGAAGTTGGCTGGGTGGTGCGGATCACCGCGCACACCGGTGATCTGGTTATCTCTCGATTCAATGATGACGCCGCAACCCACCCCACAGTACGGGCAAGTGGAACGTGTTTCACGTACCAGGTCCCGCTCGCTCTGATCCAATCCCACCCGTTCGCCCTGAGCTTGTCGAAGGGCTTCGACAGGCTCAGCCCGAACGGAAGAATTCAGCTCAGCCCGAACGGGTATTACTTTCATACCGCTGCGGTTTCTTTCTGCTGTGGTCCGGCCACGGGCGCCGCCAGGTCCAGCGCATGGGTGGCCAGTTCGGTGGCGTCCAGGTGCACGGCGCCGCCTTCCACCTTCACCGCGAATTTGGGCGTGCAGCCTTCATCGGGCGCCTGGGCGCAGCCGTCGGCCATGCCAATGGTCCAGTTGTGCAGCGGGCAGGCCACGCTGGTGCCAAACACGATGCCCTGGCTCAAGGGGCCGCCCTTGTGCGGGCAGCGGTCCAGGAGCGCAAACACCTCGTCCTGCGCGTTGCGAAACACGGCCACGTCCATGCCTTGCGGGCGCGCCACGCAGCGCGAGCCGAGCACCGGGATGTCGGTCACCAGGCAAATTTTCTTCCAGTCGCTCATATCAATTCCTTCCACTGACTGCGCAAATAGCTATTGTTTTAATAGCTGCTTGCGCACATTCCATAAGGGCTACAGGCCTATTTGATATAAAAATGCGGGTTAGGCGGGGACGCTCAGCTTGTCGAACTGGCGGGTGTCGACCTGCGCGTCCTGGAAGTCAAACCAGGGATCGGGCTCACCGTCCAGTGCGAACAGCAGTTCCTCGTTCAGGGCTTTGCGGCCTTCGGCGTCTTCCAGAATGCGCTTCTTCACATAGTCCAGACCCACGCGGCTCACAAAGTGCACGGTGCGTTCCAGGTACCAGCCTTCCTTGCGGTAGAGCTGCATGAAGGCACCGGTGTACTCCAGCACTTCTTCAGTCGTTTTGAGCTTGACGAAGAAATGCGCCACCTCGGTCTTGATGCCGCCGTTGCCGGCGATGTACATCTCCCAGCCGCTGTCCACGCCGATGATGCCCACGTCCTTGATGCCAGCCTCGGCGCAATTGCGCGGGCAGCCGGAGACGGCGTACTTGACCTTGTGTGGTGCATACATGCGCCAGTGGGCGCGTTCCAGGTCCTTGCCCATCTGGGTGCTGTCCTGGGTGCCCATGCGGCACCACTCGGAGCCCACGCAGGTCTTCACCGTGCGCAGGGCCTTGGCGTAGGCGTGGCCGCTGGGCATGCCGATGTCCTTCCACACGGCTTGGAGGTCTTCTTTCTTCACGCCCAGCAGGTCGATACGCTGGCCGCCGGTCACCTTGACGGTAGGGATCTTGTACTTGTCCACTGCGTCGGCAATCTTGCGCAGCTCGTTGGCCGTGGTCTCGCCGCCCCACATGCGCGGGATGACCGAGTAGGTGCCGTCCTTCTGGATGTTGGCGTGGCTGCGTTCGTTGATGAAGCGGCTTTGCGGATCGTCCTTGGCTTCTTTGGGCCAGCTGGAGATCAGGTAATAGTTCAATGCAGGGCGGCAGCTGGAGCAGCCGTTGGGCGTTTTCCAGTCCATGCCCTGTTGCACTTGGGCGATGGTGAGGAATTTTTCCTTGAAGATGGCATCGCGCACTTCCTGGTGGCTGTGCTCGGTGCAACTGCACATGGCCTTCTTCTTGGGCGTGGCGGAGTAGTCGCCACCGGCGGTGAACATCAAAATTTGTTCGACCAAACCGGTGCATGAACCGCACGACGCGCTGGCCTTGGTGTGTTTCTTGACCTCGTCCAGCGTGAACAGGCCCTTTTCCTTGATGGCTTTGCAGATGGTGCCTTTGTTGACGCCATTGCAGCCGCAGACCTCGTCGCTGTCGGCCATGCTCGCGGCCTTGTTGTGGCCGGCGTGGCCCACGTCACCGATATTGCTTTCGCCGAACATCAGCTTGTCGCGGATGTCGGCAATGCTGCGGCCGTCGCGCAAGAGCTTGAAGTACCAACTGCCGTCCACCGTGTCGCCATACAGGCAGGCACCGACCAGCTTGTCGTCCTTGAGCACCAGCTTTTTATAGACGCCGCCAAACGGGTCGCTCATCACGATTTCTTCGGTGCCTTCTCCGCCCATGAATTCACCGGCGCTGAACAGGTCGATACCGGTGACTTTGAGCTTGGTGGAGGTGAGCGAGCCCTGGTAGCGACCAATGCCCATCTGTGCCAGATGGTTCGCTGCCACTTTGGCCTGCTCAAACAAAGGTGCCACCAGGCCATAGGCAATGCCACGGTGCGCCGCGCATTCACCCACGCTGTAGATGCGCGCGTCGGTCACGGTCTGCATGGTGTCGTTGACCACAATGCCCTTGCTGCAATGCAGGCGCATGCTTTCGGCAAGCTGAGTGTTGGGGCGAATGCCCACGGCCATCACAACCAGGTCGGCGGCGACTTCGGTGCCGTCCTTGAACTTGACCGAACCAACCCGTTCGGGCTGAGCTTGTCGAAGCCCCGCAGGCCCTTCGACAGGCTCAGGGCGAACGGCAGGGAGTAGCTCCTGCGTCTGCGCACCCATGAGGAACTGCAGGCCGCGGTCTTCCAGCGACTTCTGCAGCAGCTTGCCGGCCACGCTGTCGAGCTGGCGCTCCATCAGCGTGGGCATCACGTGCACCACGCTGACCGTCATGCCGCGCAGCATCAGGCCGTTGGCGGCTTCCAGGCCCAGCAGGCCACCGCCGATGACGACCGCGTGTTTGTACTTGACCGCAGCGTCGATCATCGCGTTGGTGTCGGCAATGTCGCGGTAGGCGATCACGCCTTCCAGGTCCTTGCCGGGCAGGGGCAGGATGAAGGGGTTGGAGCCGGTGCACAGCAGCAGGCGGTCGTATTCGGCTTCGGTGCCGTCTTCGGCACGCACGATGCGTTTGACGCGGTCGACTTCGGTGACTTTCTTGCCCGCGTGCAGCGTGATGTTGTTGTCCTTGTACCAGTCCCAGGAGTTCAACACGATCTCGTCCAGTGTCTGCTCACCGGCGAGCACGGGCGACAACAGGATGCGGTTGTAGTTGGGGTGCGGCTCAGCACCAAAGACGGTGATGTCGTACAGGTCGGGAGCGACCTTGAGCAGCTCTTCAATGGTGCGTACACCGGCCATGCCGTTGCCGACCATGACCAGTTTGAGTTTTGGGGGAGGGCGCATGTCCATGTCGTGCTCCTTAGGCGGCTTTTTCTACATGCGCCTGGCGCGTGTAGAGGAAATCAATCACGGCCTTGCGGTAGTGCAGGTACTCGGGGCTGTCGGCCAGTGCCACGCGGTTGCGTGGGCGGGGCAGGTCCACGCTGAGCACTTCGCCAATCGTGGCGGCCGGGCCGTTGGTCATCATCACGATCTTGTCGGACAGCAGCACGGCTTCGTCCACATCGTGCGTCACCATCACCACGGTGCTGTGGGTGCGGGCCACGATCTCCAGCAGCTCGTCCTGCAGCTTGGCGCGGGTCAGCGCGTCCAGTGCACCAAAGGGTTCGTCCATCAGCAGCACTTTGGGTTCCATGGCCAGCGCGCGGGCAATGCCGACGCGTTGTTTCATGCCACCGCTGATTTCGCCAGGGCGTTTTTGTGTGGCAGCGGTCAGGCCCACTAGCGCCAGCGCGGCATCGGTGCGGTCCTTGAGCTGGGCTTTGTTTTCTGCAGCGGCACCAGGGTTGCGCGCACCAAAAACACGCTCCACGCCGAGGTAGACGTTTTCAAAACAGGTGAGCCAAGGCAAGAGCGAATGGTTCTGGAACACCACCGCGCGCTCGGGGCCGGGGCCAGCGATCTCGCGGTTGGCGCAGATCAGCGAACCTGCGGTGGGCGTGGTCAGCCCGGCTATCAGGTTCAGCAAGGTGGACTTGCCGCAACCTGAGTGGCCGATCAGTGCGACGAACTCGCCCTTGGCAACCGTGAGGTTGATGTCGCGCAGCGCGGGGAACAGGCCCTTCTTGGTCTTGAAGGTTTGCTCAACGCCCTGGATCTCGATGTACTTGGGGTTGGAGCTGACGGTGGTGGCAGGGATGCTCATGACTTCACCTCTTCAAATGTGAATGCGCTGGCGATCTTGATTAGCGCGTATTCCAGAACCAGTCCGACGATGCCGATCACGAAGATGGCGATGATGATGTTCTTGACGTTCAGGTTGTTCCACTCGTCCCACACCCAGAAGCCAATGCCCACGCCACCGGTCAGCATCTCTGCCGCCACGATCACGAGCCAGGCCGTACCGACTGCCAGGCGCACGCCAGTCAGCATGTAGGGCAGCACCGAGGGGAAGAGGATCTTGGTGACGATCTTCCACTCGGAGAGGTTCAGCACACGCGCGACGTTCATGTAATCCTGCGGCACGCGCTGCACACCGACGGCGGTGTTGATGATCATGGGCCAGATGGAGCAGATGAAGATGGTCCAGATGGCGGCCGGGTTGGCACCCTTGAACACCAGCAAACCAATCGGCAGCCAAGCCAAGGGAGAGACGGGGCGCAGCAGACTGATAAGCGGGTTGAACATGCGGCTCAAAAACTCAAAGCGGCCGATCATGAAACCCGCAGGGATGCCCACCGCGGCGGCCAGGCCAAAGCCCAGCGCCACACGCTCCAGCGAGAACAACACGTTCCAGCCCACGCCTTGGTCATTGGGACCCTTGCGGTAGAACGGATCGCTGAACAACACGACGGCTTGTTTCCAGGTCTCCAGCGGGCCAGGGATGCTGGCAGCCGTACCGACACTCACCAGCGCCCAGATGCCCACCAGCAGGGCCAGGCCCAGCAGCGGCGGCACCACCACCAGGAACAGGCCGCGCCAGTCGTAACCGGGCTTGGTTGCGGGGGCAGGGGTTGCTGTCGTTGCTTGCATTTCAGTGCCTTTTAGGGCTGTAGCCCTTGTGGAATCTGCGTGAGCAGCTTCTTTTTTGATAGCGTTTCCCTCGGCCACCGGGGCCCAGGGGGAGTGGAAAACAGCGCTGACCATGGTGATCTCCCGGTTGGAAGTGGCTTAAGCCTTGACCTTGAAACTGTCGGCGTACTTCTTGGGATCTTTGCCGTCCCAGACCACACCGTCCATGAGCTTGCTGCTGCGCATATCGCTCTTGGGCACCGGTGTTTTGCTGGCGGTAGCGGCCTGTTTGTAGATGTCGATCTGGTTGATCTGTTTGGCCACGGCCAGGTAGTCGGGGTGGTCTTTGAGCAAGCCCCAGCGTTTGTGTTGGGTCAGGAACCACATGCCGTCCGACAGGTAGGGGAAGTTCACCGCTCCGTCGTTGTAGAACTTCATGTAGTTCGGGTCGTCCCAGGTCTTGCCCATGCCGTTTTGGTAACGGCCCAGAATGCGCTGGTTGATGGCGTCCACGCTGGTGTTCACGTAGCTCTTGTCGGCGATGGTTTCGGCCATCTTGTTTTTGTTGGACAGGCTGGCGTCAATCCAGCGGCCGGCTTCCAGAATCGCGGCCGTCACAGCGCGTGCGGTGTTGGGGTATTTCTTGACGAAGTCGCCCGTGGTGCCCAGCACTTTTTCGGGGTGGTCTTTCCAGATGTCCTGGGTGGTGGTTGCCGTCACGCCAATGCCGTCAATGATGGCGCGGTGGTTCCAGGGCTCGCCCACGCAGAAGCCGTCCATATTGCCGACGCGCATGTTGGCCACCATCTGGGGCGGCGGTACGGTGATGACCTTGGAGTCCTTCATCGGGTTGATGCCGTTGGCCGCCAGCCAGTAGTACAGCCACATGGCGTGGGTGCCGGTGGGGAAGGTCTGTGCAAAGGTGTATTCGCGTTTCTCGCTGGCCATCAGTTTGGCCAGGCCCGCGCCGTCTACAGCGCCTTTGTCCGCCAGCTTTTTGGACAACGTGATGGCTTGGCCGTTGTTGTTGAGGGTGGCCAGTACCGCCATGTCTTTCTTGGGGCCACCAATGCCTAAGTGCACGCCGTAGACCAGGCCGTACAACACGTGGGCAAAGTCCAGCTCGCCATTGACCAGCTTGTCGCGCACACCGGCCCAACTGGCTTCTTTGGACGGGATGATGGTGACGCCGTATTTCTTGTCGATGCCCAGTACCGAGGCCATGACCACGCTGGCGCAGTCGGTCAGCGGGATGAAGCCGATCTTGACCTCGGTCTTTTCCGGCGCGTCGGAGCCGGCGGCATACACCGCAGCGCGCAGCGCGGGGTCGATGCCGATGGCACCCACGGCGGCGGTCTGCAAAACCGCACGGCGGCTGAGTTTGGCTTTCAGAAGATCAGTCATGGCACACGCTCCAGAAGTTGCGAAAGGTAAAAACAAAAACAAAAAAGGCGTCCACACAAGGTTCACAGCGCTGTGCGCGATGAACCTGTGGGGACGCCTTTGTCCTGTGTACGCGGTGAGAGCCCGCCGTTGGACCCTCTTTACGTACGACCCTACTGGGTCTCAGCAGGACTTATGCAATGTTTGTGCCAGATGATTCCGGCGTATTTTTGCTATGAAAAAAGTAGCTGCTTGCGCAATCTGTGCAAGGGCTAGAGGCCTATTTGATGCAAAAACTAGAGCGAGCACCGGCGTTGTGCGGTGCACCAATGCGGCGCTATAGATGGGCCAAAGGGATGCTCCCGGCGTCCTCGTCCGCTTCCAACACATGCATCAGCTTTTCCAGATCGCGGTTCAGGCTGGCGAGGGTTGCATCGTCCAGTTGCCTGAGCGCCTCAGGCAGTACGCCTTCAAACGGCCCCGGTATCTTCTTGATCGCCTTCTTTCCCTCTGCTGTCACACGCAGCTCAACGGCGCGTTTGTCTCCATCCGACTTGGACAGGGTGAGCAGGTCCTTTTTGACGAGTATCTTGATCAGGTTGCTGGCCGTCGACTGGTGGATGTCCATTTTGGCGGAGACTTCACCAACACCCATGCCCGGGTTCTGCTGAATCAGGCTCAGCGCCCATACCTGCGCGCCACCCAAACCGGTTTCTTTTTCGACGTGTCGAAAGTGGGTGCGCACCGCATTGAACACGACCCGGAATCGCCTGAGGGCCAGCGCTGCATTGTCGGTTTGGCTCGCAGAGGGCTTGGCGGTTTTCATGGGCGAACGGGGTAGGTCGGTGGGTACGGATCATACGGCGACCGGCTTCTTCAGTGGAGTGATTCCCCGCTCCCCGCCAGGATCTGCTTGCGCAGTCTCTGCATCAGAAGATCATCGAAGGTGTAGAACCCGTGGGGGCAGTTTTGCAGCTCATTCAGTGCAAAGGCAGCGCCTGTGCCAAACGCCTCCCGTTTGATGGAGTTGTGGATGAGGCGCACGGTCTGGTACGGAAACCCGAAGATCACCTCGTGGTGGCCAACGATACCGCCCAAACGCATCGAGGTGATCTTGTCACCGCTGATGTCCAGGCTTTCGGCGATTTTCTTGGCGGTGCCGGACACCTCGGGTTTGTCCCGAAAGTGCTGTTCCAGAATTTCGACGTCGGCAAAGGGTGCAATCTCCCGGAGCAGTCGGGCTGCCATGATCAGGAAATTGATGCCAACGGTCATGTTGGGCGAGCACAGCACCTTGGCCGCATCGCCCAGCGTGCGCACGTAGGCCAACTGGGCATCGTCGTACGCAGAAATGGCCGTGACCAGGGTCAGGGCCCGCCGTCTGACCTCCTCACCATAGACCTGCACGGATTCCGCGCCCGAAAAATCCACCAGTGCGTCCACCGGGTGCTGGTCTAGCCACGGCCCCAAAGTGGCTTCAGACAGTGCCACCACAGGGATGGCGGTGTCCCCCACAGCCACGGGCCCGGGCGCGCCGGTACGGGTCGCGATCCACTGCAGCGTGTACCTGGGGTCTTCATTGAGAACATGGGCTACTGCTGTGCCTGCCTTGCCATACCCGATCAGTCCTATTTTCATGCTTGCCTCCTGGTTACGCGTACCGCGCGCATGCGCAAATACATTTGTGCGAATATAACAAAGTACATTTGTACCAATGTATGATTTGGGCAAGCGATTCTTTTGGCTGCAACACCATGCGACAGCACCCCCACATTTACTCGGCCTTTAAAAATGAGTTGTATGACGCACACCTCTGGCGGGGGCGTGCCCTGTTCATTGCCTTTGCCGCACTGGCGGGCCTGACGGTTGTTGCTTTCACCTGGTTGACCGAACACGCTCTGGCCCTGTTCTTCCGCGTCCAGGCCGGCCACTGGTGGATGCCGCTGCTCTGGACCCCGCTGACAGCGGCGGCCATTGTGTGGGTCACGCGACGTTACTTCCCCGGTGCTGCTGGGTCCGGCATCCCGCAGGTCATGGCCGCGCAAGACGCCGCTGTTACGGAATCAACGCGCGGCCTTTTTGTGTCAATGCGTCTGACCCTGGCCAAAATGGCGCTCACCGCCTGGGGCTTGTTGGGTGGGTTGTCTCTGGGGCGGGAGGGGCCTTCCGTTCAGATAGCGGCGGGCGTGATGCACAGCGCGCGCAAATGGTTGCCCAAGCGCTCCCAGATCAGCGAGCACAGCCTGCTGGTTGCTGGTGGTGCAGCGGGCATCGCTGCTGCATTCAATACGCCACTGGGTGGTGTCATGTTTGCGATTGAGGAGCTGACCCGCAAGCCCGAGCATCGCAACCATGGGCTGACCATCGCCGCCATCGTCCTTGCCGGTTTGATAGGCGTCTCGGCGTATGGCAACGGGAGCTACTTTGGTGTGATCCGGGTGGAGGGCTTTGGCTGGAATGCGTTGCTGCCCGGCCTTCTGGTGTCACTGGCCTGTGGATTGCTCGGCGGATTGTTTTCCCGCCTGCTGGCCGTTTCCCTGGCGGGCAATTCGCTGGACTGGTTCAGTGCACAAAGAAAAATCCGACCTGTGGCATTTGCGGCAGGCTGCGGCCTCGCCATTGCCATCATTGGCGTCGTCAGTGCTGGTGACACCTTTGGCAGCGGTTATGCCCATACCAAAGCCTCTCTGGCAAACACTGACGATACGAGTTCTGTCTATGTGCTGCTCAAATTTGTGACCACCTGGCTCACTGCGTGGTCTGGCGTGCCGGGGGGGATTTTCGCCCCATCGCTTGCCATTGGCGGTGCTGTGGGAGGGGATGTTGCCCAATGGACGTCGTATGCGAATCCACCCACGTTGATCGCCTTGGGCATGGCAGCTTTTTTGGCGGCGGTGACACAGGCCCCTCTCACCGCATTCATCATCGTGATGGAAATGGTGGACGGTCATGGCCTGGTGCTCAGCCTGATGGCCAGTGCCCTGTTTGCCAGTGCCTTGTCCCGGCTGATCAGCACGCCCCTCTATGCATCCCTTGCGGAGCTGCAACTCACTCGCCTGCCCAAAGCCTGAGGTATCCCATGTACCGCAAGATTCTGGTCCTCGTGGACAACCGACAAGTAACCCAATCCGCCATTGACCAAGCCATCGGTCTGGCGCAGGTCCACCGCGCAGATATTTTCTTCTTCAGTGTGTTGCCCAACTACGTGTATCCCGCCGTGGACATGCTGCCGGTGGCGGATATGTCTGCGGATGATTTCAGGGCGCAAGCGAGTGAAGAGGCGTCCCGGATGTTGTCTGCCGCCAGTGCCTGGGCGGAGCGTTGCGGAGTGCACAACCACAGAGCCATGGGGGCCGGCGCAGACGGCGCCCACTGCGTGGCAGAGGCTGCAGTCAAACGGCACTGCGACCTGATCGTTGTCGGCACCGAAGAGCAGAATGCGGTGGTCCGTCTATTGAGTGGAAGCATTGTTCCCGGCTTGATTTCAGCGGCGACGGTGCCAGTCCTGGTCTGCAGGGAACGTCCCATACGTCCCAAGCGCAACAGCCACCTGCGCAGTCCGTTTACCAGTAGTCCGGTCGTTTCACGGGAAATGGGTGCCCGCAAGAAGCATGAGCCCAATGACTGAGTCGACGTTTGAGAAATAGTAGCGCCTATCAACCCGTCCAAACAATAACAGGCACTTACAGCGCAGACGCATCCTTGACTACATGCCACTGGTAAACCAGCCGGATGGTGCACGGCCCCGGGCTGCGGGTGAAATACCCAATCACATCAAACGCGCCCGCCTGCCACACGCTGGATTGCTGCACATCATCAACTTCGCCAGAGGTCATGCCTGCACCGTAGAGGGTGTCCATATCGGTGGAGATGGCGGCAAAAACCGGTTCGCCGGTGCACAACCCGGTGTTGGAGCGCCACAGCTGTTCAATACGCTGCACGCGCTGGTCGCGGACATAAAAGGTGGTGGGAAAAGGCAGGCCGTGCAGCCGGGTGGTGCTGGCCTCCCAGTTTCCGCGCAGGCCGCGTGGGCCCGGCAGGGTCTTGCGCAGGCGTTGCACGTCTGGCACTGCGGCTTGCAACTCGGTATCGGTGAGGCCCAACAAATACCCGCCCACGGCCGATTGGGCCATGCTGGCCCCGGACGCGGCGAGCAGTGCCGCCAGTAGCACCCCACGCATCATGTGCTGCGGCGGGTCTGTTGGCGTTGTACCAGCATGTGAATGAGCAGGGCTGCGGCGGCCGAGGTGGCCAGTACCGGCGAGCCGGTCACGATGCGGGCCAGCCCGTCAAGCACCTGCGTGCTGACCTGCTGGGCGTAGTTCGCAAGGTCGACCACATCCTGGGCCCGGATGTTCTGCACATCGTCGGGGCGAACCTGCACGTCAGGCCAGTCGTTGCGAAAGCGGATATTCGCAAAGATGCCGTTGGCCACCGCCACCAGCGACAGCACGCCCAGCGGCTTCATCAGGGACGTGACCAAGTTGCTGCGCTCGGCCACGGGCGCACTCTCGTAGATCTTGCCTACCAACAGCGACACCATGCGGTCCTGGACCGGGGGCGGTGCAGAGTCGTATACCTCGGCCGCCAGTTGTTCGATGGGTATGGGAGCGGTTTGCATGGGTTGAGCGTAGTGCGGGCCTGTTGCGTCTGTGTGAAGCAGGTGTAAACAGATGTCTTTTTATGTCCAGGGCTCTGGAGACCGTGAGCCGGCGCCTAGCTCAGTAGGTCAGCCACATCCAGCATGCGCTGGGCCACGTCCACGATTTTGAGGTTCTTGTCCATCGCGGTCTTGCGCAGCTTGGCGTAGGCCGCTTCTTCACTGAGATTCTGGCGCTCCATGAGCAGGGTTTTGGCGCGGTCGATGACCTTGCGGTCCTTGAGTTCGGTGCTGAGTTCTTGCAGCTCGCTGCGGGTGGCGGCCAGCTCCTGGCGCAGGGCCTGTTCGTGCTGGAAGCGGGCCAGCGCCACGTCCAGGATGGGGCGGATACGTTCTGACTGCAGTCCGGCCACGATATAGGCCGACACACCCGCTGCTACAGCGGCACGCGCGTTGGCGGTGTCGTTGTCGTTGGTGAACATGACAATGGGGCGGCGCGCGTCTCGCGTGGCCATGACCACGTGTTCCAGCGCGTCACGGGCGTCGCTTTCGGCGTCCACAATGATCAGGTCGGGCTGCAACTGGGCCAGCCGTTCGGTCAGAAACACGTCGGCCGGCAGCGAGGCCACCAGGTTGAAGCCGCTTTCCAGCAGGCCAATGCGCAGGCTGCGCGAGCGCTCGGCCTGCTCCAGCGCATGGCTGTCGGCCGGGTCGGCAACATCCAGGTCGGCAGTAATGACAACAATGCGCAGGGCGTCAGACATGGAAGCACTGGCGCAAGAAGCGCGCCAATCAGCTGAAACCACAGAGTTTAGGGCCTGCAGCGCGGTGCGAGCGGGCGTTTGCCCGCTCGCCGGCTATTTCTCCGCAGTGCGTGCCTCTGTCCAGCCGCCGCCCATCACCTTGTACAGGGTGACCAGGTTTTGCAGTTGCAGCGCCTGCACTTGCACCACCGCCTGTTGGGCAGTGAACAGGGAGCGCTGGGCCTCCAGCACATCAAACGAACTGGCGGCACCGGCTTTGAAGCGCAGGTCGGTCAATTGCATGGTGGTCTGGGTGGCTGCCAGTTGGGCGGCCTGGGCCTGCAACTGATCGGTCAGGGTAGCGCGTCCGGCCAAGGCATCGGCCACTTCCTTGAAGCCGGTTTGAATGGCTTTTTCGTATTGGGCGATGGCAATCTCTTTATTGACCTTGGCTGTTTCCAGATTTGCTTTGTTGCGGCCTGCATCAAAGATGGGCATCAGGATCTGGGGTACAAAGGTCCAAGCAGTCGGCGTACCGGCGTTGAACAAGGTGTCCAAATCACTGCTGGCTACGCCGGCACTGGCGGTGAGCGTAATGCGTGGGAAGAAGGCCGCTCGCGCCGCACCAATGTTGGCATTGAGCGCCAACAGGTTTTGCTCTGCCTGGCGCACATCGGGGCGGCGCACCAGCAGCTCTGAGGGCACACCAGCGGGCAGGTCGCTCAGGAAGCCTTGTTCCGACAGGCTCAGTCCGGCTGGCAGGTCCGCCGGCATGGGCTGGCCCAATAGCAGGACCAGAGAGCTTTCGTCCTGGGCACGCTGTCGGGTTTGCTGGGCCAGCGACACTTTGGCGGCTTCCAGCAGCGACTGGGCGGTGCTCAGGTCCAGCTTGGAGGCGGCTTCGTTGTCGTACTTCAGCTGCATCAGGCGCATGGAGTCCTGGCGTGTCTTCAGCGTTTCGCGGGTCACCCGCAGCAGCTCGTCATCCGCCAGCAACGTGAGGTAGGTGTTGGCCACCGAGGCCACCAGGCTGATCTGCACCGTCTTGCGGGCTTCTTCAGTCGCCAGCAGCTGGGCCTGGGCCGCCTGGCTCAGGGCGCGCACGCGGCCAAAGAAGTCCAGCTCGTAGGCGGTGACGCTGAAGCCTGCGCTGTAGCTGCTGGTGATCGCACCGCTGGCAGCCGGGCCGCGGCTGCCGTTGAAGCCGGCGTTCAAGGTAGGCAACTGGTCAGCGCGTGCCACTTGCAGGCTGGCACGGTTTTTCTCAATGTTGAGAACTGCCACGCGCATGTCGCGGTTGTTTTGCAGGGCCAGTTCAATCAAGCGCTTGAGGCGCGCATCTTGAAAAAAGGTCTGCCATTCAATGTCAGCGGCACTGCGGGTCGCGTTGCCTGTGGCCTCGGCAGATACCGTGGGGAAGCTCTCCGCCACCGGCGCCGCAGGGCGGCTGAAGGTGGGGATGAAGCTGCAACCGGCTAGCCACAAGGCAGCGGACAGGGTGGCCAGGCGTGCCACCGGGCGGCTGGGGGAGAAATGCTTACTCATGGGTTTCGGCTCCGATCTGGTGTCCGTGTTGTGCGTCAAATTGGCGCTGGCGTTCGCTGCCCTTGAAGATGCTGCGCACCACCACAAAGAAGATGGGCACGAAGAACACCGCGAGGAAGGTGCCCGCCACCATGCCACCGATCACGCCGGTGCCGATGGCGCGCTGGCTGGCCGAGCCTGCACCGCTGGCAATGGCCAGGGGCAGCACGCCCAGCATGAAGGCCATGGAGGTCATCACGATGGGGCGGAAGCGCAAGTGGGCGGCTGCCAGGGCCGACTCGATCACGCTCTTGCCCTGGGCCTGCAGGTCCTTGGCAAACTCGATGATCAGAATCGCGTTTTTGGCAGACAAGCCGATGATGGTGATCAGACCGACCTGGAAGTACACGTCGTTGGCATAGCCGCGGAACAAGGTGGCCAGCACCACGCCGAACACACCCAGCGGCACCACCAGAATCACGGACAGCGGGATGGACCAGCTCTCGTACAACGCGGCCAGGCACAAGAACACGGCCAGGATGGCAAAGGCGTAGAGCACGGTGGCTTGTGAGCCTGCTTTCTTTTCCTCGCGGGATTGGCCGGTCCATTCAAAGCCAAAACCTTCAGGCAGCTTGGCGGCCAGTTGTTCCATCTCGGCCATGGCCTCGCCGGTGCTGAAGCCTGGTGCCGCTGCACCGCTGATACGCACGGCAGAGTAGCCGTTGTAGCGCACGGTTTGCATGGCGCCGGTCACCCATTGCGTGGTTGCAAAGGCCGACAAGGGAACTGCCTTGCCGCTGGTGTTGATGGCGTTGAACTTCAGGATGTCGTCCGGTTGCATACGGGCGGTGCCCTCCGCTTGCACCACGACCCGTTGCAGGCGGCCTTGGTTGGGGAAGTCATTGATATAGCTCGAGCCCAGCGCGGTCGAAATCGTGCTGTTGATCGCACTAAAGCTCACGCCCAAGGCGCTGGCTTTGTCGCGGTCAATGTCGATTTGCAGCTGCGGCGCATCTTCCAGGCCGTCAGGGCGTACTTGCGTAATCACCTTGCTTTGAGATGCCATGCCCAGCAATTGGTTGCGCGCAGCGATCAGGGCGGTATGGCCCTTGCCTCCACGGTCTTGCAGGCGGAAGGTAAAGCCTGTGGCATTACCCAACTCAGGAATGGGAGGTGGTGCCAGCGGGAAGATGAACGCGTCACGGATTCCCATCAATGCACCGAAGGCGCGGCCCGCGAGTGCTTGAGCCGAGTGTTCGGCGCCATGGCGCTCAGACCAGTCCTTCAATGTCACAAAGGCGAGTGCCGCGTTTTGGCCTTGGCCCGAGAAGCTGAAGCCCAACACAGCGACCATGCCCTCTACTTCAGGCTGTTTGAGGATGAAGCCTTCGACTTGCTCCATCACCGCCAAAGTGCGCTGCTGGGTTGCTCCGGGGGGCAGTTGCACGTTCACGATGATGTTGCCCTGGTCTTCACCCGGCAAGAACGAGGTCGGCAGCCGCAGGTACACCACGGCCACTGCACCAATGATGGCGGCGTAAATGATCAGGTAGCGCCCTGCCTTTTTGAGCAGGCGTGCCACCACGCTTTCATAGCCCTTGGCGGTGGAGTCGAAGCGGCGGTTGAACCAGCCGAAGAAACCGGTCTTGGCATGCGCATGGCCGACCTCCACGGGCTTGAGCAGCGTGGCGCACAGCGCAGGGGTGAGCGACAGCGCCAGGAAGGCGGAGAACGCAATCGAGCTGACCATCACCGCCGAGAACTGGCGGTAAATATTGCCCACCGAACCGGCAAAGAAGGCCAACGGTACGAACACCGCAATCAGCACCACGGTTACACCAACGATGGCGCCCGAGATCTGGCCCATGGCTTTCTTGGTGGCCTGCAGCGGCGGCAGACCTTCCTCGCTCATGATACGTTCGACGTTTTCCACCACCACGATAGCGTCATCCACCACGATACCGATCACCAGCACCATGCCGAACATGGTCAGTACGTTGATGGACATGCCCAGCGCCAGCAGCGTGGCAAAGGTGCCCAGCAGCGCCACCGGCACCACGATGGTCGGGATGATGGTGTAGCGCCAGTTTTGCAGGAACAGGAACATCACCAGGAACACCAGCACCACAGCTTCCACCAGGGTTTCGGCCACTTGCTTGATCGAGATGTCCACAAAGCGTGAGCTGTCGTACGGAATGCTCCAGGTCATGCCCTTGGGAAAGTAGCCTTGGAGCTCTGTCATGCGGGCGCGCACGGCTTTGGCCGCTGCCATGGCATTGCCGCTGGGAGCCAGCTGAATGCCGACGCCGATGGCGGGCTTGCCGTTCAGGCGGGCGGACGTTGCATAGGCTTGGGCACCGAGTTCAATGCGGGCCACGTCTTTCAAGCGCACTGCCGATCCATCGGCGTTGCTGCGCAGTGCGATATTGCCGAACTGCGCCACGTTGGCGAGTTGGCCTTTGACCACCACGGTCGCCGCAATGCTTTGGCCGGTGATGTTGGGCAGGTCGCCAATGGCGCCAGCAGACACCTGCGCGTTTTGGGCGCTGATGGCACTGTTCACCTCTGCCGTGGACAGGTTGAACGACGCCAGTTTGGCGGGGTCCAGCCAGATGCGCATGGCACGTTCAGTGCCGAACAACTGGGCCTGACCGATACCGGGCAGGCGTTGCAGTTCGGGCACGATGTTGCGCGAGGCGTAGTCCCCGAGTTCAATCGTGCTGGTCTCCGGGTTGTCGGAGGACAGCATGGTGAACATCAAGAAGTTGGAGCGCGATTTGTCCACGCGCACGCCTTGCTGCGTTACCGCAGCAGGCAGGCGCGGGGTGGCGCGCGAGAGGCGGTTTTGCACATCCACCTGGGCGAGGTCGGCATTGGTGCCAGTCTCGAAAGTCAGCGTGATACTGCCGGAACCGTCGGCTTGCGCCACGGATTCCATATAGATGAGGCCGGGGGAGCCGTTCATCTCGCGTTCGATGACGGACAGCACGCTGTCCTCCAGCGTCTGTGCGGAAGCACCGGGGTACGCGGTGTTTACCACGATGGACGGAGGTGCCACCGGCGGGTACTGCGAAATAGGGAGCTGCGTGATAGCAACGCCGCCCATCACCAGGATGAACAGCGATATCACCCACGCAAAAATGGGGCGGTCAATAAAAAACTGGGCCATGGGAAATGCCTCTAGCGATTACTTGGCGGCCGCAGACGCTGCGGCGGCGGGGGCGGAAGCTGCTGCCGGTGCGGCACCGGCGGGCGCTGCGTTGGGGCTCCATGGCACCGCTTTCACGGGGGCGCCGGGCACCATCATTTTCTGGAAGCCATCCACAATGACTTGGTCGCCTTCTTTCAGGCCGTCCAGGATCACCCACTGGTTGTTGATGGCGCTGCCACCCAGCTTCACAGGGCGCGGGCCGGGCTTGCCGCCTTCGCCTACCACCAGCACGGAGTCGCCCTGGTTGGTGCGGGTGACCGCTTGCTGGGGAATCATGATGCCGGAAGGCAATTCCGCTTGCGACAAGCGCACGCGCACGTACTGGCCGGGCAACAGCAGGCCGTCGGCGTTGGGCACTTCGGCGCGCAGGGTGATCTGGCCACTGGTGGCGTCCACCGTCAGGTCACTGAACAGCAGCTTGCCGGGCTTGGCCAGCTCGCTGCCGTCTTCCAGCACGATGCGCACGGGAACCGAGCCATCGCCCGAAGCGCGCAATTGCTTGGAGGCAATCGCTTTGCGCAGGCGCAGCACTTCGGTGCTGGACTGGGTGAAGTTCACATACACCGAGCCGGTTTGTTGGATGGTGGCCAGCGCAGTCGCGTCAGCAGCACCCACCAGGGCACCTTCGGTCACCGAGGACTGGCCGATGCGGCCGGAAATCGGCGCGGTGACGGTGGCGTAGGCCAGGTTGATGCGCGCGGTTTCGACGGCAGCCTTGGCCACGCCCAGATCGGCTTCCGCCTGGCGCTGGGTGGTTTGCAGGGTGGTGAATTCCTGCTTGCTGATGGCGTTGGCTTCCACCAAAGCCTTGTTGCGTTCCACTTGTGCAGTGGCTTGCGCCAGGGTCGCCTGGGCTTTCACCACGGTGGCCTGGGCGCTTTCAAACGCGGCGCGGTAGGGGGCAGAGTCCAGTTGGTACAGCACCTGGCCGGCTTTGACTTCGCTGCCTTCACGGAAGGCGCGTTGCAGCACCACACCGCTGACACGGGCGCGCACCTGGGCCACGCGCAGGGCGCTGACGCGGCCGGGCAGCTCAGACTGCAGAGCGACGGACTGCGAGGCCACGGTGACCACACCGACCTCGGCAGGGGGCATGCCGCCACCCGCACCGCCGGCACCGGGGGCGCCGTCTTTGGCACCGCAAGCGACCAGGACAACGGCCAACGGAATGGCCAGCAGGGCCACGCGGCCGGTAGAGGTAGAGGGCGAACGGCCCTGGGTCTGACGGAACAGCGACATACAGATTTCCCTTGTAACAAAGGTGGTTGGGGAGGCAATCGGGGGAGGGGCTTGCCAGCGGTTTGATCTAGGGCAAACCCTCGATAAAAACATAACCATACCGCAGCAATGGGGTTTAGTATACATACATGCACGAATGTATGTATGAAAAAAAATACAATTCCCACACATTTCCATGAGGTCAAACCATGGCCCGTAAAACCAAAGAAGACGCCTTAGCCACCCGCGAATTGATACTGGACGCTGCTGAACGTGTGTTTCACCAGCGCGGGGTGTCGCGCACGTCGCTTCAGGAGATTGCCAAGGCTGCCGGCCTGACGCGCGGCGCGATCTACTGGCACTTTGAAAACAAGGGCGAGTTGTTCCACGCCATGATGGAGCGCGTCACCCTGCCCATGATGGCGCGCATGACCGAAATGGGGCCAGCCGATGAAGAGCAGCCCCTGGACAAGATTCGGCGCAACACGGCCTCGGCCTTGCACCAGATTGCGCACGACGATCAAGTGCGTCGCGTGTTTGAGATCGCCACCCAGAAGGTGGAGTACGTGGACGAGCTGCAAAGCATGCGAGAGCGCCACATTGCCGGGCGCAACGAGTGTATTGACGACATGCACCGCCTGATGCAGTTGGCACGCGACAAGGGGCAGCTGCGCCGCGAGATGGACATTCGCCACGCGACGCTGGGCCTGTTTGCCCTGATTGGCGGGCTCAAATTCAACTGGCTGTTGGACCCCCAGGCCTTCGATCTGGAGCAGGTGGGTATGGCCACGCTGGATGCCTACCTGGCCGGATTGGGAGTGCTTCAGCCGTAGCCGGTCACACCGGCCTGAGCAGTTCTTCAGGGCTTGCGCCAGTAGTGGTAGCGCCAGGCCGTGGTGAAGCCGCAGCGCTGGTACAAGGCCAGGGCCTTGGTGTTGCCTTCCTCCACCTGCAAAAACACACGTTCCAACCCGCGGTCCAGCGCGGCCTGTGCTAGGCCAGCCAGGATGCGGCCCGCCAGTCCGCGCCCACGCGCCTGCTGCGCGGTGCGTATGCCATGCAGGCTCGCCCAGCCCTGGCTGAACGCGGCCGTGCCCGCGGCAAGGGGCTGGCCGTCTTCCTCGACCCAGGCGTAGGCCGCATCGCGGCTGCGGCGCAGCGCCTGCACGCGGTGTGCGGCGTCGACCGGATCGAACCCAGGGGCGATACAAGCGGCTGCCCAGGCGGCGCTGGGCTGCGTGTCTACCTCAGTGGGCAAGTCGGCAAACACTTCGCGCAGGCGGTGGACTGAGCCGGTTTGCACTAGCGTGGGTTGGCGTGCCTCATAACCCATCGCAAACAAGGCCTGGTGCACCGGCGCTAGTCCCGCCAGATCGGCCACGCGAAATGCGGCGGGCAGACCGTGGGCGGTGTAACGCGCTTCAATCTCTTTTAACAACGTGGTGTCCAGACCATGGTGGCGCAGCGGCACGGCGCTTTTGGCGCGGCCCACGGTGGATTGCTCGATCGGAATCAGCCATCCGTCTACCGCTTCCACCACGGGTGGGGCTACGGCATCCAGCGTGGCGCGCTCCAGGCTTTCGACATCGGCGTCTGACAGGGCAGGGGACAGGTGTAAGGGCATGGTGAGCATTGTGCCAAGCCGTTTCAAGGCATCCCCTAAACTCGGTCCTTACTGGGAGAAACAATGCTGGTTTTGGGGTTCGAGTCGTCGTGTGACGAAACAGGGGTTGCGATGGTGGAAACACAAGGCACGGGTGTGCCGGTGTTGTTGTCGCACGCCCTGTACAGCCAGATTGAAATGCACCAGGCTTTTGGTGGCGTGGTGCCTGAACTCGCCAGCCGCGACCATATTCGCCGTGTGTTGCCGCTGACGCAGGAAGTGCTGGCCGGTGCCGGCAAGTCCTTGCAAGAGGTGGATGTGGTGGCGTTCACGCGCGGCCCTGGTCTGGCCGGCGCCTTGCTGGTCGGTGCCGGTGTGGCTTGCGCCATGGCAGCGGCGCTGGGCAAGCCGGTGCTGGGCGTGCACCATTTGGAAGGGCATTTGCTCTCGCCATTTTTGAGCGCGGATCCGCCCGAGTTTCCTTTTGTGGCGCTGCTGGTATCGGGCGGACACACGCAGTTGATGCGTGTGGACGGCGTGGGGCGTTACGAACTACTGGGCGAGACGATTGATGACGCTGCAGGCGAAGCCTTCGACAAGTCGGCCAAGCTCATGGGGCTGGCGTATCCCGGTGGCCCGCTCTTGGCGCGCATGGCGGAAAAGGGCAACCCCAAGGCCTACGCCTTGCCGCGCCCGCTGCTGCACAGTGGCAATCTGGATTTCTCGTTTGCCGGGCTGAAAACGGCGGTGCTGGTGCAGTCGCAAAAAATGGTGGCCGCAGCCGGTGTGCCCACGTTTGAAGCGTTGCCCGAACAGGCACGCTGGGACCTGGCCGCGTCCACGCAGGCGGCGATTGTGGATGTGCTGGTAAAGAAGTCTTTGACCGCGCTGAAGAACAGTGGCCTGTCACGTTTGGTGGTGGCCGGTGGTGTGGGCGCCAACCGCGAACTGCGCGCGCAACTCAATGCCGAATGCGCCAAGCGCAAGGTGCGGGTGCACTACCCGGAAATGCATTTGTGCACCGACAACGGCGCCATGATTGCCATGGCCGCTGCCATGCGACTGCAAAGCGGACTGCAGCAGGCAACGCAGTCCTACGCCTTTGACGTCAAACCGCGCTGGCCCCTGCATTCACTATAAAAAGAGCCTGTAGCCCTTTGGGGATATGCGCAAGCAGCTATTGAATTGATAGCTACTTGCGCGTTTCGGGTTACTGGATGGTCAGTTCGCTGGCGTTGTTCACCGGCACTTTCTTGGTCAGCTTGAGCGTCAGCACGCCGTTTTCCAGTTTGGCTTCGGATTGGGCTGCGTCGATGTCCTGTGGCAGTTCGTAAGCGGCGCGGTAACGGCGGGGTGCGCCTTCCTTGCTGCTGATGCGCACCACTGCATCTTCAATGGCAATGCTGAGCTGGTCTTTGGCGATGCCCGGCACGTCCAGTGTCAGCGTGAACGTGGTGTCGTCCTGTGCGTACTGGGGGCGGGAACCGGTCAGTACATCGTCCAGAAAACGCTCTACGGTGCGCCCGGCATGGGCGTATGCGGGGCGGCGCAGGGCGGAAGAATAAGCAACGGGAGAGGTAGCGAAAAACATGGTGGTACTCCTAGTACACTGCGCGGCTCTCACCGTGAGCGCCGCATGTTTCTGAAGTGCGCTCCTTCCTCCCAAATTCAAGAGAAATTTCCCATGTTTAAATTTTTGGCACCGGTCTTGAAATCGCTGGTTGGGGCGCTATCTGCTATCGCTTTTTTCAGTCACATGGCCTATGCCGCGGCCCCGTTCAAGCTGGCGGTGATTGAAGGTTTCAGTGGCGCCAATGCGGCCGGCGGCGAGGCGGTTTTTCGCAACCTGGTGTGGGCCGTGGAGCGGGTCAATGCGCGTGACGGTGTGAAGCTGGCCCTGGAACGGTATGACAGCAAAGGGCAGACGGAAGAGGCACTCTCGGCATTGCGCTCCGCCATTGACGGCGGCGCGCGCGTGATCCTGCAGGGCAACTCCTCCGGCGTGGCCGCATCGCTCATCGATGCCATCAACAAACACAATGAGAGAGAGCCCACGCGCAGGGTGCTTTTCCTCAACTATTCGGCGGTGTTGCCAGAGCTCACCAATGAAAAATGCAGTTTCTGGCATTTTCGTTTTGATGCCCATGCCGACATGCGCATGGCGGCACTCATGGAGAGTATCAAGGAAGACCGGGCGCTCAAGAGCGTCTACATCATTGGGCAGGACTACAGCTTCGGTCAGGCCGTGGCACGTGAAGCCCGGCGGCAGCTGAATCTGGTGCGCCCAGATGTGCAAATTGTGGGTGACGAACTGCACCCTTTGGGCAAGGTCAAGGACTTCATTCCCTACGCCACCAAGATCAAGGCTAGCGGTGCGCAGGCGGTGATTACCGGCAACTTCACGACGGATCTGAGCCTGCTGATCAAGGCGGCCAAGGATGTCGGCTTCGAGGGCAAGTTCTACACCTTCTATGGCAATGCGCTGGGCGCACCGGCCGCCATCGGTGATTCGGGACTGGGCAAGGTGGTGGCCGTTGCCGACTGGTTGCCAAACGTACCCACCGCAGGCAGCGAGGCTTTTTACAAAGCGTTCCGTGCACGGTACCCGCAACCGGCGGACGACTATGTGCACATGCGTATGCATTTGATGGTGGAAGCCCTGGCGCAGGCAATTGACGCCACCGTGAAGCAATCGGGCAACGAAAATGCTATCGATTTGGTAGCTGTTGGCGCACAGCTGGAGAGGGCCAAGGTCACTTTAGGCGGTCAAACCGGCAGCATGCGTACCAGTGACCACCAGTTCCAGCAAACGCTGGTGGTGGGTGTGATGGAGCGCCAGGGCAGCCCCGGCGTGAAGTTTGACGTGGAGGGATCGGGCTATGGCTTCAAAGTGGTCAAGACCATCGCTGCGGCTGCGGCCGAACTACCCACGACCTGCAAGATGCAGCGTCCCTGAATCTGAGACACCTGCGCGACTGCGGGGAAGGGATTCCCCCGGGGCTGCCTGTGCGCCTTAGCCTGCAGAATGCGCGCACGGCATGTGCCGGACTTCAAAAGGTAGCGCGATGCGGCGAGTCGGACGGTGGTTGGGATATGGCGTACTGATTTTGCTGCTGGCCGCCACGGGTGTGGTGGTGGCAGACCGCTGGGACCAGCCCGCGCAACCAGATCCCAAGGTCTTTGTCGACAAGGCTGCCCAGTACCACGCCCGCATCCAGCGCAGCGCGTTGGGCGTGCCCCACATCACCGGCCCCAAGGATGTGGACGTGGCATTTGGCTTGGCTTATGCGCACGCCGAAGACGATTTCGCCACCATCCAGGAAGTGCTGCTGGCCACCCGCGGCACGTTGGCTGCGAGTAAAGGGCCTGCTGCGGCCACGACCGACTACCTGGTGCGCCTGATGGGCATCTGGCCCGCCATCGCCGCGGGCTACGAGCGCGATTTGCCGCAGGACGTGCGCGACGTGCTGCAGGCCTATGCCGACGGCCTCAACTACTACGCGGCAATCCACCCCTATGCGCCGGTGCGTGGCGCGTTGCCCATCACCGGGCGGGACATTGCGGCGGGCTTTGCGTTCAAGGCGCCGTTTTTCTACGGGCTGGACAAGGAACTCAAACGCCTGACCGCGCCTACGGCGCCTGCCAAGACGGCCGCAGCCGACGACGAGAAACCCCCCATAGGTTCTAACGCCATTGCGGTCGCGCCCAGCCGCTCCGCCGACGGCGCCACGCGCCTGCTGGTCAACTCGCACCAGCCCTACACCGGGCCGGTCGCCTGGTACGAGGCGGTCTTGGACAGTGGCGAAGGCTGGCACGTGGCGGGTGGGTTTTTTCCCGGCGCCCCGTTCCTGCTGCACGGGCACAACGAGCATCTGGGCTGGGCTGCTACGGTCAACCAGCCCGATCTGATTGATATCTACAAGCTCACCATCAATCCAGCCAATGACAACCAGTACCAACTGGATGGCGTGTGGAAGGACTTCGAGATCAGCGATGCTGCCCTGCGTGTCAAGCTGCTGGGCCCGCTGGCCTGGACCTTTCACCGGCCCTTGCTGCGCTCGGCCCATGGCCCGGTGCTGCGCACCGACAACGGCGTGTTCGCCATCCGCTTTGCCGGCATGGGGGAGATTGCACAGCCTTTGCAGTATTTCCGGCAAAACAAGGCGCGCAACTTTGACGAGTGGCGCGCTGCACTGGCCCTGCACACGCTGCCCAGCATCAACTACGTGTATGCGGACGCGAAGGGCCACATTGGCTACATCTACAACGGCCGTTACCCGAACCGCAAGGAAGGCGTCGACTGGAAAGCCGACCTGCCCGGGGACCGTTCCGACCTGATCTGGAAAGACTACCTGCCGTTTGCCAAAACACCGCAAATCTGGGATCCCAAGTCGGGCTTCGTCTTCAACTCCAACAACACGCCATTCCACGCCACCGGAGCGGAGGACGCGCTCCAACCCGCCAATTTTTCGCCCACCATGGGCATAGAGACGCGCATGAACAACCGCGCCTATCGCGTGGAAGAGACCTTTGGTGCCGACCGCGCCATCACGGCCGAGGCCTTTCGGCGCTACAAATACGACGTCCAGTACAGCGACCGGTCGGAAACAGTGGCGCTGGTGCGCAAGCTGGTGGCGCTGGATCCGCAGGGCGACAGCGCCTTGCAACAGGCGCAAGTGCTGCTCAAAGGCTGGAACCAGCGTGCCGACCAGGCCAACCGCAGCGCGGCGCTGGTGCTGCTGACGGCGCAGAACGTGATTTCGCTGAACGGTGAAGCGGTGGTGGCGCCGCTGGCGGGTCTGCGCAAAGCCATGGACACACTGCAAACCCACTTTGGCCGGCTGGACCCCACCTGGGGCGAGGTCAACCGCATACGCCGGGGCGCGGTGGACCTGGGGATTGATGGCGGGCGCGACACCTACCGCTCGGTCTGGGGTAATTTGGGCACAGACGGGCGCCTGAATGCCGTGGCCGGGGACACCTTCATCATGTTTGTGACCTGGGACAAACAAGGCCAACTCAGTTCCGAGAGCGTGCACCAGTTCGGTTCAGCCACGCTGGACGCCCAATCCCCGCACTTTGCGGACCAGACACCCCTGTTTGTTGCCATGCAAACCAAACCGGTGCTTTTTACCGAGGCCCAGCGCCGTGGCAAGATGCGGGAAGACTACGTGCCGGGCCAGCGAACATTGGCCGGGTCAACCCATTCACTTATCCCCTGAGGAAACACGCCATGGACAAGCAACGCATCGCCATCATTGGCTTGGGACGCATCGGATCGGCCTTTCTGCGCCAGATGCTCGCCAAGCGCAGCCACGGCCTGGACCTGGTATGTGTGGCCGAGGCGATGGACACCCCGGGGCGCCAACTGGCCCAGCAGACAGGTATCAAAGTCTGCACATTGGACGATGTGGTGGCCCTGGGCGACGGCATACATGTGATTTTTGAGCTGACCGGCTTGCCCGAGGTACGGCGCGAACTGCGTGAAAAGCTGGTCAACAGCCAAAACAAGCAGACCGTGATCGCCTCCGAGTCCATTGTCCGGGTCATCTGGGCCCTGATCAGCGACGAGGCCTTGCCTGTGATCGCCGGGCGGGCGACCGGTTACTAAACAGAGTTCTAGCCAGTTGGGGTCAGAGCACATCACTGCGCGAGTGGTCTGACCCGCATCGGTATATAATTGACAGGCTTTGCATTCGGCAAGGCGCACGCCAGTAGCAGTTCCAGCCGCTGGCGCAAGTTTGAAAACTGGGGCAAACACACCGTATTGACGCTGTGCGAGCCCATCTACAGGAAATGAAAAAATGATCGCATCCAGCATCAAAGCTGCAGTTGTCAAAGACAACGCCCGCCAAGCCGGCGATACCGGTAGCCCAGAAGTCCAAGTGGCTCTGCTGACAGCCCGTATCAACGAGCTGACCCCCCACTTCAAGACCCACGCCAAGGACCACCACGGTCGCCGCGGTCTGCTGCGCATGGTGAGCCGTCGCCGCAAGCTGCTGGACTACCTGAATTCCAAGGACCACGACCGTTATGTGGCCCTGATCGCGAAGCTGGGTCTGCGCAAGTAAGCGACTGATCGAATGATGAACGCCTGAGTTAGGTCACTAGCTCAGGCGTTTTTTACTTCGGAGACGGCAAAAACAGTACGAAGCTGTGTCATTCCAAAGCGATTCGGGGATTTTTCCGAGTTTTTCTGGAATGGCATCGTGGACTGTGATGTTGGCTCCGGGCTTGGGTGAGGTGGCCTGCACTTCCCACAATAACTGGAGAAAAGAAAATGACAATGTTCAACAAAGTTACCAAGACTTTCCAATGGGGCCAACACACGGTCACCATGGAAACCGGCGAAATCGCACGCCAGTCCACCGGCGCTGTGCTGCTGGACATGGACGGCACCGTTGTGCTGGCCACTGTGGTTGCCAAGACCGAAGGCAAGCCCGGCCAGGACTTCTTCCCCCTGACCGTTGACTACCTCGAAAAGACCTACGCTGCAGGCAAGATCCCCGGCAGCTTCTTCAAGCGCGAAGGCCGCCCCAGCGAATTTGAAACGCTGACGTCCCGCCTGATCGACCGCCCAATCCGCCCTCTGTTCCCAGAAGGCTTCTTCAACGAAGTGCACGTGGTGATCCACACCGTGTCGTTGAACCCCGAAGTCGACGCTGACATCGCTGCGATGATCGCAGTGAGCGCCGCTCTGTCCATCTCTGGCGTACCATTCAACGGCCCCATCGGCGCAGCCCGCGTCGGTTACGTCAACGGCGAATACGTTCTGAATCCTGGCCAGACCCAGCGCAAAGACTCCATCATGGATCTGGTCGTTGCTGGTACTGAAGCCGCTGTGCTGATGGTCGAGTCCGAAGCACAACAACTGTCCGAAGAAATCATGCTCGGTGGCGTGGTTTATGGCCACGAACAAAGTGCAATCGCTATCAACGCGATCCACGAACTGGTGCGTGACGCGGGCAAACCGGTCTGGGACTGGAAAGCCCCTGCCAAGGACGAAGTCCTGATCGCCAAGGTGGTTGCCCTGGCCCAGGAAAAGCTCGCTGCGGCTTACCAGATTCGCAACAAGCAAGCGCGTACCAAGGCCACGCGCGAAGTGACGACCTGGACCAAGATGGGTCTGAAGGCTGAGGGTGTCGAGTTCGACAGCGTGGCTGTGGACGGCATGCTGTTTGACATCGAAGCCAAGATCGTTCGCGGCCAAATTCTGGCAGGCGAGCCCCGCATCGACGGCCGCGATACACGCACTGTGCGCGCCATCGAAATCCGCAACGGCGTGTTGCCCCGTACCCACGGTTCCGCACTGTTCACCCGTGGTGAAACGCAAGCGCTGGTGGTGACCACGCTGGGCACTGAGCGTGACGCACAACGCATCGACGCACTCTCCGGTGAATACGAAGACCGCTTCATGCTGCACTACAACATGCCTCCGTTTGCCACTGGCGAAACCGGTCGCGTGGGCACGCCCAAGCGCCGCGAAATCGGCCACGGCCGTCTGGCCAAGCGCGCTCTGGTCGCGGTGTTGCCTTCCAAGGAGGACTTCCCGTACACCATGCGTGTCGTGTCCGAAATCACCGAATCCAACGGCTCCTCGTCGATGGCCTCCGTTTGCGGCGGCTGCCTGTCGCTGATGGACGCTGGCGTGCCTATGAAAGCCCATGTGGCGGGTATCGCCATGGGTCTGATCAAGGAAGACAACCGCTTCGCCGTGTTGACCGACATTCTGGGTGACGAAGATCACCTGGGCGATATGGACTTCAAGGTTGCCGGCACCACCAACGGTATTACCGCGCTGCAGATGGACATCAAGATCCAGGGCATTACCAAGGAAATCATGCAAGTCGCTTTGGCCCAGGCCAAGGAAGCACGCATGCACATTCTGGGCAAGATGCAAGAAGCGATGGCCGAAGCCAAGACCGAAGTGTCCAACTTCGCACCGCGCCTGTTCACGATGAAGATCAACCCCGAGAAGATCCGTGACGTGATCGGCAAGGGCGGCGCTGTCATCCGCGCGCTGACCGAAGAAACTGGTACCCAGATCAACATCGAAGAAGACGGCACCATCACCATCGCATCCGCTGATCCAGCCAAGGCTGAAGAAGCCAAGCGCCGCATCGAGCAGATCACCGCGGAAGTCGAAATTGGCAAGGTTTACGAAGGCCCGATCACCAAGATTCTTGACTTCGGTGCTCTGGTTAACCTGCTGCCTGGCAAGGACGGTCTGCTGCACATCAGCCAGATCGCCCACGAGCGCGTCGAGAAGGTATCCGACTACCTGTCCGAAGGCCAGATCGTCAAGGTCAAGGTCATGGAAACCGACGAAAAGGGCCGCATCAAGTTGTCCATGAAGGCTTTGCTGGACCGTCCCGCACAGTCCAACGAGTAAGCCTGACGCACTGCAATTGCTAGCAAATCGATAGCTGCTCGCGCAATATGCGCGGGGGCTATCGGTCTAAAAGCCATGAAAGTTATCGAGATTGCATCCTTTGGTGGCCCTGACGTTCTGCGTCTGGGAGAGCGCCCCGTGCCTGTACCGGGCCCAGGGGAGTTGCTCATTCGCGTGAGCGCCAGCGGGATCAATCGCCCTGACGTATTGCAGCGCGCAGGTTTCTACCCCGCACCTCCCGGTGCCTCGGATATTCCGGGTCTGGAAGTGGCGGGCGTTGTTGTTGAAGGCGATGCTGCTGCCATGCAGGCCGCTGGGCTCCAACCGGGTGACCGGGTGTGTGCGCTGGTGGCGGGTGGTGGTTATGCCGAGTACTGTGTTGCGCCCGTGGCGCAGTGTCTGCCGGTGCCAGCAGGTCTCACTGATGTGCAGGCAGCCTCGCTGCCGGAAACCTTCTTCACGGTGTGGAGCAATGTGTTTGACCGCGCGCGGTTGCAAAGCAGTGAAACCCTGTTGATCCAGGGGGGCTCCAGCGGCATTGGCGTCACGGCCATTCAGATGACCAAGGCCCTGGGCGCGACGGTTCTGGTAACCGCGGGCAGCGATGAAAAATGCGCAGCCTGCCTGGCCCTGGGTGCAGACCACGCGATCAACTACAAGACGCAGGATTTCCAGGCGGAAGTAATGCGCCTGACCGCAGACCGCGGTGTGGATGTGATTCTGGACATGGTGGCTGGTGCCTACGTGGCCAAGGAAGTGGAATGCCTGGCAGAAGATGGCCGCTTGGTCATCATTGCAGTGCAGGGCGGTGTGAAGAGCGAGATCAATGCGGGACTGGTGCTGCGTCGCCGCCTCACGGTCACCGGCTCCACGCTGCGTGCACGTCCGGTGGCTTTCAAGGGTGCGATTGCGCAGGCCTTGCAGAAAACGGTATGGCCGTTGCTGGCGGCAGGGCGCATCCAGCCGGTGCTGCACAGCGTCTTGCCTGCGGCTGAGGCTGCCAAGGCGCATGCGCTGATGGAGTCCAGCCAGCATGTGGGCAAGATTGTTTTGACATGGGGTGATGCATGAAGCGAAAACTGATTGCAGGCAACTGGAAGATGAATGGCAATGCCGCCTCCAACGAGGCCTTGGTCAAGGCGTTGTTGGCAGCATCTGCCGAATGGGCTTGCCAGGTCGCCGTGTGTGTGCCCGCGCCGTATCTGGCGCAGGTGCAAGCGCTGGTGGCGGGAAGCCAACTGGACCTGGGTACGCAAGATGTGTCGGCCCACGAAGCAGGCGCCTATACCGGTGAAATGTCGGCGACCATGCTGAAAGACTTCGCGGTGCGTTACGCCATCGTCGGTCATTCGGAGCGCCGCCAATACCATGTTGAAAGCGATGCGCTGGTGGCCGACAAAGCCAAAGCGGCGCTGGCGCATGGCATTACGCCTATCGTCTGTGTTGGTGAAACGCTCGCAGAACGCGAAGCCGGGCAGACCGAAGAAGTGGTCAAACGCCAACTGGCTGCAGTTATCCATACCAATGGCCATTGCATCAGCGAGATTGTGGTGGCCTACGAGCCGGTGTGGGCGATTGGCACTGGCAAGACCGCAACGCCAGAGCAGGCGCAGCAGGTGCATGCCGTGTTGCGGGCGCAATTGCGTGCCGCAAGTGCACAGGCAGACCGGGTGCAAATTTTGTATGGCGGCAGCATGAATGCAGCCAATGCGGCCACTTTGCTGGCACAGGCGGACATTGACGGTGGCTTGGTGGGCGGTGCAGCCCTCAAGGCCCCGGATTTTTTATCAATTATTGCTGCAGCCCGCTAAGGGACTGCGCAAGTAGCTATCAATTTAGGAGTAAAGCATGAATGTTTTGGTAACGGTTATTCTGACGGTGCAAATGCTGTCCGCCCTGGCCATGATTGGCCTGATCCTGGTGCAACACGGTAAAGGCGCTGACATGGGCGCTGCATTTGGCAGTGGTGGTTCGGGCAGCCTGTTTGGCGCCAGCGGCAGTGCCAACTTCCTGTCGCGCACAACCGCCATCCTGGCAACCATCTTCTTTGTGTGCACCCTGGCGCTGGCCTATTTCGGCAACCTGCGTCCTGCCAGTACCGGTAGCGTTCTGGAAGGTGCTGCAGTCGTGGCGCCTGTGGCTGCCGATGCAGCGCCTGCACCTGTGGTGCCCGCATCGGGTGCTGCGCAGATTCCCTCGAAATAATTGCCTCTGCAATTGCCTTGTCCCTTCGGGTGACGAGGTAAATTCAGGGTAAACTCTAAGCTTGTCTGAAGAGCAAAAAGCCGCAAGGCACCTCACGCCATTCAGACAACTGAGAGCCGCCTTCGTGGTGAAATTGGTAGACACGCTATCTTGAGGTGGTAGTGGCGAAAGCTGTGCGAGTTCGAGTCTCGCCGAAGGCACCAGACAAAACAGTTTCCCCGGGTGCATACTCGGGAAACACATAACGCTGATCAGAATCCCAAGATGAACCTTGATCAATACCTTCCCGTCCTCTTGTTCATCTTGGTCGGCATTGGCGTCGGCGTAGTGCCGCAAGTGCTGGGCTACATCCTCGGGCCCAACCGGCCTGACGCGGCAAAAAACTCCCCTTATGAATGCGGCTTCGAAGCGTTTGAAGACGCCCGCATGAAGTTTGACGTCCGGTATTACCTGGTCGCCATCCTGTTTATTCTGTTTGATCTGGAAACAGCCTTTTTGTTTCCCTGGGCGGTGTCGCTCAAGGAAATCGGTTTCCTTGGTTTTCTGGTGGGTGCAGAGTTCGTGATCGTGCTGACGATCGGCTTTGTGTACATGTGGAAAAAAGGCGCTCTGGACTGGGAGTAATGCAATGATTGAAGGTGTACTCAAAGAAGGCTTCGTCACTACGAGTTATGACTCGGTGATGAACTGGGCCAAGACGGGGTCCATTTGGCCCATGACGTTTGGTCTGGCCTGTTGTGCTGTGGAAATGATGCATGCGGCGGCTGCGCGTTATGACATCAGCCGCTTCGGCTCCGAAGTGTTCCGTGCCAGCCCGCGCCAATCCGATCTGATGATTGTGGCAGGTACGCTGTGCAACAAGATGGCACCCGCACTGCGCAAGGTGTATGACCAGATGTCCGAGCCGCGCTGGGTGATCAGCATGGGTTCGTGTGCCAATGGTGGTGGTTATTACCACTACAGCTATTCGGTGGTGCGTGGCTGTGATCGCATTGTCCCGGTGGATGTCTATGTGCCGGGCTGTCCGCCCACCGCAGAAGCGCTGTTGTACGGCATTTTGCAATTGCAGCAAAAGATCCGCCGCACTGAAACCATCGCACGCGCCTGAAGGGACACCATGACCGAATTTTCCGTGCGTCCCGAAACCACCCAGGCGGCTGTCGAGGCGGCGCTGGGTGACAAGATCAAGCGCATTTCCATCGATCTCGGTGAACTTAAGGTGCTGGTGTCCACGCAGGATTACCATGCTGCCGCGCTGGCGCTGCGTGATGCGCCGGGTTGCCAGTTCGAGCAACTCATCGACCTGTGTGGCGTGGATTACTCCGACTACAAGGCGGGTGCTTACGAAGGCCCGCGCTACTGCGTGGTGAGTCAGTTGCTGTCGGTGAGTCTGAATCAGCGCGTGCGCCTCAAGGTGTTCGCGCCCGATGACGGCATGCCTATGGTGGCGTCCGTGAACGATATCTGGAATTCCGCCAACTGGTTTGAGCGCGAGGCCTTCGATCTGTTTGGCATTGTGTTTGATGGCCACACCGACTTGCGCCGCATTCTTACCGACTACGGCTTCATTGGTCACCCTTTCCGCAAGGACTTTCCCACCACGGGCCATGTGGAAATGCGCTACGACGCCGAGCAAAAACGGGTGGTGTACCAGCCCGTCACGATCGAGACGCGCGAAATCACGCCGCGCATCATCCGTGAAGACAACTACGGCGGGCTGCAGTAATCATGGCCGAAATCAAAAACTACACCCTCAACTTCGGTCCTCAGCACCCGGCAGCCCACGGCGTATTGCGCTTGGTGCTGGAGCTGGACGGTGAAGTCATCCAGCGTGCCGATCCGCACATTGGATTGCTGCACCGCGCCACCGAGAAGCTGGCCGAGAGCAAGACCTATATGCAGGCCTTGCCGTACATGGACCGTCTGGACTACGTGTCCATGATGTGCAACGAGCACGCTTACTGCCTGGCGATTGAAAAGCTGCTGGGTATCGACGTGCCGGTCCGTGCGCAGTACATCCGCGTGATGTTCTCCGAAATCACCCGTCTGCTGAACCACCTGATGTGGCTGGGCTCACACGGCAATGATTGCGGCAGCTCCACCATCCTGATCTACACCTTCCGCGAACGTGAAGACCTGTTTGACATGTACGAAGCCGCCAGCGGCGCGCGCATGCATGCAGCGTATTTCCGTCCCGGTGGCGTGTACCGCGACCTGCCCGACACCATGCCCCAGTTCAAGGCCAGCAAGGTGCGCAATGCCAAGGGTGTGGCAGAGCTCAACAAGAACCGCCAGGGTTCGTTGCTGGACTTCATTGAAGACTTCACGCAGCGCTTCCCGGCCTGTCTGGATGAGTACCACACGCTTCTCACCGAGAACCGCATCTGGAAGCAGCGTACCGTCAACATCGGCATCGTGACGCCTGAGCGTGCGCTCAATCTGGGCTTTACCGGCCCCATGTTGCGTGGCTCCGGCATTGCCTGGGACCTGCGCAAGAAGCAGCCCTACGACGTCTACGACCAACTGGACTTTGATATTCCCGTGGGCAAGACCGGCGATGTGTACGACCGTTACCTGGTGCGCATGGAGGAGATGAAGCAGTCCAACCGCATCATCAAGCAGTGCGTTGACTGGCTCAAGGCCAACCCCGGTCCGGTGATCACCGACAACCACAAGGTCGCAGCACCGTCGCGCGAATCCATGAAGACCAACATGGAAGAGTTGATTCACCACTTCAAGCTCTTCACCGAAGGTTTTCATGTGCCCGAAGGCGAAGCCTACGCAGCCGTCGAGCATCCCAAGGGCGAGTTTGGTATCTACATCTTGAGCGATGGTGCCAACAAGCCTTATCGTCTGAAAATCCGTCCACCGGGCTTTGCCCATCTGGCCGGTTTGAATGAAATGGCCACCGGTCACATGATTGCCGATGCAGTCTCGATCATTGGCACCATGGATATTGTTTTTGGAGAGATTGACCGATGATCTCTGACGCCACCAAAGCGCGCTTCGCCAAGGAAGTCGCCAAGTACCCTGACAACGACGCGGGCCGCCAGTCTGCCGTCATGGCCTGCCTGGCTATCGTGCAGCAGGAGTTGGGCTTCGTCAGTACTGACAGTGAAAAAGTCGTTGCTGAATATTTGGGCATGGCGCCTATTGCCGTGCACGAAGTCACCACGTTCTATAACATGTACAACCAGCGTCCCGTTGGCAAGTACAAGCTGAACGTCTGCACCAATCTGCCATGCCAGTTGCGTGATGGCCAGAAAGCCTTGCACCATCTGGAGCACAAGTTGGGCATCCATATGGGTGAGACGACGGCTGACGGCCTGTTTACGCTGCAGCAAAGCGAATGCCTCGGTGCCTGCGCTGATTCGCCTGTCATGCTGGTGAATGACCGCCATATGTGCAGTTTCATGAGCGACGACAAGCTGGACCAACTGGTTGACAGCCTGCGCGAAGAGTCCAGTCGTGAGGGAGCCAAGGCATGAGCGTCGACAAGATCCTTGATCAGTTCAAAGCCACAGGCGTTCAAACCTGTTTCCATGACCGCCACATCAATCCTCAGATTTATGCGGGCCTGAACGGTTCCAACTGGAGCCTGAAAGACTACGAAGCGCGCGGTGGTTACCAAGCGCTGCGCAAGATTCTGGGCAAGGATGGCGCGGCACCGAACGAAGCAGGCGTCGTGGGCATGACGCAAGACCAGGTCATTGCTACTGTCAAAGAATCCGCACTGCGCGGCCGCGGCGGTGCGGGCTTCCCCACCGGCCTGAAGTGGAGCTTCATGCCCCGCCAGTTCCCGGGACAAAAATACCTGGTCTGCAACTCCGACGAAGGCGAACCCGGTACCTGCAAGGACCGTGACATTCTGGAGTTCAACCCGCATATCGTGATCGAAGGCATGGCCATCGCCGCGTATGCGATGGGTATCAGCGTGGGTTACAACTACATCCACGGCGAAATCTTTTCCGCTTATGACCGCTTCGAAGCGGCATTGGAAGAAGCGCGTGCTGCAGGCCTTTTGGGCAATAACATCATGGGCAGCAACTTCAGCTTCCAGTTGCACGCGGCCCACGGCTTTGGTGCTTACATCTGCGGTGAAGAAACCGCTCTGCTGGAATCGCTGGAAGGCAAGAAGGGCCAACCCCGTTTCAAGCCACCGTTCCCGGCCAGCTTTGGTCTGTACGGCAAGCCCACCACGATCAATAACACCGAAACCTTTGCGGCGGTCCCCTGGATCATTCGCAATGGCGGCCAGGCGTATCTGGAATGCGGCAAGCCCAACAACGGCGGCACCAAGATCTATTCGGTCAGCGGTGACGTCGAGCGGCCCGGTAATTACGAAATCCCCATGGGCACCCCATTCGCCAAGCTGTTGGAGCTGGCCGGTGGCGTCAAGGGCGGCAAAGCCCTGAAGGCTGTGATTCCCGGCGGTTCGTCTTCGCCTGTGTTGCCTGCTTCCATCATGATGGAATGCACGATGGACTACGACTCCATCGCCAAGGCGGGTTCCATGCTGGGTTCCGGCGCCGTGATCGTCATGGACGAAACGCGTTGCATGGTCAAGGCGCTGCAGCGTCTGTCCTACTTCTACATGCACGAATCCTGCGGCCAGTGCACACCTTGCCGTGAAGGCACGGGTTGGTTGTCGCGGATGGTGGATCGCATCGTGGATGGCAAGGGACGCCCCACTGATCTGGATCTGCTGGACAACGTGTCCGAGAACATCATGGGCCGCACCATTTGCGCGCTGGGCGACGCGGCAGCCATGCCCGTGCGCGCCATGATCAAACACTATCGGCATGAGTTTGCGCACCTGATCGAGCACAAGTCCAGCATGGTCCATGCGGCGGTGGAAAGCTAACAATGATTGAAATCGAACTCGACGGCAAGAAGGTAGACATTGTTGAAGGCAGCATGATCATGCATGCCGCCGACAAGGCCGGTACCTACATCCCGCATTTCTGCTATCACAAGAAGCTCAGCATTGCGGCCAATTGCCGCATGTGTCTGGTCGACGTGGAGAAGATGCCCAAGCCCATGCCCGCCTGCGCTACGCCGGTGACGCAGGGCATGATCGTGCGCACCAAGAGCGACAAGGCGATCAAGGCGCAGAAATCCGTCATGGAGTTTTTGCTGATCAACCACCCGCTGGATTGCCCGATCTGCGACCAGGGCGGTGAGTGTCAGTTGCAGGATTTGGCGGTCGGCTACGGTGGTTCGTCGTCGCGTTACGAAGAAGAAAAACGCGTGGTACCTGTCAAGGACGTCGGTCCGCTGATTTCCATGCAGGAAATGAGCCGCTGCATCCACTGCACCCGCTGTGTGCGTTTTGGCCAGGAAGTGGCCGGCGTGATGGAGCTGGGCATGTCGCACCGCGGTGAACATGCCGAGATCGAAACCTTTATTGGAGAGTCGGTGGATTCCGAGCTGTCGGGCAACATGATCGACATCTGCCCCGTGGGCGCGCTGACCAGCAAGCCTTTCCGCTACAGCGCCCGTACTTGGGAACTGTCGCGCCGCAAGTCGGTCAGCCCGCACGACTCTACCGGTGCCAACCTGGTGGTGCAGGTCAAGAACAACCAGGTCATGCGTGTGGTGCCGCTCGAAAACGAAGCGGTCAACGAATGCTGGATTGCCGACCGCGACCGTTTCTCCTACGAAGCGCTGAACAGCGACGAACGCCTGACCACGCCCATGATCAAGCAGGGTGGCAAGTGGGCCAGCGTGGACTGGCAAACGGCCCTGGAATACGTGGCCAACGGTCTCAAGCAGATCAAGGCCAACCACGGCGCGAACTCCATCGGTACCCTGGTGAGCCCGCACAGCACGCTCGAAGAGCTGCATCTGGCAGGCGCACTGGTGCGCGGCCTGGGCAGCGAGAATATCGACTACCGTCTGCGCAATGCCGAGTTTGAAAGTTCCAGTAGCGTGCGCTGGCTCGGCACCTCGATTGCTTCCCTGTCGCAACTGCAGCGCGTGCTGGTCGTAGGCTCCAACCTGCGCAAGGATCACCCCCTGTTTGCACAACGAATTCGGCAGGCGGCCCGCATGGGATGTGCGGTAAGCGCTATTAATACAGTAGCAACTGACTGGGCCATTCCCGTTGCCAATGCGGTGCACGTTCCCGCGGGCCAATGGGTGCAGGCGCTGGCTGACATCGCAACCGCCATTGCGGCAGAGACCGGTGTTTCTGCACCTGCTGCTGGCAGCGCCACGGTGTCGGCCCAGGCCATTGCCAAGAGCTTATTGGGCGGCGAACGCAAAGCGGTTTTGCTGGGCAATGGCGCTGCGCACCATGCGCAAGCTACCAGTCTGCTGTCGCTGGCCAACTGGATTGCGGAGCAGACCGGCGCCAGCGTGGGTTACCTCACCGAAGCGGCCAATACCGTTGGCGCTCAGGTAGCTGGTGCTGTACCGGGCGCGGGCGGCCTGAACGCCGCCCAGATGCTGGCCGGTGGCCTCAAAGCGGTTTTCCTGCTCAATACCGAACCGGTATTCGACTCTGCTGCAGGCGCGGCCCACCAATTGGTGAAGTCCGAGATGGTTGTCTCCTTGAGTCCCTTCAAGGCCAACATGGAATTCAGCGATGTGCTGCTGCCTATTGCACCATTCACCGAAACGTCTGGCACCTTTGTCAACGCCGAAGGGCGTGTGCAAAGCTTCCACGCCGTGGTCAAGCCATTGGGCGAAACCCGTCCGGCCTGGAAAGTTCTGCGTGTGCTGGCCAATATGCTGAACCTGCCCGGTTTTGCTTTTGAGTCCTCGCAAGAGGTGTTGGCTGATTTGCACATCGGTGACGATGCGACTCCCACACACGTACGAGCCGACCGCCTGGGCAATACCAGCCACGCTGTGCCGGTGTTGACGGGTGGCGCGACAGAGCCTGTGGTGGCTAGCATTTACCAGCTCGATGGTCTGGTGCGCCGCGCCACATCGCTGCAACTGACGGCGGATGCGCGCGCTACTGCCGCAGCACCTGTTGCCCAGGAGGCACTGGCATGATTGACACGATCTACAACGCTGGCCTGGGTTTGCTGGCTGCACCTTGGTGGGCAGGTCTGCTGTGGCCCATCATCTGGACTTTGATCAAGATTGTGGTGGTGCTTCTCCCGCTCATGGGCGCGGTGGCTTACCTGACTTTGTGGGAGCGCAAGTTCCTGGGTTGGATGCAGGTGCGGGTAGGTCCCAACCGCGTGGGGCCTTTGGGGCTTTTGCAACCGATTGCCGATGCACTGAAACTGCTGACCAAGGAAATCCTGGTGCCGGCACAGGCCAACAAGGGTTTGTTCTTCATTGGTCCTATTCTGACCATCATGCCCGCCCTGGCTGCTTGGGCTGTAGTGCCGTTTGGTCCCGACGTGGCGCTGGCCAATGTGAATGCGGGCTTGTTGTTCATCATGGCCATCACCTCCATGGAAGTTTATGGCGTGGTGATCGCGGGCTGGGCGTCCAACTCCAAATACGCTTTCCTGGGCGCGTTGCGCGCCTCTGCGCAAATGGTGAGCTACGAAATTTCCATGGGCTTTTGCCTGGTCATCGTGCTGATGGTCACGGGCAGCATGAACATGACGGACATCGTGGTGGGCCAGAGCAAGGGGGAGATGGCCGCCATGGGGCTGGCTTTCCTCTCCTGGAACTGGTTGCCATTGCTGCCCATTTTTGTGGTGTACGTGATTTCCGGTCTGGCAGAAACCAACCGCCATCCTTTTGACGTGGTTGAAGGGGAGGCTGAAATCGTGGCGGGTCACATGGTCGAGTACTCCGGCATGTCCTATGCGATGTTCTATCTGGCCGAATACGCCAACATGTGGCTGATCTCCATCCTCGCATCCATCATGTTCCTGGGCGGCTGGTTGTCGCCGGTCGCTGCGCTGGACTTCATCCCTGGCTGGATCTGGCTCGGTATCAAGACCTGTGCCGTGGTCAGCCTGTTTATCTGGGTTCGCGCCACCTTCCCCCGCTTCCGTTATGACCAAATCATGCGTCTGGGCTGGAAAGTGTTCATCCCCGTCACCTTGGTGTGGCTGTTGGTGGTGGGCGCCTGGATGCAAACGTCCTTCAACATCTGGCTGTGAAGGAATCTCTTATGACTTCGTCTACCTACACCCGTGCGCCTTCTCCCGCTTTTTCGCTGTGGGACTTCCTGTCCAGTTTCCTGCTGATCGAGTTGTTCAAAGGGATGGCACTGACAGGGCGTTATCTGTTTCGCCGCAAGGTGACTGTCCAGTTTCCTGAAGAGAAGACACCCCTGAGCCCGCGTTTCCGCGGTCTGCATGCCTTGCGCCGTTATGAAAATGGCGAAGAGCGCTGCATTGCCTGCAAGCTGTGTGAAGCGGTGTGTCCAGCCATGGCCATCACCATCGAGTCCGATGTGCGTGCCGATGGCTCGCGCCGTACCACGCGGTATGACATTGATCTGACCAAGTGCATTTTCTGCGGCTTCTGTGAAGAGAGCTGCCCCGTGGATTCGATTGTGGAAACCCACATCCTTGAATACCACGGTGAAAAGCGTGGTGACCTGTACTTCACCAAAGAGATGTTGTTGGCAGTTGGTGATCGCTACGAAGGCGAGATTGCGACAGCCAAACAGGCTGACGCCAAGTACCGCTGATCGGCCCGCCAGAAAGAAATCGAATCATGAGTGTCACGACCGGTCTGTTTTATGTGTTTTCGGCGGTGCTGCTGATCGCCGCGTTTCGCGTCATCACGGCGCGCAACCCTGTGCATGCGGCCTTGTTTCTGGTGTTGACCTTTTTTCAGGCCGCCATGATCTGGATGTTGCTGAAAGCCGAATTCCTGTCCATCACCCTGGTGCTGGTGTACGTGGGGGCGGTGATGGTGTTGTTCCTGTTCGTCGTGATGATGATGGACATCAATGTCGAAAACCTGCGTATTGGTTTCTGGAAGCACTTTCCTTTTGCGGCCCTTGTGGGTGTTGTGATTGCGCTGGAAATGGCCGCCGTGCTGATGGGTGGATTCCGTGTGGTGGATGAGCCTGCTGCAGTTGTAGCCGGCGCCGCCCAGGTTTCCAACACCAAAGAACTGGGCACCTTGTTGTTCACCCAATATTTGTACCCGCTGGAAGTGGCCGCTGCCATTCTGCTGGTCGCCATGATTGCGGCCATCGCACTGACCCTGCGCGCCCGCAAAGACAGCAAATACGTGAGCCCTGGCGACCAGGTGCGGGTGAAATCCCGTGACCGCATGACCGTCGTCAAGATGGCAGCCACCCAGACGGCCGCTGAGCCTGCAGCCCCACAGGCGGAGACCAAAGCATGACCTTGACCCTTGGACATTTTCTTTCGCTCGGCGCCATGCTGTTTGCGCTCTCCGTGGTGGGTATCTTTTTGAACCGCCGTAACCTGATCGTTCTGCTGATGGCGATTGAGCTCATGCTGTTGGCGGTAAACACCAACTTCGTGGCTTTCTCCTATTTCCTGCATGACATGCAGGGACAGATTTTTGTGTTCTTCATCCTGACCGTTGCGGCTGCCGAGTCGGCCATTGGCCTTGCCATCCTGGTGCTGCTGTTCCGCAACAAGTCCAGCATCAGCGTGGACGAACTCAACACGCTCAAGGGTTGATATGAACCCCCACGCTCATCACTTTGTGTATTCGCTGCCCCCCGAGGGGGCGCATCCCGCCCTTGGGGCGGCCCTACGGACGGTCTAAGATGTCTTCAACCCTTTCCGCTTCTACGCTGCTGGCCGTTCCGTTGGCGCCCTTGGTGGGCGCCGTGCTGGCGGGTGTGCTGGGCACGAAATTCGGTGGCAATGTCATCGGCCGCCGCCTCTCCCATTCGGTCACTATTCTTGGCGTGCTGGTGGCGTTCATTATTTCGGCCATGACACTCAAGTCCGTGGCTATGGACGGCGCACGTTTCAACGAGACGATCTACACCTGGATGGTGGTGGGTGGACTCAAGATGGAAGTCGGCTTCCTGGTCGATGGGCTCACCGCCATGATGATGTGTGTGGTGACCTTTGTATCGCTCATGGTGCACCTGTACACCATTGGCTACATGGAAGAAGACGAGGGCTACAACCGCTTCTTCGCCTATATCTCCCTGTTCACCTTCTCCATGTTGATGCTGGTCATGAGCAACAACATGCTGCAGCTGTTTTTCGGTTGGGAAGCAGTGGGGCTGGTGTCCTACCTGCTGATCGGCTTCTGGTACAACAAACCGACGGCCATCTTTGCCAACATGAAGGCTTTTCTGGTCAACCGCGTGGGTGACTTCGGCTTCATCCTGGGCATTGGCCTGATCGTCGCCTTCGCTGGTACGCTGAACTACACCGAAGCCTTTGCCAAGGCGGACGAATTGGCAAAGCTCAGCTTCCCGGGAACTGACTGGATGCTGGTCACCGTGATCTGCATCTGCCTGTTTATTGGTGCCATGGGCAAGTCGGCCCAGTTCCCATTGCATGTCTGGCTGCCAGACTCCATGGAAGGCCCGACACCCATCTCTGCGTTGATCCACGCAGCGACCATGGTGACGGCCGGTATTTTCATGGTGGCACGTATGTCGCCGCTCTTTGAACTGAGCGATACGGCCTTGAGCTTCATCATGGTGATCGGTTCCATCACGGCTTTGTTCATGGGTTTCCTGGGCATCATCCAGAACGACATCAAACGTGTGGTGGCGTACTCCACGTTATCGCAGTTAGGTTACATGACGGTGGCGTTGGGTGCTTCGGCCTACTCAGTCGCTGTGTTCCACCTGATGACCCATGCCTTCTTCAAGGCCTTGCTGTTCCTGGCTGCGGGTTCGGTCATCATGGGTGTGCACCACAATCAGGACATCCGCTGGATGGGTGGCCTGCGCAAGTACATGCCCATCACCTGGATCACCTCCTTGCTGGGTTCACTCGCGCTGATTGGTACACCATTGTTCGCAGGCTTCTACTCCAAGGACAGCATCATCGAAGCGGTGCACGAGTCCCACCTGTGGGGTGCCGGCTTCGCCAACTTCGCAGTGCTGGCTGGCGTGTTTGTCACGGCCTTCTATTCCTTCCGCATGTACTTCCTGGTGTTCCATGGAAAAGAGCGGTTTGACCAGAATCCCGATGCCCACCATGGCGCGCACCATGACGAATCGGAAGAGCCCGATCCGCACCATCACCATGATGACCACCACGTACCGCACGAATCTCCGTGGGTCGTGACTGTGCCGCTCGTACTGCTGGCGATTCCTTCGGTGGTGATTGGTTACCTGACGATTGATGCCATGCTCTACGGTGATTTCTTCAAGGACGCGATTTTTATTAACCTTGAAAAACATGCTGCTATGGAAGAGCTCAAACAGGCTTTCCACGGTCCGCTGCAAATGGCCCTGCATTCGCTGACCACCTTGCCGCTGTGGCTGGCCATTGCGGGTGTGGCGACCTCCTACTACATGTACATGGTTAACCCGGCCGTACCAGCTGCGATCAAACGCACCTTCATGCCCATCTTCACCTTGCTGGAGAACAAGTACTACCTGGACTGGATCAATGAAAACATCTTGGCCCGTGGTGCGCGTGCACTGGGCACGGGTTTGTGGAAGGGCGGGGATCAGGCCCTGATTGACGGCACGCTGGTGAATGGATCCTGGAAGCTGGTGGGCTGGATTTCCAGTGGCGCGCGCAAGTTGCAGACGGGTTACCTCTACCACTATGCGCTGGCCATGATTCTGGGCATTTTTGTGCTCATGACGTACTTTGTCTGGCTCAAGTAGGAGAAAAAGAATATGGGATTGTTGAGCCTTGCGATCTGGACGCCTATTGCGTTCGGTTTGGTACTGTTGGCCTTGGGGCGTGATGAGCAGGCCAAGGCCGTGCGCTGGATTGCCCTGGTGGGCGCCTTGGTCAGTTTCCTGGTGACCTTGCCTTTGTATGGCCAGTTTGATACGGCCTCTGCCGCAATGCAGTTTGTCGAAAAGGCACCGTGGATTGAACGCTTCAATGTGAACTACCACCTGGGGCTGGACGGCATTTCCTTCTGGTTCGTGCTGCTCACGGCTTTCATCACCGTTGTGGTGGTGATCGCCAGCTGGGAGTCCATCACCACCCGTGTCAACCAGTACATGGGGGCCTTCCTCATTCTGAGCGGTCTGATGATTGGCGTGTTTTCTGCGTTGGACGGTCTGCTGTTCTACGTGTTCTTTGAAGCCACGCTGATTCCCATGTACCTGATCATTGGTATCTGGGGTGGGCCGAACAAGATTTACGCGGCGTTCAAATTCTTCCTCTACACCTTGCTCGGCTCCCTGCTGATGCTGGTGGCGCTGATTTACCTGTACTCCAAATCGGGTGGCAGTTTTGACCTGTCGGTGTGGCATGCCCTACCATTGGATGGCACGGCGCAAACGCTGCTGTTCTTTGCCTTCTTTGCAGCTTTTGCCGTCAAGGTGCCGATGTGGCCGGTCCACACCTGGTTGCCCGACGTGCACGTGGAAGCGCCTACCGGTGGCTCTGCCGTGCTGGCCGCGATCATGCTGAAGCTCGGTGCCTATGGTTTCCTGCGTTTCTCCATGCCCATCGCCCCGGACGCCGCCCACGAATGGGCCTGGCTGATGATTGCGTTGTCGCTGGTAGCCGTGGTGTATGTGGGTCTGGTGGCCATGGTTCAGCAGGACATGAAAAAACTGGTGGCCTATTCGTCGGTGGCCCACATGGGCTTCGTCACACTGGGTTTCTTCATCTTCAACGACCTGGGCGTGTCCGGTGGTCTGGTGCAGATGATTGCCCACGGTTTTGTGTCGGGTGCCATGTTCCTGTCCATCGGCGTGTTGTATGACCGCGTGCACTCACGTGAAATCGCCAGCTACGGCGGCGTTGTCAACACCATGCCCAAGTTCGCTGCGTTTGCACTGTTCTTTGCCATGGCCAATTGCGGCCTGCCAGGTACCGCCGGTTTTGTCGGTGAGTGGATGGTGATTCTGGGTGCGATCAAGTTCAACTTCTGGATTGGCTTTGCAGCAGCCAGTGCACTGATCTTTGGCGCCGCCTACACCCTGTGGATGTTCAAGCGGGTCTACCTTGGCCCGGTGGCCAATGACGATGTCAAGGCACTGATCGACATTAACGCCCGCGAGTTCCTCATGCTGGCGCTGCTGGCCATTGCGGTGCTGTACATGGGTATCCATCCCAAGCCATTCACCGATGTCATGGATGCTTCCGTGGCCCAACTGCTCAAGCATGTTGCCATTTCCAAGTTGCACTGATCAAACTGAATTGAGAGACGAAAGATGATTGACAAAATCAGTTGGATCACGGTTTACCCCGAAATCATTTTGATGGTGATGGCGTGTGTGATCGCCCTCATGGACCTGGGTGTCAAGACACCCCAACGCAGCCTGACCTACGGAGTAACGCTGCTGACCTTGGCCGTGGTTGCCGTGCTGGAAGCCAACTATGCGCTCAGTGGCGCCACGAATTACGGCTTTGGCAACATGGTGGTCAGTGACTCCATGGGCAACTGGCTCAAGTGTTTTGCAACCTTGGCCACCATGGTGACGTTGGTTTATGCACGTCCCTATTCCGCCCAGCGCGACATGTTGCGCGGCGGTGAACTGTTCACACTGAGTCTGTTTGCGCTACTGGGTATGTTTGTGATGATTTCCGGGAACAACCTCCTGGTGATTTACATGGGCCTGGAGTTGCTTACCCTGTCCAGCTACGCGCTCGTAGCCCTGCGCCGTGACAACGCGACCGCGACTGAGGCGGCCATGAAGTACTTTGTGCTCGGCGCCATGGCGTCCGGCTTTCTGCTGTACGGCATGTCCATGCTCTACGGCGCGACCGGCTCGCTGGACGTGAACGAAATCTTCAAGGCCATTGCCTCGGGGCAGATTCGCCACCAGGTGCTGGTGTTTGGCTTGGTCTTCATTGTGGCGGGTCTAGCGTTCAAGCTGGGTGTCGTTCCTTTCCACATGTGGATTCCCGATGTCTACCAGGGCGCGCCAACTGCCATCACGCTGATGATCGGCGGCGCCCCCAAGCTCGCAGCTTTTGCGATCACCATCCGTTTGCTGGTGGAGGGATTGTTGCCACTGGCCATTGACTGGCAGCAGATGCTCATGGTGCTGGCTGTGGGTTCGCTCTTCATCGGTAATCTGGCTGCCATCGCGCAGACCAATGTCAAGCGCATGCTGGCCTTCTCCACGATCTCTCAAATGGGCTTCGTGCTGTTGGGTCTGATCTCCGGCGTGGTGCACGGCAATTCGCTGCCGTTTTCTGCCAACGCCTACAGCGCGTCCATGTTTTATGTCATCACCTATGTGTTGACCACGCTGGCCACTTTCGGCGTCATCCTGCTGTTGTCGCGTGAAGGATTCGAGAGCGAAGAGCTTACCGATTTCGCCGGCCTGAACCAGCGCAGCCCGTTGTATGCCGGCGTCATGGCCGTGTGTATGTTCTCGCTGGCCGGCATTCCGCCGCTGGTGGGCTTCTACGCCAAACTGTCCGTCTTGCAAGCGCTGGTGGCCTCGGGTGAACCGGTGTATTTGGGCCTGACGGTCTTTGCCGTGTTGATGTCGCTGGTCGGCGCTTTCTATTACCTGCGCCTGGTCAAGGTCATGTACTTTGACGAACCCATCACCGCCAGCACCGTGGTGGCTCCCGCCGATGTGCGCATCGTTCTGTGCCTCAACGCCGGTCTGGTGGTCGCCCTGGGCTTGTTCCCTAGCGGTCTGATGGCTCTGTGCGGCAAGGCCATTCAACAGATGCTGGGGACCTGATCGGGTCCTCCGGCTTCTGCGCTCGTTTTTGAATTCCTGTTGACTGTGACAACTTCCGTATCCGCCTGGTTGGTGTTGGCGCTAGCTCTGGCCGCCGCCAATTTCCCTTTTTTGACGGCCCGCGCGCTGGGCGTAATAGCACTGGCCAAGCCAAAGACACTCGGCATGCGGTTGGGCGAGCTGCTGGTGTTCTACTTTGTGACCGGGGCCGTGGGTTTGTTGCTGGAGCAACGTGCGGGGCAGATTGCACCGCAGACCTGGGAGTTTTACGCCATCACGGTATTTATGTTCCTGACGCTGGCTTTCCCGGGTTTTGTCTACCGCTACCTGCTCAAGCGCCACGACTGATACCGGCGACCTCCCATGAACGATAGCCATCTGGTCGAGGTACGGCAGTCCAGCCAGGAAATCCTCAAGGGCCATTTTCTCCACGCCTTCCGCGATACCGTGGCACTGCCCGATGGCAAGAGTGCCGTGCGTGAATACGTGGTGCACCCTGGCGCGGTGATGGTCATCCCCCTGATCGAAGCCGAGGACGGCAGCCTGCGTGTGGTGCTGGAGCGGCAGTTCCGCTACCCCGTGGGGCAGGTCATGGTGGAGTTTCCCGCTGGCAAGCTGGACTCCAACGAAGACGTACTGGCCTGTGCCCAGCGCGAACTGCGCGAAGAAACCGGCTACACCGCACAGGAGTGGGCCCGCGCCGGTGTGTTGCACCCGGTGATTGCCTACTCCACGGAGTTCATCGACATCTGGTTTGCGCGTGGACTCAGTTTGGGCGAACGCGACCTGGATGCCGGTGAGTTCCTGGACGTATTCACCGCCACACCCGCCGAACTGCTGGGTTGGTGCCGTCAGGGCAAGGTGACCGATGCCAAGACCCTGACGGGCGCCTTGTGGCTGCAGAATGTGCTGTCTGGCGCATGGTCTCTGGAATGGCAGCGCAGCACCACTTCGCCAAAGCCCTGACAATTGCGCCATGAAAGTACTGGATTTGCAATGCAGCCACGGCCACGGATTTGAAGGCTGGTTTGGGTCTGAAGACGATTTCGTCGCGCAATGCGCCCAGTCACAGGTCCAATGCCCCGTGTGTGGCGATCCCTCCATCGTCAAAAAACTCAGCGCACCGCGCCTGAACCTGTCTGGTCGTCGTGAAGAGCCGCAATCCACACAAGAGGTAGTCGCTCCCACCAAAGACGACCAGGCCCTGACCGCCGCGTGGATGGCCATGGCCCGTCAGGTGGTGGCCAACACTACGGATGTCGGTAACGCCTTTGCCGAAGAGGCCCGCAAGATGCACTACGGCGAAACCGAAGAGCGTGGCATACGCGGCAAGACTACGCCTGAACAAGCGCGTGAGTTGGTGGAAGAGGGCATTGCGGTGTTGCCCTTTGTGTTGCCTGAGGCACTCAAGGAAACGCTGCAGTAGGGCTTCCTTTCGCGGCTACGTTTCTTCTTCGACCCGCATCAGGCATGGGGCAGACATTTTGCTCCGTGTCCCCCGCCCGCTACGCGGGCTCCTCCTTTACCTACGCAAAATGCCTACCCCATGCCTCTGCTTCGGGCTGATGAGCAATAGCTAGCGAAACTCCATGCCACGCGTTGTTAGATCGCTGTTTCATGAAGTTCAATGTGGGCCCAGCTTACCTCTGGGACTAGAAAAGAATGATCGTTCTTTCGAATCCATATGGAGGAGAGCTCATGGCCACCTTCATCGTGATACCAGCCGCCGGAAGATGCCGAGACAATGGCTTGAAATGAAGATTTGTTTGCAGGGGACAGCACAAATGTGAACTCGAATTGCTCAGGCAGTTTCCAGTATGGCGCGGGGAAGTTTGCTGGTTCAGGGGAGAATCTTGACAAAGCTAAGAGAAGCCGTGCTGATATGGCCTGTGCAGTATTTTGGCTTTCACAGTCAGCGAAAGTGCGAAGGAAGAGTTTCACATACCAAACGGCCTAACTAACGTACACCATAAGGTGCTGTGAAACAAGTTGGTGATCCAACTGGAAAACAAGCATTTGTGACTGTTCCTATTGAATAGTTTGCTCCGTTAAAAATGGTAGCAAGCAAAGCATGCGCAAATACTTGACTGACGAGGTCTGTGCCAAATGTGCTGGGTCACTGTATCTTGCCAACTCCATTCGGGTGAATCTGCGAAATTGAGACGTCACCTACCCAGAGCAGCAGGCATGGCGTGAGTGTCGCAGTGAGGTAAAGGAGGAGCCCGAAGGCGTAAGCCTTCGGGCGGGGGACACGAACGGAGGCACTCGCGCCGTGTCTGCTGCGGAAGCAAAGCAGGGGAGTTTCCCCAGCCCTTCGACAGGCTCAGGGCGAACGGATGCTTTCCGAACGCACAACTTCAGGGATACAAACCGCGAAGTTCACGCGCATGCAGGATGCGTTTGCAAGCCACGATAAACGTCGCCGTGCGCAAACTCACCTTGTTGTCCTGCGCCACACTCCAGACGCCTGCAAAGGCTTCTTTCATGATGCGTACCAGGCGTGCGTTGATTTCGTCTTCGCTCCAGAAGAAGCTGGAGAAATCCTGCACCCACTCGAAGTAGCTCACCGTCACGCCGCCGGCGTTGGCAATCACGTCGGGCAGCACCAGGATGTTGCGTTCCTGCAGGATGTCATCGGCAGCCGGTGTGGTGGGGCCGTTGGCGCCTTCGATGACCAGGCGGGCTTTGATGCGCCCCGCGTTGGCGGCGGTGATCTGGCCTTCGAGGGCCGCGGGAATCAGGATGTCGCAGTCCACGTCCCAGAAAGCGTCGTTGGCAATGACCTCGGCGCCGGCAAATCCGGCGACGGTGCCGTTCGCTGCCACGTGGGCCAGCAGGTTGGGCACATCGAGTCCGGCTTCGCGGTAAATCGTGCCGCCGTGGTCCTGCACTGCCACCACCTTGGCACCGGCTTGGGCAAACAACTTGCCAGCGATGCCGCCCACATTGCCGAAGCCCTGTACGGCCACGCGTGCCGTGGCAATGTCCAGGCCGATGTGCTGCGCCGCTTCTACACCTACCGTGTAAACGCCGCGGCCTGTGGCCTCGCGGCGGCCCAGTGAGCCACCCAGATCGACTGGCTTGCCGGTGACCACGCCAGTGGCGGTGGCGCCTTCGTTCATGGAGTAGGTGTCCATCATCCAGGCCATGATCTGCTCGTTGGTGTTCACGTCCGGTGCGGGGATGTCCTTGGTCGGCCCAATAATGATGCCGATCTCGCTGGTGTAGCGGCGTGTCATGCGCTCCAGCTCACCCATGGACAGGGTCTTGGGGTCCACACGGATACCGCCCTTGGCGCCGCCGTAGGGCACATTCACTGCGGCGTTTTTGATGGACATCCAGGCCGACAGGGCCATCACTTCGGACATGGTCACGTCCTGGTGGAAACGCACGCCTCCTTTGCCGGGGCCGCGCGAGGTGTTGTGCTGTACGCGGTAGCCTTCAAAGTGGGCCACGGTGCCGTTGTCCAACTGGATGGGTACGTCCACCACCAGCGCGCGTTTGGGGCGCTTGAGTGTTTCTGCCCAGCGGGCCAGGTGGCCCAGGTAGGGAATGACGCGATCGACCTGCTGCAGGTAAATGCCCCAGGGGCCGAGGTTATCGGCCTGCAGGTAGGAGGGCAGGGCATGGTTGTAGGGGTTGGCGTAAGGGGTGGCGCCGTTGGGCTGAGACATGGAGTTTCCTTGTGGGAGGTGTGTCGAAGTCCGCACTGTAGAAGTGGGCCGCATCGCTGTCCAAGGCCAAGAATCTCTTGAACTATGCAAATAATGAATAACCAGCCAAAAGCCAAGGCCCAGGCTCCGTGGGGCTGACGTGGGCTCAGGCCCGTACGTTGAGGATGCGGCCTGTGGCCTGCCCCTGGCTGTTGACGACGGTGTTCTCGTCTGCGTTGGTCTTGAGCGGGTTGCCGTCGGCAGTGAACTTGTCACTGGTGGCCTTGTACATGCGCTCCATGAAGTTCTGCACCTTGGGCGGCGTTTCCGAGACGACTGCGGCACGCAATTGCTGCGTGTAAGTGGTGCGGTCTGTGGAGGCGCTGGTGGTGGCGGTGTTGCTGGAGCTGAGCTGTCGCACCTTGTCACGGCCGTTGCGGGCTTCGCGTTCGGCTTCGTCCGCCTGGGCACGCAAGTCCTGGGCGTCCGCTTCGGCGCGGTCGGCTTCTCTGCGCGCCTGCTCCAGGCGTACCTTGCTCAGGCTCGCTTGCAGGGAGGGCGATGCGCTGGTGGTGGCGGTGATCGCAACCATGGCCGTAGCCTCAGAGCAGGGAGATCAGGCCGTGACGCTCAGGCGGCCGCCAATGGTCTGGCCCTGCCCATTGATGGTGGGGCGGGGTTGGCTTTCCTGGGGTGGTTTGGCTTCTTGCGGGGGCTTGGCCTCCGCCGTTTTCTCTTTGGTGTCGGCGTTTTGGGGCCGTTGTGCGGCCTCGGTGCGCTTGGGCGCCTGGGCGGGCTGAACCGGTTGCTGTTTTACGCTGCTTACGTCTGCCATAGGAAACTCCTGGTAGGTTGTGCGGCTGAGAACCCTTCCATTCTACAAGCGCACCCCTGCAGATTCAATGCGAACAGCGTTAGAGGCTCAGGCGTTGAATTGCAGCGCCGCCAGTCCGGCGTAGACGCCACCGCGCGCCACCAGCTCAGCATGCGTGCCCTGTTCCACCAGCTTGCCGTGGTCCAGCACCACGATCCGATCGGCCTTTTGCACCGTGGCCAGGCGGTGGGCGATGACCAGCGTGGTGCGGTCGCGCATGGCCGATTCCAGTGCAGCCTGCACCATGCGTTCGCTCTCGGCGTCCAGCGCGCTGGTGGCTTCGTCCAGCAGTAGCAGGGGTGGGTTTTTCAGCATGGCGCGGGCAATGGCGATGCGCTGGCGCTGACCGCCCGACAGGCGCACACCGCGCTCACCGAGGAAGGTGTCGTAGCCCTCGGGCAGGTCCTGGATGAATTCGTGGGCGAAGGCGGCTTGGGCTGCGGCCTTGACTTCGGCATCCGTCGCATCGGGCTTGCCGTAGCGGATGTTTTCCAGCGCGCTGCTGGAGAAGATCACCGCGTCCTGCGGCACGATGCCCACGCGCTGACGCAGCGCATCCAATGACTGCTGGCGCGTTTCCACACCATCCAACACGATGTTGCCGCTCTGCGGGTCGTAATAACGCAGCAGCAACTGGAACACCGTGCTCTTGCCCGCGCCACTGGGTCCGACGATGGCCACGGTCTGGCCGGGCAACACGTTGAGACTGAAGTTTTGCAGCGCGGGTTGCAGCGGGCGTGACGGGTAGTGGAAGTCAATCGCTTCAAATTTGATAGCACTTCCCGCAGTCGGCATAAGGGCTACATCCGGATTGGAGGGCGAAGTGATGGGCGATTGCGTGCCCAGCAATTCCATCAACCTCTCGGTGGCACCTGCCGCGCGCAGCAGGTCGCCATAGACCTCGCCCAGCACGGCGAACGCGCTGGCCAGAATGATCACGTAGACCACGGTCTGGCCCAGATGGCCGGCGCTGATGCGCCCTTCGGCCACCGCCTGTGTGCCCTGGTACAGGCCCCACAGCAATGCAGCACTGGTGGCGATGATGATGAACGCGACCAGCACCGAACGCATCAGGCTACGTTTGGTTGCGGTTTCAAACGCGTTGTCGGTGGAGGTGACAAAGCGTGCGGTCTCGCGCCCCTCTGCCGTGTAGCTTTGCACCACGGGAATCGCGTTGAGCACTTCGGCGGCAATCGCGCTGGAGTCGGCCACGCGGTCTTGTGAGGCGCGCGAGAGCTTGCGCACACGGCGGCCAAACCACAGGCTGGGCAGCACGATCAACACCAGCACCACCAGCACCTGCAACATCACCACCGGGTTGGTCCACACCAGCACGGCCAGCGCACCAATGCCCATCACCGCATTGCGCAGGCCCATGGAGAGTGACGAGCCCACCACGGTCTGCACCAGCGTCGTGTCGGCCGACAGGCGCGACAGCACTTCGCCGGTTTGCGTGGTTTCAAAAAACTCGGGACTTTGTTTGAGCACATGGCTGTAGACCGCATTGCGCATGTCGGCGGTGACACGCTCGCCCAGCCAGCTCACCATGTAAAAGCGGCACGCCGAAAACAGCCCCAGCGCCACGGCCACGGCAAACAGCGCCGCAAAGTGTTCACGTAGCGCCATCACCTGTGCGCCCTTGTCGCTCTGCACCAGCCCGCCATCAATCAGGCTGCGCAGCGCCAGCGGAAATGCCAGCGTGGCGACTGCCGCCAGCACCAGGAAGAGCAGCGCCAGCGCTATGCGCCCGCGGTACGGCACCAGAAAAGGCAGCAGGCCGGAGAGGGATTTGGGATTGGTGGCCTTGGGGCGATCGGAAGAAGTCATGGCTGCCTAGATGGGGGTGAGAGCGCTGGGTGCAAGGTGGCTGGAGAAATAGTGTGAAATATGCCGCTAGCCCTCATGAGTATTGCGCAAGCAGCTATTCTATTTGTAGCAATGGCTTTGCGATTTGTTTCAGTTTGTTGCCAGCCGGATGCAGCCAGTTATAAACCATGCAGATGCGGACTGCCTGCCGCAGCTGCGGGCATGCCGTTGGCGATACCCCAAGTACCAGGAAGGAACCCCTGTGTTTTCACATCTCTTTGTCAGTGTCAGCGATTTCGACCGGGCCTTTGAGTTCTACAGCGCGGTGATGCAAAGCCTGGGGCTGGAGTTGCGCTTCTGCGAGCGCGACAAGCCCTGGGCCGGTTGGCACAGTACGGGTGGTACGCGTCCGCTGTTTGTGATCTGCAAACCTTATGACGGGCAGCCGCACGATCCGGGCAATGGCCAGATGGTGGCGTTTCTGGCGGCCAATCGTGACATGGTTCGCACCGCCTTCCAGACGGCGCTTGCCTTGGGTGGCTCCAGCGAAGGTGAGCCCGGCCCCCGGCCGCACTACCACGCCCACTACTACGGGGCTTATTTCCGCGATCCCGATGGCAACAAGATTGGCGTGGCATGCCATACCCCGGAAGCAGACGCAGCCTGAGCCTGTACCGGAGAATTTATAGAAAATAGGCCTGTAGCCCTTATGGGATGTGCGCAAGCAGCTAGCAAAATAATAGCAATTGACGCAAGCATCAGAGCTTCAGCGTTGCTGCATACCCCGTCATTTCCAGATACCCACGCCCGACCAGCTTGCCATTGCTGTCCCACACTTCGCAGAGGCCCTCCCAGTAGATGGCGCCCGTGGAGCCACGGCTGTCGAGCTCCTGGTTGTCGACCACGGCTTTGACGGTGTAGAAATCAGCCGGGGTGCGCACGATCCACTTCACCGGGTAGCCGGCTTTGCTCAAGGCGCTGCGCCAGGTGCGCACGGGCCGGAACAACACCTCGCCACGCGAGAACCCATACCGCGTGCCTGATGCGCTGCGAAACGAGCCACCGTCCCACAACGCGCGCCCTTCTTTGTCACGCAACTGGAAGGCCGTGAGCGCGCTGCCGTCCAACAGGTTGATGCCGATCCAGTCCCAGCCCACCGCTTGCGGGTGCAGCACCTCCTGGCTCCATTCGTGGTCCAGCCAGGCCGTGCTGCCGGGCTCCAGTGTGTGGGTCTTGCCCTTCAGCCCAATGCTGCCGCTGACCTGCAGTTGCGGCAGGCTGTAGTAGTAGCTGGCCTGCTTCTCCTCAGGGCCCTTGCGTGACAAGCCGTCTTGCCCCTGCAGCAGCACGGGTTGGTTGGCCTTGAACTGCAGGTTCAGCGTGAAGTCACCTGCCGGGATCTGCGCCTGCAGGTCGGCGCCGTTGCGGCGCAAGGACCAGTCGCGCAACAGCACACCGGTGTCCTGTGTGCTGGCAGACGCGGTGTCTGCGGGGTTGCCGCCAGCGGTTTCACCCGACCAGCGGGCGATGCGCTGGTCGTGCCAGAGTTTCTTGCCCTGCACGTCGGTGACTGCGGCATGGGCAAACAGCAGTTGTTTGGCGGCCAGGCGCGACGGCATGTCCTGCGTGGCGGCCACGCGGCGGCGGAAAAAAGTCACCTGATAGCCCAGTGCGGCTGGTTGACCTGCGACGTTGGCATACCCGGTGAGGTACCACCACTCGGTGGCAAAGTCGTTGTGGCTACCTGCGTCGCGCGGGAAGCGCAGCGTGGCGGGTGGCAAGGCCCAGGCTGCCGGCCAGGCGCAGGCCAGCGCCGGGGCCGCCAGCAGGGCGCGGCGGCTCAGCATAGGGTGCGCGCGCTCAGCGGTTGCCCGCGCGCGCCAACCGCTGTTTCACGGTGACGGCGGCCTTGCCCGAGAAGCTGTCCAGCCGTTGGCCCATGGCCAGCTCCAACTGGTCCAGCCGCACCTGGGCCGGTGGGTGGGTGCTCAGCGACAGGGCAAACATGGGGTCGTCTGCGGCGGCGGTGCGCAACTGCTGCAGCACGGCCACCAGACCATAGGGGTCAAAGCCCGCACGCGCGGCCAGGGCCACGCCAGAGCGGTCGGCGTCCAACTCGTCTTCCTGGTCCAGGCCCTTGGCGTAGAGGTCTCGCCCCAGCCCGACCAGTGCAGACGACAGACCGGCCGGCACATTGCGGTTGATTTGCGAGGCCAGCACCTGCGAGACCAGGCCGGCCCGCGCGTTCTTGCGCAGCGCCTTGAGGTGGTGTTTGGCCACCACGTGGGTGATTTCGTGCGCCAGAATGCCGGCCAGCTCGGCCTCGTCAGCCACGCTGTCGATCAGCCCCTTGGTGACAAACACAAAGCCGCCTGGTGCGGCAAAGGCGTTGTAGCCGGTATCGTCCAGCACCGCAAAACTCCAGGGCAGATCGGGCCGGGGCGACTGCAGGCTGATCCAGCGGCCCAGACGGTTCACATAGCGCTGCAGCGCCATGTTGGAGTGCAGCGGCTTGGCGCCCAGCAGTACTGAGGCCAGGTTGCGTCCCATCTCGATTTCCTTGGGCTCGTCAATGTCTTCCAGGGACTGGTTCAGCAGGTTGGCGAGATCGCCCACGTTGACGCCCTGGGTGGCGTTGTTGCCGCCACCGATGTTGAGCATGCCGCCCAGGCCACCGCTTGGCTTGGCCTGGTTGCCTTGGCTGCCCTGGTTGAGCAGGTTGTTGAACAGGCCACCCAGGGCCTTGCCTGCGTCTTGTGCGTGTACGGGCAGGCTGGTGAACAAGCAGGCCAAAGCCACAGCTTGCAGGCCGCGATACAGCCGGGGCGTGAAGTGGGTGGTCATTGTGAGTCCCCACCGCGTTTGAAGCCACCGCTGGTTGCCGCAGGAGGTGCTGGCGGTGGGGTGGGTGCGGGCAAGGCCTCCACCACCTGCGCCTTGAGTGGGGCTTCGGTGGCAAAACGGCGTGCCTGCGTGGCGTCGGTGCGCATGCCTTCCACTTGCGTCAGTGCGGCCAAGTTGGGCTGGGCGTTGTTGATGTCTTCGGCGCCCAGACCGCGTATGCCCACGGTAGAGGTGGCAGTGGTAGTTGTGCCGCTGCTTTGCGCACTGCCGCGGTTGAAAAAGTTGGTGAGGCCACGCAGCGCACCCGAGGCGGTGTTGCCCGCGCTGGTGGTGGCGCTGGTTGTGCCCACATCAAACATGTGCACCCAGCCGGTGGCGCCTGCGGCGGTCTTGACCTGGATCCACGCACCTTGCCGTGCGGGCAGGCGGGTCACCGGGGTTTGCACCGGCAGCGCCTGCAGGCTGGGGGAACTTTCGCCCGGTGCCTGGCGCAACTCGGCGGGGCGTTTGATCAGCAGCGTGTCGTTTTCTGCATAGGCCTGCGGTGCGGCAAGGACCGCCATCGACAGCGCCAGAATGTGGAGTGGCTTCATGCATGTACCTCTTGTCGGCATTGTCGGAGAAGTTCTGGCGTCAGGCAATCGGGGAAATGGTTGGTGAAACGCGCTGCTACGCTTCCCCAATCGCTTTGCGTGTGATGGCTGCCTGCACCTGCAACCATTCGCAAAACGCCTGAATCTCCGGCCGCCCGCTGCTGCGTGGCCCGACGATCATGAAGTAGGCCAGGGGGGTGTCCAACCGATGGTCGGGCAGCACTTCCACCAGGTCACCGCTGGCCAGGCTGTCGGCCACCAGCGTCATGCGCGCCAGCGCCACGCCTTGGCCGGTGAGGGCGGCTTGGGCAATCTGGTGCGCGTAGTTGAAATACATCCAGCGTTTGGGTTCCAGCTTGCGCAGCTTGTGCGTGTCCAGCCAGCGTCGCCAGCTCAGCCACTCCAGGTTGTGGGTGCGGTGGGAGTCGCTGGCTTCGAGCAGCGCAAAGTGCGCCAGGTCTTCGCCTTTGCGCAGGGGCTTGCCGCTCTTGAGCAGCCAGGGGCTGGCCACTGGCGTGAGTTGTTCACCAAACAGGCGCACGCCGCCTGCGGGCACGGCTTCGGGGCGCGTGTAGCGCAGGGCCAGGTCGACGTCGCTGGTGTCCAGGTCCACCGGGATGTCGGTGGCGTCGATGCGGATGTCGATGTCCGGGTATTCGCGCTGAAACGCCTCCAGGCGCGGAATCAGCCACATCGAGGCAAACGACGCCCAGGTCGAAATCGCCACACTTTTGCGCCCGGCCGTGCGGCGTATCAGTCGCACCGCACTGTCAATGCGCTCCAGCGAGGGGACCACCGCGCGCAGCAATTGTGATCCGGCGCTGGTGAGCTCCACCGCGCGCGTGTGGCGCAAAAACAGGGCTACGCCCACCTCTTCTTCCAGCGACTGCACTTGGCGGCTCACCGCACTTTGGGTGAGTGCCAGTTCGTCCGCCGCAGCACGAAAGTTCAGGTGGCGCGCTACCGCCTCCAGCGCACGCAGATGGCCCACGGCGATCGGGCGGGTGCGCATGTGGCTTTCAGGAACAAGGCTTGGGGTGGTGGCCATGGCAATTTTCTATTCATGCGTAAATGGAATGAATAGCATATCCCGAATTCATTGGACTGTGGGGGGCTGGGGCGCGATCATTCATGGACCGAATACGAAAGGAGCCCGCCATGTCATCCAGCGTCCATGCATCCCAATCTTCTGCCCCCTGGCAACTCGCCAAGGGCTGCGCTGTCACGTTTTACCCCCAGTCCAACGGAGTATTGCGCGTGACGGCCGGGCGGGCCTGGGCGACTTTCAACCCCTCACCCTGGAGCCCGGCGGCACGCTGGAATCCGGCGGATGATGCGGGTGACTTTTTTGTCATGCCCGGAATGAATCTGTCCATGCTGGCCGGTGAGGGCGTGGTGATCGAGTCCTGGCCTTCCGGCGGCGCGGCGAGCACAACGCTGGTGTGGGAACCCGCGCCCGTGAGCGCCGCTGCAGCGCGCTGGCAACAGGCCGTGGTGGCCCCGGTGCGTGATCTGGGGCAGGGCTTGGGACAGGTGGCGCGCGCCCTGGGCCGGCTGTTGGTGGGGCTGGCGGGCTACCGCGAGTTTCTGGTGGCGGGCCGGGGCAAAGTGCAGACGTGCCTGGAGTCCAACGCGCCCTGAGTCGGTTTTGCTGAATAAGTCCGTTCGCGTTGAGCTTGTCGAAACGCAGCCCTTACAAATTAACGACTTGTAGAAGGCTTCGACAGGCTCAGCCCGAACGGAAGTGCTTGTTCCGTGTTGCTTTATGCGCTGTCCCGCGCCTGCAGCACATAACCCAGGTCCAGGCAAGGTGTGGGCACCGTTTCTCCTTGCATCAGCGCCACCAGCATTTGCCCGGCGGCCTGTCCGATCTCGGCGCGCGGCGTACGCACGGTGGTCAGTGGCGGCACCATCTGGTCGCTGCCCGTGAGGTCGTTGAAACCGGCAATCGCGACCCGCTGTGGCACGGCTACTCCCATACGCAAAGCGGCCAGCAGCGCGCCCTGCGCCAGGTCATCGTTGCAAAAGAAGATGGCGTCCACCGGCGGCTGTTGCCCCATGATTTGTTCAAACATGCGCGCGCCCAGCGACAGGGAAGAGGGCGCCGGGTTCAGCCACTCCAGCGTGGCGTCGTAGCGGCCTGCCGACTGCAAAGCGTGGCGCCAGCCTTCCAGGCGCTGCAGGGTACGCGGGTCCAGTTGGGTCGCGGCAAAGGCAATGCGCCGGTAGCCCTTGTCCAGCAAATGGCGTGTCATGTCGTGGCCCGCATCAAACTGTGAAAACCCCACGCAATAGGTTCCTTCGGAGGCCTGCGCTGTCATCAGGTGCACACAGGGCACACCGCTTTGGGCGATCAGGCTGCGTGTGGCGTCGCTGCGCTCCAGCCCGGTGACGATGAGTCCGGCCGGGCGGTGCAACAACTGTTCACGCAGCAGGCTCTCTTCTTCGCTCGGGTCGTAGTAGGTGATGCCTATCAGTGTCTGGTAGCCGGCCTGGCGCAGCGTGTTCTGCAAGGCCTCCAGCAGGTTCACAAACAGCGCGTTGGACAGCATGGGGATCAGCACCGCCACATGGCTGCTCTGACCGGACGCCAGCGCCCGTGCCGCCGGGTTGGGCATATAGCCCAAAGTGTCGGCAGCGGCCTGCACCTTGGCAACCAGCTCGGCCGCCACGGCCCGCTCGCCGCGCAGCGCGCGCGAGACGGTGATGGGGCTGACGCCGGCCAAATGCGCTACGTCCGAGAGCGTGACGCGGCCAGTTGCGCGGGGGCGGATGGGAGCGGTCATGGCCTAGGGAAACTACTGAATGGCATGCAAATATCTTCGCATAGGATAGCGCTATCCCGCTTTGACAGGCCACGGACAAACCCCTAAGCGCAGTTCTCACTCAGAAAAGTGGGCCAAAGCCTGTCAATCGCTTTTTTTTGAATACTTTTGGATAGCGCTATCCAATCCACGCCATTTATGCATTCCATTGTCATCATGGGAGTTTCCGGTTGCGGCAAGTCCAGTCTGGGTGAGGCCGTGGCCCAGGCCACCGGCCTGCCGCTGGTGGAGGGCGACGACTACCACAGCCCTGCCAATCGCGACAAGATGGCCCGTGGCATTGCACTGACCGACGCCGACCGCGCCGACTGGCTGGCCACGCTAGGGGCGCAACTGCAGGCCCGACCCAGCGGTGTGGTGGTGACCTGCTCGGCCCTCAAGCGCGCGTACCGCGACCGACTGCGCCAGGCTGCGCCCGGTTTGCGTTTCGTGTTTCTGGACATTGGCCAGGCCGAGGCGCAGGCCCGCGTGAGTGCGCGTGCAGCCCATTTCTTTTCGACCAAGCTGGTGGACAACCAGTTCGCCACGCTCGAATCCCCCGTGGGCGAGGCTGGCGTATTGCGCCTGGATGCCACCCTTGCCCTGACCCAACTACAGATTGCGGTGACCGAATGGCTGGCCACTGCACAGGAGCCTGCATGACTGAACCGATCCATGACGAGGCCGCAGCGCCCAGCAAGTTTGTCCATGTGACCCAAGCCCTTTTGGCGCTGTGTCTGGGCGTGATGGCCGTGTCCGTGTTTGTGAACGTGGTGTTGCGTTACGGCTTTGGCAGTGGGGTGGCCGCCAGCGAAGAGTTGTCGCGCTTGCTCTTTGTCTGGATGGTGTTTATTGGCGCCACGGCGGCCTATCCGGCGGGTGAACACATGGCCTTCACCAGCCTGGTGGCCATGCTGCAAAAGAGACCGCTGGCGCTGGCCGTGATGACGGCGGTGATCCGTCTGCTGGTCCTGCTGGCCTGTGTATTGCTGGGCGTGGGCGCCTGGCAGCAGGTCGTGGTGGGCTGGGGCAGCTACTCGGTGGTGATGGGTTATCCCAGCCTGCTGCTACCGCTACCGGCCCTGTTGTGTGCAATGGCGATTGGCGTCATGGCCTTGTGGGAACTGGTGCAACGCACGGCGCTTGACCTCGGTCATGGCGCAGAGATGGACTGATGTGATGAGCAACGAAGGACTCGCTTTTATTGTGTTTTGCGTCGGCATGCTGGCGCTCATGGGCATCGGCATGAACATGGCCCTGTCCCTGGTACTGACGGGCGCTGCCATGGCCTGGGTACTGGACTTCTGGGACACGCAGTTGCTGGCCCAGAACCTGGTGGCTGGGGTAGACAGTTTTCCGCTGCTGGCGGTGCCTTTCTTCATCCTGGCCGGTGAGCTGATGAACAGCGGAGGCATCAGCCGGCGCATCATCGCCATGGCGCAGGCCTGGGTCGGGCATATCCGCGGTGGCCTGGGTTTTGTGGCTATTGGTGCAGCGGTGCTCATGGCCAGCATGAGCGGCTCCGCCTTGGCCGACACGGCCGCGCTGGCCACCATCCTGATGCCCATGATGCGCCAGCAGGGCTACCCCATGCACACCTCGGCGGGGCTGATTGCTTCGGGCGGCATCATCGCGCCCATCATTCCACCCAGCATGCCGTTTGTGATCTATGGTGTGACCACCAATACCTCCATCTCGGCGCTGTTTATTTCGGGCATCGTGCCGGGACTCATCATGGGTGTGGGCCTCATCGTGGCCTGGAAACTGGTGCTGCGCAAAATCGATTTGCCCGAAGGCCAGCCGCTGCCCATGCGCGAACGCCTGCAAGCCACACGCAAGGCGTTCTGGGCGATGCTGATGCCGCTGATCATCATTGGAGGCATGAAGAGCGGTGTCTTCACCCCCACCGAGGCGGCGGTGGTGGCCGCGTTCTACGCGCTGGTGGTGGCCTTGTTCATCCACCGTGAGATGAAAATCACGGCGGTCTACGGCGTGCTGGTGCGGGCGGCCAAGACGACGGCCATCGTGATGTTCCTGTGTGCCGGTGCGCAAGTGGCCAGCTACATGATCACGCTGGCCGATTTGCCGAATGTGCTGACCGGTTGGCTCGGCCCGCTGGTAGAGAGCCCGCGCCTCCTGATGATGGTGATGATGCTGGTGTTGATCCTCGTGGGCACCGCGCTGGACCTCACGCCCACCATTCTGATCTTTGCGCCGGTGATGCTGCCCATTGCCGTGAAGGCCGGCATCGACCCGGTGTATTTCGGCCTGATGTTTGTGCTCAACGGCGCCATCGGTCTCATCACGCCGCCCGTGGGCACCGTGCTCAACGTGGTGGCGGGGGTGGGGCGTTTGCCGCTGCACCAGGTGATCAAGGGCGTGAACCCCTTTCTCATTACCTACACGCTGATTCTTTTCCTGTTCGTCCTGTTCCCGCAAATCGTGATCGCGCCCGTGGCGTGGATGCGCTGAGTTCCGTTCCGCTGTTCCTGCTCTCTTCTCGTTCTGTTCCCGTTTTCTTTCACAACAACACCTACCCAGGAGACATTCCATGAAAGCTTCCACCACCCTGATCCGCCGCGCCGTGCTGGCCGTGGCCGGTGCCGCCGTCTTCAGCGCTGCGCTGCCCGCGTTGGCGCAAGACATCAAACCGCGTCTGATCCGCTTTGGCTACGGACTCAACGAACAAAGCAACCAGGGCCGCGCCTCCAAGGTGTTTGCCGAGGCGGTTGAAAAAGCCTCCGGCGGCAAGATGAAGGTGCGCGCCATTGGTGCCTCCGCACTGGGCCCGGACGTGCAGATGCAGAACTCGCTGATCGGCGGCGCGCAGGAAATGATGGTCGGCTCCACAGCCACGCTGGTGGGTATCACCAAGGAAATGGCGCTGTGGGATACGCCCTTTTTAATCAGCAATGCCAAGGAAGCGGATGCACTCCTGGACGGCCCCATTGGCGACAAGATCCGCAACAAGCTGCAGGACAAGGGACTGGTCGGCCTGGCCTATTGGGAAAACGGTTTCCGCAACCTGACCAACAGCAAACGCGCTATCAACAAGGTGGAAGACCTGGAAGGTATCAAGCTGCGCGTGATGCAGAACAACGTGTTCCTGAACAGCTTCAAGACCCTGGGTGCCAACGCCGTGCCCATGGCCTTCTCCGAGTTGTTCAGCGCACTCGAAACCAACACCGTGGATGGCCAGGAAAACCCCTTCAACACGATTCTGTCGAGCAAGTTCTACGAAGTACAGAAGTACATGACGGTGACCAACCACGTGTACAGCCCCTGGATCGTGATGGCCAGCAAGAAGTGGTGGGACCAGTTGTCCAAGGATGAGCAAAAAATCCTCAGCGACGCCGCCAAACTGAGTCGTGACTTTGAGCGCAAGGACACCCGCGCCGAAGCCGCCAGCGCCGTGGCCGACCTGAAGGCCAAAGGCATGCAAGTCAACGAACTGTCGCCTGCCGAGTCCGCCCGCATGCGTGACAAGCTGACCCGCGTGTACGCCCAGATTGGTGCCGACATTGGTATGGACCTGTGGAACGAAACCCAAGGCGAGCTCACCAAGATCCGCGCCAAGAAGTAAGTGCAGATGGGTGGTGGGGCGTAGAGCTTGTTTACGATCTATACGGGGTCACGTTGGGACGCAATCGGGATGAGTTGCCTGCCAAGACCACGCCGCATGGGCTCATGCCCATGCAAGGGGTTTGGTGGGCAAATCGCCCGATTTCGTCCCAACCCGCAGGGCAAGTGTCTTTTCGGGCGGTCTGCGGTGTTGCAAAGCCTTGCCGGGCACCAGCCCGACTGCGTTTTGCGCCTAGCAGCCCCTCCCGAAAAGGTACTTGCGTGACCCCGTCTAGATCGTAAACAGGCTCTCACCAGTCCTCTTTCACCGCCATCACCGCATCGCGCCCCGCAGCGGCCTGGCCTGACAGCCAGGCCGTTGTTGTTCCTGCCACCACCACGGCAGCGGCCAGCGCCGCCAGCCGACCCCAGGGCAGGGCCAGCTCCATGGTCCAGTGAAAGCTCTGCGGGTTCACCACATGCACCAGCACCACGGCCACCGCCAAGCCAAGTGCTACACCGGCCAGGGCACCGAGCGAGGTCCAGGCCATGCCCTCCAAAGCCACCACGCGCAGAATCTGCCGCCGTGTGAGCCCCAGGTGCACCAGCAGCCCAAACTCCTTGCGCCGCGCCAGCACTTGCGCGCTGAAGCTGGCCGCCACACCAAACAGCCCAATGCCAATCGCCACCGCCTGCAGCCAGTAGGTCACGGCAAAGCTGCGGTCAAAAATCTTCAGGCTGGTGGCGCGGATCTCGGCCGCCGAACCAAACTCCAGCAAGTTGCCCGCCGCACCGTCCGGGGTGTTGGCCAGTTGGTTGGCCAGCGCGCGCAACTGTTCTTGCACCTGCGGCACATCCGCCTGCGGGTGCAGCCAAAAGGCGATGTCGTTGACCCGTGTGTCGCGGCTGTAGCGTGCAAAGTCGGCCGGATCCATGGCCACAGTGCCAAACTGGCGGGCATAGTCGCGCCACACACCCGCTACAAAAAAAGTAGCTGGTTGCGCAATATCCACGGGAGCTGGAGGCCTAAAAGATGCTGAAAGTGCAGGCAGGTCGTGTCCCACCCGCGCAGCGTAGAGGTCCAGCATGGCTTCGCTCACGTACACGCCTACACGCCCTGCGGGCACCGGCACTGGGTTGCCCACCAACGGCAGGTTCAGTGCGCCCGTCTGGGCATCGCGCAGCGGGCGCACCAGCAGCGCAATGGCCGGTTGGGCCGGGTCCAGCGTGAGCGATAACGTGCGCTGGGTGCTCAGGCGCTCCACGTCCGGCACCTTTGCGGCGCCTTGCACAAACGCCGGGTCCAAGTAGGCCGTGTCCGCTGCGCTGCCACTGGTGGCGGTGCGCACATACAGGGCCGCAGGCAGCACCGCGTCCAACCAGGTTGTCACGGAGGTGCGGAAGCTCGCCACCATCACGGTCAGTGCCACCGCCAGGCTGAGCGACGCCACCACGCCGCTCACCGCCACCGCGGCACTTTCGCGCACGCGGCGCGCGCGCTCCACCGCTAAAAGTGGCAGGGCGTGGCGCGCCACGAAGGGTGCCACGCCGTCCAGTACCCAGCCCACGGCAGCGGGCAATGCGGTGATGCCGCCCAGCAACAGGCACGCCACGCTCAGGTACGCCGCCAGCGGGATGTCCCAAACCGGGGGCAGCAGCGCCAGCAGGCCGCCCGCCACCAGCAGCGCCGCGCCCAGCCAGGCGCGGTGGTGGTTCGCATCTGGTGTGCCCAGGCCCTTGAGGGTTTGCGCCGGTGGCAACTGCTGCGCCAGCCGAGCGGGAGCCCAGGCCCCCACTAGGGCCGCAGCCACGCCCAGCAGGCCAAACACCAGCGCTGCCAAACCACTCCATTGCAAGGCCGGTGCGCTGCCCGCAAAGAATCCACCACCCAAGTCACCGCCCAACAGGCGCAACGCGAGTGCGGCCAGCGCACTGCCTAGCGCCAGGCCCAGCAGGCTGCCAATACTGCCCAGCGCCCCCGCCTCCAGCAGCACCAGTTGCAGCCGCTGCCGGCCGGTCAGGCCCAGCACACCCAAGAGCGCAAACTGCTGCGCGCGCCGCGCCACGCTCAGCGCCAATACGGAGAACACCAGAAAGCCCCCGGTGAACAGCGCCACCAGCGCCAGCACGGTCAGGTTCACGCGGTAGGCGCGCGACAGGTTGCTGATGCGTTCCACCGCATCGCCGGGCGCGCGCAGCGTGGCACCGGCCGGCCAGTCGGTGGCGCCCGTGACGTCGCGCACAAAGCGGGCACGGTCCACACCCGCGCGCAGCCGGACATCCACGCGGCTCAGGTCGTTGCGGCCAAACAGGCTTTGCACGGCGGCAATGTCCATCACCGCCAGCGGCGCACCACCGGCCTGCACGCTGCCAGCGACCTGCAGGGTGTGCAGTCGCAGGCCCTGCTGCAACTGCACCGTGGCACCGGGCAGCGCCTGGCGCGCCAGCGGGTTGAGAAAAACCGCGTCGGGTGCGAAGAAAGCCAGGCGGTCTGCATGGGCAGTGGGCAGGGGCAGCAGGTCTGGCGCCACCGCGGCCACCTGCAGCGCGTCCACGCCCACCACGCGCAGCAGGGTTTTCTGGCCCGCGCGCACGGCGTAGGTGCTGAGCTCCAGCACCGGTGCGGCCACCGCCACGTCGGGGTGGTGCAGCAGCCGGCTCCACAGTGCGACGTCCACACTGCTGGCGCTGCCCGTGGCGGTGCGCAGTTCCAGGTCGGGCTGGCCGCCTACTGAACGCACGGCCTGCGAGAACTCGTCCAGCGCCGAAGCATTGATCAAGTGCACTGCAAACGCCAGCGCCACCCCCAGCATCACCGACACCACGGCCGCTGCGTTGCGCCAGGGGTGCTGGCGCAGCTCCTGCCAGGAGAAAGTCGTAAGCAAAGGTAGCAACATGGGTTTGGGGCCTGTGAACAGCTCCTAGCCTAGCGTAAAGCTGCAGTAAATGCCGTCGCTCGTTTGGAGCGATGGTTACCATGGGCGCAGGGGCAGCCGTTGACTGCCAGCGGGACTTGTATGCCGTACGAAGAAACCGACACCCTTGCCACCGAAGCCGTTGCGGACCTGGCCACTGAACGCTGGGTCCAGCGTGCCGCGCTAACGGGTCTGGCAGGTCTGCTGGCGGCCTGTTCCACACCGGGTGGCCGGCTGTTGCAGCGTCCGGGTCAGCAATACAGCCGCGCGAACACGCCCGAGGAAGCCGCGCGCTTTTTGTTGCAGGCCCAGTTTTCGGCGTCGGACGCCGAGATCGCTGCCGTGCAGCAGCACACCTATGCTGACTGGCTGGCGCAGCAGTTTGATGCGCCGCTAGGGCAGACCGGCTGGGATTGGCTCAACGAACGCGGCTACGGCGTTATTGACAACACCACGCGTTACTTCGACCACTTCTACCCCGGCGACTACATGCTTTGGAACCAGCTTATGACCGCACCCGACGCGGTACGCAAGCGGCTGGCCCTGGCCTTGTCCGAGTTTTTTGTGGTGTCGCTCACGGGGCTGGACTTTGCTTGGCGCAGCCACGCCCTGGCGCACTACTGGGACACGCTGGCGCGCCACGCGCTGGGCAACTTCCGCGATCTGCTGGAAGAGGTGACGCTGAACCCGGCCATGGGCCACTACCTCAACACCAAGGGCAACCAAAAGGAGAACGCTGCCACCGGCCGTGTGCCCGATGAAAACTACGCGCGCGAGGTGATGCAGCTCTTCACCATCGGCCTGGTGCAACTGAACCCGGACGGCAGCGAGAAGACCGGTGCGAATGGTCAGCGACTGGAGACCTACGCGCAGAGCGATGTGACGCAGCTGGCCCGCGTGTTCACGGGTTACGACTTTGACCAGCGGCAAAACGTCACCGTGGTGATAGACCCCGAAGGCAAACGCAAGGTGGGCAATACCAACTTTGCCAAACAGCGCATGGCCTTCACGGCCAACCGCCATTCTGAGCTGGAGGCGCGCTTTCTGGGCACCGTCATCCCGGCGAAAACATCGGGTGGAGACGCCCTCAAGATCGCCCTGGACGCCTTGTTCCACCACCCCAACGTCGGTCCGTTCCTCGGGCGGCAGATGATCCAGCGCCTGGTCACCAGCAACCCCAGCCCGGCCTATGTGGCGCGTGTGAGCGCTGTCTTTGCCGACAACGGGGCGGGTGTGCGCGGTGACTTGCGCGCCATGTTCGCCGCCATCCTGCTTGACGATGAGGCGCGCAGCCCGGCGGGTCTGCGTGATCCGCGTTTTGGGCACTTGCGTGAGCCCATGCTGCGCCTGGTGCAGTGGGGCAGGACCTTTGGCATCACGTCCGCGCAAGGCAGTTGGAAGATGGGGGACCTCAGCAATCCGGCCACGCAACTGGGGCAAAGCCCGCTGCGCTCTCCTTCGGTGTTCAATTTTTTTCGCCCCGGCTACGTGCCACCCGCGACCCAAATGGCCGCTGCCGGTGCGTCGGCACCGGAGTTCCAGATCGTCACCGAGAGCAGCGTGGCGGGGTACATCAACTACCTGCAGGGCGTGGTGCGCAATGGCATTTATGTGAATGACCCTGATCTGCCCAACAACGTCAGCAACTCCAAGAGCCAGAAGAGTGGCTTTGACATCAAAGCCAGCTACTCCACGGAGCTAGCCCTGGCACCGGATGCCAAAGCGCTGGTGGCACGGTTGAATCTTTTGTTGTGTGCGGGCCAGTTGCCAGCGGCCCTGCAGGCCCGCATGGTCACAGCCCTGAACGCCACACCGCTGAATGCCACGAGCCCACCCGACAAACGTCTGGACCGTGTGGCCGCCGCCGTGCTGTTGACCATGGCCGCACCCCAGTACCTGGTTCAGAAATAGGAGCCCGCCATGCATTTGCTCCAACCGCATCTCCACACCCGCCGTGCTTTCCTGCAACGTGCGGGACAACTCACGCTGGCTGGCACCGCCTTGCCCACCGCGCTCAACCTGGCCGCCCTGGGCGAGGCCGCTGCAGCCACTGCCACCGATTACAAAGCCCTGGTCTGTGTCTTCCTCTACGGCGGCAACGACTATGCCAACACCGTGGTCACGTTTGACCCCGCCAGCTATGCCCAATACGCCACCGTACGCGGTGGGGCGGGCGAGGCTGGGGGCGGCATCGCCCTGGCGCACGCCGACTTGCAGCGCACGCTCTTACAGCCCGGCACGCCGCTAGCAGACGGGCGCCAGTACGCGCTGCACCCGGCCATGACGGGGCTGGCCGATCTGTTCAACGCCGGTCAGGCCGCGGTGCAACTCAATGTGGGGCCACTGGTGGTGCCGCTTACACGCACGCAGTTCAACAGCCCGGACCGTAAGACCTACCCGCTGCCGCCCAAGCTGTTCTCGCACAACGACCAGCAGTCCATCTGGCAATCGTCCTCGCCTGAGGGCTCTACGGTGGGTTGGGGTGGGCACCTGGGCGACCTGGCTTTGCGCAGCAATGCCAAGTCCTTGTTCACCTGCATGTCGGTCACCGGCAATGCGGTGTTTTTGTCGGGCGACTCGGCGCTGCAGTACCAGGTCAGCACCGGCGGTGCGGTGCGTGTGCGTGCCGCCAGCGATAACGCGGTCTACGGCTCCAAGGCCGTGAAGAACCTGCTTTCCGAGATGATCTCCGAGCCCAGCACGCATCCGCTGGAGAACGAATACGTGCGTGTGATGCAGCGCTCGCGCGAGGCCGAGGTACACGTGGCCGCTGCGCTGGCTGGCAGCCAGAGCGGAGGTACTGCGCCGCTGATGACAGCGTTCCCCACCGGCAACCCGCTGGCTGATCAGTTGAAGATGGTGGCGCGCCTGATCCAGGGCCGCGATGTGTTGGGCGCCAAGCGCCAGGTGTTCATGGTGTCGCTGGGCGGCTTTGACCTGCACGACAACCTGATTGCGCAGCAGCCCGTGCTGATGGGCCGCGTGAGCGAAGCCATGGCGGCGTTTTACCGCGCCACCGTGGAGTTGGGCGTGGCGCAGAACGTGACCGCGTTCACCGCCTCCGACTTCGGCCGCACGCTCACGTCCAACGGCGATGGTTCCGACCACGGCTGGGGCGGCCACCACTTGGTCGTGGGTGGCGCGGTCAAGGGTCGTGCCTTCTACGGTGCACCGCCGCCCGTCAGCATAGGCAACACCGCCGCGCCGCAAGACCAATGGCACGTCGGCCAGGGCCGCCTGCTGCCCAGCACCTCGGTAGACCAGTACGCTGCCACGCTGGCGCGCTGGTTTGGTGTGGGGCCGCAGGAGCTGGGCGGCATACTGCCGAACCTGCGGCAGTTTGGCGCAGGGGCTGGTCGGACAGACTATCCTATTGATTTGGGATTTATGGGAATGCCTGCATGAGAGTGATGGTGTTGGGAGGGTATGGAAACTTTGGCGCGCGCATCTGTCGTGCCCTGGCAGCAGATCATTCCATAACCGTGTTGGTCGCTGGGCGTGATGGAAGCCGTGCTTCTGCCTTAGCTGCAGAACTCAACCATGTGCACGGCACAGGTGCCAGCGCTGCGGTGGTGGATTGCCAGAGCCCTGATTTTTCGGAGATGCTGCGCGAACACCAGGTCGAACTGCTGATCCACACCGCTGGCCCGTTTCAGGGCCAAGACTATGCAGTGGCTATTGCGTGTGCCAAGGCCGGTGCGCACTACATTGATCTGGCTGACGGTCGGCGTTTTGTGTGCGATTTTGCAAAGACCATGCAGGCTCCGTTCGCGGAGGCCAAGCGGGTGGCCATCAGCGGTGCCAGCACCGTGCCTGCGCTGTCGTCTGCCGTGGTGGATTTTTTGTGCCGCGGCTGGCAGCGCATCGACAGTATTGATATCTGCATTGCCCCGGCACAAACCGCACCACGCGGTGTGGCCACGCTGGAGGCGGTGCTGAGCTACTGCGGCGCCCCCATTCAATTGTGGAACGGTGGCCAATGGCAGTCCCAGATTGGCTGGGGCAGTCCGCAGCGCGTGGAGTTTCAACGACTGAAGCCCAGGCAGGGCGCCGTGTGCGACATCCCCGATCTTGAGCTATTCCCTGCGCACTACCGGGTGCAAGACCGCATGGTGTTCCGTGCCGCGGTAGAGGTAGGGCTGGCACAACGCGCCTTTGCATTCCTGGCTTGGCTGCGCCAGCACGGGCTGCTGAAAAATCCTTCGTCCTTCGCGAGACTACTCAATGCCGGTGCGAAGGTTTTTGATCCTCTGGGTTCAAAGTTGGGGGGCATGGTGGTGCGCGTAGCCGGTTTGGATGGCGCTGGCGTGCCGGACAAACGCGCCTGGCACATCGCCGCCGATAACGACCATGGCCCTGAGATCCCTTGTATGGCTGCGATCCTGTTGGCTCGTCGACTCGCCGCGGGTGAGTCCATGCAGCCGGGGGCACGACCCTGCCTAGGTTTGCATGTGCTGCGCGATTTCACACCCGAGTTTGACAAGTGGGGCATGGTGACGGATATGGTGGAAGAGGGTTGAGAAAATGGTGCATCGCAAAATGGAATTCACCATGCCAGCCAGTGCGGACATTGTGTTTGATGCATTTCACTTTCATCATTGGCGGCATCGGTGGGACTCATTGGTGAGTGCAACCCAGGTGCTGGGTGGTGCGCCATGTCCCTATGTAGGGGCAGTAACCGAGAACTCAGGCGGAGGCTGGATGCGTGCTTTGTCCATGCAAACCCGATTCGTGAGTTTTGACCGGCCGTATCTGGCTGCCGCCTCGATGGTCGGAACGTCGTTTCCTTTTTCCCGATGGGCAGCATCTATGCGCCACAAAGACCAGGATGCCCGAAACTCCGTACTGATTTACACCTATACATTCGAAGTGGGACCGCGTTGGACAACATGGCTTCTCGGCCCTGTCGTGAATACAGTCTTCGAACACCAGACACGCAAACGCTTTGCGCGGTTGCAGACTTTCCTGGTAAGGCATTCGCAGGAGATCGCAGATTGGCAAAAGGAAAATAAAGCGCATGACGCACTCTGAGCTAAGGTGGCTGCGTTATAGCCTGGTCTTTGTGTGGCTGGCCACGGCTGTGGTCAGCGTGTGGGAGCTGCATGGCCAGAGCCGCGCCTTATTGCTTGCAGGTGGCGTGACGGATGTGCGTATGGCCAACACACTGACGCTGGCCGGTGCAGTGCTGGATGTCGTACTCGGGCTGCTTTTGCTTCTCAAGCCGGTGCGGCGTGTGTATGGACTGGCCCTGCTTGTCATGTTGTGCATGACCGTCGTGGCTTCCGCCATGGTCCCCGCGTTGTGGCTGCATCCTCTGGGGCCACTGACCAAAAATTTACCTATTGCAGCTGTGCTGTGGGTTTTGATGCGGAGGCCCGCATGAATACCTATTTGTTGGTGAAATGGGTTCACATCCTGTCCAGCGTGGTGTTGGTGGGGACAGGTTTTGGTTCCGCCTTCTATATGTTTTTTGTGAATCGCAGCAATGTGCTGGCTGCGCAGTCAGTGGTTGCCCGCTTGGTCGTGCGGGCAGACTGGTGGTTTACGGCCCCTGCGGTACTCATGCAACCGGCGACTGGCTTCCTTATGGCTTACTGGGCTGGCTTCCCGTTATCCACGCCCTGGCTTGCAAGCTCGGTACTGCTTTACTTCTTTGCCGGGGCTTGCTGGCTGCCGGTGGTCTGGTTGCAAATCCGCATGGCGGCAATGGCACACAACGCTGTCCAGCACCAGACCGAGTTGGACCCCGCCTATTGGCGCTACGCCCGTCGATGGGAAATGCTGGGCTACCCCGCGTTTGTTGCCATGGTCATCGTGTTTTATCTGATGGTGGCCAAGCCCAATTTCTGAGCCAGGCGCACCTGCACCTACAATCCGGGCTTCACCGGGGGTGTCTGTTCTTTTGGAACGGACTGAGAAATACCCCACTCACCTGATCTGGGTCATGCCAGCGTAGGAAGTGTGAAGAGCCTTGATCCCGTGGTTTTCTGGGGTGTCGGCTTTTGATGCGACCTGCGTTGGCGCATTGAAAGTAGGTACTTGATGAAACGCGGGATTTTTTCTTTTCTGGGCATCACCTGCGCTGTGGCATTGGTGACCGTGGGGCTTGGCACTTCCGTGCATGCCGCCGAACTGCGGGTGCTGACGCACAGCTCTTTCACCGTGCCCAAGCCGCTGCTCAAGCAGTTTGAGACCAACACCGGCATCACGCTGCGCATCACCAAAGGTGGCGATGCGGGCGAGATGCTCAACAAACTTATATTGACCAAAGCCGAGCCAATTGCCGACGTGGTCTACGGCATCGACAACGCGCTGGCACCCAAGGCCCTGGCCGCGGGTGTGCTGGACGCCTATGCAGGCTCTGCCACCAGCCGCGAAACGTCGGCGCCGTTGCCCGCCGGGCTGGTGCCGGTGGACTATGGTTATGTCACGGTGAACTTTGACAAAGCCTGGTTTGCCAAGAGTGGCCTGGCACTGCCCAAGACGTTGGACGAACTGGCACAGCCAGCCTACGCCAAGCTGCTGGTAGTGCAAAACCCCGCCACCTCAAGCCCCGGCAATGCATTTCTGCTGGCCACCATTGGCGCGCTGGGCGAAGAAAAAGCTTTTGACTGGTGGGCCCGCATGCGGACCAACGGTGTGAAGGTGGCCAAGGGCTGGAGCGAGGCCTATTACACCGAGTTCAGCCGCAACGGTGGCAAGTACCCGCTGGTGGTGAGTTACTCCGCCAGCCCTGCCGCTGAGCTGTTCTACGCCAAGGACAAACCTACAGAGCCACCCACAGGCAGTCTGTCCATCCCCGGCGCCGTGTTCCGCCAGGTTGAAGGTGTGGCTCTGGTCAAGGGTGGCAAGGAGCGCGAAGCCGCAGGCAAGTTCATAGAGTTCCTGCGCTCCGCCGCCGTGCAAACCCAGATGCAGACCGAGATGTGGATGTACCCGGTGGAAGCCGGTGTGGCGCGGGTGGACGTGATGAAGTTCGCGCCCGAACCCACGGTGTTCCACAGCCCTGGCGAACGCGACATCGCCACCAAGGGTGCGGCTTGGGTGAGCCGCTGGACCAAGGTGGTGTTGAAGTAAGACGCTCATTGTTTGATGGCATGCCGCTATCTCTCGCCGCCGTGCACCTTTCCCCCGTTCGCCCTGAGCCCGTCGAAGGGCTTCGACCCTTCGACGGGCTCAGGGCAGGCCAAGCTCAGCCCGAACGATTGGGTGTGCTGGCGCGCCCGTAAGTCCATATGAATCCCTCTCGCCCTCGCACCACTGCGCCCGCTTGGCTCGCGCTGCTACCACTGGCTTTTTTGCTGGTGGTGCTGGTGGCGCCCGCATTGCGCCTGCTGGCGGAGGGGTGGACTGCGGGCACCGGTGAGGGCGGGGCACATGGGCTGGCCGCACTCTGGACGCCCTGGCTGGACCCGTATTTGCGCTGGCGCATTGTGTGGTCTTTCTTGCAGGCGGCCATCACCTGTGTGGCGGCGCTGCTGCTGGGTCTGCCGGTGGCCTGGGTGCTGGCGCGGTTTGAATTTCCCGGGCGCAGCCTGGTGCTGCATGCACTGATGCTGCCGTTTGTTGTGCCTACGCTGGTGGCGGCGCTGGGCGTGCTGGCCTTGCTGGGCCCGCGTGGTGTGTTGGTGGGGCTGGGTGGACCGGATTTGCAGGGCACACCCTGGCTGCTGCTCTACGGCAATCTGTTTTTCAACCTGTGTGTGGTGGTGCGCGCCGCCACGGATGCGCTGGGCCAGGTCAGCGCGGCGCGCGTGGCCGCGGCGCGCAGCCTTGGGGCCACGCCCTGGCGTGCGTTCTGGCGCGTGGAGTGGCCTGCCATCGCGCCGTGGCTGATGTCGGCGATGTGCCTAGTGTTCCTGTACTGTTTTGCCGGTTTTGGTCTGGCGCTGGTGCTGGGTGGCCAGCAATACGCCACGGCGGAGGTCGAGATCTACACCCTGGTGGCGCACGAGCTGCAGCTGGCGCAGGCTGGGGTGCTGGCTACCTGGATGGTGGCACTGACCGTGCTGGTGGCGCTGGCCTATGCGCTGATCGAACGACGTCTGGCCACGCCAGCGCGCGCCGACCACCTGGCACGCCGTGCGCCGCGGGGTACAGGGCAGTGGGGTGCGGTGGCGGCTGCGTTGCTGGTTTTAGCATTGTTTTGTGCTGCGCCCCTTGTGGCGATTGCGTGGCGTGCTCTTATTTCAGGAGCATCTGCCTGGGTGGTTCTGGTGGAGGACGACACGCTGGCAGCACTGTGGAACACCTTGCGTTTCTCCACGCTGGCGCTGGCACTGGCCACCGTGCTGGGCTTGCTGCATGCACTGGCGGCACGCCGCTCGGTGTTACTGCGCACCCTGGTGTTCCTACCTTTTGTGGTGTCGCCGGTGATGGTGGCGTTTGGCCTGTTGCTGCTGTACCCGCAATGGAGCGGCAGTTTCGGCTTGTTGGTGGCGGCCTATGCGCTGCTGGCGTACCCGTTCATCGCCAAGTCGGTCGCGTCGCGTCTGGACAGTCTGCCGGCGTCGTATGCCGACGCGGCGCGTTCGCTCGGTGCATCACCCGCCCGCACCTTTTTGCGTGTCACCTTGCCACTGCTGGCACCGGCCCTGCGCCGCGGCATGGCATTTGCGGCTGCCACGGCCGTCGGCGAGTTTGCCGTGACCCTGTTTTTATCGCGCCCCGAATGGGCCACGCTCACGACCCTGATTTACCAGCACCTGGGCCGCCCCGGCGCCGCCAATATGGACGCCGCGTTGGTACTGGCCTGTGTGCTTATGGCGCTCGCGCTGCTGGCCTTTGTTGCCATTGAGTGGCAGGGCTCTGAGGAAGAAACCCATGCTTGAACTGCAATCTCTCCACAAAACCTGGCAGCCCACGCGTGGCGATACACGCGTGTTGCTGCACAACCTGAACCTCACCGTGCGTCCTGGCGAAACGGCCGCCATCCTCGGCCCCTCGGGCAGCGGCAAGAGCACGCTGCTCAAGGTGCTGGCCGGGCTGGAGCCGCTGGATGCGGGCTGCGTGCGTTTCAATGGCGAAGACATCACCGCGCTGCCGCCCGAGCGGCGCCACTTTGCGCTGATGTTCCAGGACTTCGCGCTGTTCCCGCATTTGAATGTGCAGGACAACGTGGCTTTTGGTCTGGTGGAGCAGGGGCAGAGCAAACGTGAAGCGCGTACGCAGGCGCAGGACATGCTGCAGCGTTTTGGCCTGGGTGCGTTTGCGCAGGCCAAAGTCTGGCAACTCTCGGGGGGTGAACAGCAGCGCGTGGCGCTGGCCCGTGCCCTCATCACGCAGCCGCGTGTGCTGCTGCTCGATGAACCTTTTTCTGCGCTGGATGCTGCGCTACGCCTGCAACTTCGCGAGGAGTTCAGTCAGCGTATTGCCGACCTCAACATTGCCACCGTGCTGGTGACGCACGATGAGACGGAGGCGCGTGCCATGGGGCAGCGCGGGTACCGGTTGACGGATTGCGCGTTGCAGGTGGTTTGGTAGGGCGCTAAAGCGCCAGTCCGTTGAGGACACTGTAGGTATTGGCCAACCAGGTTTTCACGCGCTGGCGCTCCAGCATGCCCAGTGCATCGGGCCCGCCACGCGTGTTGAGCGCGGCCCAGAAGCTCATGTTCTGGCGGTCTATCTTGACCATGCTGGCTTCGTGCAACGCGGGCAGGCTGATGAGTTTGCCGCCCAGGCTCAGGGCATTCTTCAGCGCGGCGGATTCGGCCAACAATGAAAAGTCGGACCCACGGCCCTGGTTTTTGACCACGATGTAGTTCGGGCCTGCGCCGTAGGTGGTGACCAGTTTGTCCAGCAGGTCCACCGAGTCGCGGCCGGCGTCGACCAGATGCCAGAAGTTGACGGTCACGCCCATGCTGGCCAAGAGCGTCAGCAAATCCGAGTCCTTGATCCAGCGTGACAGCGGGGCGGCGGTTTGTGCGGCCAGGTCGACGATGACGCTGGGCTGCGCTTCACCTTCGCCCATGTCTTCAAACGCGCCGACCAGCATGTCCAGGCCCTCGTAGCTGTCCACGATCACCGGGGAAGCGTAGTCGGCGTAAAAGCGGGTGAAGGAGTTGTGCGAGCGGTCGGTGTCAAAACCGGTGAAGGGTTGGCCCTTGTCGATGAAGTACTGGGCCAGCACCCGGGCGGTGACAGACTTGCCCACGCCGCCTTTTTCGCCGCCAATGAAGTTGAGTGAAGCCATGAAGTGTCCTTAGGTGGGTGGATCGGTGTGCGCCAAACGCGTCTGCCCCAGAGCCAGCAAGAATCGTGCGCGCAGTACAAACAAGGCCCATTGTGCCCGCCGTACAAGGCAGGTATAGATTAGTGGGCGTGGCCTTTGGGCTCGATGATGACCAGCGCAATGCCACAGACCAGCAGTCCGGCACCCATCCAGAAGCCCGCGTCCGGCACTTCCGCAAAGAACAGGTAACCCAGCGCCGGGCTGAACAGCAGCAGCGTGAAGCTGCCCGCTTCCACGGCCGAGGCGTCGCCCGCACGGTAGGCATAGAAATACGAAAGGTAAATGCCTGAGGCCGACAGCCCGATCACCGGCAAAAGAATCCACAGTTCCATGGGTACGGTGGGCAGTGCAAAGCCACTGAACAGGCCAAAGGTGATCCAGCAGGCGACCTGGCTCCAGGTCAGCACGGCAATCGGGTGTTCCTGGCCTGAATACTTCTTGAGCACCACGCCCAGCATGGCTTCCATGAGTGCACCAAACAGTGCGACCAGCGACGCACTGTGAAAGGCCGTGGCTCCGGGTTGCAGGATGGCCAGCACACCCCCAAAACCCACGGCTACGCCCAACCAGCGCAGCCAGTGCGGCTGTTCGCCCAGCAGCCACACACCCAGCGGCAGCATGAACAAGGCACCGGTCATCAGGTAGGCGCTGGCCTCGGCCAGCGGCAGGTGCGACACCGCATAGGCGGCGCACCAGGCCGAGGTGACGATGAAGCCTGCACGCAGCAAATGCATGCGCGGGTTCTTCGTGGCGATGATGCGGCCGCGGGTCCAGGCGATCAGTGGCAGCACCATCAGCAGCACCACGGTGGCCTGCAGAAACAGCACTTGTTGCGGTGGAATGCCGGTTTCCATCAGTTGTTTGTTGCAGGCGTCCAGCACCGACCAGCAGAACATGGCCGACATGACCAGCAGCACACCACGGGAGTTGCCCGCCAGCGCCAGCCAGCGGGTTTGCAGAAATCGAAACATAGGGAAAAGCAGACCCGAGAAATAAAAGCGAAGCCGCGACTGTAGCGGCTTGTGGTGAAGCGGGAGCGGAAGGGTGGTTTTACCCGGCAACGCCGGCCGGAGAAGGGTGCTACGGTTGCACGCCGTAGCGTTGGTAGATCCGTGCGTACTGCGGTGTGCGTTTGAACTGGCGCAGCGCCGCATCAAACGCGGGCAGCAAGCCTAGGTGCGTGGACTTCTTGCTGACCAGCAGCTGGAAATGGGACTGGTCCAGGTTGGCCGGCATCATGAGGATGTCGTTGCCGCCGGGCATGCGCGCCAGGCTGTACTGCATGGTGAACGAGTTGTCGATGAACACATCGCCGCGCTTGGCGATCAGCATTTTCAACGCGCTCTCAAAGTCTATGCCCTGTTCCACCTTGAAGTCTGTGAGGTTGGTCTTGGCCCAGCCATTGCCGGCGTAGGACACCACGGAGAGGTTGAGCTGGCGCAGTTCGTCCAGGTCTTTCACCTGGCGTATCTGCGCCAGCATGGGATGGCTGGCGCGCACAAAGACGCGTCGGCGCGGCGACACCACGGGTTCTTCGGCAGCCACGGCGTATTCCAGCCGCTCGGGCGTGGCAATGGTGCAGATGGCATCGGCCTCGCCGTGTTGCACCATCAACTGGGCGCGGTTCCAGGGGTAGCCCTTGTGGTCGACCGCCACGCGCATGCGCTTGTGCAGCACCTCTTCGATCACGTCCAGCAAGATGCCTTGCAGCGCGCTGCCCTGGCGAAAACTTAAGGGGCTGTAGGTTTCGAAATACGCCATGTGAAACGGAGCGGCGGCGCGTGCAGGCAGGCAGGAGCCCAATGCCAGGGCGGCCCCGGCCTGAAGGAGGGTGCGGCGTTGCGTCATGGAAATGCTTTGCGGTGAGCGAAGCCGCAGTATCCGCGCAAATGCCCGGGCCGTAAATGTCACAGCGATGTCATACGGCGTGCGCAGTATCGCGGCTTTGCATTACTTCAAAGGACATTCATGCTGTCGCGCAACCTCTTCCATGTTTCTCCCTCACGCCTGTGGCCGCTCGGTCTCGCCGCCATTGCTGCGCTGGCCACCGCTTCGTTGCATGCGCAAACCGCATTTCCCGCCACGCTGGCCGGCCACGCGGTGCTGCCAGCCCAGTCGTTCCTGGCTGCGCCCAAAGACGCGCCGCAAGACCTGCAGATCAGCGGGAAGTTCACCACCGGTAAACGCGTGGACACGCTGGGCACGGTAGAAGGCCTCTCTGCCGGCCGCCCCACGGGCGTGTCCGTGCCATTCAAGGGCCAGCCATTGCAAGGCCACTCCGGCATCAAACGCATGGCCGATGGCAGCTTCTGGATACTGACGGACAACGGCTTTGGTGCCAAGGCCAATTCGCCCGATGCGATGCTGTACCTCAACCGCTACCGCGTGGATTTCAAGGCCGGTAACCTGAAGCGCCAGGAAACCATCTTCCTGCACGACCCCGACAAAAAAGTGCCATTTCGCATCGTTCATGAAGGCACGAAAAAGCGCTACCTGACGGGCAGCGACTTTGACACCGAAAGCTTCCAGTTGGCCGGTGGCGCGCTGTGGATTGGTGACGAGTTTGGCCCCTTCCTGATCAAGGCCGACATGAAGGGCAAGGTGCTGGCCGTGTTTGACACCGTGGTGGACGGCAAGGTGGTGCGTTCCCCCGACCATCCCGCAGTCACCACGCCGGGTGTTCCCGGTGGCGCGGTGGACTTCCAGGTGCGCCGCTCCAAGGGCTTTGAGGGTATGGCATCGTCACCCGATGGCAGCAAGCTGTATGCACTGCTGGAAGGTTCGCTGTACGACGCAGCCACCAAGTCCAACGAAAAGCTGGGCGACAAGGAATACCTGCGCGTGCTGGAGTTTGACGTGAAGAGCCAGAACTGGACCGGCCGCCACTGGAAGTACGTGCTGGAAGCCAACAGCAACGCCATTGGTGACTTCAACATGATTGATGGCACGACGGGCCTGATCATCGAGCGCGACAACGGCGAAGGCACGGCCGACAAGGCCTGCCCCGAAGGCCAGAAGCGCACCGACTGCTTCCACGACATTGCCAAGTTCAAGCGCGTCTACAAGGTAGAGCTCAATGAAGCCAATGTGGGTGGCCCGTTGCGCAAGATCGGCTACATCGACCTGATGGCAATCGCCGACCCCAACCACCTGGCGCGCAAACCGCTGAACAACGGCGTGTTGACCTTCCCCTTCTTCACGATTGAAAACGTGGATGTGGTGGACGCGACGCACATCATCGTGGGCAACGACAACAACCTGCCGTTCTCCAGCAGCCGCGAGCCCAACAAGGCCGATGACAACGAGCTGATCCTGCTGGAAGTGGCTGACTTCCTGAAAGCCAACTAGCCCAGCGTTAGCGGAAATCCAAGGTCAGTCCGGACGCACCTGTGTGCCGGCCTGGCCTTGCAGCATGGCTTCGATCTGTTGCAGTGAGCCGATGATGGCGCGCTTGCCCGTAGCGGCAACAAACGCGCTAGCCGCAGCGACCTTGGGGCCCATCGATCCGGCGGGGAATGCAAGCGTTGCCAATTCTTGCGGTGTGGTGTGTTGCAGCAGGTGTTGGGTGCGTTGGCCCCAGTCCAGGTAAATGCCTTCCACATCGGTGGCGATCAGCAGGCAGTCGGCGTGCAGCGCACGCGCCAGCAGGCTGCTGCACAGGTCCTTGTCGATGACCGCTTCCACGCCCTGAAGGTCCGGGTTATCGCCCTGGCGGGCCACCGGTATGCCGCCGCCACCGGCCGCAATCACCAGTGTGTCATGGGCCAGCAGCGTCTCGATGGTGTCCACCCCCAGCACGCGCAGCGGTAGGGGGGAGGCCACCACGCGCCGCGTGCCTGCACCATCGGCGGCCATGGTCCAGTGGCGGTTCGCAGCCAGTTCCTGGGCCTGTTCAGCGGTGTAAACCGGACCAATGGGTTTGGTCGGGTGCGCAAATGCTGGGTCCTGCGGATCCACCTCGACGCGTGTGAGCAGTGTGGCCACCCGTCGCGTAGCGGGTAGCCGGTTGGACAACTCCTGCTCCAGCAGATAGCCAATCATGCCCTCTGTCTCTGCGCCCAGCACATCCAGCGGATAGGTCGCCACTGCGGTATAGGCCGCGCCTTGCAGGGCTAGGAGCCCCACCTGCGGCCCATTGCCATGGGTCAGCACCATCGCATGCTGGCTGGCAACGCGTGCCAGTTGGGCGGCGGCCACGCGAATATTGGCCAACTGATTGGCCGCCGAGAGCGGCTCGCCACGGCGCAGCAGTGCATTGCCGCCCAGTGCCACCACCAGTCTCATGCCAGTGTGGCCACCAGCACTGCCTTGATGGTGTGCATGCGGTTCTCGGCTTGGGTGAATACGACGGACGCATCGGATTCAAAGACCGCGTCGGTCACCTCCAGTTCGCAGAGGCCGTAGCGCGCCTGAATCTGGCGGCCCACTTCCGTCTCCACGTTGTGGAAAGCGGGCAGGCAATGCATGAAACGTGTGCGTGGTTTGCCCGTGGCTTGCATCAGTGCGGTGTTGACCTGGTAGGGCAGGAGCTGCGCAATGCGGTCTTTCCAGACCTCTTGCGGTTCGCCCATGGACACCCAGACGTCGGTGTAAAGAAAGTCTGCGCCCGCAACCGCCTTGAGCGGATCCGTCTCGATCGTGATGCGGGCGCCGGTGGTGCGGGCGAGCTCGCGCATCCGGGCCACCAGTTCTGCGGGCGGTTGCAGTGCGACGGGGGCTGCAATGCGCACATCCATGCCCATCTGCACGCCGCCAATCAGCAGCGAACAGCCCATATTGAAACGTGCATCGCCCAGGTAGCAAAACGACAGTTCGTGCAGTGGTTTCTCCCCAAACTCTTCCATGGTCAGCAGGTCGGCCAGGATCTGCGTGGGGTGGGCTTCGTCCGTCAGCCCGTTCCAGACCGGCACATGGGCAAAGCGCGCCAGGTCTTCTACGGCGCTCTGGTGAAAGCCGCGGTATTCAATGCCGTCGTAGAGCCGCCCCAACACGCGGGCCGTGTCTTTCAGTGATTCCTTGTGCCCCAGCTGGGAGCTCACCGGATCGATGTAGGTTACGTGGCCGCCCTGGTCGTGCATGGCGACTTCGAAGGCGCAACGCGTGCGTGTGGAGGCCTTCTCAAAGATCAGTGCAATGTTCTTGCCCTTGAGCCGCGGCTGCTCGTTGCCGGCATATTTGGCGCGCTTGAGTTCTGCGGCCAGATCGAGCAGGAAGCGGATGTCGCGGGGGGCAAATGTCTGGAGGTCCAGAAAGTTGCGGTTGCGGAGATTGAAGCTCATGGGGTGTCCTGTGCGGGTCAGAGCGGGTCACGTTCGATGGGGCAGGACATGCAGTGGCTGCCACCCCGGCCGCGCCCGAGTTCCCCGCTGGGGATGGTGATGACTTCAACACCTGCCTTGCGCAGCAGGGTGTTGGTATAGGTATTGCGGTTGTAGGCCATGACAACGCCTGGCGCCAGGGCCAGCAGGTTGTTGCCGTCGTCCCACTGTTCGCGCTCGGCTTCGTAGGCGTCGCCGCCTGTCACGACCACGCGTAGTTTGGGCAGGCCCATGGCCTCGGCCACGACCTCCAGAAACGGGTGCGTTTCGGTGCGCACATCGAGGCTGCCTTTCGTGGCACCGGGGCGCAGGCTGTGGGTCTGGATAGCGTGCACCACGTCCGGAAAGATTGTGACCAGATCGACATCGCAGAAGGTGAACACCGTGTCCAGATGCATGGCGCCGCGGGACTTGGGCATCTGTGCTGCCAGCACCCGGGTTGCGCTGCCGCGGGCAAAGAGCTGGCGTGCCAGTTGACTGACGGCCTGCGGTGCGGTGCGCTCGCCCATGCCGATCAGCACCACGCCATTGCCCAGGGGCATAACATCGCCACCTTCCAGTGAAGCCAGCCCATGGTCTTGATCCGGGTCGCCCCACCATTCGGTGGTGGTCCCCGCAAACTCCGGGTGGAAGCGGTAGACCGCGGTGAGCAACAGGGTTTCCTGCCGCCGCGCGGACCAATACATGGGGCTCAGGACCACGCCATCGTGAATCCAGCAACTGCTGTCGCGGGTAAACAGTGTGTTGGGCAGGGGCGCCAGCAACAGGTCCGAGGGCTGGGCACAGCGCGCCATCAGGCCTTCGGGTTCGAACGGCAATTCGGCACGCGCCAGGCCACCAATGAGGTGTTCGGCCAGGCGCTCTGGCGGCAGGCTTTCCAGCCATGGGCGCAACTGCGCCGTCAGCTCGGGGTCGACAAAGTCGGGTGCCAGTTTGCGGTCCAGCAGCCAGGTGCGGGCGACGGGATTGGCGACCACGGTAGCCAGCAGCGCATGCAGCTCCAGCACGGCCACGCCGCGCTCGGCCATGGCGCTGGTGAAGGCGTAGTGATCGTTCTTCGCCTGCGCCACCCACAGCACATCGTCAAACAGCAGTTCCCTGCAGTTGGCGGGGGTGAGGCGGCTCTGCGCGAGTCCAGGCCGGCAGACCAGGACCTTGCGCAGCCGTCCTACTTCCGAGAAAACACCTTGGGGCATGGTTGGGCTCCTGCGGTGTGTTACAGCGTCAAACCACCGGTGCCCAGCAGGTAGGCAGCGACGCCCGCCAGCACCAACAGCACGGCCAGAATGCCCCACTCCACGGGGGTGAATGCGCGCTCGCCGCGTTGCTTCTTGGCCCATAGGTAGAGGGCGGCACCGGGTGCATAGAGCAGGGCACTGAGCAGCACATATTTGAGGCCAGCGGCATACAGCAGCCAGAGGCAATAGACCGATGCGAGCGCCGCAATCGGTATGTCGCCACGGCGCAGCGCCGTTTCGCCAGGGCCTTCGCCACGCCACGCCACCGCCAGGCCATAGATGGCGCTGAACAGGTAGGGCACCAGAATCATGGCCGTCGACAAGGAAATCAGCGCCAGGTACGAGGCATTGGAAACCAGCGTGACGAGCAGGAAAATTTGCACCATGCCGTTGGTCAGCCAGAGCGCGTTGGCGGGCACGCCGTTCCCGTTTTGGCGCGCCAGCCACTCGGGCATTTCACCGCCGCCTGCAGGGGTAAAGAGCGACTCTGCGGCCAGCAGCATCCAGGCCAGAAAACCACCACCCACCGACACGATCAGCCCCACATAGATCAGGATGGCGCCCCAGGTACCAACGGCTTTTTCCAGCACGCCAGCCATGGACGGGTTCTTCAGCGCGGCCAGTTCAGGTTGGGTAAAGATGCCCAGCGACAGCAGGGACACGGCCATCAGCAGCAGCAGGGTGATCAGGAAGCCCAGCACGGTGGCGCGCCCCACATCCTTGCGCTCGCGTGCGCGTGCAGAGTAGACGCTGGCGCCTTCAATGCCGATGAATACCCAGACGGTGACCAGCATAGTGCTCTTGACCTGGTCCAGTACCGAGCCCAGTTTGGCGTCGCCCCAGAAATTCAGGTGGAAGGTGCCGCCCTGGAATGCCAGAGCCACAAATCCGATGAACAGCAACAGGGGAAGCACCTTGGCCAGCGTGACCACCGCATTGAGCACCGTAGCGCCCTGGATACCGCGCAGCACCAGCAGATGGATGAGCCACAGCACCACGGATGCACCGGCGATGGCCGCTGGCGTATTGCCCGCCCCAAACACCGGGAAAAAGTAGCCCAGTGCGCCAAAGGCCGCGACCAGGTAACCCACGTTGCCGATCCAGGCGCTGACCCAGTAGCCCCAGGCCGAATTGAAGCCTACATATTCACCGGAGAGTGCACGTGCGTAAGCGTACACGCCGTTGTCCAGTGCGGGTTTGCGTAGCGCGAGCATCTGGTAGGTGAGTGCAAGCATCAACATGCCCAGGCCGGTCACAGCCCAACCGATCAGGATGGCGCCAGCACCTGCGCCGGACGCCATGTTTTGCGGCAGACCAAAGATGCCGCTGCCAATGATGGAGCCCACCACCAGGGCGACCAGCAGGCCCAGGCCTAGCGGGCCCGGGACGCGGTTGCCGGTAGGCGATGTTCTGGGTGGGGCGCTGGTGCCCGGATTGGAACGTGCCATGACTTTGTCTCCTGAATGGTTGAAGTGCATGAACTAATGTGCGCCTTCAGCGGACGGATCCATTGATCTCTGTCAACGGTTTGGCATTCAACCGGTAGCGTGTAGCGCTAAAGATGGACTTTGGGCGATCTGGCGGCGTGCGCCTGTGCGCTAGCGCACGCAAGCACTAGCGTGCGGCGATACCGTCTGCGCGCAGCGTCAGCACCCGGTCGGCCTGCTGCGTGGCGGCATGCGAGTGGGTCACCAGCACCAGCGACGCGCCATGCAGACGGGTCTGCTCCACCAGCGCGCGCATCACCAGTGCGGCGGTGGTCGGGTCCAGGTTGCCGGTGGGCTCGTCGGCCAGCAGCAGCGAGGGGCGGTGCACCAGCGCGCGGGCAATCGCCACGCGCTGCAGTTGCCCGCCGCTGAGTTGCTGCGGCAGGCGGCTGCCCAGGCCGCCCAGCCCGACTGACTCCAGCATGGCTTCCACACGCGCATCGTCCGGCGTGCCCAACAGCAGCAGCGGCAGGGCCACGTTTTGCGCCACGTCCAGGTGCGGCAACACGTGGAAAGCCTGGAACACAAAACCTACCTTGTCACGGCGCAGCAGGGCGCGCGCATCGTCAGTAAGTAGGCCCAAGTCTGCACCGTCCAAATGCACGCTGCCGCTGTCCCAGTGGTCCAGCCCGGCCATGCAGTTGAGCAGCGTGGACTTGCCCACGCCTGATTCACCGACGATGGCCACAAACTCGCCCGGTGCCACGTCCAGCGACACGTTGGCAAACACCGGTGTGTCGCCATAGTGTTTGCTTAAGGCCTGCACGCGGAGGGTCATGTCGGTTCCAGCAGCTTGCGTACTTTGTGCAGCACCTGGTCCAGCGCATCGGGTTGGTCGCAGGCCACGACCTGGCGCTGTGGCATGGAGCGCAGCCAGGTGATCTGCCGCTTGGCCAGTTGGCGTGTGGCAAAGATGCCCTTGTCGCGCAGCTCGGCCATGGGCCACAAACCATCCAGCGCTTCCCATGCCTGGCGGTAACCGACGCAGCGCATCGATGGCAAGTCCGGGTGCAGGTCGCCGCGCGCGCGCAGGGCCTGCACTTCGTCCAGAAAACCTTGCGCCAGCATCGCGTCAAAACGCTGGGCAATGCGGTTGTGCAGCCAGGCGCGGTCGTCGGGTTCCAAGGAAATTAGGGCTGTAGCCCGCACGGGGATTGCGCAAGCAGCTTCTGTTTTGATAGCGTTTTGGGTGGCGTGAAAGTGCGAGAGCGGTTGGCCTGACACCCGGTACACCTCCAGTGCGCGCTGGATACGCTGGCTGTCAGCGGGTGCCAGACGGGCGGCGGTGATGGGGTCGACCAGCGCCAGCTCGGCGTGCATGGCGGGCCAGCCTTTGGCCTGCGCCTCCTGCTCCAGTTGCGCACGCACTTCCGGGTTGGCAGACGGCATGGGGTCTATGCCGTCAAACAGTGCCTTGAAATACAGCATGGTGCCGCCCACCAGCAGCGGAAGCTTGCCGCGCGCGCGGATGTCGGCCATCAGCGCCTCGGCGTCGCGCACAAACTCGGCGGCGCTGTAGGCGTGCAGTGGGTCGCGGATATTGATCAGGTGGTGCGGTACGGCGGCGAGTTCTGCAGCGCTGGGTTTGGCTGTGCCGATGTCCATGCCGCGGTAGACCAGCGCGGAATCGACGCTGATGATTTCTACCGCGTGCTCCTCTGCAATGGCCAGCGCGGCCGCGGTCTTGCCGGCCGCCGTGGGGCCGGCCAGTGCGATGTAGGGCAGGGGCTCAGGACTTGCCATATTTCTGCACCAGCGTCCACGCACTGAGGGCAATCAGCACGCTCCAGAACCAGATGCCGTAGACCAGCGGATGGGCCGTGCCGTCCATGTGCGTACCCAGCCATTGGCCTACGCAGAAGGCCGCCACCATCATCAGGAAACCGTTGAGCGCCGAGGCTGCGCCTGCTGCTTGGGGGAAAGGGCCCACCGCGCCACTTTGGCCACACGGCTGGTGGATGCCATGGCCCAGCATGAAGATGCCGTGCGGGATGATGATGGCCCAGCCCGATTGCACGCCCGCTAGCGCCAGCACCCCCATCAGCGTGCCGCCACTGACCGAGAGCGCACCTGCAATGGCCACTGTGCGGCGCACGCCAAAGCGCAGCAGCAGGCGTCGGCACAAAAAGGTGGCGCTGAGGTAAGTGGCCGACATGGCCAGCATCACCAGGCCAAACTGCGTGGGGCTGAAACCCAGCAGGTGGATGAACACAAACGAGGAAGCCGCCAGAAAGGTGAACAGGCCAGCGTACGAACAGACGGACAGCGCCGAGAACGCCAGAAACGTCGGGTTGCGCAGGATGTCGGCCCAGGTGCGCACCAGGGTAACTGGCTGTAGCGCCAGCGGGTTTTTGCGGGGAATGGTTTCTTCAAAGCGCCAGGCCACCAGGGCCAGCGCCAGTGCACCAAATGCGGCCAGCGCCAGCAGGGCCGCGTGCCAGCTCCACAATGCTGTGAGCAGTCCGCCCAGCGGTGCACACAGGCAGGCAATCACGCCCAGTCCGCTCAGGCCCTTGGACATCACGCTGGCGCCCTGCGCGGGCAGGTACAGGTCGCGCACGATGGCGCGTGCGCACATCACGGCTGCGCCCATGGCAGCGCCCTGCACGCCGCGCCAGACGATCAGCAACTCCATGCTGGGTGCAAAGGCGCTGCCTACCGCCGCCAGCACATAGGCAGACAGGCCCACCAGCAGAATGGGGCGGCGGCCAAAACGGTCCGACAACGGACCCCAGATCAGCTGCGACAGGCCAAAGGCCAGCAGCAGCGCGGTCAGCGTGAGCTGCGCCTGCGCCATGCTGGCGCCAAAGCCCTGTGTCAGGCCGGGCAGGGCGGGCAAATACAAATCGGTGGTGACGGGCTGGATGCCCAGCAGCAGAGAGAGCACCAGCACGATCAGCCCGGAGGGCATGGTGTTGGTAGTTTGGCGTTGTGGCATGCAGGGAGTTTATGTGGATGTGCGTGGCGTACCGACCGCATGGGGCAAATGCCGGTTGGCCACATTGCGCAGCAACACCGCAAGCCCGATGGCTGCGACCGTGAGACCTACCACCAATGCAATCCAGAAGCCCTGTGCCTCCATCGGCGCGGCGGGGCGCCAGGGCAGCCACGCAGGCGCCAGGCCCAGCACACAGCCCAGCGGAATGGCAACCACCCAGAACGCCGTGAGGTGAATCACCATGGGGCTGCGCGTGACCTTGTAGCCCCGAATGGCGCAACTCAAGACGACTTGCGAAGAATCACACAGCTGGAACAGGGCCGCCAGCAGTAGCAACTGTGCGGCCAGTGCAGCAACGTGCGCATCGCTGGTGTAGGCCCCGGCAATATGCTGGTTGAACACCGCCATGCCAAAGGCCGACACCGCCGCAAATGCCAGCGAGGCGATGACGCCCACCCAGGCGCGGAACCGCGCGGCTACCGGGTCCCCAGCACCCAGCGACTGGCCCACGCGGGTGAGCAGGGCCACGCCCAGGCTCAGCGGCACCATGAAGACCAGCGAAGTGAAGTTCAGTGCAATCTGGTGCGCGGCGACAGCGGTGCTGCCAAACTTGGCGATCAGCAGCGAGATACCGCTGAAGGCACTGGTCTCGGCAAAGTAGGTCACACCAATCGGCAAGCCCAGCTTGAGCAGGCTGCCCACCTTGGGCCAGTGCGGCGCCTCGTACTTACCAAAGGGCCAGGTGCTGCGATAGGCCGGCGCGCGGTGCATCCACCACAGCAGGCCCAGAAAGTTGAACCACACGCACAGCAACGTGGACCAGGCGCAGCCCAGACCCCCCATGCGCGGAAAGCCCCAGTTGCCGTACACCAGCAGCCAGTTGATGAAGATGTTCAGTAAGAGTGCCCCAATGGCCGTGGCCATCAGCGGTTTGGTCTGGTTCAGGCTGGCGCTGTAGCCGTACAGCACGCGGTAGCAAGCAAAGGCGGGCAGTGCAAAACTGGTGATGTGCACAAAGTTCTTGGCCATCTCGCGCACCACGGGTTCCAGTTCCAGGTGGTCAAACACCACCACGGACAGATTGGCCAGCACAAACGCAATCAAGCCCACGCCCAGCGCCTTCCACATGCCCTGGCGCACCACGTGTGGCACTTGGCTGAATTTCTTGGCACCCACGTGGTGGGCCACCAGCGGGCTGACGGACATCATCACGCCCATGATGGTGATGATCACCATGTTCCAGATGGACACACCGAGCGAGACACCGGCCAGATCCTGTGCCGACGCATGCCCGGCCATCGCCACGTCGACCACGGCCATGCCCACGTTGGCCAGTTGCCCGATCAGGATGGGCCAGGCGAGTTGCCAGAGGGCTTGAATTTCAGTGCGGATGCGGGTGGTGCGTGTAGTGGTTTCTTGGGGCATGGAGGGGGGATTTTACGTGCGCCAAATTGGTGCATTCGGTGGGGTTGGCATAACCCTATTTCTTGGTTTTCTTATTTTCTGGTGAGGTGGTTGGTTTGTTTGGCGTGTCGGGATGTGCGCCCGACAGCGCAGTAACTTTTCTTTGCTTCGCCAAAGAAAAGTCACCAAAAGAAAGGCGACCCTACTGTCTGCGACCCCGGCTGCGCCGGGGCAACCTGCGGTGCTCGGGTTCAGTGGGGTCTGGCTCGAACTCGCTACGCTCAAACAATCGCCAGCCCTGATCCACTGCCCCCTGTGCTCCTCGGCGCATACAGAAGGGAGTGGGGCGACCTACGCGCCATCGCTGCGCTCGGCACGGCGAGGTGAATACCCGTCCGCGCGCAGCGCGGACGAAGTTCGGTATTTGGTATCTGGCTGTTGGATTGGCGGTAGCGCCGTAATGAGGAGGCGAGTAGCGCAGGTTTGGGCGGATTAGGGCTGGCGATTGTCTGAGCCCGCAGGGCGAGTTCGAGCCAGACCCCGCCCAAACCGAGCAACGCAGCGTGCCCGTAGCGAAGCGTAGGGCCGACGAATCCGGCTCGCCTTCTTTTGCTTACTTTTCTTGGCGAAGCAAGAAAAGTGAGTGCGCTGTCGGGCGCATAACCCGACATGCCAAAAAAACAAACTACCCGATCAAAGCAAAAAAGATCAGCCTTAGCTGGACCGCGCCTTCTGATGCCGCTGATGGTTACAGGTGGCATGGCTGATCGCCAGATTCTCCAGATGGCTATTCCCACCCTCGCTCAACGGCTGGATGTGCTCCAGCGTCGAAGCCTCAGGCGGCACATGTTCACCACAGACCCAGCAAGGCACCACGCCGTGCATCTGCCGTGCCACGGTTTTGTAGATCTTGTCGCGGGTGTGAGACAGCTTGCTCACGGTTCTCAGGCCGTTGCGGGTTGCTTGCCGCCCAGCGTGAGGCGCGTGATGGTCCAGGCGATCAGTGCACAGCTGGTGAGGGCCACCACCATGGGGCGGGCGCTGCCGTCCACAAACTGGCCTGTGATGGCCATCACCACCGCACCGGTCAGAAACTGCAGCGTGCCCATCAGGGCCGATGCGCTGCCTGCGATGGCGCCATGGTTGTCCAGCGCCAAGACCGAAGTGGCAGGCACGACCAGGCCCAGAAAGCCAAAGCCAATCAGCATGGTGACGATCAGCACGTCCAGACGGTCCACACCGGCCAGGTTTTGCAACAGCAAAAAGAGCATGACCAGCGCGTAGCCGGTAACGGCCACGTTGACCATCTTGCGCAGGCCAAAGCGCGCGGCCAACTTGCCGGTGAACTGCGACACGCCAATGAACGATGCGGCATTCACCGCAAAGGCAATGCTGTACTGGCGCGGTGTCAGGCCGTAGTGGTCAATCATCACAAAGGGCGAGTTGGCTAGGTAGGCAAAGAAGCTGCCCATGCCGAACGCACCGATGAACACCAGGCCGAGGAAATGGCGGTCGCGCAGCAATTCGCCCCAGGCGGCAAACGCACTGCGTACCGAGCTGTCCAGGCGCTGTTCGGGTGGGCGTGTCTCGGGCAGGCTGGTGCGCAGCAGCACGGTGCTGAAGATCGCAATCAGCGTGACGGCCCAGAACACCGTACGCCAGCCGTTCCATTCGATCAACACACTGCCGACCAGCGGTGCGAGGATGGGCGAGACACTGAACACCAGCATCAGCATGGACATCAGCCGCGCCGCGTCCACGCCGGTGTGCAGGTCGCGCACGATGGCGCGTGGGATGACCATGCCGGCACTCGCGCCCAGGCCCTGGATAAAACGCATGACGATCAGGGTCTGGATGTCGGGTGCCAGTGCGCAGCCGATGCTGCCCAGGCCAAACACCAGCAGGCTGGAGTACAGCGGCAGCTTGCGACCGAACATGTCGGACAACGGGCCATAGACCATTTGGCCAATGCCCAACGCAATGAAGAAAGCCATCAAGCTGGCCTGCACCGCACCCATGCTGGCGCCCAGCGTCTGCCCGATGGAGGGAAGGGCGGGCAGGTACATGTCAATGGCAAACGGCCCGATGGCGGAGATCAGGCCGAGGACGACGGCGGTTTTGAAGAAGTTGGTTTTCATGGGGTTCATTTTTTTTCAGAAATCATCCGTTCGCGCTGAGCTTGGCCTGTCCTGCGCTTGTCGAAGGGTCGAAGCGCAGCGCTCAGTGCCACAAGCCTTCGACAAGCTCAGGCCGAACGGGAGGGGTTGTTGATTGACGTCTTAGCGTCCGCGTAAAAACAGGCCATCCAGTTCGCGGATGGTGAGCTGGCGCCAGGTGGGGCGGCCGTGGTTGCATTGGTCGCTGCGCTCGGTGGCCTCCATGTCGCGCAGCAGGGCGTTCATTTCTTCAAGCGTGAGCCGGCGGTTGGCGCGTACCGCGCCGTGGCAGGCCATGGTGCCGAGGATTTCGTTTTGCGCACGCTGGATCACGGTGCTGGCGTCGTGCTGGGCCAGTTCGGCCAGCACGCTGCGGGCCAGTTCCACCGCGTCGCCCTGCGCCAGCGTGGTGGGTACGGCGCGCACGGCCAGCGTCTTGGGCGAGAACGGGCTGATCTCCAGGCCCAGCGTGTGCAGCGTGGCGGCATGCGCCTCGGCCGTGGCTACCTCGTCGGGCGTGGCGGCAAAGGTGGCGGGAATCAAGAGTGGCTGGCTGGCCAGCGGGTGCACGGTGCCATCGGGCGCCGTCAGGGCCAACTGGTTTTTCAGCCGCTCGTAGACGATGCGTTCGTGGGCGGCGTGCATGTCCACAATCACCAGGCCCTGGGCGTTTTCGGCCAGGATGTAGATGCCTTGCAGTTGCGCGACGGCGCGGCCCAGGGGCCAGTCGCCTTGAGGCAGGGGAGTGTTATCCGTTCCAGATGCCGCTCGCCCTGAGCTTGTCGAAGGGCTGGTGGATGCTTCGACAGGCTCAGCCCGAACGGGGAAGTTGGATGCGGCCTGCGCCGAAGAAGGCTGCCACAGGGCCCCTACATCGCTGACTCGGTGACCCACCAGTCCGCCATCTGCTTCAAATTTGATAGCTGGTTGCGCAGAGTACATGGGGGCTACAGGCACTTTTGGCAAAACCCCAAGTCCTGGCACAAAATTTCCAGCGGAAAGCAGCGATGGGGCTACTGCATGCCCGTCTGCCGCACCTGCCGCTGTACCGGCGCGCGGAGCGGCCAGCACATCTTCTGCGGCGTGGCGCACGGCCTGGTGCACCTCGCGGCTGTCGCGAAAGCGTACTTCGATCTTGGTGGGGTGCACGTTCACGTCCACACGCGCCGGGTCCATGCTCAGGTACAGCGCATACACCGGCTGGCGGTGGCCATGCAACACGTCCTCGTACGCGCTGCGCGCGGCGTGGGTCAGCACCTTGTCGCGCACAAAACGGCCGTTGACGTAGCAGAACTGCTGGTCGGCGCGCGAGCGGGCGGCGTCGGGCACACCCACGCGGCCCCAGACGCGCAGGGGCACGCTGCTGAATTCACTGGTCTGGCGGCTGTGCCAGTCCACACGGATGCTTTGCGCCAGAAACTCGGGGCCTAGCACGTCTGACAAGCGCTGGTCCAGTGCGGCCAGTGGGTCCGTCTGCTCACAGCGGCGCCATTGCTCAATCAGCTTGCCCTCGTGCCAGATGGCAAAACCCACGTCCGGGCGGGCCAGCGCGTGGCGGCGCACGGCTTCTATGCAGTGGGCCAGCTCGGTGGCGTCGGTTTTGAGGAATTTACGGCGTGCCGGGGTGCTGAAGAACAGCTCTTTGACCTCGACCGTGGTGCCCTGGCTGCGCGCCACGGGTTTGAGTTCACCGGTGCGGCCATCGAGCAAATAGGCATCGTTTATGCCGCTAGCCCGCGACAGGATTGCGCAATCAGCTATGGAATTAATAGCGGCCAGTGCCTCGCCACGGAAACCCATGGTGGCCACCGACTCCAGATCACGCAGGTTGCCGATCTTGCTGGTGGCGTGGCGTTTGAAGGCAATGGGTAGTTCGTCGCGCAGGATGCCCTGGCCGTCGTCTTCTACGCTGATCAGGCGCACGCCGCCAGCCAGCAGCCGCAGCGTGACCTGGGTGGCACCCGCGTCCAGCGCGTTGTCCACCAGCTCGCGCACCACGCTGGCCGGGCGTTCCACCACCTCGCCAGCGGCAATCTGGCTGATCAGTTCGTCGGGCAGTTCGCGGATGGGGCGGCGGGGAGGGGAGGACAAAGGCGCGTTCACCCCGGCATTTTAGGCGGGGCCCTGTCGGCGTTTGGGCTGTGAGGCTATTTGTGCAGCCAGTATTCGCGCATCAGTGCGTGCGACCACGCGGGCTGCTGAACTTCCGTGCGCGGCAAAAATTCAGCCATGACGGGCTTGAGGTCTATGACCGGTGTGCCGTCGATGGCGTCCAGCTCGGCCACGTAGAGTTGGGTGCCTTCGCAGCGCAGCACGCGGCAGATGGTGCTGCCCAGCCGGTTGTGGCGGTTTTTGCCGCGCTGGGCAAAGATGCCCACGGCGGGCCAGTCGGGGTTGTTGCGCGGGTGGCGTGCGCCGCTGACTATTTTTGCTTCGTCCACAGCGTGGAACAGGTACAGCACTTCCACGTGGGAAAACTCGGTGATGCCCTGCAGCGCATCCGCCGCAAAGCGCGCGTTTAGCGTGATGCAAGCTTCTTCGCCACCCCAGAAGTCGTCTTCGGCGTGGGGGCGGATGGCGCTTACTTGGCCTATGGGTTCTATGGTGTATGGCATGGAGGGCAGGATAAGCACAGCGGCGCGGTGGCGTCAATCGTGGCCTGCGCGCCTGTTTTGGGTTTGGGGTCTGAAAAACGCAGTTTTCACTAAAAACTGCGTTTTTAGTGAAAGCTACGCTTTTCTGCAAAAGCACTGCTTTTCGGGCTTTATTTCCGCGCTAGTCAAAAGTCGACCCTGGCGACACTGTGTGCACCCACTACTGCGCAAGGGGACCGCCATGCAAATCCAACGTCTGAACCATCTGACTTTTCCACCCGCCACCCCTCAGGTGCCTGCGGGCAAGGCTGATACGCCCACACCCGCGGCAGACCGCACGACTGCGCTTGCCTCCGCCAGCCCAACCGCACGCACTGCGCCCAGCCGGCCTGCGGTGGTAGACGCCAAACCCGTCGCACCTGGTGTTTCCGTCGATCTGGAAAGCTCGCAACGCGCCCAGGCTGCCGGCACCTATGGCCGCGACGGTGTGTTGGCTGGCAAGGCCAAACTGCCTGCTGACGCCACACCCGCCGAGCAATTTGTGGCCTCCGCCGTGAACACCCTGCGTGACTTCGAGTCGGGCAAGGCATCGTTTCCATCGGGTGAAGGCACGGCAGCCGGGCAAGCTTCCGCACAGGCCGGCATGTTTGGTGGCCTGAAGCAAGCCGTTTCGCGCTTCAATCTATTCGCCTAACCTCATAGGGGGCTTTGTATCCCACCCGTACGCACGGGGGCAGGGATAATCCGCGCCATGGATCTCATCATGGCGCTCTTCGATTTCATCTTGCATGTGGACAAATACCTTGAGGTGTTTGTGCAGAACTACGGCTGGTGGGTCTACGCACTCCTGTTCCTGATCATCTTTGTCGAAACCGGCGTGGTGGTCATGCCTTTCCTGCCCGGGGATTCGCTGCTGTTTGTGGTGGGCACCATGTGTGGTGCAGGGCTCATGAGTTTTTCGATGGCCGTGCCTGTGCTGCTGGTGGCTGCCATTCTGGGCGACCAGTGCAATTACTCCATAGGCCGCTACTTTGGCCCCAAGGTGTTTCGCTGGGAGCATTCCCGCTTCTTCAACAAGGCGGCGTTTGACAAGGCCCACGCCTTCTACGAAACCTACGGCGGCTTCACCATCATTGCCGCCCGCTTCATGCCGTTCTTGCGCACCTTCGTGCCGTTTGTCGGTGGCGTGGCAGAGATGGGCCGCACCAGGTTCACGCTGTTCAATATCGTGGGCGCCGTGTTGTGGGTGGTCGGCGTTTGTACCGCCGGTTACTTCCTCGGCAGCTTCCCCTGGGTCAAACACAACCTCGACAAGATCATCTGGGCGATGATTTTGATTCCGGGGCTGGTGATTGTGTTTGGGGCGCTGGGGAGCCGGTTCAAGACGTCTGCTTGAGGGACGTGTTATGCGGCCAGCGGTTTGAACATGACATAGGCATCGACGTAGCCTTTAACTTTGTGTTGAAACGCGCCGGGCAGGGTGCCGACGATGGCAAAGCCATGCTTCTTCCAGAGGCGAACTGCCACTTCGTTGGTTGAAACAACCAAGTTGAACTGCATTGCTTTAAATCCAAGTCTGATCGCCTCGGCCTGGGAGTGTTCGCACATCGTTGATGCGATACCTTGACCTCGCGCGTTGGCTGCGACGACGTATCCGCAGTTGCTGACATGCGAGCCTAGACCGGGTTGATTCGATTGCAGTTTGTAGGTACCGAGCAATGAACCATCGTCCGCGAAGACGACGTAGGTGGCGAGCGGCGCTTCAATCCATACCTTTTTAATCTCGGCCTCTGTACTGTCTGGCGCAAATGCATAGGTATCACCAGCCGCGAATGTGGAGTGGAGAAGAGGCCATAGGCGTGACCAGTCTTCCGGTTCGTAGCGTCGAATGATTGGCTTGGTAATTCTTGGCCCCCTAACGAATAATGTGCGCAAAGTTCATTGAAACCAGTATCAAACTGAATTTTGTAGCGGAAAGTCCGGTTTCGCCGCAGAGCCGAGGCGTCTACAGACTGAATGCAGAAATCCGTTGCGCTCAGAAGCAGTCGTAACGTAAAAGTAACCGGCGACCACTAGGTGCGCCCGGAGGAAGCGGACGCCCGTGGGAGTCCGGGTTGACGGATAGGTTATATCTCACTGCCCACGCTCGCCACACAACTTGCACTTTATGTATTTCGCCGGAGGAAAGATTGCCCTGCACACGAGCAGCAGAACGAATGCAAGAGCAATTGCCGGCCAGTTGCGGCGCTCAAAGAACTCTTCGGAACCGCAAGAAGCGCAGCGCCGCAACTCCGGCGGGAATTCTTCGACTAACGCAGCCTCCAAGTGACCCTGGTCGCGCAGCGCAAGGATGCTTTGTGCATGCGCAACGTCCTCACGACGAACAAGCAAACGCACTCCACCAAAAACACGAGACATAGGCCACCAAGCGCTGACTATGTGCTCACTGCCCAGAAATGCAGGTATGCCTTCGGACTCAAGCAGTGCTCTCCCAATGTGCGCATGCCACGGACTTGTGTGTGTCTCGATTACGCTGAATGCAATGACTTGGTCCACGATTGAGCCCTAACGAATAATGTATCGAGTGGTTTCGGAACATATTAGACGGGATGGGCCACAGAATTCACGATTCTCACGCCTCGGAACCAGCTTGACCATCCCCCATTCGGGTGATTTTTTGAGCGTCCGCTTCCGCCGGCGGATTCAACCGGTCGATGCAACACACTAAAACCTGCGTGAGCAGAAGGAGTGTTGCCAATGAAATACAGAACAAGGATTTACTACACGGAAAGCCAGAAGGCTTTGATGTGGGAACGCTGGAAGAAAGGTGAATCTGCAGCAGATTGCGCAGTTGTTTAACCGTAACCACTCATCCGTCAATCGTATCCTCGCTGAGACTGGTGGAATATGCCCACCACAGCGTAGCCGCTCTGCGCTAGTGCTGAGCTTGGCCGAGCGGGAAGAGATATCACGCGCACTGGTGACAGGGCAGTCGATCCGCTCAATTGCCTCCCGGCTTGGGCGAGCGCCATCAACCGTCAGCAGAGAGATATTGCGCAACGGCGGTCAAAGCGGCTACCGAGCAACCCAAGCTGACCAGGCCGCCTGGGACAGAGCGCACCGCCCCAAGCGCTGCAAGTTGGTTCAGAACCCAAGCCTGGCCCACATCGTGGCAGGCAAGCTCCAGCGGCAGTGGGCACCGCAGCAGATCGCAGGATGGTTGAAGCATACTTATCCGTGCGACGGGAACTACCACGTGTCACACGAAACCATCTACCGCAGCCTCTTTATTCAAGCCCGTGGCGCCTTGAACAAGGAGCTACTGCAGCATTTGAGACGCACCCGGGCCATGCGCCGTTCGCGCCACCACACCCAGAAGACAGACAACCACGGCAAGATCACAGACACGGTGTCCATCAGCGAGCGTCCAGCTTCGGTGGAAGACCGGGCCGTGCCAGGCCATTGGGAAGGTGACTTGCTCTTTGGAAGTATCAACACCCAGATTGCGACACTGGTTGAGCGGCAGACCCGCTACGTAATGCTGGTGAAGGTTGCCAGCAAAGATACTGAGACGGTCGTCAATGCACTGATCAAGCATGCGCGCAAGTTGCCCCATGAGCTGTACAAGTCATTGACCTGGGATCGTGGCAAGGAGATGGCAGGCCACAAGCGCTTCACCTTGGCCACAGACATCAGTGTTTACTTCTGTGATCCCCGCAGCCCTTGGCAGCGTGGGAGCAATGAGAATACGAACGGTCTGCTGAGACAGTACTTCCCCAAGGGAGTAGACATATCTGGATACTCACAGGCCCAACTCAATGCGGTGGCGAGAAGGCTTAACGAGCGTCCACGGATGACACTAGACTATGAAACGCCTGCTGAACGATTCAGCCAACTTGTTGCATCGACCGGTTGAATCCGCCCCGCAAAGCAGCCACCCGCTAACTCGTCGTCCGATTCCGCGCCAGTGGCGGATTTTTCGCAAAATACGCCTCAATGCCACGCATCAGCGCATCGGCCAACTGGTTCTGGTAAACGTCGCTGTTGAGCTTGGCTTCTTCCGACGGGTTGCTGATGAAGGCGGCTTCCACCAGCACGCTGGGAATATCGGGGGCCTTGAGCACCGCAAACGAGGCTTGCTCGACCTTGGCCTTGTGCAGCTTGCCGACGCGGCCGATTTCACCGAGCAGGTTTTTGCCGAGCTTGAGGCTGTCGTTGATCTGGGCCGTGGTGCTCATGTCTAAAAGGGCACGCTGAACCGTTGCATCCTTGGCCTTGACGTTGAGGCCACCAATCAAATCCGCCTTGTTTTCCTTGGCCGCCATCCAGCGCGCCGCGCTGCTGGATGCGCCGCCTTGGCTCAGCGCAAACACGCTGGCGCCCTGTGGGTCAGGCGTAAAAAAAGCGTCGGCATGCAGACTAACAAACAGGTCGGCCTGTACGCGGCGGGCCTTTTGCACGCGGGTGCCCAGCGGGACAAAGAAGTCGGCATCGCGCGTGAGGTAGGCACGCATGGCGTTGCCGTTGACGGTGGCGTTGTTGATGCGTTCGCGTAGCAGGTGGGCCAGCTTGAGCACCACGTCTTTCTCACGCGTGCCGCCGGGGCCTACAGCACCCGGGTCTTCACCGCCATGGCCCGGGTCCAGCGCCACAATAATCAAGCGTTCTGTAGCCTCAGCCCCCGTGGATGTTGCGCCACCAGCTATCGAATTCGTAGCGGATTTGGGGTCGGGCTTGGGCTTGGCGGGCGATGGCGTTTTCTGGGTCTGCTGGGCAATCAGGTCGCCCAGCGGGTCACCCGCAGGCCGCGCGGCGGACGCCGCTGCAGTGGGGGCGGGGGTTGCGGATGGCTTGTCCTGCAGTCGCTCGGCAATCAATGCTTCCAGCGGGTCTGCTTCTTTTTCGGGGTACAGGTCAAACACCAGCCGGTGTTGGTAGGCCGCCACCGGCGCGAGTGAGAACACCTGGGGGCGTATCGCTTGCTTGAGGTCGACCACGAGGCGCACGATGCTGGGGGTGAACTGGCCCACGCGGATGCCGGCGATGTTGGGGTCGTCGGCCTTGACCTTGGCGACCAGTTCCTTGAGCGCTGGATTCAGCGTGATGCCCTCAATGTCCACCGCCAGCCGGGGTGGGCTGGGTACAAAGGTTTGTTTGGTCTTGAGCGCGGCGTCGGACTCGATGGTCACGCGGGAGTATTCGGGCGCGGGCCACACCCGCACCGTGACGATGTTGGGGCCGTCTGCGGAGAGCACCAGCTCGGGCAGGCCCAATACCAGCACGATGCTGCCTTGCTGGAGCAGGTCGCGGCGCTTCAAACCGGGGCTCCATGGGCCGCAATGCCCTGCAGCAGATCCACGCCCAGCGGGGTGTGCGCGGTGAGCGTGACCAGGCGGGTTGCGTCGGCGGCGGTTTGGATGTGCACGTCGAGGTCTGCGGTGGGCAACATGGCGGCGGCTTTTTCGGGCCACTCGGCCAGCTTGAGGCCGGGGCTGGCAAAGATGTCGCGAAAGCCCGCGTCTTCCCACTCGCGCGGGTCGTTGAAGCGGTAAAAGTCAAAGTGCCAGATGTTGAGGTCGGGCAGCTCATAGGGCTCCACCACGGCGTAGGTGGGGCTTTTGATACGGCCCTGCACACCCAGCGCATGCAGCAGATGGCGCACCAGCGTGGTCTTGCCGGCGCCCAGGTCGCCATGCAGGGCGATGAAGGCCAGGCCCACGCCCGGCTGTGCCGCGAGGCGGCTGGCAAACACCTGGGTGGCGAGTTCATCGGCCCATTCCTGGCTGCCAACGGCGCTGTGCACCGCCGCAGGGGCGGTGGTTTCTACAATGGGGAGGTGACGATCAACAGCACTCAATTCGACGGTAACCAGCTGGTTTCTCAAATACAGGCCTGGGCCCGGGAACTGGGATTCTCCCAAATTGGCGTGGCCGATGTGGATTTATCGTCGGCGGAGCCCGGTTTGTTGGCCTGGTTGGCGCGTGGTTACCACGGTGACATGGCCTATATGGCGAACCACGGCCTCAAACGCGCGCGCCCGGCCGAGCTGGTGCCCGGCACGCTGAGCGTGATCACCGCACGCATGGACTACCTGCCTGCAGCCACGCCCACGGATTGGCAGGGCGAAGAGCTGGCACGGCTGGAGCGCCCGGGCGAGGGCATTGTGTCGCTCTACGCCCGGGGGCGCGACTACCACAAGGTCTTGCGCAGCCGACTGCAAAAACTCACCGACCGTATCGCAGCACACATCGGCCCGCTGGGCCACCGCGTGTTCACCGACTCGGCCCCGGTGCTGGAAGCCGAGCTTGCCGCGCGCAGCGGGCAGGGCTGGCGCGGCAAACACACGCTGCTGCTGAACCGCGAAGCCGGCTCCATGTTTTTCCTTGGCGAAATTTATGTTGATATCGCACTGCCAACAAGCAGCCCGGTGCAGGAGCACTGCGGCACCTGCAATGCCTGTATCAGCATCTGCCCGACGCAGGCTATTCTTGCACCACAGCGCCTGGATGCGCGGCGCTGCATCTCGTACCTGACGATTGAGCATGCGGGCCCCATTCCGCTGGAACTGCGCCCGCTGATGGGCAACCGCATTTATGGCTGCGACGACTGCCAACTGGTCTGCCCCTGGAACAAGTTTGCCCAGCGCAGCGCGCTGGCCGACTTTGACCCGCGCGAGGGCCTGAGTGGGCAGCAACTGGGTGCGCTGTTGGGTTGGACCGAAGAAGAGTTTTTGCGCCGCACCGAGGGCAGCCCGATACGCCGCATCGGCCATGCGCGCTGGCTGCGCAATGTGGCAGTGGCGCTGGGCAACGCCCTGCGCCAGGGGGGGGGCGATGCGCTTCGGCGAGAATCCCTGCTGGCGGCATTGGGTACCCGGCTGGAGCATGCGGATGCCGTGGTGCGCGAACATGTGCAGTGGGCCATGGCGCAAGCGCCGGAGTTGGAATAAATTGGCGAACATGACTACTTTTGATTTGTTGGTGGTGGACCCCCAGAACGATTTTCTGGACATAGCTGGCGCGGCCCTGCCGGTGCCCGGTGCCAATGCAGACATGGACCGCCTGGCACAGTGGCTGCACCAGAACGTGGCTGCCGTGCAGTCACTGACCGTGACACTGGACTCCCATGCCAGCGTGGGTATTGAGCGCGTGACGTACTGGCTGCAGGCCGATGGCACGCCGGTTGCGCCTTTTACGCCCATCTCGGCTGCCGACGTCCAGGCAGGTCGCTTCCGGCCCCGTGATGCGTCACGCGCGCAGCAGACCCTGGCCTATCTGCAAAAACTCGAAGCGACGGGTCATCGCCAACTGCTGGTCTGGCCGGTGCACTGCGTGCTGGGGACCTGGGGCCACAACATCCATTCCGGGTTGGCGCAGAGCATTGCGCATTGGGAACTGGTGACAGGGCGCACCTGTGAAAAAGTGCTCAAGGGCTTAAACCCCATGACTGAACAGTACAGCGCGTTTCGTGCAGAGGTCCCGCGCCCGGACGATGCCCGCACGGCGTTGAACCAGTCGTTGATGCACCGTCTGACGGGGGGCGCTGAGACCCTGCTGGTGGCTGGCGAAGCGCTGAGCCATTGTGTGGCGGAGTCCGTGCATGACATGGTGGCCTACATGCCGACCCAGCGCCTGCGGCAAACGGTGCTGCTGACGGACTGCATGAGCCCGGTGGCAGGTTTTGAAGCGGCTGGAGAAGCGTTCCTGGAGCAGGCCCGCACGCGCGGCCTCAAGACCATGCCGCTGGCCTCGGTGCTAGCGGTCTAAAGAGCGCGCAGCACACCCAGTGCAAATGGCAGGCTGACCACGCCCAGCAGCGTGGACAGCGTGACCAGACCTGCCACATACGAACCGTCGTAGCCCATGCGGTTGGCCAGCACATAACAACTGGACGCCGTGGGCAGGGCCGAGAAGGCCAGCAGCACGGTGGTCTGCACCTCCGTCAGCCCAAAGCCGCGTGCCAGTCCCAGTGCCACCAAAGGCAAAAAGAAGTGGCGTATGGACAGTACCGCCACAGCCAGCGTCTTGGCGCGTGCCAGGGCCCCAAACTGCATGCCGGCCCCGGCGGCCATCAGGCCCAGGGCCAACGACGCGGCACCAATACGGGTGACGGTGGGCTCCAGCCAGACGGGAATCGAAAACCCCAGCAGATTGGCCGTCAGGCCGGCGGCCGTGCCAATGATGAGCGGGTTGCGCACCAGTTCTCGTACAAAGCCACGCTGCGCGTGGCGCGCCATGGGCCACACGGCGGCCACATTGAAAAGTGGCACGCATACACCAATCAACACCGCAATCAGCAGCAGGCCTTGTGGTCCGGCGATCCGTTCGGCCAGCGCCAGGCCGATGAAAGAATTGAAGCGGAACGCGACCTGTGCACTGGCTGCGTGGTCCTGGCGGTTGATGTGGGTGCGCAGCCAGGGCAGGTGCACCAGGGAGTAGGCCATGGCAATGCCCACCAACCCCATGGTCCAGCCCGCACCTATCAGGCTGGACGCCGCACGCAGGTCCAGCGGGCTTTTGACGATGGACTGGAAAAGCAGCACCGGAAAAAGAAAGTAGTACACCAGCGCCTCCACCTGCTCCCACACCGTGCGGTTGAGTGCGGTATAGCGGCACACTAGGTAGCCACACAAAATCAGCGAGAAATCGGGAAAAAGGAGTTGGGCGTAATTCACCCGGCCGAGGATAGCAGCCACGCCTTCGTGTTCGGGTTTTCACGGGGAGGCTTTGTAAGCGCTGGGAAATGTGCCCGGTAGTACCATTGCCGAAATCCTCTAGGAGATGACTATGTCCCGTCGTGTTTTGCTTGCGTTCAGCTTGGTTGCTGCATCCTCTGCCGCTTTGGCGCAGGGTTATCCGAACAAGATCATCAAGTTGCAGGTGCCGTTTGCGCCGGGCGGCACCACGGACATCATTGCCCGGGTGATTGCAGATCCACTGGGCAAAGTGCTGGGACAGAGTGTGATTGTGGAGAACAAGCCCGGTGGTGGTGGCGTCGTGGGTGCGAACGAGACCGCCAAAGCAATCCCCGACGGCTATTCTTTGGGTGTGGCTACGGTATCCACCGTGGCGGCCAACCCGGCCATCAATCCCAAGAATCCGTACAACCCGCTGACCGATTTCACACCCATCATCAATGTGGCGGCCACGCCCAATGTGATTGCGGTGCACCCCAGCTTTCCGGCCAAGGATTACAAAGGGTTTATTGCAGAGCTGAAGAAAGCCCCAGGCCAGTACTCTTACGCGACCTCAGGCACCGGTGGCATCGGTCACTTGCAGACCGAGCTCTACAAGAGCCAGACCAATACCTTCATCACCCATATTCCTTACCGCGGCGCGGGTCCGGCGTTGAATGACACCGTTGCAGGACAGGTTCCGATCATTTTTGACAACCTGCCGTCAGCGCTGCCTTTCATCCAGGGCGGCCGCTTGGTGCCCATCGTCGTGGCTGCGCCCCAGCGTCTGGCGCAGTTGCCCAATGTGCCCACCTTCAAGGAAGTGGGGCTGGAGCAGGTGAATCGCATGGCCTTCTACGGCATTTATGGCCCCAAGGGCCTGCCCAAGGAAGTTGTCGACAAGGTGAACGCTGCGGTGCGCAAGGTTCTGGAAGACCCGGCCGTGCGCAAGCGCATTGAAGAAACCGGTTCGCTGGTGATTGGCAATACGCCGGAGCAGTTCACGGCCCAGATCAAGGCCGAATTTGAGGTGTACAAAAAAGTGGTGGAGTCTGCCAACTTGCGCCTCGAATGACGTCTGAGGGGAGCATCACCTCTGTCGACAGCTTTATTGATGCCTTGTGGCTGGAAGAAGGGTTGTCCAAAAACACCCTTCAGGCCTACCGCCGCGACCTGACCCTGTTGGCCCACTGGCTGCAGGGTACAGATTTGCTGGCGGTGCAGGAGCACCATATCCAAGCCTATTTCGCGGCCCAGCACGCCGCAAGCAAGGCCACAACCTCCAACCGGCGCCTGACGGTATTCAGGCGCTTTTTCCGTTGGGCACTGCGCGAAGGCATGGTGACCGAAGACCCCACGCTGAAGCTCAACGCCGCCAAGCAGGCCTTGCGCGTGCCCAAGACCCTGACCGAAGCGCAGGTGGAGGCCCTGCTGGCGGCACCCGATACGTCTACCGCCCTGGGGCTGCGCGACCGGACCATGTTGGAGCTGATGTACGCCAGCGGCCTGCGGGTCAGCGAGCTGGTGACCCTGAAGACCTTCAATGTCGGATTGAACGAAAACGTGTTGCGCGTGCTGGGCAAAGGCAGCAAGGAGCGCCTGGTACCGTTTGGCGAGGTTGCCAGCAACTGGCTGCGCCAGTATTTGGGTGGAGCACGAGCAGGCTTGCTGGCGGGCAAACAAACCGACGACCTGTTTGTCACGGTGCGCGGGACCAACCCCGGCACGGCCATGTCACGTGTGATGTTCTGGATGGTGGTCAAGAAACACGCCTCGGCGGCTGGCATACGGGCACCCCTGTCGCCGCACACTTTGCGCCATGCGTTTGCCACGCATTTGCTTAACCACGGTGCCGATCTGCGCGCGGTGCAAATGTTGCTGGGGCACGCGGACATTTCCACCACCACGATCTACACGCATGTAGCCCGCGAACGACTGGCTGCCATGCACGCGCAGCACCATCCCAGAGGTTAATCGTGCAACGTGACAACTCGCCGCTTGGCCGCCCCAAGGCGAGTTAGCCCCCTTGGGCAGCGACCCGCGCAGCTGCGGAGCGTGGGGGCTTAATCCTCCAGTGTCTCGGCCCAAGTGAGGGCTTGCAGATGCGCCCAGTTGATCTGGTTGCTGTCCAGCCCCAGCATCGTGGCGGCGCGGGCAAAGGTGGCATCGTCACCGGACTCACAGGCCACGGTGAGTTCCAGGAAAGGCGCCAACGGGCCGGTGTTGTGAAGCAGTGCCTGGGTGACGCTGTCAGGCAGCGTCAGTGTGGCCAATGCGGCCTCCATGGACATACCCAGCATGGTGTCCAGCAGTGAAAAAACGCCCACCACAAATGCGTTGTCGCATTCCTCGGGCGATAGGACCTCGCTGGCCAGCAGTTCCATCAGGCGACCGCGCACAACGGCTGTCGTGCCTACAGCCGACGGCGTGTCACCCGCATGCGAGGTGGTCATCAGCAGGGCAGCCCACTTGAACAACCGTTTGAGCCCCAACAACATGACGGCATGTTTGAACGACGTGACTTCGGTGCGCAGGCCAAAGCCTGCCGAATTGATGAAACGCAACAGGTTGAACGACAGGGTGGGGTCGCGTTTGAGGACTTCCTCAATTTCGTTGGTGCTGGCCTGTTTGCGCACCATGTTGATGAGTTGCAGGATGGTGGCTTGCGCCGGGCGCACGCTCTGGCCTTCGACCACCACCGGGCGCGCAAACCAGTAGCCCTGGAACAGGTGCACACCCAGCTGTGAGACAAACGTAAATTGGGCTGCGGTTTCTACCTTGTCGGCAATCAGTTGCGCAGCGGACTGGGACTGGGCAAGTTTGACAAAGGTGCTGATGGTGTCGGGCTTGAGGACCGACAGGTCAAACTTGATGAAGGACGCCAGTGGCAGCCAGGCTTCGTAAGGCTGGGTGAGAACCGAGTAGTCAAACGCCAGACGGAAACCACGCTGCTGCAACTCCTGCAGATTGGGCAAACGGGTCTGGATTTGGTCTACCTGGGCAATCGCCAGCGGAGGTATTTCCAGCACCAGGCGCTCGGGCGCAACCAAGTCCAGATGACCGCCAGCGAGGCTGTCATGGGTGCAATTGATGAACAGGGTTTTCTTGGCGATCAGCGCGTCGTTGTCGGCGTTCGAGAGCGCATTGAAAAGCAGTTGCGCATCACTGGCCGCGGTATGGGCGCTGGACTGGACCGAGCGGTCAAACAGTTCATAACCCACGACTGCGCCGCTGGTGTCGAGAATCGCCTGGCGTGCTATCGCACCGGATACAGGGGGAGGGCTGACGGAGGAGGTTTCGGGCATGGTGGAGACAGGCTATTCAGACCATTCTAGACCGGGGGCAAGGACTGAATTTCTGCTTCGCTGAAGCCTGCCTGTCGGCGGGCGGCGATATTGAATGGGGGCTTGAGCCGGGGCGCGCCGTGCTGAACGGCAGCCTGGGCGTAGAAATGGGCCGGGTCGAGGCCGTCGCGTTGGCACAGCCAGTGGTACCAGTGGTTGCCAATGGCGACATGGCCTACTTCTTCCTGCAGGATGATTTCCAGGATATCCACCGCGGCCAGGGCCTGGGGTGTGCCCACTTTGCGCAGCTTGGTCTGGACCTGCGGTGTGGCGTCCAGTCCGCGGGCCTCCATGGTGCGTGGTACCAGGGCCATGCGGGCGACGACGTCATGGCGGGTGCTCTCACTCACGGTCCACAGCCCTTCGTGGGCGCTGAAATCACCATAGTCGTAGCCCAGCGTTTGCAGGTGGCTTTGCAGCAGCATGTAGTGCTTGGCCTCTTCCTGCGCGACCTGCAGCCAGTCGCGGTAGTACGCCTCGGGCATGCCTGCAAAGCGCCAGATCGCATCCAGCGCCAGATTGATGGCGTTGAACTCGATGTGGGCGATGGAGTGGATCAGGGCGGCATGTCCCTCCGCGGTGAAGGGGGAGCGCCGGGGCACATTTTGGGGATGCACCAGTTCCGGTCGATCGGGTTTGCCCACCGGTGTGGAGGAGGGGAAGGCGGCATGGCAATCGAGTGGCATTTCGGCGGTGGCCTGCCACAAGGCCTGAGTGGCTTGGGCTTTCTCGGCCGGGTCGGCCATGCAAAAGGCCTGTAGTGCGCGCTGTCGGAGTTCCATCCCTACAATTCTAGGCAAAGCGAATTTCAGGAAATAACATGGCAATTTATGAACTCGACCAGATCGCGCCCCGTGTGGCGGCGTCTGCCTGGGTGGCAGACAGCGCGCAGGTGATGGGCAATGTGGAGCTGGCTGAAGACAGCAGTGTGTGGTTTGGCGCCATCCTCCGTGGCGACACGGAAACCATCCGCATAGGGCGGGGCTCCAACATCCAGGACGCCAGCGTGCTGCACGCCGATATCGGCAAGCCCCTCACGGTCGGCGAGAACGTGACCGTGGGCCACCAGGTCATGCTGCATGGCTGCACCATCGGGGACGGTTCCCTGATTGGTATAGGCGCCATCGTGCTCAACGGGGCGAAGATTGGCAAGGGCTGCATTGTCGGCGCCGGCTCGCTGGTCACCGAGGGCAAGGAGTTTCCGGACGGCTCCATGATCATTGGCAGCCCCGCCAAGGCGGTGCGCGAGCTGACGCCTGAGCAACAGGCTGGGCTCAAGTTAAGTGCTTTGCACTACATAGAAAATGCGCACCGTTTTAAAAATGGCTTGAAGAAGCTGGGATAGGTTACTGATGTCTGAACTCCATAAATTTCTCTTTGACGGCCTGCCCGTGCGCGGCATGGTGGTGCGGCTCACCGACACCTGGACCGAAATCTTGCGCCGGCGTGCGTCCAACAGCGGTACAGGCGCCTATCCGGTCCCCGTGCGCGATATGTTGGGTGAAATGACCGCAGCGGCCGCACTGATGCAGGCCAATATCAAGTTTGATGGGGCCCTGGTGCTGCAAATTTTTGGCGATGGGCCGGTCAAACTGGCCGTGGTGGAAGTGCAGTCTGATCTGGCCCTGCGGGCTACTGCTACCGTTGTGGGTGACGTCAACGACACGGCCACGTTGAGCCAGATGGTCAATGTGGGCAACGAAGGGCGTTGTGCCATCACGCTGGACCCCACGACCAAGTTCCCGGGGCAGCAACCCTACCAAGGCGTGGTGCCACTGTTTGATGACAAACGCCACAAGATCGAGAAAGTGAGCGCGGTGCTGGAGCATTACATGCTGCAGAGTGAGCAGCTTGACACCACGCTGGTGCTGGCCGCCGATGACAAAGTGGCTGCCGGCCTGCTGATCCAGCGCCTGCCCATGCAGGGCTCCGGCAATTTGTCAGGCAGCATGGTCAGCAAGGAAAATGAAGACGAGATTGGGTTGAATGAGCACTACAACCGCATCGCCATTCTGGCCAGCAGCCTCAAGCGCGAAGAGTTGCTGACGCTGGATGTGGAAACCATTTTGCGCAGGTTGTTCTGGGAAGAGCCCATCACGCGGTTTGAGCCGCTGGAGGGGGCTACTGCGCCGCGCTTTTCCTGTTCCTGCAGCCGTGAGCGGGTGGGGCGCATGATTGTGAGTCTGGGGCGCGATGAGGCCGAAAGTATTTTGACGGAGCGCGCCGACATTGAAGTGGCCTGCGAATTTTGCGGTGTGCAATATCGCTTTGATGCGGTGGATGCAGCGCAGCTGTTCACGGCGCCGGTACAGATCGTGCCCGGCGGTTCAGACCCGCACTGAAGACTCCGGCAACAGCCTGCGAAACAGGCGGTGTTCACAATCGGCATCGGAGCAGGTATCGCAACTCCAGTGCCACCCTGACGAAGGGACTGCAGCAGAGCCTGCGAAACGTAGTGCATGCTCAACGGCCTGTAGCGCGCTTTGGGTACGCTCTGCGCCGCTGCCATACACGAGAGTGTGGGCAATGGCGTTGTGTTGCAGAACATCGCGCAGCCGCGCATCCACTTGCATGCGCGCACTGGCACTGTCGCGTTGAATGCCGTCTGGAACCCATTGCAGGTCCAGTCCGGTCAGCAGGGTGAGCCCGTAGCCGCGCTGCTCCGCCAGTGCGTACGGATACAGCGATGTGTCGCCCCACAGATGGTCGCTGTAGATGGCAGTCATCAGCGGTGAAGTGTCTGCAATGACCAATGGGGTGGTGGCGCTGGCCACGCGTTGTGCCTGGGTTTGTGCAATGGCCCGTTGCTCTTCCTGGCGTGGTGTGCGGCCCATGGCATCGCACCAGTCACGCAGCGCTTCGGGAATCCAGGTGGCTTCCAGCCCTTGGCTGTGGAGTGCCGCGACCAGAGACTGTGCCAACTGGGTTTTGCCGGTGCTTTCAGCGCCCAGGATGGCGATGCGCAGCGGCCTGCGATCCCCCGTGCTCACTTGGCGATCTGGACGTAAATTTCGTTGGACTTGACCATGCCCAGCTCGGTCCGTGCTTTTTCTTCCACGATCTCCAGACCTTCGCGCAGGTCATGGATTTCTGCGCCCAGGCGGTCGTTGGCCACTGCGGCCTGGGCGTTGTTGCGCTTTTGTTCGTCCAACTGGTGTTGGAGTTTGGACACATTGGGCACGCTGCCCCGCCCGAACCACAATTGCCCATGCAGGATCAGCAGCAGGGCAACCAGGGCGACAGGAACGAGGCGACGGCCCATAGGCGGCAGCTGTTTTAGCGGAGGTTATAAAACGCGGCGCGGCCCGGGTACACGGCCACATCACCCAAGTCTTCTTCGATGCGCAGCAGCTGGTTGTACTTGGCCATGCGGTCCGAGCGGCTCAGCGAACCGGTCTTGATCTGGCCCGCGTTGGTGCCAACAGCGATATCGGAAATGGTGGAGTCTTCGGTTTCACCCGAGCGGTGGCTGATCACGGCGGTGTAGCCCGCGCGCTTGGCCATCTCGATGGCGGCGAAGGTTTCGGTCAAGGTGCCGATCTGGTTGATCTTGATCAGAATCGAATTGGCAATGCCCTTCTCGATGCCTTCTTTCAAAATCTTGGTGTTGGTGACAAACAGGTCGTCACCGACGATTTGCACCTTCTTGCCCAGACGGTCGGTCAATATCTTCCAGCCATCCCAGTCGCCTTCGGCCATGCCGTCTTCGATGCTGATGATGGGGTACTTGTCGGCCCAGGTGGCCAGGATGTCAGTCCATTCCTGGGCGTTCAGTGTCAGGCCTTCGCCTTCCAGGTGGTACTTGCCGTCCTTGTAGAACTCGGAAGCGGCGCAGTCCAGGCCCAGTGCGATCTGCTCACCGGCCACATAGCCCGCCTTGTCGATGGCTTCCAGAATCATCTGAATGGCAGCTTCGTGGTTCGCTACGTTGGGGGCAAAGCCGCCCTCGTCGCCCACGGCAGTGCTGATGCCCTTGTCGTGCAGGATTTTTTTCAGCGCGTGGAACACTTCAGCGCCCCAACGCAGGGCTTCACGGAAGCTCGGTGCGCCGACCGGAATGATCATCAGCTCTTGCAGATCGAGGTTGTTGTTGGCGTGCTCGCCACCGTTGATGACGTTCATCATGGGCACGGGCATTTGCACCGCCGACATGCCGCCAAAGTAGCGGTACAGCGGCAGGCCGGATTCTTCGGCGGCGGCGCGGGCCACAGCCATCGATACCGCCAGCATCGCGTTGGCGCCCAGACGGGATTTGTTGTCGGTGCCGTCTAGGTCGATCAGCGTCTTGTCTAGGAAGGCTTGCTCGGAAGCATCCAGGCCCAGAACGGCTTCGGAGATTTCGGTGTTGATATGTTCAACGGCTTTCAATACGCCCTTGCCGAGGTAACGCTTCTTGTCGCCGTCACGCAGCTCGATGGCTTCGCGGGAGCCGGTAGAGGCGCCGCTGGGAACCGCAGCGCGGCCCATGGTGCCGGACTCCAGCAGGACGTCGCATTCGACGGTGGGGTTGCCGCGCGAATCCAGAATTTCGCGGCCGACGATATCAACAATTGCACTCATTAGCTACTTTCGTTTCAAGTCAAAAAAAGGGTGTCCGCCATCATGGGGCCGTTCAGTTGAAATCGGCTTCCAGGAACGGGGTTTTTTTGGTTACGGAATCCAGCGCCACCAAGGTTTCGAGCAGCGCACGCATCTTATGCAGTGGCACGGCGTTCGGGCCGTCGGACCAGGCTTCGGCGGGGCGGGGGTGGGTCTCCATGAAGAAGCCTGCCACACCTACGGCCGCACCAGCGCGGGCCAACACGGGAACCATCTCGCGGGCGCCGCCGCTGGTGGCACCCTGGCCGCCGGGCTTTTGTACCGAATGGGTCACGTCGAACACGACGGGGGCACCGGACTTGCGCATCTCGGCCAGGCTGGTCATATCGGCCACGAGGTTGTTGTAGCCAAAGCTCACACCACGCTCGCAGGCCAAAAAACGATCCGGCGAGAGCCCCACTTCTTCAGCGGCAGCGCGGGCTTTGTCGATGACGTTCTTCATGTCCCAGGGCGCGAGGAACTGGCCCTTCTTGATGTTCACAGGCTTGCCGGCTTGGGCCACGGCGCGGATGAAGTCGGTCTGGCGGCACAGGAAGGCAGGTGTCTGCAATACATCCACCACGCTGGCAACTTCGGCCACGTGGGATGCATCATGCACATCGGTCAGGACGGGCAATTGGAGCTGGCGGCGCACCTCGTCGAGGATTTTGAGGCCAGCCTCTATGCCGACACCACGTTTGGTGGTGCCGGAAGAGCGGTTGGCCTTGTCGAACGAGCCCTTGTAGATCAAGGGGATGCCCAGTGCGGTGCAGGCTTCCTTGAGCTGGCCTGCTACGTCAATGGACATCTCCAAACCTTCGATGGAGCAGGTGCCCGCGATCAGGAAGAAGCGATGTTCCAGGCCGACGTCAAATCCGCAGAGTTTCATAGTGCCCCCACGCTTGTCACTGCGTGTACTGCGCTGCCCCCCGAGGGGGCGCAGCCTTGCTTGGGGCGGCCCGGCGCGGCGGCCATCACGCCGCCACCTTCAAACTTTTACCCTCGGCCTGGTGGTCCAGTGCCGCCTTGATAAATGCGTTGAACAGCGGGTGGCCGTCCCAGGGAGTGGACTTGAATTCCGGGTGGAACTGCACGCCCACAAACCAGGGATGAACACTCGTCGGCAATTCGACCATTTCGGTCAATTGTTCGCGTTGTGTCAGTGCGGAAATCACCAGACCTGCAGTGCGCAGGCGTTCCAGGTAGTTGACATTGGCTTCGTAACGGTGGCGGTGGCGTTCGGTCACGACATCGCCATAGATCTTGTGGGCCAAGGTGTTCTTCGCAACATCCGAGCTTTGTGCGCCCAAGCGCATGGTGCCGCCCAGATCGGAGTTCTTGTCGCGTGTCTTGATCGTGCCGTCGGCATCTTTCCACTCGGTGATCAGCGCAATCACCGGGTTCGGGCTGTCGGGCTCGAACTCGGTGCTGTTGGCTTCCTTGAGGCCGGCCACGTGGCGGGCAAATTCGATGGTGGCTACCTGCATGCCCAGGCAGATGCCCAGGTAGGGTACTTTTTTCTCGCGGGCAAATTGCGCGGCGTTGATCTTGCCTTCAATGCCGCGTTTGCCAAAGCCGCCGGGTACCAGGACCGCGTCGTATTTGTTGAGCTGATTGACGTTGTCTGCGGTGATGGTTTCCGAGTCGATGTAAGCAATCTTCACCTTGGCATGGTTCTTCATGCCGGCGTGGCGCAGGGCTTCGTTGAGCGACTTGTAGCTGTCGGACAGGTCAACGTACTTGCCCACCATGGCAATGTGGACCTGGTGCCTTGGGTGTTCGGTCTCGTACACCAGGTCATCCCAACGTTTGAGGTTGGCAGGCGGTGTGTTCAGGCGCAGCTTGTCGCAGATCAGGCCATCGAGGCCTTGCTCGTGCAGCATGCGTGGCACTTTGTAGATGGTGTCCACATCCCACATGGAGATGACGCCCCACTCGGGCACGTTGGAGAACAGCGAGATTTTCTGGCGTTCTTCGTCGGGAATCGGGCGGTCTGCGCGGCACAGCAATGCGTCGGCCTGGATACCAATTTCACGCAATTGCTTGGCCGTGTGCTGGGTCGGCTTGGTCTTGAGTTCGCCGGCAGCGGCGATCCACGGCACATAACTCAGGTGCACAAAGGCGCTGTTGTTGGGGCCGAGCTTCAGGCTCATCTGGCGCACAGCTTCGAGGAAGGGCAGGGACTCGATGTCACCCACGGTGCCACCGATTTCCACAATCGCCACGTCTACCGCGTCGGGTTCGCCAAAGCGCGCGCCGCGTTTGACGAATTCCTGGATTTCATTGGTGACGTGGGGAATGACCTGCACGGTCTTGCCCAGGTAGTCACCGCGGCGCTCTTTGTCGAGCACGCTTTTGTAGATTTGGCCGGTGGTGAAGTTGTTGGACTTGCGCATCCGCGTTTCAATGAAACGCTCGTAGTGGCCCAGGTCCAGGTCGGTTTCTGCGCCGTCGTCGGTGACAAACACCTCGCCGTGTTGCAGGGGCGACATCGTGCCCGGGTCGACGTTGAGGTAGGGATCCAGCTTGATGAGAGTGACTGTCAGGCCCCGCGATTCCAGAATCGCAGCTAAGGAGGCTGAGGCGATTCCCTTGCCAAGGGAAGACACCACACCGCCGGTGACGAAGACAAATTTGGTCATGTCAGGGGCGAACCTTGAGGTTCGATGAGGTGGTAAAGCGAGATTATAGGCGTCTGCTACATTGCGGCCTTCCAGCGCCATGCAATTTGGCGTGTGTATTTGTAATCACAGGCAATCCATGGACTTGAACGGCAAACACATTGTTTTAGGGCTCACCGGCGGCATTGCCTGTTACAAAGCCGCCGAGTTGTGCCGTGCGCTGATCAAGGAGGGCGCGACGGTGCAGGTGGTAATGACTGAGGCCGCAGCCCAATTCATCACGCCCGTGACCATGCAGGCGCTCTCCAACCGGCCGGTGTTTGATTCGCAGTGGGACGCGCGCGAAGAAAACAACATGGCCCATATCAACCTGAGCCGCGAAGCGGACGCCATCCTGATCGCGCCGTGCAGCGCGGATTTCATGGCCAAGCTGCTGCACGGCCGTGCGGACGATTTGCTGAGCCTGATGTGTCTGGCCCGCCCCATCGCTACCGTGCCTTTGCTGATTGCCCCCGCCATGAACCGCGAGATGTGGGCCCACCCGGCCACCCAGCGCAATCTGGCGCAACTGCAATCCGACGGTGCGTATTTGCTGGGTGTGGGGTCGGGCTTTCAGGCCTGTGGTGAGACTGGCGATGGCCGCATGCTGGAGCCGCAGGAGTTGCTGCAGGACGTGGTGGCGTTTTTTCAACCCAAGGTGTTGGCGGGGCAACACGTGCTGGTCACTGCGGGGCCTACCTTTGAAGCCATCGACCCGGTGCGTGGCATCACCAATTTGTCCAGCGGCAAGATGGGCTTTGCGATTGCCCGCGCAGCGCAAGAGGCGGGCGCGCAGGTCACGCTGGTGGCCGGGCCGGTGAGCCTGCCTACGCCACGCGGCGTCACCCGTGTGGATGTGAAATCAGCACAAAATATGCTTGTAGCCAGCGTGGACCATGCGCAAGCAGCTAGCATATTTATAGCAACTGCTGCCGTGGCCGACTGGCGTCCGGCGCAAGCCGCAGACCAGAAGATCAAGAAGGACGGCTCTGGCCAACCGCCCACGCTGGGCTTTGTGGAGAACACAGATATTCTTGCCACCATTGCGCAGTCTTCGCGCGCAAAAAGCGGCGCCTTGTATTGCGTGGGCTTTGCCGCCGAGAGCCATGACCTGCTGGCCCATGCCACCGCCAAACGTGCGCGCAAGGGTGTGCCACTGCTGGTGGGTAACATCGGCCCCGCGACTTTTGGGCAGGATGACAATGCACTGTTGCTGGTTGACGCCCAAGGTGCGAAGGAAATTCCGCGCAACAGCAAACTGGCGCTGGCGCGCCTGCTCGTCGCCGAGATCGCTGCCCGCCTCAAAAAATAGCCATTGCGCCGCTTTGGCCTTCGTGCAAGCGGAGGGCCGCGGCGCGACCCGTTTCAACTCTGAATACTCTTATTTCCATGAAAATCGACGTCAAGATCATCGACCAACGCCTGGTCGACAACCTGCCCACCTACGCCACCCCCGGCAGTGCTGGGCTGGATTTGCGTGCCTGCCTGGACGCGCCGCTGACGCTGGCGCCCAACGCCTGGCAACTGGTACCCACCGGCATGGCGATTTACCTGGAAGACCCGGCCTATGCAGCGCTGATCCTGCCGCGCTCCGGCCTGGGCCACAAACACGGCATCGTGCTGGGCAATCTGGTGGGGTTGATTGACAGCGACTACCAGGGCCAGCTCATGGTCAGCGCCTGGAACCGCAGTACCACGGAATTCACCATTCAGCCTATGGAGCGTATTGCGCAACTGGTGATCGTGCCGGTGGTGCAGGCCCAGTTCAATGTGGTGACGGAGTTCCCCGCGTCGCAACGGGGTGAAGGTGGCTACGGATCGACCGGTAAAGCCTAGCCCATTTGCTCTGCTTTTGATAGCTGCTTGCGCAATCTAGATGAGGGCTAGCGGCCGTTTTTATCCATAACTCTCAGTGCAGGGTATCGCTGCCCGGCCCTTCTGAATGGAAGGGCTGGATGCGGAAAAAGCCGGTGCCTGCGGAGCCACGGCCGATTTCTTCTTCGGTGGCTTCGCGCACGGATTCCACTTTCATGCTGATGCGTATGGCTATGCCTGCGAGCGGATGGTTGCCGTCCAGCACCACGTGTTCGGGGTAAATATCGGTGATGGTGTAGAGCGCGTCCTTGGGCGCCTCGTGATGGCAGCCCTCGGGCAGAGCGTGGCCTTCCATGGTCAGGCCTTCCTGCAAATCCTGGGGGAACAGGTGGCGCGGCTCCAGAAACAGCAGCTTGTCGTTGAAATCGCCAAAAGCCTGTTCGGGTTCGATCTGCAATTCGATCTTCGCGCCTGCCGCATGGCCTTGAAGGGCGGCTTCGATAGCGGGCAGCAGGTCATGGCCGCCGATCAAAAATTCCACCGGCTCGTCCAGCACGTCCAGTTCTTCGCCCAAGGTGTCTTTCAGCGTCCAGGTCAGGGCGACCACGCATTGTTCAGTAATGTCCATGCCGGAATTGTCGCAGTTTGTTGGCTTTTGCCTCCCAAAGCGCCGAAAATGGATCCATGAATGTCAATGAACCCCTGCAACTCCTGGGTGGGCTGACGCCTGCCACCTTTATGCGCCGCCACTGGCAAAAGAAGCCTTTGGTCATCCGCCAGGCCATTCCCCAATTCCAGGCCCCGGTAGGTCGCCAAGAGCTACTGGACCTGGCTGCCATGGACGATGTGGAGTCGCGCCTCGTGGTACAGGCCCAGCCCGGCACCCACAAGCCTTGGCGTTTTCGGCAGGGTCCGTTTGCGCGCAAGGCCTTGCCACCTTTCAAGCAGGCCGGCTGGTCGTTGCTGGTGCAGGGTGTCGACTTGCATGACGAACGTGTGCACGCGCTGATGAATCAGTTTCGTTTTGTGCCCGATGCGCGACTGGACGACCTGATGGTCAGCTACGCCAGCGACGGCGGTGGCGTGGGGCCGCACTTTGACAGTTATGACGTGTTTTTGCTGCAGGCCCACGGGCGGCGGCGCTGGCGCATTGGGCGGCAAAAAGATCTGAGCTTGCAGCCTGATATGCCGCTTAAAATTTTGGCGAACTTTGAACCGGAAGAAGAGTTTGTCTTGGAGCCGGGGGACATGCTGTACCTGCCCCCGCGTTACGCCCACGACGGTGTGGCCGAGGGCGAATGCATGACCTATTCCATCGGCTTTCGCGCACCCGCCAAAGGCGAGCTGGCCCGTGAAGTGCTGCAACGTATGGCCGAGCAGGCGGTGGATGAGGTGGGGAGCGCCCTGTACCGTGACCCGCAGCAGACGGCACTGGAGCACAGCGGCGAGATACCCGACGCCATGGTGGCATTTGCCCAAAAGGCGCTCGAAGAGGCTTTGCGCGATCCGCTGGCCTTGCGCCGCGCTTTGGGCGAATACTTAAGCGAGCCCAAGGCCAATGTCTGGTTCGACGAAGGCGAAGCGGCGGCAGCGCCGGGTCATGTGCGCCTGGACCGGCGCACCCGCATGCTGTACGACCAGCACCACATTTTTCTGAATGGTGAAAGTTTCCGGGCTTCCGGACGTGATGCACAGCTGATGCGGCGTCTGGCCGATGCGCGCGAACTCACGGCGACAGAGTACAAGCGATTGGGAGCGGATGCACAGGACTTGCTGGCTGACTGGTGCGCCGCAGGGTGGATGTATGTCGACGCCTGATGCCTCGAATGTGCTGCATACCGGGCCATTCAGTGGCCCTACGGAATTCGCGCAATTGATTCGAGATGCGCTGGAGTGTGCGGCCAGTGAAGGCTGGATGGAAATGGTCTGGAGCGATGCCAATTTTGAAGAGTGGCCGCTGCGCGAGAGTGCGGTGGTCGAGTCATTGAATGCATGGTCCAAAAGAGGGCGCCGACTCACCATGCTGACCCACAGTTATGACTCGGTGCAGCGCTACCAGGCCCGTTTTGTGGAGTGGCGCATCCGCTGGGACCATCTGATTGAATGCCGTGTCTGCAAGCAGTTGAGCCCCACGGAATTCCCCAGTGTGTTGTGGAGTCCGCACTGGTATGCACGGCGGCTGGATTTGGCGCGCAGCACCGGCGTTGCGAGTTATGAAGCGCAGCGCCGGGTGCTGCAGAAGCAGGAGCTGGATGAGTGCCGCAGGCAAAGTTCACCCGGTTTTCCTGCGTCTACGCTGGGTCTTTGATGACGAGTGAGAGGGTTTACCCGAGGCGGTTTGTAAGCCTCTTGTATAATTTGAGGCTCCGGTAAGAAGAGATCGAATGCTTTTTGCTGGAGTCTTGGTGGCGTGCTGCCAAGGCAATTTCCGGAAATTGTTTCGTTAACTCACTAAAGTATCTAAAAATGAACAAGTCTCTCGTTTTGGCAGCCATCATCGCTGCTGCCCTGGCTGCTTGCGGTAAAAAAGAAGAAGCTCCTGCACCCGCAGCTGCTCCTGCCGCTGAAGCTCCTGCTGCTGCTGCTGCTGCTGCTGCTGCTGCTCCTGCAGCCGCTCCCGCTGCTGCTGCTCCCGCAGCACCTGCTGCTTCCGAGCCAGCCAAGCAATAATCTGCTTGCAGACGAAAAAAAAACCACCTCACGGTGGTTTTTTTTCGTCTGAACGAGAAGGGCAATTTCCCGCCGGGCCGCCCCAAGGGAAATTAGCCCCCTCGGGGGGCTGCGACCCGCTCACGCATCTGCGGTCGCAGATGCGCTCACGTTGTGGCAATACACCCGGCACGGCCCAAATGCCGTGCGTGGGCGGAGCGTGGGGGACACATCATTTGATGTCGTCTGCGATGACCTTGACGATACGTTGTGCACTGGCAGAAGTCTCGGGCTTGCCATCCACATCCATCACCGACACCGTGGTCAGCTCACCCTGGCTGCGCACCGCGATCTGGAACTTGGTGGGCGTGTTGGCTTTGGAAGACCCGCTAAACAGTTTGCCAAAGAAGCCAGGCTCCGTGTTGTTGTCGGTCGTGGGCACGTAACGCACGAAGTAGATGCCTTGCTTGCGGTCACGGTCCTCCACCGTAAAACCTGTGCGGTCCAGTGCCAGACCGACCCGGCGCCATGCGCGGTCAAAACCTTCTTCGATCAGCACCACGGGTTGCTCGCCGACCTTGGACACGCTGCTGGTGGACTTGGCCACACTGTTGGCGACCAGCGTTTGGGCTTGTTCGGGGCTGGCACCCAGTTTGACCATCAGGCGGCGCAGAAACTCGGCTTCGAGTTCGGGGTCTGACGGTCGGGGTTGAAACACGGTCTGCTTGTCGCCAGTGGTGCTAGCTCCCGTGTTGGAGTAGACCTCGATCACGCCACGGTGGCTGATGAAAATCTCGGTGCCGCCTTCGGCATTGCGTTCCAGGCGGGTGCGGAACTTGTCACGCTCTGCCGTGGAGTACAGCGAATCCAGCAGTTTGCCCAGCGAGGCACGGATGAAGTCCATCGGAATCTTGGCGCGGTTTTCGGCCCAGTCGGTTTCCATGATGCCCAGATTGCTCTGGTCCATGGCCAGCAAAAATCCGTTTTCCTGCCAGAAGTCCTTGACCGTATCCCAGATTTTCTCTGGCGGCCGGTTGACCACCAGCCAACGCTGGTTGCCGACCCGTTCGATGCGGACATCACCCAAGGAAAGTGCAGCCATGGGCGTTTTGCCCGTTGCGGCCTGACCGGCCTGGTAACCCGAGGCAGAAACAGCACCGTTCACCACGGAATAGCGTGTGTCCTTGGACAACTGCGTGAGATCGGGCGGGACCGTCAGTGAGGGCGCCTTGGCGGCACTGCGGTAGTCCACCTTGTCGGTTTCCAGCACGGAGCAGGCGGACAGCGCAAGGGCAAGGCCCAGGAGCGTAACTTTGGAGATGGGATTCACAGAATTCCTCAAGAATGAATGGGCGTTCAAATCAGTCCAGCGGTTTGCATGACACGTTCCAGCGCGGGCTGGTTGGCCTGCGTGAAAGGTGTCAGGGGCAAGCGCAGTGCAGTGTTGCACAGACCCATGCGGGCCACCGCCCATTTCACGGGGATGGGGTTGGATTCAACAAACAGTGCCTTGTGCAAAGGCAGCAGCTTGAACTGGATTTCCATAGCCTTTTGCACGTTCCCGGCAATGGCAGCTACACACAATTCATGCATCAGGCGCGGCGCCACATTGGCGGTCACGCTGACGTTGCCGTGGCCTCCGCACAGCATCAGTGCGACGGCGGTGGGATCATCACCTGAGTAGATGGAGAAGCTCTTGGGTGCTTCCTTGATCAGCCACTGGGCACGTTCAATATTGCCAGTGGCTTCCTTGATACCCACGATGCCGGGCACTTCGGCCAGACGCAGCACGGTGTCGTGCGCCATATCGGCGACCGAACGACCGGGTACGTTGTACAAAACAATGGGCAGGTCACCCGTGGCTTCGGCGATGGCCTTGAAATGCTGGTACTGGCCTTCTTGCGTAGGCTTGTTGTAGTAGGGGACCACCTGCAACTGGCAGTCAGCGCCCACCTGTTTGGCAAATTTGGCCAGTTCGATGGCTTCGCGGGTGGAGTTGGCGCCGCAACCGGCCATGATGGGTACGCGTTTGGCGGCCTGTTCGACCGATACACGAATGATTTCGCAGTGCTCTTCCACACTCACGGTGGGGGACTCACCGGTGGTGCCAACCACACCAATGCAGTCCGTCCCTTCGGCAATATGCCAGTCGATCAGCTTGCGCAGTGCGGGGTAGTCCACGGAGCCGTCGTCGAGCATCGGGGTAACGAGGGCGACGATGCTGCCCCGGATCGGACTGTATGAAGCGTTCATGTCAGAAATTAGTGCGGAAACGGGCATTTTAACTAGAGTGCATGTCGCGCCGGTAAAGCCCCTGGCGGCAGCGCCGTGGACGGCCGGATTGCCGCAATTCGCTGCACGAAACGCTCAGGGCTATTTAGGTAACCGTTCTCATAAGCCACCACTTCCAGCCCCTTGCACATCGCCAGCAGTTCACCCGGCTGCAGCAGAAAATCGGCACGGCTGGGGCGCCCTACCGTTTCCTGGCCTGCCGCAAAGGTTTCATAGATGAGGACGCCGCCTGGAGCCAGGCTTTGCACGAGGGTGGGCAGCAGCGGGCGCCACAGGTAGTTGGTCACGACCACGGCGCCAAAGGCCTGGAACTGCCCTGCGGTTTGCAAGGGCCAAGGGCCATTCTCGATATCTGCGCATAACAACGTGCCAGGTGCATTGGCCTGGTGTGCAGGCTCCAGGTCCCGGTCAATGCCGGTGACGGCATGTCCTTGCTTTGCAAACCAGTGCAAATGACGACCTGCCCCACAGGCAACGTCCAGCACGGTGGTTCCGGGATGCAGCAGGTGTGACCAGCGCACCACCCACGCAGAAGGCGCGGCAGGCTGTGGGTGCAAAGGCATCAGAAGCAGGCCCAGATCTGATTCGCCATTTGCACCAGAAAGTCAGGCCGGGTGTAGAGCATGAACACGGCGAACAGCACAACCAACGCCACACTGGCGCCAGTTATGCGTAAAGACAGTCGCAACGGGCTTGTCATGGCATCAGGCCGTCGCAGGTGCCGGGCGCGCCGGACGCGCGATGGCGGCTTCCTTGACCGGCAGGTTCACCAGCGCGGCCATCACGCCCAAGGCAATGGCTATGTACCAGACGATGTCGTAGCTACCCGTCTTGTCATACAGATAGCCACCGAGCCAGACGCCGAGGAACGAACCGATCTGGTGGCTGAAGAACACAAAACCGCCCAGCATGGACAGGTGCGCCACGCCAAAGATCTGCGCCACCGTGGCATTGGTGGGGGGGATGGTGGATAACCACAGAAGGCCCATGACGGACGAGAACACATAGACGCTGGTGGGCGACAGCGGAGCTATCAAAAACACGCTGATGGTCACGGCGCGCGCCAGGTAAATGAAGGCGAGGATGTTTTTCTTCGGAATCTTCTGGCCCAGCACGCCGGCCGCGTAGGTGCCAAACACGTTGAACAGCCCGATCAGCGCCAATGCGTAGCTGGCCACCTGGGGCGACAGGCCCTTGTCGCGCAGGTAGCTGGGCATGTGCACGCCGATGAACACCACCTGGAATCCGCAGACGAAATAGCCTGCCATCAACAACTGGAAGCTCGGGTATTTAAAAGCCTCGCGCAGGGCTTGCACAATGGTTTGTTCACGCGGTGGTGGTGCGCTACCCGCAAAGCCGGGCTCGCGCAGACCCCAGGCCAGGGGCGCCATCAGCAGGGCGGCAAAGCCCAGCAGGCTCAGCGCCTCCTGCCATCCAAAGTGGCTGATCAGGAAACCTTCGGTCGGCACCATCAAAAACTGGCCAAACGAACCCGCCGCGGCGGTAATGCCCATAGCCCAGGAGCGCTTGTCGGCCGACACATTGCGCCCGATCACGCCATACACCACGGCGTAGGTCGTGCCGGCCTGGGCCACGCCAATCAGGACGCCAGTGGACAAGGTAAACAGCAAGGGCGTGTTGGCATGCGCCATACCGACCAGACCCAACGCGTACAGCGCTGCGCCCAGAACAATCACCTTGAACGCGCCAAAACGGTCGGCCACCATGCCGGCAAAAATGCCGGCCACGCCCCAGGACAGGTTCTGGATGGCAATGGCAAAGGCAAAGGTCTCGCGGCTCCAGTCCTTGGCTTGGGTGATGGGCTGTAGCCAGAGGCCAAAGCCGTGGCGGATGCCCATGGAAAGGGTCACGATGGCAGCGCCGCAAATGAGCAACTGGGTC